>JASXSV010000001.1 GCA_030674915.1 Candidatus Endonucleibacter bathymodioli
TAGAGTTAAATTGTGGTTCGTAGAAAGGACTTTTTACGTATAAAAAGAGCTATAAAATATTTTTTATGGAAATATTTTTCTGAGTTTCAATAAAGGAAATGTCCGTGTCGCTTATTTTCTGGCAATGTAACTCTTTGATATAAAAGAGATAAGCTTAGTTTTCTGTCTAATTAGTCCTATGTAACCGGCTTTCCTGATGGCAGATGCCCTGTCTGCATGCAAATATCAATGAAAAAAATACTCGACGTAGGAAAACACTAGTATTATAGTGGTGGTAAGTACTTCGTAACTGTGTAGTCCGAGTGTTGATGTAAGAGCACATATTACCTGTGTTAGATACAGGAAAGATGTATTTTTTTGACATATTTGGCACACTGTATTTTGCAGGAGGCGCAAAGAAGTACCAAATCTGCCTGATGTTGTGGCAGACCGCGATCCGGATTTATTGCCGGTGTGCGTATTATAAAAAATGGATTTTTATTTGGAGATTAGCATGGCCGCTAAGAAAAAAAAACTGATCAAGGAAAGATATAACAAGTTACAAATGCAAGCTGAAATAGCTGAAAATACAGGTCTTAGTCGTAAGCAGGTTGTTTTAGTTATGGATGAGCTAACTGACATAGTTGAAAGACATATTAAGAAAAAAGGCTGTGGCGAATTTGTATTACCTGGACTATTAAAAATAGTCACCAAGAAAAAAGCAGCACAGAAAGCTAAGAAAGGAGTTCCTAACCCATTCAAACCTGGTGAAGTTATGAATGTCCCTGCCAAGCCAGCCACTATCCAAGTAAAAGTAAGGCCGCTTAAAAAGTTAAAGGAGTTTGCTGCTTCTTAAAGATTAGTGTAAACATTCTATAAAAAAGGAGGCGTGGCCTCCTTTGCAATATTTGTATAAACGTAAAGCCAGCATGAAATATAGGAGTTATGGAACCAGTGAATAACCTCAAGATTCATCATCTCAGATGTTATCTATCTAAAAAGAACACAATTTGATAAACTAACCTGAAAACATCATTTAATTTCCGATAATACAGAAGAATTTAGCAAATTTTGTTCATAATGAGCGGATTAACCCTGTGCATTAATTAACTGATCTACTCTAACAATATAGTTAGGAAATATCTGATTGAATCGTCAAAACCTGGTAGAATAGCATCGCTATGGGCAAGACTGTTATCCAAGATAAAACAACAAAGTTTTGTAATACTCAGTTACGCAGCCAAAAAACGCAAAACTCGAAACTCGAAATTCGAAAAGAGTTATTTATTGAGAAAATTGAATCTTGTGTTCCTTGGGCAGCCTTTTGAGCAATCATTGAACCACATTACCCGAAAAGTGGACGTCGCTGAGGGCAACCGAGCGGCTTGACCATTATGCTGCGTACCTGTCTCATGCAGCAATGGTTTCAACTATCCGATCCAATGATGAAGATGCGCTGTATGAAATTGAATCAATGAGAAAATTTGCCAAATTGGAGCTGTGCGAAGATCGGTTACCTGATGAAACAACTATCCTGAAATTTCGTCACCTGTTGGAGCGTAATCAATTAACGGATAAGTTATTTGCTGCGGTAAGTGAACACTTGCAACGACACGTCTTTCACTTTCAAAAGGCACCATGGTAGATGCCGCATTAATAAGCTCTTCGTCCTCGACCAAAAATGCCGAAGGCAAACATGACCCGGAAATGCACCAGACACGTAAAGGACATCAGTGGTACTTTGGCATGAAGATTCATGTCGGTGCGGATGTTAATAGTGGTACGGCTCATACAGTAACGGTTACCTCTACCAATAAAGCGGATATTGGCGAACGGCCTGCTTTGTTGAGAGAGGAAGACGACGTAATCAGGCTACACCAGCGACACATATAAGCGAGGCGCTCGATACTTAGGATTACACTGGAAGGTCAATGACAAGCGCAAACCAAGAAAAGGCAACCTAAGGAATCTCTGAACAAGCACATTTGTTTTTTACCCACGCTTAAAAATAAAAATTTAAATTTATGGTGTATATGTTTATTTTATGGGCGTTTTTTTAGGTAAATTCGCCCTATTTTTTTCGTTTTCCCTCGCTTTTGGCGAGTTTGGGCGGATTAACCACCCAAAGGCCCTCGTAGCATATAAAGATTGGCCAGTCCAAGCAGGGTTAATACTTGAACTGCATTTTTTACTAAGCCTTTGTAGCTGGCTTTCTTGTATCCGAACTGACATTTAATCACTCTAAAGCAATGTTCTACTCTGGCACGAATCTGTGAGTTTTTGCGGTTTTGTTTCTTTTGTGATGAACTCATATTTTTCTTTGGTTTACGTTTATCATTAACCTTCCAGCTCATGCCAAGGCTGCGTGCTTCTCGTTTGTAAGTGTCACTAGTATAACCCGCATCTGCGAATACTATTTTGTCATCTTTGCGCAGTAACTTGGGTAATTCGTTAACATCAGCTTCATTCGCCGGTGTGACGGTTGCGCTGTGTATGACGTTGCTGTGTATTTTAAAACCAAAATAATATTGGTTGTTTTTACGGGTGGAACGCATATCAGGGTCACGTTTTTTGTCTTTGTTTTTAGTAGAGCTAGGAGCTTGGATAATGGTCGCATCTACCATGCTGCCTTGAGACACCTTGATGCCTTTTGCAACAAGATATTGATTGATATCCGCAAAGATGGTTGCACTAAGTTGGTGCTTTTCAATTAGTCTTCTGAAATTAAGTATGGTGGTTTCATCAGGTAACCGATCTTCGCACAGCTCCAATTTGGCAAATCTTCTCATTGATTCAATTTCATAGCGATCGTCTTTCATCATTGGATCGGATAGTTGAAACCATTGCTGCATGAGATAGATACGTAGCATAGTGGTCAGGCCGATAGATTGCCCTCCAATACGTCCACTTTTCGGGTAATGTGGTTTAATGATTGCGTCAAAGGCTGCCCAAGGAACACAAAACCTTGTTGTTTCATTTTGGATAACCGGTTTGCCATAGAATGCTATTGTACTAGGTTTTGGAGGTTCAATCAGAGATTCCCTAAGTAATCATCTCTTACTAGAAGGCTCATGGGGATATTGCTCGTTTGCGCCTACTCACGCCTTCAATGGTATGGGATAGATAGATATAGGTAGGTTATTGGGTTATCGTACTCTGCAATGGAAGCCTAGGGTGAGTCCTCAAATAAAATGCTACGACCAACTGACTCAAGGTAAACGATATCAGTTTCAGATGTTACTGCAATAGTATTTCTCAATCAGCCGTAGCTGATTAATTTGAAGTACACAACTCTATCATCCGAGAATCAGGATGAATTCAGCTTCAAAAAGATATTATTTTGAAGCATTTGAAAAGCGTAAAATAGAACTAAAAACAATGGAGATAGGCTTGTGATAAGCACACAGAAGAAAAAAATGACCTGTATTAATGAGTCTTCTGACGGATTGATAACCATTAGAGATTTTATTCGATGGGGCGTAACACGCTTTAGCCAGGCTGAGCTTTTTTTTGGACATGGAAGTGATAATGCTTTGGATGAATCTTTTCATCTGGTGTTTCAAGCACTCAATCTTCCTTGGGATATGCCTGAAAGTTATCTGATGGCTAGTTTGACGGTTCGTGAAAAAATGTTAATAACGGATTTAATTGGTCGGCGAGTTGCTGATCGAAAACCTTTGGCATATTTATTTAACCAGGCTTGGTTTTGTGGTAGGTCCTATTATGTTGATGAGCGGGTTTTGATTCCCAGATCACCTATTGCTGAATTGATTAATCATCGTTTTCAGCCTTGGTTGGGTGATGCTGAAGTGACCAGAATACTGGATTTATGTTCTGGTTCTGGGTGTATTGGCATTGCTGCGGCCTATGAGTTTGAACAAGCCAATGTGGATTTGCTGGATATTTCCAGTGATGCATTGGAGGTTGCACGTATTAATATTGATCGGCATAAAATGTTTGGGCGGGTACAGGTTCTCCAGTCTGACCTTTTTGAAGTATTGGCGACAGCTAAGGATAGCCCAAAGTATCAGTTGATTATTTCTAATCCTCCTTATGTTGATGAGGGAGATATTGATGATATGCCTGATGAATTCCGGCATGAGCCTGTGCTGGGGCTGTTTGCTGGTTCCGATGGTCTAGATTTTGCGCATATGATTTTGGCTAAGGCAACGGATTTTTTGACTGAAGATGGTTTTTTAGTGCTTGAACTTGGCAATAGTCAGGAGGCATTGAAAAAAATTTATCCTGATGTTTCTTTTATCTGGCCTGAGTTTGAGCAGGGTGGGCATGGTGTTCTCATACTTTCAGCTGCAGATTGTTTAGCGTATCAGGGGCTTTTTAATGTTTATGCGACAAAAATAACTGGATATGAAGGTAAAGTGTAGGAGAACATCAAGTACGATGGGTATATACCAGTTTTCATTGTAAGTGTGAGTAACCAACAAACGAGTATATCTCCATGATTTCTACTAATAGTAGGTGATTGAGGAGAGGTCGGTTAATAACGTCACGCATTTAATGGAAACTGTTGTAGCAGGAATAGGAAAATATTTGAGGCTGATAATGGCAGGAAATAGCATTGGACAACTATTTAGGGTGACCACCTTTGGTGAGTCTCATGGTCTTGGTCTTGGTTGTATCGTCGATGGTTGTCCTCCTGGTCTTGGATTAACTGAAGGTGATTTACAAATAGACCTTGATCGTCGCAAACCTGGAACCTCAAAATATACTACTCAGAGACGAGAGTCGGATCAGGTGAAAATTTTTTCTGGGGTTTTCGAAGGAAAAACAACGGGCGCTCCGATTGGTTTGCTGATTGAAAATGAAGACCAGCGGCCTAAAGATTATTCTAGTATCATGGATCGTTTTCGACCAGGACATGCGGATTACACTTATACGCATAAATATGGTTTTAGGGACTATCGAGGAGGAGGTCGTTCTTCTGCTAGGGAAACAGCCATGAGAGTGGCTGCAGGTGGTGTTGCAAGGAAGTTTTTGCTTACAAAAGGGGTGCGGATTCGAGGTTATCTTTCACAGTTGGGGCCGATTAAAATTGAAACCTTGGATTGGGATGAAGTTGGTAATAATCCGTTTTTTTGTCCAGATTCTAGCAAAGTTCCAGAGATGGAAGTATTGATTAATCGTTTGCGAAAAGAGGGTAACTCCATAGGGGCGCGGATCTCAGTGGTTGCTACTGGTTTAATGCCTGGTTTAGGTGAGCCTGTTTTTGACCGGCTAGATGCAGATTTGGCTCATGCGCTTATGAGTATTAATGCGGTGAAGGGTGTGGAAATAGGTGATGGATTTGGATGTGTGGTTCAGAAGGGAACAGAGCACAGAGATGAACTTACCCTTGAAGGGTTTCTATCCAATCACTCTGGTGGTGTTTTGGGAGGAATTACATCCGGGCAGGATTTATTAGCGCATATTGCTCTTAAACCTACATCTAGCATTACAACTCCTGGGCGTTCTATTAACGATAAAGGGGAGGCGGTTGAAATTGTGACAAAAGGTCGTCATGACCCTTGTGTTGGCATCCGTGCAACGCCTATAGCAGAGGCTATGATGGCAATAGTAGTGATGGATCACTTCATGCGGCACCGAGCTCAGAATGCAGAGGTAGTTTGCTCAGCGCCGATGATTCCTGCTTCAGCAGTGTGAAACAAGGCATTATGGTTTATGCTTATTTCCCTTGGTGGTTTGATGTTGTTGATTGCTATTACTTACCTCAAACACCAACTCCTCGTAGGATAATGGGGTTTCTCTCGGTTGTCGCCTATTCACAGTTTCAATGGTAGCGGGTATCTTCGTTGTATTGGAAGATTTAGGGAGTAGAGTTCTTTGCTTATGCCTCTTTGGATGAAAAAATAGGTAGGTAGATAAATTTGCTGTTTACGCTCGCCAAAAGGTTGAGGTAAACAGTACAAGTACTGTAGTTATTTCAAGTCTCCCCATTAACATGCTCCAGCTGAGAATCCATTTGGCGCTGTCAGGAATATCGGCAAAGTTACCTGCTGGGCCAATAATATCCCCTATCCCTGGGCCTACATTGGAAATGGCGGTAATCGCACCGCTTAAGCTGGTAATTATATCCAATCCTAGTAAGCACAATAATAATGTTACCAGTGTTGTTAGTAGAGCGAAGAAAAAACCGAATCCTATCAGTGATCGCAGAATATCATCGGTAATAAGCTGGCCATTGTAAGATTGTACAAAGTCGGCACGTGGGTGGGAGAGTTGTTTGAGCTGGATGCTTAGTAGGCGTGCACCAATCTGAAACCGAAATATTTTTATACCTCCTGCGGTTGATCCAGAACAAGCACCTACTAGGCTTAGGAATAGAAAAAGTGCGGCAGCAAACTCACCCCACAAGGTGTAGTCAGTTAGGGCGTAGCCAGTGGTGGTGATGACAGAAGTGGTGTTAAAAGCAACCAGCGTTAAAGACTCCCAGAAACTATAGTTGGAGTTAAATACTAGCCAAAGGGAAAAGGCTAACCAGATAATGAGTAAAAATCCAATAAAAGCTCTAACCTGGCTATCTTTTACTATTGACTGAGTGTCACCACGGATGAATTTAACAAATAGTACAAAGGGTAAGCCGCCCAGTAACATAAAGATGATGGCTATCCAATGGATGTATGGGTTTGAAAAATGAGCCATGGAGCTGTCCGATGTTGAGTAACCTCCGGTTGATAATGTGCTCATGGAGTGGTTGATTGCATCAAATATGCTCATGCCCGCCAAAAAATAGAGGCCAGCACAGGTTAGACTTAGGGCTATATAAACAAATACGATGCGTTTGGCAATACTGCCAGAACGAGGCATGACTTTTTCAGACCAGTCGGAGGATTCGCTCTTGAACAAACGCATACCACCTACTTTTAAAAATGGTAATACTGCCACCGCCATAACAATAAAGCCTATGCCTCCGAGCCACTGTAGAATAGAGCGCCACAACAGTATCCCTCCCTCCATGTTATCCAGTCCTGTTAGTACTGTAGAGCCTGTGGTTGTGATGCCAGACATGGTTTCAAAGAAAGCATCTGAGTAGGAAATCTGAAGTTCTATGCAGAAAGGAATAGCAGCGTATGCGCTCATGATTAGCCAGCAGCAGTTGGTTAGTAGAAATGCTTCTCGGGCTTTTAGGCTAAAACTGTCAGGTTTGGTACTAAGAAATAATGCGCAACCACTGGCGCCGGTAATTCCTGCAGATAGTAAAAAGGCAGATGCGCTTTTCTCTTCTGTTATCAGGTGGTAAAAGGCAGGTACCAGCATAAGGGCTGCAAGGACGGTAAGGAAAAGACCAGCAACGTAAAGGACGGGACGAATACTCATAATGAACGGTTAGTGCCTGTTAAATAGTTGAGTCAATATTATTCCATTTTCATGGTAGCTGTATTGAAAATAAGCTAGCATGTTATAGTCCTGTAAATAATCATGTGTAGTAGCACTATTTAATATACTCTGCAGTTGCTCCAATAGTTATATCATAAACTACTCATTCGCTACATTTATCGGCGTTGGCTACATCTTTTTGCAAGGATGTATACATGAATATGCAATATTCACGCAAGTTAAGCGACCGCAAACAAATGGCAAGGCCGAGAGTGAGATCAAAATATCGCATTTTAATACACCAAATATTGCTGTGCTCAATGAGCGTATTCAATACATTGCTGGTTTAGTCTGGCTGTCAGGTCAAAAAGTTGGAAAAGTTACCCGTCAAAATAAAAGCGGTTAAAACCGTCAAAACATGAATTTGTTTTCTAATTCAAGAGGTTATAGCTGCGTCCGTAGAATGTTTCGAAGATTTATACAAGTGTCTGCAGTGGCGTAGTCGTCGCGGAATGCTTGAACTGGATGTTTTGCTTGAGCCATTTACTAGGGACTTGTTTTGTTCGCTGTCGGCAGAGGATCAAGGAGCTTATGCCCGCTTACTTGAATGTGAAGACCCGGACTTGTTTAATTGGTTTATGACTGATCAGAGACCGAGGGAGCCTGAATTAGCAAGGATGGTTGATAAGGTGTTACAAAGTAGCTGTTATGCAGACCCTGCTTGAGGTTAATTTAAAGCCTTCGATGTTTCATTGGCTGATTGTTTTTGGTGTATGTAGTGGTGCTCTAATATCGGTGTGGTGCGCATACTGCGGCTTGCTGGTATCTATGTTGCTGAGTATGCTGATTGTTATTTATGGTGGCTGTTATTTATACTGGATGACTGGGTTTGCAGGGGAGTTATGTATCTCTGGCATTCGGTTTTATAATGATTGCTGGTGGTTAAAAACAGCAGAGGGTTGGGTTTATGCGTGGCCCTGTGGGCAAGCATTTGTTGGTAGTTGTATGATGTTTTTGCCTTTTAAATACGAAGGTGCGAAAAAAAGTAGGCGCGGAAATATTCTGATATTCCCTGATAGTGTGGAAGCTCATCAACGTCATGGGTTGAGGCTGAGTATTATTTTGAATGGGTTTTTAAAGTGAACTGTTAAAGTTTTCTGGTGTCAGAATTGTATCCTCGGCTTTAGCATTAGCGAAAGGGTAGTCAAGAGTATAATGCAGTCCACGAGACTCCTTGCGACTCAGTGCTGATTTAATAATGAGTTCCGATACTAACGTAAGGTTTCTCAGTTCTATTAAGTCACGAGTAACACTAAAATGGCTGTAAAATTCATCAATCTCTGATTGTAAGAGGCTTACTCTGTGTGCTGCTCTATATAGACGTTTGGTGGTTTTTACAATGCCAACATAGTCCCACATAAATCTACGAAGTTCATCCCAGTTGTGAGCAATGACAACATTCTCGTCTGCATCAATAACCTTGCTGGCATCCCACTGAGGAGGTGTGAATGTTTTATGAGTATTTCCATTTATTTTACTGTTAATGGTTTCTGCGGAAGATAGCGCAGAGACTAAGCACTCAAGCAAAGAATTGCTTGCTAAGCGATTGGCACCATGAAAGCCAGTGTATGAACACTCGCCAATGGCGAATAAGCATTGGATATCTGTTTTTCCGTCTAGACCTGATGCAATCCCGCCGCAGGTGTAATGAGCAGCAGGAACTATGGGTATTGGCTCTCTGGTAATATCAATACCATATTCGATACAGCGCTCAAATATAGTGGGGAAGTGATGTTTAACAAATGAGGCTGGTTTATAACTAATATCTAAATATAAGCAGTCTGCGCCCAGTCGTTTCATTTCATGATCTATTGCCCGTGCTACGATATCTCTGGGCGCCAGCTCTGCTCGTTGGTCGTAATTGGGCATAAAGCGACTACCGTTAGGGCGAATAAGTTTTCCTCCCTCTCCTCGAACGGCTTCAGAGATTAAAAATGACTTTGCTTTTGGGTGATAGAGGCAGGTAGGGTGAAACTGATTAAATTCCATGTTAGCTACCTTGCAACCTGCTCGCCACGCCATGGCAATCCCATCACCGGTTGCGCCGTCAGTGTTGGAGGTGTATAAGTAGGCCTTGCTTGCTCCACCGGTGGCTAAGACTGTTGTGTGACTGGCAAAGGTATGTACTTCTCCAGTATCGCAGTTTAGTACGTAGGCTCCCATGCAGTGTCGCAGATATTGATTTGTGTCTGTGGTTGTTTGGACGGCTGTAATAAGATCAATGGCGAGATAGTTCTCAAAAGTATCAATGTTATCTGCGTTTTTCACTTGGCTCGTTAATGTTTCAGTAATTGCCCGACCTGTGGCATCCTGAGCGTGGATAATGCGTCTGGTGCTATGTCCCCCTTCTTGGGTCAGATGGTATACCGTAGCATTATCGCTAGGAGTATCTTCTTTGGTAAATGAAACTCCTTGATCAATCAGCCATTGGATGCTTTTTTTCCCATTATTTATAATATGCTGGACAGCAAATTGTTTGCATAACCCTGAGCCAGTAGCCAAGGTATCCTTGCTGTGTTTTTCGCAGCTGTCTTGGCTATCATTTAGCACTGCAGCTACCCCCCCTTGAGCATTATAGGTCGACCCTGATGCGAGGGAAGATTTGCTGAGAATGGCGATGCGGTGCTGTTTCGATAGTTGCAGTGCTAGTGTTAATCCTGCTGCGCCACTACCAATGATAATAGTGTCGTATTTGTATGTCTTTGGCATGAGTACTTCTAACTTCAAAATAGTTTGCGGTGCTATGAGGAGCGATTACCTAGCGATGAAAATTGTCTGATAGACTTGTTGCTGCTATTTTAAATGACTGAGTATAGCAGTAGTGGCACCGTCGTCTTTAAATACTGTTCTGATGCTTATGAATTCATCAAATGCTGAATGTTGTTCGTTAGTTCGTACATATTTAAAGTATGTAAGCTACTTCAACGAAAGAGTAAAAAGCCATCATTGTCTTTTTTCTTTAATTACAGTGGGTTAGCGTGCTTTATTGATCTTGTTTCTTTCTCAAGGAATCTCTGAACAAGTCTAATAAATATGAGATAATGCCACCACACAAACAAAGCATTGTCTTATGAAGCAAATCATTTTAGCATCCGCAGAATACAGCCATTTCCTCGTTCCCATGCTCCTGCGTGGAAATGCATATACCTGTTCATTACTCTTTAATTGGCATGCTTTACCACGCAGGAGCGTGGGGGCGAGAAATATCCGTAACTTTAGCTTTATCAGTTGCTGAGACTCTTTCTGTTATATTCATTAGTATCCTCCTGTTTAAAAGCTCTAACGAGCCATAAAACAGCTCGCTAGAAGTTAATTCCGCTTAAAAGAAGCCTAATTTATTTTTATCGTATGATACTAAAACATTCTTTGTATGACGGTAGTCATTTAACATCATTTTATGCGTTTCTCGACCAATACCTGATTTTTTATAACCACCAAAAGAAGCATGCGCAGGATAGACGTGGTAACAATTACACCAAATACGCCCCGCTTCAATTCCACGGGCCATTGCTTGCATTTGATGAATATCACGCGTCCAAACACCAGCACCTAAACCATACAATGTGTCATTAGCCATCTCCAGAGCTTCGGCTTCATCTTTAAAGGTTGTAACGCTCAATACAGGGCCAAAAATTTCTTCCTGAAAGATACGCATTTTATTATTTCCTTTAAATACCGTAGGTTTAATGTAATACCCATTCGGAAACGTTGTATTTTCATATTTTTCACCACCTGTTAAGAGTTCAGCACCTTCCTTCTTGCCAATATCTATATAAGTAAGAATTTTTTTGTATTGATCGTTCGATACCTGAGCGCCCATCATTGTATTAAAATCTAATGTATCACCCATGGTGATTGCCTCGATACGCTTGAGGCATCGTTCCATAAATTTTTCGTAGATGCTCTCTTGAATTAATGCACGAGATGGACACGTACAAACTTCTCCCTGATTAAGCGCAAATAGCACTAAGCCTTCAATCGCTTTATCTAAAAATTTATCATCTTCTGCCATTACGCTTTCAAAAAATATATTGGGTGATTTTCCACCTAGCTCAAGAGTGACGGGAATAATGTTTTCAGAAGCGTACTGCATAATAAGGCGACCCGTTGTTGTTTCTCCGGTAAAAGAGACTTTCTTGATGTCGGGGTGTTCTGCTAACGGTTTACCTGCCTCTGGGCCGAGGCCATTGACCACATTGACAATACCTGCGGGTAAAATATCTTCTATCGCCTCCATCAAAATAAGCACTGAAACTGGAGTTTGCTCCGCAGGCTTTAATACCACACAATTTCCTGCTGCTAGGGCGGGCGCTATTTTCCATGCCGCCAACAAAATAGGGAAATTCCAAGGAATAATCTGCCCAACAACACCTAGTGGTTCGTGAATTTCCATCGACACTGTATTGGCATCAATATCTGCAACATCACCCGCTTCAGCGCGAATCACACAACCAAAGTAGCGAAAATGATCTATCGCTAATGGAATGTCTGCCGCAGTGGTTTCTCTAATCGCCTTGCCATTGTCCCAAGTCTCTACCAGTGCTAACTTTTCAAGATTAGCTTCCATGCGGTCAGCAATCTTAAATAATAAATTACTACGCTCCGTGGCAGATGTTTTTCTCCAATAAACAAATGCCTTTACACCGGCTTGTACTGCAAGATTAACATCCTCAGACGTTGAGCTGGCTACCTTGGTGATCACACTGCCATCCACAGGAGAAATGTTATCACAGTATTCACCGTTAACTGGCGCTAGCCATTTGCCCCCAATGAAATTTTCATACTGTTTTTTAAACTTTGGTTTATTTAGCATTTTTATATCTCTATGATTTTCAATAATAAAAGTAGAGTCGTCATAATTTCATTTTATGGATGTTAGTAAGTATTCATCTGTTCTTTGTGTTTTTACGACGAAGCACGTGTAAGATCAGATTAAAACAGGCACGCTACCGCCCAAAGGTTGTGTCACTGCCTTTATGCCTATCGCCTTTGAAGTTGCTACTTTGTTGGCGGCACTTACTCCAGTCGCTTAGTGAGTCTAAACTCTTGGAACTTCGCTCGTTTGCCGCCGCGTAGCAACTCCAAATACTTTAAGGATATTAACAGTGGGAAGCAGAGTCCTCGAGAGCTTTAACTGAATTATTGTGAGACTAACACAGTACGCTTTAGATGGTGTTTTGTATAGGCTTTAGATGGTGTTTTGTATAGGATGATGAGAAGCCAGCGATGAATTGCCTGATATTGTTGCTCTATAGGAGGAGGATTAATTATCAACAGGCTCTTTGTTGCAGGTGTATCTCCGCTATACCAAAAGCCTGTGAAGGTGCTGTTTGGTTGTTAGAGTTAAGGAGTTTCTGAATAAGTCCAATAAATCTGAGATAATGCATCCACACAAACAAACGTCATTGGCCCATGAAACAAATCACTTTTGCATCCGCATAATACACCCACAAAAACTCGTCAATAGCTAGGGGGGATGAAAAAAATATGGCGAATTTACCTAAAAATACGCCCATAAGATGAATGTGCACCATAAATTTAAATTTGGATTTTTAGGTTTGGGTAAAAAATAAACGTGCTTGTTCAGAGCGTTTCTAAGTGACTGGGGTGGGCAAGTGCAGCTAACAAAGTAGCGAATTCAAAGGCAACGAGTATATAACTCGAGCTTAGCAATCTGAGAGATAATTTAGCACATCTAATCTGAATAAATTAGCAAGGTGGCCAATATTGCTATTGCTCTCTGGCTTAGCGACGATCAGGGTAAACATGCTCATGGCGTTGAGGTAAGATCAGGGCGTTGACATTTCTGCGCTAGCCATAAAATGCATAGGCTAGAGGTTTGCTATGCGTCAGGCGGTGCTGATACTTTTTGCCGTTTTTCAGTTGCTTCTTCGCGATCTTCTTTTTTGCTTGATATAGCTTGATATGGTTAGACGATTAAATTCAGCGCTATACCCAAAGGATGGGTATAGCCAAGATGTAGAATAAAATTATCTACAAACACTGCATATAAATAAGACTATAGTTCTGTATCTGCAATCGCATTAGGAATTACAAATTTTCTTACAGCGTCTCTAAATGTTGTTGTCTTTTCTGGTCCTTGAACGGGAAGTATATAGCCATATATTCCAACTAGATTAAGGCCAAATATTATTTTATGTTTTCTTTCAGGTCCTGCAGGAGATTCAAGAATTATATCAATCATCTCTTTCTTAAACCAATTATAAAAATTAATATAAAAATAAGCAAAAGAATCTAGTATTTCTAAATCTTTAAAGCTAGAATTTTCAAATATTTCATCATGCGCAACATCTGCCCTCATCTGAATTGAATTTTCCACTAGGTCTGTATTACTGTCTGCAGTTTTTAGTTTTTTTGTGCGATGCAATGCACTAGAATCCTTGTTGCCAGAGCCACTTTTTTGAGCATGCAGAAGACAATTAACTGCCGAGTTAAAAAATTCTCTTCCGTTTTCTAATAACGTTTTTGTAAACAACCGAAATAGTAGATCTTCTTCAGTCTTAAAGATATCGGCTGCTGACTGTCTAGTTGGCTCATCCTGTCGTTTAAATATCAACTGATAGCACTTTTCTATAGATTGGTACTGCTGATTTATAATATAAAAAATTTTTAAAAGAGAAGAAGACACGTAGTGGTCATCGGTGGAATTTAGAATATCGTCATGATGTTGTTTTCCTATAATATCTCTAAATTGAGGGTAATTTTTTTCGTCAGGCATTCTGTCGCCAAATAGTGTTATTAAAGCATTTTTACCCATCATGCCTATTAAGTCTTCTGTGGATACATCTTTCGGATGATCAATATATGTTTCATCTGAACTTAATAATTCTATCACTATGTTTTTCAAAACATCGTCATTAGATTCTAACTCCCAGCAACTTATAGATGCTAGTGAAATAAAAATAAATGTTACGGCTTTGCGCAATAACTGCGTGCTATTTATATAAATCATAGGTTTCTCTATGTTGTTTATATCATGAAAAGATAATTATATGAAAAGAAATTCATAACATAATAAGAAATATAATTTCTATACATATATAATGTGTTACCAGCTCTATCTCCAGGGTAAAGATTATAATAGAGCTTTTCACTTTATGCAACTACTTTCAGCTTATAGTTTCTCAAACTGAGTCGGCAACTGTTTTGTGTGAATGAACGTGATTCTTTAATAAGAGGCAATGTCAGTGAGCTATTGGCGTATTATCATGGGACAGAAACTCAGTTACAATGTAAGTATTCATTCTGAGACGTTGTAGATATTTCTATCCAGCACCGAGCAGGTAGAATTGCCCGCAACTGTGCTTGTTCAGAGATTCCTTAAGGAGTATCTGAATAAGCACATTTATTTTTTACTCAAGTCTAAAAAACCAAATTTTAAATTCATGATGTAAATATTGATCTTATAGGTGCTAGATTTAGTGGCATTGGTTACAACTTTTTTTACAGGATGTAGATGTGAGTATGCACATGAGAATCAGTTTAACGCCGCTTACAATGTGGTCTACCGAGCACGAAAACAGACGTTCACGCTACGAAAGTTCACCAGCAGACACTTCTTGGCCGAAAAATGTGGTATGAAGCTCCTAGCAAAAGTAGAAGCCTCATGCAGAAGCCTTAAATGAATGCAAGAAAAAAGCAGATGCAATGGTCTACAACAAAAATTATCCCAGTGAGATGATGTATCACGACACCAAGCGCTTGCCCTTGCTCAAGGGTGAGCGCAAAGAAAGGGTGCGTGAATATTTATTTATTGCCATTGATAACTTTTTGCGTGGGCTGTATACCGTTATTCTGCCTGATAAAAACCCAAATATCTGCCTTAGCGTTTTTGAGACAGGTTCTTGAGGAATGCTTCTGCACGATTGAATGCAATTATTCTAAAAATGGTACTGAATCGCCGGATTATGATTTTGTGGCTTTGAGTAAAGCTCTCGGCATTAGGCAGAAATTCACGAGAGTTAAACAAATGTCAAGGTCAGGCGTGTGATCAAAATATTATAAGAGATGATACTTTCGTAGGGGCCGCGCATTCTTATGGTGTACGTTGTGGCTATTTTTTTCTACAATTCATCCTGATTTTGGTGAAGGTATTGTATAAGAGGTAATAGTTGTTAAAGTAGCTATGACCAATGTCGTTTTTTTTGATAAAGAGTTGTATGCTTTCGAATGAACCCAAAAATGATTGACGGTGAAGGTTGGTTGTAAATAAGCGGTTTTGTACGCTTAAGCTATTAACCGGGCAGGGTTAGGAGAGTCTGAAGCTTTACATATGGAAGTATGATGAGTATATACTCTCCACTATTGAAAGTGGTTGTAGTTAATACCTCATGCATTCACGGAAAATGAGTATAATCATGCTGCCTTTGCAGTATATGCGAGTTTAGCTTAGGGATTGATTTTTTTGACAAGTTTAGGAGCTTTTGGGCCAATCTATTGTCTATACAAAAAAAGGATGAGGTTTGTTTGGCTGTTGGCGCTGTCATGGGTCACTATTGTAGCTAGTCGGAGGTGCCTGGATGGTAGATGCCAATAATACAGACCTGCAGCTGGTTGAGCGCGTTCAAGGCGGCGATAAGAGTGCATTTGACTTGCTGGTAATTAAATATCAGCACCGGGTTCTTGGTCTGGTCGGTAGTTATCTGAATGACTTTCAGGAAGTGCAGGATGTATCTCAAGAGGCCTTTATTAAGGCTTATGGAGCTATTTCTCGATTTCGAGGAGATAGCTCTTTCTATACATGGCTGTATCGTATTGTTGTAAATACGGCTAAAAATCATCTTGTGTCACGTAGTCGTAATAATCGACGCTCTGATGAGGATGTTCATGATGAAAGGGTTAGTGATACAATAGATAGCCTAACAGTAATTGATAGCCCTGAACGCAATCTGTGTCGAGATGAGGTGGAGGAGGTGATTCACAGTGCGATTAGAAGCCTTCCAGAAGAGTTAAGAACTGCGGTTATGTTAAGAGAGTTTGACGGCCTTAGTTATGACGAAATTGCCGAAGTAATGGAATGCCCTATAGGAACTGTACGCTCCCGCATCTATCGGGCAAGGGCGGCCATTGATGAGGAAATTAAGCCGTTGCTAATAGTTGATAACAAGGGATAGTGGGATTTGATGAATGTTGCTTGATCTACTGGTTTTTGGTGAAGCTTTTTATATACGAAGTAACTGGAAATGCGACTCAGAGGCATGAGCGTAAAGCGATATGATGAATTCAGATAATAGGTTGGAGGGAGGAGTATGGGTAGCTAGCTCTCTGGTATTGCTCAGCACATTTAGTATAGGGTCTGTGGGTACGGCTAGATATGAGAGGTGGGAGATATGAGTGGGAAAGTCTCAACTTGCAGTGCAAAGGATAGGCTGTGTGAATCCCTTTCTGCGGTGTTGGATGGTGAGGCCACGGAGCTTGAATTGCGCCGAGTACTTGATGGGATTGTTAATGATAGAGGTCTGAGAGAAACCTCATTTCGTTATCAGCGTACTGGCGATACTATTCGCGGGGAAATCAATCAGTTTTCTGATGTAGATCTCTCTGGGCGCGTTATGGCAGCCATTGGTGCGGATGATAAAAGTGAAACTTTTCATAATAAATCTAGCCGGGTAATGTGCGAGGAAGGTGTAAGTGCTTCCGTGAAGCGCAGCAGATGGCGTCGTTATGTGGCTAGTGGATCTGTGGCGGCCTCAGTGGTGTTGGCGGTGGTCATGAGCTTTCGAAGTTATAATGAACAGTCAAATGAGGAATCGTTGGTTGATAGTGGCTCTACGGAATTCTTAGATATGCTTAGTGAGCCTGCTCAGGTGGGCTCAAGTTATTACGGCGTAACAGGTATTCTTGCGAGCTACAATTCGCAGCAGAAAGAGAATCTTTCATCAGAGCAGGTGGTTCGTATTGGGAGTGTTGCAGACCGGGCTGCGCGTAGTAGGTTTTGGGTGTACGCATTGCAGCATGTCGAGATGTCTGCAATGACTACCGGTCAGGGGGTATTGCCTTTTGCAAGACTAACTGGTGTTGATGTGGAATAGCATATGAAAGAAATTTTATTGATAAAAGTATGGATTTTGCTGCTCCTGTTTGTTTTTTCTCTCCAGGCATTTGGTGAAGTTGTTCAGTCCCCAAACGAAGCTGGTAAGTCTCGGGTTATCTCTGAGAAAAGTGCTATGCTTTGGCTGAAGCATATGTCTGCTGCTTTTGAAAAATTATCCTATCGTGGGGTTTTTGTTTACCAGCAGGGTTCTTATTTGGAAACTCTGGCAGTTACCAGAGATGCCAGTAAAGGACGTAATCGGGAGCGAGTAATTCATCTTGATGGATCATTTCGAGAGATGGTGATGAGTGAGAGCGGTTTGACTTATGCAACCGCGGGTAAGGAGGCTAGAAGCATTAAATATGGTTCGCTAATGCCGATGGCGGGAAAATTCACCGATTCTTTTTCTGAGGCTTATTATAAAGTACGTTATGCTAGTCAGCGGACAGATCGTATTGCTGGCAGGAAGGCTGCAGTCATTGTTATAGCTCCTATTGATCAGTACCGCTATGGTTACCAGTTATGGATTGATACGGAATCGTCATTAATGTTGAAATCGGTAATGTTTGATGGTTTGGGTAAGATAATTGAAAGGCTTCAATTTACACAGATTGATGTTGATGTAAAGCTCTCGTTTGAGGAGCTGGCGGCAATGGATCAAGGTGACGTCAAAAGTAATCAGCTTGTGAATATAGATTTTTCGTCGGAAGCTGGTGGGACTTGGGGGTGGGAGGCCGGTTGGGTGCCTGATGGTTTTAGCGTCAAAAGTGCTGTTCAAAGGCTGTCGCCTGATAGTGAGGATAAGGTTGATGCTGTGATTTATTCTGATGGTATCGCCAATTTTTCTGTTTTTGTTGAACCTGAGAAAAGTCGAGTGTTAAGTCAGGAGTCGGATAGTATTGGCGTTATGGTGGCTGTTTCAAAAGTATTTAGGAGAGAAAAATCTTATTTTCATGTAACGGTCGTAGGGGCGGTGCCTTTAGGGGTTGCTGAGAGAGTGGCTGCTTCTGTTAGGCCGATAAGAAAGCCGCTTGAGCGGTTAAAAAAAAGATCTAAGGAATAAACATGCCATGATGGAAGAGTTGGGCGTAGTGGTTATGGTCGATGGACGAAGTGTTTGGTTTGAAATTCAGAAAAAAACGACGTGCCTTGGGTGTAAGATTGGCAGTGGTTGTGGTCAGCGTCTGACGGAGGCATATCTTTCACAAAGTCGTTCACTAAGTCTTCATGGATACATAGAATCTGAGAGTAGCTTGCGGCTTGTTGAAGGTGATCGAGTAAATATTGGTGTTCATGATAGGGCGTTGCTGAAGGCATGTGCGTTAGTTTATTTGCTTCCTCTAGTGTTTGTTATGTCTGCTATTGGCTTATCTGCTTTTTTCCAGTTTAATGATGCTATTAGTGTTCTGGCTTCTGTGACAGGTTTGTTAATCAGTTTTCTTGTTGTGCGCTTGTTGGACAGGGAGGTAGCAAGTATGTGTGATGTGAGAGTAATTGATTTGGTTTCTGCTAGTCATGAGGCTCAGAAGAAGGGGCTGGTGACACTAAAGGCAATGTAAAGGTGATGTAAAGGTAGTAAGGGTATGAAATAGAAATAGAAGTTTTATAAGCTACGTATAGACTCTTAAGGTTGGAGATGAGGGAGGTCGAGCTATTGGTCTCTATCCTAAGCATTGTTCGGTATGAAAGAATAGTTTGCTTGGTTAATGGTATGTTATGTGGGTGCAGAAAGCTCTAGTATGAAGTGGGTTGACTGATAATTGGAGATGATGTTCATGGGGGGATTTTACAATATGATCATGCGAGCGGTTTGCTTGGCCTTGGTTTTATTTTTGGGTACGCAAGTGAGTATTGCGAAGTCTTTGCAGAAGTCTGCTTTTGATTTGCCAGATTTTTCTCGTCTATTTAAGGAGGCTTCTCCTGCTGTTGTAAATATTAACACTCTTGCAAAGCCAAAAACTAGATCTCATATGCATAGCTCTGGTGCTGATGAGTTGCTTCGCAGATATTTTGGTATTCACTATCCTGATAGGCCTGCGGAAGGTGGATCGAAGCCGATGTCGCTTGGGTCTGGTTTTATTATTTCCGAAGATGGTTTTATTTTAACTAACTATCATATTATTGAGGGTGCTGATGAGATTATTGTAAAGTTAAGTGATCGCAGTGAAACTGGAGCTGAGTTGGTTGGTTTCGATAAGCGTTCAGATTTAGCTGTGCTAAAAATTGAGACTAAGCAAAAGTTGCCTATTGTACGTATTGGAAGCGGGACTCTTCAGGCAGGGCAATGGGTTGCTGCTATTGGCTCACCATTTAATTTTGAATACTCGATTACCAAGGGTATCGTTAGTGCGGTGAACAGGAGTCTTCCTAATGATGCTTATGTGCCATTTGTCCAGACTGATGTTCCGATTAATTCTGGTAATTCAGGTGGGCCTTTATTTAATATGAGTGGTGAAGTGGTAGGTATTAATTCGCGAATATTTACCCAGACTGGTGGTTTCATGGGCTTATCGTTTGCCATTCCTATTGATCATGTGATGTGGGCTGTTAAGCAGATTAAAGAAAAAGGGTATGTGACACGGGGTTGGTTGGGGGTCTTGATGCAAGAAGTGGATCGAGACTTAGCAGAGTCATTTGGTCTTGATAAGCCTATGGGGGCTCTGGTTAAACAGATTGTACCAGGAGGTCCGGCTGATAAGGCCAAACTCCAGCTAGGGGATGTTATTGTTGGGGTTAATAGTCGCCCAGTTTATGATTCTAGTTCTTTGCCTGTATATGTTGGTATTTTGGCTCCAGGTAGCAAGGCAGAGATTGAGTATGTTCGTAATGGAAAGAAGAAAAATTTAATACTCATAATCGGTGAACTTCCTGATGATTCTAGTCATAGTGGGGGGCAAAGTAGGCGTAAAAAGGGGCCTTATTCAAACCGTCTTGGGGTTCAGGTTTCCGAGTTAGACAATGATTATCGCAGTAAGCTTGAGCTTGATGAGAGTACTGTTGGCTTGGTTGTTATCAGTATTATGTCTGGTGTGGCGAACTCTATTGGTCTTCGTCAAGGTGATGTGATTACTGATATAAATAACGCTCGTGTAAAAAATGTGATGGAGTTTAAGGAGGCAGTGAAAAAATTGCCAGTGGATCATTCCATTTCAATGCGTATAGTTCGGGATGGGCATGCTCTTTACATAACGTTCAGGTTGGTTGAATAAGATTTATATTTGTAGTAATTGGAGGTGCTGTATTGTTGATTGTGCTCACTGACCATCAGAATACTTATTTTGGAGTTTTGCTCGTTTGCTGCTTGATTGTATTCTTTAGCTATTTTAGGTATGCCCATTGAAGGTGTGAGCAGGGATGCGAGAAAAAGCCCCGTGATCTGCGAGTAGTAGGAGTTTGGAGTGAATGATAGTTGTCAGTAATTTCACGCCTTCGTTGGTGCTGAGCATGCGGATATATGCGAATTGTGTTATGTAATTCAAGAGGTTAGCGGCTTAAATCAAAGCAGTCTATTAATTAGTGTTGCAAGGCTGATGCTGGGTATGTGGCGTGCGGGAATTATATTCATGTAATTCAAGAAGTTAGCAGCTTAAGTAAAAGTACCTTATTGTTTAATGTTGCAAGGCAAAAGCTGTCGGTCTTATTACAGGTTGTGTTATTTTTTTGCATGTGTTCGTGCTATTAACGGACTTCATCAAACGATGTATGAGTAAGCCCTTGAATTTTGATAATCTAGAGCATATACGTAATTTTTCTATTATTGCCCATGTTGATCATGGGAAATCGACGCTGGCTGATCGTTTTATTCAGATGTGTAATGGGCTCAGTGGGCGTGAAATGCAAGATCAAGTGCTCGACTCTATGGATATTGAGCGAGAGCGAGGTATCACGATCAAGGCTCAGAGCGTGACGCTGAGCTATGTTGCTGATAATGGCAAAACATATCAGCTTAATTTTATTGATACTCCGGGGCATGTTGATTTTTCTTATGAGGTATCTCGTTCTCTCTCGGCCTGCGAGGGAGCTTTGCTGGTGGTGGACGCAGCGCAAGGGGTGGAGGCTCAATCAGTTGCTAATTGCTACACTGCGATTGAACAGGGGCTGGAAGTTATGCCTGTGCTTAACAAGATAGATCTACCCCAGGCAGAGCCTGACAGAGTGGCTCAGGAAATAGAAGAAATAATTGGAATAGATGCGACTGATGCCGTGCAGTGTTCTGCTAAAAGTGGGGTGGGCATTAAAGAGGTTCTTGAGAAGCTCGTGCTTGTCATTCCACCTCCAAGTGGTGATACCGAAGCACACTTACAGGCGCTAATTATAGATTCGTGGTTTGATAGCTATCTGGGCATAGTTTCTCTAGTGAGGGTCATGAGTGGCACCTTGAGAAAAGGTGAGAAGATTTTTGTTAAATCAACCAGTCAGTCACATATTGTTGATGATATTGGTATTTATACGCCAAAACCTCTTCTTGTCGGTGAGCTAAAGGCGGGAGAGGTAGGTTATGTTATTGCTAGTATTAAAGATATTAAAGGAGCGCCGGTTGGTGATACATTAACCCACGCCAAAACTCCTGATGTTGAGTGCTTAGTTGGTTTTAAGACGGTTAAACCTCAGGTTTACACTGGTCTGTTCCCTGTGAGTTCCGATTGCTTTGAGTCTTTTCGAGAGGCGCTGGAAAAGCTCAGTTTGAATGATGCATCTCTTTTTTATGAGCCGGAGAGTAGTGACGCCTTGGGTTTTGGTTTTCGTTGTGGCTTCCTCGGATTGCTGCATATGGAAATTATTCAGGAACGTTTGGAAAGGGAGTATAATATTGATCTGATTACTACGGCGCCCACAGTAACCTACGAAGTAGAAATAAAAAATGGTGATGTAGTTAATGTTGACAACCCTTCCAAATTACCTGACCCTGTGGGGATTTTAGAGATTCGTGAGCCTATATCTAAGGTCAGTATACTGGTACCGAAAGATTACCTTGGAAATGTTATATCGCTCTGTCTTGATCGGCGTGGAGTGCAGAAAGATATGCAGTTTATGGGCGGTCAAGTTTCTTTGAGCTATGATATTCCTATGAGTGAGGTGGTGTTGGATTTCTTTGACCGTCTAAAGTCGGTAAGTCGTGGGTTTGCATCACTTGATTATACCTTTGATCGTTTTGAAGCCGCCAAAATGGTAAAGGTTGATATTCTAATAAATGGAGAGAGGGTTGATGCGCTCGCTGTTATTATCCATAAGGATCGTGCTCATTCTAGAGGTCGGTTGCTGACGGAAAAAATGAAAGAAATTATTCCGAGGCAGATGTTTGACGTAGCTATACAGGCTGCGATTGGTGGGCAGGTTGTGGCTAGAACAACAGTGAAAGCGTTGCGTAAAAACGTAACAGCCAAGTGTTATGGTGGGGATGTTTCGCGAAAGCGCAAGCTTCTTGAAAAGCAGAAAGCTGGTAAAAAGCGCATGAAGCAGATTGGTCGTGTGGAGATTCCTCAGGCGGCATTTTTGGCAGTTTTGAAAATAAATAAATGAATTGGTATGTTCGTAGTACTTGGAGGGGCGGTAAGTGGCAAGAGTGGAGTCAACACTCCGAAGTTTTCAAGTGTGTGATAAACGGCTGCTGGATAGGCTATATAATAAGGGATTAGCAGCGTCTTACTTACATGTATAAAGATAAATGGTAGAGAGAAAACAATTATGGATTTTAATTTCCCGTTACTGCTGGTGTCAGCAGTTTTTATTACCGGTGGTATTGCTCTGTTTGATAGGCTAATTCTTCGCTCGAAGCGTCGGAGGGCAGTTGAAAGTTACAAGGCTGGTGCCGAGGGTGCCATTGATCTAGTTGTATTGGAAGATCTGGAGAATGAATCTGTTGTTGTTGAAACTGCTATTTCGATATTCCCGGTGCTTTCTCTGGTTTTGATACTAAGATCCTTTCTTTTTGAGCCGTTTCAAATCCCTTCAGGGTCAATGATTCCAACCTTGGCAGTCGGTGATTTTATTTTGGTAAACAAGTATGCTTATGGTTTGCGTCTGCCAGTTGTAGGAACAAAAATTATGGCTATCGGTGATCCTGCTAGAGGGGATGTCATGGTATTTAAAGAGCCTAAAAACGAGGATGTCAATTTTATTAAGCGGGTAATTGGGCTGCCGGGGGATGTCATTTCTTATCAGAATAAGAGTATGACCATTAACGGCCAGCCTGTTCTTCAGAAGTTTACTGCGCAGTTGAGTGATGACAGCTCGTTTTATCGTTTGTATGAGGAAAACATTGACGGCAATATTCACAAAATAAGGAAGGAAAGTTCTATGCTAGGTACTAAAAATGGCATTTGGGAGGTGCCGCAAGGTCATTACTTTGTTATGGGAGATAACAGAGATCGTAGTAATGACAGCCGATACTGGGGCTTTGTGCCAGAACAGAATATTGTAGGGAAAGCAGTTTATATTTGGATGTCTTGGCTTGGGTGGCGCAACTTGCCTGGTTTTAAAAACAATGGAGCGATTGAATAGATGTGTTTTTTTGGATAGATCAGTTATCTTTGAAGTGCTAATAGGTTGCAAACTAGCTAAGTTCTAGGATCCATCAGTTAGCAGGTGATTAGAGAAAATATGTAATCGTTATTGAATTAGACGTGGGTGAAGTTATGTTTAAGAACAGGCAGATAGGTGCGGGAGTATTTAGCATTTTAGTAATTGTTGTTGCTTTTTGTGCTGTTGTTATGTTGAGTATAAAATTGATACCAATGTATCTGGATGACTTCGCTATATCGAAGGTGTTGTCATCTCTGAATCAACAATCAAACCTGAAGGAGGCTTCGAACAAAGAGTTCACAAAGTTTTTGGTGCGAGCCTTTAAACTCAATACCATAAGGCTTAGTGAAGAAGAGTTTCAGGTGATTGGTAGTGGTGAGAAGGCAAGAGTTGAAGTGGATTATGAGCGGCGCGTGCATATTTTCTACAATGTTGATGTATTATTAACTTTTGATCATGAATGGGAGTGGGGTACTGAAATTAAGTGAATTCTGAAGAGGTGTCCCGTTTGGAACGAAAGCTAAACTATGAGTTTTCTGATAAAAGTTGGTTATTGCTAGCTCTTACTCATCGTAGTTATGGTAGTAAAAATAATGAGAGACTGGAGTTTCTTGGGGATTCTATTGTTAATTTTGTTATAGCTGATGTACTTTATGAGCGTTTTCCCGCTGAGAAAGAAGGACCTTTGAGTCGACTAAGAGCCTGTATGGTTTGTGGTGTCACCTTGGCTGAAATCGGTAGAGAGTTTGAGCTAGGAGATGTCCTTCGGCTTGGTTCTGGGGAACTAAAGAGCGGAGGGTATCGTCGACAGTCTATACTTGCCGATGCAGTTGAAGCAATTATAGGTGCAATATCTCTTGATTCTGATATAAATGTATGCCGATCTACAATACTCAGCTGGTTTGATGGTCGTTTGAATAAGCTGTCAATAATAGATGAGAAAAACAAAGATCCTAAAACTCGTTTGCAGGAGTACTTGCAGGCGCGGAAGCAGCCTTTGCCGCAGTATAGTGTGACAGG
Source organism: Candidatus Endonucleibacter bathymodioli (assembly GCA_030674915.1). Taxonomy (GTDB): domain Bacteria; phylum Pseudomonadota; class Gammaproteobacteria; order Pseudomonadales; family Endozoicomonadaceae; genus Endonucleibacter; species Endonucleibacter bathymodioli. Next base: position 24,971 of record JASXSV010000001.1, read on the forward strand.
TATTAATGGTGAATCTCATGACTTGATATTTACCGTTGCCTGTGAGCTGAAGAGTATAAATAATAGGACGGTTGGTACAGATTACAGTCGACGTGGGGCAGAGCAACAGGCTGCTCGTAAAGCCCTTGAATTGGTGAATATGGTGTCATGACTACAAGTTTTTCCGATTCGATGAAAGATACTTTATTGATAGAACAGAGGAGGCATCTTAATACTGAAAATCTGAGGTGCGGTTATGTTGCAATTATTGGTAAGCCCAATGTAGGCAAGTCGACGCTTCTTAACCATATTCTCGGGCAGAAGTTGTCTATTACTTCTCGGAAGCCTCAAACAACTCGGCATCAGATATTGGGTATCAAGACTGAAAAAGATACTCAAGTCATTTATATAGACACTCCGGGCATGCACAATGTTGAAAAAAGGGCCATTAATCGCTACATGAATAAAGCTGCTGGGTCTGCGCTGGCTGATGTTGATGTAGTTGTATTTGTTGTAGAAAGATTGGTGTGGGCTGAAGAAGATCAGCTGGTGCTGAATAAGTTGGTTGACGCTAAATGTGATGCTATTTTGGTGATTAATAAAGTAGACCAGATTAAAGATAAAAGCTTATTGCTTCCTCATGTGGAGATATTGGCAAAAAAAGCTGATTTTAAGGAGATTATCTCCATTTCTGCTCAACATGGGTATAATTTGAATCAGCTCGAAATATTGGTATCTGAATTAATGCCGAAAGGCATCCACTTATTCTCTGAAGATCAAATTACTGACCGAAGTTCCAGATTTCTAGCTTCTGAGCTGGTAAGGGAAAAAATAATGCGTCAGCTGGGGGATGAAATACCCTATGAGATTGCTGTTGAAATTGAAGAGTTTCGTCAGGAACAGAGATGTGCGGGAGGGATGTTATTACATATTGGAGCCCTTATTCTGGTAAATCGGGCAGGACAGAAGTCTATAGTTATTGGTGATAAGGGGAGTCGACTTAAAAAGATTGGGCAGGAAGCTAGGCATGATATGGAAAAAATGTTTGATTCGAAAGTCATGCTTAGCCTCTGGGTAAAGGTGAAGAGTGGTTGGTCCGATGATGAACGGGCATTAAAGAGCCTTGGATATGAATACAGCTAATGAAATTTGAGATGGGTATGAGTGCGTGTTATGCAAATTATCTTTGAGAGGTAATGGGTATACGCTGTTTTCCAGAATAATGAGAGTCGTTTTGGGTAAGTGGTGTTAAAAGTTTTGTTATTATTGAGCTGTTTGAAGCTTGTTAGGGAGCTATAGCTATAGCCGTAGCGTAGCTCTCGCAGTAGCGTGGCATTATTTTTTTGTAGATTTTAGCTTGATATTTTTCTGAATGATCCACCTTTTTATTCTATGAGATCACAATCACAAAGAAGCTGATTAATAATAAATTGGTGTGGACAAGTCTATTATAGAATCAACTTACTAGTTTGTGCCAAGAACGCTAATAAAGTCATGAGGTGTATGGTGATTATTATTTTCTTAAAAACAATTACTTGCAGTTATCTGCAGCATCGACACTAGGCTTTTTGAATTAAATCTTTTGTTATTTGCTGACCGTTTGCTATGTGGATATTGTGTGGAAGACCTCTTAATCTGTGGATTTTATGGTTTTCGATCGAAAGGGTTGTGTGGAAATGATAGAAATAGTTACTACCGATGGCTTTGATATTGGTTTTCATTGGCGTAGTAAGTAGGATATAAGCGAGAGAAACTCTATGAGTATATTAAAATCAGGTGGTTAAGGTGAGTAAAGCGACCAATAAACCTAGCACCTTAAATGAAAACTGGTGTATATCATATCTATGTATTATGTTACTTGTCTATCATAACCCTTAGTTATTGCTCGTGTTTTTTAGATTTTAATAGGTTTTCCATACAGGTGCTAGCTCTAGTGTTAGATTATCATCCATTATATGTGGAAGTTGTTTGTTCGTGCAACTAAAGTCAAAGCATTAACGTAGGAATAAGTTACATGGTTTCATGTGGGAGCATACTATTAGGGGTAAATATTGATCATATTGCGACATTGAGACAGGCTAGAGGAACTAGTTACCCTGATCCAGTTCAGGCGGCAATACAGGCAGAAGAAGCAGGTGCCGACGGAATTACTCTGCATTTGCGTGAGGACCGGCGTCATATTCAGGAGCGGGATGTAAGGCTTATTAAGGAGGTGTTGCAAACGCGCATGAATTTAGAGATAGCTATTACTGAGGAAATGTTGGTTTTTGCTGAAACTATTGCTCCTGAACATGTTTGCTTGGTGCCGGAGAAAAGGCAAGAATTAACGACAGAAGGCGGGTTGGATGTTGTATCAAATATTGTTTTAGTAAAAGATGCTTGTCGGCGGTTGATGGAGAAAGGAATAGAAGTTTCTCTATTTATTGACCCAGAGGCAGGGCAAATTGCGGCAGCGGAGGAGTGCATGGCTCCGGTTGTAGAATTTCATACGGGTATTTACGCGAATTCTGTAAGTACGCAAGCGAAGGAGACAGAGCTTGAGCGTCTTGTAGGTGCTGTTAGCTATGCTTTGGAAAAAGGTTTAGTTGTTAATGCTGGACATGGATTAAATTACCATAATGTTGTACCGGTGGCTGCGGTTGCGGGTATTAATGAATTGAATATTGGTCATGCTATTATTGCACGCGCTATGTTTACAGGGTTGGATAAGGCAGTGAAAGACATGAAGAAGTTAATATTGAGAGTGGTTTGATATAAATGATAGAAGGCGTTGGTGTAGATATTATAAAAACTGATAAAATTGCTGCTGTAGCAGAGCGCCATGGTGATCGGTTTGCTAGACGGATATTAATGGACTCTGAATTTGCAGTCTATAAGAAATCGGGTAAACCTATCGCGTTTTTAGCTAAACGATTTGCGGCAAAAGAAGCAGCGGCCAAAGCGTTGGGCACAGGTATTGGCAAGGTGTCTTTTCATAACTTGAAAATTAGCAATAAGGCTAGCGGTGCACCGGTGCTGACATTTCATGGGTATGCAGCCGAGCTGCAGAAAGAACGCGGAATTACCAGGTGCCACCTTACGCTATCGGATGAAACTGATAATGCGGTGGCATTTGTTGTTTTGGAATCTGATATATCAACATCATTGAAGGTGTAAGTAAACGATAAACGAGCGAAGCCCATGATCCTGCGAGTAGTAGGTGTTTTTGGGGGGGGGATCCACCACTGTGCGTCTTCAATGATGACCGGTATTGCACATGGAAAATAATTAATGGTCAAAGTAAGAGAAGACTGTCCTGTTCGTTATGATGGCACCATTGATATGGATGCTTGGCTAGCTCGGTTAGGCAGAGGCTTTTGTGACAAGGATGTTGGAAGCTTGCGTGAAGCTTGTGAAATGAGTCGGAAGGCAGATCAGGATGCGCGTTTGAATGGTGCTAAAACAGCGTGGCCAACAGGGTTAGGGTGCTTTAGAACAGGGCTGGAAATGGTAGAGATTTTGACAGCTTTGAAGCTTGATATTGATTCATTGATTGCTGCAGTCCTCTATCGAGCGGTGCGTGAATTTAAATTGTCCGTAAAAAAAGTGGAAGAGGTTTTTGGTAGTTCCGTCACTAATTTAATTTTAGATGTTCAGGGTATGGCTGTTATCAGTACTGTGCTGAACTCCTCCAGAAAACAGATTCTTGATCAACGCCAGGACCAGCTGGATAAAGTCCGTAAAATGCTGGTGTCTATTATTGACGATGTGCGTGTGGCATTAATTAAATTGGCTGAGCGCACATGTGCTATTCGTGCGGTTAAGGATGCTGACAAAGAAAAACGTCAGCGTGTTGCTCGTGAAGTGTTTGAGATTTATGCGCCGCTAGCTCATCGTTTGGGTATTGGTTACATTAAATGGGAGCTGGAAGATCTTTCTTTTCGTTATCTAAAGCCCCATGATTATAAAAAAATAGCTCGGCTGCTGGATGAAAAAAGGCTTGATAGAGAGCAGTACATAGGAAGCGTTGTTAATGTGCTTCAGAATGCTCTCGTTGATGCGAAGATCGAGGCAGATGTTTGTGGACGTGTTAAACATATTTATAGCATTTGGCGCAAAATGAATCGGAAAGGGCTTGATTTCCGAGACCTTTATGATATTCGTGCCGTTAGAATACTCGCTAGCGAGGTAGGAGATTGTTATACCTCTCTTGGTGTTGTTCACTCTCTTTGGAATCATATTCCCCAAGAGTTTGATGATTATATAGCAACTCCCAAAGAAAATGGCTACCGATCCTTGCATACTGCAGTATTTGGTCCGGTGGGTAAAACGCTTGAGGTGCAGATTCGTACTCACAAGATGCACGATGAAGCTGAGCTCGGTGTTTGTGCTCATTGGAGATACAAGGGCACTGACGTTGATAGTCAGAGTGACAGTTATGAAGAGAAAATTGCTTGGCTTCGTCAGGTTATGGAGTGGCATGATGAGCTGGGTGATTTAGACGGTATTGGTGATCATTGGCGTGCTGATATTGAGGCAGATCGGATCTACGTTTTTACAAAAGATGGGGATGTGGTAGATCTGGTTTTAGGAGCAACGCCTATTGACTTTGCTTATCGCATTCATACTGAGGTGGGCAATAAGTGTCGTGGAGCTAAGGTGGCAGGCCGAATTGTGCCACTGAATCATAGTTTAAAAACCGGTGACCAAGTTGAAATTCTCACAGCTTCTACTGGGCATCCAAGCCGAGATTGGTTGAACCAAGATTTGGGTTATGTTAATTCCACGAGAGCTAAAGCGAAGATTTCAAACTGGTTTAAAAAGCAGGATCGGGATTCTAATATTAATGATGGTCGTAGCTTGCTAGATGGAGAATTGCGTCGTCTTGCGCTTCATGGTGTTGATATGTCCGAGTTGGCAAAATCGGTTAATTGCAGTTCTATTGATGATATGAAGGCAGGGATTGGTGCTGGTGATATTAAATTGACTCATGTAGTTAATCTGGCGCAGAGGCAAGTTGATCCGGAAGAACAGAAAAGTTTTGAGTTGCGTCCTCGTGCTCAACAACAGAAAGTCCCTGGTAAAGGTATTAATATTGCGGGAGTGGGAAATCTACTTACACAGATAGCTAGCTGCTGCCAGCCAGTGCCGGGAGACCCTATCATAGGATATATTACTATTGGCAGAGGTGTGACAATTCACCGTGAGGATTGTAATAATGCTCTTCACTTGTATGAAAAAGAATCTGAGCGGTTAATAGAAGTAAATTGGGGAGATACACCGGAGTATGCTTATCCGGTGGGGATCATGATTGAGGCGTATGATCGAGCAGGTCTATTGCGAGATATTACGGTGGTTCTTGCTAATGAGAAAGTCAATGTCATTGCACTTGAGACGCGCACCAGTAAACAGGAGCATCTGGCTAATATGCTGCTTATGGTCGAAGTGGAAAGTTTGCAAGTATTAGCTAGAGTATTGGCTAAGGTAAGCAGGTTGCCTAATGTGATTGAGGCGGTAAGGCATAGGGACAAAGGCAATGAATCGAGGAATAGTTAGTGCAGCATATCTATGATTTGTTAGTTTTGTTAGTTTTGTTAGTTTTGTTGGTTTTGCTGGTTCGATTCAGTGGTTCCGAGTCAAGGTGTCACTGTGATTCAAGTCAAAGTTTTAGTACTATTGCGTCCTGCGTTTTAGAGTAAGTCTGTAAAATGGTGGATGCTAAAGTGTTTGTGAATAGTTGGGTGGTTTACTGTTTCAGATGGTCTTTCATACTCGTATTGCAGAAAAGGCAAAGTACTCATTTTGGGTCTGTTGTTCTCGGACTACTAGGAAGAATGTATGATATTTGTAACAAAATAGATCAAGTGAGACAAGAGCTTGGCGTGCACCTTTTTAGAGATATTTATCCGGTACGAAAATCAAGAATTGACAATGCAGAAGAATATCGTAATGAAAAAGAAAATGCGTTAACCGTAACGAATGATTTTGTTTTGGTCAATAGTTTGGGGCATTTATCCTTAAATCAAAGTAGCATTGAAAAGTGTTCAGTCAAGTCATTAGGTTCTTTTATTTGCGCAAGCGATGTAAATAGCATTGAGCATTCGCATGTTGTATTTGTTGAAAATCTTGCGGTAATGGCCAATTTATCATTGCTGAATATCCCTTAATTATTAAAAAATGCACTTTGGTTATACCGAGGTGATATGCAAACGCATAAAAACACCAGCACGGCGGCTCAATTTTTTAAGCGATTTGAAAAGAGTAATACCTTAGTTTGTTTTAGCGATTTAGATCCCAAAGGGTTAGAAATAGCGATAACGTGCGGGGCAAAGCAATGGCTAACCATTGCTGATAAAAATGATTTAAATATTAGCCTTAAAGGCCATGAAAATGAGTGGTATAAGCAAGATAATGCCATTACCTATTTAAACAAACAGCAGCTGCCACTTCATGAAAGAATTCTTTTTGATGAAATGAAAAAAACAAAAAAAACGTTAAAACAAGAGCATATGTTGAGTTATGGATTGTCGCTAGACTGTTTTGACCTTGTTTAAGTGACATTTCTTTTACTTTGAGCATTTCTGGGCAGAAATTTTTTTTCGACTAACTTAAGCTTTGAGCCTAATACTTGGCATTAAATCTTCTATGGGTATTAATAGACATTATTATACCAAAACCTGCAAGTAGGGTGACAGTGGAAGTGCCACAGTAGCGGATCAACGCAAGAGGTATGCCCACCACAGGCAGTAGGCCACTCACCATGGAAATATTGACAAAAATGTATACAAAAAAGGTAAGAGTGATGCTTCCTGCGACTAATTTTGTAAAGGGATCTTCCGCTTTATTGGCTATCCATAGCCCCCGAGAGATAATAAAGATATAAATAAGCAGTAAAATGATAATACCGACAAGTCCAAACTCTTCTGAAAAAACAGAGAAGATAAAGTCCGTATGAGGTTCGGGGAGAAACTCTAGTTGGGACTGTGTTCCTCCAAACAAACCTTTACCAAATAATCCGCCTGATCCAATGGCTATTTTTGATTGAATAATATGATAGCTTGTTTCGTAGGGATCTAACTGTGGATTACGCGTAGGCGTTGATAATCGCGCATAATGTAGAACCACAATATTGGTATAAATGAAGCGATAGTGATCAGGAATGTGCCGATGTAAAGCCAGCTCATGCCAGAAAGCAAGAGGTTATGGAAGACCTCATTCTTTGTATTGCAAATACGAAGGTGTAATTTCTGATTTTAACGCTTATACCTTTGAATAGCCTTGAGAATACCTCTGAGCATCTTAAGTTCTTTTATTTCCGGTCGGGCTCTATTAAAGAAGCGTCTGAGTCTTGTCATAGCTAGTCCCGGGTGCTGGCGGATAATAAATCCTATATCTTTAAGTGTGTTTTCCAAGTCTTCATAAAATAATTCCATTTGCTCTATTTGAGGGAAAGGTTTTATTTCCGTACTCTCAGTATTATCAGTACTAGAGAGTGAGTGAGATGAATGAAGTAAACGATTGTGGGCTTGATATATTTCGTAACAGAGTATTTGAGCAGAGGCTGATATATTCATAACAGGGTATTCTGGGTTGGCAGGGACTGTAACATGATAGTGACATTTTAGGAGATCTTCATTGGACATGCCCATAGTTTCTTGGCCAAAGGCAAGAGCTACTTGGCTGTGTGCAGACTCATTGATGAGTTTTTCGGCACAACTTATGGGTTCTAGCATGGGTATGGGCATATTACGACTGCGAGCACTAGTTCCAATTACAAGAGAGCAGTCTGTGATGGATTCATCAAAGGTACTTACTACCCGAGCGTTAGCTAGAGTATCTTGCGCCCCAGCGGCCATGCGTTTGGCATCGACTGCAGGGAAATTCTGGGGGGCTACCAAATATAGATTATTAAGCCCCATGGTTTTCATCGCCCTAGCGGTGGATCCTATATTGCCGGGATGGTAGGTATTGATTAAGATTATACGAATATTATTTGGCATGGCTACATTCAGCGATTTTGGATATATGCTCAAAGTTATTTATTTTGCATGTGTTACTATCACATACCTCGGTCACTGATACTATTTTCCTTGGAGCTGTAAGACTGCGGACTGGTCTTATTTACCATAATTGTCTTATCTCATAGCCTTTTAATGCGTCGTTAGTTTGTTGTTTTTTCTCACCTTCAATAGTAGCTGATATCCATTATATTTTATCGATTAGCTCATTAATATTCTGCAGCTAATGAAGAAAATAGCTGCACTAGGTGGAATTTATGAGTATAGGATCACTTTACTTAATGGCGAGGCTGATGTCATCTTGATGGGTGTTAGTTATTGTTGATTATTGTTTACTATTCACTTTGTTGTATATCAGCTAGAATACCGTTTCCTTTAACTAACCCAGTACTTTTGGCTAATGAGTGACAATCGAAAGAAGCAGTCTGGTAAACAAGTTTATCGTTGGTTAATGGGGCAAGCAGGCTCTGTCCGCAAATGGCTTGTGGCCTCCATTATTATGGGGTTGTTGAGTTGCGTTCTGCTACTGGTTCAAATTAATCTTCTGGCTAGTATTATCCACAAATTAGTAATGGAATTGGTGCCTAGAGAACAATTGCTGACTAGTTTTATTTTATCATTATTAGTTATTTTTGCTAGAGCATGCTGTGCATGGGGGCGTGGAGTCTGTGGCTTTTGTGCCGGTGTGCGGGTACGTGCCAAGATCAGGAAAGTGTTGCTTGATAAGTTGCAGCGTCTTGGACCGTTAGTGATATCTCAGCAGACATGTGGGGGATGGACAACGGTTGTTGTTGAGCAAGTGGAGGAGTTGCAGGATTTTATTGCACTTTATTTACCGCAAATGGTGTTAGTGGTATTTACTCCTGTGGTGATTATTGTGGCAGTATTTCCGATGAACTGGGCGGTAGCTGGTATTTTCTTGATTACGGCGCCGTTAATTCCTGTATTTATGGCGTTGGTGGGGATTAAGGCTGCAGAAGCGAATAGGCGTAACTTTAAGGCTCTGGAGCGTCTGGGCGGATTTTTTCTTGATCGATTGCAAGGAATGGAGACGTTAAGAGTTTTTCAAAGGAGTGCTGAAACTCATCAAGAATTAGTTGGTGCTAGTGAGGATTTTCGTAATAAAACGATGGATGTCCTTCGGCTTGCTTTTTTATCATCTGCGGTGCTGGAGTTTTTTGCCTCGGTGTCTATTGCCTTGACTGCTGTTTATCTGGGTATGAGTTTTCTTGGGTATATTAATTTTGGTGACTATGGTGATGGAGTATCGTTGTATGTTGCGCTATTTTTATTGCTCATTGCGCCGGAGTTTTATCAACCTTTTCGTGATTTGGGCACTTATTACCATGCCAAGGCTAAGGCTGTGGCGGCTGCAGAGTCTATTTTAGCTGTAATAGATAAAAAAGAGCATGAAGAGCATAAAGGTGTTTCTTGTTTTAACGAGAGTGGAGCTGTTGATATTCAAGCTGATGGCCTTACAGTGGCTTTATCGGACATGGGGTCTCCGCTGTTAAATGATTTGAGTTTTGTTATTAGGGCGGGTAGCCGAGTTGCTATTGTTGGGCCAAGTGGAGCAGGTAAAACTACGCTGATTAACACCTTGATGGGGTTTTATCCGTATAAGGGTTATTTGTCTATCAGTGGTCAGTTATTATCTGATCTAAAACTATCCGAGTGGCGTAGCCATTTAGCTTGGCTTGGACAGTTGCCATTAATTATTGATGGCACGGTGATGGATAATATTGCTTTTGGTCGTGAGATAAGCAGGGCACAGGTATTGGATGCCTTGACACGAGCTCAGGGTCTTGATGTTCTTGATAATTTGTCGGCAGGGCTGGATAGTTTATTGAGAGAGCAAGGAGGGAATATTTCTGTGGGACAGGCTCAGCGTATTGCTTTAGCTCGTGCTATTGCCTTGCCTGTTAATATTCTGCTTCTTGACGAACCTACAGCTAATCTCGATACGGGAAGTGAACAGCGAGTCCTAGCGGCGCTTCAGCAGTTACCTAAGGCAACAACAGTTATTACGGTGACTCACAGAATCAAGCAAATAATGGGGATGGATCAAGTATTGTTGATTGACGGAGGACGGCTGGTAGTAGAGGGTAACCCCGGAGAATTAGTAAGAATAGATGGGCCGTTTAAATCCTTTATTGATGGTAAGAGCGGGAGTTTTGACAGTGCCTGATTTGTGGTTTTTTTTGAAATTATATCGTCGTCATTGGGCTATGCTGACGTTGGGGGTGGTTCTGGCTATTGTCACGTTGTTTGCCAGTATTGGCTTGCTTGCGGTGTCTGGTTGGTTTATTGCGGCCTCATCTATTGCCGGTCTTACTGTTGTGAGTGCAGAAGCTTTTAACTTTTTCACGCCGGGAGCGGCTGTCCGAGGTTTTTCAATTTTACGCACAGCCAGTCGTTACTTTGAGAGGCTAGTGAGTCATGACGCTACTTTTCGGTTGCTGGCTTGGTTGAGGCAATGGTTTTTCAGCAAGCTTATGCCTTTGTCATTATCAAGAATCAACCGCTACAGGAAAGGTGATTTATTGAATCGGTTGGTTGCGGATGTTGACGCTCTGGATCGGCTGTATTTGAGGTTGTTAAGCCCGTTATTTTCAGCGGTGATAACCAGTTTGATGCTGTCTGGGTTTATTAGTTGGTTTAGTTTTTCTCTTGGAGCTTTTTGCCTGTCGTTGATGATGTCGTGGATTGTGTTGATGCCTCTGTTGTTTTATGTGGTGGGGCATCGTACAGGAGAGTCTCTAGGAAATATCCTGAAGGAGTTGCGACAACAGGTGCTAGATCATTTGCAAGGGATGGCGGAAGGGCTTATTTATGGCGGTAACAAAAAGAGTCGATGTCAATTAGAGCGGACTGAAATAGCTATGCATCGTGAACAGTTGACTATGGCTTGGTTAGATGGTCTTGGTTCTTTTTTGTTTATTGTTGGTTCTGGTTGTAGTGCTATTGTGATGTTGTGGTTGGGTAGTGGTGAGTTTCAATTGCAGAATATTTCAGGGCCGGTGATGGTCATGATGGTGTTTGTTATTTTAGCTGGCTTTGAAGTGTTAATGCCGCTTCCAGGAGCGTTTCAATTTTTTAGTCGTACCCGTCAGGCTGCAGCCAGACTAAAGGAGGTTATTGATGAAAAACCCATTCTTTTTGGTGATGATCAGGATGTCAGCTCTGTTCGTGGGGTAATTCAGTTTAAGAACGTTGATTTTGATTATGATGATGGATTATCTAGTAAATATAATGTTATTAGCAATATGTGTTTGGATATTACTGCGGGAGAGCATATTGCTCTTTTGGGTAGAACCGGTTGTGGTAAGTCTACTTTAGTGAGGTTGTTGAATCGTGGGCTTGATATTGTTAGCGGAGATATTTTATTGGATGGTCGGAGGCTTGAATCTTTGACGGAAAAAATGCTGTATCAGGCTATGACTATCATCCCCCAGCGAACCCATGTCTTTAGTGGTACCTTAAGAGGGAATTTGCTTTTGGCTAAGCCAGAAGCGGATGATCGATGTTTAATTCAAATTATTGATAAAGTTGGGTTGAATAATCTGGGAGGAGGCTCCTGTAATACGACTGCTGATTTATTGAATGTCTGGGTAGGTCAAGGGGGGGTGTCGCTTTCTGGAGGCGAACAGCGCAGGTTGGCTGCCGCTAGAGCTTTGTTAAAGCCGGCACCGATATTGATTATGGATGAAGCGACAGAAGGTCTTGATAGAGAGAGTGAGCAGGAGCTTTTAAGGACGATTCTTGATGATTTCAAAGACAGCACCGTGGTGATGATAACCCATAAAAACTTGCTGTTAGAGCGTATGGATGCAGTGTATAAAATGGATTGCGGCAGAATTGAGAAAATTTTGACCAGCCCTGTGTGACGGTATATACACAGGATAATGAAAGATGGAGGTGTCCATACTTTAATACTGTCATTAATTCTGTTGAGCAACGAAGCGCCAGTTTCTGGTACAGTTTTTTAGAGGAAATTATTTATTTTTTTGTCTTAATTTATTCGCAGTTGCGAAGTGTTTATTGTTTTTGGTATATTAATTTATGATCTCCAAAAATGCCAAATGTAGATGGTAGCTCTCAAATTATATCCAGATAATTGCATGGGAAATAACTACATATCAATGATAATGATATCCTGCTTTGATGATTATTTCCAAAGGTAATGAATATTATAGGTTTGTCGGAAAATGAAATTAACAAGGCTTATTTTTAATTAACATGAGACCTTTGCGCGATCCATAATTTTGTTAGTCTGTGAGGAACCACGTACTAAAATAGATGATTTATGCTTGTAAATGATCGATTTAGTACGTTTTTAAAGAAGCCAGCTGGCAAAAGAGCAATAGTGCACAGGTCTCACCGTATCGAAAATATTTAAGTTAATTTAGACTGCTTGATCATTTATCTGGCAGGAGAGTGTCATTTATACTGCAGTACAGGAAGTACTGATAGAGTTTTTTTACTTTGTAGTCCTACGTCACTGAGTAATGTTAAGCTTTATCATGACTGCTTATCTTATAGTAACCATTTTCTGTGTTTTCTATATTTTTTTGAACAACGCTTTTTTCTTTGGTGAAAATATTTGTTTTAAACTTGAATAATGATAAATGTTAATCTATACATCCTTTGATGGTTTTGAATTAATTATCGTTTATACTATATTTTTACATGGGATGTGTGAGTTGATTGAGTCAATATGTTGCTAGTTATTAGTATTTTAAACTGGACGAGCTTGATGTCTGATCACGCATTTAATGTAATAGATATAAATGATAGTTTATTTGAAGATTTTGTCTTAATGTGTTTGAAGGGTGTTTTGAATGAATAGAGTTAGATTTTGTACTGCTATACTTGCGGTAATTTTCAGTGGTATTAGTATGTTCTCTTTGGCTGGACTTTCACCTGGCTTACAGACATCCATGAATACTGGTCACCCCTTTATGTTACTTGAGGCTACAGGGATTACAACGTTGGCATTTATCGCTAAGAATATAGCAGAAGAAAGCTCTGATAAGCGAGATGTGCGTTTAATGGTAGGACGTGTGGTGGCTGAGGATGATAGCACGTCTGCCCCGTTTGTCAGCCTTTCAGAACATGAGAAAGATGATAATAAGAATATGTTAGAAAATTTTGCATGGCTTAATTACAATCAGAAAGTGGATAAACCTTACTTTGCGTTTGATGCATTTTTTGTAAAAAATATTGGGTTGAGTCATGCAATAGAGGAACATGCTGGAGATGGGTGGAGAGAGATATACGCAAGTGTGGGCGGAAGGGAACCCAGTTTCGAGGAGGAAATAATTGAGGATAAAGTCATAACGGTTGGTGAGCTTTTCAAGGCAGCCTGTGAGTCTGAGAGTGGAGCCATACAAAAGTTGGAAGAGGTTTTTTCTTTGAGTTCTGAAGAAGCTTATAACACACTAGAGTCATCAAAAACCCCAATAAAATGTAGCGTATCCCTTGTCAGGTTAAAAAACACTACGGGAGATTATACAGGGGGTGTGGATTTTAATCGTTATAATATTACCATACAAGTTGGCAAAAAGATTGAGTGCGGAAATTTAGTGGAAGGAGGTGCTACCAGGGATCCCAGCATGCACTGGTATGATATAGGTATGAATATTACGGTGGCGGCGCCAAAATGTGAAATTATTTATGGCAGAAGCGGATGGGCTATAGATAGTACTCCTTTTGGTGAGATTAGATCTAATACTGGTATAAAAGGAGTAAATAAGAGGATTTCTCGGAGTGCAGGCATGGAGATATTTGCAAGGTTAGCACTTATTGGTTGGAGGCATGGCTGTGCTTCGTATGACGAAAGGCATATGGCGTTTGGTAGTAAGATTGATACTGAGGATGCTGGGAGCAACCGTTCCCTTTTGTTTGGGTCTCTTTCTGATAATGAAAACGAACATGCTTATGTGCAGATTAAGTCAACAGAAGATGAAGTACCTAACATGGCACCCCAGATGCTAGAACGTTGTACGGGCCTCAGCGATAAAGTAATAGAGCAGGTGCTTGACGTTATAATGACTCGAGCGAGCCCAGTAGCTGGAGCAGCAAGTGTTAGCCATGATGAAAACAACTTAGGGGCATTGCTATATGAATTTTTTATGACAACAGAAAGTAAATAGATTATGAGACCTTTGCACGATTGTTATTTTGCCAGTTGGCTTCTGTAAAAACGTACTAAATCGATCATTTACAAGCATAAATCATCTATTTTTGGTGCGTGTTTTCCTCGCCGACTAACAAAATTACGGCTTGTGTAAAGGTCTCATTATATTACTTGTTACCATTGAATGTATGAGTAAGCAGTAAGTGATTTGCCACCCCATGAGTCTACAACGTAGAAGGTAACTGGGGTGAGTGATAGAAGTAAATCATAAATCTCCACAATAACCAAAGCGCTTGGAATTTATTTAAGAGTCAGCTACTCACAGACTTTAGTTCTCACACAGCGAACAGGTGACCACATGGTAAACTCTTACAAACAGCTGATTCTGGCTGAATGACACCAAATTCAATCCTTCAGCACACTCGAATCTTCAAAGCGTAGGATAGGCGGTTATCTGAACCGATCCAATAAAATCATTTCCCTAGAGCTGAAGCGCTGTTATTGAGAAGCTTATGATGCAGAGGAAGCGCATAGCCTCAGTCTGAAAGGCGCAAGACGACGTCCAGGTTTCACAAAAGAACTAATCAAAAAAAACAATGGAGCTGCCTTCTCCCGCGCAAAGATAAGCTTTATCGGAAGCACCATGGTGATGAGGCTGGAACCCACTTCATTCCTGATCGGGAGGAGAGCGATGAACGCTCGGACTGCGTGGATCTGAAAAAAATGTCTGCCCTTGGGAGGGGGATACCGTTCACGGCCAAGATGGATATCTTGTGACGCTCACCGAGCGTGTCTCGAAACTTTTTTTGATGGTCAGAGTTAAAAGCAAGACCAAAAAATCAATGACAGGCCATCAAAAAGATGCTGAGGCTTTATAAGAGTATTTGTAAGACCATTATATTTGATAGCGGTGGCGAGTTTGCCGGCCACGCAAGTATTGCTCAATTTTTAATCAACATACGGCCACGAAAAGCCTTAAACTACTTTAGTCCGATTAAGTTTTTGTCGGGTAAGTGTGTTGGTTATTGTGGAAATCTAGGATCTCGGAAAAGATATGTGTGGTATTCATAAATGATAAAACTATTGCAATTGTCCATTCAATCAATAAGAATACATATAGCATCAACCAGTTGTAATTATAAAGGTGATGATAATGATATTATTGTTCATTTTAAACTTATATACATATAGATTAAATGTTTCGACTATGGTTAAGGGTGTAATATTATTTTATTGTTTGTTAACCTCCCTGTTAATTAAAGCTGCGCCAGATGATAATATTTCTAAAAATATAAATATTGATAAGGAGGAAGAAAAATGGGTTTTTATGTTGATGCCTCAGAGTGTTGCTCTTAGGCGTAAAGAAAATACCTGCTGTATAGCTATGGTTCATAAAACAATACCTTTAGTTATAAGTGCAAACAAAAAAATTACCAGCTTATTAATATATTTACAAGATAATGATATTGAAGAAATTCCAAATATCAATGATTATCAAAGCTTTCTGCTTTGGAGTACGAATAATTTATCAGGAGTAGATGCTAATAATTTTTTGTGTACGCTAAATTCTGATAAGAAAACATATGACCGTGCCCTTGTAGTTATATTTACCATTAATGAAAACGATAATACATTAGATTTCAGAATTGAACAAATAGAACTTAATAGTACTGTGCATAATAACGACATATTGAGGAATGACTCTGGCAATGTCCTAGGTATATTAAATCAACTATTCGCATCATGTAAACATATGAGATTTGCATCTAAAAAAAATTCTCACATTAATAATAAATATTGTGACAAAACACCAGATACTGCAATGTCGTCAAATAATACTAATGATGATTTGTGCCCAGATATATCAACCCAACTATTCTCATTATTGGAATATAGGAAAGATACATCTGGAAACAGTGATGACATTAATCATGAAGATGATTACGAACTGCCAAATATAAAGATGTTACTTGGTGTGCTGGAGCCAGATACCTATAGTAGTGATGTTAGTTTATTTCATAAAGATAAGGGGGCTGGGGCTCGAGCTGGTGTTGGTATTGGTATTGATCCGGAAAATAATAGTGGGAAATCACCAGAGATACAAAATAGAAAAAATATTTCACCTCTGGGTGTTGTAATTAGTGGAGCTACTAATGAGTTATTATATAAAAATGTTAATAAGACACACTCACTTGGTGAACATGAAAATATTTTTGCATCTACAGTTTCAGAGTGCGAAAAACCAGATGATACAAAATATTCAGAAAAAAAATCTACAAATGCACCTTGTGCGGCAACTCATTCAAAAGAAAGGCCGCACAGGTGCTCATGGGTTGGGTGTAACATGGACTTTGCTCAAAAAAGTAATTTAAAGAGACATTATAAAATTCATACCGGTGAAGGGGCTTTCCATTGCTTAGAATGTAACAAAACATTTATTCAAAAAAATCATTTTATCCAACATATGAATATTCATACAAAAGAACAGCCTGCCTGTTGCAAAACGTGTAACAAAACATTTTTTAGCGAAGACATTTTAAACAAACATACATTGATCCATACAGGTGGCAGGCCGTTTAAGTGCCCATGTAATGGGTGTGACAGCGCATTTATTACAAAAGGTGGTTTGGACCAGCATTCTAAAACCCATTCTGGGGAAAGGCCTTTTCCTTGCCCAATGTGTAACAAAAAACTTAAGAGCAAACGAAATTTAATCGGACATATATCGATTCATACAGGAGACAATAAATTCAAGTGCCATTTGTGTAGTAATGCATATTATAGCAACGGTCCTTTACAGTATCATATAAAATCAAAACACAAAGAAAGATGACATTTATTGAGAGACCTTTGCACGAGTAGCACTAAACAACTAAAAATCAGGTATAATAAGCCGTGCACAATCAATGCCTTTCGGTGAAAATATGGCTTGGAAAAATCTGAAACAACGCAGTATAGCAGATTCAATGCTGATTGATCACGATGTAGTGAAACCTAGATTTCCACAATAACCAATACACTTGGAATTGATTTGAGAGTCAGCTGCTCATAGGCTGTAGTTCTCACACAACGAACAGGTGACCCCATGGGAAACTCTTACAAACAGCTGACTCTGGACTGAACGATACCAGATTCAATCTCTCGGCATACTCGTATTTTTGGCGCGTAGGATGGGTGATGAGGCTGGAACCCACTTCATTCCTGATCGGGAGGAGAACGATTGCGTGGATCTGAAAAAAATGTCTGCCCTTGGGAGGGGGATACTGTTTACGGCCAAGATGGATATCTTGTGACGCTAACCGAGCGTGTTTCGAAATTTCTTTTAACGGTCAGAGTGAAAAACAAGACAAAAACAGCAATGACAGGCCATCAAAAATATGCTGAGGCTTTATAAGAGTATTTGTAAGACCATTATATTTGATAACGGTGGCGAGTTTGCCGGCCACGCAAGTATTGCTCAATCATTAAGCTGTAAGATCTACTTTGCTAAGCCATAGCACACATTGCAACGTGAATTTAACGAGAGTGCTCATGGTCTGCTATGGAGATTTTTCTCAAAGGGAATGAAGGTTGGCGACGTGTCGAAAAATACAATTGATAAGGCCCAATTCTTAATCAATATATGGCCACGAAAAGCTCTAAGCTACTTTAGTCCGGTGAGTTTTTATCGGGTAAGTGTGTTAGTTCCGACTAAGTAATCATAAGTATGAATACGGATATTAAATCTTTAACCATTTGGCGTCTTCGCTCAGCGGTTATATTTAAATTGGTAGCAGTTCGACTACTTATTATTATGAGACCTGTTACATTTCTATCTATATCGGTTAAACCTAAACCACTTTTATCCCTATTCTGTGATGCGTAATTTTGATTGCGAGTAAGCCATGAATGCCAGTCCTAGATTTGGTGAATGGCATGATTTAAATATTGTGATGGATCGCCATTTTTATTAAACATAGGTCTCAATGGGTTTTCTAATTCGACTGCTTGCCATTCAAAACCAAATGAATGTTTTTCTCCAATAACAAAGTCAGCAACATGCTCAGATTCCATTCGCTTTTTTGGAATAACCCACCTTCCGTGCCCCCACCTAAATGTTGAATTAAATATTTAGGGTTTGCTTGGAGGAATTGCTGTATATCCTCTTACCTTGGAGCTGAGTCAATAGCATTTTTAAGGTTAACCGCATCTTCAGGATTTATTTTATCCCACCAAACAAAAAAATTACGCAGCGGGTCTTCTTTAAGTATTTCAGCTATTGACTTGTTAGGACTAACAATTTTCATAATAATCTACGTGAAACCTAACGCCTTGCTCAGCGGCAATTCAAAGTGGCACGTTTTTGCGTAAGCAAAAAAAGTGACGCTTTGAATTGTCCGCTGGAGCTATTTGTTATGTTTTTAGCTTGCAGTGATTGTCGTATCAATTTTAAACTCTTCTCTTGAATAGTTTTTAATTAATCCCTCAAACTCTAGGCATAGCTCAAAAAGTTCTTTAGCTTGATTTTCATCAAATTCTTCATCTCTATCTTCTTCGTGAGTTCCTTTGTTCAATAAATTCCATGTTACTTGATTCTTTTTACTAACATCTTTTATTTTCATCAAGCATTCGCGATGTTTAGAAAAATTAATAATTCCGGGACTTTTCTCTATTTGTACGATATAACCAATTAGACCATCAATTAGGTTGTATAAGTCTGGTGATGTCAACGGTGCTCTAAGCTTTAAACTCAAAGCAGGGTCAAGACCCTCAGTTCTCATCTTTTTCCACAATCTGGGGGCAAGCTCTTCAAGCGCACGCCTGCATTCCATTAAGCCATCTTTTATCAACCCTTTCTTGAAGTTATTGTCTGCTTTTACCAAATAATGCCTGTTTAAATTAGGCTCTATCAACAACTCACGTGAATCATGGTTTCTAAGGAAATCATATCGACTTAACTTCTTATTCAGTCCTTTACTGAGAAGTTGATTTTCTAACCTTTTAATGAAATCTTCACCATGTGTTGTAAGAATCATTTGCTTTTCTGACAAAAGAGTATTTGAGAATAGCTCATTTATTATCCCTGCTCGATGTTCGTCATCTATAGCATTGACAACATCGTCAAAAATTATTACGTTGTGAGAGTCATGAATATTTTTAGCAAGAAGAATTGATAATCCTAGGCACCTCAAATGACCCTCACTTAATACTCTTAATGCATCTTCGGTGGTTCCATCCAGATATTTTATTTTAATCCCATCATTGGGCTTAGTTGGAAGGTTGATAGACTCTAATACTTCATGATTATATGGATGTTTGTTAATCGCGTTATATAGTTCTACAACTTTCTCGTCAAGTGATTTGGCGAGCTTCAGAGGAAGACCTTCAGAATATAACTTTAACTTATTAATAAAAGATTTATATGCTTCTGAGTACCTCAAATAATGAGATATCTCTTTTTTCTCTTCTTCCACCTTGGCTATTAAATCTTTGTTTGCAGTGTTGAATTCGCTGATAATTTTTTCAGCTTTGCTTTTCTCTTTATATGCAGCTTTATAAAGCTCAGTTATTGTCGAGCATTCTCTATAGTCTGCTTCTAGCGATTTAAGCTCCTTTTTATGACTTTCAACTTTTTCAAAAGCTTCTTTATTTTCATAATTCCACTTGCCCCACTCGCTAATCTTTTTTTCCAAATTTAACTTTATTGACTCATATTCTGGATTGAAATTATTAAGAGTCAATGAGGTTGATATATCAACTGTTTTTAGTTCAGATGAAAGCTTAATTAATGATTCTGATATGTTTTTCTTTTTTTCATTAAGAGATTTCTGCTTTGCGGAAATTTCTTCAAGTATTTTTAGTTGAGTTTCTGCTTTAGTAAAAGGGTTTGTTGTTACTTTAGAAATTGGCGTGTCACATGCAGGGCAACAGTCCATAGGGCTAGATGATATTTTTTTAACCGCCGAATACAAGTCAATAAAGTTAATTTCATCTCTATATTTTTTAACTTCATGAGCAAGGGTGTTAAACATTGAAAATTGCTGATTTAGACCTATTAGAGTATTTAGAAATTCTTGAGTTTTATCTACTGGCTTAAGAACAATTTTTGATAATTTTTCTATTTCATTTTTTTTCTTTATTATTAAACCATCAGTATCAGATTCAAGTATCGTCAATAACTCTGATATTAATTTTTTATTCGGATATTTTAATAGAAGTGAGTCTTTTCTTGTTCCATATCCCTTGATTTCTAAATTTTTATTTTCGACAATTAGCTTCGATTTTTCTATTTCTTTTTCTTTTTCTTCTAACTCTTTTTTCTTTATGGGGGGAATTGGTAGGTTATGTTCTATTGTCTTATTGAATCCACTACAAAAATTATTAAATTCTTCCAAACCAAATAAAGTCGATAATCGCTGCTGTTGCCCTTGTGGTGAATATGAAGAAACTCTAGCAAATGCTTCAATTCTAGTTCTTTCAATAAATACAAATTCATTCTCTAGTGGATCTTTTATTGCAGGTGCTAATTTCCCATCATCAAACTCTACTGTCAGTGATACTGCACCCTTCGAAGATGAATTATTATTTACATATTGACTTGGCTCAAATCTTTTACTTGACGCCTCATTCACTTTTCCAGTAAGTGAATACTCTAATGCTTCGCAGAAACTCGATTTTCCAGTTCCATTTAGCCCATATATAAAGGTGAACCTTTTACTTAAATCAAATTCCTGGGGTTCGTTAAAGCCCCGAAACCCTTTCACCTTTAACTTTGAAAGACGCTTGATTTTTGGTTTGGTTGATGATGCTTCAGCTTTACTATCTACATAAGGTAAAACACTTTTTCCGCTATTTACAATGAGTGTTGATATTTTGTTTGCCCTAGCCCCTCCAGCAGAAGACTTACTTTCTACTTCTAAAAAATTATTTAATACCAAGCTTCCAATCTTTAATTCCATATCGTTCATAGATACTGAGTATTCAGACAGGAACCTCTTAAATTCTATATTTGACTTGGACAAACTTTAAACTCCATCTTTCAATTTGGTGACTCTATATTTAGAAAACATAACAGTATTATTAGTAGGAAACTTTCCTTCTAATTCCTCAAAAGGTTTCCGCCTAATTTCAATTTAATATTTTAACTTCCACTGTCAAAACATAATAAAAACAATTATATAGCTGACTTTATAGATTATTGCTTAGATAAAATAAGGAAACTTTCCTATCTAATTATCAGTTAGTCAGGAAACGGTGCTATTCCTAGGTCTCTAGCTCCCGTGTGGGAATGCGCACCTTACTTACCATTGCCACCAAGCTTCGCCAAGTACCTTCCGAGGTAGACTTCCTAGTTTCCATGCTCCTGCATGCCTGCACTATTGGTAACACCGCGCTATAACTTTAATAACCTGTGGCACTGGAATAACGCTAGTGCTCTTCTTTATCTGCATAAACGCACTTTACTGAGTTGTAGTGTATAATTAAGAGTCATCACCATCAGACTCATGACTTGCACCATTATTGTTCCCCGAGTTGTTCCCAAAGCCACGCTACCGCCCATATAACCATTTACAAGAAAAATTAGGAAAGTACGATAATAGACCTTTATTTTGGTAAAAGCAATATATTAAAAACAAGCAACTATGCAATAGCTTTAACCTTGTCTGACGTTATATAGCATAACCTATACGCAACAAGCGTCGTATCTGGAGCTTCATTAAAAGTCGCACTCAAGACTATCCATCAAGGGCACTCTGTCTAGTGATGCAGCTCGGAAAGTCGACTTTTCACGCATAAAATGTGCGCTATCTTGCAGACAAAGGGCTTCATCTTTACCTCAATACTAAAGTCTTGTGTGTAGGGAATAGAGAAAGTTTGGGTAGCTGTGAACTAGCAACAGAAAATGATAAGTGCTTTAACCGTTTACATTCTGGTGTGCGCAGCACTGTGGAGCGAGTATTTGGCATTTTAAAATCACACTATGGCATGGAGAAAGCTCGTTATCTTGGCTTAAGCCGAAATCGCACAGGTTTTAAAATAATGTGCGTGGATCACAATATTAAACGAGGCTTATCGATTCAGCAGGCAAGTTGCGCCTGAAAATAGCAAATGAAGGGTGAAATGGCTCGAATGGCGCATATTCGAACTGAAATCGTGTTTTTTAAGGCTTTATCCTCAAAAAAATACGATTAAATTAATAGTGGGGCTTATGCAGCGTTATCGTGAAAAGGTCTCAATACCAGCCCGCACCTGATTCATTGACTTGGATTTCTACCATCGCTCGCCAGCGCTATCACTTGAGATAATCATTTCTTTCGCCAATTGTACAGCATCACATTCCAAGTACCAATATCTCGCACTGATTGACCGACAGGTGCATTATTGGGTGCCATCATCTTCTGGTCGGTGGGTTTTATTAACTCGTCTTAGTCGCGAACTATTGATTATTTTAGCGCCATGACCTTTTTGTGTTGGAAAATAATAAACAGAGGATAAAGCGACGATGGACTAGAGTAATATTGAATTTCATTAAGTATACATATATACTAATTGTCAGTTTTTTATCTCTCAACTAAAAGCTTAGAAGCTTTAGGAGTTGGCACAATGCTTAATAAATATCAGATTTCCAATTACTATTTTTTATCATATTTATCATATTTATCATATTGCAAATACTTAAAGAATATTTCTGCTCTTGTAGCTTTAGTGTGTAGCTTTAGTGTTAATGCATCGCTAAACTATACCTCACCAGTAGACCAGTTATGCGAAGATGGAATAGGATATCTAGCTAAAAAGAGCTGGTTAGATAGGGCGGCAGGTGCACTTGGGAGCTATTTTAATAGTACAAACTTAGCAAAAGGCTCTGAATATGACAGAAATAAGAACAATAGTATCCGTTATTTGCAGTATATGATTGACGAAAACTATCTTTATCGTAGTCTAGAAGAATTCAAAGATAAACCAGTATTTGAAGTGCTTGCTTTAGTGTATGTGAATATTTTACTTGTGCTTGATCAGCTTGATCAAGATATGACTAAAATGGAGATAGAAGTACCTGACTGGATAGTTAAATTTCATCCTATTATAGATAAAATAGATGCCAAAATCGGGCATCTACTGTCAGCAAATAGGGGAGAAAGGTTCAGTAATATAAAGATGATAGATAAAATTACCGCTGAATATGAATTAGGTACTAGAGCTAAACAGTACTTGTCTGTACTCCAGACTTTGCTTCAATACCAAGTTAATACTAATAAATCTGACCCATTCATACAATCTGAATTAAATAAATACGTAACTATATTAATGTCAGCAATAGGAAAAAATACTGGAAATTGTATTAGCATGGTTTTAGATAAACCTCGTGCATTACTAGAGGAATTATATGCCAGCTATAGTAGCCGCAGTAAGTAATGCACCGTCAGTGACTCAGTTTCCGGTATTAGGAGTATTGGTTAGATGGGGGGCTAATAATCCTAAAAGTTCAATTAGTAAATTGTTAGATGATAGTAAATGTTGGGCTAAAAAATATCATTGTTTGGCGCCAAAAGAAAAGAAAGAATATAAAATAAATGAAGAAAAGTATGTTTTTTTCTCCTATCTGCATTATGGGTCAAAACATTCATGGCACGATGCTAGTCAGTCTTTACGTGATCTGGAAAAAAATAATATAGCTAATACTCTATTAAAAAGTGATGTTATTAAAAACGTGACGCAAAACTTAAAAACAGTAAAGCAACTGGCCACAGTTTGTAAAGATGGACTTAATGGACTGGATATAATCCATAACGAGCTAGAACAGCAAGAAATACTCAGTAGAGGTTGCATAGATGAATCACTAGAACAAGGTATGGTAAAAAATATAAAGTCTAGTTTTTTAGGGCAAATAGCATCTGGTATCTGTTATGCCGTTAATGCAGTCAAAAGAAACTTTATTACAACACCAACAAGGCAAGAGAAAAGTAAAAAGGTAGTTGCTGACTTAATAAAGTTGGTGCAGAAAAATGCTTTAAAATTAGAATGTGGTGCTGAAAATGAAGGAATGGAATTAGTTATGGAAGAGTTGATAGCAATAGATGGTACACATAAAGAAGATATAACTATAACTAATGCTATAACTGTGCTAGCAAAAGAACATTTCACTAATGCCAAAAAAGAGAAAGCTTTCTCTTTGCTGACAGGGCTGAAGCGTGAAACAAATAAGTCGCAAAATACTTATCGCTATAAACCACTTACTCTTGGTAATGGTTTGGGAAATAAAGAAATCAACAATAAAAATGGAGATCAAAATAAAAAAGATTGGTTAGATATGGCAAGCAGAGACTATATGTTACAAAAAAGTGATCAAGAACAAGAAGGATACAATGCTTCCGCATCAGCTAAGAATATTGAACAATCATGGTTACACCAAGATTGGTGCGGTATTCAATTTGAAAGTAAAGATTCAGAGGAGGAACATAGCACGAAAAATATTATTTTTTCTTTGGGGTGTAGTAAGGAATTAGCGGCTACGATTAGAAAGATTATTACTATAGCATTACCGTTATTCATTATAGCTCATGTCATTCCTGGTGGTTTTGCATCATCATGCCAAAACATCAACCAAGATGCATCGCATATGATAAATATTACTAATGCATCAGATTTAAGCAAGATTGGGCATAACGCACAGTATCCTATGAATGGCAACTATCAATTCATGAATAGTTTTGATGCTAGCTCTCATAATACATTTCCTGTTTTAACTGGCCATATCAATGGCAATAATTATACTATGTATAACATGAAGTCTCCTATAGTTTCTCTCCTTGGAGGTAACGGTAGCATCCGAAATATAAACATAGATAGTGCTAATATCGCACATCCGCTATTATCCTCGACAGTTGCCTACAGGATGAACGATTATGCCTTGGTGTGTTTTATTAATATAGAGAACAGCTTTATTACTGGCATTAGAGCCAGTGCTTCTGTAGGCGGCGCAATAGGCCGTATGGAAAACCACTCTCAAATCAGCAACATTAAAGTCACCAACAGTCTCATAAGAGCAAGCATGAAGAGTTCCTTTGCCGGGGGTGTAGTAGGAGTTTCTAGTGATCAAACAGTGGCCGATAGTATTGTAGTTAGCAACACACTCATTGAGGCGTTAGAATCGCACTCACATGCCGGAGCAGGTATTGGTTCGATATACAAAAATTCTACGTTGAGAAACTTTCATGCCGTTGATGCTACTGTTAGGGTATTTAAACAGTATTCTGACGCTGGAGGAGTGGCTGGTATAATGGACAATAATGGCATAGTGCGTAACGTTACAGTAACCGGCACACGGATAGAAACAATGAGTTTTGGCTCATGGGCTGCAGCAGGGTCAGGGCATATGAAGGGTAATGCCAATTTTGATACCCTTGATGCCATAAACACTACTATAAAAACACATGGTATTTCCTCGTATGCTGGTATTGGTTCCGGAGAAGCAGATGATAATACGCGTATTTGCAATATCATGAGTATGAAAACTATTATTGAAATAGATGCTCCGGGATTATCTGCGGCTTGGGGAGTAGGATATCTTCGAAGTCAAAGCCAAATTTGTAACGTTACAATAATTGATAGCATGATCATGATCTATGGGTTAAATGGTACGTATGTCGGAGCTGGGGTAGGAGTGATAGATCATTCACGTTGTAATAATGATAGCGTTTCAAATATTACAGTACTCAGCGGTATTATATCGGCAATTGGGACAGAACAAATAAATATCTGTCCTGATCACCACTATGGAGAAGGGGTAAGTATTTGTGCCGGAAACACCAATGGAGAAAACACAAGCATTTGCATTGGAAATGCCACTGGTGAAGGCGCAAGTATTCGCTATATAGGTGGTTATAGAGTATATGTTGAATATAATAACAAAATAAATGATGACGATAATAAGCTTTATAGACGTGTATATATAATAAAACATGCGATTAAATCAGCTGTTATTGTATCTCCATGGATTAGTGATTGCTCAGATCCTGTAGTACATAATACTGCAAGCCATACAACTGGGCATGATAATACTTCAGTAATAATTTTTGGTGCATGTAGCGTTGCTCTTGTTGCTAGTACTTCTGTCGGTTATTATTTGTATAAAAAACATAAGAATGGATATGATTGTAGCTCAGAGTGCTGTGCTTGGTGCAAAAATAATGACGATCCTGATAATGCAATGCTTCTGGATGATATAAATTAAATCTTTTTAATATTATTACGCTACTAAGTGCAATACGACGCTGATGTTTTATAGATAGAAAAAGTGCGCTTAGTCCTCGACCATTAGATAACTGTATCATCGTTTGCGCTTTGTATTTTGCCATTAACCAGCACCTACGTTTTGCAGATAATGAATTCATTCAGGAATGTATAGAGGCGCGTAAAGAGCAGTTCTTTGTAGCCGTGTGAAGCTTATCCTATGGCGCGGCTAGCCAGTATCATCTAGTCTTATCGCCACAACTTAAGCAGTAACGTACCACTTTACACATAAAAGCTATGATTATAATCTCTTCTCTCAAGCAATATTACGGATAGCTCAAGAGCTTCGCCATGAAATAAGTTAGTTATTCCTTGAAATATTATTATTCTTGTATCTGAACGTTGTACATACTATATGGGCAGGAAAAAATAAAGATGAAAGGAAAGACGAAAGGAAAAATTTACTCCCCAAGCTCCTAACCGCCTAATGAACCTCTATTAAAGTCACTCTCGTCATCCTCTCGGAGGGGCGGTGGCCCAGAAAATTAATCCGCCTGCGCGAAAATAAGCTTGTTCAGAGCCTCCATGACCACCTAGTGTGAGTTTATGTTGAGTTTGCTTGTATAGGCAATCTGAAACCTCCAGATTTAATATGAGACCTTGATCTATAAGCTGGGAATTGATTTCTTGAAGTAACTTATCCATAAGCAACAATTTATAAAGCTTCTGTCTAAATCGCCAAATAGTACTGTGGTCCGGCACTGGCTCTGAAGTGTCGAGCGCAATAAACCGACGAAATAAAAGATCGCGAGCAAGTTGTTTCTCCAGGGCCGAATCGCTTAATTTATACCAACTTTGCAGCAGTAGTGCCTTAAATATCATCAGTGGTGGCCGTGCCGCTTGAATGTATATCTTTCAGATGGTGCTCTAAGCGAGCCCAGTCAATGAGTTCATGGACAGAGTCGAGTTCTTTCACTGCATCGTGATCAACCAGCATTGAATCTGCTAGACTACGTTGCTTCAGATTTTTTCAAGCCATAATTTCACCGAAAGACATGGATTGTGCAAGGCTTATTATACCTGATTCTTAGTTGTTTAGCGCGACTTGTGCAAAGGTCTCACTTAGTATTTACTTGGTGAGGGTCTATCATTGATGTTGAATTCTAAGAAGTTATTAGAGCTTTATTTTATTTTGTAGGTATTGCTATGTCGCAAATTACGTATTAAATCTCAGTTTTATCGTTGCTACTTCGGTTGGCAACTATTTTCTGTTTTTTTAGTCATTCTCCCACCATTCCATGCATTTTATGTTTGAGGATTATTTGTTTTACACTTGAATAATCATAAACATTAGTCTATCGTTCGCTTTGATATGTGTGCACGATTGGTCATTGATGTTTTCCATTAAAGGTTTAGATTATTGACTTGACTCAGGCAAGGTTGTGCAAACTTATTAGCTTGTTGTTTCCTTGGCGTTTAATGGAAGCGGGTGTAATTGGCAATTCGTGCACATGTTTGGTTTAATCTTTTTTAAATGGTGTATTTTATGGTAACAGTTAGATTCCGTACGGCTCTGCTTGCGGCAGTTTTAAGTAGTACTAGTATGCTCTCGTTGGCTGGAGTTGCACCTGGCTTGCAATCATCCACGGATACAACTCACCCATTTATGATATTTGAAACTGCAGGTGTTACAACTTTAGCATTCGTTTCTGATAATATAGCAGGTGAAGACTCGGTAGAGAGAGATATGCGCTTAAAAGTGGGGCGTGTGGTAGCTAAGGACGATAGCGAGTCTGCCTTGTTTGTTAAGCTTCCAGAGTTTGAGCAAAGTGTTAGTAAGGATGTATTAAAACATTTTGCATGGCTTAATTACAATGAAGATGTGGCTACACCTTATTTTGTTTCCGATTCATTATTTGTAAAAAATATTGGGTTAAGTGATGAATTAGAGCAGTATGCCTCTGAGAATAAAGATGCGTGCCACATTGAGGAAGGGTCGACTGGTGACCTTGACCCGAAAAAAATTGCTGAGAAGAAAATAACGGTTGGAGAACTTTTTCAAGCTGCCTGTGAGTCTGAAGACGATGCCATAAAAAAACTGGAAGAAATTTTTTCTTTGAGTTCTGAGGAAGCTATTAGGGCGCTTAAAACATCAACAGACCCAGTAAGATGTATATTATCCCCTGTTTGGTTAAAAAATACTGAGAATGGCTCTACCGGTGAACTGGATTTCCAACGGTATAATATTAGCGTAGAAGTTGGTCATGACTCAGGATGTGGTAATGAAGGTTCTAAAACCTTGGACTGGTATGATATAGGTGTGAATATTACGGTGGCGGCTCCAGGTTGTGGAACTATTTCTGGTAAAAGTGGCTGGGCTCTCGATGTGAATAGTAGGGGTGCTCTTATAAGATCTAACACTGTGGTAGGAGGACGCACTAATGTTAACACTACTGATGGCATGAGACTTTATGCAAAGTTAGCAATTATTGGATGTAAGTTCAGATGTGCTTCGTATGACAAGAGACATTTAGCGTTCGGGGATCTGATCGATACTAATGATAGTGACGGCAACTCTTCCATATTATTTGGGTCTATTGATGGTGATAATGCGAAGACGTATAAGAGTATTAGATTAAAATTTGGCGAAGTATCTACGATGCCAGATCAGTTAGTAAGGCGTTTTACATCAGTTAGCGAGAAAGAAATAGACCAGATGGTTGCTGCGACCAGCTCTGTTAGTAAGGCACAAAGAGATGCGACAGGGCAAGCGTCTAGAGCTCTTCAAGAATGTGGCCTTTCTAGTGGTAGTGCTGATGAGTCAGCAAATATTATAGTGCAAAGTCTTGTAGGTGCTGCTGAGAAAGAAGGTCTTGTTGCGGTTCTACTTAGGGAGTTTCTAACGAGAAAAAAATAGATTGTATACTGGGTACCATTGAAGGTATGAGTAGGCAGTAAACGATCATACCCCCACGAACCTACGAGTAGAAGGGGGAGTGGGGAGTGAGTAATAGTAGTCATAAAGATCAGTACTTGACACTCATTGATTAATATTTAATTTACAAATTTTCAGGTGAAATATGCGTTCATGCCACATGAAAAGTATGAGACCTTTGCACGATAACGTTGAGACTGTAGATTAGTTTGTATATTTGCTTATCATTAACCCTTATGTAGCCTCTGATTAAAGCCACTTTCGTAATCCCCGCGGAGGCGTGGGTCCAGAAAATTCAATACCTTATAGATTCCTTCCTGTGCGAGAATAACCTTGTTCAGAGCTTCCTTATGGGAGATAAGCACTATGAATAAAGATCAAATGTTATCCTTTGCAAAAAAGGCGGCGAAAAGCATGAAAGCTGAGAAAGCAAGTTTACAGGTCATCTACAGAAGAGGAAGCGTTGCGAGAGTTTGATAATCTTGAAGAAAAATGGCTTTCATAGTATCCTCAGATAAGCCGATCATGGCGTCAAAGCGTCAAAGCGTCAAAGCTGGAACATTTTGAATACGTTTTTTGCGTATCCAGAAGAGGTTAGCAAGGCGATTTACACCACCAATGCGATTGAATCATTGAGCAGCGTGATCAGAAAAGCGATCAAGAAACGTAAGTTATTTCCGCATGATAATTCGGCAAAGACGGTAGTTTACCTTGCCACGCGCGAGGTCTCGAAAAATTGGACGATGCCGATACGCAATTGGCGTTCGGCACTGAATCACTTTATGATTGTTTTTGAAACACGATTATCAGATTACGTTTAACTAAGGCAAATACACAGAGTTATTTACATGCTCTCTACGACGTCCATTTTTCGGGTAATGTGGTTCAATGATTGCTTCAAAGGCTGCCCAAGGAACACAAGATTACATTTTCTCAAGAAATAACTCTTTTCTTATTTTGCATTTTTTGGCTGCGTCGCTGAGCGATGCAAAACTTTGTTATTTCATTTTTGATAACCGGTTTGCCCATAACAATGCTATTGTACCAGATTTTTGAGATTTAATCATAGGCTCCTTAGATAAGGCAGTGTTAGGGGTTGTGTTGATTTAAATGCTATCAGGTTAAGGTTGAAATGATACCAGAAAGTAATAGAGGTAATAGCTGTGATACTTGTTAATACATGACGTATTGTATTCAAGATGGCATGTCAATATGTCATATTTATTTTCTGTTTTATAGAATTATAATATAATTTTTAACTTGATATTATTATAGAGGTGAAATCAATGATGTTAAAAGCATCTTTGTTTGGAAAGTTATATGTATATAGATTGAAGCCTATTGCATTTGTTAAAAAGGTTTTTTTTTATTTGTTCTTTTTAATTTCAACGTGTGTTAAATCTGGGACAGAACAACAAATAGAGGGTAATGTTTTTTTAGGTGGAATAAACTATTTTATTGAATCAGGTCGATGGGTGTTTAAGGAGCTTGATCAAACGTTAGTACCAAAAGAGATGGGTGGTGGGAAGGTATTGCTAGTTATTGAATCAGTTTTTTTTGCAAATAAAAACCAAAGTTCAGAGTTAGGCATAAACCCAGACAAAGACCAAGACCAAGAACCAGGCCTAGATCAAGACCAAGACCTAGAGCTAGAATTAAACTTAAACCAAGGATTAAGCCAAGATTTATACCTAGGCCTAGACCAAGTCGTAGACTTCGTAGACTTCGACGCAGAGCTATATCAAAGACTAAACCTAGGCGTATGCCTAGATATAGGGAAAAGCCAAAATGTAGACAAAATCATGGAAAGTTATATGGTTTCATCTATGATAATGATGTTAAGAAAAAAAGAGGTAGAGCAAATACTTATTAATTATAATGATGCACATTGTCTTAATGAAGAGCACTCTGAGCTATTAGAAATAATAGGTAGCTTCTCCAGTCCATTATTAGACGTTAAGGTATGTGATATTTATGTAGATAAGTCATTTGAAAAAAGCATGTCGAGTTATGTGGCTGTAGGTGAATTTACGTTTAAGAATGATGTTGGTAATATACGAATATGTAAAATAAAGTATAACCTTCAAGAAGATAATCAGAATGAAACAGACACATATTTTAATCTATGCGATATTAATGTTGCAAAAAACGTATCCGGTAGTAAAGAAACTTCAGCGCTATCTACTTGCAACAAATTGTCACATGGAAATGTAGAAGATATAAATAAAGACATACATAATACATTCAGTATCAAGCCAAATGAAAATAAAAAGGAGAAGAAGGAGGAGAAGAAGGAGAAGGAGGAGAAGAAGGAGAAGGAGAAGGAGAAGGAGAAGGAGAAGGCGAAGGAGAAGGAGAAGGAGAAGGAGAAGGAGAAGGAGAAGGAGAAGGAGAAGGAGAAGGAGAAGGAGAAGGAGAAGGAGAAGGAGAAGGAGAAGGAGAAGGAGAAGGAGAAGGAGAAGGAGAAGGAGAAGGAGAAGGAGAAGGAGAAGGAGAAGGAGAAGGAGAAGGAGAAGGAAAAGGAAAAGGAAAAGGAAAAGGAAAAGGAGAAGGAGAAGGAGAAGGAGAAGGAGAAGGAGAAGGAGAAGAAGAAGAAGAAGAAGAAGAAGAAGAAGAGGAAGAAGAAGGAGAGGGAGAGGGAGAAGAAGGAGAGGGAGAAGAAGGAGAGGGAGAAGAAGGAGAGGGAGAAGAAGGAGAGGGAGAAGAAGGAGAGGGAAAAGAAGGAGAGTGAGAAGAAGGAGAGGGAGAAGAAGGAGCGGGAGAAGAAGAAGAGGGAGAAGAAGGAGCGGGAGAAGAAGGAGCGGGAGAAGAAGAAGAGGGAGAAGAAGGAGCGGGAGAAGAAGGAGCGGGAGAAGAAGGAGCGGGAGAAGAAGAAGAGGGAGAAGAAGGAGCGGGAGAAGAAGGAGCGGGAGAAGAAGGAGCGGGAGAAGAAGGAGCGGGAGAAGAAGGAGCGGGAGAAGAAGGAGCGGGAGAAGAAGGAGAGGGAGAAGAAGGAGAGGGAGAAGAAGGAGGAGAGAAGAAGGAGAGGGAGAAGAAGGAGAGGGAGAAGAAGGAGAGGAGAAGAAGGAGAGGGAGAAGAAGGAGAGGGAGAAAAAGAAGAAGAAGAAGAGGAAGAAGAAGGGGAGAGGGAGAAGAAGGAGAGGGAGAAGAAGGAGAGGGAGAAGAAGGAGAGGGAGAGGGAGAGGGAGAAGAAGGAGAGGGAGAAGAAGGAGAGGAAGGAGAGGAAGGAGAAGGAGAAGGAGAAGGAGAAGGAGAAGGAGAAGGAGAAGGAGAAGGGGAAGAAAAAGAAATATTGTAGTTCTGGTACGTGTGGTACTGCATTTGAATCCATGAATTCTTTTAGCCAAGATAAACGTACCAATAGCACAGGCACGTTTCACAAGATGGGCATTTGTAGAAAGCAAAGTATCAGACCTAGTGAGTTAAAGATAAATCTCATGAGGAATTCAGAGGGAAATACTTATGTGTGCCATATGTGTGAAAAGAAATTTTCTAACAAGCATTCACGAGAAAGACATATGGATATACATTTAAGGGAAAAGACTCATGTGTGCGATGTGTGTGATAAGACATTTATTCGTAAGGATACATTAGCAACACATATAAAGACTCATACAAAGGAAAAAACTTGTGTGTGTAATAAATGTGGTAAGGGATTTATTGATAATTCCCAACTACACAGGCATATCAAAACGCATACAGGGATAAAAAATCAGGAGTGTGATGTGTGTGGCAATAGATTTTATGATAAGAGACAATTAAACAAACATGTGAAGATTCATATAGGGGAAAAATCTTATATGTGTGATGTGTGTGGTGCTAAATTTATATATAAGTGCGTATTAAAAAGACATATGGGGGTTCATACAGGGGAGAAGCTTTATGGGTGTAATGTGTGTAATAAGAACCTTTCTACTAAGTTTATTTTACAACGACATAAACTTCATCTTCATAAAGGGATAACAGACTCTTGTTTGCCAGATATATGATAGAGTCTAGATTTCCACAATAACCGACACACTTGGAGTTGACTTGATAGTCAGCTGCTAGCAGGTTGTAGTTCTCACACAGTGAGGCAGATGACTATATAGGAAGCTCTTACAAATAGCTTGCTCTAGCTGAACGATACTAGATTCAATCATTCAGCATACCTCCCTGTGTCAGCATAGTTGTCCGCTCATTTTGATGAGCAATTTTACCTAATCAGGGGCGGGAAGAAGCAAATGAAGTGGCGAGATATAGCAAAGCATTCAAAGAGAGTAGCGCTCAAAAAATGATGCCCCCTAATGCACAAAGTATTGCGCAGATTAGCCGTGATACCGGCGTCTCTGCGCAAACCTTGTACCATTGGAAAAATCAGTACAAGCGTGAAGGTAAAGTAGTGCCAGCAGATCCATCAAATCCAGAAAATTGGTCGGCTCAAGATAAGTTAGCGGTTGTCATAGAAAGTGCCAGCCTGAATGAGCAAACGCTGTCTGAATATTGTCGATTAAAAGGACTTTATGTTGAACAAATTGAACGTTGGAAGGCGTTAGCCCTTGTTGGCTACGAAACGCCTGGTCGACTGACAACGAATGAGCGCCAAGAATTAAAACAAGCCAAGCGACAGAAACGCCAGATAGAGAAAGAGTTAAGACGTAAAGAGAAGGCCTTGGCAGAGACTGCAGCCTTATTGGTGTTATCAAAAAAGTGCAATGCCATCTGGGAGGACGAAGAGGAAGATTAGTCTCTCTGAAAAACGTCAGATGGCAATGAAATTAATGAGTGAAGCAAAAATGGGTGGCGCGTTTCAGGCAAAAGCCTGCGAAGGACGCTGAGGCGCTGGAATGCACAACAAAGGGTTAAATAAGAATCACAAGATCAACGCAAAATGGCTGCGGCTGATCGTGTGCCCGGTAACAAGCTGAATGAATGGGAAAAACAGAAAATTATTAAGACCTGTAACCTTCCGCAATACAAGAGCTTACCGCCATCACAAATTGTTCCGATGCTAGCTATCGCATCAGAATCAAGCTTCTATCGAACGCTAAGAGAGGTGGGGCAAGTCAATCGCAGGGGCCGTGCTGAAGGCGTAAAAAACAGCCCAAAACCTAAGGGATACAATGCGACTGAACCTAATCAGGTTTGGAGTTGGGGCATTACCTACTTGGCATCATCCATTCGCGGTGTGTTTTACTACCTGTACGTCATTGAAGATATTTTTAGCCGTAAAATGATGCTACCATTATCTAATGGCTGAGAGCTAAGCGCACTTCCCCTGGGTATAGAATGCCAGCGTCGTATTGCACTTGGTAGCGTAATAATAGTTAAACAGACTTAATCACTCTCCTCCAAATCCATTAAATTATAAGACGGATCATTGTTTTTGCACCAAGCACAATACTCTGAGCCACAATAAGATCCAGTCCTATATTTTTTTATACAAATAATAACCGGCACTAGAAGTACCTACAACAAAAACAATGCTACCTGCGCCAATATGATTGCTGATGAATCCTCATGTTCAGTTGTATGGTTTTCTGTATGGTGTACTACAGGATCTGAGCAATCACCAATCCATGGATTTTCAATAACGGCTGGGTTAGCCTCACGTTTTTCATTTTTCGATACGCAGTGGTATGCTGAAAAGTATGGTTGACTATGCTGGCAATTATGATGAAGATCTCTAATTATATATACATGTTTATTATAAGCTCATTATTGCCATCATTTATTTTGTTATCGTATTTAACAAATACACTATAATTACCTATATTGCGAATACTTGCGCCTTCACCAGTGGCATTTCCAATGCAAATGCTTGTGTTTTCTCCATTGGTGTTTCCGGCACAAATACTTACTCCTTCTCTATAGTTATTATCAGGACAGATATTTATTTGTTCTGGCCCAATTGCCGCTATCATACTGCTGAGTACTGTAATATTTGAAACGCTATCATTATTATAATGTGAATGATCTATCACAACTCCCGCCCAGATCCTACATACGTACCATTTAACCCATGGGCTTTGATCGCGCTATCAATTATTTTAACGTTACAAACTTGGCTTCTACTTCGAATATATCCTACTACCCCAAGCCGCAGATGTTCTTGGAGCATTTATTGCAATTAGAGTGTTCATGCTATTGATATTACAAATACGCGTATTATCTTCTGTTTCTCCGGGAACCAACACCAGCATACGAGGAAATACCATGTGTTTTTATAGTAGTGTTTATGGAGTCAAGGGAGTCAAAATTGGCATTCCCTTCATATGCCCTGACCCTGCTGCAGCCCATGAGTTACTGTCCATTGCTTCTATCAGAGTATAGGTTACTGTAGCGCTATGCGCTACGGTATTCTTGTCCATTACACCAATCACGACACCTCCAGCAGCAGAAAAAGGTTTAAATACCTTAACAATAGCATTAGGGGCATGAAAGTTTCTCAACGTAGAACATCCACTCATCGAACCAATTCCTGCTCCGGCAGATGAGTGAGATTCTGTTGTCTCAATGAGAGTGTTGCTAACGATGATACTATCTATTACTGTTTGATTACTAGAAGTTCCTACTACACCACCCGGCAAAGGAACTCTTTATGATTGCTCTTATGGTACTGTTGGTGACTTTAATATTGCTAACTTGAGAGTAGCCTTCCATACGGCCTACTGCACCGCCTACAGAAGTGTAGGGCATAGTGCCACTAATAAAGCTGTTGTCTATATTAATAAAGCGCACCAATGCATAATCTTGTATACGGTAGGCAACTGCTGAGGCAAATATCCGATGCGAGATATGAGCACGATCTATGTTTATATTTTGGATGCTACCGTTACGTCCAAGTAGGGTCACTATAGGAGCCTTCATGTTAGAAATAGTATATTATTGCCATTGATATGGCCAGTTAGATAATGAATTGTATTGAAAGAACTGGCATCAAAACTATTCATGAATTGATAGCTGCCATTAGTTGGGTACTGCGGGATAAGACCAATATTGGTTAATTCTGTTGCATTAGTAATATTTATCATCTGCGATGCAGATTGGTTGATGTCTTGGCGTGGAATTGATGATCCATAACTACCAGGAATGGCATTAGCGATAATAAAGAACGGCAATGCCATAAAAATCATCTTCCTAATCGAAGCCGCTGTACCCTTGCTACAGCCAAAAGAAAAAATAATATTACCCCTACTCTGTTCTTCGTATGATTCTTCATTTTCCTCTTTACTCTCAACTTTAATAAAGTCCCAATCTTGGTGTAAGTCTTGTCGTTTAATATTCTGAGATGATGCGCCAGCATTGCATACTTCTTGTTCTAGATCATCTTTTTGTAACACATAGTCGGTGTTTGCCATATCCAACCAGTCTTTTTGATGATCTTTATCTCCATCATTGGTTTCTTTATTTACCAAATCATTATCAGGAGTAAGTGTCTTATAGTAATAAGTATTTCGCTGTTTATTTGTTTCACGCTTCAGCCCTGTCAGCAAGGAAAATGCCTTCTCTGTCTTTGCGCTCGTAAAATGCTGCTCAACTAGTGTAGTTAAAGCATTGGTTATGGTTATGTCCCCCTCTTTATGCAGGCTATCTATTCTTATTAACTCATCCATTACTAATCTTATGCCTTCATCCACAGCACCTAACTTTAATTGCAAGGCATTTTTTTCTACTAACTTAACTAAGTCTGCCACTATCTTTTTGCCTTGCTCTTGCTTGGATGGCGTTGTAATAAGATTACTTTTGACAGCATTAAAAGCATAACAGATACCAGATGCTATTTTTCCTAAAAAGCTATCCTTTATATTCTTTACCTTACCTTGTTGTGGTGATTCATTCATGCATCCTATACGGAGTATTTCTTGCTGTTCTCGCCCATGATGCATTACATCTAATCCAGCAAATCCATCTTCACACGCGGCAGCCAACTGTTTTACTGTTTCGAATTTTTTTACCACTTTTTCAACAACATCATTACCTAATAGAGCATTAGATATATTACTTGTTTCCATGTTTCGTAAAGACTGACTGGCATCATGCCATGCATATTTCGAGCTACATTGCAGGTAAGAAAAAAATACTTGATCTTCTTTGCTTATTTTATATGTCTTATTTTCTTTTACCGCTAAATGATGCTTCTGTTCAGCATAACATTTACTACTATATAACAATTCACTGACTAAACTTTTAGGGTTACTAGCCCCCCATCTAACCAATGCTTCTATTACTGGAAATTTCACCACTGACGCCGGATTACTGACCGAAGACACTACATAAATGGCTAATAATTCATTTAGTAATTCACGCGGTTTGTCTAAAATCATGCCAGTACAGTTTTCAGCATTTTTCCCTATTACTGACATTAGTATAGTTACGGATTTATTTAATTCAGATTGTATGAAAGGGTCAGGTTTATTAGTATTGACTTGGTGCGGAAACAATGTCTGAAGTACAGAAAGATACTGTTTCGCTCTAACTGCTAATTCATATTCGGCGATAAATTTATCTTTCGCCTTTAGATTATCGAACCGTGCTACCTTATTTGCTGGCAGTAAATGCCAATTTCTGGCACCTATTTTTTTTGTAATAGGACGGAATTTAACTATCCAGTCAGGTACTTCCAACTCCATTTCA
The DNA here is from genome assembly GCA_030674915.1 of Candidatus Endonucleibacter bathymodioli. Taxonomy (GTDB): domain Bacteria; phylum Pseudomonadota; class Gammaproteobacteria; order Pseudomonadales; family Endozoicomonadaceae; genus Endonucleibacter; species Endonucleibacter bathymodioli. The sequence goes on from JASXSV010000001.1 coordinate 62,847, forward strand.
GTCATATTATGATCTATCTGATAAAGCCTAAGTACAATATTCACATACACCGTAGCAAGCACTTCAAACACAGGTTTATCCTTAAAGACTTCTAACCTGTTATAAAGATCATTTTCATCAAACATATGTTGCAAATATCGAATGCTATTGTTCTTGTTTCTGCCATATTCAGAGCCTTTTGCTAAGTTTGTACTATTAAAAAAGCTCCCGAATGCACCTGTAACCCTATCTAACCAGCTATTTTTAGTCAGATGGCCTGTGTCATTTTCGTATAACTTGTCTGCTGGTGACGTATAAATTAGCGATGCATTAACACTAAAACTACAAGCTAAAGCTACAAGAGCTACAAAGTTCTTTAAATATTTGCAATATGATAAAAAATAACAACTGGAAATCTGAGCTGTATTATGCATTGTGCTAGTTCCTAAAGCTTCCAAGCTTTTAGTTGAGAGATAAAAACTGACAATTAGTGTATATGTATATTTAATATAGTTCAACATAATTCTTTTCCATCGTCGTTTTCTTTGCTGTTTGTTATTTTTCAATACAACTATGTTATGATGATAAAGTAATCAATAGTTCTCGGCTAAGACGAGTTAACAAAATCCATCGGCCAGAACATGATGGCACCAAATAATGCACCAGTCGATCAATCGGCACGAGATATCGGTACCTAAAATTTGATGTTATACAGTTGGCGAAAGAAATCATTATCTCAAGTGATAGCAATGCCGAACGTTGGTAAAAATCCAAGTCAATGAAATCAGGTGCGGGCTGGTATTGTTTAATGTTTTCCTACTTTTTCAAACTATGCGGATCTTGTTTTTAGTCGAGAATGGTAGAAGAGTGACTGATAGTTTTGTTTGGTAGGTGGTGTCCTTTGGCAAAAACATATAGGCAGTATTTCGGTGCGAGAGTGTAAATAACTCTGTGTATTTGCCTTAGTTAAACGTAATCTGATAATCGAATTTCAAAAACAATGATAAAGTGATTCAGTGCCGAGCGCCAATTTCATTTACGTGTCTGGTGCATTTCAGGATCACGTTTGCCTTCGGCGTTTTTGGTAGAGGACGAAGCGCTTATTAATGTGGCATCTACCATGGTGCCTTTTGAAAGTGCAAGGCCGTGTAGTTGCAAGTGCTCACTGACAGCAGCAAATAACTTGTCAGTCAATTGATTACGCTCCAATAGGTGACGAAATTTCAGGATAGTTGTTTCATCAGGTAACCGATCTTCGCACAGCTCCAATTTGGCAAATCTTCTCATTGATCCAATTTCATACAGCGCGTCTTCCATTATCGGATAGGATAGTTGAAACCATTGCTGCATGAGATAGATACGTAGCATCGTGGTCAAGCCGATAGGTTGCCCACGACGTCCATTTTTCGGGTAATGTTGTTCAATTATTGCTTCAAAGGCGGCCAAGGAACACAAGATTCCATTTTCTCAAGAAATAACTCTTTTTGCGTTTTTTGGCTGCGTAGCTGAGCGACGCAAAACTTTGTTGTTTTATTTTGGATAACCGGTTTGCCATAGCAATGCTATTGTACTAAGTTTTGGAGATTCAATCAGAGATTTTCTAGATAGACAGTCTTGTTGATCACCTGCTTATCTTGCCTGATTTTAACCACAATAAACAATGGGATATACTTGATCAAGTGTTCGTGCTTGCCACTCTATGGCCTGATCCATCACGGCGTTTGTGACCTTAGAAGTCAGGCTGGGGTATACATCAGCATCATACAGTTCTTTAAAGGTTGCGCAGATTTCTCGAGTTGTCATTCCTTGGGCATATAGAAAAAGAATTTTATCATCCATACCAGTGAGGCGAGTTTGCTGCTTTTTTACAATCTGAGGTTCGAATGAACTATTTCGATCACGAGGAACTTCAATATCGATAGCCCCGTCGTCGGTATAAAGTGTTTTTGAGGAGTGACCTTTACGGCTATTTGATCCAGTCGTAGGCTGATTGGTCGTCCAGCTCAGCGCCAAGAACTGCCTCAACGGTGACTTTTTTTAGCATGCGACTAAAGTCACTGCGATCTTTCTCAGTTTTCATGCTTTTCGCAGCCTCTTTTGCAAAGGCTAACATTTGATCTTTATTCATAGTGCTTATCTCCCATAAGGGTTAATGATAAGCAAATACACAAACTAAGCTACAGTCCCAATCACCAACTTATTCCATGGCGAAACCTTTGCACTATCCGTAATTTTGTTGAAGGATGTGGATTCTAATCATCGTATTTATGTGTAAAGTGGTATGGTATTGCCTAATTTAGGCAATAATACTAGTGTTACTGGCTAGCCGCGCCATAGGATAAGTTTCACACTGTGATAAAGATCTGCTCTTTACGTGCCTCTATATATTACTGAATGAATTCATTATCTGTAAAATGTAGTTACTGGTTCATGGTAAACTCAAAAGAGAAAACTATGCTACCATTATCTAATGGCTGAGAACTAAGAGCACTTTTCCTAGTTATAGGATGTCAGCGTCGTATTGTACTTAGTGTCGTAATAATAGTTAAACAGACTTAATTATTCTCCCCAAATTCATTAAATTATAAGGCACATCATTGTTTTTGCACCAAGCACAATGCTCTGAGCCACAATAAGATCTATTCCTATATTTTTTATACAAACAATAACTGGCACTAGAAGTACCTACAACAAAAACAATGCTATATGCGCCAATAATGATTGCTGAATAACCCTCATGTTCAGTTGTATTGTTTGTTGTATTGTTTGTTGTATTGTTTGTTGTATTGTTTGTTGTATGGTTTGCTGTATGGTTTGTTGTATGGTTTATTGTATGGTTTATTGTATGGTTTGTTGTATGGTTTGCTGTATGGTTTGTTGTATTGTTTTCTGTATGGTGTACTACAGGATCTGAGCAATCACTAACCCATGGATTTTCAATAACGGCTGGGTTATCCGCACGTTTTTCATTTTCCGATACACAGTGGTATGCTGAAAAGTATGGTTTAACATGCTGGCAAGTATGATAAAGATCTCTAATTATATATACATGTTTATTAAGCTCATTATTGCCATCATTTCTATTGTTATCGTATTCAATAAATACACTATAATCACCTATGTAGCGAATACTTGCGCCTTCACCAGTGGCATTTCCAATGCAAATGCTTGTGTTTTCTCCATTGGTGTTTCCGGCACAAATACTTACCCCGTCTCCATAGTTGTGATCAGGACAGATGTTTATTTGTTCTGGCCCAATTGCTGATATTATACTGCTGAGTACTGTAATATTTGAAACGCTATCATTATTATAATGTGAATGATCTATCACTCCCACCCCAGATCCTACATACGTACCATTTAACCCATAGATTGTGATCGCGCTATCAATTATTTTAACGTTACAAACTTGGCTTTTACTTTGAATATATCCTACTCCCCAAGCCGCAGATGTTCCTGGAGCATCTATTGCAATTAGAGTGTTCATGCTATTGATATTACAAATACGCGTATTATCATTTGCTTCTCCGGAACCAACACCAGCATACGAGGAAATACCATGTGTTTTTATAGTAGTGTTTATGGCGTCAAGGGTGTCAAAATTGGCATTACCATTCATATGCCCTGACCCTGCTGCAGCCCATGATCCAAAACTCATTGTTTCTATCAGTGTACCGCTTACTCTAACGTCATGCACTATACTATTATGGTCCATTATACCAATCACTCCTCCAGCAGCAGAAAAAGGTTTAAATACCTTAACCTTAGTATTAATGGCATGAAAGTCTCTCAACGTAGAGCCTCCACTCATCGAACCAATTGCTGCTCCGGCATGAGAGTACGATTCTAATGTCTCAATGAGTGTGTTGCTAACTATAACTGTACCTATCACTGTTTGATCATAAGATACTCCTACTGCACCCCCGGCATAGGAAGACCCCTGGAATGCTCTTATGGTACTGTTGGTGACTTTAATGTTGCTAATCTGAGAGTGGTCTTCCATGCGTCCTACTGTGCTGCCTATAGGAGAAAAGGCCATAGGGCCACTAATGAAGCTGTTGTCTATATTAATAAAGCGCACCGAGGAATAATCTTTCATGTAGTAGGCAACTGCTGAGGTCAGATATTGGTATGGTTGCCAGATATTAGCATGATCTATATTTATATTTTGGATGCTAGCGTTACATTCCATGATATTAACTATAGGAGTCATTATGTTATAAATGGTATGATTATTACCATTGATATGGCCAGTGAAAAAAGGAATAGAAGTGTGAAGTCTAGCGTCAAAACTATTCATGAATTGATAGCTGCCATTAGTTGGGTACTGCGGGATAAGACCAATATTGGTTAATTCTGTTGCATTAGTAATATTTATCATCTGCGATGCAGATTGGTTGATGTCTTGGCGTGGAATTGATGATCCATAACTACCAGGAATGGCATTAGCTATTATGAATAACGGTAATGCTATAGTAATAATCTTTCCAATCGTAGCCGCTGATTCCTTACTACACCCAAAAGAAAAAATAATATTTTTCGTACTATGTTCCTCGTCTGTATCTTCGTTTTCGTCTTTACTCTCCAGTTGAATAAAGTGCCAATCTTGGTGTAAGTCTTGTCGTTTAATATTCTGAGATGATGCGCCAGCATTGCATACTTCTTGTTCTAGATCATCTTTTTGTAACACATAGTCACTGCTTGCCATATCCAGCCAATCTTTTTTATTTTGATCTACATTTTCATTGTTGATTTCTTTATTTCCCAAGCCTTTACTAAGAGTAAGTGGTTTATAGCAATAAGTATTTTGCGACTTGTTTGTTTCACGCTCTAGTCCTGTCAGCAAAGAGAAAGCTTTCTCTTTCTTGGCATCAGTGAAATGTTTTGCTACCAGTATAGTTAAAGCATCGGTTATAGTTATATCTTCTTTATGCGTACCGTCTATTGCTACCAACTCTTCCATAACTAATCTTATTCCTTCATTCATTGCACCGAATTTTAATTTTAAAGCGTTTTTTTGCACCAACTTTACTAAGTCAGCAAACACCTTTTTACTTTGTTCTTGTTTTGTTGGTGTTGTAATAAAATTGCTTTTGACTGCATCAAAGGCATAGCAGATACCAGATGCTATTTGCCCTAAAAAACTAGACTTTATATTCTTTACCTTACCTTGTTGTGGTGATTCATTCATGCATCCTATACGGAGTATTTCTTGCTGTCCTCGTTCATTCTGCATTATGTTCAATCCATCAAATCCATATTTATAAGCTGCGGCCAGCTGCTGTACTGTTTTAAATTTTTGTATCACGCTTTTAATAACATCACTTTTTAATAGAGCATTAGCTATATTATTTATTTCCAGGTTACGTAAAGACTGACTAGCATCGTGCCATGCATATTTTGAGTTATAATGCAAGTAAGAAAAAAACACTTGATCTTCTTTGTTTATTTTATATGTCTTATTTTCTTTTACCGCTAAATGATGCTTCTGTTCAGCATAACATTTACTACTATATAACAATTCACTGACTAAACTTTTAGGGTTACTAGCACCCCATCTGACCAGTGCATCTAATACTGGAAACTGCGTCACTGATGGTGCATTACTTACCGCAGATACTACATAGCTGGTATATAATTCCTCAAGTAATGCACGGGGTTTGTCTAAAATCATGCCAGTACAGTTTTCAGCATTTTTCCCTATTACTGACATTAGTATAGTTACGGATTTATTTAATTCAGATTGTATGAAAGGGTCAGGTTTATTAGTATTGACTTGGTGCGGAAACAATGTCTGAAGTACAGAAAGATACTGTTTCGCTCTAACTGCTAATTCATATTCGGCGATAAATTTATCTTTCGCCTTTAGATTATCGAACCGTGCTACCTTATTTGCTGGCAGTAAATGCCAATTTCTGGCACCTATTTTGTCTATAACAGGACGAAATGACACTATCCAATCAGGTACTTCTAAATCCATTTCAGTCATGTTTTGATCAAGCTGATCAAGCACAAGTAAAATATTCACATACACTAAAGCAAGCACTTCAAATACTGGCTTGTCCTTAAATTCTTCTAGACTCCTATAAAGATAATTTTCGTCAATCATATGCTCCAAATAGCGGATGCTATTGTTCTTGTTTCTGCCATATTCAGAGCCTTCTGCTAAGTTTGTACTATTAAAAAAGCTCCCGAATGCACCTGTAACCCTATCTAACCAGCTATTTTTAGTCAGATGTCCTGTGTCATTTCCGTATAACTGGTCTGCTGGTGACGTATAGATTAGCGATGCATTAACACTAGAACTACAAACTAAAGTTACAAGAGCTACAAGAGCTATAACGTTCTTTAAATATTTGCAATATGATAAAAAATAACAATTGGAAATCTGAGCTGTATTATGCATTGTGCTAGTCCCTAAAGATTCCAAGCTTTTAGTTGATAGATAAAAACTGACGATTAGTGTATATGTATATTTAATATAGTTCAATATGATTCTTTTCCATCGTCGTTTTCTTTTCTGTTTATTGTTTTTCAATACAACTAGGTTATGATGATAAAGTAATCAATAGTTCTCGGCTAAGACGAGTTAACAAAATACATAGGCCAGAATATGATGGTACCAAATAATGCACCGGTCGATCAATCGGCTCGAGATATCGATACCTAGAATTTGATGTTGTACAGTTGGCGAAAGAAATCATTATCTCAAGTGATATCAATGCCGAACGTCGGTGAAATCCAAGTCAATGAATCAGGTGCGGGCTGGTATTGTTTAATGTTCGCCTACTTTTTCAAACCATGAGGATCTTGTTTTTAGTAGATAATGGTAGTAGAGTGACTGATAGTTTTGTTTGGTAGGTGGTGTCCTTCGGCGAAATATTCTAACATTTCTCGGTGTAGAACTTAGGAAAAACGATTTTGTTTGATGCTGAAACCATCATCAGCAAATAAATCTACCAGCGAGTAGTTGGTCTGCTCAGCTCGCAGCAACTGATCTAGTTTGTTTAAACAGGAGTGACGACCACGGTCTTTGTCTTGAATAAAGGAAAAATCAAGGCTGATCTTTTCAATAACACTTGGAATCTTTTTGCTGATAATGTGTTCTTGGAGAGCAATTGTGGCGCTGTGTAATTAATACTATCTTAGTTGTCGGAGACATGATGACAGTAGGAATAAGATAGCCCATGGTTTTACGTTCAGGTTCCGGCCTAAATCACTGTCATCGACAGAGACGACACTCTGTATCTATTATTATAGGTGCTGATATTACCTAACATGATAATGGCATGCCATGATGACTCTTCCCAAAGTGAGTGAAAATTGTCGGTTTGTCTAAAAATTAACTGAATGAGTTTTAATCTTCAATCAATATGCTGCTGTGAAAAGTCTTAAGCTAGTGTTTGTTGTTGCTTATGGTGATATCTAGGAAGCGCTGAGATAGGTTTATTTTACCGCTGCCTACTCGCATGTTTAGTAGCAATAGATATAAATAATATTTCGTACAAGAGTTTTGTTTTAATGTTTTTTAAAAGTAACTGACGAAGAGGTTAGCTTGATCCAAAATAAGCTAAATAACAGACCGAGAAAATTGGTCTGCTATAAAACGCCCAATGAAGTTTACGATACCCTGTGTTTAGCGGCATAATCGAGAGGTGTCGCACTGGCGACTGAAATCCGTGGGGTTTAAATGAAAGTTGGAACTGTTGTTTGTTTGTGGTTTTTCTCTCTGTTAATAACCTAAAACTCAGTTATTTTGTGAGTGGATTTGTTTTCAATTTTTCTGGTAAACGGTGGTAATGAGTTTAAAATCATCTGCCCGTAACGCTGGGTTATTACTCTGCGATCGAGCAATGTAATCTGTCCAGTATCTTTTTCGGTTCTTAATAGCCGGCCGCAGGCTTGCACTAGATGAATGACTGCATCTGGAACAGTTATTTCCATAAAAGGATTACGTCCCTGAGCTTCAAGCCATTCGGCTAGTGCGGCTTCGACAGGATCATTAGGTACGGCAAAAGGGATTCTAGCAATAATTACATGTTCGCAGTAGCTACCGGGTAGGTCGATACCCTCTGCTAGGCTAGCTAAACCAAAAAGGATGCTGCTTTCTCCTTTATCAATAGTTTCTCGGTGGCGTTTCAGTAGCACCTGACGAGAATAGTCATCTTGAACTAAAATATTTTTTTGTACTGAGGAGGGTACTCCGTTGTATACATCTTTCATTTGACGTCTGGAAGAAAATAAAGTAAGTGAACCTTGTCGTAAACTGAGCAGGTCCGGCATCATGGCAATAAGTTCTGATGTATGTTCTTCCGGCTTTCTAGGATCTGTATTCATAGCAGGAATGACTAGGCTGGCAGCATTAGCATAGATAAACGGACTGGGTACAATCACGCAGAGTGATTCGACCGGTATGCCAGATCCCATGCGATAACGATCGAAATTTCCCAGCGATGCCAGTGTTGCAGATGTAACCACGGAGGCATAACAATTATTCCAGAGGCTAGAGCTCAACGTGTTGGCGGATAGAATAGGGCTGCTGAACACTTCTAACTCTTCACCAAAATCCCCTTCGCTCCATTTTAGCCAGCGAGCACTGGGTGGTTCATTGTCACTGTCGATTATGGTGTAAGTTTGCCAGAGCTGACTCTGATTTTGCAATCGCATCAATATGGCGCCGATTTCAGGATAAAATTGCTCTGCCAGCGTGCGATCAAACTCTGAGCCATCACCATCCATAGAGCTTTTGAGACCGTTGCTTACTTTTTCCAGTGTAGTGCAGGCTTTGCTAAAACCTATCTTGAGTATTTTTGCTTGGGCAATAATGGGTTCTGGCAATATCCCACCGGGAAAACGGAAAATTGCCTCCTGGGTATTCTCCCGTATTTGAGGTTTAAAATTGGTTACTGAAGATAATAATGTGCGGATATACCCCATATCCTTTATAAGTCCATCAAACTCTCTTTTAATTTTTTCTAGTAGTTTATCTAGTTCGTCAGGGAAGGGTTGCTTGGTTCTGGCTTTCTGCAAATGTTTTCCTGCTTTTTCAAGCCATATGGATGTTGCCTTTAGTCGAGAATGACAAGCGAAATGATTGATAGCTTTGCTTGGTAGGTGGTGCCCTTCGTCAAAAACATATAGGCAATCCTTCGGTGCTGGCAATATTGCGCCACCTCCCAGGACTAGGTCTGCCATGACAAGGTCATGATTGGTGACGACAATATCAGCTTGTTCTAGATTTTTTCTTGCTCGGTAGAAAGGGCATTGGTTGAAATAACCACAACGTTTTCCGCTGCACTGGGCATGATCTGTAGTTATCATTTGCCATTGTTGGTTCTCAAGAGTGTCAGGCCAGCTGTCTCTATCACCGAGCCAGCGTGATGTTGAAAACTGTTCTAGCATTTCCATATACAGTGTCTTGGAAGAACTGTTTTGTTCGATACTGGAACCCTCATCAGCAAACAAATCTATCATAGGGGAATTGGTCTGTTCAGCTTGAAGCAACTGATCCAGTTTGTTTAGACAGGCGTAACGACCACGGCCTTTGGCTAGAGCAAAGGAGAACTCAAGACCGGTATTTTTGATAATATCTGGAAGGTCTTTGCTGATAATTTGTTCTTGGAGGGTAATTGTGGCGCTGGATATAATTAATGTTTTCTTCGCTGCCTGAGCCATGATAATAGTAGGAATAAGGTAGCCCACTGTTTTACCAGTTCCGGTTCCGGCCTCAATCACCGTCACCGACGGATCCGACACTCTGTGGCCATTATTATCGGTGCTGATGTTACCTAACGCTCTGGCAATTTCAGCTATCATCTGTTTTTGACCGGAGCGAGATTTCAGGGATTTGTTTTCTAGAAAAGCGCTGTAGGCCTTTTGTATGGTTTGTTTATGTATATCTTCAAGCACTATAGGTATCGCTCGCCTCAAGGGGTAATTGGCATATATTATTTTTTATCCTGTTGGCCTTATTACGCCAATTAAGCTGGGCTTTCGTACAAGTATAGTTGTATAAAAAACCAAGAAAAACAAGTGGTAGAGCTAAAAATGGTTGTGAAAAGCAGCCTGGGGTGAGGTTAAGTGTGTGAGTCCGCCCAAGATCAAAGCTTTGGAGTCTCGAGTTTATTGGCTAAGGTATAAGCTGCTGATATTATCAACCAATTGATACGCATACTTTAGTTGCTCGTCAGTTAGCATGCCTTTTAAGTTTTCAACTTGTTCTCTGGCTTTTTCTTGAACAGGTGTGTTTTTCTGTAAACTCAGTGATGTCCATAAAAAAGCTGATATCAAATTGCGATCTGTTCCTTCTCCATAGAAATATGCCTTTCCTAGCTCATATTGAGCCTCGTAGTTTTTCCCTTCTTTGCCCCCAGCCTGTTTAAAATAAGAAAATGCCTTTTTGGCGTCACGATCACTTTCATCTAAGACATCTCTGTATATTCTACCTAACCATAACATGGCTTCAGTACTGCCATTATCAGCGAGAGACTGCAACAATAGAATAGATTTTTTGAGATCTACCTTTGCCTCTTTATCGTTGAGCTGTTTTGTTATCTGCTCTAATATTGTTTTTGATGGATTAACCGCAGACTTTACAGTAGGGCTTTTTTCCAGCGCTTCACAAAAAATGCTGTTGGTGGAGCTCAATAGCAGTGCTATAAGAGCATAGCTAAAGTATGTTTTTATATGTACCATCTTTTCCACACCGTATATAGCGACACCGTATAGTGCCTAGTTAGTATACCTATTATACCTTAATATTAATGGTAAATATATCTATTACCATTGAAGGATCTAGGTTGTTGACGGCTCTCACTACCCACGGTAGCTTACTAGTCTTAGACTTGTAGGGCTTCAGTCTTTTGTCCCTGCAGTACTACTTTATCCAAGAATGCACCTATGGACTTCCTTTGTATTTACTATTGGTAAGGGATAGTTGCTGTTTCATACTTTATTTCCTTTACTTATGGGGAATTCATATTTTCTCATAACCAGAAACTTATTATTGGATTCGTGGTTATGCAGGGGCTTTGGTTACTATTTTTGCCTTTTTTGTGTTATATTGCAGTCAATCGCTATATACACGCTTCCGTTGAAGGTGGAGATCGCTGGCTGCTATCACTAACCCCCCCCAACGACCTACTGCTCGTAGACTTCTTATAGACTTACAGTCTGGTTAGTTTGTAGCCTGCTCACACCTTTCATTGTAGTGGTATAGGATCTTTAATTATTTTGGATGTGTGTCTTAATGCAACAATTTGACGAGATAAGGCCGTATCATGATGATGAAGTTCGCCCAACATTGAACAGGCTTCTTGCTGATAGGTGCTTTCTTAATGTTTTGGCGCGGCATCGGTATCCCGTTTTGACGGAAAAATATGGTAGATTATTGGAGTGGCTTGTTGGAATTTTTTTTCGGAGTAAAGTGCGGAATATTAATAGTATTCATGAGCTTCAGAGTGCTGTTAAGCCATATGTTAGTAATATTATCGAAAAAACCACAGATAGAGTCAGTTTTTCAGGTATTGAAAATCTGAAAAGTGATGGTGCCAACCTTTTTTTATCTAATCATCGGGACATTGTGCTTGATCCTGCTTTTGTACATTATGGTATGTACCTGCATAGGTTGGAAACCCCGAGAATAGCCATAGGTGATAACCTTCTTAGTCGTCCATTCGCTAGTGATCTGATGCGCCTCAATAAAAGCTTTATTGTTAGGCGATCGGTCAGTGATAGAAGAGAAAAGCTTAAAGTTTACCAAACCTTATCTGCTTATATTCAGCACTCTATTGATACTGGTCACTCAATATGGTTAGCTCAGCGAGAAGGTCGGGCTAAAGATGGCAACGATCTTACTGATACTGCACTTATTAAAATGCTGTATATGAGCAAGAAGGGTCTAGGTATGACTTTTGCTGACAACATTAATTCTTTACATATTGTTCCGGTTGCCATCTCATACGAATATGATCCTTGCGATGAAAGAAAGGCAATAGAGCTTCAAGGTATTGCAGAAGTGGGTCAGTATCAAAAAGCTGCCGATGAAGATATGAAGAGTATGGCCATAGGTATTGAAGGTTTTAAGGGGCATGTTCATGTTTCTTTCGGTTCTCAGCTAGATGGTTTGTACCCTAGAGCCTCTGATGTTTCGGAAGCTGTGGATCGGCAAATACATGCTAACTATAAATTACACCCTTCAAACTATATTGCTTGGGAAAAAGTTCGTCAGAGTTACCCTGATATTCAGGTGCCTGACATCTATCAGGCGTTCCCTGAACATGATATTAAAGTCAAACGGCAAGAATTTTTAAAGCGTATGGAAGGTGTTTCGGAAAACCTTCATCCCTGGATATATGATATGTATGCAAGGCCAGTGATAAATCATTTCAAAAAAACGGGACTAGTTTGAGTGATATTGTCAAAGTTGCTAACTATGCAGTTTGTTGTTTGCCTGAGCGCACACCAATAGAGTAATTATTTAAAATCGTGAGTCTATGTAGTGTTAAAGACCTTGCTGCGGGTACGCATATCTATACTAGTTACCACTGAAGGTTAGGCATCAAGAGCCGTTTTTTTTAAGGATAATGGGAAGGAATGTGAGAAGGCTGCAAAATAGTGCGTAGGGTTGGTGCGGGCTGATGACTGAGGGGTTCTGAGATGCGAGCGGAGATACGGGCTGATATGAATTTTGTGAATAAAAAAGTGGTCGGGACGGGAGGATTTGAACCTCCGACCCCTACAACCCCATTGTAGTGCGCTACCAAGCTGCGCCACGCCCCGACTGTGTAGGATTATCCATAAATAACGGAGTTATGCAACCTTTAATTTTTAGATGGGGGTGCAATGATGTTATTGTATCAGCATATTGGAAATGTGAAGGGGCGATATACCGTTACCTTGAGGGGTGTTGGCAGCTTGCGTGGAGCTTTCGTTATGGTAAAAAGAAGGGGTCATAATAGTGTTAGCGTGCAGTTTTTTATTAGTGAAGTAAACAATGTTTTTTGATGTTAAGCCAGTAAAGTATAACTGTAAAAGATGCGTCAGAGAAGGATGCTGTGATTATCAATGCAAAGACTGGTTGCTCCATTAAAAGTTTTTGGGGAAGGGTGGATCAGTCGGTGGGTGAGGTTATACATTAACTACAGTGATGACTATTGAACAAGAGGTTTGTCAACTTCAGGCTAATGCCACTGTCAGTAGGCAGCGACGATTATTGGTTATTTCTGGTTCTGAGTACTGGTGTTGTGAACAGGCGAAAAAAGCACTGGCGGTGCTGGTGCCTGAGATGCTCCTTTGGGTGGGGGGATATGACAATACAGTGGGTTTATTTGAAGGTATTTGTCGTCCAAAGGTAATTGCATCCAGTGAAGCAAGTCAGTGGCTAGGTAAAGAAACAGGCTGTTTGGTAATCAATAGTTGGTCTGGATTTTGTGTTGATGCCTTTGGCATATTAAGTGGTACGGTAAAAGCTGGGGGGGTGCTTTTATTATTGACGCCCCCTCTTAAAAGCTGGGCAGCATATCAGGACCCTGAATATAAAAGGATAACAGTATATCCCAATAAATTTGAAGATGTCACTGGGCGTTACTTGAGACGGATGGTTCGTTTGATTGGCGATAGTGCTGATTTGTCATTATTGGAAGAAGCTGGTCGGCAACGGTTTCAGAAAAATCGCGATATTTATTCAAAGATGTATTGTGATCAGATTGGCTGCTTCTCGGAAGAGCAGTCTCAAACGGTGCAGGCCATTTTACGAGTGGCTAAGGGGCATCGCAAGCGGCCACTGGTGGTGACGGCTAACAGGGGTTGTGGCAAAAGTGCGGCGTTAGGCATTGCGGCTGCTCTACTGATAGCAGATGGAACAGATAGGATTATCGTTACAGCTCCATCTATGGGTGTTACTGATGTAATTTTTAGGCATGCGGCCGAAAGGTTGGATGGGAGTGACGTAGCAAAGGGTGTGATTGATTGCCAAGGGAGACAGTTAATTTTTAAAGCGCCTGATGAACTGGCGGAGACGCATTATACTGGTAGTTTGCTGCTGGTTGATGAAGCCGCTGCTATTCCGGCCTCATTACTGAAAAAATTACTCATATCTTATTCACGTATTGTTTTTTCAACGACGATTCATGGTTACGAAGGATCCGGTAGGTCTTTTTCTATTCGTTTTAGCATGACTTTGGATGATCTGAGGCCGCAATGGAAAAAACTTCAGATTCATGAACCCGTGCGTTGGTCCAGAAACGATCCTTTGGAGCGTTTTAGCTTTACTTCGTTGATGCTAAATGCTTCATTAGTTATAGAAAAAGATTTGCAGATAGAAGACTGGAAAAATGAATGTTTCGAAGAAATAAACCGTGATGAATTGGTTGATAATGAATTATTGCTGGAGGAGTTGTTTGGTTTGCTAGTAATGGCGCATTACAAAACCAGTCCATTAGATTTACGTCATTTACTGGACGGAACCAATATTTCGATTTATGTTCTGCGGATAGAAGGCCATGTTTTGGCAGTTGCATTGGTTGCCTGTGAGGGACAGATACAGTCAGAGTTGGCAAAGGATATATGGTTAGGAAAACGAAGGGTCCGTGGGCACTTGTTGCCACAGATATTGAGTAATCATTTGGGGATAGAAGAGGCGGTGACCTTAACCGGCGGTAGAGTTATTCGTATTGCGGTTCGCCCTGAGTTTCAGCGCAGAGGTTTGGGTGTGAGGATTATGAATGCTATTAGTAATGCTCTGTCCAAAAAAGGATACGATTATGTTGGCAGCCTGTTTGGTGGGACATCAGAGCTGCTTGATTTTTGGGGGAAGGCTGGTTTGGTGCCTGTGAGAATAGGAGTCACCCGAGAGGTTTCTAGCGGCACCTACTCTGCTGCGGTGTTACAGGGGTTAAGTAGCCAAGGAGTATCGTTGCTAAATGAAGCTCGTAGACGTTTTTCCCCGCAGTTTGTATATTTGCTGCCAGACGTGTTGAATTGCCTTAATGCTGATATTGTTGTAGGTCTTTTGAGAAATTTACCGCTATGGGAATATTCGCTGAGTGTTTATGACCGAGTTGATCTTGAGTCATTCACCGAGGGAGGGCGGCTGTATGAAAGCTGTATTGTTTCGATAAAGAAGTTAACAGTAGTATCATTATCTAAGAATTCATGTTTATGTCAATTTGCGGAGTGGCAAATAGTATTTTTGGTAGGAAAAGTGTTACAGCATCAGTCGTGGGCAACAATGACGGAAAGGTGCAAGTTCTCTGGGAAGAAGCAGGCTGTTAGTCATTTGAGAAGCGTGGTAAAACGTTTGCTTTATTTGTATTGCAAATAAATAAAGCCTGTCAATTATTTGGTTCTACTTGTACCACATCTACTCTTGAGTGTTTTTGTTTTTGTTTTTGTTTTTGTTTTTTTCTATCTGGGCTGTTTTGGTGACAGGTATCGGTGAGTCAATATTATAGGCTTGGTGGATCCGATAAGTGACCGAACAATTATTACCAGGAAGGTCTTTTAGTAACGCATTGATACCACCTTTGTTCTGGGTCCAAGTGAAGTCGACTACTTTCTTTTTTGTCTCCCACTGAGGATTTTTCTCTTTAAAAACAGAGCATGTGGATGGAAAGGTTGAGCCCACAAGAGAGTAAACAAGGCAGCGACGACCAAACTTAATAAAAGTTGTATTTTTCCATACACTATCTTTTTCATTTCCCCACGTGGCCATAACGCTGAAACTACGATTATTGAAATAACCGGTGGAAGCAACTCCTTCGCCATTTTCTGAAAGGCTACTGAATTCTTTCGAGATAGCGTCGTCGCAGCGATTAAAGCCGGCTTTGTGAGCCATGGATATTAAATCCACACCATGAGCTGATGAGCAAGTTACCAATAAAACAAGGGCAATACTCGTCCTTGACATAATATTTTCCTATTTTCTTTATGGTATCAGTAATCCATTCTGATACATGCTAGATTTAGTCTGATTAATTAACAGTCACTACTAATTAATGTATAAATAGTGATTGATTTTGTCAACAAATACAATGTATTTTCTTTTATGCTTTCAAGTAATGTGGCTCTAGAAGGGGGTAGCGTGGTTTTTATTTGCTGTTTGCGGTGCATCTCCTACGTCTATGTAGACCTTTTGAAGGAGTGAGGTTGTTGAGCCACTCTAACTTACCTAGGTCATCTTCTACGACTCATAGATTTATGGGGCTTAGGTTGTTTGTAGTCTACTCACACTTTCAATGATAATGGGTATAACCCTTAGGAGCATGGTTCAGCGTGTCGATATATTCGTGAGTGGGGGTTTGTACTTATTTTCTCCAGCCTGGCATCGCTCCTTCGTAGGCGATCCTGTTTTGATTGAGGGTTAAAAGGTTGAATCTGGTTATGTTCTGGCAGTGGTTCACTAGGCTGAAGTTTTACAAAAAGAGGTAGGGGTGTGTTGATTTGGTTTGGGTATTGTTTTTTTTTGTAAGGGTCTTTTATTAGTAAATCTGTTATTGTCTTAGGCCAAGTCAGGTTGGCACGAAGATGAGGAGCTAGCACTCGTTTAATAATGATGACTTGATCTGTTGGCATTTTCTCAAGGACGCGAATATCACTATCAATAGATCCCGAGGCGAGATATTTTTGTTTTAAATGATCGATAGCGTCGGTTGTGTTTAGACGAACAGATCCGCTGTGGCAAGCGGCCCAGCTAAATCCTACCCGTTTGGGCGGACTCTCAAACAGTTTGAGCTGACGATAGCTTTGAACAAAGTGGATATGCTGAATTTTTAGACCGCCGAGTAAATTCTCTCTTAACTTTTCTGATGTTTGTTCGATAGATTCAATATTATCACCAAACAAGTGTCTATATTCCCTCATGGCCAGCTTAAAGTCATTACGAGCTTCGTTCAGAGCTGCACCTAACTTATAGGTATTGTTGGATATTCCAACTAGGCCAGGAAGCCTGGCAGTTTCCTGTCTGCTCTGATCAGGAAGGTAAGTTAGACGGGTTGATGTATTGGCGACAATAGCTCTGTCCGTTTGCTGACGTTGTTGTGTCGGCAAGTCTTCTTTCATTATCCATAAAGGTAAATCGCTATCTGCTAGCAATGCTTCTTTGAAGGTTTGATTGATTGCGATTAAATTTACCAGACTGTCGCGTACTGCGATTTTAGCTGCGGTTTCCTTGCTCATAATTATACCTTTATTTCAGGGGGCGAGGCGTTCAATCAGCCATTGTTGTGGTTTGCAGTCACCGGTAGGTTTACTATAGAGAAAGCGGTCATGGAGTCGATTCGGACGGCCCTGCCAAAACTCTATGTGAGTAGGAATAACCCTGTAACCACCCCAGAAAGAAGGCAGAGGAACTTTACCGGCACTGAACTTTCTTTTTATTTCATTCAGCTTGATCTCCAGTAGCTTTCTTCCAGTTATAACAGAGCTTTGTTCGGAGACCCAAGAGCCTAGCTGACTGCCATAGGGGCGGCTGATAAAATAGGTAAAGGAGTCAGATTTTGATATTTTTTCTACCTTCCCTCGGATAATTACCTGTCGCTGAAGATGCAGCCAAGGGAACAGTAGTGCAACGGAAGGGTTTTCGTCAATATCTCGCCCTTTATTGCTGTTGTAATTGCTAAAAAAAACAAAGCCATTATTATCAAAATACTTTAATAGCACTGTCCTTAAGCTGGGCGTACCATTACTGGAAGCGGTGGCTAGGCTCATGGCATTGAGTTCTGGTAGATGAGTTTGTTGTGCTTGCTTGAACCACAGGGTGAACTGCTCAAATGGACTGTCATCTAGATCATTTCTGTTAAGGTTTGCATTGGTGTATTCTTGTCTAAGATGGCTGATTTCCATATTTACGACACTCCATTGGTAATGATAATAGCTGTCGAATCTGAACGTGAAGATGTATACCTATTTCTCTTAAAGGTGAGAGTTTGTTGATCATTATCACTTACTCAAATCAGCTAATACTGTTATGCTCATGTGGACTCGCTCGTTTGTGTCCAGCCCACACATTCAATGGTAACGAGATGGTATTGTTTTAACATGGCGCATGTCATCCGAATATCTCGTGATTTCTATGATACGATTCTGACTCTGTTTTTTCCGGAGGAACAGAAGAATAGAGTAGCAGTCTAGACTTGACAGAATGAAGAAAAATCAATAAGAAATCAAGTATCTTTAGAGGAAAAAAGGGATGTGAGTAAATTAAAATTATTGCTGAAAACACTAAATTGATTAATATTGAGCAGTTAATGGGTAAGATCCCAGTACGTGCTAGAATTCATGAAGATAATATCGCTATTTAATGGCGAATGTATTGTGACAGGTAAACAATAAGTATGGAAACATTATTTCAGAACCTTACACCTGAAATCAAACAAATTCTTTTCAGTAAAGGACAGTTTCGGGCTGACTTAACCCTCTCTCCTTCTAGCCCAGTCTCTGCCTATAAGAAATGTCTCGGTAGAGTCGGATTCATATTGGACCGTTGGTTTAGAGAAAAAGTGGATATAAGTATTTTGGTTGCAGCCAGAGCTTGGGCTATCGACCAAATACTTTCTCTGGCCTGGGATCATTATAAGTGGGCTGACACCATTGATATTTCTTTGTTGGCAGTGGGTGGTTACGGTCGAGGAGAGCAGCATCCAGGTTCTGATATCGACATTTTGATTTTGCTGGATAATGATCAATATGATACCCATCATCGAAATATTGAAGCTTTTTTAGCACTATTATGGGATATAGGTCTCATTGTCGGCTCCAGCGTTAGATCAGTTAGTGAGTGTACGGATCAGGCTAGACTGGATCTGTCGATTATTACAAGTTTAATGGAGTCACGTATTATTTCTGGCCCCAGTCATTTATATGATCGACTTCAACAAAACATTAGCACGGATAAAATGTGGTCCAGTGAAATTTATTTGCGAGCCAAGTTTGATGAGCAGCGCAATCTTTATAGGAAGTCTAATGATACTTATTATATCCTTGAGCCTAATGTCAAAAGTTCACCGGGGGGGCTTAGGGATCTGCATATGCTGGGATGGGTTGCTAGAAGGCACTATGGAACCTTCGATCCCGTTAAACTGGGCAAGCTGAAATTCCTCACTAAAGAGGAGTATCGGTTACTGATTAAGTGCAGAGATTTTTTATGGAAGGTTCGCTGGGGGCTCCATACTCTTAATAACCGTTGCGAAGATAGATTATTGTTTGATTATCAGCAAATTCTCGCTGAGAAATTTGGATACATGGATAATAAATCTTTGCTGGCTGTAGAGCAATTCATGAAAAACTACTTTCGGGTTGTGATGAGTGTTACCCAACTAAAAGACTTGTTACTGCAGCATTTTGATGACGATATTCTCCATGGGAATAGAGCAAATAAAATAATTCCAATCAATGAGTGCTTCCAAATTCGCAATAATTATATTGAGACAACTCACAGTCAAGTATTTGTAGAGTCACCCGCGGCCATGTTGGAAATTTTTGTTCTCATTACGCGAAACCCAGATATTATTGGGCTAAGGGCTAGAACTATTCGTCAACTTAGAAGGCATGGCCATCTTATAGATCGGCGTTTTCAGAGTGCCCCCCGTTGTACCCGGCTATTCCTGGAGTTAATGAGAGCCCCTTACAGTCTTACATCTACGCTGCGTCGTATGGTACGATACGGAATTCTGGGACGTTATTTGCCTGAGTTCGGTCGTATTATTGGACAAATGCAGTTTGATTTATTCCACTCCCATACGGTTGATGCTCATACATTGCTTCTCATTAAATACCTGCGTAGTTTTGCCTATAAAGAGAATGAACGAAAGTTTCCTGCTGCTGTGAAACTCTTCAAAAAGATAGCGCGTCCAGAAATACTCTATATTGCTGGACTTTATCACGATATAGGCAAAGGACGCGGAGGGAATCACTCGCAATTAGGTGCAATGGATGCAGAGAAATTCTGTCGCCGGCACGGTCTGGATAATGAAAATACGTTACTGATAGTGTGGTTGGTTAAAGAGCATCTAACCATGTCTATAACTGCTCAGCGGCAGGATATTAGTGATTCTGAGGTGATTCAGATATTTGCTAGGAAAGTCGAAACGTCCGAAAAGCTGGATTATTTGTATCTTTTAACGGTTGCTGATATTAACGCTACTAACGCTTTGCTTTGGAATGGCTGGCGTGCGTCATTGCTACAACAGCTGTATAAAGAAACACGACAGATGCTTAAAGTAGGTGCTGATAATCTTTCATCTCAGTCCGATCAGATAAAAAGTATAAAACTAGAAACTTTAACTCTGATACCTGAAATCAGTAATTTCATGACAAAAGTCATCGCATTCTGGGAGCATATAGAACCTGCTTATTTTATCTCTCATGAGCCGGAAGAAATAGCTTGGCAAACGAGAAGTGTTATAACTCATAAAAATAAAAAACCACTTATTATAGTGAGGGGGATTCATGATGGTGACGATGATCATTGGGGATTAAAAATTTTTGTCTATACTCATAATCAGAAAAACTTGTTTGCTGCAACGGTTGCTGCACTAGATCAGCTTAACCTGATAATTCAAGATGCACGCATTTTCACTTCCAGTAATAATTTTGGAATGAGCATTTTTACTGTTCTGGAATCTGATGGTACTGCTATTGGTAAAAACATTAAAAGAAGTGATCAAATTCAATGCCACCTTAGGGAAATGCTGAATTCACCAGATGGATTTCCCTCGCTGATTCAAAGGATAACCCCTAGACATCTCCGTCAATTCTCCAGCGAGCCTGTAGTGTCGCTTAGTAGCCAGATCAAGTCGCGAGCAACGCAGTTAAACTTAATTGCGATAGATCGTCCAGGTTTATTGGCGTTAATAGGTAAGACCTTTATGGAGTTAAGTATAGATGTTCATAGAGCTAAAATAGCCACGTTTGGTGAGAGGGTAGAAGACCTATTTATGATTACAGGGAAAAATGGCAGTTTTTTGCATGACTATAGTTACTGCGTGATTATATGTAATAAGCTGATTAAGGTATTAAATGTGGCAGTAGAAAAATAGATATTTAATTAGCTCCTGAACGAAAACCAGTTAACATAATGATCTTTTCTAATCAATGTTGCAACACTAGGATCTGACACAAAGTCAGAAGAAGATAGCTGAGGGAGGCCTGTGCTATAGGAATAGATTGAGGACTGCAGTTTCTCGAACTCCAACCCTTTTAACAGTGCTTCCGTAATATCAAAGCTGCGAAGACTTGGATTATTGAAGTCCGATGATAATGTGAATAGTTTTGGTGATGTAAAGGATTTTTGCATGTTAATACTTCACCCTGAATATCAAGAGCTTTATTGAGTCATGCGCTATAAAACAACCAAACCAAGAACCTTTATTACATATTATCCAATCATATTGAAAAGATTTGGAGGATTTATATAGATCTAACCACACTTGTTAATTCTTATCATGCCATATTAATATTTAGTATTTTATGATGAAAAATTATTTTATAGTAGTTAAGTCTGCAGCTCCAATTATGATTGATTTCACGGTATATCATGGCGAAATTAATTTCCCTAACCAGATTAGTGGTAACTTATACAAACTGCAAATATAGTGGTGGTACACAAATATATTACTGGCTGATTTCACATGGGTAACTAAAAACTAATGCTAAAACATTACTACTAAAACATAGAGACGCCTATGTGAAGCAGCATAGTTGTTGCGTATAATCATAAATAACCGTAGAACTTATGACAGAACTAACGTCAAACTAATGATGCTTTTAGATGTAAGTTGGACGAAAAAGAGTCATGTAGAGGCAAAAAATCTAACCACCGAATATTCTTGGATTATTGGCAAACATTTGTTTGTCACGATGCAAAGACAGTACATCCCTGTGCACTTGATAAACGAAAAAGAGCTAGACATTTAGGATGATTAATGGTATATATGTTGAGCTTAATCATCTCTTAACACCTGATATATAATTAAGGAGTACCACTTGGAGTATATTCTAGAATTTGCATTGTTCCTTGCAAAAACGATCACCTTGATAGGAGGCTTGCTTTTACTGATATCAGCCGTGGCGTTGCTAGGACAAAAAACAAAGAAAATGTATAAAGGCCATCTGGAAGTCACTCAGCTCAATGATCACTTCCACGAAATGACCGAGACTCTTCAAAATGTTCTGTTAGACAAGGATACGCTAAAAGCATTGTCCAAGCAGGAAAAAAAAGAGAAAAAGAACCTTAAAAAAACCAAAAAAGACCCTGAGAAAGTTAAGCCAAAAGTGTTTGTTATTGACTTCAATGGTGATATTAAAGCTAGTGGAGTGAAATCACTTAAAGAGGAAATTACAGCTATTTTAACAATAGCAGGTAAAGAAGATGAAGTAATAGTTAGACTGGAAAGCGCCGGAGGCATGGTGCATGCTTATGGGCTGGCTTCTTCACAGCTTTGCCGTATTCGTAGTAAAGGTGTTCCTCTGACGGTTACTGTAGATAAAGTGGCGGCCAGTGGTGGTTATATGATGGCTTGCACTGCGGACAAAATTTTATCTGCTCCTTTTGCTGTTATCGGCTCCATTGGCGTTATTGCGCAACTACCTAATTTCAATAAAATACTCAAAAAACATGATATTGATCTGGAAATTCATACTGCTGGGGAGTTTAAGAGAACCCTGACAGTATTTGGGGAGAATACTGAAAAAGACCGTGAAAAATTCAAGCAAGACATTGAGGATGTACATGATCTCTTTAAACATTTCATTAAAGAATATCGTGAAAAGGTAGATATAGAGAAAACCGCAACTGGTGAGGTTTGGTATGGGAAAAAAGCAGTTGAAATGCAACTTGTAGACGAGATTATGACCAGCGACGAATATATTTGTCAGAAAGCGAAAGAGGCCGATGTTGTTCATGTGGCATATGTAGTTAAAAAGAGTGTAGCTGAGAAACTAGGCGTTGCTGCTAATGTTGTCATTGATACTGTATTAATGAAGTGGTTGGGACTCTCTAATTCCAATAGGTTTTTATCCTAATTGATCAAAATATACTGATTTGGCGTATGCACTGGCGTGCTTTAGCTAAATCTGTGTGATGGCTTATCCTTACTACCAGAAGCAGCTAAGGATAAGTAGTATGAATAAGAAAGGGATATCTTCGCCAAATAAGGCGCTAAGTCCCACAAAAGAGAGAAAAGTCTCAACGACTCCAAGCGTATGCCGCACAAGGTGCTGGTTGTGGCTAATCTTAATGCCGATCTGGGATACCATCTAGGCATTAATCAATGAAAAAGTCGCCGTTAGCAATAATAGCCTCAACGGCTATACCTCAAAATATATCAGTACTGCAAATGACCAGTTTTATCTAAATAAAGTCCGTGACCGAGAAGATAGCTTTGATCCTCAGCTGGTCAAGAAACAGTAGGCTCGCCTTACTTCCATAGATGACAAGATTATCAGCCTCTATGCCAGTTGCATGACCACCCGTCAAATTATCGCTATATTCAAAGAGATCTACGATGCCCATGTATTGGCTTCACTGATATTAACAGCCAGCAATACGGTTATTAAAAAGGTCAATGAGTGGCAAGCAAACCTGTTAGTGCCAGTCTACGTCATTGTTTATCTGAACTGTATTGTCGTCAAAATCTAGCAGGATAGATAAGCAGGTCATTAACACCAAGAACATCGTAATTATCTATATACTTTTTGTAAAATGGTAATTCACCTGGATTTTTAAGTGCAGCAGGCATGGTTATTCAATGCATTCATCAGGTTTTTTACTTTTGTCACAGATTCTTCATATTCTTGTTCACAGGTGGAGTCTGCAACAATAGCCCCTCCGCCCCAACAGTGTAACTGTTCGCCATAATCAACTACAGTGCGTATAGCAATATTAGTATCCATAACGTTATTGCAACTAATATAACCGATAGACCCGCAGTAAACCGATCGAGCAGATACTTCCAGTTCACGAATAATCTGCATGGATCTCAGTTTTGGTGCCCCGGTAATAGACCCTCCTGGAAATACGCTAGACATTAATGTAAATACATCAACTTTTTCTGGCAGGCGGCCGGTTATCGAACTCGCAAGATGATGAACATTGGCATAGCTCTCTAAGGAGAATAAGCTAGTAACTTTCACGGAGCCAGTTTCACATACTTTTCCTAGGTCATTGCGTAGCAAGTCAACAATCATCAGATTTTCAGAACGGTCTTTTTGGCTAGACTGAAGCCACTTGGCATTGGCAAGGTCTTCTTCTGGGGTATTGCCCCGGGCAATAGTTCCCTTAATAGGGTTGGCTTCTACAGTACGACCATTAACTTGAATAAATCGTTCGGGAGAATGGCATAATATGGTCATCCTAGGATAGGCTAAAAATGCAGAGTAGGGCGCAGGACTAACTTTCCTCAAGTGTAGATAAGCTTCCCAACTATCCCCAGTGTAGGGTGCGATAAACTCCTGGGTTAGATTAACTTCATAACAATCACCGGAAAGGATGTATTCCTGAATACGATTGAAGGCAGTACGATATTGACTTACGCTGATTGTGGGTAGAAACTTTTTGCTTAGCTGGAATTTTTTTTTCTCAAAGGATACAGGTTTATCTAGGGCTGAGAGAACAGCAAGTCTAGTTTGAGAGTGAATATCAGGATGGAAAATAATGTGTGTCTGTTTCAGTTGATGATCAGTAATTAGCGCCCACCAAAACAGGCCAATACACATTACTGGAGGGTTGTGTATAGACTTACCTGCGGTGATTAGTTCCGGCTCGAGTACTGCTCCTAGCTCATAAGACCAATAACCAAGTAGTCCTCCTGTGAAGGGAAAGCGATCGTCGTCAATAGGTTGCATTAAACCCAGAATTTTTGCTAGTTTTTCGAAAGGGTGTTGATGGCTTTTAGACTGAACACCTTTAAGGCATTGTTGCCATATTAATGTTCCATCATAGGCTACAGAAATAATATCTGATGGATTGGCGGATATGATGTCATAACGGACATGCTTACCCTTTTGGCTGTCTGCACAACTATCAAGAAATGTTGATAAAGGCATATGTTTGAAATGTTTAAAATATTCACTTGAATCTTTCTTATATTCCAGTTCGCGCAGGTCTGATATCTTCATAGAGTGTCCATTGGCAATATGCAGTAAGTGTACCTACAGATCTAGTTTATCTCCACCGGAAAACCATTTATACGGATTCAATTATAGGATGTACCATTTCCCTTAAACAGTGGGTTTGTTGGCTACTATCATTTACCTCAACCACCTGCTACTTGTAGGTTTCATTGGGATTCTAGCGTTTGTCGCCTACCCCCCACCTTCAATGGTAACTGGTATAGACGAGTAAGCCTGAGAAAGATATGATCTACAGTGGAAGCAGGATGTTAGCAAGAACATCATGTTTTATATGAAAGAAAGGAAAATATTTGTTATGAGTAACACCCCAGGCCAGTGTTTTCGTGATGAGGTTAGTAACAATAAGCCTTTACAGATTGTCGGAACAATTAATGCCTATTGTGCAATGCTGGCGGAGCAGCAAGGGCATAAGGCTGTCTATCTTTCTGGTGCAGGAGTGGCTAATGCCTCATTTGGGCTGCCTGATCTTGGTATTACTAGTCTTAATGATGTGCTGGAAGATATTCGACGTATTTGCGCTGTGACGGAACTTCCTTTATTGGTTGATATTGATACGGGCTGGGGGGGGGCTTTTAATATAGCCAGAACTATAAGAGAGGTGAGTAGAGCCAGAGCTGCTGCAGTTCATATTGAAGATCAGGTGAGTCAGAAACGTTGTGGACATCGTCCTAATAAAGCCATTGTCAGTAAGGAGGAAATGCAGGATAGAATCAAGGCAGCAGTAGATGCCCGTGATGATGATACCTTTGTTATTATGGCTAGGACAGATGCTTTAGCTACGGAAGGCATTGATGCTGCAATAGAGAGGGCTGTTTTATATGTGGAAGCTGGAGCCGATATGATTTTTCCTGAAGCTATCACGTCACTGGATGAGTATCGGAGTTTTGTCCATAGTGTTAACGTACCCATTTTGGCTAATATAACGGAATTTTCTAATAAAACACCTCTGTTTAAATGTGATGAATTGGCTGAGGTTGGTGTCTCTATGGTGCTTTATCCTTTGACTGCGTTTCGAGCAATGTCAAAGGCCGCTGAACATGTTTATCAGAGTATTGCTCGTTATGGGCACCAAAAAAACGTTTTGGATACATTGCAAACAAGAGAAGAACTCTATCAATATTTGGGATACCATGTCTACGAACAGCGACTAGACATGCTGTTTAAAAAATAACTATTTCTTGCTTAATTACAACGTAGACAAACACGTATTATAATATGATCTTTTTAGTGGAGATCTTACAGGAGTAGTATTCATGGTTAATACGGCAACAGGTGGAGCAGGTCTCAGGGGGCAAAGTGCCGGTGAAACAAGACTCTGTACTGTTGGTCAGGCTGGTGCAGGACTGACCTATTGCGGCTACGATATTGCAGATATGGCAGAAAATGCATGCTTTGAAGAAGTGGCATGGCTATTGTTTTATGGGGAGTTACCAACCGCCAATATGCTTTCTGCATACAAGAATAAACTAAAATCACTGCGCCACCTGCCAAAAGCCTTGAAACGCTGTTTAGAAGAGATTCCAGCCGTAGCACATCCTATGGATGTACTAAGAACAGGATGTTCTTTATTGGGGAGCTTAGAGCCAGAGAGAAATTTTTCACACCAACAGGATATTGCAGATCGATTGCTTGCGGTTTCACCTTCTATCCTGTTGTATTGGTATCGATATACCCATGATGTTGTAAGAATTGAGACAGAAACTGATGATGATACTATTGCCTCTCATTTTTTGCATATGCTCCACGGTAAGCCACCATCATCCGAACATCGACGTTGTCTTGATGTTTCATTGATTCTTTACGCAGAGCATGAGTTTAATGCATCAACATTTACGGCAAGAGTGTGTGCATCTACTCTGTCAGATATGCATTCATGTGTAACTGGAGCAATTGGATCCCTTCGCGGGCCACTGCATGGAGGAGCTAATGAGGCAGCAATGGCGATGATTCAGCAATATTCTTCACCGGCAGAAGCTGTGGAAGCGATAAATGTTATGTTAGACAAAAAAGAAAAAATAATGGGGTTTGGCCATGCTGTGTACCGCGAATCAGACCCTAGGAATATTATTATAAAAAAATGGTCGGAAAAACTCTCCAGTAGCGCTAATAACCATCAGCTCTATCTTATCTCTGAAGCGATAGAAAAAACCATGTGGGATAAAAAGAAGCTATTTGCCAATGCTGATTTTTTCCATGCCTCAGCATATCATTTTATGGACATTCCTACCAAAATTTTTACGCCTATTTTTGTTTGTTCTCGAATGTCAGGTTGGGCAGCCCATATTATGGAGCAGCGTTCAAATAACAGAATTATTCGACCCGCAGCTGATTACATTGGAGCAAAAGTCAGAAAGTGGCTTCCTTTAAAAGAAAGAGGTTAAAACCTAGTGCTTAATAATGCCGATCAGAATAAGCGTCCAGAGTATGACCAAGTACTTCAGGATATTGCTGATTATGTTTTAAATTTTAATAACCCCTCAGCCGAAGCACTGGAAACCGCTCGTTATTGTTTAATGGATACTTTGGGCTGTGGCGTGCTGGCCTTGCGTTTTCCAGAATGCACCAAACATCTTGGACCTATTGTAGAGGGTACGGTTGTTCCTAATGGTGCTAGAGTTCCTGGGACGCAGTTGAGGTTAGATCCAGTTAAAGCTGCTTGGGATATTGGCTGCATTATTCGTTGGCTGGATTATAACGATACTTGGCTTGCCGCTGAGTGGGGGCACCCGTCTGATAATTTGGGAGCCATACTGGCGACAACCGATTACCTGTCACAGAAAAATATAAGTGAAGGAAAAGACCCGATAACCATACGTAAAGTGCTTGAGTTAATGATTATGGCGCATGAAATACAGGGATGTTTAGCGCTGGAGAATTCATTTAATCGGGTAGGACTTGACCATGTTGTGTTGGTCAAAGTAGCATCAACTGCGGTTGTCGCCAAACTACGGGCTGCATCCAGAGAGCAGATGCTATCAGCTCTGTCTCATGCTTGGGTTGACGGACAAAGCCTGAGAACCTATCGGCATGCTCCCAACGCTGGGTCAAGAAAAAGCTGGGCTGCGGGCGATGCCACATCGAGAGCGGTACATCTTGTAGATATTGCTATGCGAGGGGAAATGGGGATACCGAGTGTGCTTACAGCCCCCATATGGGGTTTTTATGATGTGTTATTTGCCACAAATAATGAAAACCAAGTCGTAAAATCAAAACATGAACGGCAGTTTACTTTCCAAAGGAAATACGCTTCATATGTTATGGAAAACGTATTATTTAAAATTTCATTCCCAGCAGAGTTTCATGCCCAGACTGCCTGTGAGGCAGCAACCAAATTGCATGATTCTATTAAAGGGAGACTGGATCAAATTGAACGTATTGAGCTTACTACTCATGAGTCCGCCATTCGGATCATATCCAAGTTAGGGTCTCTAAACAACGCTGCAGATAGAGATCATTGCCTACAGTATATGGTAGCTGTTTGCCTGTTGTTTGGTACCCTTCAAGCGGAAAATTATGAAGATGTCTTTCATCAGAAACATCCGGAAATAGACCAACTACGTGATAAAATGGTGGTGCTGGAGGAGTCCCGTTACAGCAAGGATTACCATGATCCGGAAAAGCGCTCCATAGCCAATGCTATGCAGGTATTTTTCAAGGATGGTAGTAATACTGATAAAATTGAAGTTGAATACCCTGTAGGGCATAAGCGTAGGCGAAAAGAAGGAATCCCACTTATTGAAAATAAATTTAGAAACAATTTGGAAACCCGTTTTCCACCTAATAAATCTGATACGATAATAACCCTTTGCCGTGAACAGAAGAAGCTGGAAGCCATGCCTGTAAATGTTTTTATGGAGTTACTGACTATTTAATTGGTACCCTACGAGTCTACAAACAGCAGGAGATTTAGGTTAGTGAGAGCAGGTGATAACTTTACACCTTCAAGTGAAATTGATATAAACAATTTTTTATTTGTAATCACCTGTGTATTCTGGCCAAGTTCAGAGATATAGTTTGTTCAGTTTTCCTGTTATGTAATTAGGTATTCGTGCACGTTTAATTGTTTGGCTGCATTCTACAATTCTGGGATCTACTGTGGTATGGTGTTCGATTTGAGAAGAAGACTAATCGTCGTGCGCAAGCAGTTTCCACTAAATAGTCATTGATAAGGAGGGAAGGGCGGTGGCATGACGAGATACTCCTTGATCTTAGATATACAAGTATCTTTATCGCTTGGCTGTAATTTCAAAAATTTCATGTGTGGTGTACAAAACAACCGATATCCGTCGATAATGAATATTGCAACGCATCTATAGAATGTAACTCTTTGTTTTTTTACTTGATATTTAAATGGTGCATTAAGATGGTATATAAAATATACTAGTGGTTTTTATATAGTTCAAAATCATTTATTTATAATAGATGTTATCCTGATACATGAGGGATTGGCACTAAGTTTAGCAATAGAGCTTAAAAAGTCTCATTTAGATATGATCCTTGATAAGATGGGTGTAAAGAAAAGGCATGAGCCCATAGATTTCATAGATGGATATAACGATATGATATGTTAATAAAATGCCTACAAAAGCTTGTCACTGGATGCGTCTGGCGCCACTAATTAGGTCTATACTCGCTACCGCGAAGTTAGATGTGCGTTCTAGCAGTAAGTGATTAAAGTGATTGAGGGGCAGTCAACAATTTCTCACTTTAAGTTGGAAACTGTTTATAAATAGACGTACTGGAGATGCAGCTAAGGGCGCAGTGGTGGACAACACCGCTTCGCCTTCTATGCATAGGTATATATCAATAAGAGCAATAGTAGCTTAGGTATAGTAACACATGAAACCACCTAAACGACTTCAACCCCTGATAGAAGATGGCTTGGTCGATGAAGTTTTGAGTCAACTAATGAGTGGCAAAGAGGCGACCGTTTATATGGTGCGTTGTGGTAATGAAATCCGCTGCGCAAAGGTTTATAAAGAGGCCTCTCAACGTAGTTTCAAACAAGCCGTCACCTATCAGGAAGGTCGAAAAACTAAAAATAGTCGACGCCAACGTGCGATGGATAAGAGTTCGAAATTTGGACGTAAGCAACAAGAGAATGTATGGCAAGATGCTGAGGTAGGAGCTCTGTATCGTCTAGCCGAGGTTGGTGTCCGTGTGCCGGCCCCGTATGGATGTTTCGATGGTGTATTACTAATGGAATTGGTTACTGACGATCAGGGGCAGGTTGCACCTCGGTTGAATGATATCTCAATGTCAGCAGATAAAGCCCGAGAAGGTCATGCTGAAATCATGAATTTCGTGAAGCTAATGCTCTGCGCAGGTTTGATTCACGGTGACCTATCTGAGTTCAATGTCTTAGTGGGCAATTTAGGGCCAGTAATTATTGATCTGCCCCAGGCCGTCAATGCTGCGGCCAATAATAGCGCGGAAGCAATGTTGTCTCGGGATGTTCAAAATATGAACAGCTATTATGGTATGTTTGCCCCAGATCTCTTAGAAACAAAATATGATAAGGAAATGTGGGCACTCTATGAAAGAGGAAAGTTGACTCCAGACACCAAATTAACCGGCCAATTCCTTGAAAATCAAAAAGAGGCTAACGTTGACTCTGTACTTCTTGAAATTAAAGAAGCCTATAAGGAAGAACAGCAACGACTATCCCGTATACAAGGATTAGACAAACCAGAATAATATATCTCCTTTACATACGACAACCGTGCGAAGCCGTATGAGTCTACAAAAGTAGTTTAAGGATTTGAGGCTCATCAATTTTATTTTTCGGAACGGTTACCAATCTTCATTCCCTCTGGGAAGAATCGACGTGCAGTCCCTGAGTATTTTCGTTAAATTCACGTGGTATCGCTTAGCAGAGTATATCTTACAGCCTAATGATTGAGTGTTCCGATGATATTTCTCTGCATCATAAGCTCTAATAAGGAGACAGAGTTTCAGCTCCAAGGATACCGTTTTATTGGAGCGGTGCATATAGTCACAAAATACTACTCGCCGAAAATACTAGAGTGCTAAAGTATTGAATTTGGTATCGTTCAGCCAGAGTCAGCTGTTTGTAAGAGTTTCCCATGGAACGCTTGGTTCGTTGTGTGAGAACTATAGCCTATGATCAGCTTACTCTCAAATCAATTCTAAGTGTATCGGTTATTGTGGAAATCTAAGCATCAGTTAATTATCGACATCACGTTCTTGACTATCTTTTTAATTTATTAAGGTTAGATAAAGAGCATTTTAATGAGTAAATATTTAACTTCTTCATATTTTTGAGTGCAGATGTTAAATTATGGTGTAGTCCTTGTATGTTTAATTTTGTATTTTCTTTAGAATCAATATTACTATTACTATTGCTATTGCTATTGCTATTGCTATTGGTTGCCATTTTGTCTCTTGGATTTACCTCTATGGATAGATGGTTTGTTTTTTCTGAATGTTTTTTTTGAGCGTCATCTACAAAATCAAATAAAGTTATAGTTCTTTCATGGTGTTGATCTCCTGTTTCTATGCCGTCGTCACCGTCTGCAATATTGATATCTTCTTTGAATGTCTCATTTCTTTTTTGTTCTGTTATTTTTCTGAGACACCTTTTCCTGACTGAAATAATGTCACATATATTTTTGCACGTCATTTCCAGATCAGTTAGTGTTTGAAATAATTGTTCTTCCTGAAATGACAATAGCAATAACTCATCACTAATATTTTCATGGTGGTTTTTATGTAAGCATTCCCCTAATATTAATACTGCTTCTTTTGCACTACTTATTGCTTGTTCAAATATATTATTTTTTTCACCAAGAGTGGCAGTTATATATTTGATTTTATTGTAGGCATGCTGTAGTTGTTCCAGCTTAACCTTTTCTGGGAGCATATCTTTTTTTTCTGCCTCTTCAAACTGGCACAAATAAGATTTGGTTATCTTAGACTGGTTATGCATGGTTCTATAGCTAGGGAATTTATTTTTAATGAATTCAATTTGACATTCAAATTTCAAAATATTTATTGTTGCCAGATAGTGGCCATCTGTAGTAGATTTTCCGGCTTCACACAGTCCGTCTAGTGCTTTCTTAAACTCTTTGTTTAGTATTTGTTCATATATGTCAGTAAGAAAATCATATTTTTCATGTCCTACAGATGACATTTCATTATCCTTAGATTCATATAACAGATTGTCTTCTTGTTTTATTCTAGATGAGCTGATCTTTTTGCACTCTCCATTAGTACTTCTAGCATGCTTGTTTCGGCGTTTTAGTATAGATTTTATGTCTGATTCTTTTTTTTTCTGTTCCTTTTCAGATTTTTCCTGTTCTTCCAAAACAAGCTTTTCCTCCATTATCTCAGCAATATGTTCTTTCTTCTTTATATCCTCCTCAATAAGATTGTTGTGCGGGGCGATGACCAAGTCCCGCCATGCATCGTGTAATTTGCTTGCTGGACTGTTTTCTAACCATCTTATGGCCTTATGATGAAAATGTTGCCGCCGATCAAAGTCAACATTATTCTCTATATATATATAATAGTCTAATAACCCTTTCGATAGAATAGGGATGGCATATGTGTTGGCACCACCAAGTTTACAGGCGGCCTCAATTATTAATTCAGATAATTCAGCTCCATAAGCATTATTAATTATGTTATGGAGTAAGTGTATAGGTACGCATATATTATTCTCACTATTATTTAAAAAAACATGTGTGCTTTTTAAAAAACACTTAGTAACTTTAGCTAACAACTCGCTGCTTATCTTATCGTAGTTTATCGGGTTTAAAAATATTAGGCAGCCATATCGAAAGTATGGAATAGAAAAGCGGTCTTCTTCGCAAATACTATCGTTACAAAATGCTCTTTCGGAAATTTCTAAATTTAACGTTAAAGCTGATTCCGCCGCTGACGTATCAAGTTTATAACTAAGGTCAAATTTTGACACTATACCCCATAAATCACTTATATTATATAATGATATGTCATATTCCCATCCCATATTTGTACAATGAGAACCTTTTATTTGTCTGATTTGAGCAGCAATTTGAATAAATGATTTGACGATTTCAATGGCTTCCATTAAATATTCTTCATCTTGAGGGGTAGTGCTAACTCCATACCTTGTTCTTCTAATATAGATGTGCTGTGCTTTACTAAGTAGTACAATACGTTCATTGTCTAGTTTATTTATTAGCCCCCCTAATAGCGAGACGTCACATTTTTTTTCATCTACTGATTTATGTTTATTGTTAACTTCTCTTTTAATAAGTGATTTTTTATATTCTGGGCCTGCTGTTTTATTACCTATACATAGCAGATCCAAATCTAATCTTTTTCTCTTATTCTCAACTTTACTACACTTATGTAAATAAAAAAAATTATTCCTTTCATTTACTTCCTTTTCTAATTGCTCTCTACTTTTGAAAAATACTCCTTCCTTTTTCCTGTGCGTAAAATAAGCTATTCTCTTTGCCAACCAATCATCTGGAAGACACTGATCCTCGTGCATGTAGCTTTGCAAAATCCATAGATATAGGTGTGTGGCTCTTTTATTTCGTAATTCGGCATATTTTTGTAAAAAACATGAGGAGCGATAAATGCTCTCAGTGTTAAAAGCTTGATATATAGAACTCAGACCTGCAGCCTTTGTTATATTGCGTATTTCTGAAGGATGGCTATCATTTTCCATTAGTATTGAATATCCAAGGGCGGCTTTTTTGAACTCAGTATTAGCCATATTACGCTCTCCAGACAATAAGTAAAAATGCCCTAAATGTGATAAGTGTCTTATAGTCGGCGCTAAATGATCTGTGTGCTCATGATAACTCCATTGAAATAATGGGTTTGGAGATAATTTAGATTCTAATATAATGTTTTTTGGATGTCTTTTGGATAACAACTTATGGACTCGATCAAATTCTTTATTCCTAGCACATCTTTCAAGAAATATGGGAATGTCAAGATCATTTGCCTCTTGCTCTAAAGAATCTTGTAAACAAAAATGTAACGTCTGTGTCTGATCTGAAAAACAAAATGTTATATCTGGCAAACAAAGAAAACTTGCACTAAACGCTTCTGGGTTACCTGTGGTTTTAGCTAACCAGTAAAGGCAAGCTAATGCTTGAATATTACCCCTTGTAGCTGCTCTTTTAAAACACCTAATAATATCTAGTGTTTTGTTTATATTACTATTATCATGGCGAAGTAAATGCATCTGATATACACCAATAACTAGTGGTGCCACTGAAGATCCACAGTCATCAGCTTGAGTGAGATTTTTCTTAGCAGTCTCGTCAGAACATTTATTCAGGTCAATAATGATCCTGTTAGTCTCAGTGTCTCGCTCATATTCACGGTGATCTCTAATAATATTAAATGCAGTTTGCAGTGCCATATTAATTTTTTTTTCATTTTTCCTATCTCTTTTTACCTGCTTTTTATTCTGTACTTTATTTTTAGGTTTCGTTCCTAATGATTGAGTATTTTCTTTAGGAGCACCTAGGTGATTGTTTATATATTTTTTCTCTGTATTTTCAGAATGGCTGTTATCACAATCAATATCAGGGTTTTCTTTCACTGATGTGTTGATATTTAATGAGACGCCATTTTTTTTATTTTCTTCGGGCATTAGTCTGGTGCCTATATCTTCCTTCATGCTAGATTCTTTTGTGGTGACATCTAAGGGTGAATGTTGTGTAATATTTGTTTCATGTTCTTTTATATTATCGCCACCAACTTTACTATCATCATTAATTGCATAATCAATATACATATCACCGAACTTGTGAGCTAACTCTATATATTTATCAGAATCATCTTGTTGGATGCATGGTGTATTCTTAGACATTGCTTTATTTATACGTTTTACTCTATCATCATCAGTTTCTGAGTTTCTCGATAAATCCTCAGGAAGGCTATGATCATTAAAAGGAGTATGGGCTATAAGCAACTCCTCAGCCCTTAACATAGGTTGTAATTTTTTTTCTTTATGGTGTTTTTTATAGCATGAATAATACTGGTCACCTCCAAGATGAATGATAAATAACACATCATTTATCATGGTGTTACTTTTTATTATTAAATTTCCAAAATCACTAAAAGTATCTATCAATTTAGGCCACGTTTTGTATGCCGTTTCTGGACTGAATAAAGTGCCGGTAACCGCATTATCATTGTCTGTAGGAGTTAACACTACAACAGGTATCCCTGTTGCTAGAGTTAATGGGAAAAGAAGGTTTGGCCAGCCTAAAAAATCCTTATGGTCCTGTGATGGGGCTGATAACTTCACATATCCTTTAGATAAAATTTCAGAAATTGAGTTCGAAGACGATACCAAATTCGTGAAATCATTATTGTATTTATTATAAGTATCATTATTTATCAGTTGGTGGGCTAGACTAATCCATTGATGTATAAAAACCCTTAAAAATTCAGGTGTTACTAACTCATTCTCAGTATTTATTTCATTCTCACGGATTATTGTGGTGGCTGCATTTAAAAAGCGTCTGGTAACCTTACGATTGCTATTAATAACATTAGATACAACGTCATAAAATGAGTTTCCGTCTTGATAAGAGTGAGAAATCTTGAAATCATTTATTAGAACCTTTTGCCATGATAGCATGTCATCTTTCGATATAGCCAAATTAACTTTATCTAAATATTCTTTCGAATAGCTGAAATCAGAAGATTGTTCGTGAATCATATCAGTTAAACATGTTTTTTTCTTTATATTCTGTAGCAGGTCATGCCAGGGATCCTTTATCATCTCTATGAGACTTATGTCATTATGTTGCTTTGTTTCATAGAAGCATAATCTACTCTTTATTTTATATAAGCATTGGCACGTATATAGCACTTTCCCCAACTCTTCAGTTTCTTTTTCTGACTCGCCAACTTTATCATTATCTTCAGTTTGTTGGAAGTATTCTATTTCATGCATTATTGACATCTTATCTAGAGACGCATAACCACTGGCAGTTAATACTGGAATAGATACTTTTTGTTTGTCATTAATGGTAACTCCTTTGGGAAAATAATAATCTAAGGTATCAAATATCAAGTCATCATCTGCAATCCATTCTTGTTTCACGGAAATTTCTACTGATGCAATAGGGACAGATGAATAGTTGTGGAATACAGTGACTTGCCCACATTCTGGTGCTCTATCAAGCTGACTCTCTTCCTTTCCTACAGCTCTTACGTTTACAGAAATATCATGCATTAACATCGGGAGATTATAAAGTGTTTTTTGCATTTCTGTATTCAGATATGATAAAAATAAAATAGCTGTATCCTTATCTTTAAAAAGAATATCAATATCTTTGGTGTCATTTAAAAAAGCATCGGCACAATGTATTTTTATTCCTGCAGAACCAATGATGCAACTAGTTTCTTTTTGTTCATGCTCATTGATCCACTTAGCATACGATTCCATTGCATGATAAAAAAATATACTTCTTATAGTGTTTTTTAGCTCCTCTGCCGTTTCTGTATCAGGTAATCCTGATTCGGCAGAAAAAGGTTGTGGTGAGAAAATTAGTGTCAATATAAAAAGTATACTGCATAACACATTGTAAATGTTTTGATATAAATTAAACATAAGGTATTTTCTTCTCTTGAAAAATATGGTTTTTAGAAAGAATATTCTCATTTTATGAATATTATCTTTTCTATAAAGATATTACCCATGCAAAAAAACGGTACTAGTTTCAAAAAATATGTAATTGTTAAGATAAACAGTCATGGTGAAAATTACTTATTTATAAAAAACTTAGAGACAAATAATTATAAGCTAACTTAACAGACTTCTATGCCAATTACTATTAAAAGCTAAATAGTTAACATACACGAGAAGGTCGATGAGCCTACGGATAGTAAGTGTTTGAAGTTAGCGAGAGTAATCATAACCTCATGTCTTCAGTGACAATGGGTATAGACACAAATTATTCAAACCAGCTTGACAGTAAATGAAAAACTTATTTTCTACTGTCTTTGCAGTTGTTTAACAGGGAGAAAAACTAATGCTACTTAATCTCAAATACGATAGATATGGCAAGGTTTTCATTTTATCATGACAGTTTGAATATTGTCTCACGCTACCGCCCATCTCTCCATTTTCAAGATTACTAAGGTGTGAGTGGCTATTATGTTTTCCCTAAACTATAGCCTATGATAAATCCAGCAACTCTCATATCAAGGTCTGTGGCTATTGTCTAAACGTCCCTAAATTAGGAAAATATTGATACCTTTGCGCTAGTCAGCAATTATATTTTATTAGATAATTGCTTCACCAAAACTATGGTTCCTCATAAAAATAGGCGTTAATCTGTTCTGGTCAAGAGCACCTGAGATATGAGTTTTTTAAACTCTCGTATTGCACCGGAGAGAAATCATTATTCTATGAGTGGAACAGGTCTAGGTTGTAACACTCAATGTAAGCTCTAGCATCATTCGTCATATGCTCGCGGGTTGACTGGTGAGCATTGAAGACCCAGTCATGTTTATTTGAATCTACCGAAGAGGTGTTCAACGACGGCATTATCCCAACAAGCGCCATCATACCTATTTTACTATTTTACGCGATAGCTCTCTCGCAACTCACGATAGGACTTACTAGTATATTGAGAGCCTCTACCTCTGTGAAATATCAGTCCATCAGTTAGATGACGAAGGTTCTAAGCTATTACGAAGTTTACTAGGGTGTTGAACACCAAATTATCGGTTTTATACACTACTCCTAATGCTCAGAACTTTGTTGACGCACCGTCCTGCATAATATGGTTTTGGCACACCATAGAGCAACAAAAACTTAGTGCCTTTGCGAATGTTAGTGTCAATACTTGTCTGCCTACAAATCTATTCATTTTTGGAAAGACCAATGAACCGAGTTATAGCAAGTCCGTAGTGTCTTTTATAGGTGGCAAAAAAACACTCACCGCCCGCTGTATTACGGATATTTCTTTGTTCCCAACTCTCTCTTCTTTCGATAGAGGCTTCTCTCTGTAGAGTGGCACACCTCAGTTGACGGGGTTGCGGATCAACAGTAATAGAACACTGAAATACAGATGAAAACAAGATATAATGAGTGCTATCTTTAACTAGGCGTTTTAATTATGAAACTAACTGCACTGACGGCCATATCACCGATTGATGGTCGTTATGGTAGCAAGACCAAAGAACTAAGAGCTATTTTTAGTGAATTTGGTATAATTCGCTTCCGAGTCGCAGTGGAAGTAAAATGGCTACAATCTCTTGCAAATCATCAAGAGATTCAAGAAGTTCCACCTCTTTCTGATCAATCCAGTGAATTTTTGGAAAGTATAGTGAATACTTTCTCATTAGTCGATGCCGAACGTGTAAAAGAAATCGAAAAAGTGACTAACCATGACGTAAAGGCTGTTGAATATTTCATTAAGGAAAAAGTACAAGATGATAACGAGCTTGTTGCGATCAATGAGTTTATTCATTTTGCCTGTACCTCAGAGGATATTAATAATTTATCCCACGGCCTGATGCTGAAGTCAGGCTTGACGGATATTATTTTTCCTGAAATGGAAAAAGTAACAAGCATTCTTGAAAAACTATCCGAAGTCCATGCAGAGCAACCTATGCTTTCTAGGACTCATGGTCAAGCAGCATCTCCAACTACGGTAGGCAAGGAATTTGCAAATATATCCTATCGCCTTCGCCGGCAGTTAACGCAAATAAAAATGATCAAACCATTGGGTAAAATTAATGGTGCCGTGGGTAATTATAATGCCCACCTGTCAGCATATCCTAAAATAAACTGGGCTAGCCACGCAGAACAATTTGTAACGTCGCTTGGTTTGACTTGGAATCCGTACACAACGCAGATAGAACCCCATGACTGGGTTGCAGAACTATTTGATGCTTTATGTCGTTTTAACACTATCTTAATTGATTTTAATCGGGATATTTGGGGTTACATATCACTGGGATATTTTTCTCAAAAAACAACTCCAGGTGAAATAGGATCATCCACTATGCCTCATAAGGTTAATCCTATCGATTTTGAAAATGCGGAAGGCAATCTAGGACTCGCTAACGCCATCATGCACCATTTATCGACAAAATTACCTATATCTCGTATGCAGCGTGATTTGACTGATTCAACGGTCTTACGTAATTTGGGTGTGGGTTTGAGTCACAGCCTTATAGCTTATCTTTCCACCAGTAAAGGTTTAGACAAATTGCAGGTTAACCCTGAGAGACTCTATGCTGACCTTGATAATGCATGGGAGGTGCTGGCGGAACCGATTCAAACCGTGATGAGGCGCCACGGTATTGAAAAGCCGTATGAGAAGCTGAAGGCGTTAACCCGTGGGCAGGGCGGGATTTGCAAAGCAAGCCTTACGGCCTTTATTGATGATCTTGAGGTCCCATCCTATGTAAAAGATGAGCTAAAAGCGTTAACTCCTTCAAACTATCTTGGTAGTGCTGTGATGCAAGCTAAGTCTCTATAATTAAAAACAAGCACTAGGAAATAATTCATCCAGGGAGCTGTTTGCTTCCTATTTGATAAAAAACATTACCCTCAGCTGAGGAAGAGAGTCTTTTTCTTTGTAGGCTTACGTCAATAGGGGATTGGCCTTCTACCTTTTAATATTTATGGTAACAATAAAAAGATGACAAAAACATGTATGAAGTGCAATCAATGAGCCCTAAAGTCCTAACATCTCCAGAGCAGCTGAATGCTATTTATGCGCAGATAAAGCCTTATGTAAGAATAACACCGCTAATGGAAAGTGCCTATCTCAGTGAGTTGATTTCTGGCAAGGTGCTGGTCAAGCCTGAATCGTTGCAAGTAACGGGTGCATTTAAATTCAGAGGTGCTCTCTATCGACTAATGCAGCTTGATAAATACCAGAAAAAACAAGGAGTTGTAGCATACTCTTCAGGTAATTTTGCGGTAGGGTTAGCCCATGCAGGTAGAATACTAGGCATTTCCGTTCATCTTGTTATGCCTTTTGATGCGCCAATTAATAAAATTGAAAATGCTAGGAGGCAGGGGGCATCAATTACACTATGTCATGATTTTCAGCCATCAAGAGAAGAGGCGGCTAATGAGATGGCTGCAATATTAGCAAGCCAACATGAGTACGTGTTGTTACATCCATTTGATGACCTTTTATTGATAGAAGGACAAGCAACAGTAGGTGTGGAGTTGCAAAAACAGTTGTTTGAGAGTGGGCTAACCTGTGACAGTATGCTTTGTCCATCAGGTGGAGGTAGTCTGGTAGCAGGGTGTAGCCTTACCTTCTCTCCTGTAATTAACGGCACAGAGATCTACGCCATTGAGTGCCTAGGTTATGATGGTATGAATTTATCCTTGAGAGAACAAGTCGTAACTAGGGCCGTAGGCGGTGTTAGCAGTGAGTGTGATGCGCTGTTAGCCCTTAGCCCAGGGCAGGCAGCATTTGATATTGCAAGGATAACTGCAGTACAGGGTTTATCTGTAAGTGACTCTTATATCAAAAAGGCTTTACGCTTAGCTTTCGAGGAATTACACCTAGTGCTAGAGCCTAGTGGGGCTATAGCTCTTGCTGCAGTTCTGGCATTTCCCGAAAAATTTCACAGGAAAACACTGGTAGTTATTGCATCAGGTGGCAATGTTGACCTTAATAAATACAAATCTTTGGTTTTTTAGTATGTTTTTATACCTTCCGTAGAGCTCAAATAACAAGTGCAACAGACTCCTGAGTAGATGCGAAAAGTGATAAACATGTAAACAGGCACCACCGTACCACGTGATCCCTCATAGACGACTATCTAGATAAGAGAAGTGAGTTTACGTGGTTCCAAGAGAGTGTCGTGCCTGAATGACCCCCCCGCCCAAGCAGTTATCTCCATCATAAAACACTACTGACTGACCGGGTGTTACTGCTCTCTGAAGTGTTTTAAAGCGGACAAGGTAACTACCATCTGACCATTGAGATAGGCTGCAGTCTTGGTCATGTTGACGATAGCGTACCTTAGCCCTGAGATTGCAGGGGAATTTTGGTGCTATACCCGAAACCCAGTCAATGGTTGAGGCCGTTAGCGCTTCAGAAAACAGCAGTGGGTGATTATTACCTTGACCAACAATGAGCACGTTCCGTGCAAGATCTTTCTCCACCACATACCATGGAGCAGCACCCGCATTTTTAAGACCTCCGATGCCCAAACCTTGTCTTTGCCCAATGGTTTGGTACATAATACCCGCATGTTCGCCAATGACCTCTCCCTCAGTTGTTTCAATCGATCCGGGTTGAGTAGGCAGATACTTTTTTAGAAAGTCTCGGAATCGTCGTTCACCTATAAAACAGATGCCAGTACTGTCTTTTTTGTTGTAAGTAACTAGATCGTGTTTTTCAGCTAATTTTCTGACATCAGGCTTATCTAGTTCGCCTATAGGGAAGAGGGTTTTGGCAATTTGCTCTTTAGCTACTGAGTAGAGGAAGTAAGACTGATCTTTATTCGTATCAATACCCTTGTATAGTAAAGTAGTGTCTTCTGTGTTAACTTTCCTGACATAGTGGCCAGTAGCGATATAGTCGGCTCCGAGAGTAATGGCGTACTCAAGAAAGGCCTTGAACTTTATTTCCTTGTTGCAAAGAATGTCTGGATTAGGTGTTCGTCCACTTTTGTACTCGCTTAGAAAGTGTTCAAACACATTATCCCAGTATTCTACTGCAAAATTGGCTTTGTGAAGTTTGATGGCAAGTTTGTCGCAGACAGACTGCGCATCCGCCAAGTCCTGTATGGCTGTACAGTATTCAGAATTATCATCCTCCTCCCAGTTTTTCATAAACAGGCCTTCAACTTGATACCCCTGTTGTGATAGGAGGAGAGCTGAAACAGAAGAGTCGACACCACCGGACATGCCAACAATAACTCGAGTTTGGGCTGGATGCTTCGTTAACATAAATCAATCAATATAGAAAATAGCCTCTATTTTACATGAGGTAGCAATATTGCCAAGCTTCATAGCAACGGATGTCGGAAATTTTACGTTCAGATTTCTATTTTTATAACAAATGAGAATTTATTACTTACTCGTGTTGGTATATCTTACCTTGCACTAGCGCGCAAACACATAGATGATTTGCTGAAAGCTTGGCGGTTCTCAGGGCCGGCAATATGTCGGCTTGAGAAAATTCTTTAGGTGGCTGCGTCAACCAATTAATGAAGACATGATAATGGAGATGATAATGGGATACCAAAAGATTAAGGTACCGGTCAATGCGAAGAAAATTACTGTCAATAAGGATCTGTCTCTCAGCGTCCCTGATAACCCGATTATCTCCTATATCGAAGGTGATGGTATCGGCGTTGATGTTTCCCCTGCCATGGTGAAGGTGGTGAATGCAGCTATTAAGAAAGCATATAGTGACAAGCGTTCAATTGCTTGGATGGAGGTGTATTGTGGTGAAAAGGCCACTAAAGTCTACGGTGCCAATACGTGGATGCCTGAGGAAACCCTTAGGGCGTTAAAGGAGTTTGTTGTAGGCATCAAAGGTCCGCTTACTACCCCAGTAGGAGGTGGGATGCGTTCTCTAAACGTTGCTCTTCGACAGGAGCTCGACTTATTTGCCTGTATACGCCCAGTGCGCTGGTTTAAGGGCGTACCAAGTCCGGTAAAAAATCCTGAAAAAACAGACATGGTTATTTTTCGGGAGAATTCTGAAGATATTTATGCCGGTATTGAATGGCATGCAGATAGCCCTGAAGCAAAGAAGTTAATCACCTTCCTGCGTGATGAAATGGGAGTTACCAAAATTCGATTCCCTAACAATTGTGGTATTGGTATCAAGCCTGTTTCAAAAGAGGGCACTCAACGTCTTGTTCGTAAAGCTATTGAGTTTGCAATTATGGATGATCGTGACTCTGTCACTCTGGTTCATAAAGGTAATATCATGAAGTTCACTGAGGGCTCTTTCAAAGACTGGGGTTATGAGTCAGCAGTTGAATTTTTTAATGGAAAACCTCTAGATGGAGGACCATGGCACGTCATCAAAAACCCTAAGACAGGTCGGGATATTGTTATCAAGGATGTGATTGCAGATGCCTTCCTGCAACAAATACTAATGCGTCCAGATGAATATGACGTAATTGCAACTCTTAATCTTAATGGTGATTATATATCCGATGCTTTGGCTGCACAGGTCGGCGGCATAGGTATTGCTCCGGGAGCAAACATTGGTGAACAAGTAGCTATATTTGAAGCAACTCATGGGACAGCACCAAAATATGCAGGACAGGATAAGGTAAACCCTGGGTCAGTTATTTTGTCTGCTGAAATGATGTTACGTCACTTAGGCTGGGATGAAGCTGCAGATTTAATCCTCAATGGGATCAACGGTGCTATTGCAGCAAAAACTGTGACTTATGATTTTGAACGTTTGATGGAAGGTGCGACGCTGGTGAAATGCTCTGAGTTTGCTGACGCAGTTATTGGTCATATGTAGCTTTGGTCGTGCATTCTAGATCAGCTCAGACAATCATTAGAGTCGTCGTATGTATATAGAAGTAAATCCGAAGGTATGTGGCAGGGGAATTTTTCTTCCCCTGTTCACTGAGTGGTATTGCTTTCCTGCGATAAACTACGTTTTGGTGCAATTGCATTTTTTATTTTACTGGAGTTACTTTTTGTAACACTCGATAGTTTTTGCTTTAATGAACGTTCTTTTTTTGACAGTATATTTTGTAATGATGCGCAAAAAACATGTTAATTTGAATATTGCTTTAAGTAAAAAAGAATGCCTCTTTATCCATTTTAACCCTTTTATTGTAGAGTATATTACTCTCGATACAACAGGAAACGAAATACAACTATGAGCTGTTACCAATATCAATATGAGTAATTTGAAAAGATTTAGTCTAAACTTAGGAAGTGAAGGGTGTGAAAAGGAAGGTGATCAGGATCTTTCTGTCATTCCAGAGAAAACCAGACTAATTCCTCCTTCAATGTATCAGGTCTTGCTCCTGAATGATGATTTCACGCCAATGGATTTTGTGGTTGACGTACTGGGAATATTTTTTGATA
Organism: Candidatus Endonucleibacter bathymodioli; assembly: GCA_030674915.1. Lineage (GTDB taxonomy): Bacteria > Pseudomonadota > Gammaproteobacteria > Pseudomonadales > Endozoicomonadaceae > Endonucleibacter > Endonucleibacter bathymodioli. The sequence continues at coordinate 106,996 of JASXSV010000001.1, forward strand.
TGCCGACGGAAAAGGCGGCTCAAATAATGTTAACAGTCCACACTAAAGGTAAGGCTAGTTGTGGAATATTCAGCAAGGATGTTGCGGAGACTAAAGCTCAGCAAGTTAATCAGTACTCTAGAGATAACCAACATCCACTGTTGTGCAAGACAGAAAAGGCCAATTAGAGTTATCAGGGTTACTTAATATGCTCAATAAAGACATTGAACTGACACTTAATAGTGCTTTTAGGGACGCAAGGGGCAAACGTCATGAATTTATGACGGTTGAACATCTGTTACTAGCCTTGCTTGATAATGAATCAGCATCAAGAGTTTTAATTGCCTGTGGTGTTGAAATTGACAAGCTTAAGAAAGAGCTATTTGAGTTTGTTGATTCCACAACGCCGCTGATTTCTGTTAGCGAATCTGACCGTGAGACACAGCCTACCTTGGGTTTTCAGAGAGTGTTGCAGCGTGCGGTATTCCACGTCCAGAGTTCGGGTAAGAAAGAAGTCACTGGTGCCAATGTACTGGTTGCCATATTCAGCGAGCAGGAAAGTCAAGCTGTCTACTTCCTGAAGCAGCAGGATATTGCCAGAATTGATGTTGTGAACTACATTGCGCATGGTATTTCAAAAATGCCGGGTCAAGAGCTGGAAGATTTAGGTCAAGACCTAGCGGAAGACAGTGAGTCTGAATCCAGTAGTAAGGACCCCTTAACAAATTATACTACCAACCTTAATGATCGAGCTAAAGCTGGGCAAATTGACCCTTTGATAGGTAGAGAGAAAGAGGTTGAGCGTGTTTGTCAGATACTTGTTCGTCGACGCAAAAACAACCCGTTGATTGTAGGTGAAGCTGGTGTAGGGAAAACAGCAATAGCTGAAGGTTTGGCAAAGCGGATAGTTGATGGTGAAGTGCCAGCAGCGCTATCTGATGCTACCGTTTACTCTCTTGACTTAGGCTCCTTACTTGCTGGCACTAAGTATCGAGGAGATTTTGAAAAACGATTCAAAATGTTGCTGGGGGAGTTAAAGAAACGGGATCACGCTATTTTGTTTATTGATGAGATTCACACGATCATAGGTGCTGGTGCAGCTTCTGGTGGTGTTATGGATGCATCTAATCTATTGAAGCCTTTGTTGACATCAGGTGATATACGCTGTGTTGGTTCAACTACATTTCAGGAGTTTCGGGGGATTTTTGAAAAAGATCGAGCTCTGGCTAGACGCTTTCAGAAAGTGGATATTATAGAGCCTAGTGTTGAAGAAACTTTTGCGATATTGCTAGGGCTTAAAAAACGATTTGAAGACTATCATGATATTGAGTATAAGGATGACGCGTTAAAAGCAGCGGCGGAGTTGGCAGATCGCTATATCAATGATCGACACATGCCGGATAAGGCAATTGATGTTATTGACGAGGCAGGTGCTTACCAGCGCCTACAGCCAGAAAATAACCGCAAAAAGGCCATTGAAGTCGACGATGTTGAAAGGATTGTTTCCATAATCGCTAGGATCCCACCAAAGTCTGTTTCAACATCAGATAAGGAAATCCTGGGGAAATTGGAACGTAATCTAAAAATGGTTGTGTTTGGTCAGGATACTGCGATTACATCTCTTGCAATGGCCATTAAACTCTCCAGAGCAGGACTAAAACCACCGGAAAAGCCCATAGGTTCATTTCTGTTTTCAGGCCCAACGGGTGTTGGTAAAACTGAAGTTTGTCGCCAGTTAGCTCAGGCCATGGGAGTTGAGTTAATTAGATTTGATATGTCTGAGTACATGGAGAGTCATACTGTGTCACGTTTGATTGGTGCTCCTCCTGGTTATGTAGGTTTTGATCAGGGCGGGTTGTTGACTGAGGCTGTAAACAAAACACCTCACTGCGTGTTGCTGCTGGATGAAATCGAGAAAGGACATCCTGACGTCTATAACCTTTTGTTGCAAGTTATGGATCATGGCACCTTGACGGATAATAACGGCCGCAAAGCAGATTTCAGAAATGTCATATTTATTATGACAACCAATGCTGGAGCCGCAACCATGAACCGAAGCTCCATGGGTTTCATGGTGCAGGATCATGCGTCTGATGGTATGGAAATAATCAAAAAAACATTCTCTCCAGAGTTCAGAAATAGGCTTGATGCTATTATTCCTTTTGAGCCTTTAAATGACGAAGTAATGAAGCATGTCATAGATAAGTTTTTGACAGAACTTCAGGCACAACTGGATGACAAAATGGTGCAGATTGACGTAGATGAAAAGGCTAGAGCATGGCTTTCTGACAAAGGGTTCGACCGACAGATGGGCGCGCGACCAATGGCACGTGTTATTCAGGAACACCTGAAAAAGCCTTTAGCTGAACATCTTCTCTTTGGCAAGTTAGCGGATTTTGGTGGTAACGTAAAAGTAACTGTTAAAAAAAATGCGTTACACTTAAAAATTGAAGCCTCTAAAAAAAGAACGTCCGGTCTAGAGGTAGCGGATGGAAAAGCTAGTTAATATGCTCTAATGAGGGGGTGAGTACCCCTTTTAATTAACGCGCACGGTAAGTAATACGACCTTTGGTTAGGTCGTAAGGAGTTAGTTCTACCTTGACCTTGTCACCGGTCAGAATGCGGATGTAGTTTTTCCGCATTTTACCGGATATATGTGCAGTTACCACATGGCCGTTTTCGAGTTCTACACGAAACATAGTATTAGGCAATGTGTCAATAACAACCCCATCCATTTCTAAACTATCTTCTTTTGCCATTAAAGTCGTACCTCTGAGCATGATGAAAGATAACCCTTGCCGGCGAGCATTCTGCCTGACAAAGTGGGCTAAAGTAAAGTGCATTTCTTAAATCGCTATGAAAATTGTACCCAATGAATATCCATCAGGATTACCATTGGACGATAATTAATTTTGTAATTCATTTTCCTGCCACCTTATTATCCAATAACTGAGGTGAAGATACTTCATTTTTAATGCTCTTGCCCACATTATTTGCCAGTGAATACAACATAGGCTAGCGATGAGTTGCTCAACATATAGATCATAGAATGTATATACCTTGCTCTGGGTGAAGAAACAAGACACTTTAATCATAGACAATGCCAGTCAATTATTGGAATGTTATTATGTGACAAAACGTAGTTACAAACAGTACCCCAAAGAGCTTAAATAAGAGGGGCTTGTCTTGATTCTAGCATCATCTGTGGTATCAATTATTGGCGAATATTAATCGTTAGCTGGGAGCCAAAAACCTCATCATGAGTGAAGGTCGCATTATATCATTTATGTCACACCGATACAGGTGGCGGCATCATGTTTTGGCAACGACAAAGACGAAAAGCCGACAAAAGATCTTAAAGCTAGTTAGCGCTTTAGCCATGAGAGTCGTGGTAACAACAAGGATATCTATGGCTTTTCTGTTCATAGTGCTGTCGCCGAAGATGGCTTTATTCATAACCAAAGAGTGACTACGAGCAATGTTCACAATTCTCATGAACGCGGTGACATCGGTTGCACTTTTACATCGACCTGCGCCGATACTGTATACTTCATCACCCGCTCAACAATCGTCACTGGAGCGCCGCTGTGGCCCTTGCCGAACACCGTATCTATCTCCCAGTCACCGATGCGCGATTTATCGTCAACAACACTGGGACGCTAATCAATGCTCACTCGATTTTTTATCTGCCCCCGAGTAGATTTGCCGTTACGCCGATTGTCGTATTTCTTGCCCTGGCGGCGCAGATGCGTATAAAGGTCGCTTCCCGCCTGCTTATCGGCCCAAATGTGGCGATAAATAGTTTCATGGCTAATCAGCTTCTCCTGATCATATAGCAGCCAACCTGACACCTGTTCGAGACTCCATTCTATACGGAGCTTGGCCTCGATCATGATTATCATTGCCGGGCTCATTTTAGTCGGTTTAACCGCAGTTTGACGTCGCTGCATAGCCTTAGCTTGCGCCTGTTTATGACGATAGCCCCTGTCTCCCGTATTTCTGGCCAGTTCTCTACTTACCGTAGGCGGACTCACCCCTATAATTTTCGCCACCTCCCTTTGTGTACAACCGCTTTTCTTTAGGGCAGAAATCTGGCATCGTTGCTCGTAGGTCAGTTGTTGGTAATATCCTGTCATCACTTCATCTCTTGCCGGAGAAAAAGGGTAGGAGCTTACTTTCAGCGGGCCCCTTCTTCTACCTGATTAGATGATGCACTTCGGATTTGAATCCGCGGAAAAAGAAATATACGCAACACTGTCGGGTGGTGAGAGTCATTTTGTCACCTATAAGAAACGCTACGGGGCGTGCTAGAACTCGGTTGATGGGTACAGAGAACATACGCTAAGGCACTAAGTTTTTGGTGCTATATAGTGTGCCTAAGCCATGTATACGGTATGGGTACGTAAAAAATCAGTTCTAAGCATTAGGAATAACTCATAAAACCAATAATTTGACATTAAATACCCCTAATGAAGCTCTGAACAAGGTTATTCTTGCACAGGAAGGAATCTATAAGGTATTGATTTTGCTGGACCCACGCCTCCGCGGGGATTACGAAAGTGGCTTTAATCAGAGGCTCCCTAAGGAGTCTCTGATTGAATCTCCAAAACTTGGTAAAATAGCCTCGCTATGGGCAAGTAGGTATCAAAAATGAAACAACAAAGTTTTGCGTCACTAAGTAGCAGTCAGCGCAAACGTAATCGGTTGCAATCAAAAATACGAGCCAGGGTCGAGCACCTGTTCCGAATCCTCAAGTGTCAGTTTGGTTACCGTAAAGTTCTTTACCGTGGTTTGGAAAACAACAGGGCGCAAGTTATGAGCCTGATGGTGATGGCCAATTTATACCTGCAACGTAATGCGTTAACGGCATAATTCCGCCCTAAATCCGCCTCGAGAGCGGATAAATGGGCAAAATCGACAAAATGAATCGAAAATTACGATGAAATAAGCGCGATAGTCAGAGAATTTTATCACAAATCTGACAATCGACTTGCAAACTACTTCAATCAGAGATTCCATAGGGAAGCTCTGAACAAGCTCGTTGATTTTTTACCCAAGCCTAAAAAGCTAAATTTAAATTTATGGTTTATATATTCATCTTATGGGCGTGTTTTTTTCGTTTTCCCTCGCTATTGGCGAGTTTTGGGCGGATTAACCCCCAAAATGCCCTCGTAGCATGTAAAGATTGGTCAGTCCAAGCAGGGTGAATACTTGAACTGCATTTTTTACTAAGCCTTTGTAGCTGGCTTTCTTGTCTCCGAACTGACATTTTATCACTCTAAAGCAATGCTCTACACTGGCACGAATCTGTGAGTTTTTGCGGTTTTGTTTCTTTTGTGATGAGTTCATATTTTTCTTTGGTTTACGTTTGTCATTAGCCTTCTAGCTCATGCCAAGGCTGCGTGCTCCTCGTTTGTAAGTGTCACTAGTATAACCCGCATCTGAGAATACTACTTTGTCATCTTTGCGCAGTAACTTGGGTAATTCGTTAACATCAGCTTCATTCGCCGGTGTGACGGTTGCGCTGTGTATGGCGTTGCTATTGATATCTGTTCCTATGTGTATTTTAAAACCAAAATAATATTGGTTGTTTTTCCGGGTAGAACGCATATCAGGGTCACGTTTTTTGTCTTTATTTTTAGTAGATCTAGGAGCTTGGATAATGGTCGCATCCATGCTGCCTTGAGATACATTGATGCCTTTTTCAACAAGATATTGATTGATATCCGCAAAGATGATTGCACTAAGTTGGTGCTTTTCAATTAGTCTTCTGAAATTAAGTATGGTGGTTTCATCAGGTATGGCATCTAATAAATCAAGTTACGCAAACCGACGCATTCAGTCCATATCGTATAAGGCATGCTCTGCTGCAGAATCTGATAATGAGTACCATTGCGGTAAGAAATAAATCCGCAACATGCTTTCCATTGGCATTGGTGGGCGACCTTTGCCTTTCTTGGGATAGTAAGGCTCTATAATATTGAGCAGCAGTACCCATGGTACGGTTTTTCCATTTCATTTAGAAAGAGCTCACGTTTAGTGATAACTTTTTTATGGATGTATTCTGCGGATGCGAAAGTTATTTGTTTCATACGACAATACTGTTTGTTTGTGTGGCTGTATTATCTCACATTTATTATACTTGTTCAGAGATTCCCTAAGAGTCTGAATGTTGAATGGCTGTAATCATTATTTTTGGCTTAGGCTTTGCTACAGTATTGACTCTGATTATATTACAGGAGATTTATTCGTTGAGATATAACACTATTTTCAAAGGATTAGGTTTCAGCGAATAAATAGTTAGCACCGCTAATTAATAAAAAGTGTTAGCACTATCAATGCAGGAAATACAACGATGTATCTGTAATGAAAAGTTATGAGCTATAGATAATATCAGTACAGGATATTCTATATTATACAATCATACTGCTTTAGGATTAGGCGTATACCTCAGTTTCAATTGATTTTTATAACTGCCATAATTTAGATAAAAAAACAGAATAAATACTAAAATCATATAAAAAACAATGATATATAGGTAAATCTTAATTTTGTTTAATGTTGGTTTAGCCGAAATATTTTTTCGTTAAGACTTGTGTTAGATATATTGATAAACAACATGTTATGCCTTCGCATATATACCAGTAATCTGTTCAGGATATATTTATTTTGAATAGGCAGTTGTTGGCTTGGAATCTGCCTAATAAATAGTAACTATCCCGTCTAGATTATAACCTTTTTGTCACGGACCTAAGGTTCACCATGAAGAGCGGTAGGCAATATAGATTCCGGATCATCTCCAGATATCTTGTCGAGAAATGCCGACCTACATTGTTAACAAACTCTTTAAAATATAAATCTTGATATTTCATAGTTAAAAGTATTATTGTTTTTGCATAAATTCGTTTTGTCCTAAAGCTACCCGTGTGCCTAGCGAGGTTATTATGAAAACATACACAGCCCGTTCAGTTAATGGTCAAGTTTTTATTAAGGCCGATGATGGTGCGTTGATAGCAATTCACCAGGGTGATAAAATTTTGTCAGATATGACGTTAATTTCGTCTGATGGTGCTCAGTTAGGCTTAGACTCAGAAGGTCAATGGGTACAGGCAGACATTAAGGGTGAAGTGGTTTTGCATACACTGCCTCTGGTGCCTGTTAAAAGCAGTGAGGATGTTGAGATAGATGATGCAGAAAATGAAGTTATTGAGCCTGGCTATCACCATTCTGCAGCAGCAGTCGTGGAACTTGATAATTTAGACGTTGCAGTGAAGGGTAGTGGTTACCTCTCTGTTTTTAATGAACAAACGAACTTGGGTGCTGCGCATGCCACAGAAAGCACTGATTCAACGGATGTTCAAAATGCCGCGGTTATAACCAATCCCAGTACGCCCTTTGATGTCACTGAGGATACACATATTTCCGCCACAATTACCTTGAGTATCACCGATGCCGATGGTGTTAACGAAGCTAAATTTAAAGCGGGTAATTTAAGAGGCGCACATGGTTCTGCCACCATCACTGAAGCCGGTGTATTGGTTTACACTTTGGCCAATAATTTAGAGCAGGGTTTAAATGAAGGTGAAAGTATCACCGACATTATCAAGGTTACCTCTAAAGACGGCACCACCCACGATGTCAGTGTCAGTATTCATGGCACCAACGACCTCCCTACGATCAACGCCATCACTGCACAATCGACGACTGAAGACGGTATACAGGTCAGTGGTCAACTGACTGTTACGGATGTTGATACCGGCGATAGTGCAACTTATGCAACAACCTCAACACAAGCTGGTTTTACACTTAAGGCAGATGGATCATACACACTAGACCCAACAGACCCCAGTTTCCAACACTTAGGGGTTGGTGAAACTCAAGTAGTTACTATTCCCATCGTCGCAACCGATAGCCATAGTGGCGTTTCTTCTGCTCAAAATATTGTTATTACTATTACAGGCACCAATGATGCACCTGTTGTATCAGCGCCCGTTACTTTGTTAGCTGGTACAGAAGATAAAACTCAAATCATTACAGCAGCGCAGATGATGGCCAATGCGACTGATGCAGATACCGTAAGCACACTTACCATTCAGAAAGTAAGTGTTGACCATGGCACGGTAACAACGGATTCAAGCGGATCCGTACACTTTACACCAGAGGTAAACTATAGCGGCAAAGTAACGTTTAGCTATGAAATAACAGATTCACACGGTGCAACTGTTTTAACAACAGCCACTACTGATTTAGCAGGCGTGCAAGATGCAGCTGTGATAACAAGTACCGCAGTAGATGTAACAGACGGCAATAAAACATCAGCAACGATAACATTAGGGATTACAGATGCAGATGCAGGAGAAGCAAATTTCAAAGTAGGCAGGCTTAACGGGGGGTATGGAACAGCTACGCTTGCAGCCGATGGAGCATTTGTTTACACGCTTAATCACAATGCAGCGCAACATTTAAATGTGAACGAAACTATTACCGATGTAATTACAGTAACCTCGGCAGATGGTACAACCCACGATGTCAGCGTCAGTATTCACGGCACTAATGATCTTCCCACCATTAATGCCATCACGGCACAGTCTGCCAAGGAAGGAGGTTCACAGGTCAGCGGTCAACTCTCTGTTACGGATGTTGATACCGGTGACACGGCTACTTACGCCACGACCTCCACCCAAGCTGGGTTTACACTTAAAGCCGATGGTTCATATACACTTGATCCTACTGATGCCAGCTTTCAACATTTGGCAGCGGGTGAAACTCAAAAAATAACCATTCCAGTTACTGCCACCGACAGCCACGCTGGAATCAGTGGACTACAAAATATTGTTATCACTATTACCGGTACTAACGATATTCCGGTGGTTTCTGCGCCGATAGTATTGGCCGCCGGTACCGAAGATATAACCCAAACTATCACCACTGCGCAGTTGATTGCTAATACCACCGATGTGGATAGCACCAGTGTGCTTAGCATACAAAAAGTCACGGTAGATCACGGCACGGTGACAACTGATTCAAGTGGAGCGGTTCACTTTACGCCCGAAGCTGATTACAACGGCAAAGTAATTTTTTCTTATGAGGTTACCGACTCTAATGGTGGAGTTGTAGCAACAACAGCCACCACAGATTTAGCAGCAGTTGCTGACAATATTGTCGACAGTGGAGCACGTGATTTAGGCTCAACTAAAGAAGATACAGCAATGCACTTTACAGAAGCACAGTTACTTGAGCATTTAAGCGATGCTGATGGTGCTTTACGTGTTGTTGCAGGTTCACTCTCAACAGCTCACGGAGCGATTACGGGTGATGCAAGTCACGGTTATGATTTCACGCCTTCTGCGAACTATAATGGGAAAGACGTAGATGTAAGCTATAAAGTCACTGATGGAACAACGGAGTATACTAAAACTGCACAGATTGATGTAACGCCTGTAACTGATACTGCTACACCTAGTTTACAAATGACAGCAGAGCAAGAGGTAATGAGCTTTGGCACCGCTGACAAAAATTCTTATGCAAAAGTGAGTGGCATCAACGGTGGAACTGATCTACATGAAATGTCTGCAGAAATCACTTTTGTACTAGATAAATCCCATGCTCAGTCTGATTCTGCGGCTTTATTAAACTATTCCGTGCCTAATCAGATAAATATGATTACCTTTCATAAGGCCAGTGATCTTACTTTCACATTCATGGGTGATCATGACATCAAGACAGGGGTAAATTTGCTTGATGGTGGTGTTCACCGTTTAAGTTTATCTTGGAATTCAGCAACAGGTCATTTAAGTGTTTATGATAATGGCCACTCTATTAAAGAGCTTGATAATGTACACAAAGGTGACACTTTTGCAGGTGGTGGAGATTTCATTGTCGGTACACGAACAGGAGATTCCGGCCGAGATGCAGCACACTTTGAAAATAAATATTCAGCAGGGGGGCGCATTTTTTCTGCAACAATCGTTGATCATGCCGTTTCTGCAACTGACATAAAAGCTGGGCCTATCGCTTCTGAGCCACATGGTGTTTTAGCAAATATCATGACTGATGGTAAAGGCGCTATTATCGATACTACGGGACTGCATACGGTTTCAAGTGGAACAAATTCTCATATAGTGACCGTTCCAGTAGATGCTTCTACAGCACTTATCCCAAGTGGTGGAATACTTAATCTAAATATAGATGCAATCATGCCCGTAGGCACTGGCGATAAAATCAGCGCCATAAATGTTATAGGCTTTATAAAAGGTACAGTTTTAGATGATGGAAATGGACATAAACATACGGTAACAGATCCAAATGAAAAAGTAGATGTTCAGTCATGGTCGCACACGCAAGTAACAGCGCATTTGCCAGCGGGCATCACTAAAAACATGCACATCACTGTTGAGGCTGTAACAACAGGTACTAATGGCGTTAGTGCTAGCGCAGTTACAGGAGAAGACTTATTACTCGATCCTCATGCGCCAATTATGAATGCAAGTATCACCGGAGATGATGACAAAACGACTGATGAAAGCGCCGCCGTAGGTGGTGTTTTAAAAGTACATGACCAAGATGCCTCTCAAGCACATTTTGATATACACGATGTTAAAGGTCAGTATGGTGTTATCAAAATAACAGCCGATGGACACTGGACATTTACACCCAACGCTGTGGCAAATGCCCTTAATTCTGGGGATACGGTAAAAGAAGCGTTTACGGTTAAATCAGCCGATGGAACGCCGCATGACATTACCATTCATGTAACGGGTAGCAATGACGCACCTCTTATAAGTTCGGCTGTAACACTGGGGGCAGGAACAGAAGATACCGCGCTTACTTTTACCGCGGCACAATTACTTAGCAATGCAAGTGATGCTGATGCTAAAGATAGTTTAAGTATAAAGGGGTCAGTAAGTGCCAACCACGGCAGTGTAACAGGGCCTGATGCATCGGGTAACTATACCTTTACCCCAGATGCTAACTACCATGGTGCTGTTAAATTCACTTATGACATAACAGACACCCATGGTGCAGTTGTTCATACCAGTGCCAGTACAAACTTAGCAAATGTGGTTGACACGCCAACGCTTACGACAACAGCAGCCACAGGAGATGAAGATACCGCCATAGCTTTAGCGATAAACGCAAGTACTCAAGCGGGTGATCATATATCTCAGTACACGATAACTGGGCTTCCAACAGGGGCAAAACTCACTGCAGGGCATGACAACGGTCATGGCTCATGGACAGTAGCCAGTGGCGACATAGCAACGCTTAAAATGACACCCCCTGCAAATTATGCAGGTAATATTCAGCTTCATGTTGTAGCTACAGCAACAGATGGCGCTAGCACAGTAGATTCTACCTCTCAAGTCATGAGCGTACATGTAAACCCTATCGCAGATATGCCAAGTATAGATTCTGTTTCGGTAAACGCGGTAAGTGGCATGACAGGAGTTCCAATAACTCAGTTAGATTATGCCGTTACACTTACACAAGATATGGTATCGGCACTTAACACTGAGCCACGCCATCCCCCAAAGATGCACATGAGTGCATTGGATGTAGTTGGTGTTGGTGTCAATGTCCAGGATATAGCCAGTGTGACTTTTAATGGTAACTCTGTAGATATGTTCGATTCAACTCTTGGTCTATATCATATTGTGGCTGACAAAATTTTGGGTTTTGGTCGGCGAGGTAGTTCTCCATTTGCAACAGAGTTTCATGTAGGAGATAAAATAGAGGTAGTTTTCAAAAATGGAGTAAACCCTACGACTCAAATGCATATAGTAACAGGCATGCAAGAGGGGGATTTTCAACATAGGGATGGTGTTAATGGTTTGCCTGAGAATGCATTTGCTCCAGTTAACCGATGGGCTGGGACTGATGTAGACTTTATAAAAATAACCCAAACAGCGTCAAAGGCTCAACTGAGCGTTGATGAGGATGGTCAATTTGACCTTGCTATCGGTGTGTCTACTCCAGATAAAGATGGCTCTGAAGTGTTAGAGGTACATGTTCAAGGCTTACCTACTGGGGCTACACTTAACCAAGGTGCTCGTCAAACAGATGGATCGTATCTACTAACAAAAGCACAACTTCATGGGCTACAAGTACTGTTGCCTAAAAATTACCATGGTTCGGTTGACTTAGATGTAAGTGTAACATCGCATGATGGTACATCAACACTCACGTCGCCTGCTAACCACTTACACATTGGTATGCACAGTGTTTTAGATTTAGCAAATGTATATGGAGGTCAGGCGACCATTAACGAGCATGACGACTGGACTGCTTTTGGCTTAACGGCAAATGCAACAGATACACAAGATCCAATAACAGGCATACAGGTTTTTGGGCTTAGTGCAAAGAGTGAAATACGCCTAGAGCCTTCATTTAGTGGCACAGCACCTGTATATAATGCAGATGGAACATGGACTATTGATCCAGCTTCTGTTGGTCACTTGCAGATACATACAACGGCTACAGCGGGTAACCATGAAAGCTATAAGGTCGCTGTTACAACAACAGATCCTGATGGTACGTCTGGAACAACACAAGCCGGAGGAATATTTATATCAAAAGCTGTCATTGAGGGTCATTTTGATATTAATACTGCACATACAGGTATTGTTTCAAATATTGGAGAATTGGTTACATACTCACCAAGTACAGATGCTGATGAAATAGCTTATGTTATTGTTGAGGTGAAGCCAGGAATAACCCTTGTTGATGATGCAGGAAATCCACTCACTTCAAATCTTATTACTAATAGGGTAGGGGGTAATGTAGAGAACTATAAAATTGCAGTTGCAGACCTTGCTCATGCTCATGTGCATTCAACTTTAGGCGCTACGGGGTTAGATATTCATCTTGAAGCACATATTGAAGAGGGTGTCATGGGGTCTGGTACGAATGATGTAAAAACTATTTCACATGATTTTACAGGCCTTAGTATTACACCAATATCACATGCAGATGATGTAACACTCGTCTTAGATGATGGAAGTGATAGCGGAGCTAATATTCACGATGATATCACCAATATTAAAGAGCCTAATGTTGCCGGTTTAACCAGTACACCTTTATCGCATGTTGAGATTTATGAAGGCACAACACTTATTGCTACGACAACTTCTGACTCCAGTGGTTTTTACAGTGTCAAAGTGCCAGCACTCAGCGATGGCGCACATACGTTAACAGCCCAGGCTACTGCACCAGGCGCTACGCATTCTGTTAATTCTTCTCCATTGAATGTTGCAATAGACACGCAAATAACCGCCAAGGTTAATGGTCTTGATCATGTGAGCGGAAATCCCGATGAAGTCAATATTCAACTCTTTGTAGAAAAAGGATCTGAAATAACGCACTTCCAAGTGATTGATGAAAAAGGAAATTATGTCGATATTTCACCCATAGCGACAGATATTAGTGATGCTAGCCACTCTTCTGACCATCAATATATGCGTTTCCCTCATGTTGACGTTTCATCATTATCCGATGGGGAGTTACATGTTGTTTTTGAGGCAACTGATGCCGCAGGGAATAGTGTTACTGCAAACTCTCAAAGCAGTCTTCCGTTTCTGAAAGGTATAGTAGTTGTACACGATGAAGCCGTCAGTGATAGTGATGTTGTAAATATTCAGCTAGATGCAGACAGTTATGACGCTTTACCCAGCTTGGATCACATAGCCGATCATTTGACGGCGAAGCAAACCGAGCATGGAGCCGCAGCAACGCCAGAGCATAACGCACTGTTGGCAACAGCCGCTACACTACTTGGCGATACGCAAGAGGAAGGTGATAATTCCCGTATTATAAAGGCAGTGCAAAGTCATCAGCCACTAGGGCATGCAGCAAACCATGATGCTTTGGCAAGTGATAAAACTCATGATCACGCAACTGCGAATGCGGATGTAAGCAGTACAGATTATGCCTTGGATATTCATAGTCACGTGTCGCAAGATGACGATAATGATGGCACGGGCTTAACATAATAAAGACATTGCATTTTTTAAGGAAAGTACATAATAAACAACAAGTTTAGTGATATTGCGTCCATTCTCCGTGAGGGTTGAGATTGTTTCTAGATCTCCACAATAACCGATACACTTAGAATGGATTTGAGAGGCTAGTTGATCGTAGGCTTATGGAGCATCACTAGTTTCTCGCCTACGCACGCTTTCATCTATGGTAGATGGTATAGGGCTAAAAAGGCACAGTATTGACAGAATGGTTGTGATCATACTAATCAGTGCTAGTGATGTGGTGTTTATATTTTGTATCTGTAACCCGGAAACAATGCCAGTGATAGCTGTTACTAGTAGCATTTCAATAAAGAAAATAAGGCTAGATGCTATCCCAATATTGGTTTTCATATGCTCTGTGGCCCGTGCTTGACAGATAGGAAGGTAAATACCAAGACCTAGTTCGTAAATGATGACACCAGCTATATATCCGGTTCCGGATTGGCCATGCGAAAAGTAACCAGTTATAAGAGAGACAGACGCACCAATTACAAGAAAAGTACTGGCTATCTTTAGGCAGTCTGCTCGACTAAAGCGAGAATTAAGGTAAGGTACACAGGCTGTACTTATGATGTAAGCTGCAATAATAGAAGCGAATAGCATACCGTAGTACTTTGGTGTTATACCCAGTTGATCTATAAATACAAAAGGAGCGCCAACAACAAACACAAAGGCTCCTGCAAAAGCAGTACCTGCAGCAATGGTAAAGCGTAGATAACTAGAATCAGACAAAATTGTTATGTAACTTGATAAAATACTTGTATCATCTTGGTGTTGTTGATTTTTTTTGGGAATATGGACTTCAGGTATAAAATGTAGTGCGATAATAGTAATAACAACTAAGACCTGCATAACAACAAAGTTGTATTTCCAGCCTGCATACTCCTGAAGGAATCCGCCAATAATAGGGGCTATCATGGGACCTAGAGTCAGACAGCCGCTAATATAAGCCAGCATTTTCACCTCCATCTGGTCCTTGTAATAATCTCTGGCAATGGTTCTGGCTAGAACAGTGCCAAAGCAACCAAAAGTAGCTTGGGAAAAACGTGCCATGAGGAATATGTATATATTGCTTGTATTAAGTATTACGAGGGATGCGAGAAAGTAGATGATATAACCGATAAGGAGAGTTTTTTTTCGGCCAAATTTATCAGCCAAAGGACCACATATGAGCATTGATATAGCAAAACCTAACATAAATATACTAACACTTAATTGGGCGGTGGCAGTGTCAGTGCTAAAATATCTGGTGATTGCCGGTAATGAAGGAGTGAAAATATCAATAGATACAGGCCCAATGGTGGCAAAAAGCGATAAAATAATAAGAATAATAGTTGAGTGTTTTTCCGGAATTAAGTGGTGTCTCATGAGAATAGCTTGTTCCGCTGCTGATCATTGTTAGTTAACAAGGATGCTAACATAAAAAAGACAGAGTTGAATCTGGTATTGCAGTAGGGATATTTCCTGTAAGGCGAGTATAGTCTAAAATAAGACTGTTAACTTTATTAGAGGTTATTGTATTGAAAATAACGTTTACAGAGTCTGGGCAAAAGTATTTGGTACAGCTTCTTGACAAACAGGATGACAAAGATACCAGTGTTCGCCTATTTGTCTCTCAGCCGGGTACTGCTCATGCGGAAACCTGCTTAGCTTATTGTAAGTTGGGAGAAGAAAAAGAGGAAGACACTAAGCTTGAGCTTGATTTTTTTGATTGTTATATTGAAAAGGCTAGTGAGCTGTTTCTTGAGGGTGCGGTTATTGATTTTGCAGAAGACAGGTTGGGTGGTCAACTAACAATTAAAGCACCCAATGCAAAAGTACCTCAAGTTAGTAAAGATAGTCCTCTTGATGTGCGAATCAGCTATGTTTTGCAGACAGAAATTAACCCAGGTCTGGCTTCTCATGGTGGTATGGTTTCCTTGATTGAATTGGATGAAGATATTGCTGTATTACAGTTTGGTGGAGGTTGTCAAGGCTGTGGTATGGTTGATGCGACTTTAAAGGACGGTGTTGAGCGCACTTTACTGGAGCATATTCCGGAGTTGCAAGGTGTTAGGGATATAACGGATCATACAGTTCGTGAGAACGCCTATTTTAAGTAGCCACTAAATCATAAACTGGCTAGGTGGTTAAACTAATTTAAAGAGGGACATTGGGGAGTGGAATATTTAATGATTTATCCAATCATATTAGAGAATGTTTTTCAACCCAAATTAGTACAAACTTATGTATAGCACTCCCTTAATCACAAATAAAGGAAAAAACAAGCTTGAGAAAGAACTGTCTTATTTATGGTCGAACAAACGCCCTATAATCACTCAAGCTGTCTCTGACGCAGCTGCTCTTGGTGATAGGAGTGAAAATGCCGAATACAAAGAAGGAAAACGCCTCCTGAGAGAAATCGACCGAAGAATCAGGCATTTAAGAAAAAGACTTGATGTACTTAAAGTCGTAAATTATTCAGAAGAGCAAGAGGGAAAAGTTTATTTTGGTGCGTGGGTAGAACTAATAAATGATCAAAATAAGACTCTTCGCTGTCGTATTGTCGGCCCCGATGAGATTGACACAAGAAATACTCATATTTCTATTGACTCACCTATGGCTAAAGCAATGCTGGGCAAACAAGAAAATGAAGAAATCAACGTACAGACACCATCAGGAGGAAAAACATGGGTTATCAACGTTATTCAATACCAGTCATTCAAAAATGATGAATAATCGTTAAGCGAGAATGTAAATAATTATGTGCCATTGCACTATTTAATATATTGAGACCTTTACACGAGCTATAATTTTGTTCGTGTGTTTGTCTGACTGGAGGCCTTTAATGAAGCTGCAACAACTGCGTTATATATGTGAAGTTGCTCAGCATAACCTTAATGTATCAGCTACTGCGCAGAGTCTTTACACTTCTCAGCCAGGCATTAGTAAACAAATTCGATTATTGGAGGATGAACTAGGTGTAGAGGTTTTCTTGCGCAGTGGTAAGCATCTTACGAAAATAACCCCAGCTGGAGAGCAAATTATTGCAACAGCTATGGAAATTCTTAAAAAAGTTGAAAGCATTAAGCAGGCTGCTCAGGAGTTCAGTGATGAACGAAAGGGTAGTCTGTCTATTGCCACAACGCATACACAGGCCAGATATGCATTACCATCTGTCATCAATAAATTCATCTCAAAATATCCCTGTGTAACGTTTTGCATGCACCAAAGCACACCTATTCAGGCAGCAGAAATGGTGGTAAACGGATCCGCAGACTTCGCTATTTCTAGTGAAGGGTTAGAGTTGTTTAATAACCTAGTCATAATGCCTTGCTATCGCTGGAACCGATGTGTTTTGGTTCCCAAAAGTCACCCCCTAACTCAAATATCTAGACTGACGTTAAAGGATATTTCTTGTCATCCGCTGATAACG
Organism: Candidatus Endonucleibacter bathymodioli; assembly: GCA_030674915.1. Lineage (GTDB taxonomy): Bacteria > Pseudomonadota > Gammaproteobacteria > Pseudomonadales > Endozoicomonadaceae > Endonucleibacter > Endonucleibacter bathymodioli. The sequence goes on from JASXSV010000001.1 coordinate 124,408, forward strand.
TATACTTTGGGTTTGTCTGGACGATCAAAGTTGGACGAGGCTTTCATGAATGAAGGTTTATCGCCTAGGGTAGTGTTCACAGCGGCTGATGCAGATGTAATTAAAACCTATGTTAGGTTAAATCTGGGGGTTGGTATTATCGCAAAGATGTCCTATGACCCTAAATGTGATTCAGATTTGCAGCCACTAGATGCATCCCATCTATTTGAGCCTAGTGTCACTAACATCGGATTTTGTCGAGGCTCATTTATAAGAGGTTTTATGTATGACTTTATTGAAGAATTCGCCTCTCATCTAACTAGAGACGTGATCAATGATGCCATTTCTAGTCATAACAAGGTGGAGGTAGATGAACTATTTTCAAATATAACGATACCTAGCAATTGAAATAAGATGCTAGAGATGTGCGGATTAGGATTAGGATTGGGATTGGGATTGGGATTGGGATACCATATTTCCCTATATTAAGCTTAATATTTATCCTGCAGCACTTATCCTGCGGCACTATTTATGGAATGTTTTTTCAGCTTTAGCTATAGCGCTACTGCTACCACTAAGAACAACAATATCACCGACCTCCAACACTATTTCTGGCTCAGGAGCCAAAACTTGCTGACTACGACGGAATTCTACAATGCTACACCCCTCTATTTCAAGGCTGTGAAGACTGCTACCCAGAAGCACTGAATTTTCTTTAACAGTGATTGCATGGCGGTGTTCAGATATCTCACTATTCATCTGATAATCGTTTAAGCCAGGGTAATAACCATTTAGTATTTCATAGCGGTGCTCTCGAGTGTGATTGATACGCTTACGCACTAACTCAGAATCAAACCCAAGCATTAGCATTACATGTTTGACAATCAGCAGGCTAGATTCAAGCATTTCAGGTATAACAACCGTCGCCCCAGCTTTTTTCAGCTCCTCAGTTTCATGAAAATGCTTAGTTCTGACTAGTATTGGAACGCTTAGTATTTTATCACGAATAGCTTTGACTGTTGTTAGAGCATCCTCAGATCTATCTATACAAATAACGATTTGACTAGCTCGAGCCAAACCGACGGCCTCCAAAAGCTCAATGCGTCGGCAATCGCCAAAAAAAACAGGGTCTCCAACTTTTCCTGCCTCCTCGACATGCATAGGGTCTTCATCGAGAACGACAAAGCTTTTACCCTCTTGTGCTAAAAAACGACTAATAGTTTGACCAACACGTCCATAACCACATATCAATGTGTGGTGCTGGATATGAGCTGTTTTTATACGAATTTCTTCATCTTCGGCCTCAGGTTCTGTGATAACAGAGTTAACTTTTCTCTGTCTGAACAAACCGGTAATAATACGGCTGTTACGAATTAGAAGGGGCGCAATAATCATAGACAAAATGGTAATAGCCAACACAATCGAGGCTAAATCTCCACCTGTTTGACCATATTGAGAAGCTAGAGCAATCATAGCAAAACAAAACTCCCCACCCTGACACAGAAATAGAGCAGTTTTCATTGAAATATTTTTGGCTTCTCCATATGTACGGGCAAGAATCAGAACAATAAAAAATTTGAAAACCACCAAAGCGCTAGTTGCCAACATAACCATCGGCCAGTGCTGTCTTAGAATATCCATATCCAGCATAAGACCAATAGAAACAAAAAATAAGCCAAGTAATACATCCCGAAATGGTCGAATATCAGCTTCAATCTGATGTTTGTAGTTACTTTCTCCCATCATCATGCCCGCTACAAATCCTCCAAGAGCCATTGATAATCCAAGAGTATGGGCAACCCAAGCTGCCATAAGTGCTGTCATTAATGCCGTTAGAACAAAAAGCTCCTCCGAGCGAGCTTGAGCTACTTCATGAAAGACTTTCGGTAGTACCCATTTACCAGCAGCTAGCATGGTTAGTACGAAAAAAACTCCTTTTATCAGTGTGATTGATAGAGATGAAATTATCGATACTCCATGAGAGCTGGCAATGGCAGGAATAAGTATTAGAAACAATACAGCGGCAATATCTTGAAAAAGGAGCACACTTATTGCTAGTTGTCCTTGCCTAGAGCGTAGTTCATTGCGTTGAGTCAGCTCCTTTAAAACAATTGCTGTTGATGATAATGCAAGGGCTCCAGAAATAACTAAAGACTCAAGGCTACTATTTCCAGTGAATATTAGAAAACCAAATATGCCTATTATTGATAGTAAAACCTGCATCCCTCCAAAGCCAAAAACCTCTTTTTTCATGGACTTTATTGTGTTTAAAGAAAATTCAAGACCTAGCGTAAAGAGAAGAAACACCACGCCAATCTCTGCCAAAAAACTGATGTCAAAATCGTCAGAAATATACCCAGTAGAAGTAGGGCCTACAACAACGCCTACAAAAATGTAGCCTAGGCTTTCAGGGATATTGAAGCGCTTAAACAGAGCAATAGTGACGACAGAAAGAGCTAATATAAGGATAATTTGATTAAAGTATGTGAAGTCCATGCTTGATTTAATCCTCTTGCCATTTCACGTCAGCCCCAATAGCCATCCCAGATTATATGACAAATATGGGGCCAGATCTTACATTGTGGATATTATATACGAAATACTAGAATTTTTCTTCTTTAGACAGTCATTATACGAACTCACTGTGCAATGCCTAAGTCTTTCTAGGGTAGTATGATGCTAATGTATATACTAGGATCTTTCAGTGCTAATGGGCATAAAATCCATGATATAAAAACTGTATCTGTGGCAAACCCAACGGGCACTTACACCTTACTTCTTAACTCTCGTCTTGCGCCTCCCGCATACTGTAGAAATATTCAAAATATTTTTAGCAAGGAAGTCTAACTGAATGGATATGTATAGTGATAAAGCAGCGGAGCTAAGGCATCACAAACTTGTGAAATTTGCCTCAGCGGCATCTGTAACAACGGCCAGTTTGTTAATCATAGTAAAGATCCCTGTGTGGTTTTTAACAGGATCACTGAGCGTACTTGCCACACTGATCGACTCAATAATGGATGTAATGGCTTCTGTCATAACGTTAATTGCTGTAAGAATCGCAATGACTCCCGCAGATGAAAATCATCACTTCGGTCATGGAAAAGCAGAGTATCTTGCGGTTTTAGCACAATCAGCCTTCATTGCAGGGTCTGCTATTGTGCTTTTGCTTAATGCTTTTGATCGGGCAACAATACAAACGTCACTAGTCAACGAGCACGTAGGCGTATACGTGATGATATTCTCTCTAATAAGCACTGTAGTGCTTTTATTAATTCAGTCCTATGTTATCAGAGAAACAGGATCTTCTGCCATTGCTGCCGATGCTATGCACTATAAAATTGATTTGTTAACCAGTACAGCAGTTATAATAGCTCTGATAGGTACAAGTCAAGGGTATTATCAGTTAGACAATATTTTTGCCATCCTGATTTCTGGTTACATGCTATACAGTGTCAGAAAAATAGCTTGGTCAGCCATTCAAAATCTAATGGATCAGTCTTTACCCTCAGAACAGCAACAAGAGATTAAACAACTTGTTCTTTCTGTAAGTGGGGTGAAAGGGGTGCATGAAATCAGAACTCGACTATCAGGCTCTGTGCCGTTTATACAAATGCATATTGATATTCATGGCAAGCTAACCTTGCACCAAGCTCACAAGATCGGTCATAATGCAAAAAATGTTTTATTAGAAAAAATGCCAGGGGCGGACATTATTATTCACCTCGATCCAAATTGAAAAACTTTTTAGCGGTTGCGGTTGTTTCTGAAATAATCTGACCGCAGTCCTTCTTGGTAACTTTCGCAAGTGTTTTCACTACCTCACTAAGAAATGCCGGTTCATTTCTGCGATTTTTTGGTTTTGATGATAGTGTTCTTGGCAGTAAATATGGTGCATCTGTTTCAATCATCAGTCTATTTGGCGGGATGCTCTTAACAAGAGGGTGTAAGTGGGTTCCCCTGCGCTCATCACAAATCCAACCGGTAATGCCTATGTGTAAATCCAGATCCAAATATTTAAAGAGTGTTTCCTTGTCTTCGGTAAAGCAATGGACAACCAGTCGGCCAATAGAGCCTCTATAAGTATTGATTATCTCTAAAAAACGCTGAGATGCATCTCGCACGTGACAGAATAAAGGCTTCCCTAGCTCAATGGCTAATTCAATTTGTTGTATAAAAACCTTTTCCTGGATATTTCTTGGCGAATAATCTCTGTTAAAATCAAGTCCTGTTTCACCAACTGCAACAACTTTACTTGATGTTATAATTGATTTCAATTCATCGTAGCTCTTTACTCCGAAGTTTTTTGCATCATGGGGATGAACCCCAGCGGTGCTATAGCAATTATTATATTGAGTCGCTAACTCCAGAGCTTGTCTTGACCCGAGCACAGATGTACCTGTGAAAATTAATAATGCCACATCAAGGTTTTGTGCACGTTTTATCACTATATCACGATCTAAATCAAAAGATGTGTGAGTAATATTAACACCAATATCTACTAAATAGTCATTCATTGTTTTTCCCTTTATGCATGTTAGTATTATATATAAAATAAAGCTAAAAACCACATGCAATACAACGAGAAAGAGTAAAATTACTATATTCTACCTTAATAATAACTGCTTGTAATGTATAAGCTTGCAAGTACACTCATTGCTTTATTGGCGTGGCAGATTGTATTTCTTCTTATATGTATTTACTACTAGCTAGTCTATTTTTTGATAATGAATTATAGTGGTTATATGATTTATGAATCCATGACTTTCTAATTTTAGTCACATTCTCATACTGGAGTACACATAATGAGGCTTAGAATTTAATTTTCATTTAGAGACCCAGGAAGTATGCGATTAAGTCCTCGTAATGTGCTAATCCCTGTCATTGTTCTTCGATGTGATGAGTCATTGAGCACCAGCTCAGCTTCGCCGCCAGACAGTAACTTACAAGTGAGTTAGTGTAGATCAGTAATTTTAGGTAAACATTGTTTAAGAATAAATTTTAATTAATATGTTATGCCTAAGGAGGGATGATATAAAATATCATGCCATCTTTTTTTATTTGGAAACCATTAGCGCGATTTAACATAATATATATTATGCGAACTACGAGTAGTGGATTAACCGCAGTTTTAGATAATGCATGATGAAGGCAGTCCATGATAAAAATGGGTGGCCAGTGTACGGTGCATGCCCTATATCATAAACAGATGGTTAAAACGCAACAATGGATAAAGAGTCATTGTCTTTAGCAAGCCCATCGCTTGATCAAGTCAAGGCGGATATACGCCTTTGAGCCTATTAAAATCACTAATATGGTTTAGAGTTTACCGAACATTAGCTTATATAGAATGGCTAGAAACAGATACTTACGAGTCTCAACCTGTCTTTTTATTGGAACTGGGCGCCAATGAAAGAATAAACTACTAATTGATAGTTAAGCAATAAATATTGGAATACTAATAGATGCTGATTGACACCTCTATTAATAAAAGTTCTAAGTGTTTCATTGTGTTATGCCTATATTTAATTGTTTCACTTGGTAACACCAACGTTACACTTTAAGGTTAAATAAACAAATGACTATAAAAAATTTGCCATAACAGTGAAAACCTGTCTATTATTTATTCTTGCATAGGATTAGTTGCGCTTGTTGCCACAATTTGTTATTCATGGGTTTTATATGAGTGTAAACGACAGTGACAGCAAAAAACTAGAACATTACTTATAATCAAATGAAAAGGTAGCATCTCATGACACTCCAAAGTCTTATAAAATTAACTCAGCTGCTGAAGGAGACTCCTCTTACTGTAATTCAATGGCAGATATTGCTTGTTGTTGCTGACAATACAGGAGAAACAATTACTGATTTAGTAAATGATGAAAAGCTGCGGTGCGGTACACCTAGTGATATTGCTGTAAGTGTTAAGCGTCTAGGAGAAGGACGACACGATCGACCTGGCCTTGGTCTTATAAAAAAGACAGCGCATCCAGATGATGGTCGTTATTTTAAGCTAGCTCTCTCACCTAAAGGAAAGAGATTAATAACAAATATAAAGAAAAAAATCCGTAATCTTGAATAGGGTATAGTTGGGATCTGTAATTTTGATTATCGTTTATTTAATTTACGGCATAATCCTAGGCCCCAAGTTGTTTGATGAGTTGATTCTTTTAATGGCATCCTAAATTGTCATGTCACTATAAGGAGGAATGCTTTACCTATAAGGACTCAATCTGACTAAGGTAGTTTAAATGTTTTTTTCCTTATATATTTAGATTATCAATTACGCTTTTCGATAAGCCGTAAATTTTAATTATATTCGAGAAGAATCATCGAAAAAGGCCATACTATTATCGCCAAGTATTTAGGAAAAGTGATCTTGCAACCTGGTAGTTATACTGATATTTACATGTATGGCGAGCGCACCACTATTATTTAAAATAGAGGTTTTGCAGGTGCTTTCATAAGATTTAAGCATCTGGTTGGAGCAGAACCAATTGCTTTTATTGGCTTGTTTTTAATTGGAATAATCAAAAGCAGTGTCTAGGCACGCTCGATCAGCGTAAGATGATAGCCAGCTTGGGTGTGATCGTTGTAAATACCAACTCTTTGGTGGATGTTACAGGCTTTAAGCCGTCATAATAGCATGGCTAATCACGCAGGATGTACCTAGGCAATGATGATTAGTTAGTAAGGATCATGTGCCAGTGCTAGGTACGTCTAGTCCTTGTTTAATCTTTCCTTGCAGTCTTTTACAATAAATGAGCTGTATTAGCATCTCTATGTGACCCTCATCGCTCGACAGAGCAGCTTTACTGGGTGACTTTGATCGTGTTTTTCTTTTGTAAAGAAGGCGCTGGCCTGTTTTGAAATTTCTTTCTCTATGCGCAATTTTTATTGTCTTTGTATAGGAGCTGAACTCGATACACTCATCTTCAGCTATTCTAGAGCTGCTGACATCTGCTTTTGCCAATCCTTCCAGCGATCGAGTACATTAGTTACAATACCTAGTTATTTAGCAGTCTCAGCTACTGAGTATCTTTAATCTCGAGTCAAGGTCATAGCCTCTTATTAAGCTATTTTGGGCACTGTTTGCAACTGGGTTTCTGTGCCTTAATCCCCCTCCCTCTTTAATTAACTGGTATTATCTCTTATTAAACGGTTCGTTCAACCCGAGCTGTGTGGATAGGTGGCAAGCTAGCAAATTACTATGAGCCTACGGTAGTATTACGGTGAGTGAGAGCGGCCAGTATCCTCACGCCCTCAATTAGATTTGGTATACATGCAGGAAATACTGATACAGAGCAAAAAATCGCCTCAATTTAGCAGTTCCTGCTCTTTATACAGCACCGGTAATTATCAGATGAGTATAAAGAAGTAATTCACGTGACCTATACGCATACAAGATAATAAGAATAGATTTAAAGAAAGGCATGCAAAACCAAAAATAGATAGCTTCGCAGGCCTTATATCGCATGAGACCAAGGAAGGATCGTGAATTTAGGCCTAGGGATCGATAAAAATCAGTCAAAAGACCATTATTATAAAATAATGAGTGTATTCGCATGGTTCGTGCTATTTACTACCGGTAAGTATAGTTACCGGTAGTAATGCGTCAGAATAAATACTATTAATACTGGTTTTATGATACTGGTATTGATAGTATCAATTTACCTTTTAGGCCACCTTAGATGAAAAAACAACGGGATATACAGAAGAAAGAACTCGTTTTCCGCATTCTTGATGAAATGAAAAAATGCGGAGAAAAAGTTAACGCTGATAATGTTGCGAAAAAAGCGCAAATGGGAAAACAAACCATTTTGCCCTATTATAATGAGTGGCGATTTTTCGATGACTCTCAAAAACAGCAAGAAAACGAGCTTCCTGAAGACTTAATAAGATCATTACGCCGTTTAATAGCTCATTGGAAGAATGATGTGTCAAAAGAGCTAGAAGAGCACCAGTACATGGCAGGGCAAGAGGTGGAACGGTTAGAAAAAAGAATCGAACAACTGGCTATCGATAACGACCATACCAATGATCTCTTATCACAAGCCCAAAAGGATAATGATCAACTACTCCAAGAGCTAAAAGATAGCAACCAGCAGACCCTGCAAGCAAATATGCAATTACATAAATTACAAGTAGATGTAGCCCGTCAAGAAACTGAGATTATTAACCTTAAGAAAGAGACAGAAGAAGCAAGATCCAGGTATATTGTTACGCTAGAGGCTCAAGAAACAAAACTTGACCAACAGTATAAAACACAGATTGATCACTGGATGAAAGTAATTGACGAAGAAAGACTGCAAAAGCAGGCGATTAATAAAGAGTTAGGATCATTAAAGCAGGAATTATTGGCCTGCGAAAAAGAAAAAGCTCTTCTTGCAAGTCAGATTGAACACAAAGCACAAGAATACAAGGAAATCTATCTAGAGCGCGATGATCTTAGGTTAGCTCTAAAGAGTCGGGCGCCTTCTTTAACCATATTATCTAGGCTAGAACTGCTGCTAGATACGAAGGAAGGTGAAGTTATCAATAAAACAAAAATGCTTTTGGCTTTGCAGTATAGTCATGCTGGGTGCGTTAAAGATCTGAAGGCGAAGCAATCGCTCTCTAAGGAGCTACAGGATTGCTTAGATAGGGAAAGAGAAAAAGAAGATTATCTTCAGCAAACAAAGCTAGATCTTGAAAGAAGCAAGGGATATGCGCTAGCCCTAGAAAAAGTACTACAAACAACACAAGGGAAGCAGTAGTAAATGTTCACTCTTAAAAATATAGTCTCTCCACCCCATCAGATGGGCTCTGCTGCGGTTGTTTCAAAGCATTATTCTCAAGAGCCAAGTAACTTAATTGGTGCCAGAGATGATAATGATGCGCTGGCTTTGTTTCTAAATAAAGCCGGAACACGTTCAATGGAAACTAGGCGACGCTATGAGCGTGAGACAATACGCTTTACCGTGTTTATTTATCAAGTCTTGGGAATTGACTATAAGTCTGTTCGACTTAAACACTTGCATGCCTACCTAGACTTTATTCAAAACCTGCCAGAATGCTGGCTTAAACCAGGAGCCGTGCCAAACAGGCCTAATAAAATTTTATTCAATGCATCTATCAAGCAAGGTAAAAGCACTGACCAGGTTATTGACGTGCTTTCTGCTTTTTTTAATTTCCTTGATAAAAATAGATACACCCAAGGTAACCCGACTGCATCATTGGTTAGGTCTGGTGAAAAAATGGCAAAGGGGTCAACTGTTGTAAGGTACTTTTATGATAAGGAGTGGATTCATGTTAAAAAGTGCCTGGATACCTTGCCTATCGGCAACCCACGTCAGTTAATGAAAGCGTCCAGAACCCGCTACATTATGGCGGTTGCTTATAGCCTAGCGTTGAGAGAGTCAGAAATAACCTCTCACAGCTGTTCAGATATTCAAACCGATGGTGAAGGCGGCTTTCTGCTGAGCGTTTTGGGAAAGGGTAGAAAAAGAAGACATCTTCCTATTAATCGTAGTCTTTTTGAAAGAATCAATACCTTTAGAAATATGCTGGGAGTTGGGATAATAAGCGATGATGCCTTTCCATTAGCGCCACGGTTGAGAAAGCAAGAATATTCAATAACATCGCTTTCTTCGAGAGGATTGAGATTCTGGTGGCAATCATTCATGAGTGATTGCGCTTACCAGAGTCAGGATCCGATGCTAGCGAAGAGATTGAAGGAAATACCATTTCACTCCCTTAGACACACAGCTCTAACACATCTTGCTAGAAAAATGGACATTGAAGACCTTGCTATTTTCGCTGGTCACGATTCTATCAATACAACTAGTCAGTACTATCATGCTGAAGTCAAACGACTTCGTTCCCTAACAGCTGACCATGGATTATAATATGTAAGAGGATATAGAAAATTATTATGCCCACAATCGTTCAAGGATGGCAGTTTAAAATATGGCCAACTGTAAAAAATGCGGATATAAAATATCAGGAAATTACATAACAGCCATGGGTGGGAGCTGGCACTCTCATTGTTTTATCTGTGCTAGCTGCAAAAAAACCATATCAAGTAAAGAATTTCTTACTTTTGCTGACCGCCCTTATCATAAGAATTGCTTGAAGTGTCGAGGCTGTGCTCACCCCATCACAGGAAGTTATATTAAACATGAGGGAGGCGCGTGGCACTCACGGTGCTACAAGCACCAGCATCAGCCTAGATGCTCGGTATGTCGAAAACCTTTGACTAATCGCCATCTTGTTGATTTTTGGGGTAATTCTTACTGCATTACACATAAAGATTTTGCCAGTTGCATTAGCTGCGGTCGGATAGTATGCGAGAATTTGACAGGTGGAGGCATGCAATACCCAGATGGATTATTAATTTGCGGTTTATGTGGGCTACACGGTGTGGGCACCCAAGAACGAGCAGAGCGGTTAATGACCGAAATGCGCTCCGCTCTTGCTTCTGTAGGTTTAAAGCTCAATAGCGCTCAAGTGCCTCTTAAATTATGTGATAGGGATGAGCTTCATGGTTATAGCAGGCATGATTTTCATAAAGAGCGTCCTATTCTCGGGCTTGCTAGCTGGACAACCACCTATTCAGGAAAAAAGATTATAGCGAGAACATTTAAGACAATATTAATTCAAAACAACCTACCAGAAGAGCATTTCAGAACGGTCGCCATACATGAGCTGACTCATGCTTGGTTTTTTTACAATCATTACAGGAATCTACCTTTAGAAGTGGAAGAAGGTATGTGTGTATTGATGGAGTATATATGGCTGAAAAGTCAAAAAACACAAGATGCCAAATATAGAAGAATTCTTATAGCGAAAAGCCCAGACCCTATTTATGGTAATGGATTCAGAAAAGCACGGGACTCCCTCAAACTTATGCCATTAAGTATACTTCTGGATTTTTTGAAGGATAACAATATGTTCCCAAGCAGACTTAAAGCATTTTTTTACCGTTAGCCCACGACTACGGCACTATCTGTATTATTTTAAAATACTTAAAAAGCTTTCTCTACCCATTTGTTTGAAGGCGTGCTGCTGTGTACTACAATCTCAGCCACCTACTGCTCGTAGGCTCATCTGTGGATTAGCTCTCTAACCTAAATGGAAAGATGTAGCTTTAAATGGAGGCGAGCACCGGAGTCGAACCGGCCTGTATGGAGTTGCAGTCCACTGTATAACCGCTCTACCAACTCGCCATAAAAAACTATATTTCTATACCAGTCATCCTTAAAAGTGTGAGGTACTGACTGCATTCACTTACCTCAATCACCTCCAATCACCTGTCGCTTAAGAAGCTAATGCATTCCCAAGGTAATTGAATTGGTATATTGAAAATACAAAGCTTTAACTTTAATCACAACTGATTTTTTGAGCCTTGGACTTTACTTTATATGTCGCCAGATTACCATACATTAACTGTAATTAAAGTGGTGCCCGGAGCCGGAATTGAACCGGCACGGCCGTTAAGCCGAGGGATTTTAAGTCCCTTGTGTCTACCAATTCCACCATCCGGGCAAAACTGAAAGGTCATTTTATGTATAATTCTTTTATCAATCAAAGCATTTTTTATTTTTTGCTCTCTCCCCTTCCCTTTCTAAGTGCCGAGGATTTCTAAAAAACACTAAATTTTACGGTTATAAAAAAACTGCAACCCAGTGTATCACTGCACTGACCACTATTCATGTTCACGTCTCGCAGCCTCTTAAACTAGAAATAAGACTCAAAGCTGCTGCTCCACCCTTGCCAAGGTAATATTACCCCTCTCTGTAGGGGGGTTAGATCGCTGAGTACCGTTATCTCCAATGGGTACACTCAACCAACGGAGCAATTAACGCAGAATATGGATGTATTGTAGGAACTTCTACTGTTTTGTCAATAGCCCAAGCAAGAAGATCTGTTCTGATTGAGTGAACCGGACGCTTTATAAGAGAAAATACCAGTCATTTAATGGGTGTGTGGGGCGTTATTATGGGGCAGTCATGCAGTTACAAACTGCATCCTAGTTAGACCTTATTGCGACCTTTTAGAGAGTTATAGCGTGCGATAGTCAACGGGGAATGTTGGCTCCTGCTGGTATAATGCCATCGTCGAGCGATTCCTCTATATTTTAAAACATTACTGGGTCTTCAAGGTTAACCAGATAACTCGCGAGCATATGATGAACAATGCTAGAAATTACATTAAGATTACAGCTTAAACTGGCTCCCATAATCGAATAATGACTCATCTCTGACTCAGTACGAGAATTTAGCAAATGAATATATACGGTTTCTTGACCATAGAAATGAGACTTTCCAATGACTCAGTAATTTGATTATACGAGGTTTAGCATAACTGAGTATTTTACAGAACGCAGTCAATGCCTTTATGTTAAAGCCATAGTCGCTGGTTTTGTGAAAATATTGTACATGATGGAATGTGCCGAGATTAAGCCGATTCCTCCAAGCTCCAAATCAACCGAAACAAGCTTATGTTCCTTTGAAGATACTACTGATATCTCTTCTGTTTTAAACCAAACAGGCCCAACAACACGGCATTTGTCATCCAAGTTAGCAAGAGTCACATGACTGCCAATGTGTATTCTAGGCATTAATTTAGCGGTGCCTTGACAGTGACTTCGCGTACCATCTTCTTCTCGATCAAATTTCGTCGGACTTGGAGGGTAATGAGGTTTATCAAGATCTAGACTTTTTGAAAAACAGCCTGAAGCCGACATTGATTCAGCGCGCCCACAGGTTAAGCACAGAGCATAGCCATGACTATTGACACCGGAGCTATGGTGGAACTCGGCCATCGTGATCGGACACCAATGAATAATATTATTTGTTGGATCCTTATAAAAATCAGTGACAAATCCAGCAGGTTCTATCACTTTGCGTTGCCATTTGTCAGCAATATGCTCACCACAAACACTATTTAAACAGGTTAACTCAGCGACCTGGCTACCATCTTCTTCAGTAAGTACTTCCATGATTACAAATCCGACAGTAAGGATAATCCTCCCATTTGTAGCATGCGCCAAAGGTAGAGATCAATCATCCATCAAGCATGGTGGCTGTTTTGAAAGGCATTAAAAGAACCTGTCAGAGTTGGCAGCAGAGGCTGAGCTACTGCTTGTTGATCGAGAGAGGATTGCTGAATCTATTTTGGTACAAGCTCAATCACACTCAAAAGTAGTTATTCATTATTTTCCTTTATCCTTTATTCATGCTTGAATTACATATAAGATAAAACCAAAAATCACATGTAATACAGTAAGAAAGAGTAAGGTTGCTATATTTCACCTTAACAAGCACCACTTATAATGTGGAATTTTGCAAGCACACTCATTGATTTATAGGTGGGGCAGATTTGACTTGTTTTTATATGTATTTACTCCTAGCCATCTATCATTTTGATAATGAATTATAAGGTGTTATATATTAGATTTAGTGGCGTTGGTTACATTTTCTGAAAGGATGTAGACATAAATATGCACATAAGAATCAGTTTAACGTCGACGAGAGGAATACGAACAAGCTTAGTGATGCATCAGGAATTTCGAAAAGCGACATTCGCTATTTGACGATAACCTACATGCGTGATCTATGACCATTATTATGGAAGGTGTACAAGAGAAATATCGTAATCTTACGAGTACTTGGTGATTAGTGGTAAGTAAAAATAGTCAGCAATCCCCATCTCTTTAGTGGTAACGAGTATAGAGCAATAGCAGTTTCTATGAAGTCTTAGGATATTCATTTTTCAAGCTTAAATGGTGTTAATCCTGGCCAGGCGGCTTTCAAATAAACACACATAGACCAGAGCGTCAAAACCGATGAAAAGTATAATAGCCCAATGCCAATATAACCTATCCAGTTGTTAACTGGGATAGGAGACAAAAGTAAAAAGGTAATAGCCATCATTTGCGCCATAGTTTTGGCTTTACCAGTCATACTAACAGTCACACTGGCTCTCTTACCTAATTCAGCCATCCATTCGCGCAGAGAAGAAATAACTATTTCACGACCAATAATAATCATCGATGGTACAGTTACCCAGAAAACACTAAAGCCTTCGGATAATAAGCATAGGGCTGTGGCAACCATGATTTTATCCGCAACGGGATCAAAGAACTCACCAAAAGGTGTAGCCTGGCCTAGTTTTCTGGCGAGATACCCATCAAACCAGTCAGTTGCTGCAGCAAACGCAAAAATCCCTGCAGATATAAGATGACGATCTTCAAACGGCAAATAAAAGAACAAAACAAAAAATGGAACTAGAATAATACGTATCGATGTAAGAATGTTTGGGATGTTCATTTTGAGTATTCAGCCGCCTCACTACAGAGCTCGCAACAACTTAGACAGACGAATTGTCTCATTTTTTACGCACAAGTTTACACAATACATGTAACGGCTTATACGCTATACCTAGCATGCTAGGATTGCAACATTATTGATTGTCATAAGAAAATAAAACAGTCTTATGTTAATATTCGCTATCCTACGGATATATCTAGAGATGCGAATTCCAGTATGAAGGCCTAATACCTACATACATTAGCCTTTAATGTGTAAGCTTGTTGACCTTATCACTTATCAACGTTACCTACTTATAGGATCAAAGTGATTCGCTTGCTTGTTGCCTACTCACACCTTCAATGATAGCTAGTATAAATAGGAGCGCAAACAGTCGACACATCTGCTAATCATGCAAGTAATCATATATTACTTTAGCCATTTCCTGATTTATACCAGGGACTTTTGACAAGGACTCAGTATTGGCAAGCAAAACACCTTGGAGTCCGCCAAAATATTTCAGCAATGCTGTGCGGCGCTTACTCCCTACGCGGGGGATTTCTTCAATAATAGACCTATTTCTGGTCTTTTGACGCTGAGTACGATGACCAGCAATGGCAAACCTGTGGGCTTCATCACGAATTTGCTGTATGAGCAACAGCGCAGCCTCACAGCCTTCAGTCAATAGTTCCTTACCCTGATATAACAATGTTTCCATTCCCGGTTTTCTAGTCGCACCTTTAGCAACGCCCAACAATGGCATACCAGATAATCCAAGTTCCTCCATTATAGTTTCGGCAACAGACAGTTGCCCTCTTCCCCCGTCAATGAGGATAAGATCCGGCATTTTCCTCGCACTATTTATTCTTTTTTGGTATCTCCTTCGTAACACTTGTCCTGTAGCGGCATAGTCATCACCGGGGCTGATATTTTTAATATTATATGTGCGATACTCATTTTTTAGGTGTCCTCCATTTCCAAATACCACGCATGATGCGACGGTTGACTCACCAGATGTATGACTAATATCAAAACATTCAATTATGTCAGGTTTTTGGGGTAAGTCCAGAAGCTGTTGCAACTGCCCTACCCTTACATCGATACTAGATTTTTCAGATAGGCGAGCTTTAAGGTTTTGCTGGGCATTATTATTAGCAAGCTTTAACCACTTTAGCCGGTCTCCACGAACACTTGCTTTTACTTGAACCTTTTTCCCAGCAAGGCGGACAATTTCTCGCTGTATTACCTCTATATTTTTTTCATCTACAGATATAACAATCTCTTCAGGAAAGTCACGACTGCCAGACAAATGAATGTAAAACTGAACTAAAAACCAGTCAAAATAGTCGTCTTTGTTACTTTCAAGCTTGAAGTCAGGAAAATAGTGCTTACTACCGATAATTAGCCCATGTCTAATAAAAAGAACATTAAAACAAACAAATCCTGCCTGCTCAATATAGCCGATTACATCTACATTTCCTCCTGCTTTTGCTACTGTCTGCTGCTCCTGAATATTTCTCAGGTAAATAATTTGATCTCTTATTTCTGCTGCTTGCTCATATTTGAATAAAGACGAAAACAGGTCCATCCTATCTGTCAGAGACTTCAGCAAACTCTGATTTTTTCCAGATAAAAACTGAACTGTGTCGAGAACATCCTTCTCATATTCTTCCTCAGATACCAAACCTACACAGGGTGCTTTACAACGTTTAATTTGATACTGAAGACAAGGACGGGAACGATTTCTAAAATAACTATCATCACACTGACGTACTTTAAATACCTTTTGCAAAATGCTTAGGCTTTCCCTAACAGATGTAGCATTTGGATAAGGACCAAAACAAGAGCCAAGACTCTTCTTCTTACCTCGATGAAATGTAAGTCTTGGCCAGTTTTTATCCGATGAGATAATGATGTAAGGATAAGATTTATCATCTTTTAATAGAATATTATATTTTGGTTTCTTTTGTTTAATAAGATTCTGTTCAAGTATCAACGCCTCTGTTTCGGTGTTAGTAATAATGATGTCAATTTCAGAAACTTTATTAATCAATGCTATTGTTTTGGAAGCCAGCCCGCTAGCGCGAAAATAACTTGAAATCCTGTTTTTTAGATTTTTAGCCTTACCTATATACAACGTGTTGCCATCGGAACCTCGCATATCATAAACACCAGGGCATTCTGGCGTCTTCTCTAAAAACAACCGATAATCAATGCGTTTTGTCTGATCATTACTAGTCATAACACTCGCTGACCATACCTTTTTCATTTAAGGTGCTAGGAAATAACAATCCCCCCTCACCCACAAGTGCTTCAGTTTCTTCGTTCACAGGGTTATAAGCTCTTACTACCGCCCTCCCCTTCTTTACATCAAGTACTCGGAGTCTATTTTTGATCAAAGCTTATCTTCCAGTTCCGGTAACACTTCAAACAAGTCCGCAACCAAGCCGTAATCAGCAACCTGAAAAATAGGGGCACCACCATCCTTGTTTATGGCCACAATAATTTTACTGTCTTTCATTCCTGCCATGTGCTGAATAGCACCAGAAATACCCACAGCGATATAAAGGTTAGGAGCAACAATTTTACCTGTCTGCCCCACCTGCATATCATTGGGAGCATAGCCTGCATCCACTGCCGCTCTTGACGCTCCTACAGCTGCCCCTAGTTTGTTAGCAACTTTATATAATAGTTCAAAGTTATCACAGCTACCCATACCTCGACCACCGGATATAACTATGTTCGCCTCTATTAGCTCAGGTCGATCGGACTTAGACAATTCTTCCCCGATAAAACTAGATAGTTCGCAAGCATAGTTAGAGTCAAGTTTTTCAATCACAGCCCTCCCTCCTTTAGCAGATACTGGGTCAAACGCCGTTGTTCTCACTGTGATAACTTTGACAGTGGCACTGGACTCTACGGTAGCTATGGCATTACCTGCGTAAACCATTCGGGCAAAAGTATTTTTATTATCAATTCGTATAATCTCGGATATTTGATCAACATCCAGAAGAGCAGCTACCCGAGGCATAAAGTTTTTACCGGTGGTAGTGGCCGCTGTCAATATATGGCTATAGCCCTTACCAATCTCAGCAACTAACTGACTAGTGTTTTCCGCAAGGTGATGTTCGTAAGCTAGATGATTCACAACTAGAACTTTAGAAACAAATTCAGCCTCAGCGGCTTCTTCAGAAACAATATCACATCCTGCACCGATGATTAGCAGATGAATTTCTGATTCAGTATCAATAGTTCTGGCTGCAGAGATGGTGCTCAGAGTGACGCCATTCAAACTTTTATTATCATGGTCAGCAACAACAAGTATTCTCATTAGATCACCTTTGCCTCATCTTTTAGTTTTTTAATCAGGTCATCTACGTTTTTCACTTTGATACCTGACTGGCGCTTGGGAGGAGCATCAATCCTCAGAGTCTTCAGTGTCGTTTTAATATCAACACCTAACACATCTGGGAACCTCACCTCCAGCGGCTTGCGTTTGGCCTGCATAATACCAGGCAACGACGCAAAACGTGGCTCGTTTAGTCGCAGATCTGTTGTTATTACTGCAGGCAAGGTAAGCGATAATGTTTGTAGACCTCCGTCTATTTCTCTAGTCACCTGAACGGAGTCGTTTTTTATCGATATTTCCGATGCGAAGGTCCCTTGTGGAAATCCTGAAAGAGCAGCTAGCATTTGTCCAGTCTGATTGTTGTCAGAATCTATTGCTTGCTTACCTACAATCACTAAATCAGGTTTTTCCTCATCAATAATGGCTTTTAATAACTTAGCTACGGCTAATGATCTCAATTCCTCATCAGTTTCAATATGAATTCCTCGATCAGCACCCAAAGCAAGAGCTGTACGGATTTGCTCCTGACATGCTTTTGGCCCAATGGATACCACAATAATTTCTTCTCCGACTCCTTTTTCTTTCAGCCTAACAGCTTCTTCAACTGCAATTTCACAGAATGGATTTATCGCCATTTTGACGTTAGTCAGATCCACGTCAGAGTTGTCAGATTTGACGCGAACCTTAATGTTGTAGTCGATGACTCTTTTTACGGCTACTAGTATTTTCATGGATTCGCATTCTTTCCTTGTTAAAGTTTGAGTGTAAGTTAGTTTAATTTATAACTTAAATAGCATGTTGTATTTACTCAGCCTGAGCCACAGCAGCTTAACAGTCTAACAAACTTGGATCAAACAGATATTTACTATTAAATGTATGCTGGGAATAGCGCTGCAAACTTAGTCTGCATTCATTCAATGTTAACGACAACTTTTGGGTATGGGCTCATGTACTCCTGGCAATTGAAGGTTTGAGTGAACGCTAATCCATCTACCCCCCCATAACTCTATTATTTATAGGTTTGTGGGGATGTGGACAGCTTGTCGCCTACTCATAGCTTTAATGGTATGAGTATAGATACTTGCTGTTTCGCAAGTTTTGTCACTTCGATCTCGGTGAAGAAGTTCTCGCCGCTTCCTCCTTGGAACGGTTTCGAACACGACTGGTCGAGAATCATCTATATTTTCCCCACTCACATCAATATCTATGAATGTGGTTTCCCTCGTTAAATTCCCGGTGCTATGAATGATATGGCTGGAGGAAAAGGTATCTTACAGTTAAACTTACGTGGGTAACGCATTCATCACCGCTACCAAGCGTAATTGCGTTAATTGCGTTAATTGCGTTAATTGCGTTAATTGCGTTAATTGCCTCAGCATAATAAGCTTCAACATGGTAACGTTTCGGCTCCATGGCGATGATTTTACTGGAATTATGTATATTCTTGAGCGCCGAAAATACTAGTTTACAGAGGGTTGAATCTGATATCGTTCAGTAAGAGTCAGCTGCTGGCAATGGGTGCCCATGCAATCACCTGATTCGTTATTTGAGAGCTATAATCTACGATCAGCTAGTTCTAAAATCCAATTCAAGTGTGTCGGTTGTTGTGGGAATCCGTGGCTGGAGTTTGCGAGAATAGTCTTCAACTCCGGAGGTAATAGATAAACATCATTTAGGAAGGAGGCTGATCATGGAACGTGAGTCCATGGCTTTTGATGTGGTTATTGTCGGTGCAGGTCCTGCAGGGTTGTCTGCGGCCTGTCGCCTGATGCAATTAGCAAATAAACATGAGCACAATTTAACTGTCTGCCTTGTAGAAAAAGGCTCTGAAGTGGGGGCTCACATATTGTCCGGAGCAGTCTTTGAGCCTACAGCTCTTAATGAGCTTTTCCCTGACTGGAAAATCCGTGAAGCTCCCATCAATACGCTGGTAACGCAAGATGATGTCTATGTTTTACGCTCACAAAAAAAAGCAATTAAAATACCAGGTTTTCTTGTTCCTAAGACCATGCATAACAAGGGCAACTACATCGTTAGTCTTGGTAATCTCTGTCGATGGTTAGGAGAGCAAGCTGAAACTCTTGGAGTAGAGATCTTTCCTGGCTTTGCTGCCCAAGAGGTTATTTATAATAAAGATGGTAGTGTTAAAGGCATAATTACTGGTGACGCAGGTTTATCAGTCAACAATACACAAAAACCTAATTTTGCTCCAGGCATGGAGCTCTATGCAAAATACACCCTATTTGCAGAAGGTTGTCATGGTCATTTGGGTAAACAGCTCATTAGTCGTTTCCAACTAGATAAAGGGAAAGATCCACAGCATTACGCTCTGGGAATTAAAGAGCTTTGGGATATTGATCCTAAGAATCACAAAGAAGGATTGGTTATACATACCGCTGGCTGGCCTCTGAGCTGGCCAATGGCTGATAAAGGCAGTACCGGCGGAGGTTTTCTCTATCATCTCGAAAATAACCAAGTGGCCACGGGATTGATTACTGATCTTTCATACAGTAATCCTCACTTAAATCCGTTTGAAGAGTTTCAGCGTTATAAGCAAAATCCAGTAATCAAACAATATCTGGAAGGAGGAAGCCGTGTTTCCTATGGTGCAAGGGCGTTAACCAAAGGAGGGATACAGTCATTACCAGAGATGTCATTTCCTGGCGGGCTATTGATTGGTTGCGACGCTGGCACGCTAAATAGTGCTAAAATAAAAGGCACACATACCGCTATGAAATCGGGATTAATTGCTGCTGAAGAGGTATTTAAATCATTCAATAACGGCTCAGCAGATGGCAGTATTTTATCTGGTTTTGATGAATCCTTTAAATCATCTTGGCTACACCAAGAATTATACCAGCAGCGCAATTTCGCGCCTGCGATGCATAAATTTGGGAACATCGTTGGTGCTATATTTGCCTATCTTGATTTAAATGTATTTAAAGGAAAGTTACCCATTACTTTGCGCAATCGAATACCAGACCATGCGCGACTTAAGCGATCTAGCCAATGCCGATTTATCCACTATCAAAAACCTGATGGAGTGATTAGCTTTGACGTGCTTTCCTCGGTTTTTCTTTCGAACACCAATCATGAAGAGGATCAACCCTGTCACCTGAAATTGACTGATATCAGTATCCCTATACATAAAAATTTGCCCTTGTTTGACGAACCAGCACAACGTTACTGTCCTGCCGGCGTATATGAAGTAATTGTTGATGAACTGACCTTTGAAAAACGATTTCAAATAAACAGCCAAAACTGCATACATTGCAAAACCTGTGATATCAAAGACCCTTCTCAGAACATTACTTGGGCTGCTCCAGAAGGATCAGGCGGACCCAATTATCCAAATATGTGAACTTTCTACGCCAGTAATACCTCTTTAATGCAATCACACTCTAGGCCATTACTCTTCCTCTTTTGGCATGATCGAAGAGTAGAGAAAAACAGCTCAGACCAGACATGAGACTGTATATTAGTTTGTATATGTGCTTATCATTAACCCTTATGGAATCTCTGAACAAGCACATTTGTTTTTTACCCACGCCTAAAAATCCAAATTTAAATTTATGGTGTATGTGTTTATCTTATGGGCGTGTTTTTAGGTAAAATCGCCCTATTTTTTTC
This sequence comes from Candidatus Endonucleibacter bathymodioli, assembly GCA_030674915.1. Classification (GTDB taxonomy): domain Bacteria; phylum Pseudomonadota; class Gammaproteobacteria; order Pseudomonadales; family Endozoicomonadaceae; genus Endonucleibacter; species Endonucleibacter bathymodioli. The sequence goes on from JASXSV010000001.1 coordinate 145,657, forward strand.
GCTTTCCCTCGCTATTGGCGAGTTTGGGCGGATTAACCACCCAAACTCCCTCGTAGCATGTAAAGATTGTCCTGTCCAAGCAGAGTAAATACTTGAGCTGCATCTTTTACTAAGCCTTTGTAGCTGGCTTTCTTGTATTCGAACTGACATTTTATCACTCTAAATCAATATTCTACTCTGGCACGAATCTGTGAGTTTTTACGGTTTTGTTTCTTTTGTGATGAGCTCATATTTTTATTTGGGTTACGTTTGTCATTAACCTTCCATCTCATGCCAGTTCGTTAACATCAGCTTCATTCGCCGGTGTGACGGTTGCGCTGTGTATGACGTTGCTATTGATATCTGTTCCTATTTGTATTTTAAAACCAAAATAATATTGGTTGTTTTTACGGGTGGAACGCATATCAGGGTCACGTTTTTTGTCTTTGTTTTTAGTAGATCTAGGAGCTTGGATAATGGTCGCATCTACCATGCTACCTTGAGATACCTTGATGCCTTTTTCAACAAGATATTGATTGATATCCGCAAAGATGATTGCACTAAGTTGGTGCTTTTCAATTAGTCTTCTGCAATTAAGTATGGTGGTTTCATCAGGTATGGCATCTAATAATTCAAGTTGCGCAAACCGACGCATACAGTCCACATCGTATAAGGCATGCTCTGCTGTAGAATCTGATAATGAGTACCATTGCTGTAAGAAATAAATTCGCAACATACTTCCATCGGCATTGGTGGGCGACCTTTGCCTTTCTTGGGATAGTAAGGCTCTATAATATTGAGCAGGCATACCCATGGTACGGTTTTTTTCATTTCATTTAGAAAGAGATCACGCTTAGTGATAACTTTTTGATGGATGTATTCTGCGGATACGAAAGTTATTTGTTTCATACGACAATACTGTTTGTTTGTGTGTGGCTGTATTATCTCACATTTATGAGGCTTGTTCAGAGACTCCTTAAGTTATACTGAGGTCTTAAATATATAGCTCTAATAGACTACTTACTTCTTCTCTTTTTTACTCTTTTTAGATGATTTAGCAGTAGCTTCAGTAGCTTCAGTAGCTTTAGTAGCATTAGTAGCTTTAGTAGATTTAGTAGCTTTAGTAGCTTTAGTAGCTTTAGTAGCTTTAGTAGCTTTAGTGGCTTTAGTGGCTTTAGTAGCATTAGTAGCTTTAGTAGCTTTAGTAGCTTTAGTAGCTTTAGTAGCTTCAGTAGCTTCAGTAGTTTCAGTAGTTTCAGTAGTTTCAGTAGTTTCAGCGGCTTCAGCGGCTTCAGCAGCTTTTTCTGCACGTAGTTGCTCCAGCTCTTTATTACAGTCACTGACCTGCTGATTCAGTTGCTTTTTCTTAGCTTTGAGTATGGTCGTTTCATCAGTCAATATTCTATTCTGTTCTTGCAAGCGCTTGATTTGCTTCTTCATACGGTCAGGATTATGAACCCTCAACGCTTTCAATTCAGTATCAGACTCTTTGATATGGGAATTGAACTTCTCGGCCTTTTTTTCAGCAGCTTCCAATCTAGATTTTAACTGTTTTATCTCCTTATCATGCTGACTATTCATATCAATAAGGGCTTGAAGGCGGTTCTGCTCAATACTATCCATGTCTTTATTCATATCAACTCGCTCTCCTACATTCAGATGACCCATATAGTTGCTTACCTCCAAAGGGTGTTTACATATTTTTTTAATAGAAATAACTCCTAGCCGCACTCTATAAGAGCACAAGGAATCGGCATATAAAAAAAGTAACCGTATTATGCTTCATTAAGCGGTCTGATTAAAAGCAATACTTAACCATAGTAGGTAGCGAATTCTATTACAACATCATATTAAAAAAAACTAAGATTATTTTTAACAATCTTTTCACTCCCATATTGATAAGCATTGGGACCACAGTATAACGTACGACTTTAGGGAAGGTGCGATTAAGTCCTGGTAATGAGATAATCCCTATCATTTCTCCTTAATGGTATGAACCACGAGACACAAACTCAGCTTCGCCGACAGCGAATACCAGCATAAACGCCGCCAAACCCGCAAAGAGAAGTTTCTTGAACGGATGAAAACACTGGTTCCTTAGAAACTAAAGGTGTCAGTTATCGAGCCATATTACCCCAAGCCTGGTAGTGGTCGCCGACCGCATTCCCTGATGGCGATGCTGCGTATTCACTGTATACAGCAGTGGTACTGAATGGAATGATCCCTGATCACACCACGATCATGAACTTCCGTCACTTATTAGAACGTCATGATTTAGCACGCAAAATCTTCAACGAAGTGAATGACTGGCTGAGTGATGCAGGTGTGCTGATCAAAGAAGGCACGCTGATGGATGCCTCCATTATCGCAGCTCCCAGCTCCACCAAGAACAAAGCCGGTGAGCGTGATCCAGAGATGCATCAAACCAAGAAGGGTAATTCGGCATGAAGGCTCATATCGGAGTCGATGCTCGAACTGGGCTGACGCATAGTCTTACGACCACCGCTGCCAACGAACACTATCTGAATCAAGCTGAAAATCTACTGTATGGTGATGAGGAGATCATTTTCGTCGATGCCGGTTATCGTGGCGCAGAAAAACGTGACGAGTTGAAAGACATCGATGTCGACTGGCATATCTCGGAACGTCCAGGAAAAGTAAGGGTTTGAAAGAAGTATCCACGGATCAACAACGTTATGAGACCTTTGCACGAGTCTCGCTAAACAACTGAAAATCAGGTATAATAAGCCTTGCACAATCAATGCCTTTCGGTGAAATTATGGCTTGGAAAAATCTGAAACAACGCAGTCTAGCAGATTCAATGCGGATTGATCACGATACAGTGAAAGAACTCGACTCTGTCCATGAGTTCATTAATTGGGCTCGCTTAGAGCATCATCTGAAAACCATTACACGCAGCTGACTATGAATGAAATATTTTTCTACATAAGAATATGAAAGAACAAATTCACCTCCTTAGCGACGTTGCTCTCACTTTTCCTAATGTGGATGAAGCGTTAACAGAACCGAACGGCCTTCTTGCTGTTGGCGGTAACCTCCAGCAGGACACGATTTTACACGCTTATCGGAAAGGAATCTTCCCATGGTTTGGAGATGACGAACCTATTCTTTGGTGGAGTCCTGACCCACGCATGGTACTTCAGCCACAAAACATAGCCATTTCAAAGTCTATGAAAAAGATGTTTATAAAAAATATTTTTCGTATTCGCTTTGATTCATCATTTGAGCAGGTGGTAGAGCAATGCGCAAAACCCAGGTCTTACACAGACCAAACTTGGATAACCAAAGAAATGAGACAAGCTTATAACACTCTTCATTCCAGTGGTTATGCTCATTCAGCTGAAGCATGGGAAGGAGATGAGCTGGTAGGTGGGTTATATGGAGTAGCTATTGGGAAAGTTTTTTTTGGCGAGTCAATGTTCAGTAAAAAAAGTAACGCATCTAAAATGGCCTTTATTTCACTTTGTCAGCACCTGCAGCACTGGCAATTTCAATTAATTGACTGCCAGGTATATACACCACATTTGCAATCTCTTGGAGCTAGTACCATTTCTAGACATGCATTTGTCAAACTACTGGATTTTTATTGTCCACAAACTCCATGCAACGCAAACTGGAAAGCTCATGGCCCAACCGGACATCCTAACCCAGCTTCCCCATGAGTGTGGTTCTCTATGCTTATAGAAATAAACCATTAACAGAACATGATAAGTGTTTTAACCGTTTACATTCCGGCGTGCGCTGCACTGTGGAGCGAGTGTTTGGCGTTTTGAGATTACACTATGGCATGGCGAAAGCTCGTTATCTTGGCTTAAGCCCAAACCGCACGCGTTTTGAAATAATGTGCGTGGCGCATAATATTAAACGAGGTTTATCGATTCAGCAGGCAAGTTGCGTCTGAAAATCGAAAATGGAGAGTAAAATGGCTCGAATAGCGAATATTCGAACTGCAATCATGTTTTTTAAGGCTTTATCCTCAAAAAATACTATTAATTAATAGCTGGGCTTGTGCGCCGTTATCGTGCAAAGGTCGCTAGTTATTATTGTAGGTGTGTACATTTTCTATATAAGGGTTTAATTTGAGTGTGTATCTAAAAGAGTTAAGATTGACTCCTTTTCACTACTTGAGTACTTTGGCAGCGTGCAGTATAAAACTTTATAGTTTACAGTGTCTTATCTAATGTTTGCGCAACTAACTTAAAGGAGATTAATGAAACTCACACTCGATACGTTAGCGCAATGGTTATGGTCATCTGCGGATATTATGCGTGGCACGGTTGATAGCTCTGATTTTAAAAACTACATTTTTGGGTTGCTGTTTTTAAAACGCGCTAACGACCAATTTTTAGAAGAGGCAAACAATGCTGTTGCAAATGATGGTATTACATTAGCAGAGGCACTTGAAGATGAAGACCTGCACGATTTTTTTATTCCCAGAGAGGCGTATTGGTCTGAGTTAACTAAGAAGACTGAAAACATTGGTGTAGCGCTTGATAAAGCGTTTGCAGGGATAGAAGAGGATAATGAACAGCTTCAAGGGGTAATGACCGCCGTTCATTTTGGTGATTCTGAAAAACTACCCGATGCACTTTTATCTCGGCTATTACAACACTTTAACAAATACTCCCTTGCCAATGCAGATTTAGACAATCCGGATATTTTAGGTAATGCCTATGAGTATCTTATTCGTGAATTTGCCGGCGACGCCGGTAAAGCAGGCGGTGAGTTTTATACTCCTAAAGAGGTCGTTCAGCTTGTAGTCGGTCTCATCAAGCCTCAAGCAGGTAACTCTGTCTATGACCCTACTTGTGGATCAGGTGGCATGTTAATTGAGTCTGCTCATTACATTAAAAATAACGGTGGCACAGTCGGTAAACATATCAATGTGTCACTGTATGGGCAAGAGCGCAATCTTGGCACTTGGGCGATTGCGATGATCAACATGATTGTTCATGGGTTTAAAGATAGCGATTTGCGCAAAGGTGACACACTGGCCGCCCCTAAACATGAAAGTGACGCGCAATTAATGACTTTTGACCGCGTGATAGCCAACCCGCCTTTTAGCCTTAAAAAATGGTGGTCGCCTGCTGAAGTCGATGTAAAAAGCAAAGAAGATGGCAAGGAGATAGCCCCAAAATATAACGATCAAGTCTCTGATGAATATGGCCGTTTTAAGTATGGCATTCCTCCGCGTGGTTATGGTGATTTAGCCTTTGTACAACATATGATTTCTGTGCTTAAACACGATGGGCGTATGGGGGTTGTGTTGCCTCACGGTATTTTGTTTCGTGGAGGCACAGAGGGCAAAATTCGTAAAGGTATTTTAAATGACGATCTCATTGAAGCGATTGTTGGACTGCCTGAAAAGCTATTTTACAATACGGGTATTCCTGCAAGTATCATCGTCATCAACAAAAGTAAGCCTGCTAATTTAAAAGATAAAGTCGTTTTCATTGATGCAAGCTCTGAGTATAAAGACGGTAAAAACCAAAACACCCTTGAGCCTAAAAACATCGCGAAAGTTATCGAGGCTTACGACAGTCTTGAAGAAATAGACAAGTTTATGCGCGTGGTTGATATGTCTGAAATAGCAGAAAATGATTATAACCTTAATATCTCTCGTTACATCGACACAAGTGAAGAAGAAGTGATAGTGGACATCAAATATGTTAGAGGTGAGATAACGGAGCTTGAGGGGAAAGAGCAAGCCATAGACGAGAAGCTTAATGCGTATTTAAAAGAGTTGGGGCTTTAAGATGAAACATTCTCTCGTAAATCTACAAATTATTGAAGATATCAAAAACCTACTGGTTGCATCTAGAGAACAGCTTCAGCGCTCAGTGAACAGTGTCATGGTGCAGACCTATTGGAATATAGGGCGCATTATCGTAGAAGATGAACAAAAAGGCGAAAATCGCGCCGAGTATGGAACTCGACAGTTAGAACAAATATCTCAGAGCTTAAGCAAAGAATTTGGCAAGGGTTTTGAAGTACGAAATATACGCAATATGCGACAATTTTATCTTGTGTTTCCAATTTGGCACTCAGTGAATGCCAAATTGAGTTGGACACACTATAAAAGACTTATTAGAATAGAAAATGATGAAGCGAGAGATTGGTACATCAAAGAATCTGTTGCTAATAACTGGAGTGTAAGGGCTTTAGATAGACAGGTTTCCAAATTGTATTATGAAAGATTACTCTCAAGTAACGCAAGAACACTTGTGGAGCAAGAAGCAAAAGAAAAAACTGATGTTTTACAAATAGATCCAAAAGATATATTACGAGACCCATACATTTTAGATTTTTTAAATTTACCCTATCGATCATCACTCGAAACAGATGTAGAACAGGCTCTTATGGACAATCTGCAAAAGTTTTTGTTGGAACTGGGGCGTGGTTTTGCCTTTGTCTCACGGCAGCAACGTTTGAGTGTGGAGGAGCAGGATTTTTACATCGACTTGGTTTTTTATAACTTTAAACTCAAATGTTTTTTACTCATAGACTTGAAGTTAGGCAAACTCACCCACCAAGATGTCGGGCAGATGGACACCTATGTGCGCATCTACGACAAGTTTCACAAAGAGGAGAACGACAACCCGACTATTGGGCTCATCTTGTGTAGCGAAGACTCCCAAGCCGTAGCCAAATACTCCGTGTTAAGCGAGAGCAAACAGCTCTTTAGTTCTAAGTACTTGCCGTTCTTACCAACCGAAGAGGAGCTTCAAAGGGAGTTACTTAGAGAAAGAAGGTTGCTGGGATGAGTATTTTGAGAGAGGGTTATAAAGATACTGAGATTGGGGTTATTCCTGTTGATTGGGAGGTTGTTAAGCTTCAAGATATAAGTAAAATAACTATGGGTCAATCCCCAAAGTCAAATACTTATAATACTGATAATATTGGTATACCTTTAATTCAGGGCAATGCCGATTGTAAAAATAGAAAAACTATTCCAAGAACATATACAACTGAATTAACTAAGGAATGTTTCGTTGGTGATAGTATTATGACTGTTCGAGCACCTGTTGGTGCAATCTCTAAATCATTGCATAATGCTTGTATTGGTAGAGGTGTTTGTGCAATACAATCTAAAGAAGATAATGAATACATATATCACAGTCTGATTGACTATGAGGATAAATGGACAAAGCTCTCACAAGGTTCAACGTTTACAGCAGTAAGTGGGAATGATGTCAAATCCATTAAAATCCCCCTCCCCCCCCTAAAAGAGCAAGAGAAAATAGCCTCTATTTTATCTACTGCTGATGAGAAGATAGAGGCTATTGCAGAGCAAATCCAAAAGCACGAAACCCTTAAAAAAGGACTACTCCAAAAGCTACTCAGCGAGGGGATAGGACATACCGAGTTTAAGGAGAGTGAGCTTGGGAGCTTGCCTGTTAGGTGGGAGGTTGTGAAACTTGGAAATATAGGAAACTTGGAGGGTGGTTTCGCTTTTAAGTCAAAAGAATATACAGATAATAAATTAGATTACCAAGTTATTAGAATGAGTAATATTAATTCAAAAGGCTTAAATCTATCAAAAGACCCTAAATATATTCATAGCATAGAGAAAAGAACTGAAAAATACATCTTGAATGTAAATGATTTACTGATTACCTTAACAGGGACTATTGGAAAAACAGACTATGGCAATATTGCTTTGATTAGTGAAGACAGAAAAATGGTACTAAATCAAAGGGTTGGCCGTTTTGTAATAAATTCCAGTAACAACACAACACAATTTTTATACTATGTATTCAACCATCAGTTATTTAGGTCAAAATTCTTTGAGTTTGGTAAAGGTGGCACGGGTAATCAAGCTAATGTAGGCAGAAGGGATTTTGAAACTATTAAAATCATACTTCCACCCCTCCAAGAACAAAAACAAATAGCCGACATCCTATCCACAGCCGATGAAAAGCTAGAAGTCCTTAGAGCTAAAAAAGAGAAGTTTGAAACACTTAAAAAAGGGCTATTGCAGAAGCTCTTGAGTGGTGAGGTTCGGGTATGAAAAAAGCGTTAGAAAAACAGAGTGTGCAAACCTTCTCGAACTTCGTTATCTTTAAAATAGATGATTCAAAAGTCAATATTGATGTCAAGTTTCAAGATGAAACCCTCTGGCTTACCCAAAAACAGATCGGCGAACTTTTTGCAAAAAGCAGAACAACCGTTACTGAACACCTTAAAAACATATTTGCCAGTGAAGAACTTGATGAAAATGCAGTATGTCGGAATTTCCGACGCACTGCGACTGACGGAAAAAATTATAATACCAAATATTATAATCTGCAAGCGATCATTGCCGTGGGGTATAAATCAAACTCTCATCGTGCAACAGCGTTTAGAAAGTGGGCAACGCAAGTGCTACACGAGTACATCATCAAAGGCTTTGCCATGGATGACGAGCGAGCCAAACAAGCAAAAGACTTCGGCAAGACTATTTTAAATTACTGTTAGAGACTAATAAAGAAGATTAAAATGAGCGAATTAAGTGAATCAGAACTGCCCGCTATCGCGCTGTTAAAACAGCTTGGTTATGACTATTTTGATGCTAAAAAAGAAATGTTTGAAGTGGTTTTGCATGAGCGACTCACGGCATCACTGATGCGCATCAACCCTTGGCTTAATGGCAACGCCCTGCAAAAAGTCATGCGTAAAATAGAGGCGGTCAACGGTAGCTCTTTGATGGAGATAAACGCCGACATTCATCAGCTGATCACCAAAGCAGATGCCTATTCGCTAAAACCTACCCCAGATGCACACCCTATCCCGGTTAAATTCATTGATTTTGAAAATATCGACAACAATGATTTTTTGGTGGTGAATCAGATGAAGTTTAAAGGTGCAAGGCAAAACTCGATTCCAGATCTTGTGATCTTCGTGAATGGTTTACCGTTGGTGGTTATTGAGGCTAAAAATCAAACCGTTGATATTAGCGATCTTTCTGATCTTAGCTATTACGAAACAAATTCTCCCAAGCTATTTCACTATAACCAAATTATGTCGGGCATTAACCGTGTGAACGCGCTGTACGGTACGATTGGATCGCCCATGCAGTTTTACTCAAAGTTTAATGAAGCACCGACACAAACGCTTATTGACTTAATCGACAGAGAAGTCACCCCGCAAGATGTGATGATTTTTAATCTTTTCCAAAAAGAGGTGTTTTTAGACATCATCAAGTATTTTGTGATTTTTGAAGTGGTCGAAGGCAAAACCATTAAAAAATTGCCGCGTTACCAACAGCTTCGTGCGGTGAATAAAATTGTGCATCGGCTAAAAACTAAAAATCAAGGCGGCGTTGTTTGGCATACGCAAGGCTCAGGAAAATCAATCACTATGATCTACCTTGCCAGTAAGTTAAGAGCGAGCACCACGGGCTTTGATAATCCCACCATTTTAGTGGTGACAGATCGTAAAGATCTCGACGCGCAAATCGCATCGACTTTTAGGCGGACAGGTTTCCCCAATCCTATACAAACAAACTCTATTGCGCACCTTAAAAGCTTATTGCGTGATGATTACGGTAAAACACTGACCACCACCATTCAAAAATTCCAAGAAAAAGCAGAAGAGAAAAAACAGGTGGAGATCCTCAGCGATAAAGAAAACATCTTTGTATTAATCGATGAAGCGCATCGTTCTCAATATGGGTTAACCGCCTCTTATATGCGTAAGAGTTTGCCCAATGCTAAGTTTATCGCTTTTACAGGCACGCCAATCGACAAAGAGAATAAGTCAACCCTCAAAGAGTTTTATGGTGGTGATTATATCGACAAGTACACCATTAAACAATCCGTAGCCGACGGTAATACTCTGCCTATACTCTATGAGTCAGGGCTTCCTGAACTTTTTATAGAACAAGAGCAGATGGATGAAGTCTTTGGTTCTGTGTTTGAGGGGGTGAGTGATGTAAAGTTAGGCTATCTTAAAAACCAAGCCACCTCGCTCGATGTTATCTTACTTGCAGAAAGAAGAGTCAACGAAGTCGTCAAACATATTATCAAACACTACTCCAACAAAAGCTACCAAGATGGCTTTAAAGCGATGATAGTCTGTCATAACCGTAAACAGGTTATTGCTTACAAAAAAGCTTTTGACATACTCAAAGAACAAGGGCTTAACCCTTATGAGTCTAAAGCGGTGATGAGCTTCGACACCAAAAAAGACCCTCAAGAGTATTACGAGCTTGCCACCCCTGAAGTAGATGTTAAACAGACCATAGAGAACTTCAAACTCCCCTTTGGTAATAAAATGGACAAAACTCCTGGGGGTAGGCGGCAGTTTGATAATACCGCCTTTCTCATAGTGAGTGATATGCTCTTAACAGGTTATGATGCCCCTATACTTCAAACATTGTACTTAGATAAAGTGTTACGAGAACATAACCTACTGCAAGCCATCGCAAGAGTGAACCGAACCCGTAAAGGTAAAAGTGCGGGCTATGTGGTGGACTATGTGGGGATAACAAAACATTTAGTTGAGGCACTTGAAATTTTCTCTGGTGACTTAGAACCCGCTGATGTGATGACAGACATCGAAGGAGAAAAAACAACCCTTGAGAATAACCATACCAGACTTGTCAACTACTTCAAAAAGTGCAAGTACGACCGTAAAGAGCAGAGATATGACTTCATCTTAAAATCGGTGGAGTTCTTGAAGCCTCAAGACATCAAAGATGGGTTTAAAAAGATATTGGCCGACTTTAACCGCTCAATGAACATTGTACTGCCGGCCCCTTTTGCCTCTAAGTATGACTATGACTTTAAACTTTTTAATGAGTTGAAGCTTATGGTAAGAGATGCAAAAGAGAAAATAACACGAGAGGACTCACGCAAGCTTCAAAGCATCATTGATGAACATTTACGAGCTTCAGGTATTGAGTATCTTTTAGGTGAGCCTATTGACATTTCTGACTATCAGAAGTTTAAAATAGAACTCACCAAAAAAGGGCAGCATAGCCCCCTTGACAAAGCCAAAGCCATCATCAAAGCCAACAAAGATGATAACCCCCACCTTGCCCTTGAACTCTCTGAACTGCTAAAGAAGATTTTACTTGAGCGAAAAGGTGACAGAAAACAAGCCATACAAGACCTCTTTACACAGATGGAAGAGATAATTGAGAGGCATAAACATAAACACTTAACGGTAGGGTTAGAAGATGAAAAGCAGCTGCTTGTCTATAACATCGTAGAGAAGCAGACCGAGACAGCAAAAGAGTTTACACTTGCAGTTTATGAAGATTTAGCCCCTTACCTCATAGAGAAAGCTATCTTGATGCAGAGTGGTGCTCAAAAAGATATGCGAAATGCCATCAAGCCTTTACTCAAAAAACATAATCTTGATAGAAACCTCTCTAAAGAGATAGTGCAAAAACTTGTTGATGAAGCTTAGAGAGTTATTATGTTAGTGAAGTATGGAACAACTGCTATTGAGTACACTATAGAACGAAAAAGAAGCCTAAAGAACACCTATATCAATGTTGATAGATTGGGTGTTATTGTTAAGACAAATGAGCTAACATCTACTAATGAAATTGAATCTTATGTGATGCAAAAAGCGATTTGGATAGTCGAAAACCTAAAAGGCTACAAAGCACAGTCAGATATTGAAATAGTCACAGGGGCTAGACTTTACTACTTAGGTAAAAGTTATTATATTGATGTGCTTGAGTGTGATGTCAAGGAAGTATGTGTAGAGTTCATTCACTCTAAGTTCAAGATACAAGTACCTTTTTACTGTAATCAAGTTATTATCCATAAAGCGATTGATGCGTTCTATAAAGAGAGAGCTATAAATAAGATAACCACTTTAGTACAGAAGCGGTCAACACTTATGGAAGTTCAACCTGAACATATCTCTTTTAGAAAATCTGAAAAACGGTGGGGGTCGTGTTCACCTACCAACCGTATATCTTTTAATTACCACCTTATGAAACTCAGTTCTTCTCTGATAGAGTATGTTGTAATACACGAACTTTGTCACATTAATCATAAGAACCACTCTAAAGAATTCTGGAAGATGGTAAAGAGGTTTATGCCTGAGTATAAAGCGAGAGAAGAGAAAATTAAGGGGTTCGAAAAACTGCTCTAAAACCCCTGTATGTTATAATAGTAACCCCGAAAGAGATAATTTATAATGGCGACTTTAGGAAAAAATGTCTTGTCTAAAAGCATTATGTCGCTTCAAGGAAAATTATCAAATACTAGAAAATAATTCAAAATTTAATTTGAAATATATAGTGCTTAAGTAACTACACCTAATGGAGCTGAGTATGTCTAACAAATATAATACATATTAACTTACTTGATGTTTCAGTTTTAGGTGTTGATTTAATAATTGTAGTCGTGCCAACGGTTCAAGTGCCAGATAATAATATATCTTTGACCTCTAAGTTAGAGCGATTGTTCATAAGTTTCAATGCAGTGGTATTAACCTTGTCCGCATTACCAAAGAATGAAATTTTCACGTTCTGAATTTCGCACAGTTATATAATAACCTTTAGCATCGGAAGTTATAGTTGAAAATTATTACATGGGTTTTCCACCTGTGTTAGTGAATATATGTACCTTCATCTATATCATATCTAATACTTTATCATATCTGGCATACAAGAGTCTGTTGCAGCTTTATGAATAGTACGCATATGTGCTTTTAATGAGGACTTGGCAGTAAAATTTTTATTACACACACTGCATTCAAAAGAATCTTTTTTTATATGATTTCTCATATGTCTTTTTGCATTATGATCCATAGTAAATGTCTTATCGCAAATATTGCAGCTATAAGGCTTTTTCTTTTCATGAGTAATCTGATGTTCTTGTAGTGTGCTGTAATTCATGAATGTTTCACTGCATACTTGGTATATGTCAGTATTTCCTACACCATGAATAAGTTTATGTTTTCCTAAAAAATACATAGACTTAAATGTAGAATTACACGTACGGCAACTATAAGTTTTATTATCATCTGTATGTTTCTTATCATGTTCATTTAGTGATTTTTTATGATGAAATCTCTTATTGCATTTAGCACATGCGAAATGCCCTCCACTTATATGAGATGCAATATGTATACGCAAGTCATATTTAGTAGCACATGATTTATTACACTTATGACAATTAAAATTACTTTTCTTGGTGTGAGTAAATATATGTTCGCGTATGTTATAGAGTCCCACTCTACCACACACTTCGCATACATGTGTTTTTCTGTCTGATTTTTTACTAACTACCTTGCGTGTATTTTCACTGACGTCTTTCACGTCTTTCACTTCTTTCACGTGGTTAAGTGCATATTCTGTCGAAGGATATAGTTCTGTGGTTTCTTCGCTATCTGATTTTTCTTTAGTTAAATTGGAATTAACATGGTTAATGGCAGAGGATATATAATCACTTGTATCATCGGATGTGTTTAAATATGATTTTTTTTTGTTATGATTGGGTTCTTGATGGTTATACCTGACTTTACATATTGGCCCATCCACCACATCAAGCGTGAATATAGCTACAGCATTGTACTTCAATATGTTTTTTTCAAATGCCCCATCTACATAAATTTCATGTGCCTCAACTTCTAATAATGGGAAGGAACGTCCTTCTATTTTGTTTAATAAATCTAAGTCTTGTCTAGTAAAAATATTTGAATCATCAAAGTCAATAAACTTTTTCTTTACCTCCTTTTTGGCTAACATTTTAATAGTGGATAAAATCATATAACTATCAAGTGCTTTGTATATGTTTTGCTCTGGATTTATGTCTAGACCTAAGGTTAAGTCTAGGCCTAGGGTTAAGTCTAGGCCTAGGGTTAAGTCTAGGCTTGGTTCTGAGTCTGGCTCATTCTTTTTTAAAAAATCTTTTCCGATTATTAGCAATACCTCACTATCCCCCATGTTTACTGACATTAACTCTTGATCAAGCTTCTTAAAAACCCATCTGTCTGGTTCAGTAAAAAAGTTCATGCCCTCGAAAAAAAAATCATTCTTTATTTGTTGTTCTGGCCCAGCTTTAATGCATAATGAAATTAAAAAGCACAAAGAAAAAAAACTAAATTTGATAAGTATAATTAGCTCTTTACTGTATGAACATATCTTGTGAAATAAAGATACTTTTAATAACATGGTTTTTACCTCTATGATTACGCCAACTTAAAAGCTATATTTTATACTATGTCGTGTATTAATATGTGTAAGAACTGCTGTCTTCTTGTCTTCTTGTCTTCTTGTCTTCTTATGTGATGCCATATTTGCTCTGATGGTTTTATATCAAAATAAGCCATGCATGTCAATAATGAGGCTTTATCTGATAGTCTTTAGTTATTGAATAGTCCCTCCCATAACTGCCACGGCATCCATATTCCTTTTTTTAGTCTGAATTCAACTAACAGTATATAATAACCTTAAGCATCAGAAGCATCAGAAGCATCAGAAGCATCAGAAGCATCTAGTTGAAAATTATTACGTGGGTTTTCCACCTGTGTTAGTGAATATATGTACCTTCATCTATATCATATACTCAGTACTTTATCACACATCTGGTATGCAAGAGTCTGTTGCAGCTTTATGAATATTAAGCATATGTGTTTTTAATGAGGACTTGGCAGTAAAATTTTTATCACACACACTGCATTCAAAAGAATATTTTTTTATATGAGTTTTCATATGTCTTTTTGCATTATTATTCAGAGTAAATGTCTTATCGCAAATATTGCAGCTATAAGGCTTTTTCTTTGCATGAGTAATCTGATGTTCTTGTAGTGTCCTGTAATTCATGAATATTTCACGGCATACTTGGCATATGTAAGTATTTCCTGTGCCATGAATGATTTTATGTATTCTTAAAAAATGTGCAGAATCAAATGTATCATTACATATACGGCAACTATAAAGATTATTATCTATATGTTTTTTCTCATGTTTATTTAGTCCTTTTTTAAAATTAAATGTCTTATTACACTTATTACACTTATTACAATTAAAATCACTTTTCTTGCTGTGAATAAACATATGTTCACGTATGTTATGGAGTCCCACTTTACCACACACTTTGCATACATGTGTTTTTCTATTTGATTTTCTACTAACTACATTATGTGTGTTTTCACTGACGTCTTTAACATCTTTAACATCTTTAACATCTTTAACATCTTTAACATCTTTAACGGTTTTAATGGTTTTAACGTTTTTAACGTGGCTATATGCATATTCTGTCGAAGGATATAGTTCTGTGATTTCTTCACTATCTGATTTTTCTTTAGTTAAATTGGCATTCACATTGTTGATGGCAGAGGATATATCATCACTTGTATCACCGAAGGTGTTTAAATATGATTTTTTTTTGTTCTGATTGGTTTCTTGATGGTTATACCTGACTTTACATATTGCCCCATACACCATATCAAACGTGAATAGAACTACGGCATTGTACTTCAATATGTTTTTTTCAAATGCCCCATCTACATAAATATCATGTGCCTCAACTTCTAATAATGGGAATGAATGTTCTTCTATTTTATTTAATAAATCTAAGTCTTGTATAGTAAAAAAATATGAACTATCAAAGTCAATAAACTTTAGCTTCACCTCCTTTTTGGCTAACATTTTTATGGTGGATAAAATCATATAACTATCAAGTTCTTTGTGTATGTTTTGCTCTGGATTTTTGTCTAGGTCTAGGGTTAAATCTAGCCCTGGCTCTGAGTTTGGCTTATTCTTTTTTAAAAAACCTTTTTCGATTATTAGCAATACCTCTCTACCCCCCATGTTTACTGGCATTAACTCTTGATCAAGTTTCTTAAAAACCCATCTGTCTGGTTCAGTAAAAAGGTGCATGCTCTCGAAAAAAAAATCATTCTCTATTTGTTGTTCTGGCCCAGCTTTAATACAGAATGAAATTAAAAAGCACAAATAAAAAAAACTAAATTTGATAAGTATAATTAGCTCTTTACTGTATGAAAATATCTTGTGGAATAACGATGTTTTTAATAACATGGTTTTTACCTCTATGATTACGCCAACTTGAAAGCTATATTTTATACTATGTCGTGTATTAATATGTGTAAGAACTGCTGTCTTCTTGTCTTCTTGTCTTCTTGTGTGATGCCAAATTTTCTCTGATGGTTTTATATCGAAACAAGCCATGCATGTCAATAATGAGGTTTTATCTGATAGTATTTAGTTATTGAATAATCTATCCCACAACTGCCACGGCATCCATATTCCTTTTTTTAGTCTGAATTTCACTAACAGTATATAATAACCTTAAGCATTAGAAGTATCTAGTTGAAAATTATTACATGGGTTTTTCACCTGTGTTAGTGAATATATGTACCTTCAGCTATATCATATACTCAGTACTTTATCATGAATCTGGTATGCAAGAGTCTGTTGCAGCTTTATGAATAGTACGCATATGTGTTTTTAATGAGGACTTGGCAGTAAATTTTTTATCACACGCACTGCATGCAATATAATCTTTTTTTGTATGAGTTCTCATATGTCTTTTTGCATTATGATCCAGAGTGAATGTTTTATTGCACATATTGCAGCTATAAGGTTTTTTCTTTGCATGAACCATCTTATTTACTTGTAGTGTACTATAATCCATGAGTATTTCACTGCATCCTTTGCATATGTAAGTATTTCTTGTACCATGAATTAGTTTATGTTTTCTTAAAAAATGTCTAGAATTGAATGTAGAATCACACGTACGGCAACTATAAATATCATTATCATCTGCATATTTCTTACCATGTTTATCTAGTGGTTTTTTATAATTAAATCTCTTGTTGCATTTAACGCATACGACATACCCTACAGTTATATGAGATTGAAAATGTATCCTTAAATCATATTTGCAAGAAAATGATTTATTACATTTTAGACAATTAAAATAACTTTTCTTGGTGTGACTAAACATATGTATCCATATGTTATAGAGTCCCACTTTACCACACACTTTGCATTCATATGTTTTTCTATTAGGTCTTATACTAACTGCACTACGTGTATTTTCACTTACGTCTTTCACGTGGCTATGTGTATATTCTGTCGAAGTATATAGCTTTGTAGTTTCTTCACTATCTGATTTTTCTTTAGTTAAATTGGCATTGATATGGTTAATGGCAGAGAATATATAATCACTTGTATCATCGGATGTGTTTAAATATAATTTTTTTTTGTTTTGATTGTTTTCTTGATGGTTATACCGGACTTTACATATTGCCTCATTCGACACATCAAACGTGAATAGAACTACAGCATTGTACTTCAATATGTTTTTTTCAAATGCCCCATCCACATAAATATCATGTGCCTCAACTTCTAATAATGGGAAGGAATGTTCTTCTATTTTATTTAATAAATATAAGTCTTGTATAGTAAAAACATATGAATCATCAAAGTCAATAAACTTTTTCTTTACCTCCTTTTTGGCTAACATTTGAATGGCGGATAAAATCATATAACTATCACGTTCTTTGTATATGTTTTGCTCGGGGTTTATGTCTAGGCCTAGTGTTAAGTCTAGGCCTAGCTCTGAGTCTGGCTCATTATTTATTAAAAAATCTTCTTCGATTATTAACAATACCTCACTATTCCCTATGTTTGCTGGAATTAACTCTTGATCAATCTTCTTAAAAACCCATCTGCCTGGTTCAGCAAAAGGGTCCATGCCCTCGAAAAAAAAATCATTCCCTATTTGTTGTTCTTGTCCAGCTTTAATACAGAATGAAATTAAAAAGCACAAAGAAAAAAAACTAAATTTGATAAATATAATTATCTCTTTACTGTATGAACATATCTTGTGAAATAAAGATGTTTTTAATAACATGGTTTTTACCTCTATGATTACGCCAACTTAAAAGCTATATTTGTATTTTATAAAGTAACAATAAAATATGTTTTTAGTATGCTATGTCGTGTATTAACATGTGTAAGAACTGCTGTCTTCTTGTGTGATGCCAAATTTGCTCTGATGGTTTTATATCAAAATAAGCCATGCATGTCAATAATAAGGCTTTTTCTTTGCATGAACCATCTGATGTTCTTGTGGTGTACTATAATGAGTATTTCACGGCATACTTGTCATATGTAAGTATTTCCTATGCCATGAATAAGTTTATGTGTTCTTAAAAAACGTCTAGAATTACACGTGCGGCAACTATAAAGACTATTATCTATATGTTTGTTCTCATGTTCTCATGTTCTCTTTGTGAAATTCTAAAATTAAATTTCTTATTGCATTTAGCGCAGACGAAATACCCTCCAGTTATATGAGATTCAATATGTATCCTTAAATAATATTTACAAGAAAATGATCTATTACACTTGAGGAAATTAAAATCACTTTTCTTGGTGTGACGAAACATATGTATCCATATGTTATAGAGTTCCACTTTACCATACACTGTGCATTCATGTTTTTCCTATTAGGTCTTATACTAACTACACTAGGTGTATTTTCACTTACTTTTCCAAACCATAATTTCACCGAAAGGTATTGATTGTGCAAGGCTTATTATACCTAATTTCCAGTTGTTTAGCGCTACTAGTGCAAAGGTCACAATATATATAACACAAGTCTTAACGAAAAAATACCCCACTCAATCAGACATAAAACAACATTAAGATTTACCTGTACCTCGTTGTTTTTTATATCTTTTACGACTTATTCTGTTTGCATCTAAATTATGGAAGTTATAAAAATAAATTGAAACAGAGGTAATACACCTATTATGCGGATTCAAATTTGAAGTGCATCACAGTCTAAGCTGCTAGCGCAGCTCTATGCTCTTATTAGTTAGTCAGGCGTTTTGAAACCAAGATGTTTTCTTGGACGAGAATTAAGCTACTTTACAGCTCTCTCCACCTCTATCTGTGTAACTTTTTTAAAGTCTGTATTCTTTGGAAAATATTGTCGCAGTAAGCCGTTGGTGTTTTCGTTTAGCCCTCGCTCCCAAGAGCTATAGGAGTGCGCAAAATAAACATTTGCTGACAGCGCTTTACCGATCTTCTCATGGTACGCAAACTTCCATTGTCAGCCGTAATAGTGTGAACCAGATCCTTAATCGGCTTAAGTAGGGCGATGGTCGCCGCGGTGACATCGGTTGCACTTTTACTATAGGCCTGCGCCGATACTGTGTACTTCATCACCCGCTCAACAATCGTCACTAGAGCGCCGCTGTGGCCTTTGCCGATCACCGTGTATCTATCTCCCAGTCACCGATGCGAGCTCGATTTTTTATCTGCCCCTGCGTAGATTTGCCGTTACGCCGCTTGTCGTATTTCTTGCCCTGCCGGTGCAGATGCGTATAAAGGTCGCTTCCCGCCTGCTTATCGGCCTAAATGTAGCGATAAATAGTTTCATGGCTAATCAGCTTCTCCTGATCATAATCCACAAAAATGGGAATAAAATAATTACTATCAAGTGAATATGATTGTATAATATGCAGTGTCATTATCTATAACTTATAACTTTTCATTACAGATCCACCTTTGTATTACATGCATTTATAGTACTAATGCTTATTATCAACTAGTAACGATAACTGCTTGCTTACAAAGGATAATACTCTATGATAACGCCGTGCAATTCTTGTGATATAGAGTGCCGTAAGTCTACGATAGTGATGTAGTCAGGGATCATCCCATTCAGTTATCGACTCACAAACAAACCCATGGACGGGATGTTGTACAAGACATCAGGATCACTCCTGCTGTACCACTGCTGTATACAGTGAGTACGCAGCATCGTAATCAATGGAGAAGGTCTACGGCCATTACCTGGCTTGAGGTAATATGGCTCGATAACTGACACCTTCTGTTTCTAGGGCATCAGCGTTTCTATCCATTCAAGAAACTTCTCTTTGTGGGTTTGGTGACGTTTGTTTTGGTGTTCGCTGTCGGCGCAGCTTAGTTGCTCTTCCATGGTCCATCCCATCAAAGAGCAATAATAGGGATTATCTCATTACTAGGACTTAATCGCATGCTCCTTAGCCAATCAGAAGAATGTAACAGCTACAAAATAAACACTGACTCTTTTTCTCAGGCACGGAATGGTGCTATACCAACAACTTCTAGGAATAACACTAATTATTAGTTAATTGACCTGAATTATTTTGTTTTTTATCTTTAGTTTTAAAAAAATATATTTTAAACTAACTAACTGACTGTAAAGAAAAACTCCATAAAAAATAAATATATTTTTGGAAATAAATTATTTATGACAAACCTAAAGCACCTTTACCGGCAATTACTGGACAGTGTACATTTAGAATATGAGGCTAATATTCAGGAAAACCAAACATGCTGTACTCTATTAAATGAGAATAACGACATTGTAGTAGAGATAGAAATGACGGAAAATAGTGATTTATTATTACTGCACCGGAAGATGGCATCACTCCCATCTGATCCGGACTTACGAACAGCCAGAATGCTTCAGGTTCTTGCGCTTAATGCATGCCCAGACAAGTTATGCGGTAGCTGGTTTTGTATTGATTCAGAGGGTATAAACATTCATCTTATGGCAGGGTATCCAATCAGGCTAATCGCCCCGACAGAGTTTAACAACCTAATGTATAATTTTATCAGCCTCGCTACCACTCTAGAAAAAGAGCTAAATGAAGAGATGATGGAAATAAAATACTCTACAGGAATATTAGTATGACCAAAATTTCAAGTGGCGCTATACAGCCTAAAATCTTTCAAACTGACTCATTAAAGGTGGGTGACCCATCCACGAAAAAAACAAGCCTCAGTAAGACACTTAAAGCCATCTTTAGCAAAGGTAGCGCCCATTTTCCGCAACCAAAAAATTCTTATTCATTGATCAGAACACCACCACAAGAAACACCAAAACTCTCGATAATGCCCACGAAACCTACCTATTTTCAAGAGAGATCCGCTGATGACATAACGCAAAAGGACAGAGAAACTCTGGCTTTAGATGCAAATATAGCCGCTTATCCTTACCATCAGAATATAGAAAAGCTTACTGTCGGCGCAAATAAAAAAGAGTCGTGGGATCTAGCTCGCAATTTAGCGCTGGATGCCGGCAAAGGTGCAGATCTTTCCACGAAAGGTTCAAAGGGGTTTATTTATGATAAAAAGTCTGGCTTAACGGCATATATACTACATAATCCAAAATCAAAGGAAGTAAGGCTCGTATTTGGTGGCACATCGTCTGGCAAACACACTGGCGGTATAATACGACGATCCGTACTCAATGGCGCATTTTCTCTGCCACAATGGCTGGGAAATTATAAAAATGCAATATCCAATAAAATTCCTAAAAGTTATGTCCAAGCTAAGAAACTTACAAATATTGTTAAAGCTAAGATGGAATCAGATCCTAACTATCAAGGATACACTCTCAAACTATCTGGACACTCCAAAGGAGCTGGTGAAGCGGCTTATGCTGCTCTATCCCAAGACAAACCTCTTCAAGCCCTTTGCTTCTCTAGCGCACAACTGGGATCGAAAATGCGTGAAGACATTAGTGATACCAATAAAGAAAAAGCACCTGAGTGTATCAGCCATTACGCTATACAGGGAGACATAGTTCCAAACATGGATGTGCTACGAAAGCATTTAGGACACTTAGGTACGCTAACAACGATTCCGGCAAAGAGCCCACTGGATGGGCCGCTAGATCGACATGATAAATTCCACCAACACATATCTTCCTTTGCTGGCTTAAAATGAAATTGATACGCACCTAAATTTTCACAACAACTAACACACTTGCCAGATAAAAGATCAATCTAATATGGTCACTTAATGTGTGATATTTAGTGGCATTATATTGATTAAAAGTTGAGTCACATCAAATTTATGTTTCGCCACGCCGAAAATCTTCATTCACTGGTTGAAGAATCTCTGCAGCAGGATATTAATATTCTCATGAAATCCACATATTGCCATTATTGGTATGACTCAGGCAAAGCATACTTACAACCTAATGATTGAGCTATACTTGCGTGGTCGGTGAACTCGCCACCAAAGTAATGGTATTACATATACACGTGTAAGATCGTATCATCTTTTTGATTGCCTGACTGCTTTTTTGGCCTTGTTTTTAACTCTGACTGTCAAACTAAATTTTGACACACTCTCGGTCAGCATTATAATATATACATCTGTCCTAAACGGTATCCCTCACAATGACCGACCTATTCTTTCAGATCCGCACCGTCCGGACACTCATCGATATCAACACTATCAGTAATTAAACGGGCTACAGCCTCAGCACCCTTTACGCTAACGGTAAACTTTCTCTTTACGCTAGAGAAGACAGACCATTGCTTTTTTTACTCAGACGATAGATAGTCTGATAACCAATCGTTCCATCATAAGAGTCAATTTTTATGGCCCTGCAATTTACTCCAGTGTAAAGCCTAAGTCACGAGAGGACTTTGCCTGTCACTGTCCGCATCAATATCTTATATGAAACTTAGTCTCGATCTCACGTCGCTACAAGCTGTTACTATAGCATCTTAACCCACAAGATGACAGCACTTTAGCTACAGTGGTGGCTTTTTATTAGAGCAGTGCATATAATCACCAATCCTGCACGCCGAAAATACGAATGTGCGGAGGAATTGAATCTGGTATCGTTCAGCCAGAGCACTGTTTGTAAGAGTTTATCATATGGTCGTTGAGGTACAGCCGACCTCTCAAATAAATTCTAGGCGTGTCGGTTAAAAATTAATGTCGTAGATTATGAGAAATTATAATCTCTGCCACAGACACTAAACATCTGGTTTTAAGGTGCTAAATATAACATGACATATAGTTTTAAGATATTTATTGTAAGGTAATAAATCCACTGTAGGAACCTGGGATTTATTTTACAATTAATATTTTAACGTGTTAAAAAACAGGCGGCACGAGGCGCCTAATAAGAGAAAAGAGATAAATATATTAGTGAAAAACCCAGTGAACTTAGCACCCTAGAACAACATATAAGTGAAAGTAACATATTAGGAAACTATTGCAATTACCATTTGGATCAACAAGAATACATATAACTTTCTCACTGTTTGTAAATAATATAGAGGTAAAAATCAATGATGTTGGAAATATTGCGTGCTGCAAACTTATATACATATAGATTAAATCTTTTAACTATAGCTAAAAGTATATTATTTTCTTATTGTTTATTAACCTCTCTGTGCATTAAAGCTGTTCTAGATAATAATATTTCTGAAAGTATCAATATTGATACGGCGAGTGGTAACAAGGTTTTTATGTTTATACCTTATGAGTTAACACTTAGTCATAGAGTAAATGTTTGTCATGTAGCTATGTTTGATAAAGAAATACTAGGGAATGAGAGTCTACAGAAAGAACTTATGACCACTTTATTAACCTTACAAGAGATGACTATTGAGGAAGATACAAATGTTAATGCCGATCAAAGACTTACTCTCTGTAATATTAAAGACTTCTTAGAAGAAGAAGCAGATTGTTTCTTACATATTTTAAATTCAGGGGGAATACACTATCACTATGCACTTGTAATTATATTTGTCATTGATGAATATACCAAGAAATCAAGTATCCAAATTGAAAAAATAAAACTAAATCATACGGCATATGATAATCATCAGATTGCTCATGATTCTAGAAGTGGAATAGATATATTAAAGTCTCTATTCGCATCATGTAAGCCTATGAGACTTGTATCTAAAAACACTTCTCAATTTAATAATGCAGTTTGTGACGCAACACCAAGCATAAAGCTGCTCCGTGATGTCATTAAAAATGATAGTGCAAGTGGTACAAATAATAATTATGATCATACGCATATTGATATTGATATTGATATTGATATTGATATTGATATTGATTCTGGATATAATAGCGAGAAAGCACATGAGAAACAAAATACAAAAGATATTGTGTATTGTAATATTGCAAGATGTGACATGGGATTTAATAACAACAATTCTTTAACAAGACATATATTAAGCCATTCAACGAAAAAGTCTACCGCATGCCCATTGTATGAGCGTGGGAAGACACCTATGCAAAACGATAATTTAATCTCGCCTCTTAAATCTCGTACCGATAAAAATATTTTACATTGCCAGTTGTGTGGCAAGCAATTTACTGAAGACAACATGTTTACCACACATATATTGATGAATGTATGTGAAAAGCCATCTAGTAACAAAGATCATTTTGACTCACCTACTCCAACTGTTAATATGTTATTAGAAAAAACTGGTCAAAATTTTGATGCAATACATCAGGCGAAAAATAAGATTCAGCTATTTATAACAAACGAAGAAGCTCAAATACAAGCTAAGGAGCAACATACTGCAAGGCCGAAGGAGATAACTACTAGACAGCTTTTAAGTGATCCATCATGTGTTCAACAGTCAAAATCAGTGGCTGATACTGTAGATCATGAGACCTTACCTCATTATCAGCCAGTATATCATCGGACAACCCCAAATTTGCCAGCTGGTATGTTATCGGACTCACGATGTCATATATCCCAAGTTGCTAACGTTGAAAACCAAAACCACGACGCTAAATTGTTACCTGGCATTATGAATTATCAAGATAAATGTTCAGATTATAATATTGAAAAAGAAATTTTAGAAGGAAACAAAGCAGACCCATTAGTTAATAATACTGCCTCAGCCGGATCCAATAAAGCAGGAAATGATTCGATACTTCATGATGGTGGCAGGCGCCATGGTGATACCGGCACGAATAATAGACATAAACAACTTACAGCATGCTCTGCGGCGCCATCCCATCATTGCGACATCTGCAAGAAAAGTTTCCTATATCAATCTCAGCTACAACACCACATTATAATTCATACTAAGGATAAGCCATATAGTTGCGAGCTATGCTGCAAACAATTCAAAACGAAAAGCAGTCTCACCAGGCACGTGCACGCCCACACTGAGGAGAAGCAATATGCCTGCGAGACCTGCGGCAATAAATTCCGTTATAGTTTCAATTTAAATAAACACATGGTCAACTACCATGCCGTTGCTAAACGATATAACTGCGAGATTTGCGGTAAATCAAGACAGAGTTCAGGCTTCCGTAGACACATGCGCACCCATATGCATACCGATGAGAAACCACATAGCTGTGAGATCTGTGCCAAGAAATTCAGACATCTCTACCGGCTAGAAAAACACATGCACACCCACAAAAGTGGTAAGGTATATAGCTGTGAGATCTGCGGTCTGGAAGAACAGTATATCTCAGGCATTAAGAGACATATGCTCGTCCACACCAACGAGAAACCATATAGTTGCGAGCCCTGCGGCAAGGAATTTGGAAGGAAAGAAAGTCTAGATAGGCACATGCGCATCCACACCGGTGATAAGCCATATAGCTGCGATGTCTGCAGCAAAGAATTCTCAAGGAGAGAAGGCCTCAATCACCACATGCTACGCCACTCCAGTGATAAGTATAGTTGCGATATCTGTAACAAGTCCTTCAAACAGCTCAAGAATCTCACTAAACACGTTTGTTACATCCACAAAAAGTAACGATATTCTGTGCAAAATGTCCTGCAAGCTAACTGGTGTTACAGTTACTCTTGTAAGGCCGTAGCATCTTTTTGATGGACTTGGTCACTGCTTTTTTGGTCTTGTTTTTAACTCTGACCGTCAAAAGAAGTTTCGATACACGCTCGGTCGGCGTCACAAAATATCCATTTTGGCCGTGAACGGTATCACCTCCCAGTGGCCGACTTTTTTGTTCAGGTGCACTCAGTCCGATCGCTCCTCAATATCCGCTAGGGAATCTCTGAGTGAAGTGGCTTGCAAGTCGATTGCCAGATTTGCGATAAAATTTTCTGACTTTCGCGCTTATTTCATCGTAATTTTCGATTCATTTTGTCGCTTTTGCCCACTTATCCACTCTCGAGGCTGATTTAGGGCGCAATTATGCCGTCAACGCATTACGTTGCAGGTATAAATTGGCCATCGCCATCAGGCTCATAACGCGAAAAACGTATTCAAATTGTCCCAGTTTTGACGCCATGATCGGCTTATCTTAGAATACTTTGAAAGCCATTTCTCTTCAAAATTATCAAACTCTCGCAACGCTTCCTCTTCTGTAGATGACCTGTAAACTTGCTTTAAATCAGCGCTTACTTCTTTGTAATCACGCCAAGGTACAAACTTCATGTATTACGCACCATTTGAACGATGCATAGTCGTGTCAGGGTACGCCGCTTGAATGGCTTCAGGAAATCCTTTAAGGCCATCCACGCAAGCGATTAGAATGTCTTCTAAACCGCGATTCTTGAGCTCAGTGAGAATGCCTAGCCAGAATTTCGCACCTTCATTTTCTAATAGCCACATACCAAGAAGCTCCTTGTGCCCCTCAATATTTACTCCAAGCGCTCGATAGACAGCCCTGTTGATCACCTGCTTATCTTGCCTGATTTTGACCACAATATAGTCTAAATAAACAATGGGATATACCTGATCAATTGGTCGTGCTTGCCACTCTATGACCTGATCCATAACGGCGTTTATGACCTTAGAAATTAGGCTCGGGGATACATCAGCATCATACAATTCTTTAAAGGTTGCGCAGATTTCTCGAGTTGTCATTCCTTGGACATATAGAAAAAAATTTTATCATCCATACCAGTGAGGCGAGTTTGCTGTTTTTTTTACAAGCTGAGGTTAGAATGAACTATTTCGATCATGTGGAACTTCAATATCGATAGCCCCATCGTCGGTATAAAGTATTTTTGAGGAGTGATCGTTACGGCTATTTGATCCAGTCGTCGGCTGATTTCTGTCATACCCAAGGTGGTCGTCCAGCTCAGCGCCAAGAGCTGCCTCAACGGTGACTTTTTTTAGCATACGACTAAAATCACTGAAATCTTTTTCAGCTTTCATGCTTTTCGCCGCCTTTTTTGCAAAGGCTAATATTTGATCTTTATTCATAGTGCTTATCTCCCATAAGGGTTAATGATAAGCAAATACACAAACTAATCTACAGTCTCCAACACACTTGACCAAGTGTACTTTAAGGAATCTCTGAACAAGGTTATTCTCGCACAGGAGGGAATCTATAAGGTATTGATTTTGCTGGACCTAAGCCTCCGCGGGGATTACGAAAGTGGCTTTAATCAGAGGTTCCTTAAACAGACAGTCCTAATGCATGAATAACTTTAAATCAGATCTTAACTCAGAGTCAGGCTGTTTGTTTAACTGCAACCCGTTCAAATAGTCATCTCCATATAAAAACTATTTTTACCATTTTTAGAATAATACTGAACATTACTCATCAAACTTCTTATAATAAACAAACCTCTCCCGGAGGCCTTCAGATTATCAACACTTTCCATCTCCCCAGCCACTTCCGTCTCAGACACAGGCACACTCAACTTATCATCAGGCATAACACTACCCCAGTCGCTAACAGTCAAAGAAATAACCGACTGAGATTTCTTTATAATGATTTCTACGGTATTGCCAGGCTCATCATTATAAGCATGCTCTATAGTATTATTAAGCGCTTCAACAAGGCATAACTCAATATGATTGACTACATCAAGAGCCAAACGTGCCCATTCACAAACACCTCTCACCGCCACAGCCGCCATAACAGTATTTGATAGGGTAGAATCTACCTCTATCTTTAGTTGTTGTGACTGAGACGAGTCCTGTTTTTCCAACTCCATCAATAATTAACCAATGCATCATCAACCGTACTAGCTATGGAAAACAATTTATCCATAGACGTCAAGTCAAACAAATCCCTAACGGCTGGCTGAGCACCCGCCAATATTAACTGACCATTACCTGGCATCTTTTTTAACGCCGCAACCAAGGCGCCCAAGCCACTACTATCCATAAATTTCACATTAGTCAAATCCACAATAATAGCTACTGCACCCTTCTCAATACTATCAAAAAGAAAACTTTTGAACGCTTCCGCAAGAGACGCATCCAACCGCACATCCTCAACAATAGCAACAGTAAAACGACCATCTTCCCTCGAACCAAATGACATAATATATTCCTTCCTTAAAGCCATATTTTAATTGTATTGGTTACGGATTCCACTCCAATACTAGATAAGTCATATCATCTTCAAACACACTTTGCAGACTCCATTGCTTGATCGCCTCCTCTACTTGTACAATCAATTTCTTAATACTACAGTCAAATAAACCACTCAACACTTGACTTAAACGATCCTCACCAAACTGCTCACCATTATTATCACATTCAGTTAATCCATCAGAATAAAGAAACAACCGATCCCCAGGATTCAAGGTGAAGGCTACCGTAGTGTATTGCTGATCTGGCATCATTCCAATAGGAACACCAGAACCACTAATAACCGTAACGCTTTGCGTTTCTTTTTCCATCCTCAAAGGATTCGGATGACCTGCCTGAGATAATGCCACCTCACCGGTTCTATTATTCATTATTCCATACACAATAGTAAAATAGCTCACTTGCTCTGCCGTTGTCTGAAAAAGCATATTCAGCTGCTCCAGCACCTCAGCTGGCGAAACCAGAGAATAACCAGCAGGTGAATCCGTACAGTGTTTTTTATACAAAGCCCTGTCCCCTGACTCAGAGAGGAGATTATTTAATGTAAACGAAAATAGAGCCGCAGGTATACCATGACCAGACACATCGAGCTGATAAAAACAAATGTGATCATCATCCAGCGCCTGACAGCCAAACATATCACCACCAAGATGCTTACACGGCTTAAAAAACCAGTCAAACTGAACATTATTAATAAGCGCTGGTTTAGCCAGTAATCCGGCTTGAGTGCGTGCCGCAGATTCAAGGTCTTTCTCTATCGTAACTAAAGCAGCTGAAAGATCCTTGTTTTTTTCAGCTAAATCCCTTTCAAGATCAACAACTCTTACACCTGCTTTTAGCCTAGCCAACATTTCACCAAAATTAACCGGCTTACCAACAAAGTCATCGGCCCCGCAACCGATCCCCTCAACAAGAGAATCACTTCCCGTCTTTCCTGTCAGCAAAATAAAATAGATATAATGACCATAATCATGCTGCTTGATAGCCTGGCATAATTCCAACCCATCCATTTCCGGCATCATCCAGTCACTAATGACAATCCGAATATCAGACTCCGCATGAAGACATTTAAGCGCTTCAATGCCATTTTCGGCTTCAAAAACCTGATAGCCACGCTTTTTGAGAACAGACGACAGCATGAGCCTCTGATCTCTTGCATCTTCAACAATAAGTATATTCATGGGGGAAATGTTGCATCCTCCTTGTATCGTTAATGTTTTATACCCATCCACTTGATAGTGTGATACGGTTAATGCTAGCAATCACCTACTGTTCATAGGTTTTAGGCTTATAGGTTGTTTGTCGCCTGATTATACTTTCAAAGGTAGCCTATATAGATAAATAAGAAATAATCATGCTACTTATACCTATGTTACAAGAAATAATAAATTGTTAAAATAAAAGCAAATACTGT
Source organism: Candidatus Endonucleibacter bathymodioli (assembly GCA_030674915.1). GTDB lineage: Bacteria > Pseudomonadota > Gammaproteobacteria > Pseudomonadales > Endozoicomonadaceae > Endonucleibacter > Endonucleibacter bathymodioli. Next base: position 175,133 of record JASXSV010000001.1, read on the forward strand.
ACCACCTAACCCTAAGAAAGACAATCAGTCAGTCAGTATATCAACAATCGTTCCAAAAGGAATGCGCTGAAAAAGATCGATAATATCTCTATTATGCATACGTATACACCCATGCGATAGAGGTTTCCCCATCATAGAGGCATCAGGAGCACCGTGAATATAAATATATCTCCGCATTGTGTCAACACTCCCTAGCCGATTAAATCCGCCCTCCATGCCACTCAACCAAAGTATCCGAGATAAAATCCAGTCAAGACGACCATGACATTCTGCCGCTAATTCAGGAGAATATATTTCACCTGTTGGCCTCCTAGCTATAAATACTGTATTTTCAGGTAAGTTCGATCCTATTTTTGCTCGCACAACATGCCTACCCAAAGGGGTTTGTCCACTACCAAACTGTTGTCCAACTCCCTTTATCCCTGTTGAAACTGGGTATTCAATAATATCACCATCTGTTACATGCAACTTCAGTACCTGTATACAAATATGCACTGTAATAAACACACCCTTCCCCCCCAGCTCAGGTATAAAACCTTAAACCCGCACCACAAGAGACACCACTATACGGAGCATCCCTTCAAGATTATCATCAATACCGTAATTACTTTTTACAATGGCCATACGCGTATTTGCTCCAGAACGAGTAAACGCAACAGAACCTAAAATAAAATCAACACACCAAAACATATCACTTGAATTAAGGTGATAACAAATACGTACCAGCAACTTAAAATAGCCATGAAAGACATCACCATACATATCCTGCAAGTAGCTCTTCAAGTGCCCTGAGCTACATTGAACACCAACTCAATAAATGCATACAGAAAGAAAGATATCAGAATACTTGATGGTTATTTGCTCGCTACTCATAAACAGCGGAAGCCCACAACTGTCAAAGCATTATTGCTAGAACAAGAGGCAAATCACCGTTAAGCTCTTTGAAAGATACAACAAGAAAATTTCGCCTTCATCCAGAAAATAATGACTCAAAACCATAGAAATAAAGTAAAAGAAAGACACTATTACAAATGAAGGTTTGCGAGTTAGCGTAATTAGAAACACGTCAAGAGATAGCCATAACCTCTGATGGCACATCCCTAGGAAGCGATCACAAAAAAACAGACAGAAGAATAGGTAAATATTCACCCCACAACAACGTCTAGCCTCTCTATTTCCTTAGTGCAATACTCGTTCTTCAGACAAGCCATATCGCTCATCCTGAGATAAACTTTGACGACTTACCTCCTCAATACCCACATCAAACATTAACTTCGCTATATCAAGATGACATCCCTGAAGAAACTTTTTTGCTTCTTCAGAAAAATTAAGCGTTAACAGTGGCTCGTCATCACCTCCGTCACTACGCCTCAACACAATTTCACCACTAGGTAACTCAACAATCTCCAGAAATGAGGCAACCATAACTATCAAACCTACCAATTCATATTACCAAAGAGTATTGTGCAGGAAGAAAAAAGATTTTTCCAGAAAACTCTCATATTTAAGCCAACTCTATCAGCAATTCCCGATACCCATATATCTGTGACCTAATAAATATATTATTCAAGTGCCTATTTTTAACTGTTGAACCAACCTCAGCTACGATCAGCCAAAATATCAGCAAGTTCAGGATACTCAAGAATATCGTCATTATCTCACATAATATTAGCAACCAAGTGCTTTAAACTGACACTCATATCTCCAATCACTGTAAGCAGATCTCCACAGTTATCGATGAAAAACAGTACTTGTCAACATGATTATCGCCTCAACTCAAGCAGCTTTTTTAAGTTTATTTGATGAACATATGCCTAGATTAAGCCAAACATCGTGAGCCAAATTCCTGTTTCTTGTACAATCGCTGACTCTTAGGCCTTTATACAAGTTTCCCTTAAATATTTGAGGCTGTTGACTTTCTGGTAGAAAATCTGGAATTTCTGCAGATTATTGAGAAACGATGCTAGCGAGCTTTCGACAACTGTTTTTCGGTTAGTTAGATGGAGGCTCAGCAAACCTCGGTAAGCAACACTAATCATATCATACAGGATGTTTTAGCGGGTAGTCTGCTATTTTAGAGCTGGCAGACCTGTCTATAAGAACTGGTATTATTAAGCATAATCAATTTATTTGGAATTGCTGACCTCACACCTTCACGTAGAATAGGCTTATAAGCATTTTGAGCTATTTAGCAAACAGTTATTATTGCCTGTAGAGTTCTCGACCTGAATGGTAGAATGCTCTATACCAAAATGATCATGTAAGTGTTTTTGGATCCTCCAAATAAAATCATTATCCAATAAGTCTTCATTTATAACCAGATGAACAGTCAGGGCAACTTCTGTGGTACTTAAGGGCCAGACATGCAAATCGTGCATGCGATCAACATGATCATAACTCAGTAAATATTTTCTGATTTCAGCGATGCTAATGCTTTGAGGCACAGCATCTATAGCATAGTTTATCGAATCTAGAAGCAATCTCCATGTGCCAACCGCAATAACTACTGTGATAAAAATACTAATAACAGGATCAATCCACAGCCAACCTTTCATCATAATAAATATTCCAGCGATAACCACTCCTAACGATACCCCTGCGTCTGCAGCCATATGCAGGAAGGCACCTCTAATATTTAAGTCGTGTTTTTGACCTTTGACAAAAAGTAATGCCGTAAAGGTATTAATGATAGCTCCAATTGCAGCAACCACTATCACCGTCATACCGTCAGCTGGTTGTGGATTTTGAAAACGTACAACAGCTTCCCATGCAATGCCTCCCAGCACAAAAATAAGAAGTACCGCACTGAGCAGTGAAGCCATTATTGTAACTTTTTTAAAACCATATGTTCGTTTCTCAGTCGCATATTTTGTAGCAAGCACATTTGCCCCCCAAGCGAGCAATAGACTAACTACATCACTTAAGTTATGCCCAGCATCCGCTAACAGTGACAGGGAACTGGCAAACACCCCACAAACCGCTTCGATAACTACAAAAACAAGATTAAGAACGACACCAATAGCAAAAGCTCGATTGTAATTGTCTATCTTATGACTGTGATCATGGGACATTATTTTTTCCTTTAAGGATCCAACGTCTCGTTAAGTGGTGCTGATAAACACAGCAATGTAAGTTACGCGACCCATGCTTACTCAGAATGATCTTCTCCAGAAAAAATAAGCACATATAAATTTATGCTGTGCATTTCTCGTATTCAATTGGTTGGCAGTAGCCAATGTCTGAATGTAACCGCTTTTTATTATAAAGGTAATTGATGAGGGCAGAAGGTGAATGCATTTTACGGATTTTTCTCTTTAGCACCACTGATGATCATTCGTTGACTCTTTTTCCATAATACACCTCCTAGATTTCCACACACTTGGAATTGATTTTATAGTCATCTGCTTGTAATGGCTCCTCATATAGTCATCTGGTTCGTTATGTCATGAGCAGCTTACTCTCAAATCAATTACAATTGTATCGGTTCTAGTGTCGGTTCTGGTGTAGAACTTGGCTCTACTTTCCACACATCAGTATCATCATAAGACAAACTTGGCTCTACTTCCCACACATCAGTATCATCATAAGACAAACTTGGCTCTTCTTTCCACTCATCAGCGTTATCATAGGGTGAACTTGGCTTTTCCTCCCTCACATCAGTGTCATCATCGAGTGGTTTTGGCTCTTCTTCCCACGCATTAGTGTCGGCATCGGGTATATTTAACTGCCGTTTTTTCCTGTAAAACTTTATGTTAGGCAAATAATGGAAATTAGTCATCTTGTAAGTTTTATAATCAGATGAAGGATCCCGACTCAGGTGAATATTGGAACAAACCATACTACCGTAGTGAATATAATCTAAATTCAGTAGCTTTTCATGCTTACAGTATCTCCAAACATATAGGTCTTTGCGTTTTTCATCATGGCAAGGTTCCCAACAGCTCTTTTTATCACTAAAATAACTCATCCTGTCTTCTTGTAATTCTATGTTACCTGTAAGTATGTTTCGGATAGTAGTCTCTTTTTGTTCTTCTGTTACATCTAACACCTCGATTCCTGATATTCTGTGTTTTATCATCGGCTTATCCCAAAGAACAGCAAAGTCATTAATGGTCTTTGGGGTAAAGTCTTTAATGCGAAATCCATTAACATAGAATGCTCCTGAACTTATAACTTTATGTTTGCCTTTTACTATTTTTTCTTGCACGGATTGCTGCAATAAGAGAAGAGCTAATTGATAAGTTTTTGCACGTTGTTTAAAGATACATATATTTTTCCTATTAATAATTCTACCCTTAAAGCCAGGATTTGTTATCGTCAGAAGTATATTTGAAATACAATTAGGAAATATAGCTCCTTTATAGATATCAGGATGTACTATTGTACTATTTAACACACTATATAAGTATTTATTTGCATTGGCGCTAATTCTGTTTAGCGGTAAACATAATGGATCTGAAAGCATTCTACTTATGTTCCAACGACTACCACATGTTCTATCTAAAGGATCTAAACACTTAAAATAATCCTTACCTTGAAAAATAGTTGTCTTAACTACATCATAATGCACGCATCTTTCCATAAAAAAAGAAATACTATAATATGCTTTATTCAATATATGGTAGAACCAACTGCCTGCAGTATCAAATAACATCCCAATATCTATATGGTCTATCATGATATCTTGATGATAGGATGTGGAAAAATCTCCAAACAGAAAAAACACACTTTCATCATAACTTGTAGTGTTAAAAAAGTCTGGTTCTTCTACTGAAAGTTTCTTAGATAAATCCAGTGTTTTTTGCTCATAGACGATAGCTGTTGAGTTACCCTCCTTTCGGATTTTTCCTTTTTCATCTTTCCAGCAATATTTATAATAAGGGTTTGCGTGTCTTGGATGTTTGCTCTTAAGCTCAGTGCTCTTTGAAAATGCTGCTAACTCCTGCATGAATGCTGCAAACTGTTGAAAATCTTGTTCTTTGTCGTATTTACTATTAACACTTCCATTACTGATACTTTTATATAATTCTTTTAAGATAGTTTCAGATTCATTATCGATACCATCATCATCATCCTCATCATCTCCACTATATCCACCTTCACTATCAATATCATCATCACTTTCTTCATCTACTGAGAATAAATAATCTTCTCTATCACATTGATAAACGTTATTATCAGAATATCCACTGTTTTTTCCTATACCAAAGTCATCATCAGAGGGAAAATATCTTTTTTTGATACTTGTAGAGGAATTAATATCAGAACTATAAAAATCTGATTTGATCGTAGCATAACCTGTATCGTCTATAGCAGATACATCAGATACATCAGATACATCAGATACACTGGATTGATGAATGCCATTGTAAACCGAGTTAGACGGGCGATCAATACTATGTAAGGCCTCAAGATAATAATTATAAGCCTCATTTTCAAATGGTGATTTAGCCAAAAAATCCTTAAACCTTCCATTAGAGTCTTGACGCTTTAAAGCATCAGCAAAGTTAAATGCCAATCCTTTTCTATTATAACAGAATCTCTGCGCTTTCTTACCAAGGTAATCTATAGCTACTTCTAATTGTGCAACATGTTTATCTATTATCTTACCTCTTGGGCATTTTAAAAAACGAGTATACAAGATTGAATTACAGTTAGAAACTCCGCCTTTTTTTTGTAATTCTAGCAATGTTAATTCATGCAAAAAAATGATCCATGCAGGTAAAGACATCCATGTTCCAGCAATACATTTTACTTCATTTACTGAAGTTGAAGCAATACTTTCGTTACATATCTTAGTCATGTTTTCTCTATAGCACGTGCTATTAATAATACAAAACTTAGTTTCTCTCTCCGTAGAATCAGCAATAGACATTATTACAGCTATTAATTCCTCTAACGATTCCAAATAATCACCTCTAGCATTTAAGAAAACATCATCATTTTCCAATGATGACAGTGTTTTTTTATCTACTAGAATCGCATATCCTTTTTGATCACTCTCGTTATTGGCTAATGTAAAACTAGAAAATAGAATTAAAAAAATAAATAATTTACAACTCATATAATATCCTAAATTCAAAACACAATACGTCTGATAGTAACTGCTTTCCTATAGCATATTGGTATTCATAATATGGACAATTATCTCACACAATGACTATAATGACACTAAAACAAGTTATAATATAAGGCACATATATATCCTAAATTTCCACAATAACTAACACACTTACCAGATTAAAACTCAATAGTACTAAAGTAGTTTAAAGTTTTTCGTGGCCGTATGCTGATTAAAAATTGAGTCTCATCAATTTTATTTTTCGACACGTCTCCAATCTTCACTACCTTTGGGAAGAATCTCTCTAGCAGGACATTAGCATTCTCGTTAAAGCCACGTTGCATGAGAGGTATGGCTTAGCAAAGTATACCTTACAGCCTAATGGTTAATCCATACTTGTGTGGCCTGCAAACTCGCCACCGTTATCAAACGTAACGGTCTTACAGATACTCTTATAAGGTAGTAACATCTTTTTGATTGTCTGGCTTTAGATTTTTTGTTCCGTACCTAGCCGCTAAACATTCATATTATTTTATTTGGAATTAGTATTTTTAATTATGGCTTTAATAATAGCATCAATCAATGGGGACATTATTGGCTCAAGGTTCGTGCTAGATGACTGTTCAGCAGATCCAAATCTAGCTATTACCACCTCAGCATTACGATCGATATAAAGAAACTGACCATTAGAACCACGAGCCTCTATAGATGTTTGATTATTGTGATGACGAACCCACCATTGAGACTTATAAGACCAACCTGCAAGAACTTTTGGACCACCTTGAGCGAATTTATCGCGATCTCCACCTTTAAAGAAAGTATCAATAGTTGCAGAGTGCAGGAGTCTTTTTCCATCCACAATACCGTTATTTCTGATTAACTCACCGAACCGTGCAAAATCCCGTAGAGTCATACTCATAGCAGTTTCCACACCCCATCCATCCAACATAAAGTAGGAATCTCGCTCAGCGCCGATAGGCTGCCAAAACCATTTAGAAACCAGTTCAGCAAGTGACATGTTGGTTGTACGGCGCACAACCCAGCCAAGTACATTTATGTTCGGTTCACGATAAGCGAAAACTTTCCCATGTTCTCCATCCTTCTTAATCTGCGGAAGATAATGGTAAATGCTTATAGGACCTTTGTCTTTAGACGTGAGTGGTATCATTCCCGCTGACTTTAAATAATTATAAACTTCTGAATTAGAATCAAGATAATTTTCATCAAATACCATAGAAACCTGCATATCCATAACATTTTCAAGGGTTGCATCGTCCCAAGCAGTTCCACGTAATTCAGGTAAATAATGGGTAATAAATTTGCTTTTATTCAAAACTTGTTTCTGCACTAACTCTTCCGCAATAGTACCAATAAATGACTTCGTTGCCGACTGAATGATATGTCTAGTATATTGATCAGTGTAGGCAAAGTATTTTTCGTACACTACTTTCCCACGATATATTACTAGGATTCCATCAGTTTTCGAGATATCAAGGGCCTGCTGAAAAGAAAGATTTACATTTCCTGTTGTTTGAATAGTCAAGTCATCTAAATTAACAGGATCTTTTTCAAACATTTTTACATGGCCATTACCTCTCCAGACTGTCTTAGTGGGCACCAGCTCTTCCATATGACCGTAACTCCAGCGAAGTTGTGGCCACTGTCTATATGAGTCATCAGCAAACCTGATAACACGATCTTTGGGTGGTGGAAACCCTTTCATCCACGAAACAACTTTTTCCGAGTCAGAATAAATAGCTGCTGCTTGCGCAAGATCCTTAGATTTCTTATGATCAGATATACCCTCTGCGTTCATGGAATCCATATATAATAGTGAAAACAGAATACAAAAACACCTTGCTTTATACACTACCAACTCATTCATAAATATACTCTCAGCTCTGCTTAATTTGGAACTTCAAGTTTTTCATTATTTTAAAATCATGAAACTGGAAGTTGTCACTAATAATAGATACTTTTGGCTGTATGGATAATGCTTCAGTTACTAAAATAGGTACTTTAAATACCTCTCTATTTCCGAATGGAGCCCAACTACCTGTAATTACAATTTCTGGATTACCCTCTTCTATACCCCTCATCTCATGATTGGCATATGGATTGTGAAAATATAGATTACCAGATACTGCAATATATCTATTACCACTGATTATCCATTCTGTTTTTCCACCAAGGATATAGTAGAATTCAGGCGTTGCATGAGAGTGGGTGACATATTTGCCAGTAGGACCTGTTGCTATATATGAGAAGTTAAAATCAAATTGTTTTTTGGGCACTTTGGCCTGGAATACACCCTTCATTCGTGTCATTTTATTCCATGCGGTGAGTGCCTCTCCACCTTCACTTGCATCTTTTGCCCAAAAGAAACCCTCTGAAGGAATATTCTCAAAATCAAGCCACTTAACATCTAGTTCATTACTAAACAATGGAGTATCCGGATACATATTTAAAAACTTATTAAATTGATACTGACTTTTCATTTCATCAAGCTGTTGCTTTTGCTTCGCATAGAAACTATTTTTTATAGGATCCTCCACTGGATCAAGTATTATCTGCTTATAGACTTTGCGCACAGTTTTATCCCACTGTTCATAATTTTTTGGCATCACTGATTCTAAAGGTTGTAGATGAAAATTACTACCCGTAAGATAATAGCCGTAGTCTAGATATTTTTGATTGCCACTCGGCGCCCAACGAAACCACAGAAGCTTTAATGGTGCGTCTGAAACCACCTCTATCCGTCGCTCCGATAAAGAATCAAGTTTAATAGAAGTTCCGGTAAAGGCCTGGATTGATTTGTTATTTACTGTGATTTTAGCGGAACCTTCAAGAACATGATAAACACCTGGTGCCAAGTCAGTATGCCTTGGAAGTATTGCATTTACACCAAGGGCCATTTCAATTATTTTCAGATCAGGATGATTCATCACTGTTTTAACTTTTATAGCTTTTCTCAACTGAGCTAACTCTTTAGGTTGCTCACTAGCAATTGAATTCCAGTCTGCATTGAAAACATCTTCAAGTTTTTGCCATTCCTTATTGGCTGATGAAAACTCATTTTGAATTAGATTTTCACCACTAAACATCTGTGGTGCAGATGGGTTATTCATCGCCACTTCCCGCTTTCTCCTCATAACTTTGTAAATATGATTCATAGGATCAATATTTTTATTTTGTTCAGTCGCATCCCATATTTTTGGTGTAATCTGCTTATAAGAAAAAATTTCTCCAGTTTTAGGTAGATAATAGTCTGTATCCATTGAAAATATTCTACCACTCATAAATAATATTACCCATAAAACTAAAGGGACTATGATATTTACATTACGCATGATTTTATATCCGTTTATTTTCATATACTAAATCAATTATTTTAATCAGGAATAGTGCCAAAAAACCAAGATAGCATACAATTCCTGAAAAAAGTTGTCATCGTTAATTACTTTGTTATCTCTTAGATCTACCAAAAAGCATAACCATTGAGTTGATTAACAGATATAAGTCGATAATTTATTTCCGAACTTTTCTCTTCGGTTGAGTACTGATTCATCCAATCTTCTAGCATTGATAGCATCTACACCAAGACAAATTACTTTTTGAACATCTATATTTGAAGATATCTTTTAGGTAAGACTACCATCAACTGACCATCTTATTCACCCTCGGATGAAGTAAAAGAATACGTGAAAATATGCAAGAACCCAGCAAATACTGATCTTTATAGGGCATCGATAATCGGCATATTAGTATATACCTATAAAATGATAAACATCTATCTACAAGCCTGTGAAACCAAAAAACCAAGCATCTACATAGACCTTGTATATCAGTGGATCTAGGGTGGTAACGAGAATATCCAGCAAGAATCAATGATACCCATACGAAAACCTCAAGGATTGCTGTAGGTCTAAATCGTTAAGAGTGAACATCGAGTGTTTAAATTACTGTAACACTACCGTCCTTCCAGCCCTATTTTAGAATATTTAGACAGAACAGCCACTTGATTGTCAATTAGTACGTCAAACACAGGCATAAAATCCCCTTCATGGACTTGTAGAACAGCACTATCATTTAACGACACTTACTCTTCAATAACAAGTATTACTCATAAAACTGCATTACCAACATTCATGATGATAAGCCACTAGTGAAACTGTGAACTGACAACAACATCCTCTCATTCCTGAAGCTCTTAATACATAATCCCTATGTCATCAATTTGTTTTTTAGCTTTTCACACCTTCAAGTATATTTTTATCATTCTATAGGTATAGCTCAAGTGGCTTACTACCTCTGCTCACATGAAGATTTCAGGTGTCGTATAAAGAGAGGGAATGATGGTGAGCTGATGAGCAAAAATAGCATATCCCAGATCCTCTTAAAACGTAGGTTGCTCATGTCTCTCACTCACCCAAATCCCACTACTCTTAGCCTCGTTGGTGTTCAGTCGTTTATCGCCATGCCACACCCTCCATGGAAACTGATATAGTTTACGTGCAATCTGAAGAATATGATGATCCTATTTTAGACTGCCCTATTTTCAGTTTCACGAAAACTCAGTCTACTGGTAAAATATTGAAAGAGAGGTATTTTACCTTGCCACTTTAGATTAAGGTCATCAGCTTTTGCTTTAATTCAAAGTAGAGATATAACTCAATATGCCAAAATCAGCTAATTATTATAATTAATAGCGCTAATATGACAAATTAAGCACATAGCAAATACCAGCTATTGGTATAAAATGACATAAAAGGCAAGTTAAAGACATATAACGCTATTAAGTGATAAAATAGGCATCTTATGAAGTTGAATGATGATCATTCGGATGAAGCTATATTAAAGGAGATTGGTAATCGCCTCACCCAGCTCCGCTTAAATATGAGTCTGAGTTTATCAATAGTGATATTGAGGTGGCACCATTTACTATGCCGCTTTCCAGGCAGATTTACTCATTTGCAGCTTTACCACGAGAGACCTTCCATGGTTTGCCAGGATTGATTGCTGACTCATTGCCAGATGATTTTGGTAATGCGTTGATAAATGTATGGCTAGCCAAGCAGGGCCGCTCACCAGAAACGTTTAACCCGGTTGAGCGTCTTTGCTATATAGGTGCGAGAGGAATGGGGGCATTAGAGTATCAGCCATCTCAGGGAAATTTTTCTAACAAGCCTGAATCAGTTGATGTAAAGGCATTGGTCGAACTTGCCAGTAAAATTCTAACAAAACGCAATACTCTTGAAGGATCTTTTGCCCCTGAACTTAGAGAAAACTCTTTACAGGAAATTCTAAAAATTGGTACATCCGCAGGTGGAGCCAGAGCTAAAGCAATCATTGGCTGGAATCAAAAAACGAATGAGGTACGCTCTGGACAGGTAACAGCAGGAGAAGGTTTTACTGATTGGTTGTTAAAATTTGATGGTGTTTCAGGCAACAAAGATAAAGAGCTTGATGACCCCGCAGGTTACGGGCTCATCGAGCACGCCTATTACCAGATGGCACGCGAAGCTAAGATCGATATGGAAGAATCCAGATTACTGAAAGAAAACGGCCGAAACCATTTTATGACAAAGCGTTTTGACCGAACTGCTTCGGGTCAAAAAACTCATATGCAGTCTTTGTGCGCAATGGAGCATTTTGATTTCAAACAAGCCGGTGCGTATTCATGCGCTCAATGGTAACGCAGTGACCTGCCTCGCCTCGAACTCTATGGAGAAACTCCCCAAAAATCCTCCACATCGGGATCGTTTCAACAATAGAGAAATCCGATAATTTGGTGTAAAATGCCCTATCCAACTTCGTAATGGACTACAAAATGAGTAAGGTCAATCCTATATTTCCGTAATGTGTCGATGCACTTAAAAACTCTGGACTTAATTGCACCTTCCCAAGCCCGTGAGCTTATATCTATACAATAATAAATAGGGAGTTTTGCAGAATCTTCAGCAAAATAAGTATTGAATTTTACCCTGTATTCGCGTAGCAACTCTTAATATATCGCCAAGATCAGTATGCATTAATATGCTGGAGCTAGTTAAGTTATTATCATATACTTACTTTCTATTATTGTCTAGAATGGTTAGCAACCTCCTACTGTCATTTACTATGAAGGCAGCTTTTTCTTGATGAATGACTGAAGTGAAATAGTCTTCTGCTTATCCTTTGTCACTAAGAATTAATTTATGCACTTCTGACCAGTTCAAAACTTTATTAGTGAAGGGGTTGTTTCCGCTCTCCACAAAAAATTTACACAGGGCTTCATAACTTACATGCACGCCATTCAGTAAAACCATCTCATTACATGTGTCGTGAAGTATAGCGCATTCATTAATATTGGCGACTGGTACGCTGCTAAGTATGTCAAATTTCGGGATGTCGCAGGACCTCTGGTATTTCCCCCAAGGCTCCCAAGTTGTTAAAAATACATCCAATTCAGCATCAGTACAAGAGTCGTTAATTCTAACAATAGCCTTGTCAATGTCTTCTTGTTTAACTCCGCTAAAAGTAACAAAGTGCATACTCTTAGCTAAACCTGGCAGGTTGAATTTCTCTTGCAAGCCAATCTGAAAACCCAAACGAACGGCAACAGGGTCATTTCCGCTCAATTTTTGGGTTATATACTCCTCAGATATTTTTTTTATTTTCGCTAGGATCATTATTTTCATACCCACTTCCTTCAAGGCAGAAGGATTATTGCTCTTAATTGCCTGGGCTTCTGCATCTTTGATTAACAGTGCCGTCTCTAGTTCGTTAAGTGAAAAATTAATTCCGTCTATACAGGAATTCAGATAAGAGAATAATATATTCAAAAAATGCTCTTGATACTCACTTTTTTTAATGATAAGAGGCAGGATGTTTACAACACGCTCGGCCAGGAACTTCCGCGAAGTTTTATCTTTATAGTCCTCCGTAGTCGTCAATAGTTCCAGGAACTTAATTAGGTCCGCAGATTCGTTTGGCTGCAAGTCTGGTATTGGAATGTTAGTAACCGATGCTTGACTGGGCGAGGCTAGGTTTTTCCAAAACGTAAAAGCCTCTGCAAATGTTCCAAACGTATAGCTGGAGATTGGATACAGGGCTTCTTCTCCGGTCGTAGGTTGATGCCGTATAAACTTCATGCCCGGAACTTCATTTCTAAGTAATTCTTCTGTAACTGTACTTATTCTGGTATTATTATATGGCAAATAAACACAGCGGGTATCGCCGCTCTTCTTGGCTCCCAGTGTCTTGATCCAGTCAGGAATGTTAGTTAAGTCATCACAACCGACAAGAGAAAGGTCTCCACCTAGCTCGAACTTCTCGTCTGGCAAGTGTGCAAGACTGACGCAATAATCAAGAAAAAAATCACCCTCTACTTTGAGTGTATCGTTAATGGTTACCAGCTTAGTGCAACCGACAAGACCAAAATTGTTTTTCACAGCGATTCTATCCCCGACATCTTCTAGGCCGAGGCACTCGATACATACAATATCATGCGCGGTAATGTCATTGCCAATTGTCTTCAGGTTAGGGTTTTCCATAAGAGTAAGCCTACCACCTATGATGATATTATTGCCTACAGACTCCAGATGCTTTAAGTTCTTAAGTGATACAACACCTGTGAAGTGGTGTCCATCGCCCAGTGTGGTGATCTTGTCGCAATAGCTAAGCATAAACATGCCTCCCACCTCTAACTTAGTAGGTAAGTGCATTAACTTTGAGCATTCTCTAATTGCAAAAATTCCAGCAACGATGATGGTTTCCGCTAGAGTTATCAGGTTGGGGCATGCCTTTACAGTGCAGTCAGATCTCCCCCTTGGTGAATTCTTTTGTGCACATATATTTTTAGCCACTGTTTGCAATATCTCGTTTTCATCAATAAAAAGACTTTCAACGGTAAGATCTTTGGTTACGATGTTTGTTAAATTGTTGCAGTGGGAAACTTTTAATTGTCCAGTCAGTGTCAGGTCATCACCAAAGGTCGTCAGGCTCCCACATCTTGTAACCTCAAGATTATGTTTTACGAAGTTTGGTGGAAGGTACTTCAGATTTGGACATTCACTAATTGTAGCATCCTCGTCTACTTTTAGTGTCTCAGGTAGTTGTATCAGGCCATTGCAGTCACTAAGAGAAAGATATGTTGTGTGTAGGTTCTCGGACAGAGTGGTTAACTTGTGGCAACTATCAATAGAAATAGACCTAGCATTGAGATTACTTGACAACGTTTCTAGGTTAGCGCAACGGCTAATTGTAAGTCCTTCTGTTACAGTGAGGTGGCTTGGCAATTTTGTTAAGCATGGCTCATTAACAAACTCAAGATCTCCCTTGACGTTATAATGTGTATTATCACAAAATTCCCCATCAATAATAAGTTTTTTTAATACATTTGCTTCTATTTCTTTGATAGGTAGTAATATTTTTTTATCACAATTGGATATTACTCCTGGTGTGACTGCTTGATTTGGGTGAGCGTCTGTTTTAGTTGTTGAGTCACTAACGGTAGAAGTCTTCTCTTTTAGATCTTTTCTAATAATATTGCGTGTTGGCTGGATTGAACATGGGGTTTCATCATTGGTGTTTGGATTTGTCACAGAATGGTTATCAACTGAAGCTGTAGATGCCTCCTTAATAATAGCTTGACCATTACTTCCTGTTACCTGACCTATAGACTGCTCGCTTGAACCCTTACTATCTGTTTCTACTGAAGAATTTACTGACCCTGGTTTATTAGGTCTAATATTCATGATATATTTCCTTTTTATGTGCTGTTTTATGATTTATTGAGAGTAATTAAAAGGACTTGTAGAGTATGCTCTATAATTTAACGACACTTGTTCTTCAATAACAAGTATTACTCATAAAACTACATTGCCAACATTCATGGTGATAAGCCACTAGTGAAACTGTGAACTGACAACAACATCCTCTCATTCCTGAAGCTCCTAATACATAATCCCTATGTCGTCAATTGGTTTTTTGGCTTGTTATATTTTCAAATATATTGTTATATTGAGACCTTTGCACGAGTCTCGCTAAACAACTGAAAACAAGGTATAATAAGCCTTGCACAATCAATGCTTTTCGGTGAAATTATGGCTTGGAAAAATCTGAAACAACGCAGTCTAGCAGATTCAATGCTGATTACTCACGATGCAGTGAAAGGGCTCGACTCTGTCCATGAACTCACTGATTGAGCTCGCTTGGAGCATCATCTGAAAGATATACATTCAAGTTCTCGAGGCGAGAAGGAATGGCCTCCACTGATGATGTTTAAGTCACTGCTGCTGCAAAGCTGGTATAAATTAAGCGATTCAGCCCTAGAGAAACAACTTGCTCGCGATCTTTTATTTCGTCGAGTTATTGCGCTAGACATTTCAGAGTCAGTGCCGGACCACAGTACTTTTTGGCGATTTAGACAGAAGCTAGATAAATTATTGTTTATGGATAAATTGCTTCAAGAAATCAATTCCCAGCTTATAGATAAAGGTCTTTATATTAAGTCTGGAGGCATCAGTATTGTTGATGCTAGCATAATTGAGGCTAAACAATGTCGCCCAAATAAGGATAAATACAAGCACTCAACACAGGATCCTGACGCGAAGTGGAACGTGAAGGTCGGTTCTGACGGGAAGAGTAAAAGTATCTACGGCTATAAAGCGCACATAAATGTTGATGAGGATGGGCTGATAAAATCGATCGGTTACACAGCAGGCAATGTTCACGATTAAAATTGTTTCACTGAGCTATTAGATGGTGAAGAGTCTTCTGTTTATGCGGATAGTGCCTATTCCAGCAAGAAGCACAGTAAATGGCTGGATGATCGAAATATTGATAACAGAATAATAAAACGTGCTTATCGAAATAAATCATTAACAGAACATGATAAGTTCTTTAACCGTTTACATTCTGGTGTGTGCTGCACTGTGGAGCGAGTATTTGGCGTTTTGAAATGACACTATGGCATGGCGAAAGCTCGTTATCTTGGCTTAAGCCGAAACCGCACACGTTTTGAAATAATGTGCGTGGCGCACAATATTAAACGAGGCTTATCGATTCAGCAGGCAAGTTGCGCCTAAAAATCGAAAATGAAGGGTGAAATGGCTAGAATGGCGAATATTCGAACTGAAATTGTGTTTTTAAGGCTTTATCCTCAAAAAATACGATTTAATTAATAGTGGGGCTTATGCAGCGCTATCGTGCAAAGGTCTCATATTCTATAGTGTATCTTAAGTGTCTTACTGCCTATACTCACATGAGATTGTATGTGTCGTATAAAAATAGGGGGCCACAAGCAAACTTATGAGCAACAATAGCATATTCCAACTCCTCTTGAAACGTAGGCCGCTGATCTCTCTCTCACCCAAATCCCACTACTCTTAGCCTCATTGGTATTCACTCATTTATCGCCATGCCACACCTTCAATGGAAACTGATATAGCTTATGTGCAATCTGAAAATATAGATGATTAGATTTTAGACTGTTCTATTTTCAGTTTCACGACAACCCACTCTACTGGTAAAATATTGTTAGAGAGGTATTTCACCTTGCCGTTTTAAATTAAGGTCATCAGCTCTGGCTTTAAGTCAAGGTAGCAATGAAACTTAATAACTCAACATGCCAAAATAATCTAATTATCATAATTAATGGTACTAATATGACAAATTAAGCATATAGTAAATGAATACTAACCATATAAAATGACATAAAAGGCAAATTAAAAGCCTTTAGCACAACTAAGTGACAAAACAGGCATCTTATGAGACTGGATAATCATCATTCAGATGAAGCCATATTAAAGGAGATGGGTAATCGCATCACCCAACTCCGCTTAAATATGAATAAAAGCCAGCTATTGCTAGCGCAAGAAGCAGGCATTTCTCACCGAACATTAATACGGATTGAACACGGCCAATCAGTCCAGGCTTCAAGCCTCATTCGTATTTTGCGAACATTACAGCTGATAGGAAACCTTGACTGCCTTATTCCAGAGACAATCGTGAGTCCAGTTCAACAGCTTAAAATGCAGGGAAAACAACGCAAAAGGGCCTCTTCCAGAGCGATTAAGCCAAAAAAAGAAAACGTATGGTCGTGGGGGGATGAGAAATGACTGCTGCCCAAATAAAGCTTTGGGGCAAATCTATCGGAGCGGTAAGCTGGGATGATAGTGCTGGGCTTGCGCATTTTGAGTATGAGTCTGAGTTTATCAATAGTGATATTGAGGTGGCACCATTTACTATGCCGCTTTCCAGGCAGATTTACTCATTTGCAGCTTTACCACGAGAGACCTTCCATGGTTTGCCAGGATTGATTGCTGACTCATTGCCAGATGATTTTGGTAATGCGTTGATAAATGTATGGCTAGCCAAGCAGGGCCGCTCACCAGAAACGTTTAACCCGGTTGAGCGTCTTTGCTATATAGGTGCGAGAGGAATGGGGGCATTAGAGTATCAGCCATCTCAGGGAAATTTTTCTAACAAGCCTGAATCAGTTGATGTAAAGGCATTGGTCGAACTTGCCAGTAAAATTCTAACAAAACGCAATACTCTTGAAGGATCTTTTGCCCCTGAACTTAGAGAAAACTCTTTACAGGAAATTCTAAAAATTGGTACATCCGCAGGTGGAGCCAGAGCTAAAGCAATCATTGGCTGGAATCAAAAAACGAATGAGGTACGCTCTGGACAGGTAACAGCAGGAGAAGGTTTTACTGATTGGTTGTTAAAATTTGATGGTGTTTCAGGCAACAAAGATAAAGAGCTTGATGACCCCGCAGGTTACGGGCTCATCGAGCACGCCTATTACCAGATGGCACGCGAAGCTAAGATCGATATGGAAGAATCCAGATTACTGAAAGAAAACGGCCGAAACCATTTTATGACAAAGCGTTTTGACCGAACTGCTTCGGGTCAAAAAATTCATATGCAGTCCTTGTGCGCAATGGAGCATTTTGATTTCAAACAAGCCGGTGCGTATTCTTATGAGCAGGCTTTGCGTACAATCCGTAAACTCGGAATGCCTATGGCCACGATTGAACAGCAGTTCCGACGAATGGCTTTCAATATTATTGGGCGCAATCAGGATGACCACGTCAAAAATATTTCTTTTTTGATGGATAAATCAGGCAACTGGTCTCTATCCCCAGCCTTTGATATGACTTACAGTTACAATCCTCAAGGCGACTGGACTAATAAACATCAAATGTCACTCAATGGAAAATGTGATCACTTCACTATTGACGACTTTAAAGTCTGCGCGAAAAATATATCAATGAAACGTGGCAGAGCAGAGGAGATTGTCCGACAAGTGCAAAAGGCTATTTTGCAGTGGAAACATTTTGCTGATGAATCAAGTATACCTGCTAAAATTGCTAACAGCGTAGCGAAAGCGCATCGCACTGATATTTTGAAATAAAACTGTTTGATTGATCTCTATTTATTGCAGGAAGCTAGTGTCAATTATATCCCAACTCCCCTGAGAGGTGATTGGGCTAACTGCTTTCACTCAACCCAGTCACCTACTATTTGTAGACTTATTGTGATTCGCTCGCTTATCACCTATTCATGCTTTCAATGCTAACGCGTATAGAGACCTGCCGCTTTCGCAATCTTTGTTACCTAGAGCTCTATGGAGAAGTTCCCCAAGAAGCCTCCACATACGGATCCTTTCAATAGTAGGACATCCGACAACTTGGTGTAAAACGCCCTATAAAACTTCGCAATGGACTACAAAATTAGGAAGGTGAATTACCTTGGCTAAATGAGATTCTTTAGTTGATAAATAATATCAAGCGCTTGTCGTGGGTTTATATCATCAGTGTTAAGAGAATTCAGTAGGGTAATGGCAGGGTGTAGCTCCGAGCTAGTGAACATATCTGCTTGCCCATGCCCAGTAGAAGGTGTTTTTTCTTTAATCACACCCTGTTGTTCAAGAGAATCATTTTCTAATAGCTTTAGCTTTTGTTGGGCCTTGTCAACTACATGTTTCGGCACTCCGGCCAGATGGGCCACTTGCAAGCCATAGCTTTGGCTTGCCGGACCCTCCTCTACCGCATGGAGAAAAACAATACGATTATCATGCTCTGTGGCACTTAGATGAACATTAGCCACACCGTTACTGGTGCTGGGTAGCTGAGTTAACTCAAAATAGTGCGTGGCAAATAAAGTAAATGCTTTGATGTACTCCGCTAAGTATTCAGCAACAGCCCAAGCTAGAGCAAGACCGTCAAAAGTACTGGTACCTCGGCCAATTTCATCCATTAATACCAAACTATATTCCGTAGCATTATGTAAAATATTAGCTGTCTCTGTCATTTCCACCATAAAAGTTGAGCGCCCTCCAGCCAAGTCATCGGAGGAACCTATTCGAGTAAAAATTCTGTCAACTAGACCTATCTTTGCCTGGCTAGCAGGGACAAAACTTCCGATGTGTGCTAACAATACAATTAAAGCAGTCTGCCTCATATAAGTGGACTTCCCACCCATGTTAGCACCGGTAATCAATAGCATTCGGCGACAGCCATGAAGAGTAGTGCTGTTTGCTACAAAAGGCGCACTCAATACCTGCTCGACAACTGGGTGTCGCCCATCTTTAATGTCTATCCCTGGAGTATCTACCAATTCTGGCAGACAAAAATCAAGAGATTCAGCACGTTCCGCTAGATTGTTAAGAACATCCAGCTCTGACAAGTTTAGAGCGCATTCCTGTAAGGGACCAAGCTTTTCAACTAGCTGCTCTAGAAGCTCTTCATAGAGAGTTTTCTCCCGTGCTAATGCTCTACTTTTACTAGACAATGCCTTATCTTCGAACTCTTTTAATTCTGGAGTAATGAATCTTTCTGTATTCTTGAGAGTTTGTCGGCGAATATAAGTAATTGGGACATCGCTGGATTCTCGACGGCTGAGCTCAATGTAATAGCCGTGAACACGGTTAAACCCAACTTTAAGACTCGATAAACGGGTTTGTTCTCGCTCACGCGCCTCCAGTTTAATCAGGTAATCACCAGCATTCAGGCTTATTGCACGAAGGTCATCTAGCTCATGATCAAATCCTTCAGCAATAACTCCACCATCACGAATAACAACCGGAGGATTTTCAATGATAGCTTTGGTTAGTAACGTTACTAGCTCAGGATGTTCACTGATACCTTCAGCCAGCCGAAGAGCGTGCTCATTATTCAGCTTCTTTAGGCTGTACTGAAGCTCCGGTAGTTGAGCCAGAGCGTCTCGAAGTCGGGCTATATCTCTAGGACGAGCTGATTTTAAAGCAATTCTTGCTAAAATACGTTCAATGTCACCAATTCCTTTCAGTGTCTGGTGAATTATTTCAAAATGAAAGTCGCTTTTTATTGTGGAAATAGCTGATTGACGTGACCTTATCTTACTCACATCCCGTAGCGGGCGATTTAACCAACGGCCCAGTAATCGGCTACCCATTGGAGTGGCAGTATTATCAATAACATCAATCAGTGTGTGCTCTCTGCCACCAGATAGATTGATTGTCAACTCAAGGTTCCGTCGACTGGCTGCATCAAGAACAACGCTCTCTTCACGATTTTCCTGACTTATACTACGAATATGTGGCAGTGCTGTACGCTGAGTTTCTTTTGCATACTGCATTAGGCAACCAGCTGCTTGTATTGCCGTTGTTAAATGTGCGCAGCCAAATCCTTTAAGATCTTTGGTCTGAAACTGGCGAGTTAGCAGTTCCTCCGCAGTTTGGTAGTCAAAATCCCAAGGAGGCCTCATTAGGGTGCCTGAGCGTTTGGCAATATTTTGCGGCCAAGGCTGATTATCATTACAAAGAATTTCTGCAGGACTTAATCTTTCGATTTCTGACAACAAAGCCTCTTCATCTGGTACTTCAAGTATTGAGAAGTATCCGCTACTGATATTAAGGACAGCAAGGCCGTAAGCATTTTCACTCATTGTTACAGCCATCAAAAGATTATCTTTACGCTCATCTAAAAAGGCTTCATCACTAATAGTGCCAGGAGTTAGAATACGAACAACTTGCCGCTCTACTGGTCCTTTAGATGTAGCAGGATCACCAACCTGCTCACAGATAGCTACTGATTCCCTATGGCGAATAAGTTTCGCAAGATAACCTTCGGCGGAATGATGAGGAATGCCTGCCATAGGAATTGGTTCGCCAGCATATTTACCTCTACTGGTAAGAGTTATATCCAGCAAGCGAGACACCTTTTTGGCATCATCATAAAATAACTCGTAAAAATCACCCATACGGTAGAACAAAATATGCTGACGGTGTTGATTTTTAATGCGCAAGTATTGCTGCATCATTGGAGTATGCGTGGCGGCTGATGAATTATCCATTTAAGGTAGTAAACTTCTCTTTGTGTAGGATTAAGGCCTGTCGGACAATATAAACCCAAGATATTAACACTGCCCCCCCCTTCAAGTGTTTTTTTTAGATATCTTTGTGTCGAATGGCTATAATGCAAAAATACGTGCCACTAAGTTTAGCTGTGTGGGTTTCATCATATTCGCGTATATCCTGTAAATTATTATACCTCTGCACCAAACACCATTAAAGGTGAAAGATTGTTGACTACTCTCGCTTACCCCAACAACCTACTATCGTAGACTATAACGGCTCGACCATTTGTCTCCAACCCTCACCATTAAACGGTAACGGATATAGCCTGTTGCATTTGTTGTGTTAATTCAGCCTGCCTAACTTGAAGGAAGCGACTCCTTAAGCCACTGATGCAAAGCATTCAACTGTTCAACCAGTAAAATACTATCGCTAATTGGTTGGGCACACACCGTTATATCTACATTTTTTATTCCACCCAGCTTATTAAATTCTTTTTTAAATATTTCTTCTTGATAATGAGCATGGGGCTGTGTAGATATCAGTGCTAATTTCTTAGTTACTATCTCAGGATTATCTTTATAAATCGTAGCAACATTATCCATAGTAGTAGCTCGGCTTCCATCACGTCCTTTCGCATAAGACATTCTCATTGCCATTTCCCTCACTGGTATATTATGAACGGATAGACATCCATGCCTAACTGCATTATTAGCTATATCAAAGAGAGCATTGCTTTTCAAATCAGCAGCCGATTCTATCAATATCGACTCCACATTTATATCTGGCCTCAGCATTGATATAGCCATGAAAAACATGCCATCCATTTCAGTATTGATATCTTTATTAACGAGATTATATAACATAGAAACTTCTTGCCCTTCTTCTAATGCAGGTAATAATTCATTTTTATTATCTACCTTACTCAATCTCCGATCAGACCCGGCCAAGATCAATGCCTCAACACATTTTTTATCATAAAGTGTACGAAAGCATTTTATTCTACTTTCCACCCTGAATAACGCACCTCCAGGAATTATAGCCCAGTCATATTTATCATCAGAATGAGATATTTCAGCCCTCACACCAACCTTATCTAGTAAGTCTTTTAATAGTTCGGTATTACTAACAAACGACAAATCCATTTGATCCCACCGCTCTATCCCTTTTTTCCTATGAAATAATCGTAGTGCCTCATTACATTTCTCCAACGTCAGAGGTTTTTCTGTGAAACACCAGTTCTTACTAATGTACTGAGTCCATGAAAAATCATCAGTATCTGCGACGATACTGTTTTGTTCCGCCCATTTTCCCCACTTTAACCATTGTTCACCCTGTATTTCATCTCTCAAAAAACACAGTAATTTTGTTAAATCAGCAAGTTCCGGTGGCTCAGCAAAACCACTAGAAGCAAATACACAACAAAAAACAAGAAAAAACGACTTGCACCATTTCATAATATATACTCATTTCCATGGAAAATTATAGTAAACAACAACCGTGCGAAACCCCTTGAACTTACTAGTAGCAGGTGATTGATATGAAAACAATCAACGACCTCTATCTTTCAATGGTAATGACTATAGTCATTTTACTAGCACCGTTGTTTATAAAATAAACCTTATTACATTAAGGCAATAGTTGTTATTTTAGTCAAAAATATCGCATTTACCATAAAATAAATTATATTTTGAGCCCTCAGCATAACTCAACAATGCAGTTTATATTATAGTAAAATGTCGGCATGCGAAAATATCGTGGCATGCATCCTTACGCCATATATAAAAGACACTAAGCTTTTCGCGATCTATGCTGCTCCCAAACCATGATATGCAGGGAAAAATACGTAAAAACCAGTTCTAAATAAGGAAGATTCAATGGCCTTGGCTAAAATCGTTGCCTATCGTATGTCTCAATTAACTATTCCTACTTACATCTATCCAAAGATAAAATCATTCTATTAAAGGCGTGAGATTGTCGCCTGCCCACGCCTCGAATGGTAACTAGTATATAATTCCCCAGGCAGCTATAGCGTGACTGAGAATAAGCTAAAAAAGAGAAGCGGTAGAATGAAGCAGAACATTCCTTCGCCTTCACATGACACTGAATATAAAACAACCTAGCGTAGAATCACCCCTTATCCAGCTGTTCCTCAATAAGCAACGTCATATTTTGACACCCTGTAACAACGACAAAAGTGCCTTTAAATAAGGATTTTTTGCTGCTTACTTTTACTTTCCACAAGGTATCACCAATCTGCGCCTTACCCTGACCATAAGGCAAATCCTCGTTCAACTCAACGTAACGACCTATAAGCTGGGCTCCACGATTATTCAGATCAGGAAGATCATCGCGGTCATACACTTTTTGAAAAAAATACCAATACGCCACAGTAAGAATCAGGCTAAGAGCAGCAAAAATAGCTAACTGCTCTGCCCAGCCAAAGCTAGGTAGCAACCAATTTATTCCAGCAACAACTAATGCAGCCGTTGCACCACCAAGCAAAAAACCGCCAGCGCCTAGGGTTTCAACACCCAACAATAAAAAAAAAAGAATAACCCAATGCCACGGTTCCAGGCTACTTGGTATATTCACTATTTATAATCTCCTTGTTTTACAACCCCTTTATTAGAACCTGAGGAGGCTTCGGCAACCAGCTCCTTAATTCCAGCAAGAGCACCAATAACATTACCCGCCTCCAAAGGCATCATAATCACTTTACTATTGTCAGCCCCTGCTATCTCTTTTAATGCCTCCACATATTTCTGTGCAATAAAATAATTGATAGCTCTGGAGCCTCCTTCTGCAATCGCTTTGGAGACAAGCGCTGTTGCTCTAGCCTCAGCTTCAGCAAGCCTCTCACGAGCTTCTGCTTCTCGACAAGATGCCTCCAGTGCTCCCTCTGCTTTTAAAATCTGAGCCTGCTTTTCACCTTCAGATACATTGATCGCAGCCTCCCGCAGCCCCTCCGCCTCGAGAATTCTCGCCCTTTTCTCTCTCTCTGCTTTCATTTGTCTACCCATAGACTCCACAAGGTCCTCCGGAGGAGCAATATCACGTAACTCAATACGAGTCACCTTTAAACCCCACGGATCAGTAGCTTCATCTACTTTTGTCAATAATAAACTATTAATACGGTCACGATTGGACAACATTTCATCCAACTCCATAGAACCTAGCACTGCTCGAATATTGGTCATCACCAAATTTTTCATGGCTCTTGGCAAATCATTAATCTCATAAGAAGCCTTAACCGCATGCTGCACCTGAAAAAAGCAAACAGCATCCGTAGTAACCTGAGCATTATCCGAAGATATTATTTCTTGCGGAGGAATATCAAGGACCTGCTCCATCATATTAACCTTCCTGCCAATCCCATCAATCAGAGGCATAATGATACTAAGACCAGGAGTTAAAGTTTTGGTATACTTGCCAAAACGCTCTACGGTATAATGAAAGCCTTGCGGTACCATACAAACACCTTTAGCGATCAACAACACAGTCAGCCCAACAAACACCAAAGTCGCAATTTCAAAGCCCATCACTAAATTCCTGATTTGTACTGTTAACTACAAATTTCACCCATAGATAGCTGGCGAAACAAACAGACCTCAAGCAACCAAGGCTCAAGATACAAACTACTACACCCTCTCTATTGAAGGGATGAGGTTGTTGACTATACTCACATCAATAACTACTACTTGTATAATAATGGGACTTCACTCCCCTTCCTTCTGCTAATACCTTCAATGAAAACGAGTATACCATCTTTTAAAAAACAAGGCAGAGAATAACAATAAATTAACACCCCAACCTCTACCTACCGTAGAGAGCATTATAGGTTATTTCTTTTTGCCCCCTAGCAGGCACTTTTAGCTCTATCACCGATACGCCTTCTAATTGACCACCTTTTACATTATCGAACTTAAGTAAACTACGGTCACTATCACTCAGCCTAAAAGTCACTACTTCCTTTTGATCGTTATAAACTATTACTTGCCACTTAATATGAAGTTCATCCCCCTTTTGCCCGCTATCAACTTTCTTTCGTTGAACACGCACGGCTAAAGCCTCTCCCACATTAAAGCTGACATAGTCACCTTTGATGGTTTTTGGTAACCATGTACTACCACTAAGGAGAGTCAAACCTTCAATACTAGTATCGTGCATTTCCACCCAACCAGGCACCAAGTCCTCACCTGCCTTAAAGCGCAATACCAAATTGGGTCTCTCTAATTCACCATAACCTCGTCCATGTCTACGAACATCCAAAACATATCTCTTTTCAAGCTGGATATCATCCTGCTGATATTGCATCATCTGCAAATTTGAATTTGGTGTGATATGCGTCATACTCGTAATCTGCGTCACCAGCATTTCACCAACTCTCTCACTGCCTCGTGCCTCCATTGTCGATGCAAATCCGTTAAGCCGTTTGTTACCATAATTTGTTTGCATTGCCTTCGTATCACCTGAAACCAACCAAACTTGTGAATCTTTAAAATCAACATTAGAGTCGTTTCGAATAACAATATGCTGTTTCAGCCAACCTTTTCCATTCTCATCCTTCCTAAACTGGTACTGGCTAGAGTAGCCAAGTAACGAGCTAATATAAGATATCATCAGTATACCCTCCGGTTTTTGTTGACCAAAATCAACAAACACCTGATCAGCGTAGCTCTTCTCTGCTAGGACTGGCTCCCTAGATGCTAGCCGCATACCATTAGCATCACTCAAGTCAACAATATACTCCCTCCCATTATTTCCTTTAACAAGGCCTATGCCTGCATCATAAATCAAGAGTTTTCCTGGAACAGGTACATTGACGCCTCCCCCTATCAGCTCAACTCCTCTCCCTACCATCATCCCGTACAGGCTATCTCTATCAATTTTACCCGGCGACCATCTAGTCTTTTCAGGCCTATAGCTCTTACTACCATTACGGTACTCTACCTGAAAACCACCTTCGCGCCGACCATAACAAAAGCCTTCCAAAAGCAAAATCCCATCAGATGCCGGTAAGGCTTCAAATGTCTGCTTAACCAATCCTTTCCCAGGGTAAAGCGTGATCTCATTGGACAGCGAATTGTCAAATTTCACAATATCTCTGTCGTCTGCTGCACAAAATTGAGAGAAAGACAAAAACAGCACTAATGGTATAATTAACTTTTTGATCACCTGATACTCTCCAGCTTAAATCATTCTCTTTTAATGGGGGAATGCAAATAAGTCATTACAAATTAAAAGACATTACATCAAACTTTTATGTCTATTACCATGAAAGGTATTGATAGGCAATAAGCAAAAGTGCCCTCATGAGCCTACGAGCCTACGAGCCTACGAGCCTACGAGCCTACGAGCCTACGAGCCTACAAGCCTACAAACAGAAGGTGGCTGGAGAAGTAAATGATAGCTATCAAAAACATCACAACTGCCAGAGAATGATTATAAGCTATGTAGCTTCAAAGTCACATAACGCATTAGTTATACGATACATTCTACACTTAATAAGACCAAAATGGGTTTTCCATTTCTAAATTAATGGGCTTTCCGTAGCCAGGGACACTTATCTGCTTATCATCCATCGTTAGATCAGAACCTGCCAGCACACCCATACCAAACTGGTACATAGGTTGTATAGTACCAGCCAAACTTTGACGCTCATAATCCTGCTGACGTTCACAGACATTTTCATGAGCGGCTTGCCATAGTCCCATAACTTTCTGACCATGTTTGGCATTAAGCATTTTTACAGTCAAGTGAGGACTAAGCATTAGCGCTGTTGCATTATTACCACCAAAACCTTTCGCATTAATCAACGCCAGCTCAGTAGCAGTAGTGTCAACCTGATAGTGGTTTTGTACTATTATATTCAGCCGCTGACTTACAACATCCTCCGCCAAACTATCCATTGTTTTTATTCCTGGCAACCACCCATATCGCCAAACCCCAAGCGTAGACATAATCTGATCACCAGCAGCAGCCCCCAAAGAATGACCAACATAACTTTTTACCGCTGAAACAGGCCACTTACCAATGCCAAAAGCGCAGGCAACATCATTAAGAATCTGCGACTCTGTGACCCGGTTTTGAGGTGTACCCGTCCCATGCGCCTGCACAAAACTACCATGTCGAAGAACATCTTCACCCACAATAGACCTACCCAAAGCTGCAGCCCTGGCAACGGTCAGATAATTACCCGCACCCGGCGATGCAATCGATTTTTTATAACCATCCGCATTAATGAAAACATCACCAACAGCACCCAGAATTTCAGCACCACACTCCACAGCCAATTCGTCATCCATCAATATAAAATACTGTGCTGACTCCGCTAGGGTAAAACCACAATTATTACCAAACGGACGACAGGCATTACGCCAATTAGGATTTTCATTCTCACTAAGCTGGTCTAGCTGTCGTAGGGCATCATCACTGGCCAATGCTCCCATAGTGAAATAACCATCAATAATTTCAGGGATAATTGGCGCCTCACTGCTACCAACAACGACAATCCGTCGCCTGCCGCTATGAATATCAGCAACCCCCTGTTGCAAGTTGTACAGCAGCGTCGCACAAGCTCCCATGCTAGTACCTGTTGCGCCTAATGACCCAAGGATATAAGCATTAATAAAGTCCGCAGACATTTCAGCAAAACCAAATGGACACTGCTTAGATGTCACCCTCCTACCCAGCAAACGAGCCTGTAACAAACCTCCATTGCCGTTGTAATCCATCTGACTCATAGCGCTACCTGCATAAACCGCTATTTCATCAGGAGACAATATTCTCCTCAGGAAAGACCAATCCAGACCTGCCGACACAATAGCGTCAGAGGCACTATAAACCGTCATTGCAAGCGACCGAGGATGATTTCTAGACTGATACAACTTTTCTGGTTGAAAACCCCTCGGCAACTGACCCGCCGCATTAACAGCTGACGGATAACTCGAAGGCAACATCATTGATTGACTACCAGACACTCGGATATGCACCCGACCTTTTTCTCTCCTCTCTATAACCCAGCCTTTCGGTAAAGGATTTAGTAAGCGCTGATCAGATAACACCAGCATTGTACCATCTTGCAATTCAATCCGACGATGATGGTACAAGGCGCTACTATCAAATAATGTTTTCTCCAAGCGACGAACTAAACTTCCCTCAAGAATCTCTTGCTCGCTAACATCGTCCGAATAACCACCAAGACATGCCAGCATCGCTAAAGTCCTACTTTTATCCTGCTCACCAAGCTTATCAATAATTAACCTTCGATAACCATGAAATCCTGACGTCCTCCCTGCGGGGCTAATACCACCCTGAGCAACAATTACTGGCAATCTGGTCAATTATTCACTCCTTCAATAACAACTGCTAAAACAATGCTAATAATTACGGCATCAAAAAAGTATGTTACGTTACATTAGGCTGGTATAGACTAAAAATTTAAGACAAAATACCAGACTTTTAAGACAAACAACTTTATGACCTTAAATAACAGACCTACCTCTACTCCAATAAAAATTGCCGTCCCTCTTTTTCAGCATATGATTGCCACTAGCATTACTCTGCCTCTTGAGATGTTAGAAGCAGCATCTGTCTATAGTCGTCTTGAAGGCAACCACAACCCCCTAGAAATTACTTTTTGTTCAGATACCTCTGACAAGATCAGAGCAACCGGAGGCATATTCTTGGCCTCGGATACTCTCTACCCTAATACAGGGAAAGCTGATCTTGTGCTAGTTCCTGCTCTATGGCGAAATCCCCTAACTGAAATAACAAAAAACAACAGATTGATATCGTGGCTAATCAAGCAACATAGCAATAACGCTTTGATATTAGTAGCCGGAACCGGAGTTGTTTTTCTGGCAGAAGCAGGCTTATTAAACAAACAACCGGCAGCAACGCACTGGTTTTATTTAGACAAGCTACAGCGGCGCTATCCCGCCGTGAACTTTAAACCCCACCACCTGATTACTCGATCCGGTCGTATTTACTGCGCCGGTAGTGTCAATTCAGTAGCGGACTTGGCAGTGCATGTAATAAAAGTAATAATGGGATCCTCCGTCGCCCTTCGGGTAGAACAACAATTCTCCCACGAAATAAGAAAATCATTTGAGGAAACCTGCTTCCCTCAGGATGACAACTCAAATCATCATGACGAAGCCATTGTTTTACTTCAGGAATGGCTAAACAACCATTACCAAGATAATATTTTATTATCTGATATGAGCCGTGTATCCGGACTCCATATCAGATCTTTAGGCAGGAGATTTAAGCAAGCCACTAGCCTACCCCCGGCATCTTATTTGAAAAACATAAGATTACAAAAATCCCAGGAATTACTTAAAAGCTCAAATCTATGTATTGCAGAAATAGCTCTATCTATTGGCTATGATGACCCCAATTATTTTAGCCGCTCGTTTTACAAGCAATACCATCTCACCCCTTCAAACTTTCGTAAAAGTGTACGAGAAAAATTATTTAGCCTTTAATAAACCGGTTACCATACTTACTCATTCAAGTTAGGCCATTGACTTTGAAACTACAACCAAAGACATTAAAGATACAGGGATACATACTCGCTACAATCAAAGCACGTAAAACACAATGAACCACTCAATTTATCCATCTCTTTTCATAATCACCATACTTTTGTGGACTGCTCTCTCAATAATTTACTGGAGTTATCGCTTAGGCATTACACCAACACCAACATCGCTATCAGTAAAAAAATCATTATTAACGCTAATCCCGCAACAGATTTATGGAGAAATTCACGAGTTAGGTTCAGGATGGGGTCATTTATTACCAGCCATTAACAAAAAATGCCCCAATAATCCATTAAATGCCCACGAACGCTCACCGATTCCACGCTGGTTTTCACAAATATTAACTCGACTACTAAAAATACCTGTCAGTATCACCAGTCAGGATATTTTTGAAGCCGATCTATCAAAATCAGGCCTAGTATTTTGTTATCTCTACCCTGGTGCAATGAAAAAACTATCTACCCACTTTAATTCAACACTTCCTGAAAATTGCTGGATTATTAGTCATACATTCCGGCTTCCTGGCTGGACACCCGTTAAAATAATTCAAGCTGACGATCTTTATAATACACCGATTTACCTTTACAAAAAACTATCCACCTCAGCTCTAATATTAAAGTGAGACATTTGTACGAGCCTTAATTTGATTCTATAACAGTATGACTACAACCTAGCGAAACATAATAAGTCTAGGTGCAGTGATGATTTGGCCGAGCATGAGAGATAACGAACATAAACAATGGCGAGGCCTACACTAGCAGGTAATAGGTAATAGCTTCTTAGGCTTATATTTTAACAAAAACACTAGCATAGCGGCACAGACGCCTTTAAAACAAAGGCACTGATCAGCTCCACAAAAAACAACTCTGTTCTGCTGAAGTCTCTAAGTAAAACAGGTGAAATAAATATTTGGCGGAGGGACAGGGATTCGAACCCTGGATAGGCTACAAACCTATGCCGGTTTTCAAGACCGGTGCATTCAACCGCTCTGCCATCCCTCCGATACAGCCTTATGATAAGAACGAGGCAAATACTACCTGAAAAAGAGTTCCTGTCAACACCTCGATTTTAATTATCATTATACAGCTATGCTCCCCCTCCCAATACTGCTCATAATTTACAAGCATATTTCTATACCCATTATTATAAAGTGTAAGCAATTGACTTCTTCCACCCACCCCCAAACACTACTATTCGCAGGATAATTTCGCAGGATAATTTCGCAGGATAATAAAGGCTTCGCTTGCTTGCACCTACTTTTCATTCACTGATGTAACGAGTATAAAACAGCTATCAACAGCAAACAGTCAACAGATAGATAACGTATACCTAACAACTAAATATAACAAGCCCAAAAAATACAACTTTTCCTCTGCGTCTGGTATACTTCTGGATAATCATTTACTTAACCTTGTGTAACAACTGACTGAAGGATACTTAAAATGGAACGTAGGTCTGCACTAACAACAACTCATTCCGAACCTGGAGTTGATATAGAAGTTCATAAATTGCTTCGCAATACTTATATGCTGCTAGCTATGACACTATTATTCAGTGCAGCAACCGCCGGTGTTGCCATGGCCCTTAACATCAGCCAGATGACTGGGCTTGTTTTATCACTGATTGGTTTCGGTCTTTTATTTGTAGTCAACAAAACAGCTGACTCAGAGAAAGGTATTATAGCTGTATTCGCTTTTACCGGCGTACTAGGTGCCGCACTCGGTCCAATGCTTAATCACTATCTGGGTCTTTCTGGCGGCCCCCAACTCATTATGCAAGCTCTTGGCGGCACCGCGCTGGTTTTCTTTTCCCTATCTACTTACGTACTAACAACCCGCAAGGACTTCTCCTTTCTTGGTGGCTTTCTGTTTGTCGGCTTAATCGTTGCTCTAGTAGCAGGTATTGCACTAATGTTTTTCCATGCTCCTGCCGCCCAGATGGCACTGTCTGCAGGTATTGTTTTACTTATGTCAGGCTTTATTTTGTTTGATACCAGCAGAATCATAAATGGCGGGGAAACCAATTATATTCGTGCTACTGTTTCTCTTTATTTAGATATCTATAATCTGTTTACTGCATTGCTCAGTTTATTGGGCTTAGCTGGTAGTGATGATTGATACACCAATTAACCCTGGGGCTTGATTGACTTCTCTCACCCCAGTCACCACTATCCAGATACTCATTAGAAGCCAGATTGTCGACTAACAACACCTTCAATGGCAACTGGCATATGCCTTTTTCCTTATAATAAAAGCCCCTTCCATAGGGGCTTTTATCATAAATGAGAGATTATTCCTTGAAATTTGCACTCGCTATTTACGGCTCTCCCTGCAATAGCCAAGCTCCTCAAACCGCCCTTAATTTTGCCTATGCAGCCCTATCTGCCGGTCACAAAATTATGCGCCTGTTTTTTTATCAAGACGGAGTAAATACAGCCACACAGTTATGTGTTTCTCCTCAGGACGAACAGAACATCCCAGTAGAATGGCAGACATTCATAAGTACTCATAATATTGATGCCGTTGTTTGTATAGCTTCTGCTCTACGCAGGGGCATAGTTAATCAAAGTGAAGCAAAACGCTATGGATTAAAAACTAACAATCTGGACAATAACTACAAGCTATCAGGATTAGGCCAACTAATCGATGCAGTGCTAGAAGCAGACCGACTCATTATTTTTGGAGGCTAAAATGACCTGCTCCATTTGTATAATTTCGACTAAATCCCCCTACCGCGGTCACAGCGCCAAGGAAGCTCTGGATACAGTTATGACATCATTATCCTATCATATACCCACAAATCTATTGCTAATGGGTGATGGCGTATATCAGATAGTAGCAGCACAATCACCGGAGCAACTCCCACGGAAAAACCTTACAGCTTTATTTAAATCACTGGCTCTATACGGTATTGACAAAGTGTATGTGGATGAAGCAGCCATGACTGAACGCAACCTTAATGCGGAGCAACTGCTACCTAACCACAAAATATTGACTACGCTACAACTGCGAACTCTGCTAAATAAACACAACAAAATCATGAGTTTTTAATGGCCATATTGCATCTAATTAACAAACCAGGAGAACCCATAAACCTATGTCAGAGAACATTAACATCTGGGGATGGTATTCTGCTACTAGAAGACGGCATATACCTGCTTAACTCAAACACCTCTCTTCTAAGCACATTAACTGAGAACCACTCAATTTACTTTCTCGACAACGACCACCGAGCCCGCGGAACTTTAGTCCACGTCAAAAACATCATTGCTGTTGACTATGCTCAGTTCGTCGACTTAACCATTTGCTATGATCACGTTATTAGCTGGTTTTAGTCATTCAATTTAAAGATGGAAATGGCACTCCCCATGAAAAACATGGCACTTGATCAGGATGGATACCTACTTAACCTTAGTCACTGGAACCCTAATATTGCCGCACAACTGGCGGCAACAGAAAGCATAACTCTTACCAGTGCTCACTGGGAAATTATTGAAGCGTTACGAGCCTACTATAAACTATATGAACACGCCCCTAGTCAACGCCCTTTCGTCAAACATATTGCCAATACCCTAGGCAAAGAGAAAGGAAACAGCATCTACCTAATGCAGCTATTCAGGGGTAGTCCTGCCAAAACAGTAGCTCGCATTGCCGGTTTACCGAGGCCTAGCAATTGTTTTTAAAGACCAAAATCTTAAAAATAAAACATTTATCAACCAATATGCATTGCACCCCATAGGTCACGCTAAACCATAGAAGATTCTACCCACTTTACTTGAGTGCGTGAGATTAGTGACCACTCTTACTCACCCCCATTACCTACTAATCGTAGGCTCATGTGGGCTTGCTCGTTTGCCGACTACCTACACGTCCAATGATAACTGGTGTATACCCATAATATTTGAAAATATAGAAATATACTGCCTACAAGTCAACATCCACAAGGCTTAGTTCCATTTCCACCTATTTTCACCTTCAAACACTTTCAGCGTAATGACGAAGAATATTGCTCATTTACTCATATTTGATAAACTTGATTTTAAAGTGATCAGGACAGTTTATGTACCGCCTATTTATTTCTTTGCTAGTAGTTATACTGATTTATCTACAAAGTCAATTATGGTTTGGCGAAGGAAGTATTGCTGAACTCGTAACCTTGAAAGAAACCATAGCCCACCAGCAGCTTGACCGTGATCGACTTTATCAGCGTAACAATATTTTAGCCGTTGAAGTTATTGAGCTTCAAAGTGGGCTCCAAACAATAGAAAAGGAAGCCAGACAGGAACTGGGAATGGTGAAAAAGGATGAAACTTTTTATTTGATTTATGACTAAGAGGATAGCTCAACATAACTCACCTATACTCTTTTGAAGGTGTGAGGGTTATTGACTGTTCTCACTCACCACAAACTACTACTACTACTACTACTACTACTACTACTACTACTACTACTACTACTACTACTACTACTACTACTACTACTACTACTACTACTACTACTACTGCTACTACTGCTACTGCTACTGCTACTACTGCTACTGCTACTGCTACTACTACTGCTACTGCTACTGCTACTAGTAGGCTAATGTAGATTCGCTCGCTCCTAGATTCCCACAACAACTAACACACTGACCCAACAAAAACTCAATCTGACTAAAGTAGTTTAAGGCTTTTCGTGGCCGTATATTGATTAAAAATTGAGCCTCCCCAATTTTATTTTTGAACACGCCGCCAATCTTCATTCCTTTTGCGACAAATCTCTGTAGCAGGCCATTAGTATTCTCGCTAAGTCCACGTTGCCATGAGTGGTATGGCTTAGCAAAGTAGATCTTACAATCTAATGAAGTTGACTCCAGCCTCATCACCATAGTACTTCCAATAACGTTTACCTTTGCGCGGGAGAAAACAGCTCCATTGGTTTTTTTGATTAGTCAATAAATAGTATGGTAACCAATTGCCAAATTATAAGACTCACGTTTCATGCGCCCTGCAATTTGCGCCTGTGTAAAGCCTAAGTCTAGCTGGCTAGCTGGGACTTCACCTACCGACTTACCACACCAGTTCTTTTGTGAAACTTGATTACCGTCTTGCGTCTTTGCAGGCTTTGGCGATGAGCATCCTTTACGTCATAAACACCACGGTGACAGCACTTGAGCTCTAGAGAGATTGTTTTATTGGAGCAGTGCATATATAATCACCCATCCTGCGCTCCGGAAATACGAGTGTGCTTACAGATTGAATCTTGTATCGTTTATCCATGCCAGCTGTTTGTAAGAGTTTCCCATATAGTCACCTGATTCGTTGTGTGAGAACTACAACCTATGCTAAGCTGACTCTCAAATCAATCCCACGTGTGTCGTTATTGTGGTAATCTTAGGGTTTGCATCCTACTAACACCTTTCAATGGTAACTCGTATATTAGCCCATTATGAAAGATGGCTGGCTCACACCAGAGCTTCTTAGGTGTTTGTTCTGACAAAACATTAGAAAAATGGAGACCGCTCCTTGCAGCAAAAGCATGAACCAGTTTTTACGAAAAACACCCCAGTTCAGCTGAGGCTTCAAGAGGCAAAGGCTTAATGAGAACAGATCATAGCCATGAGTTAAAATACTGGGCTATTGTGCCAGCGGCTGGTATTGGCCAGCGTATGAATACAGACACACCCAAACAATATCTCAAAATCAAGAGTAAAATGCTAATTGAACATACACTGGAAAGACTCATTCAATTTCCTTTATTTACAAAAATAATTGTTGTTCTTAACAATGAAGATAAATATGCATCAGATATTAATATTCTGCGTCATAAAAAAATTATCTTGGCAACAGGGGGGGAAAAACGTTATCACTCGGTAATAAATGGTCTTAAGGCGCTTGATTCGCTTGCTGATGACAATGACTGGGTGATGGTTCACGATGCTGCTAGGCCCTGTATAAGACAGACTGATATTGAATGGTTGGTGGAGTGCCTAAGAACCCATGATGTCGGTGGAGTAATAGGCTCATTGGTAAAAAACACCATAAAACGCGTAGACTCTAATGGCACCATTGTGGAAACTATTGATCGCGCTACTCTATGGCATACGTTTACCCCTCAGATGTTTAAATGGAAAGCATTGACTCAAGCGATGACATTATCGGTTGCTAACGGAGTGTCTATTACCGATGAAGCCTCAGCGATGGAGTACGCAGGATATAAACCCATGATGATTAAAGGATACGATGATAATATTAAGGTTACAAGTAGAGAGGACTTAGCTCTTGCTGAGTTATATCTTGAACAACAATCAAAACCAACTAAGAGTTTATGATGCGTATTGGTCACGGCTTTGACGTTCACCGCTTTGGTAAGGGAGATCACATTATTCTCGGTGGCGTAAGGATTCCTTTTCAATACGGGTTAATTGCTCACTCTGATGGTGACGTATTGATTCATGCTGTATGCGATGCTCTTCTTGGTGGGGCTGGACTCGGCGATATCGGTAAGCACTTTCCTGATACAGATGAGCGCTACTCGGGTATGAATAGTCGGCAATTACTCCATCACATAGTTTTATTACTAGTAGAACAGCGACTTAAGCCATATAATATTGATGCAACTATTATTGCTCAGGCACCACAGATGTCACCGCATATTGATAGCATGCGCCGGTACTTAGCCGATGATTTAGGAATCAGCCGTAACTACGTTAACGTGAAAGCAACGACCACGGAGCAACTTGGTTATATCGGTAGAAAAGAAGGCATCGCTGTTCATGCGGTTACTTTGTTACATGAAACTGATTAACCTAATTCTTTTATACTAATTCCCCTTGAAAGTGTACGGTTGCTGATAGCACCAATCACCTCAACTACCTACTCCCATACCACTTTATCTAGTTTGTCGCCTACTTATACCTCATGGGGATGGGAGATATTGATATCCGCAGTGATGCACTTAAGTTTTGAAGCAAAGATTTATTATTAACCATCTTTGTTTCATATGCTTTATTTTTTGAACGGAATATATTTTTGCTTCTCGATCTTGGTTATTTAACAATTCATTAAGTCCTCTATTGGGGCAAGAACGTAGACGTTAGAATTACAATCAAAAAACATGCAAAGACTCTAACGAGATAACATTAGCCTTGTTGTTGCATTACAGCGGTCAAAAACCTGTTTTGCAACATATTCTCCGCAAAAACAGATGGCTTGTAACCGAGGAGTGCGCAATGACAATACTACTATCGAACGATGATGGTGTTGCTTCTGAGGGTTTGGCAGAACTATACCGACAATTAAGCTCTGTAGTGGATTGCATAGTTTATGCTCCAGATCGTGATCGTTCTGGCAGCAGTAGCTCTTTAACCCTCGACCGGCCCCTCAGATTAACAAGGCAAAGCAATGGCTTCTTTAGCATTGACGGCACACCAGCTGACTGCGTTCATTTGGCTTTGAACTTGTTATTGACTGAAACACCTTCACGGGTTATTTCTGGTATTAATCAAGGCGCCAACCTAGGGGATGATGTGCTTTACTCCGGAACAGTAGCGGCAGCTCTTGAGGGTCGTTTTATGAATAACAATGCCATTGCCTTTTCTGTCTGCGGAACAGGTACGCGTGCCATAGCAACGGCGGGAAAGGTCGCTAAAGAACTATTCCTGAAACTAGACCATCTTAAAGCTCCTAAAGGCACTATCCTTAATGTGAACATACCAGCCTGTGATTTTAATGATATTTTAGGGATGAAAGTAACAAGACTCGGACATCGAGAAAAACCAAATCAGCCTGTTAAAACCACTGATCCAAGAGGAAGGTCTGCGTACTGGATCGCATCCCTAGGAGCAGAACTGGACGCCGGTATAGGAACAGATTTTCACGCAGTGTCTAATGGATACATATCCATAACACCTCTTCAGTATGATCAGACCCATCATGAAACATTATCGATAGTGGAGGAATGGCTCGAAGCAAATTTATGAGGGCAGTAAAGATTAACGGAATTGGCATGACATCCCAAAGAACGCGAGCCCGCCTGATCCAGCGTTTGATAACACAAGGTATTCCGATCTACGGATGTTCTTGATGCTATACAGACGACCCCAAAGCACCTGTTTGTCGATGAGGCTATTGCACACAGCGCATATGAAGATAAAGCTTTGCCTATAGGGTATAGTAAAACTATTTCTAAACCCTACATCGTTGCACGAATGACAGAGACGTTGCTGGCTAATAAACCACCGGATAAGGTACTGGAAATTGGTACTGGCTCTGGTTATCAAACCACCATTCTTTCTAATATGGTAAAAAGTATTTATTCAGTTGAACGAATCAAAGCTCTACACAATAAAGCTCGCATCCAGTTAAGAATGTTATCCATCCTGAGTACACAGTTACAAGTAAGTGACGGGAATGTTGGCTGGGCCGCTGCTGGGCCTTTTGATGGCATTATAGTTACCACTGCAACCCGTATTCCTAATGCATCATTAAACCAATTATCACCAACATCTGGCCGTATAGTTATTCCTGTGGGAGGTACAGGCTTACAAACGTTGGTCGTTGTCGTCAGAAATGGCAACAAGTATCTCACCCCAATCACCTACTATTAGTAGGCTCGTAAGCTCCTCTCCTTTATCACACCTACCTGGAAACTGATATAAAGGCATTTATCCAACCTCTTCTTTTTCTTCGTTCGCCACAGAAACAACCAAATCAGCCCGATCAATATTCATATATAGCAACAGGCTAGAAGCAATGTAGATAGAAGAATAAGTACCAACTCCAATACCCACAATCAATGCTGTTGCAAAGTTATGAATCATGTCTCCACCAAACAGAAACAGCGACAATAGTACCATTAAGGTAGTACCGGACGTTGCCAATGTACGGCCTAAAGTCTGACTCAAAGAAACGTTAATAATTTCTATCGCATCCCCTTTACGACGTTTTCGAAAATTTTCACGAATGCGATCATAAACGATAATAGTATCATTTAATGAGTAACCAATAACCGCAAGAATAGCAGCAAGTACAGTCAGATCAAATTGTAGTCCCAAGAATGAAAATACACCAAGCACAATAATAGAATCATGGGTCAGTGCCGTAACAGCACCAACTGAGAACTTAAACTGAAAACGAAAAGCGATGTACAACATCACCAAAAGCAACGCCAATAGCATTCCCAAGGCACCCTGCTCACGCAGTTTATCACCAACCTGCGGCCCAACATACTCTACTCGCTTAATTTCAATACTCCCAGCGTGATTAACATCCAACATTTGTGCTACACGACGACCGAGCCCAGCATCATCACCGGAAATAGTTACTAATATATTATTGGCAGAGCCTAACGCTTTAACTATTGCATCAGAATGACCATCGTTTGCCAACAGCTCTCTAATAAAAGAAATATCTACAGGTTGCTCATAAAAAAGCTCCACTTGCGTACCGCCGGTAAAGTCTAACCCCCACTTAATTCCATTTACTGCTAATGAGAACACTGAACCAATCAACAGGACAATCGACAGAGCCGTCGCCACCGTTCTTAATTTCATAAAAGCAATGATTTTTTCACCCGACTCCTCATTCGAAGGTGTCCCTTCTTTGTCGGTAGCCATACGGCGCTTCTTACTCATGACGGCCTCTTCAAATATAAAGTTTTTTCACGTTACGACCACCGTACACCAAGTTAATCAGTAATCTGGTAACCACAACAGCGGTAAACATGGATGTGAGAATACCTATAGACAGTGTAACAGCAAAACCTTTTACCGGCCCTGTACCAACCGCAAATAGAATTACACCCACCAGTAGCGTCGTGATATTGCCATCAAAAATAGACACAAATGCACGGTCGTATCCATCATGAATAGCGCGCTGAATCGCTCGACCACTCTTGATCTCCTCTCTAATTCGACAGAACACCAATACGTTAGCGTCCACCGCCATACCCAAGGTCAGGACGATGCCAGCAATCCCAGGCATCGTCATGGTTGCACCAAAAAGACCCATTATCGCAATCAATAACATCAGATTACAGGCCAAGGCAATATTTGCCATCAGTCCGAACACCCTATATACCACCAGCATAAACATAATAACCATCCCCAAACCCACAAGGGTGGAATTGATGCCCATAGCAATATTTTCTGCTCCCAGACTAGGACCAACAGTTCGCTCTTCTACAAAATACATCGGTGCAGCTAAAGATCCTGCCCTAAGCAATAAAGCCAACTCTGAAGCCTCACCAGGAGCATCCAAGCCGGTGATACGAAACTGGTTACCCAGCGCGCTTTGAATTGTAGCCAAACTGATAATCTTTTTTTCTTCCTTAAAATCACGCACTTTAACCTTAACTTCCTTCCCATCTTCAATACGAACCTCGGTGCGCGTATAAGGCTTCTGCTCAATAAACAGTACCGCCATCGATCGTCCAATATTATTACGAGTTGCCCGGTTCATTTTGCCACCACCGGAACTGTCTAAATTAATATTTACTTGAGGCTGACCTGTTTGCGTATCAAAATTAGACTGAGCGCTAGACACTTGCTCACCGGTAAGAATAAACTCTCGTTCCAAGGCCACGGAAGGACGACGAACGTCGCGAAACTCAAACATTTCTGTAGAGACGCGGGAAGCATTACTAGGGGCTTCAAGGCGAAATTCTAAATTTGCAGTTTTTCCAAGAATACGCTTGGCCTCAGCAGTATCCTGTACACCAGGCAGCTCAACAATAATGTTTTTACGCCCCTGACGCTGTACTAATGGTTCAGAAACACCCAGCTCGTTAACACGGTTACGAACTGTGGTTAAGTTCTGGCGTACCACATAATCTTCAACCTCCTTCCTACCTTCATCGGTATAACGATATGCCAGCACGTATCGTCCATTCAGCTCTCCTTTATCCAAAACAAAATTCGTAAATGCCTTGCCAACTAATACAGCAGCCTTATCTAGGGTTGACTCATCAGTAAATGCCATCTGACGCGCACCATCTGCACGCACCTGCATTGTTCTGTAACGCAGCCGCTCTTTCCTCAGCAAATCACGAATATCGGCATTAGCAATATTCATCTTTGTTACCAGAGCTTTGTCCGTATCAACTTCCAATAAAAAATGTACCCCACCAGATAAGTCAAGACCCAACTTCATAGGACTGGCTCCGATAGCTTTTAGCCATTCTGGTGTTGTTGGCGCCAAGTTAAGAGCAACCACATAAGCATCACCCAGAGCATCTTTAATCAATGACTTGGCCAGCTGCTGCTGATCAGCCCGCTCCAGACGGATCAATAACGAACTGTCAGTCTGATCCAATGCTTTTATTTCTATACCTCTTTTTCCGAGGACACGCTTCAGGAGTACCACAACAGACTCTGTGATTTTATTGGAAGCACTAACACCCGCAATCTGCACAGCCGGATCGGCAGGGTAAATATTGGGCAGAGCATAGATAAAGCCCCAAGCCAACACCAAAATAACAAACAAATTCTTCCATAGAGAGTATCGATTGAGCATGGCTAACCGGTCCTGATAAATTGATAAAGTACTTTGAAAAACCCGCAGATAATTTGTAAAAAAGTACAATGTTATCCGGTTATCTTTCGCTCGATCACAAGCAATTTCACCATCAATAACAACAATCCTACAATATCAGCCTGATGTTGCTCCACGATAATATCATCCTCCGTACTTGGATACGCAAAAAAAACCAACTAAAAACCATTACCGCTTGCGTCACCAATTACGTTTTGGTGTGGAGCTATTTGATCGCCTTAATGGTACCTTTTGGCAGAGTCGCCGCAACAGAGCCTTTCTGGAAAGGAAGCTCGACGCCCTCAGCAACTTGCAGTGTGAGGAATTCATCCGT
This sequence comes from Candidatus Endonucleibacter bathymodioli, assembly GCA_030674915.1. GTDB lineage: Bacteria > Pseudomonadota > Gammaproteobacteria > Pseudomonadales > Endozoicomonadaceae > Endonucleibacter > Endonucleibacter bathymodioli. The sequence continues at coordinate 216,911 of JASXSV010000001.1, forward strand.
GACATTAGTTACCTTTCCTAACATACCACCTGTGGTCACAACCTCATCACCTTTAGATAAACTTGCCAGCAAATTTTTATGCTCTTTAGAACGTTTGCTCTGGGGTCGCCAGATCAAAAACCAAAAAACAAGAACAAAACCGCCTAACATCACCATCTGACCGATCATGCCAGGACCAGCCAATGCTGCGACTCCGGATCCGTCTGCGTCCGCATGAGCCAGACTGAATAATAACAACATCCAATAAACTCCTGATTATAAAGATTAAACCCATTATCCATTGTAAAATACAGACCAATACTTATAACTTTCAATACTTAAAAGTAAAGGAGACCGGAGATCTCAGCCCACGTGACACTTATACCCCTTGAATATACCCCTACAGGGGTTGTTGACTGCACTCACCTTCAATGGTAACGGTATAGTCATCCAACTTCATAAAGTATTATGCTAGATACCTCATCTACAATTACGAACTTTGGCTGGCTGTAGCCACTTCCGTGCGATCAAATATATCAATTTTAACTAAACAACGATCCGGGCCAGCCCACGCCTATCATAAAACTCTTCAACAAAGTCACGCAACTTACCTACTTCAATAGCTCCCCTCAATCCAGCCATTAATCGCTGATAATATCTTAGGTTATGAATTGTATTTAGTACAGAACCCAGAATCTCCCCACACTTATCCAGATGATGTAGATAAGAACAGCTGAAATGACAACAAGTATAGCAGTCACAATCGTCTTCAAGAGCATGATTACCATTTTTATGCACCGAATTCCGAATTTTCACCACACCATCCCCAGTAAACAAGTGTCCATTCCTGGCATTACGGGTGGGCATCACGCAATCAAACATATCGACACCCAAGCACACAGACTCAACAATATCCTCCGGCTTACCAACTCCCATTAAATAGCGAGGATGGTTTTCTGGTATTTTCGGAGTAATGTAAGAAAGAATACGCATCATATCTTCTTTTCTTTCTCCCACCGACAAACCTCCAATAGCGTAGCCGTCAAAACCTATCTCAACCAAACCGTCCAACGAGCAGTCACGCAAGGGTTCAAAAAGCCCTCCTTGAATAATCCCAAACAATGCTGATGAATGATTATCATGGGCAATCTTTGATCTACCAGCCCAGCGCAGGGAAAGCTCCATGGACCTGCGAACCTCCTCCTCACTAGAGTCGCCTAGAATACATTCATCAAAGATCATCACAATATCAGAGCCTAACTCACGCTGCACCTGTATAGATATTTCAGGACTTAGAAAAACAGGAGCACCATCTATCGGAGAACGGAAAGATACTCCATTTTCAGCTATTTTACGCAGTTTTCCAAGGCTAAACACTTGAAAACCACCGGAGTCCGTCAAAATTGGCCCCTGCCATTGAGTAAAGCCATGAAGACCACCATGTTCTTTAATAACACTTGTGCCAGGACGCAACATCAGGTGAAAGGTATTACCCAGAATTATTTGTGACCCACTTTCTACAATATCCCTCGGTAACATGCCCTTAACCGTACCGTAAGTACCCACTGGCATAAAACAAGGCGTTTCAACAACTCCGCGGGGAAACATTAGACGTCCACGTCGAGCACCGCCATCAGTGGCCAGCCGCTCAAACTTCATAAAGCATTTTCTGGTCATTAATTTTTCATTTATCTATTTAACAATAAGACCTCAGTATAACCAACAACTTAGACTACGGTTATTGAACCTCCTCATTTTATAAGCCATTACGAAGCTTACCCACCTAGCTCAAAGTGACATGACGTGCGAAACAGCATGCCTATACAAGCACTGAGCCAACTGCAAATAAGTTAGACTGTACTGTAAAGGATTTTTGCATGTCGATATTTTACCAAAATATAATCGGCTTTGTTGAGTTATATTGACTCATCCACTTTTAACTTAACCGGAGGATACGGGTATAGGCGTCAACGATCTCAGCTATAGACGGAAAAAATTAATCACAAGGACTTAGCCACATAGCATCACCATAACTAAAAAAACGATACCCCTTTTCAACAGCCTCTCGATAAGCAGCAAGAATAGCTTCTCTACCAGAAAAAGCACTAACCAACATCAATAAAGTAGACTTAGGTAAATGGAAGTTAGTCACCATGATATCAACACTTCTAAAGCTATAACCAGGATAAATAAAAATATCTGAATCACCTTGATAAGGCTGAATTTCTCCAGTCAAAGACGCGCTTTCCAAACTGCGAACACTGGTTGTACCAACAGCTATAACCCTGTTCCCCTGCTCTCGGGCTTCACGAACCGCATCACACACAGCCGCAGAAACTTCGATATATTCAGAATGCATTACATGGTCTTTAATATTATCTACCCGAACCGGCTGAAACGTACCAGAACCCACATGCAAAGTAACAAATACTTTTTTTACTCCTTTTCGTTCAAGCCTTGACAATAATTTTTCATCAAAATGCAACCCCGCTGTAGGCGCTGCCACGGCACCATCCAACTCTGCAAACACCGTTTGGTAACGAAGCCGATCAGCACTCTCCTCCATACGATCAATATATGGTGGCAGTGGCATATGACCATATTTTTTAAACAATGACAAAACAGGCTTTTCACATGAAAGCAGAAATAAAGACCCCCTTCGCTCCTCAACAACTACCTCGATCCTATCATCTGCACAGTACAACCGTGCTCCTGGCCTAGGTGCTTTGCTAGAGCGAATATGAGCAAGTATTGTCTTGTCATCAAGCAGCCTCTCCATCAGTATTTCTATTTTACCGCCAGTACTTTTACGTCCATACAAACGCGCAGGTATCACTCGAGTATTATTTAGCACCAATAAATCGCCGGGTTCCACTAACCCTTCAATATCCACAAACTGCCGATGCTGGATCTTTCCACCGAAACCATCTAGGCATAACAAACGGCTTCTAGTACGCTCTTCCAAAGGATATTTAGCAATCTGCCCATCAGGCAACTCAAAGTCAAAATCACTACTTCGCATCGATTAACGGACAGTAACGCCCTTTATCCATAATAAAAATGATGGCTAAGCATATCGTATTAAACCAAGTTTGTCAGGCAGAAAAAAACAGATACTCCTGATTACTGAACTGATCCCAAATTTTTAGACAGATTAGCCGTGAGACTTTGTTTTTTGCTGCAGTTTTTTTACGTGAAGGCTAAGACCCTCATTAGTCTGAGAGCCATATAACGTGTCAACAAGCTTTCCTTCGTCATTTATAATATAAGTAGCAGGTAATGCCTTTGGTGAACCGGAGGACAATAAAGGCAATGGGTTTTCTGCTATAATGGGGAAGTTAATTCCCATCTTTTTTACTTTATTAAGCAAAGGCTGCCCTTGTACCCCATCAAAATCATGACCAACTACTCTAATATCCCCCGCGCTGCTTAGAGCATTTAGCTCAGGAACTTCTGCGCGACAGGGCCCACACCACTCAGCCCAAACATTTATAATTAGCCAGCGCCCACTGTTATCTTTCAAATTGATTGCTTTACCGTCAGTTGCTTGAAAATCAGGCCGCTGACATGCCACTACAAACAAACTTAAAAGTGTAAAAAATAAGGTAACCCGTATCGTGCTATTCATAACATTTTATATCCAGTCTGTAACACCTGCGTATTAATATAGCTTAATTAATCTAACAATGGGAGTTTAATCACCCATCAGAAGACTTACGTTGTTTTCGTAGGACATTGTTTACTTGCCGTTTACTTGCATCTGCAAACATCATGGACATTGGTGGCAGCCGCTAGGAGCTTGTCGTATTTAACCACAATCATATGCAACAATCGGCCTCCAGTTTTTTACGAGCCGTTTCATTATTGCCAATCTCGAAACTAACTATCTATACTGCAACCATTACTGAATTTGTGACTACCAGAAGATCATTGCAGCCCCATTCCTTCAACTACAAATGGGTGGATTCGCTTAAGCACTTCCTTAAAGCAACGTGGAGAACCGCAGACTATTTGTCTTTTATCAAGAAAGTCTGACCCCCCGTTAAAGTCGCTTATCAAACCTCCCGCCTCCTGAATCAATAGTGCGCCGGCAGCCATGTCGTATGATTTCAGGCCTATTTCCCAGAAGGCATCCAAACGACCAGCAGCAACGTAGGCTAGATCCAATGCGGCAGAACCCGCACGTCGAATTCCGGCGGTATCTCCAAGCAAGGCACTCATCATACTTAGATACTTATCAAGATGATTGATACTTGGATGCATAAATGGAATACCAGTACCTATCAACGCACCTTCAAGACTCTTGCGGTTACTGACTCGAATACGCTTACTGTTAAGGGTTGCTCCTTGACCTCGACTCGCGCAGTAATCTTCATTTTTGATGGGATCAACAATGACTGCATGCTCAAGCCTACCTCGGTACTGGCAGGCAATGGATATAGCAAACTGAGGGATACCACGAATAAAATTGGTAGTGCCGTCAAGGGGATCAATTATCCAGAGATAATCCTTGCCTTGCTCCTTGCCTTGATTCTTACCGGGGTGATGGCCAGATTCTTCTCCATAAAAGCCATGATTAGGGTATGCTTTTCGAAGAGAGGCAATGATGGTTTTCTCCGACACTTTGTCCACACTGGTGACGAAATCATTTCTTTCTTTTGTCTCGACCTTGAGCTTGTCAAGATCAGCAAAGGCGCGAACAATAATGTCGCCGGCCGCATGCGCTGCACGAAGTGCCATGGATGCCATGGGTTGCATAGGAATTATTACGTATTAGATGTAAAAAGATTGAGTGGTATCGCTTGCCACTCCACGATTTTCTGTTGTTTTAAATCCAAGGCAACTGGTAGTCAAGGAACTGTCTTTTTCCTTATTTACTCAAATCAGTCCAGTTTATTATTTCACGATTATATATTCTTTGTCGTTTAGCTATATCTACAATTACTTTGAGCAGAACACAAGACTATAGTCCTTCTGACGGTTTTCATGCAGAGTTTTCTGAGTTTGCATCCTTGCTTGATGCATCCTCAAATGGAACTAGTATAGGAAATCCTAGACTAACCCAAATATAGGCAAATGCACGTAATAGACATGAACTCACCAAGGCCGACCTCTCTGACGAGCATGTTTTTTTGCTATTGTAAAACCCTCACTCCTAACACTCATAGCGGTCAAACACTAACAAAACTGCAAACAGATGAACAAAAATCAAAGACTCAGAATGAGTGTGTAAAATAACACAAAACCCACATCTAACGAACTGTGGTAGATACGGTAGCAGGCAGTAAAAACTTACACCTGATTATGGCAAAACATCATAACAAACAAAAGTAAAACCGCGGCCTAGGCAAGAGCTCCATCCTTATCCATCCTTAATCAGTAACTCTTTCTTCTGCACTTTTAGATTTTTCTTGGTAAACTTTTCTTCTTCACTGCCCTGACTGTATCGATCGGCATCATCGCCGACGTCGAGAATATAAGCGACCTTATAGACTTTAACTTCTCTCGGTAAGGATCTCTTTTGTCGGCAATACTACCCATCTACACCTCAGTCTAACCGTCTGCTTAGATAATCTACACGTTACCATTGAAAGTGTGCGTAAGCAACAAACGAGCAAATCTTCATAATCCTACAAGTAGTAAGTGATTAGCGTGCGTTAGAGCAAAAATCAGTCTCACACCTTCAAGGACGAACAGGTATATACTCCGCAGCTTTGATTTTCGGCACTTGAACTAGCTTCACTATTCAAAACTTATCTTGATATGCTGCAGCCCATGAAAACCTAAAAAACATCCTCAACACCAAGAAAATTTCGTTATCGTATGCTCAATTATACACATATCAAAAAACCCATGATACTCTGAAAGCGAGCAGACATTAGAGTCAAGGGCAAAAATCCTACTACTATTTGATTTTATTAAGGTATTTTCCTATACAGCAAAAAAATCCTTGCTCCTTCTCTAGCTTTCCTGCATCATATGCACCGAGTTGCCAGCGTGGTGGAATTGGTAGACACAGGGGATTAACATCGTGTCTTTAATAAAAGAGTCCCACTTATCAGTAATGATAAGTTAAACACTGGATGAATTGCTGGAAAGCTAAAGGTATCATATGCTCGTTACCATTAAAGGTATGATCAGGCGGCAAATAAGCGCAGTCCATAAGCCTACAAATAAAGTAGGTATGTAGGACAGCGAGAGCAGCCAATAACATCACCAATGGTAATAGTATAACCCATGCCAATCAGCAGCCAAGCGCACAGAGTGCGAAGGTTCAACGACTACCTGAACTGTAACGTTACGGTTTAATAACAGGAAGTAGCTTGGAAGTAACAACCAAGTGAAACAGCGTCCAGCCCCTAATAAGCTTTAGGGTGATGATATAGTCTGGCTACATCGAAAGGTGATAGGTTAACGTCAAAATCCCCCGGCTTCACAGCTGTGTCGGTTCGAGTCCGACCGCTGGTACCATTATACAAAAAGAATGATCCTTATAACCTGATTTTTTATCTATACCCGTTACCACTGAAGCATCCAGGAGGCGACAAACAAGCAAAGGCTCATTATTCCACCCATCCATTCAACGGAAATTAATATAAAAACACTACGGCATGCGAAAATAGTAGTTGAACCAAGATCAGTGCCTTGCACTATTCCCACTAACACTGTTTTTTATTCTCGAGCTCATACGACGATAAATCAATGATCTATTTTTTGACATTACCAGCCAACAGTTCATAATTCACGTACACAATCATTGTTTCTGTGCAACCTGCCTAAAGAAGTAAGCTAATCATTTATCACGCCCTCACTATTCACCTCTTTAGGGTCCCACATCATTCGGAAAATTCTGCCCTTCTAAAGACATAAGCTCAAGCTCTATATATCATTAGAACTCTGACCAACATCCTTCAATACAGATTCACCAGCACCACAGGAACAACAAACATGCCCATTCTCATCGAACACACCTTCCTCTATATTCCCAAGTGCTGCATGGGCTTGAATAAAAAAACTTGACAGAGCGGTCATGCCGTATGCTACAAAAAGCGCTGTAGGTAGTTTTCCAAGAAAACTACCTAGACAACGATAGAGATATTGTTGCTGCACCGCTGGAACCATAGCCCCAAATGCGCTCCAACTACAAAGCCCAACTAACGCTACCCCCAGTGTTAACCCAATATACTTTCCCCACCTATAAAGCCGTGGCTTACTAGCAAATATCGATCTCTTATTTTTATCTTGCAATGCTCCCAGTATTTCATATGTATCACCACAGGTTCTCATGAATACAAACATTACAGTTTTCCCTTGACACATGGATGTAGCATAATTCCAGATCGCAAATGCAGGCAAAGCCCATAACGGCTTATTAATCAGCGCCATTGAGTCTCCAGCTACGGCATCACAAGTTTCATTTTGAAAAGCAAAGCCTAATGCGGGGTCAGAAAAAGTGACCTGAGTTCCATTAACGTGAAATCCACTATCAGCAACTTGGCTCAGAATCGTTTGTGAAGCCAAGATAGACGACACCGCAAACCCACCAACAAGCGACAGAGCCACGATGCCAAAAAATTTCATCAACTCTGCTCGCATACTAACTCGTGGATCCTTCGCCAAGTCATCATCAATAACACCCCCCCCCTGCAAGCTAACTTTATTGACAAATAATTTTTCTCTAACTCTATCCACCCATTCATCTATATTGTCATCATTCAACTTCATAGAAACCGAGACATTACTATCCCCAGTATGCGGATAACATGATCGGACTTCGGCAACAAGATCCAGAGAACTTCTAGTCAGTGGTGAAACGCCGACAATAGGAGCGGCGATGAATTCAACAAGCTGTGTAGACCTTAACAATGCAGTTGCAAATGAAGGAATCCCATTCCAGAACAAACCCAGAAAAAACCCTGCTGGGCGGCCGACCATGCACTCCCCCGATACTCCTGCTGCGTACGCACCATAGGACACATCTATAAAAGCAAATGCTACCTTTACCACAGCAGATAGAACTGCTAGCGCTTTAGACTTCTTGTTTTTATTACTATTCAGAGCCTTCTCATCTTTCTCCAGGACGCTAACATCAAGCTTTACACCATTATCATCACCACCATTGCTGCAAGGCACAAAAGACATAAAAGTTTGTCGTTTCCCCCCTGTTATCTTTCCCTTTACATGGAAGAATAAATCCTTTACCGAATTTACAGCAATAGGTGCCCCACCCAATACAGCCCCTATTTTTTGCAGTGCACTTTCACTTGATAAAATATTTCCACAATCCCCATTCTCTAAATGAACAACTAGCAAATTGAGCCCCATACCAACTGAAACAAGAGACACCCAAACAATATGCCCCAACACTTTAACTGGTAACATATTATTATTAGCAATTGTTATTTCTTTAAAAATTCCTTTTGTTAGCGCACGAGCCGCTACACCCTCTATCTCAGCACGATCAGGAATAAGCTCAGCAGAACCCAGAACAGGAACAAATAACACTGTATCATCTATAGCATTAACATCTACATCACTCCCAACCGCAAACACACTCGCACTGTACCAAAAAACAACAATATTTAATAAACAAATAAAACGAATAAACATGCAACACCTCTGCTCAACAACACTAAACTAACAAAAACTTCTACCTCACCGCATTTAAAGACGCAAAAATAAGACAGAAAGAAAAACTCATGGATCTAGGTAATAAATAGCTATAGCAAATAAACACAACCACTTAGTAGCGTAACTACTTGAGCGTAATAACCACCAAACTTACCCAAAAATTGAGACCTTTGCACGATTATTCTTTTGCCAGCGGGCTTCTGTAAAAACGCACTAAATCGATCATTTACAAGCATAAATAATCTATTTTAGCGTGTGTTTTCCTTACCGACTAACAAAATTACGGCTCGTGCAAAGGTCTCAAATTATAAAAGCCATCACCCTAAACCATCAACTTAATTTCATCTACATCCATATAAAAAACAGTAAATCTTATGCATAAAACCCACTTGGCACCTCTGCCATATCTTACAAAACATACAGAGCATACAGGAGTTATTTCCCAACATAAATCAACGATATGTTTTTTGACATTGCCAGCCAATAGCTCATAACTCACCAATAAAATCACCATCCTCGCACAATCTCTCTGAAAACATACCCTCATTATTTATACATCTCTCAGGACTCACCACTTTAGGCTCATCACCCACCAAACTCTGTCCTTCTAAAGGCATAAGCTCAATATCCACTTTATCATTAATAACCCTACTAGCATCCTCCAATTTATCTTTACCAGAACCATGACAACAACAAACACGCCCAATAGCATCGAACACACCTTCCAATGTATTCCCAATTATTGTATGACCTTGAATAAATAAACCTGCCAGAGCAGTTATACCATAGCCTACAAAAAGCGGCGCAGGAAGCTTTCCCAGCATGCTACCAATACAACGATAGAGATATTGTTGTTGCACCGCTGGCACCATCGCCCCAAATGCATTCCAACTATAAAGCCCAACTAACGTTGCCCCCAATGTTAATCCAATATACTTTCCACACCTATAAGACCGTGACTGACTAGCAAATATCTCTCTCTTTTTTTTATTCGTCAATACTCTCAGCACTTCATATGTATCAACACAGGTTTTCATGAATACAAATGTAACGTCTACTCCTTGACACAAGTATGCAACAGAGCTCCAGATAGCCATTGAAGACAAAGCTAATAACGGCTGATTAATCAACACCATTTTATCTCCAGCCACAGCATTGCAAGTTTCATTTTTAAAAGCAAAGCCTAATGCAGGATCTGAAAAAGTGACCTGAGTTCCATTAACATGAAGTCCACTCTCCGCCACTTGATTCAGAATCGTTTGCGAAGCAAAAATAGACGACATTGCAAACCCACCAACAAGCGACATAGCCATGACGACAAATAATTTCATACACTCCATTCGCTTACTAACTCTCAAATCCCTTCCTAAGCTATCACCAACAGCAAACCCCTCCAATAAACCAACCTTATTGGCAATGAACTTTTCTCTAACTTTATCCACCCAGTCATCTATATTTTCCTCAGTCAACTTCACAGAAACCGAGACTTCACTCCTATCCCCCGTCCATGGATTACATGACTGGACTTCGGCAACAAGATCCCTAGTACGTCTAGCCCGTGGTGAACCACCTACAAAAGGAGCAGATATGAATTCAATAAGCTGTGTAGACCCTAACAATGCAGTTGCAAATGAAGGAATTCCATTCCAGAACAAGCCCAGAAAGAACCCTGTAGGACGACCAAAAAGACACCCCCCAGATACTCCTGCTGCGTACGCATCATAGGAAACATCTATAAACGCAAACGCCACCTTCAACACAACAGATAGAACAGCTAGCGTTTTAGACTTCTCATGCTTATTACTATTCACAGCCCTCTCATCTTTCTCCAGGACGCTAGCATCAAGCTCTACACCATTATCATCACCATTCCTGTTGCAAGGCAAGAAAGACATAAAAGTTTTTCGCTTCCCCATTACCTCTCCCTTTACATGGAAAAATAAATCCCTTACTGAACTTACAGCAATAGGTGCCCCACCCAAAACAGCCCCTATTTTTTGTAGAGCACTATCACTTGATAAAATATTTGCACAATCCCCATTCTCCAGATGAACAACCAGCAGGTTGAGCCCCATTCCAACGGAAATAAGAGACACCCATATAATCTGACCCATCACTTTGACAGGCAACATATTATTATTGGCAATGGTTATTTCTTTAAAAACTCCTTTTTTTAGCGCACGATCTACAATATCTTTCTCTAGTCCAACACAACCAGAAACATTTTTCCCAACCAGACCAGGAATCAATATTACTGCGTCACCAACACCATCAATATTATCAACATCATCACCACCAACCGCAATCACACTTCCACTGTACAAAAAAACAACAACAAATAATAAAGAAATAAAACGAATAAACATGCGTCACCTACAATGAACAATACTAAATTAATAAAAATTTCTACTCTCAATACATCTGAACAGGAAAAACAAGACAGAAAGCAACCCTTATGGGTTCAAGGCAAAAAAAGATATATAGGTAAGTGAACACAATCACTCATAAAACCAACAACACTACGACCATCTAAAGAAACATATAGGCAAGACCACACCACAAATTCATATATAACAGCGTAAAAACTACAGGCACTACTTTTGTAAACAGCGTACAATTTCATATATAACAGCGTGAAAACTAAAGGCACTACTTTTGTAAATAGCGTAGTAATAGCGTAGTAATAGCGTAGTAATAGCGTAATAGCGTAATAGCGTAATAGCGTAATAGCGTAATAGCCACCAAGCTTACTCATAACCTCTTAATTATAAAAACCAACATCGTAAACCATCAGCTTAATTTAATCTACATAAAGGTATAAATAATAGTAAATATTATGCAAAATCCACTTATCACCTCTGCCATCTCTTATCGAGCATACAGAGGTAATTTTCTAACTATATCATACCCATCCACCTGGCTATTAACTACCCAAAATATGATATTTTAAACTCCTTTCTCTTCTATAATTCCCTTCAAACATCACACTCTATCTGGAACATTATATGGAACTTCATCTTCATCTTCATCTTCATCTTCATCTTCGCCACTTCTTAATTCACTTAAATTTTGTAGCTCAGTAGCGTCTAGAGAAGTTTCACCTCTTTTCGTGTTCTTTTTCCCGCCAAGAAAAAAGTCACCCACCTCGGTCATTGTATTAGTAATCGAGTGAAACCCACCCATAAAAGCCATGCATAGTGTTCCCACAGCGAAGCTAGTTGTAAGAAGAGGCGGTAGTCTTTCCAAAAATGGCTTCCTAAGACAAGTATTAAGTACGTGTAACATAGTTACTGGTACAATCGTTGCCCAAGCATTCGACCCATAGAATAACAAAAAACTTGCCATTAACACTGGACCCATTACTTGTGACACCTTGTGTAACATTGGTTGAGAATTCCATGCAGCACGATACTCTGCCGCTCTCATTTTGTTAAGAAAACTTACGAATTTAGTGCCATTACTGACAATAACAATCGCTAAACCTACTCCCTGAGCCAAGGAAGAAAATGTTGCAATACTTGTCCTAGCTGCCATCTCTGCTAAAGTCTGGGTCGGAATAGCAAGTACTGCTCCATCGGTGATGTTAGCAACATTACAAACAGACGCCATGGTATTACTAGCATTCATCATGGCACTACTGGCATTCATCATGGCACTACTGGCATTCATCATGGCACTACCGCCAGACATCATACCGCTACTGGCATTTGCCGCATCATACGCCATTTTACTACTGGCAGCAGCAGGTGCCAAATAAGTGACAACACCATCAGCAACACTAATCCCAAATCCTTTAGCTTGCTCAAGAATAGACTGAGCCGCAAAAGTACCTCTCATCGTCCAGCCTCCTATAGTGGCAGCTGTTGCTACAAGAAGTAAATTCCCAATATTTTTTGCCAACTGGAAATACCCCTCATCACACCTAAGATCAATATTCTCTTTATTAACAGAACCCCCATTTCTTCTTATATATTCTGCTTTGTCAGACCTTAGCCTCAATGCGTCAAGGACTTCCATTGCATCAGAGAATCCAGCAAGACCATTTGCATCCATAAGAGCACGGAATTTGACAGCATCCATCTCATTAGCTTGCACCTCCCGTACGCAAGTTATCCCATCTCTGCTAGCCATTCCATTTCCAATATCATTTGCGACATTGAAAACATGCTGCTGATGACCATCTTTCAGAGAAAATCTGTCTCTGAAAATATTATAAAACGTCGACCCACAAAGAACACCTGTGCTAAATGTGCATGTATAATTAAACCAACGCCCAATATATCCACCAATAATACTACCACCACTTAGACACAAGCCGGCCAACTCGGCACTAAAAGAATCATTCAGAGCATAGTTATGAGAAAAAGCAGCTATTAGCGATATCACAGCGAGCATCCCAAACCCTTTAGCCGTCCCCTTAGCACATGATTTCCAGCTACTTTTTTGGTATTTTATAGACTCTTCGTCAAAAGTGCCTTTCTTACCATCACCAGCAATCTTTTGGCTTGTTTCTGCCAATTCTGCATCAGTGGGAGCCTTGCTAGCGAACACTATTTTGCAGCACTGAGACCCACCAAACTTTTTCTTTGCTTCCACAATTGCTGCGGCCATCTTCCAAACATAACTTTCTAATTCAAGTAAAGCCGCGTAGGTTAAGGGTGCGGTACCAAACATAGCACCAATTTTCATGGCAGACATCATAGGATCGTTAAACAAGTTGCCACAGGCTCCGTCTTCTAAGTGTATGACCAATAAATTAATACTTCCTGCAACCACAGCCACCGACCCTACTCCACACAAGAAAGCAGCTCTTCCAACTTTTTTTAGTTTTCTCCCTGCTCCCCACTCCTCCTTCCACTCAATTTTATTCTGAATGCCCCCAGCATCAAGCATCATTTTTAAGTCCTCAACATAACGACCTTCCGAAGCAAGCTCGCTACTTGCTATAAATCCGTCCAGCCCTGCAGTGCCCTTATCACAATTGCACAAGTGGCTTATACATCCAGCATAGGTACTGACAGGCATACTTAAAAACAGAAATACCATCAAAGCGGCTAGCACCAGCCGGTAAATATTAATAGACACGACAGCAAAGGAAAAAAATTCAATACTAGAGACTAACATCGAGTCCTGAGAACGAGGAACACATATAGATTTCATAATTAGCACCTTTCCTTTTTACAGATAGACGCAATAATATACCTCTATCACACAAAATACAGATTGCGGCTTATACTCATTTTTCAGGAAAAATACTTACCCAAAGAACCTACGAACAGCTATTTTATGTCATATTATCACCATTGAAGGCGTGAGTAGGAGACAAACGAAAGAATTTCCATTAGTCTACTTGCAGCAGGTAGCAGCAGGTAGCAGCAGGGACTAAGGATTAATGAGAGTAATCAACAGTCTCACACCTTAGGAGGAGCAGGTATAAAACTATCGAGAGCTCCACCGTTATAGAGCCTCAGACAATATACATACTAGAGGGATCGTTATAAAGATTATAATTAACGACCTTTAGGTCTTGAAAATAATCAGAACTAATAAGAACCCAGCACCTCAGCCACTTTGAGTATATACTTTCTCTATTGAATCATTTCGTTGCTATCCAACACTTGCAGATACTAAAACCAAGGATCACTCATGTATACCGATGAAGATCTAGATTTAGCAGTAGAAAAACAAATATTTTCAGAAACATCCGTGTTAAAGTTTCGAGATTATTTTCGCACGACCAAAAATGCCACTATAGATGACAAAGAAAATTTCCGGCTGGCAACAGGCTTTAATGATGTTTTTGTTGTCATTGCCTGCATCTTATTACTGTACTCTTCTTATTCCGTACTAGGAGCTATTAATGAATTATCATCTATTGTATCTTTACCACTATTATCTTGGGGGTTAGCTGAATTCTTCGTCCGTAAATGCAAAATGGCCCTACCTGGAATAGTACTATTGTTTGCCTTTGTGGGGGGGGCCTTTGCACTATCAATGCACTTTCTTCCAGTTACATCAAAGGCTTCTTACATCACAGCCTCGGCTCTTAGTGGCATTGCAGCATTTATCCACTATCTCCGCTTTCAAATACCTATAACAATAGCTGCCTGTGCAGCAGCAGCTGCTGGCTTTCTTGCAGCAATAATTATTTATTTTTTCCCTGGTACCATCACCCATATTCCTGTCATGCTACTAGTCGGAGGAATATGCATATTCATGTTTGCAATGTCATGGGATTTTTCTGACCGCACCAGAACTACTCACCGTAGCGACGTAGGCTTCTGGCTCCACCTTTTATCAGCTCCACTGATTGTTCACCCAGTTTTTGTCTCCCTCGGCATTCAGGAAGGCAACGCAAGTCTGAGCAGCATCATCATTATAATCCTTCTATACATCCTAATGTCCATAGTCTCAATTATTATAAATAGACTAGCATTTATGGTGTCTTCTTTACTATACATTATCTATGCACTATCTAACCTATTCTCCCTTTATGGCATTGTTGGCTACAACCTAGCCATAACTGGGGTTTGTATTGGTGGAGGGCTTTTGTTATTATCTGCTTTCTGGCATTCCGTTAGGTCCGTTATTTTACGGATTTTGCCAATGCCAATACTAAAACTTGTACCAGAAGCGCACTAAAAACAACAAATCTTACTTTTACAAAAAGTGTCGCATACTCATTCACCTTGAAAATGCATACCCTTTAGCATTGAAGGCATGAGTAGGAGACAAGCTGACGAAGTTCCATAAATCCAAAAGTGCAGTCAACAACCTCACCCCTTCAAGGAAGGAATGTGATATACCAGCAACCATTGGAAATACTTGAAACAGACGGAAAGCAATCGCATCAACCCAGCAAACTAAGCAATCTAAGCAATCTGGATAAACAATTTACACTCCCACTGCATCTTCAAATACAATAAATTATACCAGCTTCCTTTGAAAATATGAGCAGGCGACAAACAACCTAAGCTCCCTGAGCCTACAATAGTATGTTATTGGATAAGTTAGGACAGGCAGCAGCCTAATATTTCAAAAGGAATAAGTAGAATTATCAATCAGTTAATGAATTAAACAAGAAAAACGATAAACAAATAGTAAATTATGAGTATATTTTTAGCTCATTATATGATTAATTAAAACAATGGTAGATGAAATTCTGACACCACGTAAGTTGCCAAGTACATTTTGTTAATGGCATAACAGGATAACTCTAAACAACCACCACTCAACCTAAACAGGGGAGAACATCCTTGTTAATAAAACATGGAACGTATATAATTTCTGCGCTAGTGACAGCAACTGCACTATTACAATCACCAATAGGAAACACCGAAAACTTTCAAAAATGTGTCGAGAATATTGAGCAACACGCACTAGAAATAGGGATTTCCAGAAAAACCGTAACCGAAGCGCTAGGCCCTGTCGTCGAGCCTATCCCTAGAACAATGGAACTTGACAACCAGCAGCCTGAGTTCAATGAAACCTTTGCCAGCTATTTGAACAAGCGCGTCACCTCCTTCCGAATTGAGCAGGGCCGACAGCTACTAAAAGACCACAAAACCCTACTTGATAAACTTACGAAAACCTATGGTGTACCACAACACTACCTATTGGCATTCTGGGGACTTGAAACCAATTATGGTAACTATCTAGGTAAATTCCCAGTAATTGACACCCTTACAACTCTTGCTTGCGATAAACGTCGTGGAAGCTATTTTACTAAAGAAGTAATAGCCGCTCTCCAGATAATGGATAAACATCACATTCCTAGGGCGCAGATGCTTGGATCATGGGCTGGAGCCATGGGGCATACCCAGTTTATGCCCTCATCATATCTTAATTATGGTGTTGATGGAGAAAACAATAACACAGTTAATCTCTGGAACAGCATTCCTGATGCCATGACTTCAGCAGCAAACTTCCTCAAAGAACTAGGTTGGCAGAAAGGTTGGAAGTGGGGACGAGAAATTCTCCTACCTAAAAATTTTGATTATCTCAACGCAGGTCTCAACAACAAAAAAACATTATCTGAATGGCGTAAACTGGGCATAACAACTGCTTTTGGTGGCTCGATCGCGGAGAGCACCGAAGAAGCAGCCTTGATCATTCCTGCTGGATATAAAGGCCCCGCCTTCCTTGTTTATGATAATTTTAATGTCATTATGGGTTGGAATCGCTCGATAAAGTATGCTATTTCTGTTGGCTACTTAGCAGACCGTATCAATGGATCTCAGGAGTTAGTTCAAGCACCTCCTGCCAATCCTCTACGTCTGAATACTGATCAAGTCAAAGCACTGCAAGCCAAGCTCAATTATCTCGGATTTGACTGCGGAAAGCCTGACGGCATCGTAGGCTCTATGACCAGAAAGGCTATTAGTATGTATCAGCGCTCCCAAAAACTGATTGCCGACGGCTATCCAAGACTTAACGTGTTTGAATCACTGGATATCGCCCTTAATTTTAGCGAGGAACAATAAACAATAGACATATGATAGTTAATTCTCTACTATGCTTGGCTATAGATGGAGTTCCATTTTTTCACCTATAGCCCATTGTAGGTGTGCAGTTGTTAACTGCTCACACTTTCACGGGATATGATATCGTCTACTGCATTCATTTTATGAGTTCAATATTGCTTCCTATCAAACGCACAGCCATACCAGCAAGGTACAAAAAACAAGCTCCTAATTTATTTATGACAAAGCTATACTCAAAACTCATCACGCTAATGCTAACACTTACATTAACTAACACTGCACTTACTGCACACATGGCACTCGAAGGATTATCTAATGAAGATCCTAACCAAAAAGTTGCCGATGCCCAATATGGATTAGGGATTTTCTCTTACTATGATTGCTATGGTCCAGGAATTCCGAGAAACTCCATTGAATCCTTTAATTTTTTTACCGCAGCTGCTCAACTAGGAATTACTAAGGCTAGATATAATCTAGGGCTCATATATAAACATGGTTTAGGAACACAGCAAAACTACGAGCTAGCATTTTATTGGACCAAATTAGCCGCTGAACAGGAGGATGCCGAAGCTCAATATCATCTAGGATCATTGCATAACTCTGGTATAGGGACACCTAAAAACCAAGAGCAAACTTTTTATTGGCACAACAAAGCTGCTACACAAGGAGAAATAAACGCTCAATATAATTTAGCAACACTATGCTACCAAGCACCAAACAATGAAGCACACGAAGCAGTAAGTAATAAAGATCTGGCCATTAAGTGGGCAACAAAAGCTGCCGATCAAGGAAGCAGCAAAGCTCAATGCCTTCTAGCACAGATGTATTACGAAGGCTTCGGAACAAAAAAAAACTATTCGATAGCATTTTCTTTGTATACAAAAGCTGCCATACAATGGGAAACCCTCGCTCAATATAATGTAGCAAAAATGATTGAATTCGGTGAAGGAACACCGAAAGATTTTATGGCATCGTATTATTGGTACGAAGAAGCTGCTGCACATGGACATGCTAAGGCTCAATACAATACTGGGTTATTCCATAACAATGGCCTAGGAATAAAGCAAAGCTACTGGCTCGCCTTTTATTGGTATAAAAAATCGGCTACACAAGGGTATGACCAAGCTCAGTTTAGTCTAGCGATGTTGTATTACAATGGACAAGGAACAAATAAAGACCAGAAACAATATATTTATTGGCTCACGAAAGCTGCTAAACAAGAGCATGTGATGGCTTGCTCTGTTCTAGGAATGCTATTTTATAACGGCCAAAGTATCGAGAAAGACCACAAACAAAGCATTTATTGGCTCACATTAGCTGCTAAACAAGAAGACCGCATTGCTCAATATTATCTAGGAACGCTGACTTTCAATAGCAAAAACGCAGAGAAAAACGACAAACAAAGCATTTATTGGCTCAAAAAATCCGCAAATCAAGGGCATGCCGCAGCTTGCAATGCTCTAGGACTAGAGTATTACCATGGCAAAAAAATAGAAAAAAACTACGAGTCAGCCTTGTATTGGATAACCAAAGCTGCTAATCAAGGGGATAGCATATATCAATATAATCTAGGGAAACTGTATTCCAGTAGCGGGACACAACAAAACTACAAACAAGCCTTTTCTTTCTACACAAAAGCTGCTGAACAAGGATATGCAAAAGCTCAATACGCTCTAGGAATACATTATTACTATGCTCTAGGAATACAGAAAAACTACGACCTAGCCCATAATTGGTTCACAAAAGCTGCTAAACAAAAACATTTGCACGCTCAGCGTAATCTAGGGTTATGGTATTACTATGGTGGTGGAATACCACAAAATTACGAGCAATCATTGTATTGGGCCACACAAGCTGCTAGTAAAGGATGTAAGTTGTCTAAGCATTATGCAGACATAATGCATAAAAAAAACTTGGGAGTGCCGGAAAACAACTATGAATCTTATCTACCAATGACCATTGAGGATGTTTGGTTTTGAATCTGCCTTTCTCCGCTCATGACAAAAAATAACTCTCATTTTTCAATAACAAGCATACGTGGAATAACACCACAACAAAGCACGTGACATTCAAGAGAAAGACCCCCTCTAAGATTTCACGGCCTGCATTAACTATAACCGTTACCATTGAAAGCATAAGTAGGAGACAAACGAGCGAGGCCAAATGAGCTACGAGTAATAGATGACTGGGTAAGATAACAGTCAACAACCGCATACCTTCAGTGTCAACTAGTATATAAAAAATATCAAAAATGGATGCTTTCTTATAATATGGTAGGCGGTACCGGAATCGAACCAGCGACCTTTGCGATGTCAACGCAACGCTCTAACCAGCTGAGCTAACCGCCTGTAAAGATGCTGGTCATTATAATAATGGTATCTGGGGAAATTGCAACAATACTTTTCACTCAAGAAAATAAAAGTCCCGATAACCCGCAAAAACAGAGCAAAAAAAACCGCAACCAACGCTCCATATTCTAAACCGTTAAGGTCAACCTCACTGCGATAACCTTTTGTGCTATACCCATTCCCCTTGAAGATATCAGGCTGTTAACTACTCTCACTAGCCCAAATCACATACTACTAGTCTCTGCTCATTTGTCGCCGACTCACACCTTCAATGGTAACGGGTATACCCCCTTCGCTTATCCAACTGTCTTTTATATTTACCAAACAGATATTCATACCGAAAGCTTCAACAGCCTATTGCGAAGCGCAGAAATATCTTCTCTTACCCGTGCAGCATCTTCAAACTCAAGATTACGGGCATAACTGAACATCTTTTCTTCAAAAAACTTTATCCGCTCAGCTATGTCCTCTGGCTTGGTCACAACAGAGTATTCTGTTTCAGACACAGCACCTTTGCGGTATCGCCCTCCTTTCTTCTTACTGGAGGGAATCATAGCCCCTTCAAGAATATCCGCTACAGACTTAGCAACCCCCTTTGGCACTATGCCATATTTCTTATTATGGGCTAACTGTTTTTCCCGACGACGATCAGTCTCATCAATTGCTCTCTGCATTGATCCGGTTATTTTATCAGCATATAAAATAGCATGGCCATTTATATGTCGAGCAGCTCTTCCTATAGTCTGAATCAATGCACGATCAGAGCGAAGAAATCCTTCTTTATCGGCATCTAAAATAGCAACCGTGGATACTTCTGGCATATCCAATCCTTCTCTGAGTAAGTTAATTCCCACCAAAACATCAAAAATACCAATACGGAAATCCCTAATAATTTCTACTCTCTCCACAGTATCAATATCTGAATGAAGATAGCGTGCTTTTACATTGTGATCGTACAGGTATTCTGAAAGGTCTTCAGCCATTCTTTTGGTTAATACAGTAACCAGCACCCTATCACCAAGACTGACTGTTTTATTAATTTCTGAGAGAAGATCATCAACCTGTGTTAATGCAGGCCTTACTTCTATCAACGGGTCAATCAAACCTGTTGGCCTCACTAACTGCTCCACAACCTGCCCTTGATGCTTAGCTTCATAGTCACCAGGTGTCGCAGTCACAAAAATAGTTTGTGGCCTTTTGTTTTCCCACTCTTCAAACTTCATGGGCCGGTTATCCAAAGCTGAGGGCAACCTGAAACCATACTCCACCAAAGTTTCTTTGCGAGAACGATCACCACGATACATACCTCCAATCTGGGGAATCGTAACATGGGACTCATCAATAACTAAGAGAGCGTTCTTTGGAACATAATCAAACAACGTCGGCGGCGGATCCCCCGGGGCATTACCTGATAGATAGCGAGAATAATTTTCAATACCTGTGCAGTAACCTAGCTCCAACATCATCTCTATATCATAACGGGTACGCTGCTCAAGACGCTGGGCTTCAACCAGTTTATTGTTCTCTCTTAGCATCTGAAGCCTTTCTGATAACTCCAATTTAATATCTTCAACTGCATCAAGAATCGTTTGCCGTGGCGTTGCATAATGAGTTTTCGGATAGATCGTAACTCGAGGCAAATCCTGTACAACCTCGCCAGAGAGAGGATCAAAGCGACTGATTTTTTCTAACTGTTCATCAAAAAAATCCAGTCGAATGGCTTCTCGTTCAGATTCAGCTGGAAAAACATCAATCACATCCCCACGCACCCGGTAAGTCGCCCTTTTCAGCTCAGTGTCATTACGACTGTATTGTAGTTCCGCCAATCTTCGCAATAGTGAACGTTGCTCGATTATGTCACCACGATCTAGGTGCAACATCATTTTAAGATAGGATTGAGGGTCACCCAACCCATAAATCGCTGAAACGGTCGCAACCACAATAGAATTCTCTTGTTCCATCAGCGCCTTGGTCGCAGACAAGCGCATTTGTTCAATATGTTCGTTAATTGATGAATCTTTTTCTATGTAAGTATCTGATGTTGGCACATAAGCTTCAGGCTGATAATAATCATAATAAGAAACAAAATACTCCACTGAATTATTCGGAAAAAACTCTTTAAACTCACCGTATAATTGTGCCGCCAACGTTTTATTATGAACCATCACCAACATTGGCCTTTGCAGTTGCTCTATGACATTAGCAATCGTAAAAGTCTTGCCTGACCCAGTTACCCCCAATAAAGTCTGGCAAGCCAGACCTGCATGAACACCCTCAACCAACTTGGCTATAGCCTTCGGCTGATCGCCACTAGGACTGAATTTTGACGAAACCTTAAATGCACACCCCATGGATTCATTCGCCTATCTAAAAAACACATATCCAAAGTATTTGAAGATGCCCGTAGGCGGCAAGAAAGCCAGAAATGGTCTCAACCATGCCTCTACTGTTACTACTATACCAGTTACCATTGTCGACATGAGTAGGCCCAAAGAGCTAGGTCTCATGATCCTACTAGCAGTAGTAAGTGCATAAAAACAATCAACAACCACCACTCCGTCGATGAAAACTAATATATGAGGATAATATCACTACTTGATGGCTAAGATACTACGTTATCAAATAAATATAAAATGCCTCTTGTAATAAATAGCCAAACTATTTTTAATAGGAAACTCGATTTTTATATCCAAGATAAGTTACAATTTTTGGCTTATTATTCAGATACTTCATCCTAGCACCATACGCAACAAATGCTTTAGGAACTGTTCCTTTATTAAGACCCAAAGTAAAATGCCCAACAAAAACGTACAAACCTAAGACGTTATTCAGCTATTTAAGTCCTTACAACAACAAATGAGGAATATTGTGAGCGCTCATCCTTCTCAACGTGTACAAATGGTCAAACCTTCCCCAACCCTAGCGGTCACCACACGAGCTGCTGAACTTCGCACTGCAGGCCATGATATTATTGGTCTCGGTGCAGGGGAGCCGGATTTCGACACCCCCGATCATATAAAAGAAGCAGCGTATCAAGCCATAGCGGAGGGGCAAACCAAATATACTCCTGTTGATGGTACTCCCCTGCTAAAGCAAGCCATCATTGACAAATTTAAACGTGATAATAACCTCAATTTTGAGCCAAACCAGATTCTCGTCTCCAGCGGTGGAAAACAAAGCTTCTTTAATCTCGCACTGGCTTTGCTAAACAAAGGCGACGAAGTGGTTATCCCCGCACCATACTGGGTCTCTTATCCTGATATAGTACTTATTGCTGAAGGTATTCCTGTTATCGTTGAGACACAACTTGCAAATCGTTTTAAACTCACACCAGAACAACTTGATCAAGCTATTAATAATAAAACCCGATTAGTAGTATTAAATAGCCCCTCCAATCCCACCGGCACAGCCTACACCCACAAAGAGTTTAAAGCCCTTGGTCAAGTACTGATAAAATATCCTGACATCATCATTGCAACTGATGATATGTATGAACATATTCTCTGGAGCGATGAACCGTTTTGTAATATTCTGATGACGTGTCCTGATCTATACGAAAAAACTATCGTCCTCAACGGTGTATCAAAAGCATACTCAATGACAGGCTGGAGAATAGGTTATGCCGGCGGCCCAGAATGGCTGATCAAAAACATGAAAAAAATTCAGTCCCAAAGTACTTCAAACCCATGCTCAATAGCTCAAGCCGCGGCTGTCGAAGCTATTTCTGGGCCTCAGGAGTGCATACAAGTAATGGTTTCAGCCTTCAAAAAACGACACGACTATGTAATTGAGCGATTAAATAGCCTTCCCGGTGTTAGCGTTATAGAGAGCGATGGAACATTTTATAGCTTCCCTGACTTTACTGAAGCCATGAAAAAAACCGGGTTCAAAAAAGATACCGACTTTTCTGAGATGATGCTGGAAAAAGGCGTTGCTTTAGTACCAGGATCAGCTTTTGGCGCTGCTGGTCATCTCCGTTTATCTTTTGCCACCAGCGAAGATTCGCTGGAAAAAGCAATGGACAGACTTGAACGAGCGCTTTCATAGTTTCTGTTAGACCTTGAAATAATCATAAATTGCACTACCCCTTAACTTTCAGAGGTGTTATCATACTGCGGGTGTAAGGATGTTCCCTGATAGCTCAGTTGGTAGAGCAAATGACTGTTAATCATTGGGTCGCTGGTTCGAGTCCAGCTCAGGGAGCCAGTTCAGACAGACGGACAAAATAGAAAAGCCCGCACAAAATGCTGGCTTTTTCCGCAACTCAACAACTCCCTCTATTTTATCTTTTTACATCAAAACCAAATCAAATTCAGGCTTTTCACGACCGTATGTTTATTAAAAATCAAGCCTCATCTTCAGTTTTCAACAAACAACCAATCTTCATTCCCTTCTGGAAAAATCGCCGGAGCCAGTTCGCGTAAGGAACTACAGCCTATAAACAGCTGACTCTTAAATCAATTCCAAGTGTGTTAGTGATTATGGAAACCTAGGTTCTAGAAATTTGCTAGACTCCCGTACTGAATTGGCGATAAATCATTATTAGATGCGATTCGATGAGTGTGGCCGGTCTAGATTGCAATCCTTTATGTAAGCTCTAACATCATTCGTGAGATGCTCGTGGGTTGGATGGTGCGCTTTGAATACCCATCCATGCTTTAAAAATGCTCGACGACGGAATTATCCTGGCAAGCGCTAACATAACATCCACGGTTCTATTGACGAGTCGGCCCCCATAGCTCTATAGCAACTCCAGCTATGGCATACTCATGTATTGGTATACTCTATCGCTGAGCTACCGAATTGACAGGTATTGTATCTTATTAAAGTTTCCTGTTCTCTCAATCAGAACAGGAAAACTTTTTACATGAGAGAATAAGGAAGAAAAATAATTGCAATATAAAGCACCTTCAATAATAACTGGTATGTACCCACAATCATTGTAACACTCATAGGCGTCAAGGTAATCAAGGCACTAACACCGTCAAACACAGAAAATATCATTACCATCAACTAACCAAATTGTTATTAAAACTAACGCCTTTGAAACTAATATCAGCATCATTTGTCAAAAATACTTATCCTACCTAAAAGCAATAGTTAACCATGGTAGTTAAATAAAAAGGCAGGCCAAAAAAAAGGCCATAAGTAAAAGTCAAAGTAAAAACAAAGTGTCTATTGTCACATTAAATTGCAACTCTTTAACAAGGGCTACAACATAATATAGAAATAATAGACATACAAAATCAAGAGGACTTATTATTATGTTACAGACTATTAACGATCGAGTACGACAAATGCTACCTACTACAGCTGATGTTAAACCATCAACCGCAGCAAAGGTAAACGGCAGAGAAGTAACTATACCTGATGATGTAAAAGTCAAAATATTCACAGACTCCCAGCCAAGCACTTCAGGTTTAACTTCACCCACTACTGGTAAAAGAAAGGCTAATTCAAAACCCGATAATAGTGAAGCTGGGGCAAAAAAAACTAGACTAGATAACAGAAAGCCTTCACTTGATAAAATCAATAGTTTACGGCCTAGTGAGAGAAGAGATAAGGTATGCACTTTCCTAAAACAAGAGATCGATAAATTGAAAGATCTCGATAATGACAAAACGCTTAAAGATCCAGATACTCATTTGAAGATTCAGACTGCGGAAATATTATTAGATCATATCAATAATCCGAAGACTGATAAAGAGAATCAGGATGCTAAGATTAAGTATATGCAGTATCTTGTGGCTAAGGATGCGGCTACGGCGAGAAATAACTATAGTTATATGCCTGAACCTCCACCGGAACAAAAAGCTCTCCCAAGTGCTCACGGTCAGGGTCAGCCAGAACAACAATATAATATGTCATACGATCTAAGTGCTATGCAGTTTTATATGATCGAAGCTGTAAGGGCAGGTCAAGACCGGCATTTTACACCAAGGGAAGTTGCTTCCATTCTAGATTTTTGCCACAAGTTAGAAAACAAATATGATGCGCCTTTTGCTTTAGAAAATAACCATGATGATCCTCTTGCTATCACATGGCCATATAATGACACCCCAACCACGCAACCAACAGAAACTTGGAAGCCTCTTTCCTTCTTCAGTTGGAAAAATAATGACACCCCAACCACGCAACCAAACGAAACTTTAAATTCTAAACCAAAATCATTATTACGCGAAGGCGTGAGTGATGCACTAAGGGCGGGCGGAAGCGCGCTAACTGGTCTAGTAGGTGCTGCTGCTACTGCTACTGCAAGTGGCGTAGTCGCGCCGGCACTACTCCTTGGTTTCGGTGGAGCATGCTGCTATTTTGGAGGCAGATCTGTCTACAAGTTAAGCACTACTGCTTTTCATAAAGCTAGTGATTATTACTCAGATCGCACGACAAGCACTACTCTTGATGAAAGCAAAAAGTCAACGTAAGCGCTGGGAGTACGCATAAAGATAGGAAAGCAGCAAAGCCCTCTATAATGGCTTTGCTCGTTTATCTCCTACTCACATATTCAAAGCACTGTTACATTCAAGACGCTTGATTTTGAAGCTATCACCTGCACTCTCTGCTCATGTCAAAAATAAAGCTAACCCCACAGAAAAAACATACTTAAGTCACTCCATAAGAAAGTACGTAACACCATAAAATCCGCGCCTTATTAAAGCAGTATTGCTGGTGCAGGAAAACTGTCTTCATCATCTATTGCTCAAGCTTTGAGAAACAGTTACTCCATCATAAATTTCCATATGGATGACTACCGGAAAAATGAAAAGCTACCGTCTGAAAATGGTGACAGCAAAAAACACCTTAATGACAAGCAAATGTAGCAAATACTCTAGTATATATGCTCATATCCATTAAATTGTCTCTTATGTTTCTGAATACTGGAATATTAAATATACATGTTCGGCCTGAACAAATGGATTCATAAACAAGGATTGATCTACAAAAAACTGAAGAAAACACTCTGACTGAATAAATTTCACACTTTAATAAAAGATAATATTTATATATTTGCAAGATGTTTTGTCCCATACATAGCAACGATAATTACTTACCTCCTATAAGCGTATAGTTTTCAGATACATTTCTCATCTATCGATTGTTGTTAAAACATAAGGATCAATCAAACCACAACTCTTTACACGTACAATTTTAACCTGACATTTGTAAATAAAATTATAACTCATGGAACTAAACAGCAGTACAGATGTCAAAATCTTGTAATATCAGAAAGGCATACTAATAAGACACAAGGTGTTTTAAATATAAACTCATATTTAATATAAGAAAAAACCAATTTAAAAAGGTGCATGAAAATGAAAGTTAAATCAGTAAATGTTAAAAAAACAACGTATCGCACATTGTTTTTTATAATGGCTCTTAGCACAATTACGTGCAAAACAATGGCAGCTACAGAAGGTGATGCGGACACAGTAACTCAAACTCAAACTCAAACTCAAACTCAAACTCAAACTAAACAGCATCAATCAGATAATACTGATAATACTGCTAATACTGATAATACTGATAATACTGATAAAAAATCACTTTACGACACTACCATTGACAAAATGAATCGTTTTGCTATGGGATTCGGAGAAACAATTTGGGGGAGTAATGACAATCAGGAAGCTCAAACTGAAACTCTAGTTAAAACTAAAAATGAAGATCAAACTGACACTCTAGTTAAAACTAAAAATGAAGTTCAAACTGACACTCTAGTTAAAACTAAAAATGAAGCTCAAACTGACACTCTAGATAAAACTAAAGATGAAATTCAAACTGACACTCTAGTTAAAACTAAAAATGAAGCTCAAACTGACACTCTAGATAAAACTAAAAATGAAGCTCAAGATAAACCTCAATATAAAACTCAAGAGGAAGCTAAAACTGACACTCTAGATAAAACTCAAAAGGCAGCTCAAGCTGAGCCTGAAAATAATCCATCAAATGAAAAGAAAACGAAAACATTGCTTAACAGTGCTGGTGACATTCTCAAAAACTTAATTGACTCAGGAAATGATTTGGGTACTATAGCAGGAAAATACTTGTTCAGAAAAACACCTAGCCAAGGAAATAACAATCAAGATAGTAAAGCAGATCAACCTAAAAATACAGATGGAACTAAACAAAAGCCTAAAACTGACCCTAAGGTATCTAAAATTAACTATGATCCAGATGAAGTAATTGAAGACATTGACGCTGACGCTGACATTGACGCTGACATTGACGCTGACATTGTCGCTGACGCTGGCGATGCAACTAACAATGCTGAAGATAACAAAATTGTAACTGAAACTGACACTAACGTCGATGCAACTGAAACTGCAGATAAAGAAAAAGTAGATACCACAGAAAACGTAGAAATAACAACAAGACATGTACGCGAGACAGAGACAAAGTTACGATTTAGTGATGACAATGATGACACTACAGAACTTGCCGCCACTATACCAGGCCTTAGCTCACTTGCCGTAAATGGATCAATGGCAAATTCACTGTTGAAAGCAACAACAGCATTAACCGGCAGCAACGTGAGATCCTTAGCGCAAGGCCATATGGTTCTGGACAATCTTCCACCAGAAGAGTTGATAGCAGGCAATGGTATAACAAGCTACAACCCTTTATTCAACAAAGATTCAGGCTCTTGGCATACATTTGTAGAAACTAGCGGTCTCAAAGGTGAGTGGAAGAAAACTAGAGACACTGGGGGGTTCTCATTCACTACCTATGGCCTAAATGTAGGGGTGCTTCGGGAAATCAATGACAATTGGTTTGCAGGCTTTATGCTGGGGAATCATAAAACAAAGGCCGGTAGCTCTGGCACAGGAAATAAACTCAATATAGATACTATTATCTTTGGCCCTTTTGTTTCTTGGAATCATAACAACTGGCACATTGATGCAGCTCTGACTATAAGCCAAAACACTTATTCACTCTCACGTAAGGATATTACAGGTCAGAATTTAGAAGCCGGTTTCAAAGGTACAGATTTAGGAGGCTACCTGTCTGCTTCCTACAGTATCCATATGGATAATGTCCCTGGCTTAACGGTTGTCCCAATAGCTCAGATCATTTATACTAAAAGCTCCTTTCAAGACTATAAAGAAAAAGGCAACAGCCCTTCTGCGCTCAACGTATCCGGCAAAAGCAATCATCAGACATCTCTCCGCTTAGGTGTAGATTTGCATTATTTGCTTCATGATCTTGAAAAGCCAACAGAGGTCAAGCTATCTTTTGGTATGCAAAAGCAGTCGGTCGGTAGCTATAGTAGCTCTTATGACTATCAACATAATGTAGGTAACAACTCAAATACATTTACCACACCTTCCGTCCATGACAACGGCATATATTATGGCGTAGGAGCAACACGGATGCTAAGTGACACTACTAACTTAATGTTTGAATATTTAGGAACCAGCAACCAAAAAAGCAACAGTAATGGAGTACAGATCACTCTTGAGAAAAAATTCTGGTAATGCTGGCAATATAGAAACCAATTCTATGGTAACTGTCCATGTAGACAGTTACCATAGAAGGTGCAACTAGTTGACAAGCATGGAAAGCCCCATGACCCTAAATGTGATAGGTGATTATGGTGAGAGCGGTCAATAACTTTATACCTTATTAAATGGTAACTGGTGTAGTTAATCACAATAATGAGTAAAGGATAGGCAGCTATACATGATTTGTTAGAATCGCACAAATACTGAAAATAAAAAAGCCCTTCAGATCAACTGAGCATGGGCTTTTTTTATTTATTCCAGCTATGTCAAGTTGTTTCTAGATGTTCCTAACTGCATCATCCATGTTGCAAGTTAAGCATCCGTGCATTTTTGATAGGTAGGATCTTGTCCAAAGATCGTCTTTTTTGTTTTTATTATCCATGCATCCATGCAGATCGTCATCCAATCAAATAAATTAAACACTTCCTTTTCTATTTTTATTTTTTCACTTCCCTGAGGCACTCCGTCCATAGAGTTGAGTGCTAGATTTATACTTAATACCATGCATACCTCGTGCCATAACCCCATAGCAAGCAATGGCAATACCTGTAAAAAACAGGAAGAGAACAATCCCTTAAAATTATGAGTAAAAGCTGGTATACATGCTACAAATAGAAACAGGAGCACTGGTAGGGCAACAGTCTTTAGGTAATATTGATCCACCACCCATATACCTGTTACCGGTTAGTATCAATGCCATCCTCTAAGGAATACAGCCCATAGCTCCGGATTTTCAAATACAATGATGACAACAGAGTTGAAATATTTGTTTTTTTAAATTGCTCTCTATAGAATGCAAACATTGATCAGATACTTTTGACACTGAAGGAACACATGTTTGGCTATAATTGGGTTGACGAGGCTATTGTAGGAATCATTATTGTTTCTGCGCTTATTAGCTTGATAAGAGGCTTTGTTAAGGAGGTTCTGTCATTGCTGACATGGATTCTTGCGGCCATGCTGGCATTGGCATTTGGTAATGATTTGGCTGTTTATTTTAATGACTATATTACTAAGCCTCCTATGCGCCTTATGGCTGCCTACGCTTTGATATTTATTGCCACGCTGATCGTGGGGGCATTTATTAACAGTCTTATTGCTAAATTATTGATTACTGCTACTGGTTGGTCGACCCCCGACAAGATTGCAGGCATGTTATTCGGTGGTATGAGAGGGTGTTTGATGATTGTGTCGCTGACAAGTCTCATAGCATTTTTCCCTTTAGAGCAAGACAAAGACTGGAAAAATTCAGTATTACTGCCTCACTTTTTGGTATTGGCAGATTGGTCTAGGCAAAAAGCAATGGATGTTGCTAGTTTTTTCTTACCAGAAGGCAAAGGTTTTATTGACTCTATACAACAATAGTAGCTCTTGATGCTTCTGTTTTGAGCGGTGTTCCCATTACCGCTGAAATTGCGATTTAAGCTAGAGGAAGCATAGTCATGTGTGGAGTTGTCGGTATTTCTGCGGAAGTTAATGTCAATCAGATGCTGTTTGATGCGTTGACAGTGCTTCAGCATCGCGGACAAGATGCGGCAGGAATAGTAACCATTGATGATGGTCGCTTATTTCTGAGAAAGGACAGTGGTCTGGTTAAGAATATTTTCCGTACTCGCCATATGATGCGCCTTAAGGGAAAAACTGGAATAGGTCATGTCCGGTATCCAACCTCGGGCACCTCCAGTTCAGCTGAGGCTCAGCCGTTCTATGTCAACTCTCCTTATGGAATAGCACTTGCTCACAATGGTAATTTAACTAATGCTAGTAAAATAAAAGAGTCGTTGTTTTCTAGTGACCTTCGCCATATTAATACTGATTCTGATTCTGAAATACTCCTGAATGTATTTGCCCATGAAATATCCACTGGTAGCAAAGGCGTACCGAAGGCAGAAGATATATTTAAAGCAGTAACAGGTGTCTACTCCCGTTGCGAGGGAGGGTATGCTGTTGTAGCTATGATTAATGGGCATGGAATTGTAGGTTTTCGTGACCCCTTTGGTATTCGTCCTCTGGTTTATGGAAAGCGCACAACAAGTAAAGGTACCGAGTATATAATAGCTTCTGAATCAGTTGCCCTCGATTCTCTTGGATTTGAGCTAATTAGAGATGTTGCGCCAGGAGAAGCGGTCTACATTGATGAACAGGGGCAGTTATTTACGCATCAATGTGTTCATGGGGAAAAGCACCCCTGTATGTTTGAGTATGTTTATCTGGCTCGCCCAGACTCGATAATTGACGGAATCTCTGTTTATCAGTCTCGTCTTAGGATGGGACAAATGCTGGCGAACAAGATTCTTAGAGAGTGGCCAGATCATGATATTGATGTAGTTATACCTATACCGGATACAAGCCGTAACTCAGCTCTAGAAATAGCAACAGGATTAGGATTGCCTTATCGGGAGGGTTTTGTTAAAAATCGCTATATAGGCAGAACATTTATTATGCAGGGGCAGTCTGTCCGAAAAAAATCGGTAAAACAAAAGCTGAATGCCATTAGTCAGGAGTTTCATGGGAAAAATGTATTATTAGTGGATGACTCAATTGTCCGTGGGACGACATGTCAACAGATTATTGAAATGGCTAGGGATGCAGGAGCTAAGAATGTTTATTTTTGTTCTGCCGCACCGGCCATTCGCTACCAAAATGTGTATGGCATTGATATGCCTTCCTGCAATGAGCTAATTGCTTACGGTCAAACTGATACTGAAGTGGAACAGATAATTAATGCTGATAGACTTATTTATCAAGAGTTGGATGATTTGAAAAAAGCTGTCTCTTCTCTTCATGAAGACACTACTAATTTTGAATGTTCAGTTTTTGATGGAAAATATGTGGCCGGAGGGATTGATCAGGCGTATCTTGATAATTTAGCTCAGAAGCGCAATGATTATTCGCCAAATGGCGAACATGGAGGCTCACTGATTGATCTTCATAATGAAGATGATGTGGTATAAAAATACACATATGTATACGACCCATTGAAGCAGCTGCTAGGATGTTGACAGCTCTCTTGCCTAATTCACCGACTAGCGTAAACTCACTAGCCTTAGATCGTTTGTCGCCTACTCACACATTCACTGGTAATGTATCTATAGACTCATAATGTCTATTGATTTGGCTGTTTTTGATTGAACACATCAGTAAACTGTACTCCAGTAATGGTATTGTCGTTCCCAGCGTCTGCGAACCCCTCTTCTAACGCCTCAACAATTGCATTTAAAACACAGTCAACGGTCACATTTGCTGGCATGTAGATGCCACTACTAAATCCACATACACGGATCGTAGGTATTATGTTTTCGTAAAGATGTTCTTCTTCCATTTTTTTATTGTGTGCATTTACGGTAACAATAATGTTTTTTGCCGTTTCCTTTACATTTTCTATAAATTCTTTATTATCCTTAGATATTTCTCTAGAGGGTGGAACAATATACACCATTGCTTTATTAGACGTATTACCATGAGGAGAGGATTCTTTTTTAAATACATCAATAAAAATGCTCCCAGCGTGCTTTGTAAGATCTCTATCTTGTTTTGTACCTAAGTTTTTTTTGTAAAATGTTGTATATGCTAAATCAGAATGATTTGGGTTTTTATGGAAGGTAATTTCATTTTCATTACTCTTATTAAATATATCTTTATGAAACTTTTCATAGTCATTTACACTACCTGCTTTTAAATTATCAAGAAAAGCTCCATTTACACCTGCACCTCCGACATACAAATTTACATCTCCAGCATTAACAGATCCAATTACATCTGTTTCATTGTTCTTGTTGAAAATCTCATTAACGTAACCTCCGTTATGCATCTTAAGACGAGGGAGACTTGTAGTGATTTTAATTTTCATATTACTGGGCGGAGTAAATTGTTTTATTTTATTGTATGCAGGGTTATTTCCTTGAATAGGAGCAGGTTGTGCGACTGGCACTTTATTATTTGTGTAGTCGACACCAGCAATTACTCGTCGCCTCCCAGCAGGTTTCTTTCCCACATTAAAGTCAGTATTCTTTTTTAAAAAAGATTCTTTTATTCTAGAACGCAGACTTTCTTTATTAGAAACTATAACTATTGCGGCACGAAACATTCCCCACGTTTCACAAATGCTTTTCATATGATTGGTCAAAACATCAACTCCGTCTACTTGTTTGCACACATCTCCTGTAGCTAGCGGGCAGATAAACAGCCTTCTTCCTGCATCATCCGTTGGCTTATCTTTCGCTATGGCGTTTTTTATTGAAGTATATATATTGTCTAGTTTATCACCTGTTGATGAGGAGTCTACAGGAGCTAAAACCAAGACACCTAGATTTAACTTATTAGGAAGTTTTAGTTCCATACGAGCAATCTCACCAGCTTTTGGCTTATTGTCTCGTAGTTGATTGATAACATCAATATGATCGATGCCGAGCTCCTTAAGCACAGAGCTTAACGCTGTTTTATCATAAATTTTTGGGTGATCGGAACTCATGTTTACAGGACCAGACAGGACTAAAATAGTTGACTTATCCTTGTCCGTATTATCGCTATCAACGCCATTTTCGCTACTATTGCATGCTATAGTTTTACAAATATCACCTGACATTATATGATATGCGTATCCATTAGCGTCTACATAATCTGTTTTGATATCGGTGACTGAAGATTGCTCAATAGTTTTTTCATCCAGATCAGTTGTTTTTGTTTTTGCTTTTGTTTTTGTTTTATCAGTAGTTTTTTGAACCTTTTCAGTTATAACTGGGAGCTTTCCATCTTTAATTTCCTGTCTTACTTGCACATGCATAAATCCCAGCATATTCTTTCCATCATTACCAGTTTTTATGTCCTGAGCTACACCCCAGTAAGAATCATTATTGGATTCTTCGAAAATAGGAAGCTCCTTGGTATTTTCTAATTCTTCCCTGTACACTGGATCTTGTTGTGCTTTTGCTCGTAAAGCCTTCATCATCACAACATTTCTATCAGAACCCCATCTGGTAACGTACTTCCAGTCATTATTCCTAGGATAGTTGAAGGCATCTCTAGCTGTGTTTAGCCCTTTTATATCATTCCACTCCTTACTTCCTTTTACATATTTATTTGCTTGAAAGTAGTGTTCGGTAGTACTCCACCGTTCGCCGTCAATTATAAGAGGATTATTGGGCTTATAGAAATTGGTAAACGAATAGTAGGGTCTATTCACCTCGTAAAATCCTATATATTTATTTTCATCTAACTTACATGCACTATAAGGATATTGTGCCATGTATACATCATGTTCTGACTGACCTACTGCTGTTTTTTCTGTTTTTTTATTTGGTTCTATTATGTTTTTTTCCTTAATTATCGGCTCAAAATGTTTTCCTGATCTTTTATCAGCAGAGTATTTTTCACCGCCCAAGAGTTTTTTATTTAACTTTTCTCTCTCCTCATCTCTTACCTCCATTAGCATCGCTCCCAGAGGAAAAACATTCTGAGAAGTGTCAAAAATAGGAAGATTCCCAGTTGTTAGTAACCGATTTAGAAAAATAGGGCTTTGATCTGCTTTAGCGCGTAGAGCGTTCATCATGAAGTTGTTTTTCTTATCATCCCAGTCTTTGTCTGTATACGCTAAGTCACTTTTATCATTTATACCTTGATTCTTAATATATTTGTCAACATCAACATTCCCACAATTTTTTATATTGTTCCAACTTTTACTATCAGGATTAAACTTCTTAGCCATGATATAATGATTTATAGTGCTCCACTGATACCCTTCAATTGTAATGGGTTCATCTTTTGTATAAGATCTATTTGAAAGTTCTCCGTAGCATTTATAATCCTTGCTAATATCCACCTGCATTTTATCACTATTTTTATCAGTAGAATAGCTGCACAGCGCCTTATACTCTTCATATGTTTTTTTATTGGGTGTTATATGCTTTTTATTAAGTATATCTATGTCTCCTATCCGGGAAGGAAAAGCCGCTTGATTAAAAAAATCATTTTGTATAAGGCCTACATCTGCTAGTTCACTTTGAAAAAACCGGCATAGGTCTTCTGCATATTCTTTAAAACCAACTGCTTCTATGAATTTTAACATACGAGTTATTCGCAAGTCATTGTGATCTCCTTCACACCTAAGGAAGACACTTGCTGCTTTATAATCAACAATTTTAAATGAACTATTTTCAAAACATTTGTTATCTTCGGAACTAGTTTGTTGTATACCCCAGAAAGGCAACATAGTATTAACTACCATATCTGTAATATATCTCTTGAGCTCCGCTGGGTTATTTTTTAGTTCGGTGATCATTGCTTTATTTAACAAAGGTGCTGGATTATTTTTGTTTTGATTATTGCCAGCCAGCACATTTGGAAATATAACTTGAATGTAGTCATGTTTACCTTCAAGATCACTTGAACTGTATTTTTGTATGCCTGCTCTGCTGTGTTGATTTATCTCCCCATCACCATTAACAAAAGAAAACCAGAGCTTATTTTTTTTCTTTGTTTTATCGTCTACTTCAGGAATAGGCTTCTGTTCATATGCTACACTTTTTGTCTTGGTTATTTTATCTGTTGCTTTATTTTGTACCGTTTCAGCGTGTTCTTTATTGGTGTATATACCGGATTCTTCTTCTTTGTTAGTTACTTCACCTATTGGAGCCAGCCCTCCCACTACACTATGTTTTTTTCCTGTATTGCTGGACATGACACCACCCACAGATGCAAAAAGATCTCCTCCCTCGCTCATACCTTGTCCTGATGCCTGTTTTTTCATATTCATTTCACTAGCACTTGAGGCAACCACGGTTTTCAGTGGCGGATCAACTTCAACCACTTCGGCGTTTTTAGCTATTACTGTGACTTTTGGGGGCGTGACTTTTGAGTGGGCGACTTGTTGAGGTGCTATCACTATTTTTTGGGGTGCTATCACTATTTTTTTGGGTGCTTTCGTGGTGTTTTTGGGTGCTAATGGTATTGGAGGTGTTGATGGTGTTGATGGTGTTGATGGTGTTGATGGTGCTGATGGTGCTGATGGTGCTGATGGTGCCCCCATGGTTCCCGAAGCTGCTTTCATGGTTTTTGGGGGTACGACCATGGCTGGTTCTTTTATGTTTCCTAGTTTCAATTCTGGTTTATTTTTACTAGTCTTGCTACCTGTCTTGCTACTTATTTCAAGATCAGAGTTAGACTTTGTTTCATCCGGCAATCCTAACGTATTCTCCTGTGACTCTCCATCGAATCTCACAGAAAAAGAACTTGTGCCGTTAGTATGGAGAGGTTCCAAATTTGCTATATTTGGGAGCTCTGATTGCTTAGCCTTGAGTTGCTCAGGGGCACTAACGGGAAAAGGGTTCACGGAGTTCCACCCAAGATTGCTGCGACCTGCGTTGACTAAATCGCAAGCTGATTGACCTGAGGTTTGATTTACATAAGGAAGTGGTGGATGTCCAAAATAATTTGGCTGCTGAAGAAAAGACTGAGCAAAGTTTATTTGTTGTGGGTGTGACGAAAATCCAGAATAAAATGCTGGCATTGTTGCTGGCATTGTTGCTGGCATTGTTGCTGGCATTGTTGCTGGCATTGTTGCTGGCATTGTTGCTGGCATTGTTGCTGGCATTGTTGCTGGCATTGTTGCTGGCATTGTTGCTGGCATTGTTGCTGGCATTGTTGCTGGCATTGTTGCTGGCATTGTTGCTGGCATTGTTGCTGGCATTGTTGCTGGCATTGTTGCTGGCATTGTTGCTGGCATTGTTGCTGGCATTGTTGCTGGCATTGTTGCTGGCAACGAAGTCGATGGGTCAGGAATAGATGAATAAAAAACAGGCTGAAAGTAATAGCATGCGTTGTTAATCGGCTGCGCATGAGCTCCTACAGGCTGAAAAAACGCTACAGCTGGCATGAACATGCTTAGAGTCAATGGAAATAAAGGAACAAGTACTGGCTGGCTCCAGCATGGATATTGGTATTGGCTAAACATGGGTGAGATAGGTGGCATTTGACTACATAAATTGGGGAATCCTGTAAACTCAGAGTTAAAATTAGGAGCCCTAAGTAAATTCAATCGAGGTGTCATTTGTTGTATTGAATAATTCAGTAATGCTCTAGAGTTTATCAAATTTAGTACATGCTGATTTAGCAGCAAGCTACTATTGGAATGATTTGCTTGAGTTACCATACGCTGGCTATGTTGCCCTACCGGCGGGCAATGCGATGCTGTCGCATCAGAGTTGCTGTGTGTCGGCGGTATGAATGTTTGATTAATCTTTTTTGATCCCGGCATTCCATTGCTCAGTTAGTAGTGATGATTATTTTATTATAGCAAAGACTGCACATAATTCTGTAGTACTTTAATATCTTTCATAAATTTCGGTAGATATATACCTATTCCTCCTGAAAGGTGATAGCAGCCCCACACCTCCTATATTAACTGGTATATAGTGGTTGTAGTGTGAGCCTCAATAATAACCTACAGCAAAAACTATCGATATATATTAACCGTATCTCTAAGGTGAATAGTTGCTCGCCTGGCTGCATTCTGGAAATCACTGCCATTACTGGCATAAATAATACTGCGGGAGGAACTGATAATAATTCCTTTATTTAGATTATTCAGCCCTCCTTTAACTATCGCTTCAATATCTCCTCCCTGAGCGCCAATACCTGGCACCAAAAGAGTCGTGTCGCCAGAAGCCTTTCGAATACGCCTTAATTCTTTTGGGTTGGTTGCTCCAACAACAAGAAGGATATTGCCATTTTCATTCCACTCGTTGATGGCTTTTTCTGCTATGACCTCATAGAGGTAACGATCACCAACGATAAGGTTTTGAATAGCGTCAGCACCGGGGTTGGATGTGCGGCAAAGCACAATAACTCCTTTGTTTTTATAGCGAGTGAAAGACTCTATGCTATCAACCCCCATATAAGGGTTAACTGTAACGGCGTCTGCTTGGTAACGTTCAAATGCTTCTTTGGCATATTGGTCGGCAGTACTGCCAATATCACCACGCTTGGCATCTAAAATTACTGGTATATGGGGGTAATATTGATGAATATAGTTAATAGTTAAGGTCAGCTGGTCTTCAGCACCTTGAGCATGATAATAGGCAGCCTGAGGTTTATAAGAACAGACAAGGTCTGCAGTGGCATCAATAATGCCCTTATTAAATTCGAATATGGCCTTCGGCTTACTTTTAATGGTTTGTGGCAAACGTTCTTGGAGAGGGTCTAACCCGACACAGATAAAAGAGTTATTTGTTTCTATTGAGAGGTCTAGCTGGCTTAGAAAACTCATTATCCATCCTCAAAGTTATATTTTTTTGGTGAGTAGTTTTTGTCAGCAATCATACCTTCCATTTGTATAAAAATAGATGTAAACATACTCTAATGTTAAACAAACAATCGTTATACTTAATCTGACCTCCGGTGGGCTGGGAGACGTATTGTAACAGCCTTGAGAATTTGCGTATCCTTTAATCCTTTTCTGTTTCAGCAGTTTGCTATGCTTGACCATTTTATACCAGTTACCTTTGACGGAGCGAGAAGGCGACAAGCGAGCGATGCCCTATGGGCTTAAAAATCGCAGTTAATTACGGTGAGTGAGAAATATCAACAATTTTATGCATCCAATGGTAACTGGCATATAGTCTATGCAATTTTTGATAGAGATGGCTTTTCTCCAAGAACACCTTGATCTGGTATCGCTGTCTTTCGTCAGCTTATTGCAATAAGAAATCAGAGACATTAGAGATATTAGAGACATTAGCCATCGTATTGAACTTCCTAAAACTGCATGTGATTACGAAGCGTACCATGGTATTTTACACCAAATTATCAGCTTTATACACTACCCCTAGTGCTCAGAACTTTTTTTGATGCACCTTCCTGCATAACATGGTTTCGACATACCATAGAGCAACAAAAACTTAGCGCCTTTGCAAGTGTTAGTGGCAATACTAGGCTGCCTATAAACCGGTTCCTTTTTGGAAAGGCCCACAAACCTAGGGAACCTCTGATTAAAGCCACTTTCGTAATCCCCGCGGAGGCGTGGGTCCAGCAAAATCAATACCCTATAGATTCCTTCCCGTGCGAGAATAACCTTGTTCAGAGATTCCTTAGGGTACCACGTAGAACTCTTATGACGATTTCAGAGAAAACACAATGACCGAAGCAGATGACGACGATGCAAAGCACCTCTTCAAACAGGCCATGATAGGCGTTCAACCTCTAAAAAACAAACAGAGATACAACCACGAACCCACCCACAAAAAACTATCTGAAAGCACTTATCTATCAAGACGAGCAGCCGCAGAAAAACAGCCACCCGGTGCTGGTGAAGACCTATCAGACACACATATTGAACCAATAGGGGCAGAGCAAACACTATCTTTTTCTCAGTCTGGCATACAGCATAATCGAGTAAAACAGTTGCGCTCAGGTTTACTCCCGATTCAGAACCTCCTTGATCTTCATGGTTATAAAATAGATGAGGCTCGTGAAAGTATCATGAAATTTATTGACTCCTGTCAATATAATAAGCTGAACTGCGTCCTAATAATCACAGGTAAATCACCTTCAAAGCAGGATCGCCAGAATACTCTAAAAAGCCACGTTAATCACTGGCTAAAGCAATTGCCGTCGGTATTAGCATTTTGCTCTTCCCCTCCGGCTAAGGGAGGATCTGGATCCATGCTAGTCCTACTGAAAAAAAAATGACCATATTATGCTAGCAGATCCCGATTCTTATGCTACACCGATAATAGTCATGTGCGTGTAGGCAGTACCCCACTTGAACTACACATACAAAATGATAAAAATATTTTTAAAAGCCTGCAAAAACAAAAAATTAAGTGTTTCTACAGACCTTATGTATCAATGGGTAGACATAGCTACTCTCAGGGTTGAGTTTCTCAAGAGCTCGAAGATGCCCCATTACTCATCGTTCATGTTTTAATGCCTAGTTAGCCAATCCTACAGAGTATTATTGAGAATGTATGAGCCTGTTTTCATAAGTATTTTGTGCTCTTTAATACAAATATTGTTGATGTCTTTTTCCGACAACTGGGCAATATAGCATTTATCAAATACTATCAGCTTCTCCGCATCAAAAACATGCTGCGTAACCGGCTTAATAAATATATGAGATATATCATGCCCCATTGTTCATCTTCCGGCGCCATATCAAAGCATTCGTTGAGACTGTCGCTCTCTCGATCACCTGATACATCTTTGTTTGCATACCAGACTCCTCTGACCACCCCATAGCAAAGACCTAAAACAGTTAATATATCGCAAGTCTGATTCATCCCTTGGAGTCTGTGTAACTTACACACCCTGATCATGGAAATGTGATACTTAGTGGAGTTATTTACACCTTTTTGAAAAGATGTAACCATGAATATGCACATAAGAAGCACGGAATATAAAAGCACTCCGGATCATAGTTTTATGGCATTGAGTAAAGGCATAGAGCATAACTTCACTAGAGTTACACGACAGCAAGCAAATGGCAAGGCATACCGTTTGATCAAAAAAATAATAGAGATATGGAATGCCAAACATATCTTTGATTCGAGGCAGAATCGTCGAATTGCCCTTGTCCGGTTTGTGAATTTTTTAACACTGTGAAACCGCATACGGGAATCAATAATATGGCCCAGTACGAATTATTAAAAGAGTACTTTAAACTGTAAATAACGGGGAGAAATATCACAACTCATGTCATTTTTCGGTTTTTTACTGACACTATGCATTATCTGCGGATATTTCACTTCCCATTGCTCGGCAAAGTCATCTGTACTCATTACCTTTGATGGTGAGAGATTATTGATAGCCTCTCCTTCAAGGTAATGGGTATAATTAAGGTCTAGAGTTATTAGCGTTTCCGTTAACGCATGTTCGCTCTAGTGTTGAAGTTCTGATTTTGTATCTATGAGGTATGGAGTTGTAGCAATGGTTATTTTGTAATCATTGCTATCAGCTAAAAAAACATTATTGTTTTCGGCAGATTCTATTTTTATTACTGCTAGTGCGTCATATTTATCTTCGGTCACTGACACTGCTTCCAATATCTCGCCAATAGTCTTACCATTTGCATTTATTAATTTGGCTCTGGGAAGTATGCTTTTGTTTGTTGCAATATGGATGTGGAAGGTTCGACTCTTCTGGGTTCCCAAGTTTTGCATTCTAGCGATTATTTCTTGGCCTGTGTAGCACCCTTTTCGAAAGCTGACACTGCTAAGGGAGGGTAGGTTAAGGTGCTGCGGAGTGTACTTGTCAATGTAGCTGGGTTGAACTTGAGGGTAAACTGCTTCAATATGCTTTTTGCGCCAAAGTGATTCTGTCTCAGGCGTAAAAGTAGCGGTTAGTTTTTCCCAGAATAGTGATAAGTGCTTTTCTGGCAGCCAAAGTTCATAGCTACCATTAAGATGAGGTGTCTTTAGAAGGTAGGCTTTTTCAATGGAGACGGCTCCTCCTGTGCTTGGAATGTGCCTCCAGATATCTGTCAGATGGGATTTGGTGTTGTTGCCTGTTAATCCCAAGCAAATAAAATTTTGGGTAGAAGGGATCAATTTGCTCTTAAAAAACACAGAATATTTGTCGAGATTAGATATAAATGACTCTGTGACTCCTTGATGCATACTGAGTAAGTACTGGTTGCCAGTATTTAATATGAGGAAGCTGGAGTACATTTTTCCATTTGGTGTGCATGCAGCGCCAAGCATATGCTCCATGGGATTAAGTTTTTCCATGTTGCAGGTTAGCTGGCCTTGCAAAAAACGCATAGTGTCTGGGCCTTCGGCTTCAATAATAGCCTGGCTGGTTAATACGCACATAGACGGGCTGTTATTTGCCGGTGCCTTGCTGTTAGAAAAACTGGTGATCTTTCCGTCATTAGAAAATAATGCTCCATGGGTTTTTAGATGATGGATCGAGTCTTTGTTCATCGATGTCTTTTCCCTATTCCTGCAATTTTTAGAGATAATGGGCTAAAATACATGCCAAAATTGATATTGGAAAGAGAAAGGGGATAAAAATCTTTTGTGTGTCGGAGCTAACAAGCATGAAATTGTTTTCTAATTCAAGAGGTTATAGCTGTGTCCGTAGAATGTTTCGAAGATTTATACAAGTGTCTGCAGTGGCGTAGTCGTCGCGGAATGCTTGAACTGGATGTTTTGCTTGAGCCATTTACTAGGGACTTGTTTTGTTCGCTGTCGGCAGAGGATCAAGGAGCTTATGCCCGCTTACTTGAATGTGAAGACCCGGACTTGTTTAATTGGTTTATGACTGATCAGAGACCGAGGGAGCCTGAATTAGCAAGGATGGTTGATAAGGTGTTACAAAGTAGCTGTTATGCAGACCCTGCTTGAGGTTAATTTAAAGCCTTCGATGTTTCATTGGCTGATTGTTTTTGGTGTATGTAGTGGTGCTCTAATATCGGTGTGGTGCGCATACTGCGGCTTGCTGGTATCTATGTTGCTGAGTATGCTGATTGTTATTTATGGTGGCTGTTATTTATACTGGATGACTGGGTTTGCAGGGGAGTTATGTATCTCTGGCATTCGGTTTTATAATGATTGCTGGTGGTTAAAAACAGCAGAGGGTTGGGTTTATGCGTGGCCCTGTGGGCAAGCATTTGTTGGTAGTTGTATGATGTTTTTGCCTTTTAAATACGAAGGTGCGAAAAAAAGTAGGCGCGGAAATATTCTGATATTCCCTGATAGTGTGGAAGCTCATCAACGTCATGGGTTGAGGCTGAGTATTATTTTGAATGGGTTTTTAAAGTGAACTGTTAAAGTTTTCTGGTGTCAGAATTGTATCCTCGGCTTTAGCATTAGCGAAAGGGTAGTCAAGAGTATAATGCAGTCCACGAGACTCCTTGCGACTCAGTGCTGATTTAATAATGAGTTCCGATACTAACGTAAGGTTTCTCAGTTCTATTAAGTCACGAGTAACACTAAAATGGCTGTAAAATTCATCAATCTCTGATTGTAAGAGGCTTACTCTGTGTGCTGCTCTATATAGACGTTTGGTGGTTTTTACAATGCCAACATAGTCCCACATAAATCTACGAAGTTCATCCCAGTTGTGAGCAATGACAACATTCTCGTCTGCATCAATAACCTTGCTGGCATCCCACTGAGGAGGTGTGAATGTTTTATGAGTATTTCCATTTATTTTACTGTTAATGGTTTCTGCGGAAGATAGCGCAGAGACTAAGCACTCAAGCAAAGAATTGCTTGCTAAGCGATTGGCACCATGAAAGCCAGTGTATGAACACTCGCCAATGGCGAATAAGCATTGGATATCTGTTTTTCCGTCTAGACCTGATGCAATCCCGCCGCAGGTGTAATGAGCAGCAGGAACTATGGGTATTGGCTCTCTGGTAATATCAATACCATATTCGATACAGCGCTCAAATATAGTGGGGAAGTGATGTTTAACAAATGAGGCTGGTTTATAACTAATATCTAAATATAAGCAGTCTGCGCCCAGTCGTTTCATTTCATGATCTATTGCCCGTGCTACGATATCTCTGGGCGCCAGCTCTGCTCGTTGGTCGTAATTGGGCATAAAGCGACTACCGTTAGGGCGAATAAGTTTTCCTCCCTCTCCTCGAACGGCTTCAGAGATTAAAAATGACTTTGCTTTTGGGTGATAGAGGCAGGTAGGGTGAAACTGATTAAATTCCATGTTAGCTACCTTGCAACCTGCTCGCCACGCCATGGCAATCCCATCACCGGTTGCGCCGTCAGTGTTGGAGGTGTATAAGTAGGCCTTGCTTGCTCCACCGGTGGCTAAGACTGTTGTGTGACTGGCAAAGGTATGTACTTCTCCAGTATCGCAGTTTAGTACGTAGGCTCCCATGCAGTGTCGCAGATATTGATTTGTGTCTGTGGTTGTTTGGACGGCTGTAATAAGATCAATGGCGAGATAGTTCTCAAAAGTATCAATGTTATCTGCGTTTTTCACTTGGCTCGTTAATGTTTCAGTAATTGCCCGACCTGTGGCATCCTGAGCGTGGATAATGCGTCTGGTGCTATGTCCCCCTTCTTGGGTCAGATGGTATACCGTAGCATTATCGCTAGGAGTATCTTCTTTGGTAAATGAAACTCCTTGATCAATCAGCCATTGGATGCTTTTTTTCCCATTATTTATAATATGCTGGACAGCAAATTGTTTGCATAACCCTGAGCCAGTAGCCAAGGTATCCTTGCTGTGTTTTTCGCAGCTGTCTTGGCTATCATTTAGCACTGCAGCTACCCCCCCCTTGAGCATTATAGGTCGACCCTGATGCGAGGGAAGATTTGCTGAGAATGGCGATGCGGTGCTGTTTCGATAGTTGCAGTGCTAGTGTTAATCCTGCTGCGCCACTACCAATGATAATAGTGTCGTATTTGTATGTCTTTGGCATGAGTACTTCTAACTTCAAAATAGTTTGCGGTGCTATGAGGAGTGTTTTCCTAGCGATGATTTTTGTCTGACAGGCTCGTCGCTGTTTACATGAAATGACTTGGTGTCATATGTGACATTTCGTTCCGTTGTTTACAGTTTAAAGTACTCTATTAATAATTCATATGGGGTCATATTATTGATTCCTTTATGCTGTTTCACCGTATTATAAAAATTCACAAACCGCGCAAGGGCAATCCTGCCTAGAATCAAAGATATGTTTAGATACCACACCTCCATTAATGCTTTGATCACACACTAGGCCTTGCCATTTGTTTGCGGTGGTTTAACTAGCGTGAATTTCTGCCCAATGCCTTGAACTTTACTAAAAGCCACAAAACCAGGATCTAACTTGCCTTTATATTCCG
Source organism: Candidatus Endonucleibacter bathymodioli (assembly GCA_030674915.1). GTDB lineage: Bacteria > Pseudomonadota > Gammaproteobacteria > Pseudomonadales > Endozoicomonadaceae > Endonucleibacter > Endonucleibacter bathymodioli. Next base: position 261,643 of record JASXSV010000001.1, read on the forward strand.
TACCATTATCAGAATAATTGCATTCAATGTGTAAGGACATTCCTCCAGAACTTGGCTCAAAAAAGCTGCTGCCGATGTTTGGGTTTTATCAGGCAGGATGCCTGCATACAGCTCACGCGAAAAGTCTTCTCTGGCAAATGTTAACGCGGCCTGTCTTTGCGCTCACCATTGAGCAAGGGCAATCCTTGGTGTCGTAATACATCATCTCGCCTAGGTGATTTTTGTTGTAGCTCCTTGCTTCTGCTTTTTTCTTGCGTGCAATTTGGGTTTCTACTTTTGCCAAGCGTTTTATGCCAAATTTTACGGCCAGGAAGCGCCTACTGGTTGACTTTTATGACGTAAGCCCCTGCTTTTGTGCTCGGTCGCTCACCTTGTAAATAGTTGGCCATGATATCCTGAACTCTCGCTCAAGCGCCACGATCATCCAGCTCCCCATCCCACAATGCTGCCCAATCTCTTTACGAGCCAATACCGCTAAACTGATTTTTATTGCATATTCATGTCTACATCCTTTTAAAAAGTTGTAACCACTGTCACTAAATCTCACAACTTACTGCACATGCTGCATTTGTAGGTTTTTACGTCATGATGGATGGAAACGTTGAGCTGCATTGCTCCTGTAGAAGGTTCAACATCTGTAACTGATCAAAGCTTTTTAATATTCAGTATTTGTGAGCAAAGTTGTTTATCCGCATATTCAACATCCATGTTTTATTTCTACAAAAAAGTCTATACCACCCATTAAATCAGAGAAATAGCCATTTCAATACGCATTGAAAGTCAATGGATTCAGACCTTTTGTCCCTCACCGTAAGTCAGCAATCCACCCTAAGCTTAATCTAACTACTGATAACCATCATTAAAACCAGTTCCGATCATCAAACAAAATGTCTTCTCGTGGTCACTTCAGCTACACTTAAATAAAGATGATAAAATTAAGGTTGTGATAATTAATGATATGCCAAAAATAAATCAAGGAAGAAACAATAATTTTAGCACTCAATACACTCCAGAAAAAGAGTGTGCACTAACATCAACCAAAAGCATGATAAAATCTTTTTTTAGTAGAATATCTGAATATAAGTCAGAGCAAAATAAAAATAAAAACATATCACTCTTTAATAAAAGTTATAAATCACAACTCTGGAGTTTACTTCTAAAAAGAAAAATTTCTCCTACTCTTAATTTAACATATTCTAAATACTGCAAGTCATCCAAAAAACTTGCCAGCAATGACAACACTGCTAGCAACAACGATCGAAACAGAATTCTATGTCAAGCAAAACATCTAGTCGGTGCTTACTCACAGACTCTGAATAGGGAGTGGACTATATCAGATTTTGGCTTAACACAAAATGAGACTATCCGGCTCCTAGGTACTTATTCATTTGCTCTCAAAAGATCTTTTTCACATAATGACTTAAAATTATCATCCTATACCCTCCCCTCACCTGATATAGATCCTGATATAGATCAGTCTATGCCAGCAAATGTGACGCCTTTATCCGAAAGTAAAGCAGAAAGCACTGATACCGGTGATATCTTTCAGTATAACCAGAGTATGGGTATTGATAAGCCAACAAATTATTTGTCATTTAAAAAAACCACTAAAAAAATATTATCCAAAATATTCAACAATATCTTTTCTGCTCAGAAACGCTTAAATAAAGTTAGAATAAGGAGCAGAAACATAATGAAAGCAACCGATGTTCAGACTCGCTGGAAAAATATCAACATAACTACCAAACAGATGAAAAAACAGATGGATAAAAATCAATTTTCTGACTTGGCATCATTGTGTTTTCTGGAACGAGAGCAATCAGAAGATTATTTGTTTAATAACGAGTCACTAAACAATGCCCGTATAAAGCAAATATTAAGTGCAGATAAAGAATACCTGTCAGATGATCGCTTACAGAAAATATGCAGTAATATCGTATCACTGATGCAGGGAACCTCAAAAGAAAAGGAACAACAACTGGAATGGTTAAAAAATTTTTCAACCTTAGATAATCACAAAAACAATGATTCCTTTTTCGATAACAAACAAATAAATAATGCTAAAAAAATATTATCCCACTACGGCATTAATCTATCTTTCCGTCACGATAGGTTTCTAGGACGATTTCGACCTAATTCAAAGACTAATTTTCATCGCATAAAAATAAATAATAAAAAACTACATCAAGTGCTGCAGCATAAAAACAAACTACCCAAAGTAAAACTAATGAAAGAGTTATTGAATACCCATGAAAAAAATATTAATGCTTTAGGCAGATTAAAAAACTATGATATAAATAAAATACGCCATCATCTCTTCGATAGAAATATTAAACTTATTGCTGGATTCCTAAATATCATTCCATTTATATCTGTCGCTGACGCTCTTAAAAGTTATGCGTATAAACGCATAACCAACTACAGGAAGACAACAAAAAAACTTGCAGATCGTCGTATACATGAGAGTCTAGATAAGCTGCCAGAACTTCTTTTAGAATCCACTGAAAAAGATGAGATTGAAAAACAACTAAAACAAGTAAAGCAGCTGAAAATACAGCACTCTAATATCAAGCAACAGCAATCTATTGCAAATAGCACCATTCATGCCACGTCTTTTATAGCATCAACTCCTCTCTTATTAACAGGTATAGTAGGCAGTTTAATTAACTTCTTCGTCAGTGTATTAGCTAAAAAGACTACTTTATCTGCTGGTGCCATTAACCGTAGTAGAAAAGATACATATTTACGAAACAATCATCAATATACAACAGTAAAAGACATATACCAGAATTATAAAAAACTTTATTTATCTGCAAAAAAACAAAATGACACAGATAAAATGAAGGCTATAGCAACACTCGTGAAAATAGGTTTTGGTATTGATCATGATACATTAGATACTTTAGTAAATTCCAATCTAATAGAAAACAATCAATTTAAATTAAGCTTTTCTTATACAGATGATTTATCTAACACTTGAAAGTGCCAATAGGAAACAAGTGTGAGAAACATAATAACTTGTGCATTGTCAGTTATTTGAGTATGATCAAATCCTCCAAAAAGACACTTAAACCTTACGAGAATATCTGTAAGACCATACCTTGATAACGGTAGTAAATTTTTTCCTGCCTAGCAGTATCTCGTGAGCATTGGATTTAACGATAATACTCATGGACTGCTGCGGCTATTCGTCCAAACAAAAATAAAATGATTAGGTTCAATTACTAATTAGCATACGTACGCAAAAACCATAAAACCATAAAACCATAAAACCATAAAACCACTTTAGCATGATTGAGTTTGCATCAGTAAAGCGCACATCACTTATTCTTTCAATCTAGGAACAAGCTTTTGCAATACTTCGAAGTCTAACGTTAAAACAATCTATTTAAACCATCAAGAGCCGCCACTCGATAAGCTTCGGCCATGGTAGGGTAATTGAATGTAGTATTGAGAAAGTAACGTAAGGTGTTATACTTATCTTTTCTCGACATAACCGCCTGCCCGATATGGACAATTTCGGAAGCTTGATCACCAAAACAATGAATACCCAAAACTTCTAAGGTTTCGCGGTGAAACAAAATTTTCAGCATACCAACCACTTCACCCGTGATTTGGGCTCTAGCCAAACGTGAGAAAAAAGCCTTTCCTACCTCATAAGGTACAGCATTAGCAGTCAGCTCTTCTTCAGTAGGACCCAACGAACTAATTTCCGGAATAGTATAGATACCCGTAGGTACGTCATCAACATGCCGACTGGTTAGACCCGCCAGGCTATTTGAGGCAGAGCGACCTTGGTCGTATGCCGCACTGGCCAAACCAGGCCAGCCAATCACGTCTCCTACAGCATACACATGAGGAAGATCGGTCTGATAGTTTACATTAACACTCAGCTGTCCACGATTATTTGCTGTTAAAGCAACCGCTTCCAGACCCATATCCTGAGTATTACCAGTTCTTCCATTCGCCCAGAGCAACACATCAGCCTTCAACTTCTTACCAGACTTCAAATGCAACACAACACCATCGTCAAGAGGCTCTACCTTACGATACTCTTCATTATGCCTGATAATGACATTCATCTTGCGAAGCTGATACCCTAACGCATCTGAAATTTCTTTATCTAGAAAAGAAAGTAAACGGCCATGGGTATCTACTAGATCCACCAAAACCCCAAACCCAGAAAAAATAGACGCATACTCACAGCCAATAACACCTGCCCCATAAACAATCATTCGCTTCGGTGTGTGCGGCAGTTCAAGAATAGTATCACTGTCATAAATGCGAGAATGGCTAAAATCCACATCATCAGGATGAAATGGTCTAGAACCAGTAGCTATTACAATATTGACGCCAAACAAGCGCTCAGTATTACCATTATTCATCAAAACATCTATCGTATGCTCATCAATAAAGCACCCTTTTCCAAAATAAAGATCTATTCTGTTTCTAGCATAATACATGGATCTGGATTGAACCTGCTTTTGAATTACATGCTCTGTCCGTTTCAATACTTTTGGAAAACTAAACCACTGTGGTTCAGCAATCTCACGGAACATGGGATTAGCATTAAAGTCCATGATTTGCTTTACAGCGTGGCGCAAAGATTTGGAAGGAATAGTTCCCAGGTGAGTACAACCACCACCAACAACGTTATACTGCTCAACCACAGCCACATTTTTGCCAAGCTTGGAGGCACTCATTGCAGCCCCCTCACCAGCAGGACCTGAGCCCAGTACAATCAAATCATAATTAGTTACCGCCATATTTCCTTTCCCCTTGCGGCTATTCATAAATACCGTTCCCACCAACTGATGCCAATCTAATACCCCGTTACTGTACCAAAAATTTTTATTACTATATCAACTCCCATTGAATATGTTATGTCGTTTACTTATCTCGCTTACCTCAATAACCACAAATAATGTGTAGGCTCATGGGGCTTCGCTCATTTATCTCCGACTCACACCTTCAATGGCAACTGGTATATACTCAAGCATTGCCAAGTCTTAATCATTCTTTACTCATTTTAGCCGCATAAAACAAATCATCAGTACCCTGCCTACCTTCAAGCAAAGGAACATTATCATCAGTCCAGCCGCAAATCGGACAATTATCTTTCAACCCTAAACTATTAATACCTCCACAGGAGCCCTTTAGGGGCTTATCAGAAAGAATAACACCAATAGCCATAGCCGCAATCATAAACAGAAATACACCAAAAGTAATTAACATGACAATCACAACTCGCTCCCTCCGCTTCTTACACAGAAAGTTAAACCTATATTCGAAATATTTATACCTATTCCCCGTGAAAATGCGGGGCTATTAACTACCCTTTCTCACCATCATCACCCATTCCATAGGCTCATGCATTTATCTCTTACGCACACCTGGTGACTACCATACATCCATCGCAACTAAAAGGCAGACGTTTTAACCATAACCTCAGTTCATCAAATACGATTGAAAGGCATTACTTGCCACAGAATCAAAACCCTTTTCGGAACGATAAGTAAAATACGCAGCGATGCCTTCACGATTAGCTAAATAAAGGCCTTTCTTGTACCCTAACACCATAAACATAGTTGCTAGAGCATCTGCTTCAGCGGCTTTTTCCGAGATAACAGCCACTTCTGCCAAACCACTATCTTCGGGGTAACCGGTCAAAGGATTAATGGTATGAGCATAGCGCCGACCATCAACCTCAAAGAAATTCAGATAATCCCCAGAAGTTGCCAACGCTTTATCGTCAAGAGTTACTATTGTTGGAGGATGTCCTCTAGCTAAATCAGGCCCTCTGATAGCAATAAGCCACTGGCTACCATCAGGTTTTGAACCATTAACCCGTACCTCGCCACCAACCTCAATCATAAAATTCGCAATATTTTCATCATTTAATGTTTGTGCAACCTGATCAACACCATAACCCTTAGCAATTGAGCTTAAATCAACATATACCGGCTTATTACGCACCAATGTACTATTAGCACTATCCGCAACAACGTACTGATAACCAACCCTTTCCCGCACCTGATCTATAGCCTCCTGAGAAGGTACTTCGGCCGGATAGTTTTTCAACATCCATTCATGCAGTTTCGAGACTTTTACATCTCGAATCTCTCTCTCTGGTAATCGCCCTAGAGCATTTTCCTCGGAATCATGCCCATTTGGACCAAACCCCCAAAGATTTACCAGTGGACCAACAGTCACATCGTATGCCCCATCTGACATTGCAGAAATACGCTGACTTTGCTTGACTAAGTCAACAATATCAGAAGACACCTTGAAGGCAGTGGTTAATGGAGATCTATTGAACCGCATCAACTCAGAATCTTCACGATAAGTAGACATCCTCCAATCCACATCATTTAACACTTCATGAACTCTATTTGAAATCTCATCCAACGAATCAAAAAAAAAAGTACCCACATACGATACATGGTAAGTCGTACCCATGGTCTTACCCTCGAACTGCTTCATCCTAGGTTGGGTAGCCAACATATAAAAAACGCCAAGCAGCACTAAAGCACCTAGTAATAATGATCGTTTGCAGGAACCAAGTTTTACGCGCATCTACCCTATACTCATTCCCATTGAATGTGTGAGGCTGTTGACTGCCATAACTCACCCCAATTATTATACTCTAAACTCATGGAACTTCACCCACTTGCCACTTGCCACTTGCCATCTACCCTCGCCGTCAATGGTAATGTATAAGTGCTCGGCAAATAAAAAGAATACCTCTATATTACCACCATAAATAGTGGCAGTCATTCACAAAACATCAAAACCGAGCCATAACTGTTAAATGACACGAGACCTTTCTCAAATTGGCAGTGTTATTTTAGGGATACCTTTCCTCAATAGCTTTTATATCATCCTCTATATTTTAATAGAATTATGCCCATTATCTTTAAAAACGTTAAGTAAGAAATACCTCATAGAACCATGAACAGCAGGTATTTCCGTACACTAGAATAGTCAATAACCTAACTCCTTTAGGTAACGGGTATAACTATCTAACTACCCGACTAATTTCCAACCAAAAAAACACTTGTAGTTTTTCTAGAATACCTCATATTGTTAGACTCTCATCTTTACTTATTTCACTTATATTTAGATTACTTGATTTTTTACGCACTCTAGCTTCACGCCTATTCATATACCTGATACTGTTTGACGCACAGCTATCTTATTACTGTAGCTAGTGATTGAGTAAAATGCGACGATCAACAACCTAACTCAGAGTAACGATTTGACTAATGCACATGGTCGGTCGGACACCCCTAATACCAGTACTTTAAGAACCACATATTCAGGTAACCATGGAGCTTTGTAATGGGATTAAGTATATTTGACTTATTCAAAATTGGTATAGGGCCTTCGTCATCTCACACTGTCGGCCCCATGATTGCAGCCAATCGCTTTCTCGATGAATTAAAACAGAAACTCTTACTCAAAAAAACAACCTGCGTAAAGGTTGATCTTTTTGGCTCACTTGCGCTGACCGGCCTTGGGCACGCAACTGATACAGCTATTATTTTAGGCTTGCTAGGCAAAGAGCCTCATACTATTAATCCCGATGACGTGCCACTCCTTATTGAAAAAAACCGCCAAAGTAACCAGCTCAAACTTGCCGATTCTCACAATATCATTTTTGTTAAAGACCAACACCTCATCTTTCACTATGACCGATCCCTACAAAAACACCCTAACGGCATAACCTTCGAGGCCAAAGATGAAAATGATAAGATACTTTATCAAAATAACTACTACTCCGTTGGTGGCGGCTTTGTAATTAGCGAAGATGAAACCAACCAAGCACCAGGCTCTTGTGCGAAGAAGCAGATACCCTACCCCTTTGAAAGCGCTCAAGACTTATTGGATATTGGTGATAAAACAGGACTCACTATTGCCAATATTATCTTAGCCAATGAGCTTGCTCTTAACGGCAACCGAGCCATTGATGATGACTTAATGATCATCTGGCAAGCCATGGATAACTGTATTCACCGAGGCTGTAGGGAGACAGGAACTCTCCCTGGAGGCTTAAATGTAAAGCGCCGAGCCCAGAATATTCACCAAACTCTATCTATGGACAACACGCTTACCCCTACCGGAAATATTGAAATCATGGACTGGGTTAGTCTTTTCGCCTTGGCTGTCAGTGAAGAAAATGCAGCAGGCAGCCGAGTCGTCACAGCACCTACCAATGGTGCTGCCGGTGTTATCCCGGCCGTACTCACTTACTACCATAGATTTGTCGAGCACAGCAATGAACAAGGTATCCGTACCTTTCTAATTACTGCGGCAGCTATCGGCATGTTATATAAAAAGAATGCTTCAATTTCTGCTGCCGAAGTAGGTTGTCAAGGAGAAATTGGCGTCGCCTGTTCCATGGCTGCTGGCGCTTTATGCGCAGTCCTTAATGGATCTAACAGACAAATAGAAAACGCCGCAGAAATTGGTATGGAGCATAATTTAGGATTAACCTGTGACCCTATAGGAGGGCTCGTTCAAATACCCTGCATTGAACGTAACGCCTTAGGTTCAATAAAAGCAATAACTGCAGCGCGCCTTGCCCTCAAAGGCGATGGCGAGCACAGAGTATCTCTGGATGAGGTTATAGCAACCATGCTACAAACAGGCATTGATATGCAAAATAAATATAAAGAAACCGCTCTCGGTGGACTGGCTGCTAATGTCGTTATGTGCTGACTTGTTACTACACGCCTTAAGAAAACGTACAATTTAATTATTCTATATCCGTTACTATCAATATGTAGGTAAGCGACAAACGATAGAGTCCCCATGATTTTTTAGCAGTAAGTGATTGGGTGAGTGATAGCAGTCAACAACACCTCGCACCTTCAAGGGTGGTGCGTATGGCTGCTTGCATTAAGATTACAAAAACTTAAGTGTACGATGGGCGTAACTTAAAACAACGCGGATTTTAGTCATAAGTGCGCCATATTGAAAAAGTTGAGCCAGAGGGTACACTCACGGTTCTACCAAAAACCAATGTGAGACCACTTATGAATAAGCGTTATACCCACCTGACTCAAGAAGAAAGATACCAGATTTGGTCAGAGAAAAAAGCAGGAGTTTCAAATGAAATTATCGCCCAAGACTTAAGGCGTGATTTGAGTACCGTTAAAAGAGAGTTGGCTAGAAATACAGGGGCTAGAGGTTATCGCCCGAAGCAAGCACATAATTTTGCGCAGGAACGTCATCAACAGAAACCAAAAGCGACCAAGATGGTAGCTGAACTGAAAGATAAAATTACTGACAGACTAAGTAAGCAGTGGAGCCCTGAGCAAATACAAGGACGCCTTAAACGAGATAATCAACCTTCTGTATGTCCCTCTACGATTTACCAGTTTATTCGAGAGGACAAAGCTGGGGGTGGTTGCTTGTATCAACATCTTCGGCACAAGAAGTATAAGCAAAGAACAAGAAAGCCCGATGCACGAGGCCAGATCCGAAACCGTGTTAGCATTGATGATCGACCTGGAATTGTGGATCAAAAAATACGTTTAGGCGATTGGGAAGCAGACACTGTAATTGGCAAAAGACACAAGGGTGTACTGGTTACATTAACGGAAAGAGTGAGTAAATTAAATTTGGTAAAACGTGTTCCTTCAAAGCACGCTGACGTGGTGACGAAAGCAATTATAACGATGCTCAAGCCTTACCAATCAGACTTACTCACGATCACATTTGATAACGGAAAGGAGTTCGCCTTTCATGAAAAAATCAAGAAAAAGCTTAACGTAGATACCTATTTTGCTCACCCTTACTCCTCGTGGGAACGAGGTTTGAATGAAAATCATAATGGTTTGATAAGACAATATTTGCCCAAAAGCCAATCTTTGGATAATGTCACTGACAAAGAAATTTTAGATATACAAAACCGACTAAACCAAAGACCAAGAAAACTGTTAGACTTTAAAACACCTGATGAGATTTATAGTGAAATGGCGTTAGCTGCATAAATTTTAAGGGCGCACTTATGACTAAAATCCGCGCAACTCTAATATCGCTGGCATATAGCAACCTCTTTATCAGTGCATGATCTAGGACCTTGCCAGAACAAAAAAACTAGAAGGTAAACAAATGGCTGTCACACCCCCACTACAAGCACTCATGGATAGTGATAAATTCACCCAACGCCATATCGGTCCTACTGAATCCCAACAGCTGAATATGCTGAAAGACCAAGGCCTACAGACATTGCACGATATGGTTAACCAGGCTGTGCCCGCCGCAATAAAAAGTAACAAACTCAATATTGATGATGGTCTAACAGAAAGCCAGGCTCTCTCTTTCCTGCGCACACTATCAAAAAAAAACAAAATACATAAGTCATATATTGGCATGGGATATTACAACACCGAAACCCCTAGTGTTATTTTACGTAATGTTATGGAAAATCCAGGCTGGTACACCGCCTACACTCCCTATCAATCAGAAATATCCCAAGGACGTCTGGAAGCATTGCTTAACTTCCAACAGCTGACGATGGATCTCACTGGCATGAAAATAGCCAACGCATCTCTTCTAGATGAGGCCACAGCAGCCGCTGAAGCGATGACCATGTGCCGTCGCTCTCGTCACAACGAAAGCAAAAACTTCCTTGTCGCCGACGATGTACACCCACAAACACTAGAAGTGATTAGAACACGGGCAGAATACCTGGATATAGATGTTCAGATCGTCAAACCAGATGCCAACCTAGACAAACTAAATGCTTTTGGAATTCTATTGCAATACCCCAGCACTCACGGGGATATAAAAAACATTAAAGATATTATCTCCAAAGCAAAGACTAAAAAAATAATGGTTTCTGTTGCCACTGATCTATTAGCACTAATGCTACTGAAATCTCCGGGAGAAATGAACGCAGATATTGTCCTCGGCAGCAGTCAGCGCTTTGGTATCCCCATAGGGTTTGGCGGCCCACATGCTGCATTCTTTGCCTGCACAGACAACCTTAAGCGTTTTATCCCCGGCAGAGTAATAGGCGTCTCTATTGACAGTCGAGGAAACAATGCTTTAAGAATGGCCATGCAAACCCGTGAACAGCACATTCGCCGAGAAAAGGCCACCTCAAACATCTGTACCTCACAAGCACTACTGGCCAACCTCGCCAGCTTTTATGCTGTGTACCATGGGCCGCATGGCCTTAAAATTATTGCCGAGCGGGTACACCGACTGACTGCAATTCTGCAAAAAAGTCTAATTAAAGCAGGCTTTCAATGCAATGAAACTTATTTTGATACCATAACCATAAAAGTAGGAAGCCAACAGCAGTCTATTTATCGACGAGCACTGAAGCATAGTTGCAACCTGCGTCTGGTTGAAAACGACAGTCTTGGAGTCAGTCTTGACGAAATAACAACCCCAAATCATGTCATAGAACTCTTCGACATATTCACCGATAAAGGAAAATCTCTAGATCTTGATTTTTTTGACCGCAACATAACTGCCGGCGAAGCCACTGGCATTCTACCTTCCCATCGGCGTTCCGACGCAGTACTGACTCATCCTATTTTTAACAGTTATCATTCTGAAACCGATATGATGCGCTATATTAAACGCCTGGAAAATAAAGACTACTCTCTCGTTCACGGCATGATTCCACTAGGGTCATGCACAATGAAGCTAAATGCCGCAACAGAAATGCTACCCCTAAGCTGGCCGGAGTTTGCTCAGATTCACCCTTTTTCCCCCAGAGATCAAGTTCAAGGTTATCTAGATATGATTGAGCAGTTACTACTAGCTCTGCAAGAAATAACCGGCTACGACAAAGTATCAGTTCAACCAAACTCTGGAGCATCAGGCGAACATGCTGGACTATTAGCAATTCGTAAATATCAAGCATCTATTAATGAAAAGCATAGACACATATGCCTCATACCATCTTCGGCACATGGCACAAATCCAGCATCTGCCGTCATGGCAGGTATGACTCCCATAGTCGTTGAATGCGATAAAGCCGGTAATGTTGATATTGACGATTTACGTAAAAAGGCCGAACAGCACAGGGCCAATCTAAGTGCATTAATGATTACCTACCCATCCACCCATGGAATCTACGAACAAGAAATAAAAACCATCTGCGATGTCATTCACCAGTATGGAGGACAGGTATATATGGATGGTGCAAACATGAATGCCATGGTGGGCATATCTAGGCCTGCTGATATTGGCTCCGACGTATCTCACCTAAACCTGCATAAAACATTTGCCATTCCCCATGGCGGTGGTGGCCCCGGCGTTGGACCAATTGGCGTAAAAAAACATTTAGCTCCTTTCTTGCCTAATCATGGGACAAGCCCAGTCTATGAAAAAAACGACACTGGAGCTGTATCGGCAGCACCTTTTGGTAGTGCTTCGATATTGACTATTACCTGGATGTATATTCATATGATGGGTGGCAAGGGATTAACAACCGCAACAGAAGTTGCCATTCTCAACGCAAACTATTTGACAAACAGGTTAGCTGATTACTACCCGGTTTTATATCGCGGCCAACACAATAAAGTGGCTCACGAATGTATTCTTGATATTCGTCCGATTAAGAAAACTAGCGGCATATCTGAAACAGATATTGCTAAACGATTAATGGATTACGGCTTCCACGCACCAACCATGTCTTTCCCTGTTGCCGGTACATTGATGATTGAACCTACAGAGTCTGAATCCAAAATAGAAATCGATCGTTTTATAGAAGCTATGATTGCTATTCGCAAAGAAATTGAAAAGGTAGAAAAAGGTGAATGGCCGGTCGACAACAATCCACTTGTGCTCGCCCCTCATACAATGGCAGACCTTGCTGACACTGAGTGGACTCGCCCTTATAGTCGTGAAGAAGCAGCATTTCCTTCAGAAAGCTGTAGGCTGAATAAATATTGGCCTACCACAAACCGTATCGACAATGTATACGGAGACCGTAATCTTATGATCTCATCTCCATAAATTTAAAATCATATATCTGTTACCATAGAGGATGCTTGATTTTGAAGATATTGTGCTCCATTCTTCTCTTATATCAAAAACATCACACCCCTCCACCACTATGCAAAAGATAGACTTAGATTCACGCCATAAGGAAGGGCGTGATGATCGGAAGTGTGACCACAAAGAAAGCAGCATTACTGGCTTAGGAAGGCTGGTTGCATCATCTATTGTTCAGGTTTTGAAAAACCACCATCTGAATGACTATTTAAAAAAGAAAAAGATGAACTCTCCCCCTATTTGATAAAATTAGATAGACTTTCCTGTAACGACAAAACATGAATACTGCAAATATTGGATAAGCAACTTTACTCACAAACGCCCATGCGCCAACCTTAAGAAGACTGAAAGAAGTTGCAATTACAGACTACAGCAGCTGGCTCTCAATTCCACTCCAAGTGTGTCGGTTATTGTGGAAGTCTATGGCTCGTTACTTCCTTAGTGTTTTCCTCTCTATCCATATGTCTGTTTAAATTACCTTGGGTAGTCTGTTTTTTTTCACATCCTTGTCAATTTGTAATATTTTTTATAGTATGAATTTCCATATATGTGATCAATTTATTTTTTTGACTAAATACCTGACCACACCCACCAAATATTCACTTGTAAGCCTTTACCTTTTTATGAGTGATCATATGTCTTGTTAAAGAATAATTATAGAAAAATGCCATCTTGCACCCATTGTGTACGCACCTGTATTTTTTATAACCTGAATGTATTTCTATATGTTTTGCTAACGAAGAATAAGTATTAAATTTTTTATCACATTGCAGGCAGCTGAATTTTTTTTCATTCTCATGAATTTTTATATGACTATCCAAAGTTTGTTTACAAGACAAAAACTTGCTACAAAAAGTGCACTTAAACCCCTGTTCACTTGTATGAACCACTATATGGGCGTTTAAAGAACTTCTGTGAACAAATTTCTTATCACACCATTTACATTGAAAAGGATTGTAGTGTTTATATTTTTTTAAATGAGTGGTAAAATTAGATTTTTGACTAAATTCCTTGTCACAACCACTCCAGTCGCACTTGTACTGTTTGTCCTTTGAATGAATATACATATGTTCTATTAAATGATATTGTGCTACACATACCCTACCACAAATATAGCACTTATGGATTTGTTTCCTTTTAGGTTTTGTCTTCTCTGGTTTTTTACACCCAGAAACATTAGCCTCACCAATACGTCCATGTTCACGAAGTAAATGCACCTCCTTAACATTTACACCTAATAATTCTCCACAATTATTTTCCGGATCAATATCAACCTCATTGTTAAATAAGCTAATATTATCAGGGTATACATTTAACTCCTGATCATCAAACAACAGATCCACATATGATATTTCTTCATTAAAAACTTCAGCACTGTTTTTAAATGCAAGTTCTATATCCTCAAATAATAAAAATAGTGGATTTGATAGATCTGAGCACAGATCATTATTAATGTTATCTTCAGCATTATTACTTTGAGAATTATTTTTAGGTACAGATCTTATATGCTTACATGATTCGAATAGTGGCTTTAATATATTTGGTATATTGCCAGGATCATTAATCATTATATTCTTATCACATACTGTATTATAAAGTTCTATTTGTTCTATTCGGGAAATTAAATCATCATCCTCATTACAGGTAAATATAACTATAAGTGCATATTTATATGTTTTATGCTCTGAATTTAATTCACACAAAAAATTATTATATTCTATTTCCGATAAATTTTTCGCACTACAATACGTAAGACTTTGACAATTATTAGCATTTGGAATTTCCTCAACATTATTAAATTGTAAAGCCATTAAGGTGGCTCTAATTTCCCGGCCCGTACTTTCACTCACCATCATTCTTTTATTAATCATAGCTATATAGCAAAAATCTTCTCTATGCCCAGATACATCACTGTTAGGCGCAAACATAAAAAACCATTCCTCTTCCTTCTTATCAATATTTATACTTTTACAAACATCATTATCTAGCGCAGCTTTAATACACAGTGATGCTAACAAGCAATAAATAAATAATATGCCCTTAACCATAGTTAAAATATCTAATCTATATAACTTTGGAACACACAGAAACTTCAATATCATTAGTTTTACCTCTGAGTCTATAAAATTACATGCATTATTCTTGATTTAACGTACAAATACAACTATTTCTCGTCTACAAATATCTCACATATGTTTTTTAAGGAATCTCTGAACAAACACGTTAGTTTTTTACCAGCGCTTAAAAAGCCAAATTTAAATTTATGGTGAGACCTTTGCACGATAACGCTGCATAAGCCCCACTATTAATTAAATTGTATTTTTTTGAGGATAAAGCCTCGCGGATTTTAGTCATAAGTGCGCCATATTGAAAAAGTTGAGCCAGAGGGTACACTCACGGTTCGACCAAAAACCAATGTGAGACCACTTATGAATAAGCGTTATACCCACCTGACCCAAGAAGAAAGATACCAGATTTGGTCAGAGAAAAAAGCAGGAGTTTTAAATGAAATTATCGCCCAAGACTTAGGGCGTGATTTGAGTACCGTCAAAAGAGAGTTGGCTAGAAATACAGGGGCTAGAGGTTATCGCCCGAAGCAAGCACATAATTTTGCGCAGGAACGTCATCAACAGAAACCCAAAGCGACCAAGATGGTAGCTGAACTGAAAGATAAAATTACTGACAGACTAAGTAAGCAGTGAAGCCCTGAGCAAATACAAGGACGCCTTAAACGAGATAATCAACCTTCTGTATGTCCCGCTACGATTTACCAGTTTATTCGAGAGGACAAAGCTGAGGGTGGTTGCTTGCATCAACATCTTCTGCACAAGCAGTATAAGCAAAGAACAGGAAAGCCCGATGCACGAGGCCAGATCCGAAACCGTGTTAGCATTGATGATCGACCTGGAATTGTGGATCAAAAAATACGTTTAGGCGATTGGGAAGCAGACACTGTATTTGGCAAAAGACACAAGGGTGTACTGGTTACATTAACGGAAAGAGTGAGTAAATTAAATTTGGTAAAACGTGTTCCTTCAAAGCACGCTGACGTGGTGACGAAAGCAATTATAACGATGCTCAAGCCTTACCAAACAGACTTACTCACGATCACATTTGATAACGGAAAGGAGTTTGCCTTTCATGAAAAAATCAAGAAAAAGCTTAACGTAGATACCTATTTTGCTCACCCTTACTCCTCGTGGGAACGAGGTTTGAATGAAAATCATAATGGCTTGATAAGACAATATTTGCCCAAAAGCCAATCTTTGGATAATGTCACTGACAAAGAAATTTTAGATATACAAAACCGACTAAACCAAAGACCAAGAAAACTGTTAGACTTTAAAACACCTGATGAGATTTATAGTGAAATGGCGTTAGCTTCATAAATTTTAAGGGCGCACTTATGACTAAAATCCGCGTGTGTTATTAGTTTATTTTTTTGACTAAATACCTGACCACACCCACCAAATATTCATTTGTACGTCTTTACCTTTTTATGAGTGATCATATGTCTTGTTAAAGAATAATTATAGAAAAATGCCATCTTGCACCCATTGTGTACGCACCTGTATTTTTTATCACCTGAATGTATTACTATATGCTTTACTAACGAAGCATAAGTATTAAATTTTTTATCACATTGCAGGCAGCTGAATTTTTTTTCATTCTCATGAATTTTTATATGACTATCCAAAGCTTGTTTGCAAGACAAAAACTTGCTACAAAAAGTGCACTTAACCTCCTGTTCACCTGTATGAACCACTATGTGGCGTTCGAGCAAACTTCCGTAAGAAAACTTCTTATTACACCATTGACAATGAAAAGGAGTGTCGTTGTTATGTTTTTTTATATGGGTGGTCAAATTAGAGTTTTGACTATATGCCTTGTCACAATTTTTCCAGTTACACCTATACGGCTTTTCCCCTGTATGAATATACGTATGTTCTGTTAACTGAGATAGTGTCACACATACCTTACCACAAGTATCGCACTTGTAGGTTTGTTTCTTTGGAAGTTTTGTATTTCCTGGTTTTTCACACCCAGAAACATTAGACTCACAAATACGTCTACGTTCAAAAAGTAAATCTACCTCCTTAACACTGCTACCTAATAATTCCCCACTATTGTTTTTCGTCTCAATATCAACTTCCTCATCAAGTAATATAATACCATTAGGATATGCATTTAACTCCTGATAACCAATCAACAGTTTTATATCTGGCATTACATTATCATTGGCATTATTGATTTGAGTACTGTTTTTAAATGTAACGTCTATATCATTAAATAATAATAGTTGGCTTGATATAGTTTGATGCAGATCATCATTAATATTATTTTCAGCATTATTCCTTTGAGAGTTATTTTCAGGCACAGATATCATATGCTTACATGATGCAAGTCGTGGTATTAATATATTAATTCTATTGCCAGGATAATTAATCATTATATTCTTATTATATATTATGTTATAAAGTTCTATTTGTTCTATTCTGAAAATTAGATTATTATCATTATTGGTAAATACAACTACAAGTGCATATTTATAAATTTTCTGTTCTGAATTTAAGGCACACAAGAGATTATTATATTCTACTCCTGATAAATTTTCCGCACTACAACACGTAATACTTTGACAATTATTAACATTTGGGGATTCCTCAATATCATTATCTTGCAACTCTATTAAGATGGTACTAATTTTCTGGCCAATACTTTCATTTACCATTATTGTGTTATTAACCATAGCTATATAGCAAAAATCTTTTCTATGCCCAGATATATCACTATTAGGAGCAAGCATAAAAAACCATTGCTCTTTCTTCTTATCAATATTTATACTTTTATAAACATCATCATCTATCGCAGCTTTAATACACAGTGACGCTAACAAGCAATAAGCAAATAATATACCCTTAACCATGGTTAAAATATCTAATTTATATTTATATAACTTTGGAATACACAGAAACTTCAATATCATAAATTTCACCTCTAGAACTCTGACGTTTATAAAATTACCTGCATTATTCTTTATTTAACGTATAAATGCAACAACTTACCACTTATAAATATCTCACATATGTTTTTTGAGTATGATATTTCGTCCCATTACTTACAGTTTAAATCACTCTTTTAATAATGCGCATGGGGTATATTATTGATTACTTTATGCGGTTTCATCGTATTATAAAAAGTCACAAGCCATGCAAGGGCAATCCTGCAATCCTGCAATCCTACAATCCTACAATCCTACAATCCTACAATCCTACAATCCTACAATCCTACAATCCTACAATCCTACAATCCTGCCTCGAATCATAGATATGTTTAGTATGCAACATCTTGCTGGGGTGATTTTTGTTGTAGCGTCTTGCTTCTGCTTTTTTTTTGCGTTGAATTAAGGCTTCTACTTTTGACAGGTGCTCAATGCCAAATTTTGCGGCCAAGAAGCGCCTATTAGTGTAGCTTAGTGGCGTGAACTCCTGCTTTCGTACTCGGTCATTCACCTTGTAAATAGTTGACGATACCCTGAACTCCCGCGAAAGCTCCTCGATCATCCAGCTTCCTACGGCTAAATATCTTCACGAGACAGCGGCGTTAAACTGATTCTTATGTGCATATACAGGTCTACATTCTTTCAAAAAGATGTACTCAACTCCACTAAATCACTCACTTACTACTTTTTAAACTGAGACCTTTGCACGATTATTCTTTTGCCCGCTGGCTTCATTCAAAACGTACTCAACAGATCATTTATAAGCATAAACTCTCTCTTTTCGTGCCGCGGATTTTAGTCATAAGTGCGCCATATTGAAAAAGTTGAGCCAGAGGGTACACTTACGGTTCGACCAAAAACCAATGTGAGACCACTTATGAATAAGCGTTATACCCACCTGACTCAAGAAGAAAGATACCAGATTTGGTCAGAGAAAAAAGCAGGAGCTTCAAATGAAATTATCGCCCAAGACTTAAGGCGTGATTTGAGTACCGTTAAAAGAGAGTTGGCTAGAAATACAGGGGCTAGAGGTTATCGCCCGAAGCAAGCACATAATTTTGCGCAGGAACGTCATCAACAGAAACCCAAAGCGACCAAGATGGTAGCTGAACTGAAAGATAAAATTACTGACAGACTAAGTAAGCAGTGGAGCCCTGAGCAAATACAAGTACGCCTTAAACGAGATAATCAACCTTCTGTATGTCCCGCTACGATTTACCAGTTTATTCGAGAGGACAAAGCTGAGGGTGGTTGCTTGTATCAACATCTTCGGCACAAGAAGTATAAGCAAAGAACAGGAAAGCCCGATGCACGAGGCCAGATCCGAAACCGTGTTAGCATTGATGATCGACCTGGAATTGTGGATCAAAAAATACGTTTAGGCGATTGGGAAGCAGACACTGTAATTGGCAAAAGACACAAGGGTGTACTGGTTACATTAACGGAAAGAGTGAGTAAATTAAATTTGGTAAAACGTGTTCCTTCAAAGCACGCTGACGTGGTGACGAAAGCAATTATAACGATGCTCAAGCCTTACCAATCAGACTTACTCACGATCACATTTGATAACGGAAAAGAGTTTGCCTTTCATGAAAAAATCAAGAAAAAGCTTAACGTAGATACCTATTTTGCTCACCCTTACTCCTCGTGGGAACGAGGTTTGAATGAAAATCATAATGGCTTGATAAGACAATATTTGCCCAAAAGCCAATCTTTGGATAATGTCACTGACAAAGAAATTTTAGATATACAAAACCGACTAAACCAAAGACCAAGAAAACTGTTAGACTTTAAAACACCTGATGAGCTTTATAGTGAAATGGCGTTAGCTGCATAATTTTAAGGGCGCACTTATTAAAATCCGCGTGTGTTATTAGTTTATTTTTTTGACTAAATACCTTATTACACCCATACGATTCGCACTTTTACTGTTTTACATTTTTATGGGTGGTCATATGTGTTACTAAAGTACACTTTTGAAAAAATGCCATTTTACACCCATTGTGTACACATTTGTATTTCTTATTACCTGAATGGATGGCTCTATGTTTTGCTAACGAACCATTAGTATTAAATACTTTGTCACATTGTAGGCAGCTGAAATTTTTTTCATTCAAATGCAATTTTTCATGTTGATCCAAAGAATTTTTATAAGAAAACAACTTGCTACAAAAAGTGCACTTAAAACTCCGCTGACCTGTATGAATCACTATATGGCGTTCTAGCAAACTTCCGTAAGAAAACTTCTTATTACACCATTGACAATAAAAAGGAGTGTCGTTGTTATGTTTTTTTATATGGGTGGTCAAATTAGAGTTTTGACTATATGCCTTGTCACAATTTTTCCAGTTACACCTATACGGCTTTTCCCCTGTATGAATATACGTATGTTCTGTTAACTGAGATGGTGTCACACATACCTTACCATAAGTATCGCACTTGTAGGTTTGTTTCTTTGGAAGTTTTGTATTTCCTGGTTTTTCACACCCAGAAACATTAGACTCACAAATACGTCTACGTTCAAAAAGTAAATCTACCTCCTTAACACTGCTACCTAATAATTCCCCACTATTGTTTTTCGTCTCAATATCAACTTCCTCATCAAGTAATATAATACCATTAGGATATGCATTTAACTCCTGATAACCAATCAACAGATTTATATCTAGCATTGCATTATCATTGGCATTATTGATTTGAGTACTATTTTTAAATGTAACGTCTACATCATTAAATAATAATAGTTGGTTTGATATAGTTTGATGCAGATCATCATTAATATTATTTTCAGCATTATTCCTTTGAGAGTTATTTTCAGGCACAGATCTTATATGCTTACATGATGCAAATCGTGGTATTAACATATTAATTCTATTGCCAAGATCATTAATCATTATATTCTTATTATATATTATGTTATAAAGTTCTATTTGTTCTATTCTGAAAATCAGATTATTATCATTGTTGGTAAATACAACTACAAGTGCATATTTATAAATTTTCTGTTCTGAATTTAAGGCACACAAGAGATTATTATATTCTACTACTGATAAATTTTCCGCACTACAACACGTAATACTTTGACAATTATTAACATTTGGGACTTCCTCAATATCATTATCTTGCAACTCTATTAAGATGGTACTAATTTTCTGGCCAATACTTTCATTTACCATTATTGTGTTATTAACCATAGCTATATAGCAAAAATCTTTTCTATGCCCAGATATATCACTATTAGGAGCAAACATAAAAAACCATTGCTCTTTCTTCTTATCAATATTTATACTTTTATAAACATCATCATCTATCGCAGCTTTAATACACAGTGACGCTAACAAGCAATAAGTAAATAATATACCCTTAACCATGGTTAAAATATCTAATCTATATTTATATTTATATTTATATTTATATTTATATTTATATTTATATTTATATAACTTTGGAACACACAGAAACTTCAAAATCATAAATTTCACCTCTAAAACTCTGACGTTTATAAAATTACCTGCATTATTCTTTATTTAACGTATAAATGCAACAACTTATCACTTATAAATATCTCACATATGTTTTTTGAGTATGATATTTCGTCCAATTACTTACAGTTTAAATCACTCTTTTAATAATGCGCATGGGGGTATATTATTGATTACTTTATGCGGTTTCATCGTATTATAAAAAGTCACAAGCCATGCAAGGGCAATTCTGCAATCCTGCAATCCTGCAATCCTGCAATCCTGCAATCCTGCAACCCTGCAACCCTGCAACCCTGCAACCCTGCAACCCTGCCTCGAATCATAGATATGTTTAGTATGCAACATCTTGCTGGGGTGATTTTTGTTGTAGCGTCTTGCTTCTGCTTTTTCCTTGCGTTGAATTAAGGCTTCTACTTTTGACAGGTGCTCCATGCCAAACTTTGCGGCCAAGAAGCGCCTATTAGTGTAACTTAGTGGCGTGAACTCCTGCTTTCGTACTCGGTCATTCACCTTGTAAATAGTTGACGATACCCTGAACTCCCGCGAAAGCTCCTCGATCATCCAGCTTCCTACGGCTAAATATCTTCACAAGACAGCGGCGTTAAACTGATTCTTATGTGCATATACAGGTCTACATTCTTTCAAAAAGATGTACTCAACTCCACTAAATAACTCACTTACTACTTTTTAAACTGAGACCTTTGCACGATTATTCTTTTGCCCGCTGGCTTCATTCAAAACGTACTCAACAGATCATTTATAAACATAAACTCTCTCTTTTCGTGCGTTTTTCCTCACCAACGAACAAAATTACGGCTCGTGCAAAGGTCTCATTCTGTTATCAATATTTCTATCATCCAGCCATTCACTGTGCTTCTTGCTGGAATAGGCACTATCCGCATAAACAGACGACTCTTCACCATCTAATAGCTCAGTGAAACAATTTGAATCGTGAATATTTCCTGCTGTGTAACCGATCGATTTTATCAACCCATCCTCATCGACATTTATGTGCGCTTTATAGCCGTAGGTACTTTTACTCTTCCCGTCAGAACCTGCTTTCACGTTCCACTTCGCGTCAGGATCCTGTGTTGAGTGCTTGTCTTTATCCTTATTTGGGCGACACTGTTTAGCCTCAATTACGCTAGCATCAACAATACTGATACCTCCAGATTTAATATAAAGACCTTTATCTATAAGCTGGGAATTGATTTCTTGAAGCAACTTATCCATAAGCAACAACTTATCGAGCTTCTGTCTAAATCGCCAAAAAGTACTGTGGTTCGGCACTGACTCTGAAATGTCGAGCGCAATAAATCGACGAAATAAAAAATCGCGAGCAAGTTGTTTCTCTAGGGTCGAATCGCTTAATTTATACCAACTTTGCAGCAGCAGTGCCTTAAACATCATCAGTGGAGGCATGCCTTTTCGCCTCAAGAACTTGAATGTATATCTTTCAGATGATGCTCTAAGCGATCCCAATCAATGAGTTCATAGACAGAGTCGAGTTCTTTCACTGCATCGTGATCAATCAGCATTGAATCTGCTAGACTGCGTTGTTTCAGATTTTTCCAAGCCATAATTTAACCGAAAGGCATTGATTGTGCAAGGCTTATTATACCTGATTTTCAGTTATTTAGCGAGATTCGTGCAAAGGTCTCACTTTGTGCTTTTTAATTTCAATGTGTAATAACGCTGGGCCAGAAAAACAAATAGAGGATAATGTTTTTTAGGAAGAATAAACTATTTTACGGAACCAGACAGATGGATTTTTAAGAAACTTAATCAAGAGTTAGTCCTAGGAAACATGGGCACTGGTAAAGTATTGCTAACTCTGAGTCAGTTTTTTTATAAAAAAAACTCATATCCAGAGCGAATCCCAGATACAGGTCCAGACCCAAACTTAGACTTAGACTTAGACGTACCTAGGTTTCTACAATAACTAACACACATACCCGACAAAAACTCAATCTTACTAAATCAGTTTAAGGCTTTTCATGGACGTATGTTATTAAAAAATTGAGCGTCATCAATTTTATTTTTCAACACGTCTCCAAGCTTCATCCCCTTCGGGAAGAGTCGCCGTAGTAGGCCTTTAACATTTTTGCGCCTCTGCAGGATGTTGAGATGAGCTTCTTCTGCGAATAAACCCAAGGTGACAGCGCTTCTGCTCTAGGGAAATTGTTTTATTGCAACAGTGCAGATAACTACCAATCCTACACGCCGAAAATACGAGCATGCTAAAGGATTGAATCTGGTATCGTTCAGCCAGAGTCAACTATTTGTAAGAGTTTCCCATGTGATCACCTGGTTCGCTGTGTGAGAACTGCAGCCTATGAACAACTGACTCTCAAATCAATTACAAGTGTGTCGATTATTGTGGAAATCTAAGATATACTTTGCTAATCTGTACCACTCATGGCAACGTAGATGAAATGAGAATACTAATAATCTGCTACGGCGATTCTTCTCAAAGAGAGTGTAGTTTGAAGGAGCATCAAAAATAAAATTGATAAGACTCAATTTTTAATCAACATACGTCCACAAAAATCTTTATACTACTAGTCCTATTGAGTTTTTATCTAGTACGTCTGTTAGATATTGTGTAAATTTAGGTGTCACTAGCCAATAAGGATGGGAAACGGTACAGCAAACAACTCTATATTTTCAAATACTACAAACATAACCTTAGATAACAGTCTGAAAGGATAGGTTACTTGCAACAAACACTCAGCATGAAAAACACTATAGCCATGGGCTTCTTGGCATTCTCCATGTTTCTGGGTGCCGGCAACCTCATTTTCCCTCCTATGGCAGGCTATTTATCAGGAGTTAATGTTTGGCACGCTGCGCTGGGCTTTTTGATTACCGGTGTAGGTCTCCCCTTGCTGGCTATTGTGACTATCTCACGTGTAGGTGGTAACTTTAACGCTATCACTCAAGAGTTTCCCCCTTGGCTAATTACTTGCATGGGCAGTTGTATATTTCTTCTTGTTGGCCCACTTTACGCTGTACCAAGAACCGCAGTAGTGGCTTATGAAATCGGAGTAAGCCATTTTTTTAAAGGTACAACAAGTTTAACCTTACAATTGCTATTCTGTACTATTTTCTTTTTTGCAACTTGGATTCTCTGCCTTCAACCCGGAAGGCTACTGGAGACTGTAGGGAAAATAATAACCCCAGCACTCATCATTCTCTTACTTATTCTTGGTTTATCCCCTGTGATTTTCCCGCAGGGTGAGCTAGAGAATGCAATCGACCCTTACTCGCAAACGCCTTTACTACGAGGTTTTCTTGAAGGATACATGACAATGGACGCTCTGGCAGCCTTTGTATTTGGCGTAGTAATCATGACTAACCTAAAGTCACACGGTATTTCAGAGCAAAAGCCACTTACTCGATATAGCATCTACACAGGACTTATTGCCGCTACTGGTTTGACACTGGTTTATATTTCCTTATTTTACCTAGGCGCTACAGCCAGGGATATAATAGAAAACCCCAGTACTGGCGGCCAAATTCTTGCACTCTACGTAGAGCATTTATCAGGTTCTATCGGTAGTATTTTCCTATCATTCATAGTCATCATCGCTTGCCTTACTACCGCAATTGGCTGCATTACCGCTGCAGGCGAATACTTTCATGAGTTATTAGCTAACAAACTGAGATACTCATGGATTATTACCATCATGTGTATCAGCTGCATTATTTTAGCAAGCATGGATTTAAATAAGCTTATACAACTTTTTACACCTGTGCTTCTTGTTCTTTACCCCAGTAGCATTGTTCTGATACTTTTGGGATTGATAAAACAACACATTCCTAACCCTATCCTGACATACAGAACCACATTATTAGTGACCTTTATCTTCAGCCTGATTGACGTGTCCCAGGACCTGACAGTATTAGCTCCCATTATAACCACCATTTCCTTTCTTCCTGGTATGAATGCACATATGAGCTGGCCAGTGCCTGGAGTTGCCAGTTTTCTAATCACACTCCCATTAGGGTGGCTACTTCGAACAGATCCTCCCTCACTTCAAAAAGATAAAATCATTGTAAAATAACATGGACACTGGTATCCTGCACTTTTGTATGTAGTGCTAGGTATCAGCTTCCGTTAAAGCATTAGTCAACGAGAAAGCCCTATAGCATATAAGTAACAGGCATCTAGAATGGGGACGAGCAACGATTAACAGTCTCACAGCTTTAATACTAACTGGTATATATCAGAATATCTTAGTGGTTTATTTATATTTAGCGTGTCTCAAATATTAACCAACCGTTATACCTAAAAACAAGGCCAAAATAAAATCAATAACCTGTTATAATCCTGATCATGACAACAAAAACTGCGTTCTGCGATCCTCTGGATAAAAAAACATACTCTTTTTGTTTGGTTACTCTATTGATGTTTGTATACAGTTACTCTACAACGGCTATGGACGATGCAATCACTATAAAAACACATAGCTTCATTTATCCAAAAAATAAGTTGCACCAAGCTCCTTTGCTAATAGCCACACCCATTCCTATTGGAGACTTAAAGTTATTGGCTGCACTCACTTGCCATGGTAATAAGCATACTATTTCAACATTACTCCCAGAAATAATCTCTAGACCATACTATTTCTGGGCAAAATCTCTCCCTCAAAATCAGTTAGTCACGATTCATATCAGGAATCAATCTACACCTAGAAGCACATTCCCTTGACACTAATCACTATTGTACAAATCATCACCTCAATTTTGATGGCTTTTGTATTAACTAAGACTCTGGCAAAGAATAAAACAAAGTCAATCTTGGTGACCTCTCACCTTTTTAGCGTTAACCTTTTATTACTTTTCAGTCAGGGGTGGCTGCGCACCATAACTCCTTTTCCCAGCGACCACCATGATTGGACACTTATCATAACAACCCTTATTATAATGACAGCTAGTGCATGCTACCAATCATTGGCTCAATTTATGCTTTACATCCCGACCATCAGAAAATTAATACTAGCAGGCTGCATAACAAGCATTGGATTCATGACTAGTATAATTTTATTACCATCATTAGCAGGAAGTATTATAACCTGCAGCCTATTCAGCGCAACCATAACATTTTTATTAACACTGACAGGATTGCTCTATTGCGCCGGTAAAAATATACAACCTGCCATCCATAATCTGGCTGGAGCTGGCACCTCATGTGTATTACTAACACTATCTTTATGCCTTAAACCACTGCCTCTCAGCACAGTCACAGATGCCGAATTATTTTTGTTAATAGCCCAAAGCTTATTCCTAATATTTATGCTTTGGTATCAACATA
The DNA here is from genome assembly GCA_030674915.1 of Candidatus Endonucleibacter bathymodioli. Taxonomy (GTDB): domain Bacteria; phylum Pseudomonadota; class Gammaproteobacteria; order Pseudomonadales; family Endozoicomonadaceae; genus Endonucleibacter; species Endonucleibacter bathymodioli. The sequence continues at coordinate 288,467 of JASXSV010000001.1, forward strand.
GAAATGAGCTTCAGAGAGCAAAACCTACAGGCATCACCAACCAACAAACAGGTAGTCGTCGCATATTTGAGTCAGCCTTGCGCCAGCATCTACAAAAACCTGAAAGACCATTGGATATCCATGAAATACCAAACCGTGTATTATCAACTCTAGAAATTTTGTTACCAAAAACACCAGCACTGATTGTCACTTATCACGAAAAACAAGAGACTATCAACAGCTCAAACAAACTCTTGTTTGCCATATTTGAAAAACAATTGCCGACTTTAAAACAAGATATTAGGCTCGTGATAAACAATAATGAAGATAAACGCATTAACCTTATAGATGGAAGTGACAACACCTTATGGTTACTACCTCTGGATATTGACAGCGACAGCCAGACCATTCTCATACTAGCACCAGCTGCCTCCAAAGATAGCACCTCATACTGGCATACAGCTTGTGATGTTGCCAGTCATTCAAGAACATTGTATCACGCCAGTAGACAGTCACAACATTGGCAAATCCAAGCATGTCTTGACCCATTGACCGGAGTACTTAATCGCCGTGCTTTTGTCCAGAAAGCAGATATTTATATACATCACAGAAATAACAACGAACGAATTTACTGTTCCTTACTCTTTATCGATATAGATAATTTTAAACAAATTAATGATCAATATGGTCATCCAAAAGGCGACCTAGTCCTCCTTAATATCGCTAAAATATGCAGCCAAAATATTAGACAACAAGATTTACTATGCCGCTATGGCGGCGAAGAGTTCATAGTACTGCTACCAAGAACAAATCCTTGGCAAGCATGGCAAGTAGCAGAACGCATTCGCAAAGCTATCGAAAATTCAGTGGATACTTCAAACACTACCGTTAGCATAGGTTTATCCACTCTTAATAAGAACACATCAACACTACCAAAGCTAATTCAAGAAGCAGATCAAGCGCTCTACAAGGCGAAGCATTTGGGCAAAAATCAAGTTATCACAACTGAATCCTGTAATAACTTTAGATTGTCATGATGGTGAAAACTTATACTCACCGCACCTGAAATAGGTTTTTACCCAACCCCCATTTAAAACGTGAAACACTTACTACTCTCACTCACTCAAATAATACAACTGTAGGTCATGAGGCTTAGCTAGTTTGTCGTCTACTCACACATTCAATGGTAACCAGCATATTATTTGCATTTACTTTTTTTCTTTGATTTTCGCACATGATCCATTAATCTTCGTTTTTTCTTCAACTGACGGACATTCAATTTGTTTTTTCGCCCTTCAAATGGATTTTCACCAGTGCGAAATTCAACCCGAATAGGTGTGCCCATTATTTTAAGTGTATTTCGATATGTGTTTTCCAAATAACGACGATAGCTATTAGGAACTGCATCAGTCTGATTACCATGCACTACAATGGTTGGTGGGTTCATACCTCCAGCATGACAGTAACGCAACTTGATTCTGCGACCGTTGACCAACGGTGGCTGATGCCCACTGACTGCCTCCTCCAGAATAGAAGTCAGTTGACTGGTCGTTAACTTACGGGTAGCACATTCGTAAGCTTCTTTAATAGAATGATACAACTTCTCTACCCCACTACCATACTTAGCTGAGATCATATGTAGTCGGGCAAAATTGATAAAATTAAGACGTCGGGACAATTCTTCCTTAATCAGTCTTTTCTCGTCTTGCTGCATACCATCCCATTTATTAACAGCTAGTACCAGTGCTCTACCAGACTCTAGAATAAACCCCAACAAGTGTAAATCCTGGTCAACGATTCCTTCTCTCGCATCCAGCACCAATATCACCACGTTGGCATCTTTTATTGCCTGCAAAGCTTTGATCACCGAGAATTTTTCTACCACCTCTGTTACCTTACCCCGACGGCGGACTCCTGCAGTATCAATTAAAGTGTATTCCTGTCCAAAATGCTCATAAGGAATATAAATACTATCACGAGTCGTACCAGCCTGATCGAAAACCACAACCCGCTCATCACCCAGCATTTTATTAACCAATGTAGATTTACCAACATTGGGACGACCCACAATACCAATTTTTATACCCCTAGTCTTAACAACATCATCACTTTCACTATCCACATCATCTTCTGACGGCACTTCTTTCAGAACATCCTCAATCATGCTATGCACGCCTCGGCCATGAGCTGCGGCAATATGATAAGCTCGCCCAAGACCAAGAACAGCAAAATCAGTCTCCGCTTGATCCGCATCAACACTATCAACCTTATTAAGCACCAAGTAATACTTTTTACCCTTACGCCGCAAATGATCGGAAATCATTTGATCTGCAACAGTAAGTCCAGCTTTAGCATCAACCAAAAATAAAACAACATCTGCCTCTTCAATAGCAGTCATTGACTGCTCAGCCATGCCATGATTGATACCGTCTTCATCTCCACTAAGACCACCAGTATCTACGGCAATAAAAGGCTTATCACCCAGTTTCCCCTCTCCATACTTACGATCACGGGTTAAACCAGAAATATTTGCTACCAAAGCATCTCTAGAACGCGTCAATCTATTAAATAGAGTGGATTTACCAACGTTAGGTCTGCCCACCAATGCGATTACAAAAATCATTATTTATCTACAACATCTAAATAGAAACGGGCCAGTCTTCTGAATCGAAGAATGGCCCGATAAATCCATTACATATAAAATACAAATTAGTCTACCGTACTCATGGTGACTCTGCTTTCTTTTGAACTGCATTACTTGGTCATGATTACATGTTTTTTTAATGCTATCAACTTTCCGCTGCTACTTAGCACATAAATCATGTCACCTACTACAAGAGGCTGAGCCTTAATTGCCGCCCCACCCGTATTAAAACGACCGCTTAAACCTCCATCTACCTGCGATATAAGGTGGATATAGCCCTGATAATCCCCTACAACAACATAACTGCCAAATGTTGCCGGAGCAGTCACCTTACGGTACTGTAATGCCTCTTGTCGCCAGTTTGAAGCACCATTTTTCTGATCTAACGAACTAATAAAACTATCCTGATCGCTAAGATAAATAGAACCAAACCCTTCAGACATCGCTTTGTAACTAGATATCTCTTTTGACCAGTGACCTCTACCACTATAGAGGTCAATGGCAACAACATTACCCTGATAGCTAACAGCAAACAAAAATCCACCAATTATCATCGGAGTGCTATCGACATCAACCATCCTTTCCAACTCAGTACTTCCTTTAGGTGTTGATAGTTTTGAAGCCCATAGTTGTTCACCATCATTTAGCCTAAATGCTTTAACATCACCGTTAGCGTAACCGACCAATACTGCTTCTTTATCTATAATTGGGTCAGAAGATCCTCTTAATATTAATGCTGGCTGCAAGGCGCTTTGAGACCAGAGAAACTTCCCCGTATGAGAATCAAGAGCCGTCAAATTATCATCAATACTTTTAACAATCACCATCTCCTCATTAGCGACCGGAATAGAAAGCACTTCACTACTAACTTTTGCCTTCCAAAGATCACTACCATCAATCTCGTTAAGAGCAATAACCTCACCATCAAGCGTACCCAGTAATACCATCTTATTGTCGGCACTCACACCACTGCCAACACGTACGTCTTTTAACTTTCGTTTCCAGATAACACTACCATTTTGCCGATCTAATGCTAAGACACTACCTTCAGCACCAGCGGCATAGACAATCTCTTCCCGTACAAATGGCACAAGATGTTCATGACTCATGCCAACACCTTTACCTATGTTTCTAGACCAAACTTCTTCCAACTGCACGGTCTCTTCAGTGAGACTCTTAAGGGTTAAGGGAACACGGATATCCTCTCCTTCGGAAGAAAATATGCCACACGCTGACAGTCCTTCAATCAGCAACAGCATTAATATTAATCTGAAAAACTTTTCCATTTATTTAATCCCCCTAGTACATTGACGCCAAGTCATCCAGCTTCAACTGCAGCAAGTTTCTGGACTGCCCATCGGCTATATCCAACGCTTTCTGATAGGCTTTCTTGGCATTGTCTCGCTCTCCCAAAGCCAGATAAATATCACCCCTAACTGATTCAATGCTACCAACAAAGTATTTGTTATCTGATTTAAGCTTCGCTAATACCTCCAACGCCTGATTTTCCTTGCCATCAGAAAGATCGATCAGCACTCTAGCCAAACGAATCCGAGTTATAGCTTCAATCTTTTCATCCGGTTTCTGCGATAAAATCCACTCAAAAGAATTAATAGCTCTATCAAGCACTTTGGTCTTTACCTGCTGCTTCGCCAAAAATAAAGTTGCGAGAGCTGCATAACGACTATGACTGAAGTCTTTCTGTAGACTTTCAACCACATGATTCATGGTTGCCTTGTCCTCGTCGCTGAGCTCATTTGACGTTTTAGGCAATACTTCCAGAAGACTTTCATAAAGTTTAGAAGCATCCACCGATGACTCATACAAATTTTTCTGCCACGCTTTGTAACCAAAGACCCCCACCAAAGTAATCATAACAGCAACCAACGCCGGCTGCCCATATCTTTTCCAAAGATGTTTGAGGTGCTCTACTTGCTCTTCATCCGAATCGAAACTCACTTTTTACTCCTGAATACACTTTTTCAGATAACTAACCAACTCAGACTCTGCAACCTGAACCTGCTGTCCATCATCCCGTAATGATTTAACCGTAACTACCTCGGAACTAATCTCATTATCCCCAACAATAAGAGCATACCGAGCGCCACTGCGATCAGCCCTTTTCATTTGAGCTGCAAAACTACCACCTCTGCAATCTACCAACATTTTTAATGATGGCCAATTATCACGCATACGCTCCATCATCGGCATAAGTTTACTACCTGACCCAGTTAACAACAACGCAATATCAACCGTTTTTGAAACACTGCCTGGCACAAGGCCAAGTGTTTCAAGTAATAATACTAAACGTTCCAGTCCCATAGCAAAACCAACAGCTGGGGTTGATTTACCACCAAGCAATTCAACTAGAGAGTCATAACGACCACCAGCACACACCGTACCCTGAGCCCCAAGGCTATTCGTCACCCATTCAAACACAGTTCTACTATAGTAATCCAGTCCCCTTACCAATTTTGGGTTAACTGTGTAAGTAATGTCTAGCTCAGTTAGTCTTTGACAGAGCCCCTCAAAGTGTATTCTTGACTTGTCATCCAAGTAATCATGAAGGATCGGTGCATCATTAATTATTTTCTGGGTATCTTTATTTTTACTGTCCAATATTCGTAAAGGATTAATAGCTAGCCGGCGGCGACTGTCTTCATCAAGCTCTTTTTCAAAACGAGACAAATAAACCACCAAAGCCTCGCGATATTGAGCGCGAGCCTCCTTAGCGCCTAACGTGTTCAATTCCAGAGCCACATGTTTATTCAGCCCCAAAATCTTCCATAACCTAGCGGTCATCAAAATTAATTCAACATCAATGTCAGGCCCAACCATACCAAATGCTTCAACACTGACCTGATGGAATTGACGATAACGACCTTTCTGCGGACGCTCATACCTGAACATCGGCCCCATCAGCCATAATCTTTGAACCTGATTATACAACAAACCTTTTTCTATACCCGCTCTTACGCAACCAGCGGTACCTTCAGGACGCAAAGACAAACTTTCACCGTTTCGATCTGCAAAGGTATACATTTCTTTGTCAACAATGTCGGTACCAGCCCCAATACCTCGACTAAAAACAGACGAAGACTCCAGCATCGGCGTACGAATTTCGCTATAGCAGTATGAAGCGAGAATACTCCTCACTGTTTCTTCAAGATAACGCCAAGTTGGCGTTTGCTCTGGAAGAATATCATTCATCCCACGGACAGCCTGGAATTGCTTAACCACGTGCATACACCTTCTTGAATTGGCGAAGCCACAAACTGTACTCAAGACAAAGACATGACACAGCCTTCAAATGCATATAGTACAGAAATAGATATTTGCTACATCTCCATTGTCAATACAGGAATGCTGGCGACATTCTATCGTCAATAACTTTACCTGAATCTCTACTTGCCACAGGTATATATTTATCCCATTAAAAACTGTAAAACTGTAAATCTGCCGACCTCTCTCACTTACCAGGCACCTATAAAACCTAACTCTCTTGCCTCCTAGACACCGTCAATGGCAACTGATATAGATACTATCCTCCGAAATCATCCAACATGATATTTTCTTTCTCAACACCCAACTCCGTCAGCAAACTAGTAACCGCATCATTCATCATAGGCGGCCCACACATATAAAACTCACAATCTTCTGGTGCAGGATGATTATTCAGGTAATTATCCAACAATACCTGATGGATAAAACCGGTTTTCCCAGACCAATTATCTTCAGGCTGAGGATCAGACAGCGCTAAATGCCAAGTAAAGTTAGAGCCCTCTTCAGCCAATTTATCGAACTCTTCCACATAAAAAGCTTCTCTAAGGGACCTTGCACCATACCAAAAAGAAATCTTACGCTTAGAAGATAAACGTTTTAACTGATCAAAGATGTGGGATCTCATAGGAGCCATACCCGCGCCTCCACCTACAAACACCATCTCATTATCAGAATCTTTAGCAAAAAACTCACCGAAAGGACCATACACAGTCATTTTATCCCCCGGTTTTAAGTTAAAGGTGTAAGAAGACATCTGCCCTGGTGGTATATCTGGGGCTGCTCCCGGCGGAGGTGAGGCAATTCTAATATTAAATTTAAGTATTCCTTTTTCTTCAGGATAGTTAGCCATGGAATATGCACGAATAACAGGCTCAGTCACTTTAGACCGGAACTGCCACAAATTGAATTTATCCCAATCGGCACGATATTCTTCCCCAATATCGAAATTTTTATAATCAACCTCATGAACAGGTGCTTCCAATTGCACATAACCTCCAGCACGAAAATTAATATCCTCTCCTTCAGGCAATTTCAAAACAAGCTCTTTAATAAACGTGGCAACATTATCATTGGCAGCAACTTCACACTCCCATTTTTTAACGCCAAAAAGCTCCTCGTCAACTTCAATGTTCATATCCTGCTTGACCCCAACCTGACAAGACAAGCGCCACCCTTCCTTTTCTTCCCGCCGAGTAAAATGAACGCGTTCTGTTGGCAGCATTTCACCACCTCCATCTAGCACCTTACATTTACACTGGGCACAAGTACCTCCTCCTCCACAAGCAGATGGCAAAAATAAACCACTTCCCGCCAGAGTTGTCAGCAATTTACCACCTGCCACTGTGGTTACACGTTTTTCTGGATCGTCATTAATGCTTATAATAACGTCTCCGGCACTAACAAGTCTGGAGCGCGCCACAAGAATCACGACTACTAGCGTCAGCACTATGGCCGTGAACATACCGACACTCAAGAGGATGATATTTGAATCAGTCATAAATCTATCTCGTTATTCTATTGCGCGGGATACTCACTGACAAATGAGACACCGAATACATTCAGAACTATCTAGAGCTGGACTCCGGAAAATGACATAAAGCCTAATGCCATCAAACCTGCAGTAATAAAGGTGATACCCAGACCGCGCAGGCCAGAAGGAACATCACTATATTTTAGCTTTTCACGAATACCAGCAATAGCGACAATAGCAAAAGCCCAGCCAACACCAGCACCCAAACCATAAACTACACTTTCACTAAAGTCGTAGTCACGCTCAACCATAAACAAGGCAGCACCCATGATAGCGCAATTGACTGTAATCAACGGCAGGAAAATACCCAAAGCGTTATATAAAGCTGGCACATATTTATCCAAAAACATTTCCAAAATCTGAACCAATGCCGCAATAACACCAATATAAGTGATCAAACCCAAGAAGCTCAAATCAACACCGGCAACAAGCACTCCATCTTTCAGAACATGCTGATAAATAAGATTATTAATAGGCACAGTGACCGCAAGCACCACTATCACTGCAACACCCAATCCCAAGGCAGTTTTTACCTGTTTTGATACCGCCAGAAAAGTACACATCCCAAGAAAAAAAGCCAATGCCATGTTTTCCACGAATACTGCTTTAATAAAAAGCGAGATAAGATGTTCCATGATTTAGTGGACCTCGCTAAACTTGGTATTAGGTACAATTTTGAACTCAACCCTGTCTACCTGATCTGGCTTCCAACTACGAATAACCCAAATCAACAGGCCAATCAAAAAGAACGCACTCGGTGCTAGCAACATCAAGCCATTTGGGTTATACCAACCACCATTGCTAATAGTTGCCAGGATTTCGATACCAAACAGCTTCCCAGCCCCAAGCAGTTCACGGAAAAATGCAATAATCATTAACACACACCCATAACCAAGACCATTACCAAAGCCATCCAAAGCTGACAGTATAGGTCCATTTTTCATAGCAAAAGACTCTGCTCTCCCCATAACAATACAGTTAGTGATAATCAAACCAACAAAAACAGACAATTGCTTACTGATATCATAGGCATAGGCTTTTAGAATTTGGTCTACCACAATTACCAACGACGCAATAACAGTCATCTGACATATAATTCGAATACTGTTCGGAATTTGGTTACGAATCAATGAGACCGCAAAGTTTGACCCAGCGGTTACACCCATTACCGCTAGAGCCATTACCAAACTTACCTGCATACTTGTTGTTACAGCCAGAGCCGAGCATATTCCAAGAATCTGCAATGTAATGGGGTTGTCGTTTACAACCGGCTCCAACAGGATATCTTTTGTCTTGATAGACATTTATGCCCCACCCTTTTTTAAGTGTTTAAGAAAAGGTCCAAAGCCGTTATCACCCATCCAGAACTTAACCAGATTAGTAACACCATTACTGGTCAGGGTTGCACCTGCAAGACCATCAACCTGATACTTAGCAGATGCATTATTCTTATCAACAGCACCTTTAATAAGACCCAGCGCAGCCTTGCCATTACCATCATAAACTTCTTTGCCTATCCATTTTTTCTTCCAGCTCGGATTATCTACCTCACCCCCTAAGCCCGGAGTTTCTGAATGCTCATAAAAAGCCATACCAGCCACCGTGTTGATATCACCGCCCAAGGCAATAAAACCATACAAAGTCGACCACAATCCATAACCATGGACCGGCAAAATAATAGTCTTCAACACTCCATCTTTTTCAATAACATAAACCTTGGCAACTTTGGCCTGGCGCCTGATACTGGCTATATCTTCAGATCTACTCACAGAGTGTGACTCCTTAGGATTTTTAGCAGCAGCACGCTGGTCATAGTCACTAATCTCTTTTTCAGAAATATCTTTTTTAAACTTACCGGTTTTCAGATCTACCAACTTCGGCTTGACATTCTCAAACAACTTTTTCACTTCACTTACGGTTAATACCTCCGCATTATCCGTCAAACCGGAAATAGCCAGAATATTTCTCTGAACATTAATAATTTTATTCAGCTCTTGCTTGTCTTTCAAAAACACCGAGGTAGAGGATACCATCACCGAACAGATCAACGACAACAAGATCGTCACCAATAGTGTCTTTTTGATAGAGTCATTAGACATTTGCCCGAGCCTCCCGACGTTTGATGTTCGCTTCAATAACAAAATAATCAATCAGCGGTGCAAATATGTTCGCAAATAATATTGCTAGCATCATACCCTCAGGAAATGCAGGATTTACCACTCGTATCAGAATCACCATCACGCCAATCAATATGCCATAAAACCAGCGCCCAGCATTAGTCATTGAAGCAGAAACTGGATCCGTAGTCATGAAAATCAAACCAAATGCAAAGCCACCCAATACCATATGCCAGTACCACGGCACACCAAACATCATATTGGTATCAGAACCAATAAAGTTAAAAAGCAGTGATAAACTAATCATACCGAGCATGGTACCAGCGACAATACGCCACGATGCCACACCGCTAATCAACAGTACCGCTCCCCCTATAAAAACAGCTATGGTCGATGTTTCCCCAATAGACCCCTGCATTGTACCGATAAAGGCATCAAGCCACGTAATATTATTTGCCACCACATTAGCAACACCTCCTTGCTGCGCCAGACTCAACGCTGTTGCACCGGAAAATCCATCAACAGCAGTCCAAACCAAATCTCCGGAAATTTGCGCAGGATAAGCAAAGAACAAAAATGCTCGGCCACACAGCGCAGGATTAAGAAAGTTTTTACCGGTACCACCGAACACTTCTTTACCTATGACTACACCGAAAGATATTCCCAAAGCCACCTGCCACAACGGGATACTTGGGGGTAGAATCAGTGCAAACAGCACAGATGTAACAAAAAAACCCTCGTTAACCTCGTGGCGCCGTACTATAGCAAAAAGCACTTCCCAGCCACCACCCACCATGAAAGTAACTGCATACACCGGCAGAAAATAAACCGCACCGTATATCAGGTTATCCAACACGCTAGTGGGATCATTACCAGAGAGCATTGCTATCAAACTACCGTGCCAGTCAACAGGTAATGCCAGACCTGTCGCAATCGCTGTATTTCCATGATAGCCAATATTCCACATACCAAAAAGCATAACAGGAAAAGTACAAACCCATACCAAGCCCATCATCCGTTTTAAATCAACTGCATCACGTACATGACTAGTGTTATGTGTCACATCCAGAGGGCTATAAAGCAACGTATCCGCAGCCTCATACAACGCATAAAACTTTTCGTGCTTACCCCCCTTAACAAAGTGAGGTTTAAGTGAATCCAATAATTTTCGTAACACTATGAGTTACCCCTCAAGCTCAATGAGTGTCAGATTGTCGCGCAATACGGGACCGTATTCATATTTACCGGCACAAACGTAACTGCACAGAGCAAGATCTTCTTCTTCCAACTCTAATACCCCAAGCTTCTGAGATGCTTCGGCATCACCCACCAAAATAGCACGCAACAACTGCGTAGCCAGAATATCCATAGGCATGACTTTCTCATAACTACCAACAGGAATCATTGCCCTTTCACTACCATTTGTTGTTGTCGTAAAGTCAAACAAGCGGCGGGGAGACAGCCTAGAAAACAGTATATTAAGCACAGAATGACGATCAACCGCAGGATTTAACCAACCTAGAAATAGCCTCTCGGTACTTTCTTTCAGTACTGACACCTGAAAGTGATAGCGCCCCAAGTAAGCCGAAACACCACAGGCTGTCCTACCACCCAATACTGAACCGCTAATTATGCGGTTTTTCCCAATTTTTAATTCATCTGCAGTAAGATCGTCAAGATTTGCACCAATACACGTACGAACCAACCGAGCGTTACCAACCTGCGGACCAGCCAGCGATATCACCCGATCAGTGTAAATCTTACCCGTAGTAAACAGCTTACCTACCGCAATCACATCCTGATAACCAATCTGCCAAACTGTTTTATTAGCAGATACTGGATCTAGAAAATGAATATGAGTACTTGGCAAACCGGCAGGATGAGGACCAGAAAACTCTTCAATGGTAGCAATCCCTGCTGGAATTCGCGCACCAGGAGCCTTGCACAGAAAAATTTTATCATTGCAAAGCTTGCCTAATATATTAACGCCCTGTTCAAAGGCTTCCGACTGCTCTCCAATAACAACCTCAGGATTACCTGCCAAAGGCTGCGTATCAATTGCGGTTACAAAAATAGAATTGGGTCGAGACCCCAGCACAGGCACTTTACTAAATGGCCTTGTGCGCATACCTGCCCATAGACCAGACTGATTCAACTCATCTTCTATCTCTTGAGCCGACAAGTTTGCCAACTCTTTTGGCTTGTAAAAAGCAAATAATTCTTCTTCGTGACCATCAATATCAATGACAACGGATTGAAATACACGGCGCTCCCCACGGTTAATGGCAGCTACCACACCACTGGCCGGTGCTGTAAAGCGTACTCCAGGGTTATTTTTATCAGAAAAGAGCAACTGCCCTTTTTTAACTCTATCTCCCACAGCAACCGCCATAGAGGTCTTTAAACCTATATAATCAAAGCCTAATAGAGCAACCGAACGTACTTCCTTTCCTTCTGAAACGCGTTGCTCTGGCTGTCCTGATATGGGGATATCCAGCCCCTGTTTGATTTTGATCATAACTTTGCCTAATCATTCAAGTTGAGATCACTAGTAACCTGTGTCCCGGTTATACTTATTGCAAAAAACATGCCTCGGCCCTTATGTAAAACCAGAATTAGGGCTCATCCAAAGGCAGACACATTTGGTTTAAATCTATCAACCTGTCAAACACCTATAACCTTCCGTACTCATTGCCATTAGTGAGCAAAAAACAAACTAGCAAAGCTCCATAAGCCTAGAAATATTAGGTAGTAATGATAAGTGCGGAGTTAACAGTTACACACATCTACTAAGCGTAGGCATACAATAACTTTGGTCATAATACCCATAGCTACCTACGCTTCATAAGTAACCCTATCCTCTATCAGCCATATTTCACATCTCTACAGCTAAAAATACCGTGTAAAAATCAATATTGGGATTATATAGATTATTACTGACAGATACTATAGGAATAAGCAACTGAATGAAAAAAATCAAAAATAATACAGATACACCTCCACAGAAACAACGATTCTAGGCGCTATCGCTATGAAGTTTTCTGGGAGTCTTTACTCCAATCTATAGGTCTTATGCACTATTTCCAGTGTTTCAAACTTATTTTTAACGCACTTATCTCACATAACATAATTTTACACACCATAGAGCACCAAAAGCTTAGGGCCTTTGCGAATATTCTCGGTAATAGCGGTCAGCCCCTGCCCATAAAGTATTTTATTTTTGGCAAGGCCCATGAAAGTAAGCCTCTGCACCAGTTACCATAAGGGTGAGAACAGTCAACGACCTCACACCCAAATAGCACTGATATGACATACATCTCCATAACTCAATAAATCACCGCGGCACTTTATTAAACAGCCTATGAAAATTATTTGTCGTGTGTTCTGCAAGCTCTTCTAAAGAAATATTTTTAAGCTCCGCCACATAACGTGCAACATCAGCAAGAAAAGCAGGCTCGTTAGGCTTGCCTCTATGAGGCACCGGCGCCAAATAAGGAGCATCAGTTTCTATCAGCAATCGGTCAAAGGGGATTTTTTTGACGACATCCCTTAACTCTGAAGCATTTGCGAATGTTACAATACCTGAAATAGAAATCATGAAATTCATATCCATAGCTGCTTTCGCCATATCCCAAGATTCTGTAAAACAGTGCAAAACTCCGGCTGCTTCCGTACAGGCATAGCTACGAATAAGCGCTAATGTATCAGCCTTGGCATCCCGAGTGTGCACAATTATCGGAAGTTTTGCTTGTGATGCCACCTGTAACTGCGCAACAAAACAGGATTGCTGAACTATTTTATTTTCTTTTGCGTAATAATAATCCAACCCAGTTTCACCAATGCCAACAACCTGCAAGTGTGAAGCATATTGTAGTAATTCTTCAGCCTCTAACATGTCAGACTTGCATTCAAGAGGATGAATACCTATCGATGCGTATATAGAACTGTATGTTTCTGCCAATTCAATTATCTGGTCAGCATGCTTCAGATCTGTACCCACGCAGAGTATTTTTTCCACACCCACCTCCCTGGCAGCAGCTATCGCTTTCTTCAAGCTTCCGTCATACTTTGCTAAATTTAAACGATCAAGGTGACAATGGGAATCAATCAGGGTAGACATGCATTTTCTCCGACCAACACCAAACAATAATAGCCCCTATCATGACTCATAATTCCACCCACCTCCTCAACAATGCAGAGGTATCAACCACCTCACTTACCACCTCACTTACCACCTCAATTACCACCTATAATCTACCATTAATGCTTTGAGTAGGAGACAAACTAGCAAAGTTTCATAAACCTACAAGTAGATCGTAGCTGGGGCAAGTAGTAACATCCAGCAACCTCATGCCCTCCATGATAACGGGTATAACCACCCCTAAATAATTTTGAATATCATTACATAGTGCTAGTGCTATGCTCCGACTCTAAGGTTCCCGCAAGCAAGGTTTCAATTTTTGCGCGCACAGAAGAATTTTCCTCAGCAAACTGAACACCTATACCTTCAGGCTTTCTCCCTTGCGCTCCCTTAGGGGTAATCCACACCACTCTCCCAGGCACTGGCAATACTTCAGGATCATCCATCAAAGTTAGACGAATAAATACTTCGCTACCAAGCTTATATGCTTTAGATGTGGGAATAAAAATACCTCCTCTCTTAAGGTAAGGCATATAAGCCTCATACAGCGAAACCATATCCTTTATTGCAAGTGACAAAAAACCAGCCATACCCTGTACCATTATCCATCCCTCCCTTTAATTTTTTACAGCACCTATACCCATTACCCAGCTTAAAGAGCTGAGATTATTTACTACTATAACTTACCGCAACTCAATTTTTTGAGCCATCTTAACTCATCAAGCTTCACTCCTTTGTTGCCTGATCAAGCTTTCAATGACTTTAGCTATGGAACAAGATCAATAAAATGGCAAAGAGCTCCTTCCATCATCATCTGCTCATTCAGATTTCCCCCCGTTGCTATTATCTGCCGCTGACTTATTAACCAATCCCTAAGTATCATTACTTGTCTGACCCCAGCTATTTTTCGAGCCAAATATTGAATCACCTTAGATGCATCTTCATTACGGATACGACTCTGCCCCCCTGTCAGCGAAAGTCTGACAACATCCCCAAGCCAGTCCGACAACCAAACTAAAATCAGTGAAGTATCCTTTTTCTGCCAACTCTTAGCAAGATCGACAGGAGTTAGATTACCCCTAAAAAGAGACTCAATAGAACTCACCATCTCTTCCCTATGCGCAACCACCCCTCGCTTCCCCATGGAAATAGCCTCTAGTGGCGCCCCTGAAGCCAGATGTAGCAAGATTTCAGAATTACTCTCAGACTGACTCACCAACCATTCTATAGCCACATCATGGGCAGGAATTCTAAAGTTCAGGGCCTGACAGCGACTTCTGATTGTTGCCAATAAGTCACCCCAGCGATGACTAACCAGAAAAAACATGGTTTCGATACCAGGCTCTTCCAATGACTTAAGCAAAGCATTAGAAGCATTCAAATTCATTGCCTCCGCGGGACTAATAATAATAACCCTACGACCTCCCTGCTGAGCGGTTTGACGGACAAATACATTTAACTTCCGAATTTGATCTATTTTTATCGCCCCACCAGCCTTCTCCGGCTCAATAGTCAATAAATCCGGATGACTACCTGCCTCCACCAAAAAACAGCCTTTGCACTGCCCACATGAAATATTCTCTACCGGTGACAAACAAAGTAACCATCCGGCAAAAGCCTTGGCAAAATGCAGTTTCCCAATACCCAACATCCCTTTCAGCAAAAAAGCATGCCCCAGACCTCCCCGGCCAGCCCTGTCCAGCATCGTTTGCCATTCTGAGTGCTGCCACGACAACGGTCGACATTCCGCCCGCACTATACTAAACGCCGTTTAAGCACTTCTTCGATCTGTCCTAACACATTATCAACGGAGGCACTGGCATCAATGACAATATACCGCTCAGGGTATTGTTTTGCGCGTTCAAGATAGGTAGAGCGCACTCTCTCAAAAAAAACTATCTCTTCCTGTTCTATCCTGTCCAACTCATCTCCACGACTTCTAGCTCGCCCAAGGCCTATTGTAGGGTCAATATCCAGCAACAACGTTAAATCCGGTCGGCAATCACCTTGAACCAGATTTTCCAGAACCTCAATTTTAGATGAATCAATACCCCGACCGCCACCTTGATAGGCATATGTAGCATCAGTAAAACGGTCGCACAAGAGCACCTTACCTGCTGCCATAGCTGGTTTTATTTTTTCATGGAAATTCTGCGACCTCGCTGCAAATAACAATAATAACTCTGTAGTATCAACAACCGACTCTTGGCGCTTTGCCAGCAGCAGTTCTCTTATCTCTTCAGCCAAAAGTGTACCTCCAGGCTCCCGAGTCTGCTCATAGGCAATTCCATTGGCCTCAAACCAGCCCCTAATAAAGCCGACAGCTGTTGTTTTCCCTGCTCCTTCGATCCCCTCTATGGTAAGAAAAAAACCCATACGCTTCGCTCACCTCTTAATTAACAACACTAGAACGATAATCAACCCGACGATTCTTAACTTGATACTTCCGAACGGCCTTATTATGCTCAGCCAATGATTCAGAGAAATAATGCGTACCATCACCTTTAGCAACAAAATACAGATCTTTTCCTTCTCTAGGATGAAGCGCTGCATGTATAGACTCCCGTCCGACCAAAGCGATAGGTGTAGGGGGAAGCCCCTTAATAACATAAGTATTATAAGACGTCTTCTCGCGTAGATTTTTTCTGTTCAACCCCCCTTGATACCGCTCACCCATACCATAGATAACCGTAGGATCACTCTGCAATCTCATATTCCTCTGCAACCTCCGGACAAACACACCAGAAATATCAGGCCTCTCAAATGCCACTCCAGTTTCTTTTTCGATAATCGACGCCAATACCAACGCTTCATAAGAATTTTCATAGGGCAACCCCGTAGATTTATTTCTCCACTCTTCTTCTAGCACCTCGTTCAATCGTTTATGGGCTCTGACCAAAATAGACCCAACCAGTCCTCCAGACTCAAAGAAATAAGTATCGGGATAAAACAAGCCTTCTGGGCTACCCTTGATATCCAAATGTTTGAAAAGAGATTGAAGATCTTGCTCACTCAGCGGCCTGGTTAGCTTAGGGTGACTGTTGAGCAGCTGAAGAATATCTACAAACCTCAACCCTTCCACCAAAGTAATATCGTAATACCGAACCCTTCCCTTGGTAAACATAACCAACACTTCACGGACAGAAATACCTGGAGTAATTTGATAATCGCCACTTTGTAAAGACGTAGCCATACCTAACAACTGCCCCATAATTGAGAAAGCTTCAAAGCTCTCAATCACACCCAAAGCCTTAAGGCGCTTGCCAATATAATTCAACGAATCACCTTTCTCTATTATAAAGTCCTGCTCTGACAATAATAAAACAGGCTTATCAATACTCCAGCTCAACCAGATCCAGCCGCTCACAACTAATAGCGACATAAGCAGCAAACCACTCAATAATCCAATCACGAATTTCTTAAGCATTTAATACATCCACCACTCTATCTCTAACAGTGCAGGTTACAACACCAACAGGCCAACGACTAGTACCGCAAGCAGCCACCGGCCAAACACCATTAACACTATTACAAACAAACACCTCCTTGGCAGCAGTAAACTCAGTCAATGAAATCCTCCGCTCCTGAACAGATAAACCCCAGGCCCCGGCCTGCTCAAGAATATATTGACGACAGACGCCAGCCACACCACTATTGTCCAATTTCGGTGTTAACAATAATCCATCATGATCTACCAAAAAAAGGTTAGTCATAGTTCCTTCAATGACAAACCCTTCATAGTCCATAAGCAACCCCTCATAACATTGTGGGTCACTCCATTCATTACGCGCCAGAACCTGCTCCAAACGATTAAGATGCTTTACACCCGCCAAACAGCTGTATCCCAGCCTAAGATTACACAATCTTGCCACAATACCTTTGTTCGGTAACCAACTGGGATAAGATGGTAAAGGGTGTAATGATAATATACGACAAGGGTTTATGCATCCTGAAGGATTATATCCTCGACCACCACTACCCCTTGTAAGCATGACCTTAAGAACCACATCCTCCGCATCAGCAGCATGCAAAAACTGATGAGTTTCCCTTTTCATCTGCTCTATATCAATATCAATACCTAAACGAAAAGCATCTACAGACATTCTATCCCAGTGCAAATTTTCCATAGATAGCTTACCTGCTATTACCAGAATAGTTTCAAACAAGCCATCACCATATAACAACCCACGATTAGTGACTGCAATTGCGGAAACTGGCTCGCCATTGATCCATACTAAGTCGCTGACCTTATTATGCAAATTATGCAAACTCACTATCTGTATTCCATATTTTCATCAATACTGCCATTTATTGCATACAATATACCAGCTACCATTAAAACGACAAACGTGCGAAACACTATGAGCCTTACCCAACAGGGACTTTCCACCCTGCAAGATGTTCCAAGCTTCGCTTGTTGCACTAACGACCAAGCTCACCGGCAAAATAAAGCGTAGTGAGGAACGAACGCAGCTTTATTTTGTCCGCGTGTAGCGCCTTGTTATATTTGCATTTTTCGATGTTCAATGGTTCATGCTGCTATAGATATTGCTTTGAATTTGTCAGGCAACGTCTTTTTGTCAAAGGTGCTGTTACATAATCTTCATCAAGAAAGCGTATCAGTTCTTTGAGTTGTTTTTTATCTTTCGGGATGACCAGTTTTCCGTTATTGGTTTTGATATCTATTTTATGCTCTTCGGCAACATGCTGGTTCAGGTCATTAGCAACGGTTTCTATATCGTTAATGGAGAAATTATCCAGTACATTGTTTTTCTGTAGCAGTGCAATCTTTTTTCTGATGATGGAATCGGCATTGCCTTTGAATGTATCTTGATCTTCAAACTCAAACAAATCATTCTCGGCAAAGGTATCCAGATCGGTATCGGTGGCAGCGGTGTAGTAGTCGCTTAAATCTAAAAATCGTTTGGTATTGTGGTAAGAGACAAATAACAGGTTTCCGTCAGAATAGTGCGCGGTGAGTTTATCTTGCAAAACTAATCCTGGCTCTTCCAGTTTTTTGTAGGTATCCCCTGAGCCAATGAGCGTCCAGCCTTTGGACAGTAGTTTCCCCGTATCAAACACCTGAAAGCTTACTTGTTTATTTTGATCACCCCAGTTGCCCGTAAACAGGGCTTTTATGCGATGCGTTTTCAGTATCGGGTTACCCAGTGGATTACTCAGCGCATTGGAGATGGCTTCTGGTAATGGATAGTCTTCGATTTGGAATATCTCGCCTGAATCGACATTGTAACTACCCGTAAATGCGATGGTTTGCTTATCCGCAGTAAATGACTATTGCTGTTGTGCGAAAAATGTTCCCAACTCCTGTTGAAAATCATGGGTCAGTGGAATACGGCGAATGGGTGTTTGCTCATCATCTAAAAGGGCAAACAGGTTGCTTATTGTGTTGTTATTATCGGGCATGGGATGGTTCCAGTATCATATATTCTGTCAGTTGCACCACTTGGTTGATGCTCTTGCAATCGGCGATATTTTGTTTGGTGATTAATACATAGGTAATATCACCCTCAAGGGTGGCTTCATAAAAATGATAGCCAAAGAATCCCAGTAAAGGGTTGAAGTGATAGGCATGTGAATTTTGCACAATGAAGAAAAAGATCACGGCGATAAAGATCAATACTGGCAAGCTGATGCCCGTTTGTGTAGACGATACGCTAGTTTGGTTGATGAGAGGCAATAGGTACACCAATAGAAAACCGACAATCTCTTTATCGACGGTTTTTACTGCTTTAATTTTAACGGGTAATCTTTCCAGTTTTTTCCCTGATAGCGAGACTAAACCACCACAGAGTAGCGTTAGCAGTACCGATACCAACAGATAAACCCAACCCACCTGCCAATCCCATGCCTTGCTGAATTCCACAAACCACAGCGTCAGGCAAATGGGTGCCAGTGAGGTGGCTACCAAGGCGAGTTTAGCGGCTTTGTTAAGCATTGGCAGCTGCCGGTTCTGTGGCTTCGATGGTGAAGGCTTCTTTTAATACCGCCTGCATCAAGGCGTTGGCGTGGGTTTGGTTGTGGGTGATTTGGGTTTCCAATTGATCGCAGAGAGCGAGTAGTTTTTCGACTTTGGTGACAATGGCTTTTTGTTCGGGGAGTGGGGGGAGAGGAATTAATAGATTTGATAATTCAGTACTGTTTATATTATTGATTCCAACAGTTGTCCTCAGAGGAGTTTCTATTTGCTCTCTCAGCGCCCAGCTTCCTAGATATTTTTGCAGGTAATGAATATTTGATTTGCTCAACGAGAATCTTAACCTAATTAAATATCCAGCATAACCAAAACCTTCAAATTCATTTGAAACACATACTGTCTTCCCAACAAGTTTTTTGCTTCCATTCGACCGTATTACTAACAAATCACCCTCAAGTAATGAATATTGATTTTTCTCTTTATCTGTTAGGTCTGTATATTTTAAGTCCTTGCTACATATCAACCCAGATGAAATATTCGGTATTCTTAAAATAGGCGTATTTTGACCCACATCATATGTACATTTTTTTGAAGTGCCGTATTGTAAATCATAAAGTACCTCTTCTAACCGACACCAAACCCACCCATCAGGCAAAGCAAACGGTTTTTCATCCTCGCTAACCTGCCCGTCCGGCAGGCGGGTCGGGGGCAGTGGTTTTTGTTTTTTGATTTTTTTATCTTTAATCAGTTGGGCTTTTTCTGCCTGTATGCGTTTTAGCAATTCACTAGCAGGTTCGACATTGGGGTTTTGCTCTCGCCAATCGGCGGTGAGCTTGCCTTCAATGGCTTCCTGTAATATCTGCTGACGGAGTTTCTTGAGCAGGGTTTGTTGGTGGGTGAGTTCGGTTTTTAACTCTGTATCTTCTGTTTCAACGCTTTTGAAATGAGCAACGATTTTCCTTTGTTCATCTAAAGGCGGCAACGGTATTTCTAGTTCAAACAATTCTTTAGGTTGAACTCGCTGGGTCGCAGCTCCTCTTGCAATATTCACCAAATCCAAATAGAAATTCCCTTGCTTCAAATAATAATCAATCCAGATTGGTAAACATCCCTCATCTACATCGAAGGCAGGTAAATCAGAGGTACTTTCAAATCCATCCAAGTCATCGGGAACAATACCAAATGCGCCTTTATGTATATTTTGCTTTCCATAAATAAACTGCCCATTTTTTCTAATAAAATATTTTGTTGCTCCCTTAGTTTCCTTTTTAGCTGGTCTTTTAATAACCCCTTTTGCATTCAGAAGAACCCTAATTCTTGAATCAACGCCTGGCGAAGTGGATTCTATTTTGCTTTCGGTTAAAATATCGCCGAGTCTAACTTCTTTCCAACCCATCACTCCACCCCCTCAATCAAGCGTTTTCCCCGCTCAATCTCGGCAATCAATTCTCTATACGCTGTGTAGAAATTTCCCTGCTGGAATGCTATTCTAGTTAATAATACAGTCCTCATGAGTCGCCACCTTCCAACAATGCGTAAAACTCATTGAGTTTTTGGCGCAGTAGTTCTTTGGGAATAAGTTTGGTTTCGTAGTCGGCAATAACGGTGGGGCTAAGTGAACGGTTGAGGGCTAATTTAACCACTTCATCGTCTTTTTCACGACAAAGTAAAATACCAATACTGGGGTTTTCGTGAGCGAGTTTTACATTTTGATCGAGGGCTTCAAGGTAAAATTCCAACTGCCCCAGATAGGCAGGTTTAAACTTGTCTGTTTTTAATTCTATCGCAACCATGCACTGTAACTGGCGATGAAAAAACAACAGGTCGATGACAAAATCATCGTTGCCCACTTGCAGGCGATACTCTTGCCCTATAAAAGTAAAACCAAAGCCTAGCTCTAAAATGAAATCTTTCAGTGAAGCAAACAAGGCTTGTTGCAGGTCTTTTTCTTTATGGGGAATGGGCAGGTCTAAAAACTCAAAGACATAGCTATCTTTAAAAATGCCATCGGTTGATTTTGGTAATTCTGATACCACTGGCGACCGTTTTTTGTTCGCCAGCATGGTTCGTTCAAAAGTGCCTGTTTTTATAAGTCTTTCCAGCTCTCTGAAACTGTATTTTTTCTTTGAACATAACAGCAGGTAAAATTCTCTCTCTTCAGCTGTTTTCAGGGTCATTATTCGGCGGTTATGGCTCCATGGTAAAACTGTCCACAGTGTGGACAGTTTTGGAAACTCTCGGTAAATCTCGTAGAATTGCTTCATTCTCCAGATGTTTCTAGCACTAAAGCCATTCATATTGGGTTCTTTTTGCTGAATAAAATCAGCCAGTTCCCCAACGACACCTTTACCCCAGCCTGCCTGCTCTACATTATTCGATACATATTGACCAATATTCCAATAAAGCTGAACCAGGGTTTTATTAACCTGTTGAAAGGCTTGTTGCTTAGCCTGCTGAATTTGAGCTAAGACTTCACCAAATTGTGATTCGTTTATATTCGTTAAATCATTCATCGTTAAGCCTCCAAATTGGGACACAGTGCGCCCCAAATTGGCAATTGAAAAAATATTACTTGATACATCTCACCCATCAGATTAATTCCTTTTTCAACTTATTAAGGAGATCATCACCCTTGGCAAAAGATTGATGCAACATATCAAGCAATTCGGCACTGCTGTATTGCTTTTCTTCTTCGCCTTGGTGCGGGTTTTTAATATCGAGGTTGTAGCCGTTGGCTTTGATGGTTTTGATGTCTACCTGCCATGCTTGTTCGCTCTCTTTTCGGTCTTTCCACCACTGTTTCAGGCTTTCAAACTCTGCCAACTGTATGGGCTTGGTTTTGGAATAGGCCTTGTAGCCTTCGGGCAATGTGTGCTCGTAGTACCAGACTGTTTTTGTCGGCTCGCCCTTAGTGAAAAACAAAAGATTCGTCGCCACCGAGGCATAGGGCTGAAACACGGAATTAGGCAGACGAATAATGGTGTGCAGGTTGCAGTCTTCCAATAGTTTTTGACGGATACGCTGTTTGACACCATCGCCGGTGAGTGAGCCATCGGGCAGCACAATCGCCGCTCTGCCACCGTCTTTAAGCAGGTGAATCATCAAGATTAAAAACAGATCGGCAGATTCTTTGGTGCGGTAGGTTTGCGGAAAGTTGTTTTCGTTGTTGTTAGACACCACACCACCAAAGGGCGGGTTAGCAAGGATTACATCCACCCGATCGTTTTGGCGGTATTCGCTCAGTGGTTTTGCCAATGAATCGCCAAATTGAATGTTGGGGGTGTTAATGTCGTGCAGAATCAGGTTGGTATTGCCCAGCAAGTAGGGCAAGGGTTTGTATTCCCAACCCACCACATTGCGTTGCAGGGCTTCACGCTCGGCAACAGTGCTGGCTTTTGTTTTGAGATGTTCCAGTGCGGCGGTGAGATAACCCCCTGTTCCACAGGCAGGGTCTAGCACTTTCTCATTCGCTTTGGGGTCGGTGAGTTCAGCTAATAGTTCGGTAATGGCTCGGGGCGTGTAAAATTCGCCCAATGTACCAGCACTTTGTAGTTCACTTAAAAAGGTTTCGTATATTTGCCCAAATACATGCTTGTCTTTGCTGTTGTTAAAATCAATCTCGTTGAGTTTGTTAATAACTTGGCGTAGATGAATGCCTGATTTCATGTAGTTGTAGTTATTGGCAAACACTTCATGCACCAGTAAAGCACGGCGGTTAGCCGTTGTGCCGACTTTATAAACAGATAGATCAAGATTGCCTAATTGTGGAAATAGGGTTTGGTCAACAAAGGCAAGTAGCTCATCGCCTGTCATGCCTTCGTCATCACCTGCCCACTCATCCCAGTGCAGGGCTTCGGGTATGGGTGAGGTGTAATCATCTTGTATCAGTTCCAGCTCTTTGTCTTTATCGCTGAATATTTTTAGAAACAGCATCCAGCCCAGTTGCAGGATACGCAGTTCGTCACTACCTGTGCCGGTGTCTTGACGCATTATTTTTCTTGCTGATTTTACGATACCACTAATGTTTGCCATGTGTTATGCCGCCTTCTTGTAAATTTCTTGTTCTAATTTTGTGAGTGCTTTTAGGTACTGCTTTTTACCACCAAATAGCTTGACTATTTCCAGCGGTGAGCCGAACTGATCCAGAGGATTGACTTGTAATATTTTCATATCTTCAATATTTTCTATGCCTTCATCCGCGTATTTATCCAGCAGGGCTTCTAATACCTTGCGTGCCTGTTCGCCATATTGTGCGAAGTAATTTCGTTTTTTGACGTTGTTTACTCGCTCGAGGCGGGTGAGCGGTGGTTGATCAAAGGCGGCGTGGCAGATAAGATCAAAAACATCCATTTCTTTATTGATGGCTTCCTTGAGGTTTTCAAAGACAATGCCTTGCTCGGTTAGCTCTTCGATAATGGCCTGTTTTTTATCTGCTTGATTCCATTTGTTTAAAAAATCGTTTAATGATTGATACTGCTCTCTTACTTTCTGTTTGGTGTAATCTTTGAGGCTGCCGGTAATGAGTTTGCCGTTACCATCCATATATTGAACACGCTCATTGAGTACAGCAACATTAACGCCATTGACGTAGTATTTTGCTCTGGGTTCGGCGATTATATCGCCACCATCAATGATTTCTGGCTGCTCAGGTGGATCGAAGATAATTTCTTCACCGTCTTCCCCTGTGATGATTTCATCGGTGCTGGCTTCATCTTCTGGTGATTCTATATCATCGTCTTCACCAATCTCTTTCACTCTAACGGGGTCGCCGTCAAAATCAGGATCGGCGAACAGGTCGGTGACATTGCGAAAATCCATGATGGTAAAAAAGGTTTTTCCAAACTCTTCATTGATGCGTGTACCACGCCCGATGATCTGTTTGAATTCAGTCATTGAGGCAATGTTGCTATCCAGCACAATGAGCTTACAGGTTTGTGCATCTATGCCTGTTGTCATTAGCTTTGAGGTTGTTGCGATAACGGGGTATTTCTCTTCGGGGTTGATGAAATTATCCAACTCCATTTTTCCTTCTTCATTGTCACCTGTGATCTGCATGACAAATTTGCTATTTTGTGCCACTAGGTCGCTATTTTCGTTGGCAATGACGGTTCTCATTCTCTGGGCGTGGTCTATGTCTACGCAGAAAATAATGGTTTTATCAAAGCGATTGGTTTTTTTAAGCAGCTCTGTCACTTTTCTAGCAACGGCTTGCGTTCTTTCGTCTATCACCAGATTTTTATCAAAATCTTTTCGGTTATAAATACGATCATCTACCAGCAAGCCTTGTTTGTCTGTTTTCCCTTGTTCTGGTCGCCACCCTTCCAAATCAACATTTAGTCCTATCCGTAATACTTTATACGGTGCCAGAAAACCATCTTGTATGCCCTGTTTGAGTGAATAGGTATAGATTGGATCACCGAAGTATTCGGTGCTAGATATGGTTTCAGTTTCTTTTGGGGTGGCGGTTAAACCAATATGTGTTGCGGTGGTGAAATACCTTAAAATTTCTCGCCATGCGCTATCTTCTTTTGCGCTACCATGGTGACACTCATCTATGACAATTAAATCGAAGAAGTCAGGACTGAATTTACGATAAGCGTCCCTGTTTTCTTCACAAGAGCCGTCATCGTAGTTGGTTAAGCCCTGATAAAGGGCAAGATAGATTTCATAGGATTTATCAATTTTCTTTTGTTTGATCACCGTCATTTTATCTTTGAAATGACGAAAATCACCGCGTTTAGTTTGATCTATCAAGGCATTTCTATCTGCCAAAAATAAAATGCGCTTTTTTGTTTTGCTCTTCCATAAACGGTGAATAATCTGGAATGCGGTGTAGGTTTTTCCCGTACCCGTTGCCATGGTTAGCAAGATTCGATTTTGCCCTTTTGCGATGGCTTCAACGGTGCGGTTGATGGCACACGTTTGATAATATCGCGGTGCTCTGCCCGAACCATCGAAAAAGTAATCTTGAGTGCTTATGCGCTCTTGTTCTTCGGTGGTGATCCCTTTGTATTTTTTGTAACGTTGCCAGAGGGTTTGAGGTGATGGAAATTGATCAAGGGTAAGTTCCTGCTCTATCTTCCCATCAGTACAGGTACGATCATGTTCATAGAAACCACCCCCATTACTACTATATACGGAGGGAATATCCAAGATTTCCGCATAACCTAACCCCTGTTGTATTCCTGCATTAACTGAATGCTTGTTGTCTTTAGCTTCAATGATGGCAATTGGGATGTTTGGCTTGTGGTAGAGAATGTAATCCGCTCGTTTGCGTTTTCCACGACTGGTGAGGTTGCCTTTGACATAGATACGACCATCCGTGAAAGTAACTTCTTCTCTGATTTGGGTAAGCGGATTCCAGCCAGCCTTTTCTAAGGCTGGTTGAATATACTTTGTGCAGATGTCTCTTTCTGACAGGTCTTTTTTAGATGTCATGGATTACCACTTTTTTCTCATCCTTGGGGTTGCCTCGGTGGTTGGTTTGCAAATATAACGCTAGCATAACCTGCATTTACGAATTGGAGAGTAGTAAATATCAGAGTTTATGCTTTTGTTATGTTATTTCCATAATGAATATTTGTATTTTTAGATCTCACTGGTAAATAGATAAGTGATAGAAATTTACTTTTTAGTACAATAGTTTTAATTAGTACTGAAATAGAAATACTAAGAAAAAATGCAATAACAGCGAACCAAAATTCTAGTTTATTTTCTCCTAACTCAATAAAATATCCATTTACTTTACCATCTATAAAAGCATGGAATATTAGAATGAATAAACTTGCTTGACCAAGGGTGAGTAAAGTATTCCGTAAAACTATTGTCTTATTAAGATAGTATGATATACATATTATAAAATATATTCCGCATACAGCCCCAACTGTTGTAAGAAGAGGGTTAATATAAATTCTTTTATTTAAGTCCATATGTGCATCAGTAAATATTGATATTATAAAAAACACAAGAACGGATATAAGTGACATATACAAACTTGGATTAAAATTAATAACCATCTTTTTTAGAAAGCCTCCTGTAATAAAAAATGCAGAGCTTATTAAAATTATATCAATGCTAAATGGCAGCCCCAGGAGTGTATACTCTTTGCCCAACAGAGTTGTTTTTAAATGCCAAAAATAATTAATCCAGTGAGCTCCAATGACCATTAAAATTATTATGAAAAAACATTTATAAAAAGTGTTTTTTTCTTGAATATTTGTAAATTTGAAAATAAAGTATGTAAATAAGTATACTGAAAAAAGGTGTGTCAAAAACCACATTGGCGTCCATTTTATTGTATCTCCATTGCCATAAAATATACCTTTTAGTTGCCAAGCTAAATGTTCCTCTTTTAATATGACTGCCATAATAAAAATAGCTAATGATGTAACAAAATAGGGTTTGAGTAGTACTTCTGATTTTTTCCACAAAAATGCATGAATGTCAGTTGATGTACTAAAAAATACTCCCGATAGAAAAAAGAAGAGGGGCATTCTAAAAAGTCCCATTGAATTAATAAAGTCCGGTGCAAATGACCTTAGTTTGCTATGAAATAATGCAACTAATATGATGGATATTCCTTTTGCTATATCTATATATTCTACGCGATTTGTCATATGCCTCCTAAAACATAACAGCATTATTAGTAGGAAACTTTCCTTCTAATCCCTCATAAAGTTTCCACCTAATTCCAATTTAATATTTATCTTTCACTGTCAATATATAATAAAACAACAGTATAGCTATTTTGTAGATTATTGCTTAGATAAAATAAGGAAACTTTCCTATCTAATTATCAGTTAGTCAGGAAATGGTACTATTCCTCGTTCCCACGCTCCCGCGTGGGAATGCGTACCTTACTCACCACTGCCGCAAAACTTCGCAAAGCTCCTTGTATGGAAATATGAGACTGTAGATTAGTTTGTGTATTTGCTTATCATTACCCCCTACGGGAGATAAGCACCATGAAACAAAAAGAACTATTGGCCTTTGCCAAAGAGGCCGCCAAAAGCATGAAGACTGAGAAAGATCTCAGTGATTTCAGCCGCATGCTCAAGAAAATTCGGTCATGGAGCAAGTAGTGGAGTGGCAAGCTCGTCCGCTGGATCAGGTTTATCCCATCGTCTACTTAGACTGCATCGTTGTCAAAATTCGGCAAGACAAGCAAGTCATCAATAAGGCCATATACTTAGCATTGGGCGTTAACACGGAAGGCCACAAAGAACTGCTGGGCATGTGGTTATCAGAGAACGAAGGTGCAAAGTTCTGGCTAGGCATTCTGACGGAGCTAAAAACCCGTGGCCTAGAGGATATATTGATCGCCTGCGTCGATGGTCTTAAAGGATTTCCAGAGGCCATACAGACTGTTTACCCAAAAACCCACATTCAGCTGTGCATTGTCCATATGGTACGCAACAGCATGAAATTTGTACCTTCGCGCGATTACAAAGAGGTGGCTGCCGATCTCAAACGTATATATCAGTCGACCACTGAAGATGAGGCGCTGCGCGAGCTTGACCAAGTAGAAGAAAAATGGCGAGTTAAGTACCCTTTAATTAATCGCTCATGGCGTAAAAACTGGGACAACCTCAACACGCTGTTTGCCTACCCGCCAGAGATCAGAAAGGCCATTTATACCACCAACGCCATTGAGTCTCTGAACAGCGTCATCCGCAAAGCCATCAAGAAGCGAAAACTGTTTCCTCATGACGATTCGGCTAAAAAGGTAGTTTACCTAGCCACACGTGAAGCCTCTAAAAGATGGACCATGCCGATTCATAACTGGCGTGCAGCACTAAACCACTTTATGATTGTTTTTGAAGATAGATTGTCAGACCATATTTAACCAAAGCAGATACACAGAGTTATTTACAGGGTCGAAGATATCTACTTGTTTTAGTATTGTGCTCAAGTTCTTTTGATACGCCTAACTTCTCTTTATGCATCCCTAACTCCTTCTATACACAGAACGCCTTGCTCAGCGACAATTTAAAGTGGCACGTTTTTGAGAAAGCAAAACAAGTGCCGCTTCAAATTGTCCGCTGGAGCTATTTGTTATGTGCTTTTTAATTGTTTTTGCCAAAATAGTGCTGCGCCAGCTTTTGGATCTAATTCATAACCAGAAAAACCAAATTTACCATATGCTGCCTTGGCAATCTCGTTGTTACCTAAAACTTCAAGTGTTATTTTACAACACCCTTTCGATTTTGCTATCTCCTCGACCTTATCCAACATTTGTTGACTCACACCACGACCCCTGTATTCATTAATTACAACAACATCATGAATATTAATCAATGGCTCGCATAAAAAAGTAGAAAATGCCTCGAAGCAATTAACTAGTCCTACTGGCTGACCTGCGACATATGCGATAACTGAAAACGCATGCGGAAGTTTTGATAGTTCTTTGACTAAATTATTTTTTACGTTCTCATTAAGTGGCTTTCCACCACCCATTGGATCAGACGCGTATTTATCTAGCAACATAGGAATTTCTTTTGCGTGTTGCTTATTAAAGTAATCTGCTTTAATTATTTCTAAGACCATCTACTTTCCATTTTTTACACATAACATATAGTATGAGGAAAGATGGCATACATATTCCATATTTCGGCATACATCTGGATAATTCACCTATTTATTGAATAAAAATGACTATTGACCTAATATTGGGTGTTCATAGACTATTCGGGAAATATGGCGTTGCAATGTCTAATACTAAACGCTCGATCATTGGTGAACTTAAAGATATTCTGCAACAAGAAAGTTATGCTTACAGTACTGAAAAAAGTTATTGTGACTGAATTTCTCTATTCATTAAGCTTCATAAACTTCAATCAAAAGATGCACTGTATAAGACCAAAATACTTGTGTTGAGCAATTTTTAACTCATTTGGCGGTTAATAATAATGTTGCACCTTCAACTCAAAATCAGGCTTTTAATGCGCTTGCCTTCTTTTTCAAAAGTCCTTAACATCTCATTAGAGGGTATTTCCCCAAGTCGCTCAAGAAAAGAGCCTAGAATTCCTGCTGTCTTGACAAAAGAAGAGGTTGCTCAAGTTTTAACTTTATTAAATGGATCGCAAGACACCATTGTTAAACTCTTATACTCTGCAGGCCTACGAATTTCAGAAGCGCTACATTTACTGCTTCAAGATATTATTTTGTATTCAAACAGATTACGATTAAAAATGGAAAATGGCTGGAAGATAGCGCAACACCTTTAGTTTAAACACTGACTCAATCATTACAGGACCAATTAAATAAGGTCGCTGATTTTAATACACCAACAAGATTTAAATCGAGGATTTGGAAAAGCTTATCTTTCCTAGGCACTAGAAAAGAAATACCCCAGTACATGTAAATCACTCAATTAACAGCATATTTCTTACACGTAATATATTTATACAAGACCCAGAAACACAAGTAACTCATCGCCATCACCTTGATACCTCAAGTGTCAATCAACCATTACAGCATACATTGCCAATGTAGACATCCAGCGGTGTTAGAGCCCAAGAACCTTCCGAAACAGGCTATTTATCTGAAACCAATGTTATTGGTAGGCTTGATCCAATGGTCACACACACGCTACCGCCCTTGGTTGGTGCCATTGCCTTTTATTGGGCGCAGGGAAGCATGGTACCAGATAGCTTAAGAGGTGTGCTTAGAAGCCATACATAATACCTCTCCAGAAACTAACCATGCAATGCTATTGTCTTTTATTTTGACTTGTTCAACTTAAGTTGAAGTGCGCAGTTTCAGATTAAAGCACTAGGATATTGGTACCACCTGAGGTGATACCGGTAGTCTTGCGTATCAATTATCAGTGAGTTTCAGGTATACGCCGAAGTACCGGAACTGGTCACCACCTACGCCTGACGGTTAAGAGTAGCTCCGACCTCACCCCCAAGCCAGTCCGACAACCAAACTAAAATCAGTGAAGTATCCTTTTTTTGCCAATTCTTAGCAAGACCGATAGGAGTTAGATTACCCCTAAAAAGAGACTCAATAGAACTCACCAGTTCTTCCCTCTGCGCACCCCCCCCCCTCTTCCCCACGGAAATGACCTCTGTATTTCATGTATTCTATATTGATCATAACGTTGTTGATCCGTGGATGCTTCTTACAAGCCCTTACTTTTCCTGGACGTTCCGCGATATGCCAGTCCGACATCTATATCTTTCAACTCGTCCCGTTTTTCTGTGCCACTATAACCGGCATCGACGAAAATGAACCACTCATCAACATGCAGTAAACTTTCAGCTTGATTCAGATCGTGTTCGTTGGCAGCGGTAGTCGTAAGGCTATGCATCAGCTCAGTTAGAGCATCGACACTGATATGAGCCTTCATGCAGAAGTGCCACTGATTACTCTTCTTGGTGATGCATCTCGGAATCACGATCACCGGCTTTGTTCTTGGTGGAATTAGTTGGGAGCTGCGATAATGGTGGCATCCATCAGCGTGCCTTCTTTGAACAGCACACCAGCATCACTCAGCCAGTTATTCACTTCGTTGAATATTTTGCGTGCCAAATCATGGCGTTCTAACAAGTTACGGAAGTTCATGATGGTGGTGTGATCAGGGATCATCCCATTCAGTGATAGGCCAGCAAACAAACGCATGGCCTAGGTGTCTACAAGGCATATCCCATCGCAGGATCACTCATGCTGTACCACTGCTGTATACAGTGAGTACGTAGCATCGTCATAAGGGATAAGGTCGGCTACCATTACCAAGCTTGGGGTAATATGGCTCAATAACTGACACCATTAGTTTCCAGGGAACCAGTGCTTCCATCCGTTCAAGAAACTTCTCTTTGCGGGTTTGGCGGCGTTTATGTTGGTATTCGCTGTCGGCGAAGCTGAAGTAGTGTCCTATGGTTCATACCATCAAAGAGAAGTGATAGGGATTATCTCATTACGAGGACTTAATCTCACCTTTACTAGTATTTATTTTATCAAATTCAGATAATTTATCTTTTAATTCCTCCACACACTTAATTGCTCGGTTACAAGATTTAAATAAATCACTTGCCTTTATATCCACTCTTGTTTCAGCACTTCCACCTGTATCTTTTGACCTTATATTCTTAAGAACATTCCTTCTGATATTTAAGATGGATGCCAAATTTTGATAAATCTCACCTGCCTCTAATATCCGCTCACTTAATTGACTTGTTTGGAGTAATAACAATTCCAGTTCATCCTGACCATTTTTATCAAACCCCGTTAGTATACTTACAGCATTTTTTGCATAATCTATTGCTTTATTAATCTTACATTCTTTTTCTCTAAGAATAACAATTAACGGTGCTATTTCAGTATATGAAGCTTTTAATTGTTCAGCTGAAACAGAGCTAGGAAGTTTAGAACACTTTTCTGCCTTGACAAATTCATCTAGATATTTTTTAATAAGTTTAGACTGTTTTGATAAACATAAAAAAGTAGGACATTCATATTTAACTCTCTCTACAAGGCATTCAAACTGTAGCATATTTATTATTGCTAAATACAAACTGTCGGCACTACCTAATTGTCTTCTCTCCTCTCTCTCACACTCGCAAAATCCTTCAAATGCCACTCCAAATTCGCTAGTTAACATCTTTTCATATAAAAACACCAGCTTCTTATTATTTTCATCTTCATAACTTTCACCTCCTTCTAAATTTAAAGTTTGCAAACTAGTACTTAGATCCTTACTAGGAAAGAAAGCACCTAAATGTTCTTTACCATCATTGCTAACACTACGTATCTTACGTTTCAAAATACATGAAATAACTTCTTGTTTACATTTCTGTTTCCATTCCCTTTCATCCTTTTCCATCTCCTCTTCCTGTATAAGATCGGCCGCAATAAGATTCGCAGCCTCTTCTTTTTGCTTCTCATCTTTCTCCCTTACATCTGTGTATGGAGATACAACCAATGACTTCCATTTAGTATGAAACTCGCTACTTATTATACCTTTATTATGGGCATGCTCAAGATGTTTTTGTACGACCAAATAATCATTTTCTCTCTGGGCGCAGTCAACCTCATTTTCCACTTTAGTAAAATATCCTAATAATGCACTCGATAGCACATCCTCATCTACATCCACAATTACTACCTTGCAAATGATATCAATCATCAACAAGTAAAAGTTACGATCATCAACAATATCTTCTATATTATCTAGCAACATCATCATTTCAAAACTGTATAGTCTTTGCTTACCTACATCTAATTTCTTCATAGATATTCCTAACTCTAGTGCAAAATCACTTAGACAAACAAACAATCTTGTTACCATTTTGACCTGCATATTTTTATCCATATTATTGTAATTACCAGGATTCAACAAAAACAAACAACATAACTTAACCGACAAATAATCCGCTATCATAATGTCACTGACATTATTCAAATCACCTTCACAATTTCCAAAAACACTTAAAGAAAGTTTCAAAATACTTTTCGCTAGCGAATCATCAAAGTCAATACCAGAATCACATCTATAAAGTACTTTCAAAAATATCCAGATCCTATCATACACGCCAGCACGCATTTTTTTTATCTTCTGTTTGGAAGCACAGTCTTTTACAATGTCTATTTTCTCAAATAAATCAATACATTCTTTGGCCATGATTATACTTTTTTCACGGACCTCTGGACACTTTTTATTATATACTGAATAACAAAATTGATCATCAGGAAAAGACCCTAAAACTTCAGACGCGTGATCCGCAACACTCTCTATTGACGATATAATACTACGCTTCTCCTTATTAGATACAAGGCCACTCCTGACATTGTTCAATCCAGTACATGCTTTAGTCCTATTAACAGCCCTATTAACACCCTTACCATTCTTTACTTTACCAACTAGATTTACAGGCTTGGTAACTTCATTATGCTCAGTGCTTCTTGCCGCACCTATATCAGACATATCTAACTCCAATCTATTTCTTACAATATATTTACAACACTTAAATAATTCAAAATCAAGAAAATATCTCCTCATGGATAGTTCTTGTTCTAAATCATCTATAGTTTTAAATACCATGCCTTCATTTTTTCTAAGCACAAAATAAGAAACTTTACTTACTAAATCAGTAATAGTTGATATTTCCTCATCAGACCCTATACTTTTCAACGTCCATAAAAAATCATAATCGGAACTGCTCTTATCTAAACATAAACGCATATTTCCAAACTCAAGATAGTCTTTCTCACTACCCTCATCATTACACGTAATCACATAATACATAGAGACTACCCCTGCTGCTTTTGTTATGCGTGAAATCACTGACATGTCATCAGTTTTTTGCACCAACCATACATATGCAAACGCTGCCTTTCTGAACTCGAGCATCGCCCTTTCCTTATCACCACGACGTAAATAAAAAAAGGCCAAATGTGCGGTGTAAGAAACACGGTCAACCACACTTATATGTTGATCAACTTGCCATTCGGAAGAATCTTCTCCTAACTTAGAGTGCCCTGGGTAGATTTCACCTAGTAATTTAGCAGCATCCAAATCCCTTCTTTGCAAACTCCACCTTCCAAGAAAAAGAGGCAACCAAAGCTTGTTACATTCTTTAACTATATGATCAGATTCATTTTTAGTAACCACAAAATTTAACGTCAATATTTTATCTGAAAAATACTGATTCAATATTGCTGAAAGAGAAATACTTAAACTAAATGCTTCGGGACTACCTGTGATTTTAGCCAGCCAGTAAAGGCAAGCTGGAGCCTGTATATTCCCCCTTAATGCTGCTGTTGTAAAGCACCAAATAATACCGACTAGATCATTAACACCAAGATATTCATTACCAGGATGAATCATCTGATACATACCTAAGATGAGTGGCGCCAAAGGACAACCAAGGTTATCCGCATCCCTTAATTCTTGCATGACACTACAACATTTATTCAAGTTTACCACAATCTTCTGATCCACCACGCATTGATCTTGCTTGTATTGTTCGCTAACCGAATCAAATACAACTGTCATTACTTTCTTGATTTCCTCTATATTGACAGCATATTTTCTTTTATGTTTGCCTCCTGTATCTTTTCCTGCTAGGCGAGCTCCCAACTCAACGATATCTCCCAAGCTTTCTACACCCAATGAGAGATCTTTAGTAACCGTTACTGGTATCTCTATACCATCTATTACTTCCTCTTCATCTAACAACATTTTCTCAAATATATTAGATATATTTACATCTAAGGAGTCACTGTCTTCTTTATTTACTATTGATATCGGTTTACTACCTATAGATTCTTCCGCACTGTATTCTTTTGACTCCTGAGTACTACCAACTATTTCATGATTCCCATCAAAGCATATACCTATACTTTTTTTGACCAGTTCCATATATACATCATGCCGATTTTCTTCAGTAACTTTTCTATTCCAAGGAAAACAATCATCTATAACAGACATAACGTTACTACCACCGACTAGCTCTCTAGATAATTCATTTTTAAAAGATCCAAATGGAAATATAGTTTTATTCAGCAATATCTCCTCTGCTATTAACAATGGGTCTATCCTTTTTGCTTTATCAAATGTTTTCATACACAAATAATATTTATTTACCCCAGAATGGGAAATAAATATCACGTCTTTAACCATGGTGTTTTCTGCTGCTATCAGGTTTTCACTATTTTCAAACACTTTCATTAGATCTGGCCACTTACTCCAAGCATTTTCAGGATTAAATAAACTTGCAGTTACATTGCTTCCATCATTTTCCGTCGAAAAAACCACAAATGGTATTCCTGTTGATAATACCAAAGAAAAAAGAGAAACTGACCCACCGAAAAAACTTATAACATTTTTATCATGGTCAAGTAATCTATCGGACTCTCTAGATATCAGATATTCAATTGACTCATAAGACAAATCTAAAAGCTTAGACACCTCACATTTACTATATTTTGCATGCAAAAGAACACATACCGCCTCATTAATCCAATTATTCGTAACACTCCTTACTAATGCTGGCGTCACATGTTCTATTTCAGCATCTGCCTGCCTACACAGCAATTTATTGGCTGTACTTAAAAATCGTTCTCTAACCATGAGATTACCGTTTATAGCATTAGAAACAACGCAAAAAAAAGAATTATCTCCTGAATCAATATCATATACAGTAAAATCTTTCCCTAATATTTTCCCCCACTCAACATGTGTTAGTAATGACCTAGATCCCAAACTTTCACCTAAAGAATAATCAAAATCGAAAGCCTTTTCGTGTATAATATTAATTATATGAGTTTTTTTATTTATTTCATTTAACAAAGCACCATAAGAACCATATACTTTATATATTTTCTCCATAAGATTTTTATCATCACTTTTTTCTTTTTCTAACTTTTCATAAAAAGCAAACCTATTTTTTATTTTATACAAGTTTTGACACGAGCGGATAACTTCTTCCAAAGTATCTCCTGGATCTTTTCCTTCATTACCTTTAGTTTTTTTAAAACAATTAATATCACTCTTAATTGAACTATCATCCAGTGATGCATAACCTAACGTGGTTAGAACTGAAACTGATACCTTTTTTTTATCGTCAAAATCAAATTTCGTTTGAAAATGATAATCCCATGCAGCAAACACAATATCATCTTCATCAAAATCTTTTACTACAATATCTACTGCAGCCAAGGGTTTATTTGATTTAATGTCAAACATAGTTATTTGTACTTTTTCTGGTGCTTTATCTAACAGTCCTTGTTTACACGATACAACACGAGATGCAATATTAACCAAATCAATCAAATCCTTATCAGGATTAAAATACATAACCTCTTGTATTTCCTTATTTAAAAACATCTGCAGATCCTCAGCTTTATTCTTATCGCATATCACTATATCAATATCATTAATACCCATCAAAGAACTATCACCACTAATAATCCTTATTCCAGCAGACCCAATAATTCCACCTTTCACGTTATTCTTGTCTAGCCAACAAGAATAAGAATTCATTATGCTATCAAAGAAAAGTTCTTTTAGGTGCCGTTTCTCCAATCCATTTTTATCACTTTTATTATAAAATTCACTTTCAACAACAGAAAATACTGGATTACAAAAAACTAATACCAACATAAAAAATATACCATTTAGAACATTATCTAAAGAGTTATAGATATTCAAAATATATGTGCCCACTATCAACAACCTCTATTTGTATGCAGCCGCTAATCTAAGCCATTACAATACAGATTATGAAAATCAACAAGACCACTCTTTATAACCTAACTTAATATACTTTTATCCTTTCGGAACAAAATATTCAAGCCTAGATTTACCGTCCATTAATGGTCACAAGTAAAGCATTGTTTGTTATAACATACATATAACAATATTAAATAACAGTCGTGGACTGCTCTATCTGAACGCTATAGTATACTATTCAACTCTCTTTTGCTAGCAAGATATCTTAATATTTACTCTTAGATTTACATCTGAAGCGCATAACTTGAATGAATAGGAAGGGAGGTTAACCACCGTAAGATCATCATTTTTCTCCGACAAAAGATGCAACGACGAGTAACCACAAACAGCTGACCCATGAGCTACGATACCAGATTTATACTCTAAAGAAAATCGGAATGACTCAACAGTAAATTGCTGGTGCTATTGGTGTAATTCAGGAAACGATTAGTCGAGAGCTAAAGCTCAATACTGGCGGTAATGGTTATCGCTTTAATCAGGATCAACGTAAAACTCAGGAACTCCGAGATAAAGCCGTTACAACCACCAAGATGACGCCGGTAATGATTGCCTTCGTCGAGTTAACATTACTCGACAAATTGAATCCTGATCAAATATTAGGTTGATTGCTGGAGGA
This sequence comes from Candidatus Endonucleibacter bathymodioli, assembly GCA_030674915.1. Classification (GTDB taxonomy): domain Bacteria; phylum Pseudomonadota; class Gammaproteobacteria; order Pseudomonadales; family Endozoicomonadaceae; genus Endonucleibacter; species Endonucleibacter bathymodioli. Next base: position 325,948 of record JASXSV010000001.1, read on the forward strand.
CGTAAGCGAGCCACTTAGTCACGAAACTATTTACTGACATGTTTTGGGTGATACAACCTCTGGTGGCGACCCGTATAGCGAGTTGCGGCGCAGAGGAAAAGCCTATAAGTTGCGGGCGAAAAGCCAGGCGGGCCAAGGGCACATCAAGAATAGAGTTGGTATTGATGAACACCCAACGATTATCAAAGCGAAGAAGTTTGCAGGTAACTGGGCGTGACCTAGTTCCCAGCAAGGACCACAGTGGCGCACTCGTTACTATCATCGATAGATCAACAAGTTTCACTGCATCTAAACAAATAAATAATGAGTCGTCTCAGACAGCTACCGAAGCAACGTCCGAGCTACTGCGGCCATTTAAAGGGGCCTCATTAATAATTACGGCCGATAACGGTAAAGAATTCGCCTACCATGATAAAATGACAAAAGTCCCGGGAGCACAGGTATAGCTCTCCGATCCCTACTGCTAATGGCAGCGCGAACTAAATAAAAATACCAACGGTTTGTTGCGACAATATCGGACTAAAAAAATAGACTTTAAAAAGGTATCGGCAAAAAAAGTAAAAGACGTTATTATGGAAATCTAGGCACAGCCAATAATAACCAGTGGCGTATCTTGTTTTTAGGCTAATCAAATTCTCCACGAACCAACTTAACTCCTTCGTTGCTACATAGTTCTGTAATGTCAATATTTAGTGTTTTACAATTAAAATTAGTACTGTAAGAATCCAGATATTTTTTATTTATGTGAATTACTCATTTAATATTTTAGATTCTACGATCGCAGAATACCATAATGACATTCCTTCACAACCTGAAAAGAAATCAATAATATCAATTGAATCAACTGCTTTTTTGCTTGTTATTTCCTTTTTTTAAAACCCTTTCCTGATTTTTTAAACATACCAATAAAACTTTTTAAATAATTATTCTGAATACACTTTATTTATATTATTTTTAGACCTTTGCACGAGTCTCGCTAAACCACTGGAAATCAGGTATAATAATCCTTGCACAATCATAGAGATTGATCTTTTAGATAGGCAACTCTCGGATTTGCCTTTGGCTTGATTTCAACTACTTCGGTTGTTTTTTTATCCACAGTTTTACTAGTAGAGTATCTTGCTGCTTTACTAGGAGGCTGAATACATCCACATAGAATCAACTAACCAAAATAAATATCGTAAATTTCACATATTCTTTAAAAACATAATAATATCCTTGCTGTGCAAATAAACCTTTAGTTACATTAATATATTCTATTTTTTTATAAAAACCACCTTTCTTATGATATTGTTTACACATATGAAATTATTAGATAAAATCAGGCAGATGTATCACCTCAATTTTATTTCATCAAAAAGCCCATCCTGAAAATATGGATACCGAAGAAATTGAGGATTTTTTAACCGATTTGGCGGTAAGGGCAAGGTATCAGCCAGTACCCAAAACCAAGCCTTGCCGGCACTGTTATTTTTATATGAATCTGTTTTAAAACATAAAATTTAAGGGGTGAATGCTATCCGCTCCAAAGCCCTATGAACTTGCCAATAGTGCTCAGCGTGCAAACAACCAATAAACTACTTGAATGATGAGTAGCATAAATTCATTGACTGCAAAATTGCTATACGATACGGGAATGTGCGTAATAAAGATGATACGCTTAAGGGTACAAGATATTAATTTTAATCGGGGTGAAATTATAGTTAGCGTATTCCAAGCCCTTACTTTTCCTGAACGTTCCGCGATATGCCAGTCGACATCTATGTCTTTCAACTCGTCCCGTTTTTCTGCGCCATGATAACCGGCATCGACGAAGATGAACTCCTCTGCAGTAGATTTTCAGCTTGATTCAGATCGTGCTCGTTGACAGCGGTGGTCGTAAGGCTATGCGTCAGCCCAGTTCGAGCATCGACACTGATATGAGCCTTCATGCAGAAATGCCACTGATTACTCTTCTTGGTTTGATGCATCTCGGAATCACAATCACCGGCTTTGTTCTTGGTGGAGTTAGTTGGGAGCTGCGATAATGGTGACATCCATCAGCGTGCCTTCTTTGAACAGCACACCAGCATCACTCAGCCAGTCATTCACTTCGTTGAATATTTTGCGTGCCAAATCATGGCGTTCTAACAAGTTACGGAAGTTCATGATGGCGGTGTGATCAGGGATCGTCCCATCCAGTGAGTACGCAGCATCGTCATCAAGGGATAAGGTCGGCGACCATTACCAGGATTAGGGTAATATGGCTCGATAACTGACACCATCAGTCTCCAGGGAACCAGTGTTTCCATCCGTTCAAGAAACTTCTCTTGTCGGGTTTGGCGGTGTTTATGTTGGTATTCGCTGTCGGCGAGGATGAGTTGACGCCCCATGATTCATACCATCAAAGAGAAATGATAGGGATTATCTCATTACGAGGACTTAATCGCACCTTACCTAGACATCTGCCCTCTCATTTGGCATTGATACTCACGACGCACATCGTTTTGCGCGACTCTCCGGCCAATTCAACGAATACCTGAAGCAAATCGCACAGCGATTGAACCTCTGCACTAATATGTTCGCATCATTGTTATAACAATGTGGATAATAACTATCACACACAAAAAACCGCACAATGTTTTTGCACGGTTTTTTTCGGGCATACAATCAGAGCAAATATCAGGAACTTGCTACAATGTAATCAATGGCTTCTTGTACTGTAGTAATTTTCTCTGCTTCCTCATCCGGAATTTCGGTTTCAAATTCTTCCTCCAAAGCCATAACCAACTCCACGGTATCAAGAGAGTCTGCACCTAGATCCTCCACAAAAGACACACCGTTAGTCACTTCCTCAACCTTTGCGCCAAGCTGTTCGCAAACAATTTTTTTGACGCGTACTTCAATAGTGCTCATACCCAATTGTACTCCGGTTAATACTCAACGCAGCTTATAGATAACTGCAATTCGGTATAGTTTATATGGTAGATTACGAAAATTTCAAGACAGCCCACTGCAATTAACGCAACTATGCACCTTCTTTACTGCATTTTCTCAAATAATACAACAGCATCCACCCATTTGCTCCAATAGTTATAATATTAACTACCGACGAACTCAGCCCAATCACATAAAAGCACACAATTCAAAGGAAAGCCTATAACTCCACTCCTCCTGATGGCATGACACCGCTCTAACACCCACAAACTACCTGCTACTAATCTTCATTGCTTCCTACCCCCGCATTTATAACAACAGGTGCAGCTAATATGGGGACATCCTAGCCCATATACATACCACCATTCACATGCACTGTTTCTCCAGTGATATACCCCGCAGCATCACTTGCTAAAAACACAACCACTCCAGCAATATCTTCAGGCTGGCCCAATCTTGCTACGGGAATTTGATCTTTCATGAGCTGACGCTGCTCGTCAGTTAACGCTTTTGTCATATCAGTATCAATAAAACCAGGTGCCACAGTATTCACCGTAATGTCTCGGGAACCAACTTCCCTCGCTAAAGAACGAGAAAAACCTTCCACTCCAGCTTTGGCTGCCGCGTAATTAGCCTGACCCGGATTTCCCATAGAACTAACAACAGAGCTTATATTAATGATACGCCCCCAGCGGGCTTTGGTCATACCTCTCATTACCGCTTTACTCATACGAAAAATAGCAGTCAAGTTAGTATTAAGAACTTGATCCCACTCATCATTTTTCATGCGCATGAGAAGATTATCTCGGGTAATACCCGCATTATTAACCAGAATTTGAAGAGCTCCATATTCCGCTGTGACGGTTTTAACGACATCAACACAGCCTTCAGCTGAAGTAACATCTAAAACGATACCCTGACCTCGAATATCCGCTTCAGCCAGCATCCCTGTAATTGCTCTTGCTCCACTCTCGGTGGTTGCAGTACCAATAACAACCGCACCTTCATTACCCAACGCAACAGCCGTAGCACGACCTATACCCCGACTGGCACCCGTCACCAAAGTAACCTTTCCTTTCAAACCAGCCATAATTATAAGTTCCATACTGATAATAAATACACTATTGCACCAAATCCACCAAACAACAAAAACAACAAACTATCAGAATTATACCGCTGAACCCATAGAAGAAAGTGACTCCAGCGACACAACCTTAGCTTGCCGGACAATACGCCTATTTAGGCCAGCCAACACCTTTCCAGGTCCACACTCGACAAAATTTACCACCCCTGATTCATACATGGCATTAATAGTTTCAACCCAACGAACTGGTGAGCAAAGCTGAGCAACAAGATTATTACGAATAACTTCCGGCTCCGAGCAAGCCTCTGCAGAAAAGTTCTGTACAACTGGAGTAATAGGTGAAGTGATTTTCACATTTTCAAGTGCAGCTTTCAATTTTTCTGCTGCTGTTTTCATAAGGGCGCAATGAGAAGGAACGCTAACCGGAAGCAACACCTCTTTTTTAGATCCAGCATCTTTTGCCTGAATCATAGCACGTTCCACCGCCTCTCTATTACCTGCGATAACAACCTGCCCTGGCGAGTTAAAGTTAACCGCCTCAACCACCTGGCCTTGAGCAGAAGCCAGACAAACACTGATAACATCGCTATCAGAAAGACCCAATATCGCAGCCATAGCCCCCTCTCCTTCAGAAACAGCTTCTTGCATATACAAGCCACGATTTCTTACCAGAGTGATAGCATCCCTGAATGCCATAGCACCAGCACAAACTAGGGCGGAATACTCCCCGAGACTATGCCCCGCCATCAAACTAGGCCTAAGCCCCTCATGTCGGGCAGACCACAACCTCCAAAGTGCGACACTTGCCGCCAATAACCCCGGCTGAGTATTTTCAGTTTTATTTAGCTCTTCAACTGGCCCAGAAGAAAACAAAACCGAAAGATCCAGACCTAATAATTCGGATGCTTCACAAAGAGTATCAGCAAATATCGGCTCTGCAATATACTCAGCAAGCATACCCACTTTCTGAGATCCCTGCCCAGGAAAAATAAAAGCAAATATATCAGTCATGGAAACACACCGATCCTAATAAAAAATCCAGACCACACTTAGGTACCTGAAAATGCAAAATTGCTGGAGGCGCTGGAGGCGCTCCTTCACCATAAGAAGCATAAGGTAGCGCAGTTTTTCTACAAGCTAATAACAGTGAAGATGAAGTATCAACTGCCCATTACCAACAACAAATATCACTATAGATACCAACATTCTAACAGATCCACTCAGCCTAAATACAGATGAAAACCAGCCCTGAGAATATAATAAAGAACTTAGTAGCAGACCTCCTAGCCACTTAACAACCAAGCCACAGGCTAACCTCTTTATCACTTAACTTAGCCACATTTTAAATTAACTACCAACACATAACATTCACATTAGTAAGAAACCCATTAATTCGCCCCCCCACACCAACCACCATGAAAAGTGCAAACAAAAAAAAGAACAAAACCAATGAGCTTATAAAAAGCAGATGCTTAAGTAAGCGAAAGAAATAAACAACCTCTCGCCTTTACGGAGAATGAGTATAGCCACCTCCTGAGTCTACCATAAGGCAATCAGAAACCCCTACTTGCACCTCATATATAGCTTGGCAGACAGCCTGAAAAAAACCTTTCCCATCTGCACTTCCATGACTTTTAACTACTATACCCTGAAGGCCCAAAAAACTAGCACCATTATACCTCACCGGATCCACACGGCGACAAAACTCTTTTAACACCGGCGAAACAGCCAAACCCAACAGCCGACTCCACCAATTTAAGCCAAATGTGGCAAGAAGTTCTTCCTTGACCAAACTAGCTACTCCTTCGGCGGTTTTCAATGCAACATTACCCACAAAACCATCGCAGACGATCACGTCTGCCAAACCAGAGAAAATCGCATGCCCTTCAATATAGCCAATATAGTTAATGCGATTATCTTTTTGTATTAACTGACTAGCAAGACGAACCTGCTTATTACCCTTAATATCTTCGGTTCCGACATTCATCAAAGCCACACGGGGATTATAAACATGATAAACACTTGATGATAATTGCGATCCCATTACTGCAAATTGATGTAAATTTATTGCAGTCGAATCAACGTTTGCTCCTATATCCAGCAAAATAGCCGAACCTTTTCTACAAGGGATACAGGTGGCAATAGCAGGACGATCAACATCGGCGACCATTTGTAAAAGATGTCGACCCATCGCCATCAACGCTCCTGTATTTCCAGCGCTGACACAAGCATGAGCCTCACCACTCGCAACAAGCTCAAGCATCATCCACATGGAAGACTCTTGTTTTGACCGAAGAACGCTGAAAGGACTATCGCTCATTGACACAGTTTTGACAGAATGAACAATAGCAAGACGACTCCAGTCTATCCCTGGAACCATCCTAAGAAATGATTTAATAAAAACCTCATCTCCTATCAAATATAAAAATAGATCCGGCTTATCCGTCAGCAATTTAATTACGGAACACATCCGAGCACTAGGACTTTCGTCCCCACTCATTACATCAAGCGCAATTCTGATACTCGTAAGTGCAGCGCTTCCTGCCTTAGAAGGAATCACTCGTCATTATTGCTTTCAATAATTTGACGTCCTCGGTAAAAACCATCTGCGGTCATATGGTGACGACGATGAGACTCTCCAGTATTAACATCCTGAGACAGTTGAACGCTCTTCAGTGCATCATGGGAGCGTCGCATATCACGCTTAGAGCGAGTTTTACGATTTTGCTGAACAGCCATTATTAACTCTCCTGAATCGTAGCGACATCAGCTTTAAGTTTTGCCAGCGCGCTAAACGGGTTGTCTGTTTCTTTGTTGACTACGTTTTCATTGCCTTTCCGACCAACAAAATATTTTGATTTGGCAGTCCAGATTTGCTTAGAATAGCAGTCCGAATTATGGTAAGGAATCAATGGCAGCCCTAACAACAACTCATCCTCCAACAATGGAATAAGCTCAATAGGCTCTTTCTGGAGGAAAAGTGGGTCATATTTCACAGACAACGCTTTTGCCTGCTCATCAGTCCACACAGCCATTAATAGAATATCTACATGCACCGAAATATCGGCCACATCAAGACATCGCTGACAGATCATGTTACATTCCAGGTTCAGGCATCCCTCAAGTATTACGTTACTACATTCATCCACATAAAATCGTAACTCTACCCTTACCTCTCCCTGATCATCGGCCAAAACATCCACTAACCGACTAAAACACGCCACTGCCAACGAACCTTCAAATAACTTACCTTGACGCGCAAGCTTGCACGGATCAATAGTTTTGGATAATTGACTAATTAACATAAGTAGGCAATCATAGAGGATAAACTCCCAACCTGTCAAAGAGTTTTATAACCATAATATTTTACCAGTTACCATTTTAAGGTGTGAGTAACAAACGCCGCACACGAAACAGGAGAAAACAGCGGTGATGAAACTTGTTCTGGCGTCGAGTTCAAAATATAGAAGAATGCTACTAAAAACCCTAAAAATACCGTTTGAGCATCATTCACCAGAAATCGATGAAACACCTTTAGCCAAAGAATCTGCTCAAGCACTTGCAGAACGCCTTGCCATACAAAAAGCAAAAGCCGTAGTTAACACGTACCCATCTCACCTGATTATCGGCTCAGATCAAACCGCATCTATTAACGGAATACTGCTAGGAAAACCCTACAACAAACAACAAGCCACCAAGCAACTATCTCTATGTAGCGGCCAGCAAGTAACTTTTTTTTCCGGTCTCTGCCTGCTTAACAGCAAAACCGGCCTTAGCCAGCACCAATGCCTACCATTTCAAGTAGATTTTCGACACCTTAGTCCACAACAAATCAGCTATTATATTGACGAAGAACAGCCTTTAGATTGCGTCGGTAGCTTTAAATGCGAAGGCTTGGGAATTGCACTATTTGAAAAACTATCTGGGAATGACCCCAATATACTGATAGGCCTTCCTTTAATCGCGCTGACCTCTATGTTACGCAACGAATCAATCGATATACTAGGGCCTTAAAACTTTACTCCCCCAGCGCCAATCTATGCCAACCCTACTTATAAATGAGATACTGCCAACTATTCTCACCCCAGCCACCTACTACTCGCAAGATCGTAGTAATGCGCCCGCTTATAACCTTCTCCTACCCACACCTTCAATGGTAAAAATCAATATTCACAGCAAAACAATGAAGCTATTCACAGACACCCTAAAACAAAACAACCCCAAATTTACACTCTAGGAGCACAAAATCTATTCACTTATCTAAGTTGGATACCATTAGTACCCAGAACTTCAAGAAAAGCGCCAATTGCATCCACACCAAAGTCTCTAGCCAAACGTTCAAACGCCGAGGCTTTGGGAGTAAAATCCTTAATTTCGTCCACCCCAACTATATCGTGCGCAACAAAACCGACACTGCCCAAGCCATCAAGCAAGCCAATTTCTTTAGCTTTTTCGCCGACCCATACCATACCTGAAAAAATATCCGGATGATCCGACAACCGATCACCACGCCCATACTTGACACTATCAATAAACTGCTTATGAACAATGTCAAGAGAATCTTGCCAGCGCTTAGATGCAGATCTGTCCTCATCTTGAAAAGGATCCATAAACCCCTTATACTCTCCTGCCGTATAACTTCTTCGAACGATGCCAACCTTCTTCATCGCTTCAACAAAACCAAATCCTGAAGAAATAACACCAATAGAACCTACCATACTGGCTTTATTCGCATAGATAGCATCAGCCGCAGAAGCAACATAGTAGCCACCAGAAGCACCAATATCAGTAATTACAGCATAGAGCGGTGTATCTAAATGCAGCTTCCTCAACCTGATAATTTCGTCATATATATAGCCCGACTGCACCGGACTTCCTCCAGGGCTATTAATCCTCAAAATAACAGCCTTAGTACCCTTATCATCAAAAGCAGCCCTGAGACCCGTAATAATAATATCTGCGCTAGCATCTCCGTTATCAGAAATAACTCCATTGAGATCAACCAGAGCAGTATGCACTCCTCCAGAGCCTATATTCATATTTATTCTAGACGAGTTATAAATAACGTTCGCTATCAAAAACAGCCATGCGAACGTCAAAAGTTTAAAAAAAATGCTCCATCTTCTAGAACGTCTCTGTTCAGTCACCGAACTCACAACCAAACTTTCTAGCAACTTCCACGCAGTATCCGCGTCGCTACCAACAGGAATATTTTCTGTAGATTTCTGTCTTATATCCATCGTTTACCCTCTATAGGAATGTCCCTTTCACAAATCATCTCTTATACCAAATACCCTTGAAGACATAAGGCTATTAACCAACATCACCTTAAATAATGACAGACATAGACTTAACCAACCTAACCTCAACCAATCAAAAAAATCAGACTCTCTAGCAAACCATCAGAGACCACACCATATTCTCTAACCGTCAGCTCTCCATATTAAACCATTACACCTTCCACCTTCCACCTTCCACCTTCCACCTTCCACCACCAACCGTAGCAGGTATAATTTAAGCCTTACTTGAAAACTATCTTGCTTACCATAATCACCTGGCCTCAATATTCATAGGACTTCACTTTTTTACTGCCTATCTACATTTCAAGTTACTTTAGGCGCATCATTCATCTTCTCAGCACCCATTTTCTGCAAAAACCCACCTAAATCATTTGGCAACGGCGCCTCTACTGTGACTACCACCCCTGTGGGCAGTGTCAGCGTCAAACTTGCCGCATGCAAAAAAAGACGCTTCACGCCTTGCTGCCTGTAACGCTGATTATCCTTGTCATTACCGTACTTAGCATCACCTATAATAGCATGACCAGCCTCTAGGCAGTGCACCCGAATCTGGTGAGTTCGTCCAGTTAAAGGACTCGCTTCAACCAACGTTACTCCACTAAATCTTTCTAACACCCGATAACAGGTTTTTGAAGCCTTACCATTGACATCAACCCGAACAATACGCTCACCTGAACAAAGGGTATTCTTCCTCAGCGGCGCATTAACTATATGCCTTTTTAACGGCCAGCAGCCAACTACTAAGGTATGATACACCTTCTTCACCTCATTGTTTTGCAGCTGGCCATGAATGTGTCGGAGCACAGAACGTTTTTTAGCAATCATCAGGCACCCAGAGGTTTCCCTATCCAGACGGTGAACCAGCTCCAGTCCTTTTTCTTTAGGTCGCATTTGTCGAAAAGCTTCTATAATACCACAAGAAATACCACTACCACCATGGACTGCCAATCCTGACGGTTTGTTAATAATAAGAAGCCCAGCATCCTCATAAAGTAAAGATTTCGCCAGCAGTTCAGAAACAGAGACAGGCATATAAGTTTTTTCAGTTTCTTCGGCTACGCGCACTGGAGGTATTCTAAGGAAGTCTCCATCCTGAAGCCGATAACCAGGGGCTACTCTTTTTTTATTGACCCTTACCTCCCCTTTTCGAATAATTCGATAAATCCGAGTTTTAGGTACCCCTTTAAGAGTCCGGCACAGATAATTATCTAGACGCTGACCTTCAACATCACTAATAGTAACCCACTGCACCGAAGGCTTATCCAGATTGCTAGACCGACAAAAACTTCCTTCTTTTTTTTGCGATTCAAACATTGAAAGAGCTATTACATCACTTGACTGTTTATTCATTTTACTATGTTATCAGTTTTACTCTATTTGAAGCACCTGAAGATTACTGGTATAATCAATTTCTGCCTAGCATAACATTAAAAAAGGCAGTCTATTTTTGTAACTTGAGTCTCTTGGAGACAGATAATACGTTTATCACGTCACCCCAAGAGGCTGGTGACTGCACACATTATTAGACACTAATTTAGACACTAATAATGTGAGACCTTTGCACGAGCCGTAATTTTGTTCATTGGTGAGGCAAAAACGCACGAAAAGAGAGGATTTATGCTTACAAATGATCGATTCAGTATGCTTTTAACCAAGCCAGTTGGCAAAAGAGCAATCGCGTAAAGGTCTTATTAATTGATGCTTTTTACCAACAGTATCAAACACGAAGTAAAGAACACGGCTAAACCCGTTATAGATTAACAGTGCTACCCTCCATAAGCGAGGCTCGATTTCAGGAAAGAGCAGGTGACCGATATTACCAAGGCACCAGAGTTATTATTGGCTCAATCAAATATTCGATTGAAAACCAATAGCAACTGGAACCTGCTATTTTACTCCCCTGTGTTCAAGAACTCTATTCATGACACAGGATAATGCTATATCGTTACGCTACATCTCAGCAAAATACTGAAATGTAAGTATGATAGCACTTAAAAAGATCCGGCTGCATCATACAAAAAGCTCGGACTTTTAGAAAAATCGGGCTATGACGACTTGAGAGGCTAGCTTCAAGCAAACCGGTAGATTTATGAATAGAATGTTGATAAATGCAACACAGCAGGAAGAGCTGCGTGTTGCGCTCGTAGACGGACAGCGTCTTTATGACTTAGATATTGAATCCAGCACCCGCGAACAAAAAAAAGCTAATATATACAAGGGCACAATCACCCGCGTTGAACCCAGCCTAGAAGCAGCTTTTGTGGATTTTGGTGCAAAGCGACATGGATTCCTGCCTCTAAAGGAAATATCTCGAGAATATTTCTGCAAACCTCCTTCCGCTCGCACAAGCATCAGAGACACTCTTAAGGAAGGCCAGACAGTTCTTGTCCAAGTAGACAAAGAAGAAAGAGGCAGCAAAGGCGCAGCGCTAACAACATTGATAAGCCTAGCAGGTCGCTACTTGGTACTCATGCCGAATAACCCTCGCGCTGCGGGCATTTCCCGCCGTATTGAGGGAAATGAACGAGCAGAGCTGCGCGAAACACTCAATACGCTGAACATACCTCCAGAAATGGGAGTTATTGTCAGAACGGCAGGACTAGGCCGATCTCTTGAGGAGCTTCAGTGGGATTTAAAGTATTTACTGCAATTATGGAACTCCATTAAAGAAGCTTCTGCTAACAGAACAGCTCCACTGCTTATCCACCAAGAAAGCAATCTTATAATTCGAGCCATTAGGGATTGCCTCCGCCACGATATCAGCGAAGTACTCATCGACAAAGCCAGCGTTCATCAAGAAGCCCTTGAATTTGTGCAACAGGTCATGCCCCTATATGCATCAAAATTCAAATTATACAAAGACAGCATTCCACTATTCAATCGATTCCAAATTGAATCACAAATTGAAACCGCATTCCAAAGGGAGGTTAAACTCTCCTCTGGAGGCTCTATCGTTATCGACCCCACGGAAGCTCTAGTCTCTATTGATATAAACTCAGCAAAGGCCACCAGTGGCGCAGATATTGAAGAAACAGCGCTAAATACCAACCTTGAAGCTGCGGATGAAATTGCCCGACAGCTAAGACTGCGTGATATCGGTGGCCTAATCGTTATTGATTTTATCGACATGAGTAATAACCGCAATCAGCGCGAAGTTGAAAACCGTATTCGTCTTGCTTTAGCTATGGATCGTGCCCGAGTTCAAACTGGCCGAATATCCCTCTTCGGCTTACTTGAAATGTCTCGTCAAAGGCTTCGCCCATCTTTGGGTGAAACGAGCGGAATCGTTTGCCCTCGCTGCTCTGGCCAGGGATCAGTACGGGATATTGAGTCCCTAGCTTTATCAATCATGCGCATTATGGAAGAAGAAGCCATGAAAGGTAATACATCTGAAATTCGTGCACAAGTACCAATATCTGTTGCCGCATTTTTGCTAAACGAAAAGCGTTCTGGCATTACTGAAATAGAGTCACGCCATAGCACCCGTATTATCATTATTCCTAACCCAAACCTAGAGACCCCTCATTACGAGGTCCAGAGAATACGTGATGATCAACAAAACGATCAAACGCCGGTCAGCAGCTATGGAATTACTGATACCAAAGACTATTATGAAGAGTCGACTAATGGTAGACAACCTAAAAAAACTGTGGCCGCAGTACAGAACATCCACCCCCCCAAGCTAGCTCTTGAACAGAAAAAAAATACGGGCTTAATCAAATCTTTTGTTAAAGCTATTGGTGATATTTTCACCACTACTGAGGAAGAAAAACCAACCACAAGCAACAATACACGTCCCACTCAATCGGACAAAAAAAAAGACTGGTCTCAGCAGTCCAATCGAGGAGAAAACAAGTCAAGACCTTATAACAAGCAAATGAATAATAAAGTTATCCCGCAAAATAATTCCCGGAATTTAGTTAAAAAAGAAGATGCCCAGCCAGGAGAACTCATAAATAAAAATCGTAACGACTCCTCACAACAATCGAATCAGGGTCGCACCGTTGGTTATGCTAGCAGCTCCCCGCAACATAGTGAGCTTTCTAACACTAATCGTGACGAGAAAGGCTGTCAACAGCAACATACTCCTCAAAAAACCAACTCCGAGGATCAGTCTAACGCGTCATGGGAAGACAATAAACTCAGGCGCAGACCAAACACAGCATCACGAAGGCGACATAATCGTCAGTCTATGAGAGATCATGGACAGGAACAATTACCAATGATGGCCCCACCGAAAACCAACCCTACATCAGCCATGCCTCTTGATACTTTGAGTCAAGTAATGTCTATCCCCACTCACGAGCAGAATCAAAAACAAGATATACCTCCGCGTCAACCACCGCTTCTTACACCACCGGTGATTCAAACAACTAAAAAAGATGAGGCCTGCGCACCTCCCGCTAAAGAGCATCGCGCTAGCATCACTGTTGCGGCTGCAAACGATATTCCTGTTCAGCTATCTAAAAACACTACGGAGACAACAACATCTTACACCAAGCCCCAGCCACAAACTGCTGAAATTGTGAAAATCTCAGTAGCTCCAGATGAAAATATCATAATTCCACAAAAAACACCCATTCCAGAGATGACGACACCAACAAGCATAAACCCTGGTGATCAAACAAAGACTCCAGAGAGTCACACAACCTCTGGAGCATACACCAAACATACCGAAGTCAATAATCAAATATTGGAATCAACAAGTCTGCACAGACGAAGCCGAGCTCATAACGACCCTAGGCTGACTCAAAAAGAAGCGGTAGAATCTATCCCCGATAAACATGCCGAAAAAGCTCCTGCCCAAGCAGAGGAAAAACCTTTATCATAGCAATAACAAACCTAGCAAGGGCAAAAACAAGAAAGACGACCTAGGACGTCTTTCTACTAATAAGCTCTTGGCTCCTGCTCCAGCATTATGCCAAAATACTCATGTACTCGCTGCTTTATTATTTCAGAAAAAGCCATTACATCAGCACCTGAAGCTCCTCCATAATTAACCAGCACCAATGCCTGCGTTTTATGGGTGCCGACCATTCCCTCTCTAGCCCCTTTCAAACCAGCTCTCTCAATTAACCAACCGGCCGCCAGTTTCCAATTATCACACTCCCTAGGAAAAGCCACAATATCTGGATACTGTCGTTTGAGCTGTTCAAATTTAGCTAACCCAACCTCCGGATTCTTGAAAAAACTTCCTACACTACCCAAAATATCAGAATCAGGCAATCTGTCACGACGGATGTCGCACACCACGCTACTAATCAAATCAGCAGATAAAAAATCATTACCGCACTTAGCTTCAACCATCTCCCTTAAAGTTCCATAATGCAGTTTCGCCTGTAGCTTTTCATCAAGAGCAAATTGAACAGAAGTAATAATATAACGATCTTTGAACACAGTCTTAAAAATAGAATCACGATAAGCAAACATACAATCTTCCGCAAACAACCGAACAGCTTCACCAGATATAGTGTCTATTGCCATCAACGAATAAAAACAATCCTTCAACTCAACACCATAAGCTCCTATATTTTGAATAGGTGCTGCGCCAACCGAGCCCGGAATCAATGATAAGTTTTCAAGACCATAAGCCTTGTGAAACAAACTCCATAGAACGAAATCATGCCAACACTCTCCAGCACCAGACTCAACCAATACCAGACCATCTTTGCGCGATAGTACTAACATACCCATGAAGGCTATCTTTAAGACCACAAGGTCCAGGTTTCCGCAAAAAACAACATTACTCCCACCGCCCAAGGGCATAACCTCCAAACCTTTTTGCTTCGCGAAAGCCAGTGATTCTCTTAATTCTGTCAGCGTTGTAACTTCAATGTAATAAAGAGCACTTGCCTTAAGACCAAAACTATTAAGCCTCTCCAGCTGAATGTTTTCAAAAATATCCATTACTATTTCTGGCACTCAAAAAATATATACCCACATCCATTGAAAGTAAAAGTAAACGACCAATATGTGAGGCCACATGGCCCTAGTAGCAGATTGTGATGGTAAGTCATCGTAATCAACAACTTCATGCCTTCAAGGGGTAATGGGTCTAGGGAATATGGTTTTTCTGCAAGTGCTTTAATAATGCAATACCACCGTCTTCAATTAAACTTAACACTTTTGCAAAATTTTCATCTCCTCCATAATAAGGATCAGGTACCTCTCTGACATCCACGTTGTCAGCAAAGGCAAGAAACAGACCAAGTTTTTGCTGAAATTCCTCTGGGCATTGAGAGCGAAGAGTTTCAAGGTTTTCCTGATCCATAGCAAGAATCAAATCTTGCTTCCTATAATCATCAAGTAGAACCTGCCTTGAACGAATAAACGACAGATCATAACCCCTAGCCAAAGCTTCCTCCCTTGACCGGACATCTGGCAAACTTCCTTTATGACCACTGCTAGTGCCGGCCGAGTCAACATGAATACTCTCTGAAAGACCCGCATCGGCAACCTGTTTAACAAAAACACCATGGGCTGTTGGCGAGCGACAAATATTACCCAAACAAACAAAAAGCACCCTGATAATCATAACAGCACCCTACCCTCTCTCCTCTCAATAATCTGCCGTACCTCAGCAAGATCCTGCTCCGTATCAACACCTTGTGGCGGAGACACTACAGCATCCTCCACATGAATGGATTGGCCATTCCATAATAACCTTAACTGCTCCAGCGCCTCCATCTTCTCCGGGGGGCAGATACCCCACTGCACATACCGCGTAAGAAGATTTACCCGGTAAGCATAAATACCAATATGGCGCCTAAAATAATCTGTTTCTGTTAACTGTGCAGAACTGCCTACAAACAACTCCCGATTCCAAGGAATAGGCGCTCTACTAAAGTAAAGAGCATGCCCCTTGTCATCAACAACCACCTTTACAATATTTGGATTGAATAACTGATCACGGGAAGTTATTCGTTCACACAACGTAGCAGCACTCACATCTCTATCACCATAAAGATTAGCTGCCACCTGATCAATGATCAGCGGAGGCATCAAAGGCTCATCACCCTGAACATTAACAATTACATGATCATCACTCATTCCATAAATAAATGAAACCTCCTGCAACCTATCCGTACCAGAAGGGTGACCAGCCAGGGTCATACAAACTTCCGCTCCAAAACCCTCTGCCACGCTCACAATGCGCTCATCATCTGTTGCAATAATCACTCGCTCAGCACTGCTCTTCAACGCTAGCTCATAAACGTGTTGAATCATTGGCTTGCCAGATATGTCTTCCAAAGGCTTCCCTGGCATGCGACTAGAACCAAAACGAGCAGGAATAACCACAGTGAAAGGCTTTTCCTCACTCATGACGACTCCTCTCCTAAATGTTCATCAACGGTCAAAGTACGTGCCTCTCCCTCCAGCATTACGGGGATATCATCCCTAATAGGGTACGCCAGACCACAGGGTCGGCAAATTAGCTCTCCTGCTTCTTTCTGATATTTCACATGACCTTTACATAGAGGGCATGCCAATATTTCTAACAGTTTTTTTTCCATTTTACATTACATCTGAATTTTCAATAAGAGAGGCAATATGATCCAGAACATGGGCTGAAATATTTGTTGCCACCGGTAAATACCAATGATTTGGCGTTGCAAACTCAGTACATTTTACAGCATCTTTCGCAGTCATTATTACCGGTAGCTCCTCCTCAAAAACAATATCCTCAGCCCTGTAACAGTAGTGATCAGGAAAGACATGAACAACCACCTCAAAGCCGAGATCTGCCAAAGTATTAAAAAATCGCTCTGGATTGCCAATGCCAGCCACACCATGAACCCTACACCCTTGCGGACAAACAGCGGTAAAATTTCTTGAATCAGGCCGTACTGCCATGAGTGCCTGTGGTAACAATTTAAAACTGTGGTAACTAACACCGGGATCAAAAGCTGGCTCTCCGTTGATTAACACTAAATCCACAGACTGCAAACGACCCTCAGGTTCTCTTAGCGGCCCAGCGGGCAAACACAAACCATTACCAAACATTCTGTGACCATCAATAACCAATAATTCAACATTACGTTTTAGATTATAGTGCTGAAGACCATCATCTGCGATAATAAGATTACATTCGTGGTGCTTCAAAAGAAAATAGGCAGCATTTACCCTATTCGGATCAACAACCACAGGAATATCCAATTGTTGAGCCAGCATAACAGGCTCATCACCCACATCTTTCGGACTAGACATAGCCGTCACCAGCGCAGGGTAACGCGCTCCTGCTCCACCAAATCCCCTGCTAACAATACCGGGCTTATAGCCTCTTGCCTGCATACCCTTAGCCAGACAAGCCACTACTGGTGTTTTGCCAACTCCACCAACACTAATATTGCCTACCACAACAACAGGAACAGGTGGCTCCCATCTCTTTTTTGCCAAAAGAAAATCCTTTCTCCATCGGACAATACAGAGAAAAACAAAACTCAAAGGAGCAAGCAGCTTAATCCAGTAATGATCATTAAACCAAGCACGGAGAACCGCTGCCTGGAGGCATTGTTTAACTCTCAAAAATACACCCAAGACCTAAAGAGTCAAAAACACGAAAAGAAACCGCATCATTATTTTATCTCGCTTACTTTTTTAGTCGTCATGATCAAATTAACAAATCCTAATTGCCCCGCTGCATCCATGGCAACAACAACAGACTGGTAGGCAGCCTTTGCATCTGCGGTTATCATCACCGGCAATTTGACATCACCCTTGCTTGCTTGAGATAAAGCGCTCTTCAGTGTTTCAATGTTAGCATTTACCAAATTTCTACCATTCACCGCAAATGCACCAGCCTTACTAATAATCACCTCAATCTGTTTTACCTCTTTTTCCAAAACAATACCACTGGACTCAGGCAAGTTGACAGCCAGATGCGTTTCCCTAGTAAAAGTGGTAGAAACCATAAAAAAGATTAATAACAAAAAAACAACATCGATCAACGGCGTAAGGTTAACCGATACCTCTGACTGGGTCCCTTGTCGACGGAACCTCATTTTTTAATTGCCTCTGACTCATTGATTTCGCGCTCACCCTGCAACACTTCCAACAACTTGATCGCTTCCTGCTCCATAGTAACGACTAATTCATCTACCTTTCTAGTAAAATAACGATGAAATATCAACGCTGGAATAGCAATGGTCAAGCCCGCTGCGGTAGTAATCAATGCTTTTGAAATACCTCCAGCCAGCACACTAGGACTACCGGCACCATGCACCATAATAACAGAAAACACATCAATCATACCTATAACCGTGCCTAGCAGACCTAGTAATGGGGTAACTGCAGCAATTGTACCAAGGAAATTAAGATAACGCTCCAGCTCATGCACAACCGCTCCCGCCTGCTCCTCAATACATTCCTTCATGATCTCTCGACCATTTCTAGCATTAGAAAGACCTGCCGCAAGTATTTCCCCCAACGGGGATTCATCCTTCAAGTCTGCAATCTTAATAGCATCTAGCTCATCATTTTTAATCCATTGCCACACCCGTGATAGAGTGTTATCTGGAGTAACAACAGAGGATCTCAAAGCCCAAAAGCGCTCACAAACAATCGCCACCTCGAGTATTGAGCAAAGCAGTATCGGCAGCATGAGCCAGCCACCTGATTTTAATAATTCAAACACAACCGACTTCCTCTAAAATTCAAAGAAATCTTACCACACCCTTTTGCTGTGGTTAACATGAAAATGGATACCTACTTCTAACTCTCAACTACCCACCAAAGGCAATATCTGAACCCATCAACACACCAATCAGCCTTTACTGCCATTAGAATAGGACTACTCTAATGGCAATTTTGTAAGATGAAGCCTGAAAAGAATTAGATATCATAATATCTAGCATTCATCACCTCAAAAAACACTCTTGTCTACAGCTACGTTTACAGCTTCATTATTAGACTGAACAGAAACACCGTTAGCGCCATAGATATACTCGAAAGGGTTTTTGAAATCTCTTCTACAGAGAGCACAACGTACAATTCTTGCCTCCTTACAACCTTCCCAGCATTGCTTATCAAGAGCATGGTTACAACTGGCAAACCCTACCATCTCCGTTTTACCAACTTCCAATTCCTGATAGCAAATGTAACACTCAGGATCTTGATCAACTTCAACCGAGCTTGTGTCAGCTTTACCTGATAACAATCCATGAGGGTATAACGTCATAAAACTCTCTTTATCCGACGCCATAAACAGATAATAACCTGATATATTTTTTATAAACTGCTGCTTACATGCCTCAAATATACTATCCGTTATGACTACTTTAGATTCACGCATACGTTCATTTCTTATCTTTTTAGAAATAGCATCAAGCCTTATAGCTAAGTCATCTTTATCCTTAAATACAGACTCTCCAGACTCCTTTATCATGTTTTTCATGTTCCCTATTGAGAAATATCCTACTATTTTATTAGAGTCTACAAATTTTGGCACACCTTTACACATATTCATCGTCCTCAATAAAGACCATAGATACATAGCACAGAGATGCTGGCTTTCTAAAAACGATATTTCTTTAATTGATGGTATTAGTGATATGTCAGACAAATCCTTATGATGATATTCATTACCTGTGAACTTACCTCGATTTTGCGTATCATTTAAATACGTATAAATCTTGTTTACAATGGCCTTTTCACAAAACATTTTACTTAAGTTATATACAAAGTCAGAAAGCTCAGCAGCAGTGTTGTCTGGGTTTTTTAACA
The DNA here is from genome assembly GCA_030674915.1 of Candidatus Endonucleibacter bathymodioli. Taxonomy (GTDB): domain Bacteria; phylum Pseudomonadota; class Gammaproteobacteria; order Pseudomonadales; family Endozoicomonadaceae; genus Endonucleibacter; species Endonucleibacter bathymodioli. The sequence continues at coordinate 345,970 of JASXSV010000001.1, forward strand.
ATAAATACCTAGGAGCCAATAACAATATGGCACCAATATCAGTATCGACTATATCATTCCCTTCAATGAATTTCCCGTCATTGCCAATTACAGATCCAAGACTTTTATTAACACCCCTGACTACTCGAGAGTGAGGTAGCTTATAACGTAAATTCGTATTCTCAAAACTTCTTAGCAGCATAAGACGACTGTCATTATCCGATTGATACAGTTCCATTGCAAGCTTTCTGTCCATTTCTAACATTAGAGATAACGCAAGAAAACTATCACCACTAAAAAAAGATTTATTTATTGCCCTCGCATCAGAAAAGCCACAAGAATACTTAGGGTTATCCCCTACCTTTAATCTAACAGTAGGAAATGATTGACCATCGTCATGCATATCAAAACACAAACCTAATCGATAACTACTCCTTTGTTTAAGCTTTTCATGAAACGATTGCCAAATAATTTTTTGCTCAGGACTAGGACTGACTCCACTTTTGACCATATATAGTCTATGTAATGCATCTTTATACACATTATCACCTTCCACATTATCCAAACTGCATTCTCCCAGCGCACATATACTCTTTTCCAATAAAGAAACAAGCATGTTCGACGTGGCAGATTTTCTTTCATGGCTTGTATTTGATATGTTCGTATTTTCACTCACTAGTTCCTCGGCTTGAGGAGATGAAAGCTTAATACTATCCAGCCCAATAGAAGAAACTTCTATTTTTCCCTTATCAATTTCTTGCAATAAATATGAACACACAGTACCTTCTGCAGCACAAGATGGATTGTATCTCTCCGATTCACTTATGCCATCTTGCACTAAAGTAACAGGCATACTTAAAGTATCTGATATGGTTTCATGGTTTAATATATCCGGGTTATTTGACATTCTCATCTTTTTATTCACACTCGCCCCAATTCTAGCAAACGGAATCGAAATAGCATCCTGAGCAAAAGCAGATGCTTCCTTCACCACAGGAATAGCAAAAACTTTAGTATCTTTAATATTCCACAGATCATCAATCGAAATATCGTTAACAATAAGCAAATCATCCAACTTAACACTTTCATTATGACCACAGCCATCCTTATGATGTTTCTTCACCTCAATAAGCGGCATATCAAGAGGGACATTCAAGCGCTTCCCACAACAAAAACATTGCATCCATGCTCCAACTCCCAAACTAAAAAATCCTGCCTGAGCGCACTGCGCATAGCTTATATTGGTTAATGTAGACAAGTTAGCCGTCTGTTGATAAGACCTTATTCTCACCAAATAGGGCTTATGCATCTCCGACACCTCCGACCATGCAGCAAAGATCATTTCGCTAAAGAAGGTGTTTATAAATATATAACACAAAAATACCAGAAACAGACATACCCTTTGTTTCTTTAAAAAAGTATGTTTTTTACCACTAAACGTGCTTTTCATTACTACCCACCTCTGTCTTTTAAGGAAAACAACATTTTTTCATAGCTCTGCAACTATTGCCGCTAAAGTCATCGGACTTCGACTAACTATCGCCTAAACACAACAATACAATAAGTACTGGTATACCGATACATGACGCAGGAAGGAGGCCACAAACACAATAGCAAACTCTGAATATTACAGAAATATACAAGCCAAAACAAAACAAAGTAAAACAAAGTAAAACAGAGCAGAGCATAGTAAACTGTATATTGAGACCTTTGCACGAGTCGCGCTAAACAACTGAAAATCAGGTATAATTATCCTTGCACAATCAATGCCTTTCGGTAAAATTATGGCTTGGAAAAATTTGAAACAACGCAGTCTAGCAGATTCAATGCTGATTGATCACGATGCAGTGAAAGCTCGACTCTGTCCATGAACTCATTGATTGGGCTCGCTTAGAGTATCATCTGAAAGATATACATTCAAATTTTCTAGGCGAGAAGGCATGGCCGCCACTGATGATATTTAAGGTACTGCTGCTGCAAAGTTGGTATAAATTAAGCGATTCGGCCCTAGAGAAACAGCTTGCTTGCGATCTTTTATTTCGTCTGTTTATTGCGCTCGACATTTCAGAGTCAGTGCCGGACCACAGTACTTTTTGGCGATTTAGACAGAAGCTCGATAAGTTGTTGCTTATGGATAAGTTGCTTCAAGAAATCAATTCCCAGCTTATAGATCAAGGTCTTTATATTAAATCTGGAGGTATCAGTATTGTTGACGCTAGCGTAATAGAGGCTAAACAGTGTCGCCCAAATAAGGATAAAGGCAAGCACTCAACACAAGACCCTGACGCGAAGTGGAAGGTGAAAGCCAGTTCTGACGGGAAGAGTAAAAGTATCTGCGGCTATGAAGCGCACATAAATGTCGATATGAGGATGGGCTGATAAAATCGATCGATTACACAGCAGTACATATTCACGATTCAAATTGTTTCACTGATCTATTAGATGGTGAAGAGTCGTCTGTTTGTGCGGATAGTACCTATTCCAGCAAGAAGCACAGTGAATGGCTGAATGATAGAAATATTGATAACAGAATAATAAGACGTGCTTATCGAAACGCGGATTTCAGTCATAAGTGCGCCATATTGAAAAAGTTGAGCCAGAGGGTACACTTACGGTTCGACCAAAAACCAATGTGAGACTACTTATGAATAAGCGTTATACCCACCTGACTCAAGAAGAAAGATACCAGATTTGGTCAGAGAAAAAAGCAGGAGTTTCAAATGAAATTATCGCCCAAGACTTAAGGCGTGATTTGAGTACCGTTAAAAGAGAGTTGGCTAGAAATACAGGGGCTAGAGGTTATCGCCCGAAGCAAGCACATAATTTTGCGCAGGAACGTCATCAACAGAAACCAAAAGCGACCAAGATGGTAGCTGAACTGAAAGATAAAATTACTGACAGACTAAGTAAGCAGTGGAGCCCTGAGCAAATACAAGGACGCCTTAAACGAGATAATCAACCTTCTGTATGTCCCTCTACGATTTACCAGTTTATTCGAGAGGACAAAGCTGGGGGTGGTTGCTTGTATCAACATCTTCGGCACAAGAAGTATAAGCAAAGAACAAGAAAGCCCGATGCACGAGGCCAGATCCGAAACCGTGTTAGCATTGATGATCGACCTGGAATTGTGGATCAAAAAATACGTTTAGGCGATTGGGAAGCAGACACTGTAATTGGCAAAAGACACAAGGGTGTACTGGTTACATTAACGGAAAGAGTGAGTAAATTAAATTTGGTGAAACGTGTTCCTTCAAAGCACGCTGACGTGGTGACGAAAGCAATTATAACGATGCTCAAGCCTTACAATCAGACTTACTCACGATCACATTTGATAACGGAAAGGAGTTCGCCTTTCATGAAAAAATCAAGAAAAAGCTTAACGTAGATACCTATTTTGCTCACCCTTACTCCTCGTGGGAACGAGGTTTGAATGAAAATCATAATGGTTTGATAAGACAATATTTGCCCAAAAGCCAATCTTTGGATAATGTCACTGACAAAGAAATTTTAGATATACAAAACCGACTAAACCAAAGACCAAGAAAACTGTTAGACTTTAAAACACCTGATGAGATTTATAGTGAAATGGCGTTAGCTGCATAAATTTTAAGGGCGCACTTATGACTAAAATCCGCGATATAAACCATTAACAGAACATGATAAGTGCTTTAACCGTTTACATTCTGGCGTGCGCTGCACTGTGGAGCGAGTATTTGGCGTTTTGAAATTACACTACGGCATGGCGAAAGCTCGTTATCTTGGCTTAAGCCGAAACCGTACACGTTTTGAAATAATGTGCGTGGCGCACAACATTAAACGAGGTTTATCTATTCAGCAGGCAAGTTGCGCCTGAAAATAGAAAATGGCGCATATTCGAACTGAAATCGTGTTTTTAAGGCTTTATCCTAAAAAAATACGATTTAATTAATAGTGGGTCTTATGCAGCGTTATCGTGCAAAGGTCTCGGTGTATATGTTTATCTTATGGGCGTGTTTTTAGGTGAATTCGCCCTATTTTTTTCGTTTTCCCTCGCTATTGGCGAGTTTTGGGCGGATTAACCCCACAAACTCCCTCGTAGCATGTAAAGATTGGCCAGTCCAAGCAGGATGAATACTTGAACTGCATTTTTTACTAAGCCTTTGTAGCTAGCTTTCTTGTATCCGAACTGACATTTAATCACTCTAAGCAATGCTCTACTCTGGCACGAATCTGTGAGTTTTTACGGTTTTGTTTCTTTTGTGATGAGCTCATATTTTTCCTTGGTTTACGTTTGTCATTAACCTTTCAACTCATGCCAAGGCTGCATGCTCCTCGTTTGTAAGTGCCACTAGTATAAAACTTGGGTAATTCGTTAACATCAGCTTCATTCGCCGGTGTGACGGTTGCGCTGTGTATGGCGTTGCTATTGATGTCTGTTCCTATGTGTATTTTAAAACCAAAATAATATTGGTTGTTTTTCCGGGTAGAACGCATATCAGGGTCACGTTTTTTGTCTTTATTTTTAGTAGAGCTAGGAGCTTGGATAATGGTCGCATCTACCATGCTGCCTTGAGATACCTTGATGCCTTTTTCAACAAGATATTGATTGATATCCGCAAAGATCATTGCACTAAGTTGGGGCTTTTCAATTAGTCTTCTGAAATTAAGTATGGTGGTTTCATCAGGTATGGCATCTAATAATTCAAGTTACGCAAACCGACGCATACAGTCCATATCGTATAAGGCATGCTCTGCTGCAGGATCTGATAATGAGTACCATTGCTGTAAGAAATAAATCCGCAACATACTTTCCATTGGCATGGGTGGGCGAGCTTTGCCTTTCTTGGGATAGTAAGGCTCTATAATATTGAGCAGCCGCATGGTACGGTTTTCCATTTCATTTAGAAAGAGATCACGCTTAGTGATAACTTTTTTATGGATGTATTCTGCGGATGCGAAAATGATTTGTTTCATACGACAATACTGTTTGTTAGTGTGGCGGTATTATATCACATTTATTATACTTGTTCAGAGCTTCCTTAGGTTGCCTTTCTTGGTTTGCGCTAGTCATTGACTTCCAGTGTAATCCCAAACATCGAGTTCCTCGCTTATATGTGTCGCTGGTGTAACCCGCATCGCCAAAAATCACTTCGTCTTCCTCTCTTTATTTATAAGGTTAGGTTTATTAGGATTGATATTTTGAAAACGGGCATTAGCATCTGCAAGGTAAACTTCATGATTGGCCTCAAACAATGATTTAAGGAAGACAGGGCGTTTTCAAATTTTTCTGTTCCAATAAGGTGTTCCAATACCCCTTTTTCACCACCATCCAGAGCGCTGGGGCATATCGTTTATATCTTCTAATGTTGTAGTGAGTTGGTTTAGTGAATCTAATGCATTCTAGATAAAGTGTTGTCGTCACTAGTCCAAGAAGCTTTAGTCATAGTACCAACGGAGTACGTGAGTTCTTTATCTTGATATGTTTCTTAAGCTGTGACTGCGCAGCCTTCATCCTTATAAGTTCGTTCCCATTGCCACAGAATCTTCGCTCTTCATTGTGCTTCTATGATTATCAAGTCTTGCTTGTTCTGAATCAATATATGTATCGATTTTTTGCAAAAAACGATGAAACGTCATTGGCGTTGTATTGCTAGATTCAAGCTGTTTCTTCATCTGATGGGTAGTGTCAATGAAATCATCAATATTTTTTATTACTAAACTAGATTGTTGTGAAGTAGGTAATGATGGACCATCCTTTAAGTGTTGATATTCTTTTCTTAACTCATCAAAATCTGTTTCCCAACGGCCATTTGTAGTAGTTTTTTGCATAACATCATTAGCTATGATAGAATCCTGTTCTGTTAGATGATCATTATTATGCTTAGCATAAGTTTCAAAAGCTCACGTGCATTATGTTTTTCGATATCAGATGCATTAGCATCAGTTAAAACTCCATTGGCAGAGTCTACTTGTATTTTATCAATTTTTATGGCTCTATCTTCATAATATGAACGAAGCCCCAGCTACAGTATCATTCAATTCAATATTGGCATTGTTATTTTCTGTTGACATATTAACCATAAGTTTTGCCAATCTCGTGCGGTTTTCTTTGTTAGCTGTAAAGGCATCCCAAGACTCCATCTTATTTCCAGATTTCCAGCCGTTATAACGAGTCATTAAATAGGTAATGGTTGAACAACCAAAAACTTCTTTTTCAAAGTGATATTTATATTTGCTTGCTGCTGCCTTATTAACAACAGATGCAGCCCCGAAAATAGGAGTTTTGACACCCATGCTGACGGCAGCTTCATTACCAGATAAATATCTTTTATATTGTATATGATAGTTACCATCTGATCCTTTTACAAAGAACAACTCTAACTTAAAGCTCTTCGTTGCTTGCAATACGGTATCAACTCCGATCATTGGGTCAATAACAATATCTGATTGGCCATCCACTGGAGGTAAGGTGCCCATCAGTTTTACTATAGAGGACATTAATGAACTCTCCGTTACTGAAGCCGTGCCATTTATGCTAGCTCTTAGCGTGATATACCAGTATTTGCCGTCAGAGTCTGGATTTGGCTCATTCTTATGTTTATCTTTCGGAAATGTACAACCCCATTGAGAGGGCCAACTGCAAGCTTGGAGGTAAATGAATCAAATTGAATACTTCCTGTAAGCTTTTTCTTTAACATAAGATGATTTTCACGATCTGAGTCAGAAACATAAATATCAGGAACAGACATATCTAAATGATCTCTTTAAAATATTCTTTTTTACTTCCAATTTCTTTCTTCCATTCATCAGAAAGACTTTTATCGTGCCAAGGTTCTAGAGATGTAACGCTGTGTTGATGCATATTTTTTAATTTAGCATGACTAACCATAAACTTTTTCAGCATATTTGCTGAGCACGTAGCCCCCCGCAATTTTTTCTTCATTGATTTGATGCCCTGAGCCTTATCTTTAATACTGCATTTATTAGGAGTAGATATAATGATATTTACTGCCTGGCAGTATTCTTTATATTCCTCATGGTTTTTTGTTATTAAACTCTCTATCGTTTCTTTAAGAAAATGCAGTTCTTTTAAACACTTTCGCTTAACATAGCATTTCGTCTATGTGCATTAAGTGAAGCATCTTCTAGCATAGAAAGTCTCTTACTCAACATTATAATAACATCTCCACCAGAGACGTTATCGATATTAAGGTCTTGGAAAGAATAATGACGACCTAAGTACTTTTTACACTCATTCATAATATCTGATGGTATAGATATATTGAAATCACTACTATCGTAATCAGTTAGCCACTGCGTATTATTATCTAACTGTTGAATTAGTGGGATGTTTTTAGTAAAGGTATTATTCCACTTGGTTGAGGAGAGATCAACTAAAAAACGTTAGCTACTTCTGCACCTATTCTAGTTGTTTTTATATCTCGATCAATTTTTAAAGGGATAGTCTTTCCTTGTTGATGATATTTAAGATGTACATCTTCGCTATCTAGCATATCTAAAGTTTCAAAGGATTTTTGCAAAAAAGGCAATTCGCTAAGGACATGCTTACGATGTATCTTATCTTTTATTGCCGTACTAGTATGTTTTGAAATATTTTTCCCAGGTCTCCAATTATGCGCCTTTAACAAAACATTATCTACGTAACAATCAACAAATTCATCTAAATTGTTAAACACTTTCCCATCAATTCTCCCAATTGCGTTTGCAAGATAACCCTTAACTATACTGTTACCTATGTAAGCTTCAAATAATCCTTTTTTATTTAGGAAAACACGTATCTTAGTATCATCACAACCAACTATTTGAGATGAAACTTCATACCCTCCTTCAATAGTTACAATGCCTAAGCTTATACCAGCTTTAGCTGTTAACTTTAAAGCTGATTCTTCACTTGGATTTTGGAAGTTACGGAAAGCTTTTTTCATCTGTAGCTTGCACTCAGCAACCTTGTGGTCATTTAATTTATCCTCTACAATATCTCCCAATATTTGATAGGCATCAATAAGAGCTCTGTATTCTTTTCTTTAAATTTTGAACCTCTTTCTGATTGTTTTATTTTATTTTGTTTGCTTGATTTATTTGATTCACCTTCTCTTTTTAGCTTCGTGGAGAATCGATGTAGAGCTTCATGTAGGTTTTTAGTATGCCTTTCATCATCATCTGCAATGTAGCTTTCAACAGATTGCTTGAGGTTGATATTAATGAAATCTTTATAGTGTGGGGTTAGTTCATTAGTTTTTTTTATCAATAAATTTATCATATTATAAATGTTAGTTTTTCGTTCACAAGTAGTACCCTATTTACTTTGTCTCTTTATTAGCACTACTATATCGGATTTTAGATTGATCAGTGTCAGGAATAACATCAGGAATAACATCAGGAATAACATCAGGAATAACATCAGGAATAACACCAGGGAGAGCATCAGGAGTAACACCAGGAAGAGCATCAGGAGTAATGTCAGCTATTGCGGTCTCGTTTCAACAACTCTAGGATGTCTAAAACCAGTGATATCTTTTGTGTAACTAATTCTATAACACCCTTCTCTAGACTAGCTTTCATATTAGGTTTTATTCTAAATTTTAATTCTGAATCAAGAGGAACAGGGTCAGATGAGTTATAGTCTTTGGTGCGGTTAGCGTCTGATCTTTCGCTATATGGTTTACTTTTGATACCATGCCTGCGCCTATTTTTGGCGCTGCATCAATACAGTTGTCACTGCCACTACTGCTCCACAAACTTTCGGCTCTGATGATGTGGTTAAACAAGGTGGAGGATTGTCATCTTGATCGCTATAAAAACCTGAATCCTCTCTATCTAACTTATTTTTATAATATTTGTTAGTATAATCCATCGAAACATCTTCACGATCATTATGAATATTTATTTTATTTAATGGTTTTTTAAGCCAGCGGATGGTATCAGAGCATGAATTAATATCGTGATCGATTATATCAGTATGATTATATCATCAGACGTAGTATTAATTACTTTATTGTCTGCGTGTTTTTAGCAACTTTGAGTCGACCGTTATGACCAGAAGTGTTTGCGCTAGAGTCATCATTTACGCTTGTTTGCGGATGATGAAGAAGCGTGTTATTTGTTTTAGGTACTGGTATTTTCATTATATAGCCATATTAATTCTAGGCGTTAATACGTACAGATGCGCAGTAAGCTGCTGATACCATATAAATCTGCTGCTATATAGAATTCTTTAATACTAATGAAGTAGCGAGCCCTAGATTGCTACAATAACCGGCACATTTGTAATGGATTTGAGAGCCAGCTGTTAGTATATTATAGTTTTTACATACACAACTAGGTGAGTATATGGTAAACCCTTATAAGCAGCTAACTCTGGCTGAACGATAGCAGATTAAATATCTCTGTGAGCTCGATTTTTCTGCACGCAAGACTGGCAATAGGACTGGTCTCCCCAATAAGACCATATTCCGAGACTGTAGATTAGTTTGTGTATTTGCTTATCATTACCCCCTACGGGAGATAAGCACCATGAAACAAAAAGAACTATTGGCCTTTGCCAAAGAGGCCGCCAAAAGCATGAAGACTGAGAAAGATCTCAGTGATTTCAGCCGCATGCTCAATAAAGTAACCGTTGAGGCGGCACTAGGCGCAGAACTTGATGACCACCTAGGCTATGACACCAGCCCAGCGTTGGCTCAAACAGCCGTAACGGTCATTCAGGTAAAAACCGTTTATACAGACGACGGAGCGATTGAGATAGATATTCCGCGTGATCGAGACAGTTAGTTCCTTCGAGCCGCAGCTCATTAAAAAGCAACAAACTCGATTCACAGGCATGGATGATAAAATCCTCTTCCTTTACGCCCAGGGCATGACCACCCGCGAAATCTGTACCGCGTTCAAAGAACTTTACGATGCCGATGTATCGGCATCGTAAAGTTCTTTGAACGCGGTACAGATTTCGCGGGTGGTCATGCCCTGGCGTAAAGGAAGAGGATTTTATCATCCATGCCTGTGAATCGAGTTTGTTGCTTTTTAATGAGCTGCGGCTCGAAGGAACTAACTGTCTCGATCACGCGGAATATCTATCTCAATCGCTCCGTCGTCTGTATAAACGGTTTTACCTGAATGACCGTTACGGCTGTTTGAGCCAACGCTGGGCTGGTGTCATAGCCTAGGTGGTCATCAAGTTCTGCGCCTAGTGCCGCCTCAACGGTTACTTTATTGAGCATGCGGCTGAAATCACTGAGATCTTTCTCAGTCTTCATGCTTTTGGCGGCCTCTTTGGCAAAGGCCAATAGTTCTTTTTGTTTCATGGTGCTTATCTCCCGTAGGGGGTAATGATAAGCAAATACACAAACTAATCTACAGTCTCGGAATATGGTCTTATTGGGGAGACCAGTCCTATTGCCAGTCTTGCGTGCAGAAAAATCGAGCTCACAGAGATATTTAATCTGCTATCGTTCAGCCAGAGTTAGCTGCTTATAAGGGTTTACCATATACTCACCTAGTTGTGTATGTAAAAACTATAATATACTAACAGCTGGCTCTCAAATCCATTACAAATGTGCCGGTTATTGTAGCAATCTAGGGCTCGCTACTTCATTAGTATTAAAGAATTCTATATAGCAGCAGATTTATATGGTATCAGCAGCTTACTGCGCATCTGTACGTATTAACGCCTAGAATTAATATGGCTATATAATGAAAATACCAGTACCTAAAACAAATAACACGCTTCTTCATCATCCGCAAACAAGCGTAAATGATGACTCTAGCGCAAACACTTCTGGTCATAACGGTCGACTCAAAGTTGCTAAAAAACACGCAGACAATAAAGTAATTAATACTACGTCTGATGATATAAATCATACTGATATAATCGATCACGATATTAATTCATGCTCTGATACCATCCGCTGGCTTAAAAAACCATTAAATAAAATAAATATTCATAATGATCGTGAAGATGTTTCGATGGATTATACTAACAAATATTATAAAAATAAGTTAGATAGAGAGGATTCAGGTTTTTATAGCGATCAAGATGACAATCCTCCACCTTGTTTAACCACATCATCAGAGCCGAAAGTTTGTGGGAGCAGTAGTGGCAGTGACAACTGTATTGATGCAGCGCCAAAAATAGGCGCAGGCATGGGTATCAAAAGTAAACCATATAGCGAAAGATCAGACGCTAACCGCACCAAAGACTATAACTCATCTGACCCTGTTCCTCTTGATTCAGAATTAAAATTTAGAATAAAACCTAATATGAAAGCTAGTCTAGAGAAGGGTGTTATAGAATTAGTTACACAAAAGATATCACTGGGTTTTAGACATCCTAGAGTTGTTGAAACGAGACCGGCAATAGCTGACATTACTCCTGATGCTCTTCCTGGTGTTACTCCTGATGCTCTCCCTGGTGTTATTCCTGATGTTATTCCTGATGTTATTCCTGATGTTATTCCTGATGTTATTCCTGACACTGATCAATCTAAAATCCGATATAGTAGTGCTAATAAAGGAGACAAAGTAAATAGGGTACTACTTGTGAACGAAAAAACTAACATTTATAATATGATAAATTTATTGATAAAAAAAACTAATGAACTAACCCCACACTATAAAGATTTCATTAATATCAACCTCAAGCAATCTGTTGAAAGCTACATTGCAGATGATGATGAAAGGCATACTAAAAACCTACATGAAGCTCTACATCGATTCTCCACGAAGCTAAAAAGAGAAGGTGAATCAAATAAATCAAGCAAACAAAATAAAATAAAACAATCAGAAAGAGGTTCAAAATTTAAAGAAAAAGAATACAGAGCTCTTATTGATGCCTATCAAATATTGGGAGATATTGTAGAGGATAAATTAAATGACCACAAGGTTGCTGAGTGCAAGCTACAGATGAAAAAAGCTTTCCGTAACTTCCAAAATCCAAGTGAAGAATCAGCTTTAAAGTTAACAGCTAAAGCTGGTATAAGCTTAGGCATTGTAACTATTGAAGGAGGGTATGAAGTTTCATCTCAAATAGTTGGTTGTGATGATACTAAGATACGTGTTTTCCTAAATAAAAAAGGATTATTTGAAGCTTACATAGGTAACAGTATAGTTAAGGGTTATCTTGCAAACGCAATTGGGAGAATTGATGGGAAAGTGTTTAACAATTTAGATGAATTTGTTGATTGTTACGTAGATAATGTTTTGTTAAAGGCGCATAATTGGAGACCTGGGAAAAATATTTCAAAACATACTAGTACGGCAATAAAAGATAAGATACATCGTAAGCATGTCCTTAGCGAATTGCCTTTTTTGCAAAAATCCTTTGAAACTTTAGATATGCTAGATAGCGAAGATGTACATCTTAAATATCATCAACAAGGAAAGACTATCCCTTTAAAAATTGATCGAGATATAAAAACAACTAGAATAGGTGCAGAAGTAGCTAACGTTTTTTTAGTTGATCTCTCCTCAACCAAGTGGAATAATACCTTTACTAAAAACATCCCACTAATTCAACAGTTAGATAATAATACGCAGTGGCTAACTGATTACGATAGTAGTGATTTCAATATATCTATACCATCAGATATTATGAATGAGTGTAAAAAGTACTTAGGTCGTCATTATTCTTTCCAAGACCTTAATATCGATAACGTCTCTGGTGGAGATGTTATTATAATGTTGAGTAAGAGACTTTCTATGCTAGAAGATGCTTCACTTAATGCACATAGACGAAATGCTATGTTAAGCGAAAGTGTTTTAAAAGAACTGCATTTTCTTAAAGAAACGATAGAGAGTTTAATAACAAAAAACCATGAGGAATATAAAGAATACTGCCAGGCAGTAAATATCATTATATCTACTCCTAATAAATGCAGTATTAAAGATAAGGCTCAGGGCATCAAATCAATGAAGAAAAAATTGCGGGGGGCTACGTGCTCAGCAAATATGCTGAAAAAGTTTATGGTTAGTCATGCTAAATTAAAAAATATGCATCAACACAGCGTTACATCTCTAGAACCTTGGCACGATAAAAGTCTTTCTGATGAATGGAAGAAAGAAATTGGAAGTAAAAAAGAATATTTTAAAGAGATCAGTTTAGATATGTCTGTTCCTGATATTTATGTTTCTGACTCAGATCGTGAAAATCATCTTATGTTAAAGAAAAAGCTTACAGGAAGTATTCAATTTGATTCATTTACCTCCAAGCTTGCAGTTGGCCCTCTCAATGGGGTTGTACATTTCCGAAAGATAAACAATAAGAATGAGCCAAATCCAGACTCTGACGGCAAATACTGGTATATCACGCTAAGAGCTAGCATAAATGGCACGGCTTCAGTAACGGAGAGTTCATTAATGTCCTCTATAGTAAAACTGATGGGCACCTTACCTCCAGTGGATGGCCAATCAGATATTGTTATTGACCCAATGATCGGAGTTGATACCGTATTGCAAGCAACGAAGAGCTTTAAGTTAGAGTTGTTCTTTGTAAAAGGATCAGATGGTAACTATCATATACAATATAAAAGATATTTATCTGGTAATGAAGCTGCCGTCAGCATGGGTGTCAAAACTCCTATTTTCGGGGCTGCATCTGTTGTTAATAAGGCAGCAGCAAGCAAATATAAATATCACTTTGAAAAAGAAGTTTTTGGTTGTTCAACCATTACCTATTTAATGACTCGTTATAACGGCTGGAAATCTGGAAATAAGATGGAGTCTTGGGATGCCTTTACAGCTAACAAAGAAAACCGCACGAGATTGGCAAAACTTATGGTTAATATGTCAACAGAAAATAACAATGCCAATATTGAATTGAATGATACTGTAGCTGGGCTTCGTTCATATTATGAAGATAGAGCCATAAAAATTGATAAAATACAAGTAGACTCTGCCAATGGAGTTTTAACTGATGCTAATGCATCTGATATCGAAAAACATAATGCACGTGAGCTTTTGAAAACTTATGCTAAGCATAATAATGATCATCTAACAGAACAGGATTCTATCATAGCTAATGATGTTATGCAAAAAACTACTACAAATGGCCGTTGGGAAACAGATTTTGATGAGTTAAGAAAAGAATATCAACACTTAAAGGATGGTCCATCATTACCTACTTCACAACAATCTAGTTTAGTAATAAAAAATATTGATGATTTCATTGACACTACCCATCAGATGAAGAAACAGCTTGAATCTAGCAATACAACGCCAATGACGTTTCATCGTTTTTTGCAAAAAATCGATACATATATTGATTCAGAACAAGCAAGACTTGATAATCATAGAAGCACAATGAAGAGCGAAGATTCTGTGGCAATGGGAACGAAACTTATAAGGATGAAGGCTGCGCAGTCACAGCTTAAGAAACATATCAAGATAAAGAACTCACGTACTCCGATTGGTACTATGACTAAAGCTTCTTGGACTAGTGACGACAACACTTTATCTAGAATGCCATTAGATTCACTAAACCAACTCACTACAACATTAGAAGAATATAAAACGATATGCCCCAGCGCTCTGGATGGTGGTGAAAAAGGGGTATTGGAACACCTTATTGGAACAGAAAAATTTGAAAACGCCCTGTCTTCCTTAAATCAGTTGTTTGAGGCCAATCATGAAGTTTACCTTGCAGATGCTAATGCCCGTTTTCAAAATATCAATCCTAATAAACCTAAGCCTTATAAATAAAGAGAGGAAGACGAAGTGATTTTTGGCGATGCGGGTTACACCAGCGACACATATAAGCGAGGAACTCGATGTTTGGGATTACACTGGAAGGTCAATGACTAGCGCAAACCAAGAAAAGGCAACCTAAGGAAGCTCTGAACAAGTATAATAAATGTGATATAATACCGCCACACTAACAAACAGTATTGTCGTATGAAACAAATCATTTTCGCATCCGCAGAATACATCCATAAAAAAGTTATCACTAAGCGTGATCTCTTTCTAAATGAAATGGAAAAACCGTACCATGCGGCTGCTCAATATTATAGAGCCTTACTATCCCAAGAAAGGCAAAGCTCGCCCACCCATGCCAATGGAAAGTATGTTGCGGATTTATTTCTTACAGCAATGGTACTCATTATCAGATTCTGCAGCAGAGCATGCCTTATACGATATGGACTGAATGCATCTGTTTGCGCAACTTGAATTATTAAAGGCCATACCTGATAAAACCACCATACTTAATTTCAGAAGACTAATTGAAAAGCACCAACTTAGTGCAACGATCTTTGCGGATATCAATCAATATATTGTTGAAAAAGGCATCAAGGTATCTCAAGGCAGCATGGTAGATGATACCATTATCCAGGCTCCTAGCTCTACTAACAACAAAGACAAAAAACGTGACCCTGATATGCGTTCCACCCGTAAAAGCAACCATATTATTTTTGTTTTAATATACATAGGAACAGACATCAATAGCAACGTCATACTTGACATGCACAAAAGTACTGTCAGCCATGGATTGTTGAGAAAGACGGTTTTTCAGTAGCGCGTGATGCTGGTATCGCTTGTCTTGAGTCAGCTGTTTATAGTGTTTGGTTTGAGAGCTTATTCCAAACTTCCATCTCAGAGTGTAGTAATTTGGGAATCTACCGACAACTGCCTCACATCACAAGTTTCAGTATGTCGCACTTATTGTATTATTCCAGCAATTTATTACTTCAGTCTTTTTATAGGGAATAACTGCTACCTATGTACGGAAACAACATTTAGTTATTAGATTTTAGTTTCCAGCCTAAATTGACCGAAAAATTGCGTGGTGTTGCTAAGGCCAATATCACCCTTTAAAGCCCAGTGATTTATTAACCTATTGGGCGTCAGAGCGGCTTGTATTAGGGCAGGTGCGATTAAGTACAGATTTTGTAAGTGCATCGACACGTTGAGGTCGATTCGTAGGTTAACAGTCCAATTTTAGTTCGTTTGTCAGTGGCTGCATGCGATTTCCCGACATGCAGGCTCACTGATCCTATGTTTTGACCATTTGCCCCACTCGAATGATGTCTGCCAGAGCAAATAGCATGGCCAATTTTCTGTCATTCTTGCTAATCCGTCGGAGCGATCTTTGGTGAATCCGAACGGACATTTGATGATCCTAAAAGGATGCTCAATCTGGCTCGTACAATGGCTTTCATGTATCCGAGGTGGCATATATCAGCGTGCCTTCTTTGACCAGCACACCAGCATCACACAGCCAGTCATTCACTTCGCTGATGATTTTGCGTACCAAATCATGGTGCTCTAACAAGTTACGGAAGTGCATGATCGTGGTATGGTTGGTCAGAGGTAGTCCCATTCAGTGATAGATCAGCAAGCAAGCGCGTGGCTGGGATGTCGTACAAAGCATCTTCTATCGCAGGATCACTCATTCTGTATCATTGCTGTTGCATGAGTACGCAGCATCGTCATTAAGGGATAAGGTAAGCGACCATTGCTAGGCTTGGGGTAATATGGCTCTATAGCTGACACCATCAGTTCAAGAAGATTCTATTTGTGGGTTTGGCAGTATTTGTTTTGGTATTCGCTGTCGGTGGTCTTCCATGGTTCATTCAAGAGATTATCTCATTACTAGGACTGAATCGCACCTTAATTAGAATCCATAGAATATTTCTTTTAGCAGGTACTGCTTATCTGTAATCATCATGGGGGTATTGGATGAGGTGTTACCTACTTGTTTTTTTGTTGGTCGTGTTTTTATGCAGGTTGTTTAGGATGTATACAAATAAACCACACCTCTTTATTTTGTTAAAATACTGGCTACAGCAGAGCTGGAATCACTGTTAGATGCTGATTATATAAATATTTCTCTATAGTGATAGAACTTATTAGCCAATGAATAGACTAATACTATAGCAATCATGATAATCCTCATGTATAGGAATCAGCTAATAATTGGCTACGCCCGAAAGATGTAACTTATTATTTATATATTAATCCAGTATAGAGACAATAACAATGAATCTAACTTATAATCATATCACTCATATTGGTGAAAAACCTATTACTCATGAGCTACTGGCGCAGGTAATAAATAAAGAAAAAGAAAATATAATCTCTATAAAATTCACGCATGGTAGGGAAATAAAAACAGCAAATATAAAAACCAGATTCCTAACAGCATGCAACAGCAATGAGCGATTAAAATCTTTTACAGGACACGAGCATATTTTTACTGAAAAAAATGTATCTATCGACGCATTAACAAGGTCAGGGTTTATATATGCTGATGATAGACAGCGTCCAGATGGAATTAAGTGCGTTTATTGCAAAGCATTTTTTTCTAATTTCAATGATAGTGATAATCCTGAAAATACACATAGCACTAATTTTCCTGAATGTCCGAAGGTATCTGGCATGATTCCTGCCGAATTATATTTCTCGCCTGGGCATGCTACCTCCTTGATGCTTGAAAGTGAGGTTTTATACGCAAGATCTGCACCGAGCACACACGCATATGCTAAGCCCAGTTCAAATAACCAACAGAAACGTGCTTCGTGTCATTCAGGCAGCAATCCGATCGCACATACACCTTCAAAGGTGTTGCGTACCGAGACGCCTGAACTAACTCCAGATGATATTGAAGCATATAGGGAGCAAGCAAAACAATTCTTAACGAGGACTCAATCTAATATAACACAAAATATAACTGAAGATGTACTACACAATTATATCGATCGCCTCCATGCAGGAAAATCAGGTATACCGTTTATATCAGATGATGCGCAAATAAGCCCTATGATGCTTGATAACATATGTCTTGCCCTCAAAAATCAAGGATTAGTGCCTGCAATTCGAGATCTACTCGATAAATGCCAGCGCAAAGGTGGCTGCGCTATATATCTTGTCCTCATGATGCGCCAAGATAAAACAGTTCTGGCGAGAAAAGAGTACCCATATCCAGCTTTTGTAGACGAATTGTTAGCCCGGGGTATTGGAAAGGGGTAAGTACAATCGAATGGGGTTTGGGCTGTGTTATTTATGTCTGCGCAATGTGAAAGGCGTTGGCTGGAATCACAAGCGTGTCTAACGTATTTACCGAGAGTTTGAGCTAAACCTTAGTATAAAGTCAAAGAAGTGCTTAGTACGAGAGAAACGTGCCTGTGGTAATTAATGATTGCCGCTCAATGGACTTTTGTATGATTTAAAAACTATAAACATATTTGTTACCTTGTTGTTTGTATTTTGGTATTTGTCGGTTTTCTTTAGGCTTACGGTATCGTTTCCTATGCTTTATTTCTAATCAAACTTTTCACTAGAAAACGAACAGGGTTTAGCTTGTCAATAAGATCAATGGGCATCGGCGCAGGGTCGCCGTTAATCATACTGGCTAATAGCTCCCCAGAAATTGGGCAGGTTATCAAGCCTCGTGAACTGTGACCTGCGGTTACATAAAGTCCGTTCAGGTAATTAGGCGTCTGTTTGAATGAATGTTTTTTGTTTGTTCGTAGTTTAGCAAAGTCGTTTAAAAAACGTCTGCTATCTACCACTGGGCCGACCAGAGGTAGGTAGTCTGGAGTGGTGGAGCGAACACCGGCCCTGCCGCCATCAATGGTGAGGCTTTTACCTCCTGATGATTCAGAAAAGGAGGGCACCCATTTAGCTTGCATAGAT
This sequence comes from Candidatus Endonucleibacter bathymodioli, assembly GCA_030674915.1. GTDB lineage: Bacteria > Pseudomonadota > Gammaproteobacteria > Pseudomonadales > Endozoicomonadaceae > Endonucleibacter > Endonucleibacter bathymodioli. The sequence continues at coordinate 364,570 of JASXSV010000001.1, forward strand.
AGATTTTTTTCATGATCTATGTGGCTGACTGTACTGGAGTTAGAGTTAAAGTCAAAAGTGGCGCCTATGGTGTGGAAGCCTTGGGTTGCAGGTGCAACATAACCATCACCGCAGATGCAGACACGAAGTTTTTTACTTTGTTCTGTGGTTGTTATTTTGGTTATTTGGCCTCTTATGCCTTGTAGCGGAATATGGGCTAGTTGTGGTAGCTGTGGTGTTGATATTCCCCCAGCAACGACTACCGTTTTTGTCGTAAATATAGTTTTACCAGCGCTTGTCATAAGCCACAGATTATCTTTAAACAATAGTTGATCAATTGGGGTATGAGTTTTAACTCTTATATTCTGATGTTGGACTAGTTGTTGACAAATTTGTGGAGGGCTGACCCACCCAGATTCAGGGAAGAATAGTCCGTCATGGAGTACGTCAATTCCGGCGATATTTGATAATTGTGTCTTATCTAGAAACTGAAGAAACTCTGGAGGATATTGTTGATCAAGCTGTAAATAGCGGTTTCGGATACGTTCTGACGTGCACAGTTGAATAACACCGCAGGCATGCCGGGTGCCGGGGTGTTTTTTGTCGAGTTGTCTGATAAGATTTAGGCTATAGCAATAACCTTGCGTTATTAGGCGGCTTAATGGTGTATTGTGTGCTGAGAGTTTTGCATAGAGTATGCCTTGAGGGTTTCCTGACGCTTCTTTTGCCAATTGTTCATGTTGCTCAAATAAGATTACGTGCCAACCGCGTTGAGCCAAAGAGTGGGCGCAGCTTGTACCGGCCAATCCTCCACCAATAACAGCGACTGTTTTTGCAATATCATGATGGATAGGGTAAATGTTCCATGGTTGTTTATGTGTGGGTTGTTTGAAAGGCTGGCTGAGGCAGCCATAAATCATGTTACGTTTGGAGCCAAATCCTGGGGCTTTGATTACAGAAAAGCCAGCGGATGTAAGACCATCTCGAACCATTCTGGCGACAGTGTATGTGGCATAAGTTGCATGTAAGTTACTTTTTTCGGACATTACCTTAAATAAATTTGGTTGCCACATGTCTGGGTTTTTAGAGGGTGCAAAGCCGTCAAGAAACCATGCATCAACTTTTGCTTCTATCAAAGGTAGGGTGTCTAACACATCCCCGACTAGTAATGTCAGTCTAACTCGTCCCTCAGAAAAACAAAGGTGGTGAAATCCATTACTAGTAGGTAGATAGCTCTGAATTAGAAGGTCAGCATATTCTGATAGTTCTGGCCATAGGGATAACGCTTTGCTTAGATCCGAGATGTGTAGTGGGTATTTTTCTGTAGAGAAAAAGTGAAGCTGGCTATTTTTTGAGGCTGTTTGTTCAAATAGTTGCCACGTACAGAGAAAATTAAGCCCTGTACCAAAGCCGGTTTCACCTATAATGAATCTGTTATTGTGTTGATCTGCGGATAATTGGCTAAATCGAGCAGAAAGCTTGTTTTGTTCCAGAAATACATATCTAGTTTCATCAATGCCGGATATTTTGGAAAAATAAACATCATTAAAGCGAGGAGATATAGGCTGACCGTTATCGTCCCAGGTCAGCGAAGTCTGTGGCAAATAAGTGCGTTGTGTTACGGATGTATCGTGGGGCATGATCTGTTTTCTCTACGTTGAAATGGGTTGCGGAATGTATATACCCATTCCTATTAATTATTTGCCGTTCTTATGCATCTCAATTATCTCTGCTATTGGGCTGATTAGCTTGAGTTTGCCGCCTGCGAACTCCTTAAAAAGGTGACGGGGATGTATTTATAATTTATTTTAGGTCTATTAATAATCTTGAGAATTCTATGTTTATCTATAAAATGAGCTGGCTAACACATTAATATCGAATGATGGTCCTATGATAACAATTGCTGGAATCGGCAACGGTGCAAAAGAGTTGTTATTCACTTTGAGAGGTGTTTAGACTGGGTGCTAATATTTGGAAGTTAGTCTTACGCAGAATTTTAAGCTCTCTTTTAATATGCTTATAAGCAGGATAAATATTACAGGAACAGTTTAAGTTTTACCAGTAGGACGGTTAAATATTTATGCCGATATTGTATTGAAAAATCATTGCTATTTTATTATACGAAGCTCAGCACTTTCAGCAATAACTGGCATAGCTTTAAGTGCATGTCGTTTCTAATTCCGCTGATATGTTATCAGCGGCCAGTTTCAAGGAAGTGGGCATCTATGAATTTGTCATTTCATTTATGGTGATGTCCTTTACCTCAAAGACTTATTCAAAGACTCATTATCATTATCATTATTTTGTATGTCCAAAAGCACTGTAGATCCATCTGTAGTACCTCCCAAAAGTACCGATAACCATTCTAGGCTAGGATCCGGTTGATTTGGCTTATCTAGCTCATCTAGCTCACGTGGCTGCTTTAGCGGATCGGTTCTAAGGTCATGATTAGAAGAAGTATACGTACTTTCCGTAAGCTGAATGTAATTAAGGGGGGGGTTGCTGGTTATCTGCAAGATTACTGGCTGCATTTGTTTGAAGTAAGTGCTTACTTTCTGCCCTCGTTTGCATCGGGAATAGGCTGGAGTTACTACCTATGGCTCTTTTTCTACCGGTCATATTTCTGTTGTCTCTGAGGTTATGACGCGTTGGTAGGCTGTGAGTTCCCGTGTGATTTGACAGGAATTCTCATAGTGTGGAATTCACCTCCAGAATTTCCATTATTGCTAGGGATATATACAGTCTGACTTTGATGTAGGCGTCCATCGCTATCAATCTCTAAGTTGTTTAATGGAATCATCTCATTATTTAGGGTGTCAATAGCTACTGGAGTATGCTGATTAGGTATATGTTTGTTACTAGATTTATCTTTACATAAAGCTCTATGGATATTAGTGATAGGGGCTAGTAATAACGAAAACCCTCTATAATTATCTTTATAGTATTTCACATAACTGTAGACAGTCCACGCAGCGCATGCAAGGCCTGCAGCACCAATACCACCTGCGGCTGCATTAACCTCGTTTAGCTCTAGTATAGGCTCATTATGAAGTGGATTTGCTTCAGAGCAGGGTGTCGGTGCTGGGCATTGGTTCTGACATGTACGTGGATCTGGGCATACAGGTACTGGGCATTTAGTTGTAATTTCAGTTGTAATTTTTGGATTAGTGTACGAACATTCCTCGCAATTACCGCAAAACCAAATATTTTGATCATCACATATCTGAGTGCTTTTAAAGCGAGTGCGCGCAGTCTTAGGATCGTCAGAGTTTTCTGTCATAGTTACATCGCACATATTAAGACCTTCAATATATGTGTCTTGTAATTGAGATACTTCAGGATAGTAATCGCTACAATTTACGTGTTCTTTTAGGTTGTCTTTATAAAGGACTCTGCCAGCAAGTACGCCTTGAAAATAACTCCCCTTATAACCAGATTTCAAAGTAGCGTCGCATACTGTCACGTTGTGTGTATTCCCAGCTACAGCTGATCCAGCAACATCTTTAGCTGGTGATAAATTGTTTTCAGCGCCGCATATAAGCCCAGTATACGACCAATGTGTAGTGGTTATTAGATTAATGTTACAAAAATGAATATTTTCAACTGCTGTATCTTTATTAGAGCTAACCTTGCACTCAGCAAAGAGGACGGACATCTCTTGCCAATCTTTATAATTTGTCTTCCGGTACGTCGTACTTCCAGTGAGATCTTTGATACATATGTTCTGAATAGTTCCTCCTTTAAATTTCGTAGCCAATACTGCTGCTGTGTGCTCTATGTTCAGAAATTCAATAGTGTTAAATTCCAAGTTGTAAATTCTACATCCTGCATTTAGAGTGTGAGCTATTAACGACCGATGATTCGTGTTAGTAATTTGAGAATTATATATTTTTAGATTATGTACTTCTCCATTTGCAGAAATAGTGCTAAATAGAGTTTTAGATAATCTAGTGATTTTATGATTATTTCCATTTAGAGCAGCATTTTTGAAATCAATGTTAAATAGCGCTTTATATTCCTGATCTTCAGGAGTAACGTTGTCTAGATCTAAGTCTGTCCTTAAATTAAAAATTATTTTTTTGTTATTATGCAACCTCCGTGACCGTAGCTCTTTATATGTGGTTGGTAACCTCAAAAACTCTGTTCTGTTATTTATATCAACAACTGTCTCAGACTCAGAGCCTTTAGCAACGCCTGCGCAAGACGAAAGCACATAAGCAAGGACAGCTTTGCTAGCTGGAAAGGTGTTTACTGCTTTAAGCAAAGGGCTGCATTGGTCCAGAAGTGAACGTTCAAATTCATTCTCATCATATGAAAATGTTATTCCCTGTTGTGCAATGTATTCTCTAACACGTGTAAACCATTTGCTGACTTTTTTCTTAAATAATATCTTTGGTAAATTATGTGTAAACGTTATGCTATTCTCTGAAAGATCTTCTGGTATTAACTCATAGGACATAGACTCATTATTCCAAACTGGTAGTTGTTTTGAAGTGCTCTTAATAATTTCACCGGGTTGTTTATTCTGTGTATAGAATGTAATAAGTACTTTATTTTTGTGTGTTTTTTTGATACTAATTGAGCGACTAGCTTCATCTGCAAAATATTCTTTATTCAGATGCATTATTAACGGAGAATTTGACAAATCAACTTTGAAATATTTGTTTGTTTTAGGGATACTGATATTTATCTCTAAGCTTGTTTCTTTCACCTTACAGCTAATACAAATCTTATTTATATTGCAAGATTCATCTATCTCATTTGCATTTGGCTCATATAGATGATCTAGAGGTAATTCTGTAAATCCTACAGGTGATTTGCGGCATCTATGACTGAAAGGCATCGTCATGTGAATTTTATTATCGTTTTTGTAGGTAGTAGTACGTACAAACGCCTTGTTACCACTAGGACTTTCCCATAAGTCAACTAGTTGGAGGCCTTGCCAGTTATTTTGACTATTATATTCACATATGAATGGTTCAAACTCTGCGCTCGGATAATTGGTGAAAATTAATTCCATGCCAGTATTTGCATTTTCAATTGCAAAGTTAAATGTTGCATCTACATTATCACCATGCATATCTGTATAAAATTCTCGGTATCCATCGGTCTTTTTTGTTATTATGTTGTGCTGTAAATCAGGCGTAATATCTTCCAAACATTTACATAACGGCCATTTAGTAGATATTGTACAACTTTGGCCGTATACAAAGGAGGGAGAAAATATAATTATGGTAAAGAATATTTTTCTTAGTAGGTAAATATACTTCATGTGTATTGCTCTTGTATTTCATGTACTTGAGGAAAAGCTACGGATACGAATCCAACTCCGAAGCGCGACACGCAATTATGCATTCTGATAGAGTTCATAAAATACCTTCTGTAGTGCTTAAAGCCTAGGTATTTTTAGGTTTTAATCTAGATATAGCGCTACTTGTGAATAAATGGTCATGATGGTATATATTATCCACAGAATAATACACTATCATGCTAGCTATGTGAAGTTTTAATTTATAGCGCGCTACCAGATGATGGTGTTAGCGAAGTGCAGCCTTGCTATGACAATGCTTGTTCTGAGCATGCCTAGGACAGTTATTTATATGGAAAGCTATCCTAATAAAATGATTCTAATAACAATGCCTTCTCCGATAATATCGTACTATCAACAACAGTATTTCATTCCGTTTTTAAATAGTCGATGCTCAGGTCGTAACCTGTTAGGTGTAAGGGATACAGCAACATAGAACCATGGCCCTTAGAGAGCAAAATGGTAGCGGTTAAGCGACTGGGTATCTCAGCCATGGTTTGTTGAGAAAGACTGTTATTCAGTAGCGCCGGAAGATGATATCTTTTGTCTTGAGCCAGCTGTCCATAGTATTTTGTTTGAGTGCTCATTCCAAGCTTCCATTTGGGAATGTGATAATTTGTAAATCTACCGACAACTGCTCCCAGATAACAAGCTTCAGTCTGTTGCGCTTATTGTATTACTCCAGCTCGCGCTCCTGAAAATCGTGAACATTGCTCAGCGTGAAGATTGTCTAGCGTGTCTCGTTCCCACGGTCTTGCGTGGGAACAAGGGTGGATATGACTTTGTCACAGTTGTTGTTCACTTTGAGAGGTGTTTATACTGAGTGCTAAATATTTGGGAGTTAGTCTGACGCAGAATTTTAAGCGCTCTCTTTTAATATGCTTATAAGAAAGCAATATCTTACAGGAACAGTTTAAGTTTTACCGATATACCTGTTAAATATTTATGACGATATTGTATTGAAAAATCATTTCTATTTTATTATACGAAGCTCAGCACTTTCAGCAATAACTGGCATAGCTTTAAGTGCATGTCGTTTCTAATGCCGCTGATATGTTATCAGCGGCCAGTTTCAAGGAAGTGGGCATCTGTGCATTTGTAATTTCATTTATGGTGATGTACTTACCTCAAAGACTTATTCAAAGACTCAGTATCATTATTTTGTATATCCAAATGCACTGTAGATCCATCTGTAGTACCTCCCAAAAGTCCCGATAACCATTATAGGCTAGGATCCGGTTGATCTGGCTTATCTGGCTCACGTGGCTGCTTTAGCGGATCGGTTCTAAGGTCATGATTAGAAGAAGTATACGTACTTTCCGTAAGCTGAATGTAATTAAGGGGGGGGTTGCTGGTTATCTGCAAAATCACTGGTTGCATTTGTTTGAAGTAAGTGCTTACTTCCTGCCCTCGTTTGCATCGGGAATAGGCTGGAGTTACTACCATGTAGGGGTTCGCTATCAATCTCTAAGTTGTTTAATGGCGTCATGTCATTATATTGGGTAGCATCATGAGCTACAGAAGTATACTGAAGATTATCTGCATTACCTGACCGATGTGGTATATGTTTGTTGTTAGATTGATCTTTACATAAAACTCTATGGGCGTTAGTGATAGGGGCTAGTAATAACGAAAACCCTCTATAATTATCTTTATAGCACTTCACATAACTGTAGGCAGTCCACGCAGCGCATGCAAGGGCAGCACCAATACCACCTGCGGCTGCAGTAGTCTCGTTTAGCTCTAGTATAGGCTCATTATGAAGTGATCTATTTGCAGGCGCTGAAGCTTGGATATCGTACGTTACTTCAGGGCAGGGTGTAGAGGATGGACATTGTTCCGGACATTTGGGGCATGCAGGTTCTGGGCATTTAGTCGTGGGTGCACTGGTGGTTATAGTCGTGGGTGCACTGGTGGTTAGTATAGTTGTATTTTTTGGATGAGTGTACGAACATTCCTTGCAGTTATCGCAAAACCAATTATTCTGTGTATCACATCTATTCTGGCTTTTAAAGCGAGTGCGCGTAGTAATAGAAGAGTTAGTGCCTTCTAATATATTTACATCACACATATTAAGACCCTCAATATACGTGTTTCTTGTTTGAGCCATTTTCTGCAAGTAATGTGGACAGCCTTGGCTAGAACGATAAATGTTTCTACCACAAAATACGCTATTAAAATAATTGTTAGCATGACTAGCATCAAAAGTAGCTTGGCACACTGTTATATTGTGTATATTCCTAGCTATCCCTGATCCAGCAACATCTTTAGCCATTGATAAATGCAGTTCAATACCGCATATAAGTCCACTATAACACCACTGTTGAGTAGATTTTAGCTCAATGTTACAAAAATGAATGTTTTCAACTACTCTAGCGCTATTGGATCTCATCTGGCAACCAGCAAAGAGAGCGGATAGAGCATGGTAGTGACCGCCTACCTCTAGAGCTACCCTGTTATTTGTGTGTCCCTTGAAATTTTTGATACATATATTCCGAATAGTTCCTCCATGATAACCTACAGCCATTGGACCTGTTGACAAAACTGTGTTTAGAAATTTAATATTTTTAAATTCCATGTCGTGTATGTAAGATTTTTTTAGTAAATCGACAGTTAGTAATGACCGACAAACACCGTCAGTGATTACAGAATCATATATTTTTAGATTATGTATTTCTCCTTCTGCCGCAATAGCGTTAAATATAGCTGTAGATAATTTAGTGATTTTATGATTATTTCCATTGAACTCTGCATTTGAGAAATCAACTTTAATTAGTGCTTCTGAATTCGCACCTATAGGAGCAGCGCCGCTTAGATCTAAGTCTGTTTTTAAATTAAAAATTAATTTTTTGTTAGGGTGAATTTTCCTTATCGCTAGATATCTTTTTTCTATGTCCAAAAACTCTTTTCTGTTAGTTATATTAATAACTGTCTCAGAGCCTTTAGTAACGCCTGCGCAAGACGAAAGCACATAAGCAAGGACAGCTTTGCTAGCTGGAAAGGTGTTTACTGCTTTAAGCAAAGGGCTGCATTGGTCCAGAAGTGAACGTTCAAATTCATTCTCATCATATGAAAATGTTATTCCCTGTTGTGCAATGTATTCTCTAACACGTGTAAACCATTTGCTGACTTTTTTCTTAAATGATATCTTTGGTAAATTATGTGTAAACGTTATGCTATTCTCTGAAAGATCTTCTGGTATTAACTCATAGGACATAGACTCATTATTCCAAACTGGTAGTTGTTTTGAAGTGCTCTTAATAATTTCACCGGGTTGTTTATTCTGTGTATAGAATGTAATAAGTACTTTATTTTTGTGTGTTTTTTTGATACTAATTGAGCGACTAGCTTCATCTGCAAAATATTCTTTATTCAGATGCATTATTAACGGAGAATTTGACAAATCAACTTTGAAATATTTGTTTGTTTTAGGGATACTGATATTTATCTCTAAGCTTGTTTCTTTCACCTTACAGCTAATACAAATCTTATTTATATTGCAAGATTCATCTATCTCATTTGCATTTGGCTCATATAGATGATCTAGAGGTAATTCTGTAAATCCTACAGGTGATTTGCGGCATCTATGACTGAAAGGCATCGTCATGTGAATTTTATTATCGTTTTTGTAGGTAGTAGTACGTACAAACGCCTTGTTACCACTAGGACTTTCCCATAAGTCAACTAGTTGGAGGCCTTGCCAGTTATTTTGACTATTATATTCACATATGAATGGTTCAAACTCTGCGCTCGGATAATTGGTGAAAATTAATTCCATGCCAGTATTTGCATTTTCAATTGCAAAGTTAAATGTTGCATCTACATTATCACCATGCATATCTGTATAAAATTCTCGGTATCCATCGGTCTTTTTTGTTATTATGTTGTGCTGTAAATCAGGCGTAATATCTTCCAAACATTTACATAACGGCCATTTAGTAGATATTGTACAACTTTGGCCGTATACAAAGGAGGGAGAAAATATAATTATGGTAAAGAATATTTTTCTTAGTAGGTAAATATACTTCATGTGTATTGCTCTTGTATTTCATGTACTTGAGGAAAAGCTACGGATACGAATCCAACTCCGAAGCGCGACACGCAATTATGCATTCTGATAGAGTTCATAAAATACCTTCTGTAGTGCTTAAAGCCTAGGTATTTTTAGGTTTTAATCTAGATATAGCGCTACTTGTGAATAAATGGTCATATGGTATATATTATCCACAGAATAATACACTATCATGCTAGCTATGTGAAGTTTTAATTTATAGCGCGTTACCATAGTGAAGTGTTAGCGAAGTGCAGGCCTGATCTGATACTGTCTATGACCAATGGCCCAGACAATTGTTTATATGGAAATCACGCCTAATAAAATTATTCGAATAACAATTCCTTCTCCGATAATATCGTACCCTCCACAACAGCATTCCGTTCCGTTTTTTAAATAGTGATGTTAAGGTTGTAACCTGTTAGGTGTAACAAGGGATACAGCAAGAAAAATGGTAGTGGTTAAATCACTGGGTATTCGCAGGATTGTGGTTTAAATGATCATGCCACAACACTTCGGCAATATCGGTCACATCCATGCGCACCGGGATGCCCTCTATATGGATTTCTGCACAGCACCCATAAAGATGGTGCAGATAGCATTGGCAAGGTCACGGGAAGGCGAGGATATGGGGCCCCTATATATAAATAACCATTGGCACTATTTAATTAAGGTTTTTGATTAGGGGGAGGGCGTATTGTCGCTGATACGTTAGGCGCTGGAAACGATTGAGGATAAATTTGCTAAAGAAGTTTTAAGGCGTGAATCACAAGGCTGCTCTTTACTCAAAGGTAATGGCTATTTACTCGAAGCTAAGCTGCAATAACGCTCTGTCAAGAGGTTATCTTCACATTTTGTAAGCCATTATAAAGTTTGCCAGGGTATTGCATCAACTTTGCTGGATTTATACATTGTTTCTAGTGCTCCTAACTGTTTTTTGATGCATCTATTTTGTATAAAATGGTTTCGGCACACTGTAGAGTAACAAAAAAACAGGCCTTGCCGCCGCGTGCTACTCCAAATTATTTGGGTATATACCAGTTATCCTTGAAGGAGTAAGTGGTTGACCAATATTACTCACCCCATGAACCTACTACAAGCTATAGATTCTTGTGGTTTTGCTTGTTTGTTGCCTGCTCACTTACAATGATAATGAGTATGAAATGATTGCTGAAAATGCTAAATCGATTATTATTCAGCAGTTAATGGACAAAGCAGCTATGTTTGCTAGAATTCATGAGGGTAAGATCGTCGTTTAATGGCGAAAGTATTGGTTATCAGTATAAGTCATTCCCTTTTAAATAATATTAAGTTTGGTTAATAAATTCTAATATGCACATTACACTAGCCCCCATGGATGGGGTTGTTGATTACCTGATGCGAGCACTTCTTTCAGAAGTTGGTGGCCTTGACCACTGTGTCACTGAATTTGTCCGCGTTACTGACACCCCCTTAGCCTCTTCCACTTTCTATCGGCTGTGCCCGGAACTTTATCACGGATGTAAAACCAATAACAACACCCCGGTTACCATACAACTGTTAGGCAGCAACCCTGAAATGATGGCGTTAAGTGCACAACAAGCTGTGATGCTTGGAGCCAAAAATATTGACCTTAACTTTGGATGTCCAGCAAAAACAGTAAATAAACACAGAGGGGGAGCGGTTCTGCTAACAGAGCCAGATCATATACACCGTATTGTTAAAGCGGTGAGGACTGCAACTCCAGGGCATATCCCAGTAACAGCCAAAATGCGGTTAGGTTATGAAGATAAGGCCAAGGCTCTGGATAATGCCCAAGCTATTGAGTCTGCCGGAGCTGATGCCCTTACGGTACATGCCCGAACCAAGGTTGAGGGTTATCGCCCTCCAGCCCACTGGGAGTGGATTGCTCGTATTAATGAATGTGTAAAGATTCCAGTTATTGCCAATGGAGATATTTTCACCTTTGAAGATGCAAAACGTATTCAAGAAGTATCGGGCTGTGAAAGAATTATGATTGGTCGCGGGCTTCTCAGGAATCCATTACTCGCACTTCATATAAAAACAAGAAAAGAACAGAAATCATCACAAGAGATATGGAATGAGACATTACCCATACTCCGTATTTTCATTAATAAGGTTGCCGGCCATAATGGCTCTATGAGGACTGGTGTACATCCCTACTTTATTATCGATACCGATCGCTATATTGTATGTCGTTCTAAACAATGGCTAAGCATGATGAGTAAAGGCTCTACACCGGCACTTATGCTATTTAAAAAAATAAAACTATTGCAATGTTCAAAGGCCATTATTAAAGTACTCTTAACTGCGTCTGAGGCAGAGGACTATCATCAAAACTCAGCCTAGTGTCTGTATACGATACCTTTAGAGAAATCAAAAAATATGTTTTTCATATTATTACTAGTCACATTCACACTTTCATCTGCCGTTTCATTTGGTGTTGTAACGACCTTCGATACAGCTATTGGATTAATGTTTAGTCGTATAATTCAGGATAAAATACACAGTGTATGGCAAAGGTATATTAAATTCTCAGCATACGTTGTTGGTATCTCCGGTGGAGTAAGAATTCACCAGTTAGAGCGTTATATCAATGCTCCTCATAAAAATACAGAAGTTCTTATCTTAAACGCAGATCGGTGTATTTTAGAGGGATATCGCACTATTATTGAGACACTTCAAAGTCTAGCCTGGATGTATCTTGTAGTATTTCTATTCGCACTAATAGCATATGTTATCGTCAGGGGTTTTGAGTTAAAGAATCAAAAGGAAAGTAATAACGATAAATAACGGCTTTAACCCAGCAATCAAGTTGTTTTCTATTATTTCCTGGAAGCTGCGAGTCACTTATCTGTTACGATTGAAATTATGTGTAGGCGACCAATGAGCGAAGTTCCGTGAGTCTGCGACTATAGATGGTGAATGTGGTGAGTTAGGGTAGCCCATAACCCCGCACATTCAAAGGAAAATGGATGTAGGCGTTAGTTATCCAGATAGAGAGCATATTTTTTAAAAGCGTCGAGATACCTGAAAAGTGTTATGAGAGTTTTTTTCATAAGACGAAGGAGTCATTATGTTTATCGGTTAGTTAGCTTCGCAAGTCAACAAGTTAAGCTGTTGGCTGTGAAGTAATGTATGCTAGTTTGTTTTGTTCCTAAGGCTGCTCTAGCTCATCCAAGTTGACTACTATTGAGGTCTCAATGGTTTATTCATTTGTGGTCTATTTGCACTTTCAATGAAGTGTGTATAAAATCGATAATAATGTTAATTTAGGCTACATGTTTCTGGATGAATGCCCTAAGCCTATGCTAACTACAGTAGTCGTCTAATTTGCGGCGTTAGTTATCCATATTTTTTAATAGGACAATTGGGAGTGAAAAATGAGTAAAGAAGAAAATGCAATGATTTTAAATGCAGTCAATATTGCTAGTACTCAATGGAAAAATTATTTTAATTCTGGTGATGCTGCAGGTTGTGCGGCTCAGTATGAAAAAAAAGCGACTATGAATGCTCAACCTTTTGGTGTGTATACGGGGACGTCTGAAATTCAGGGATTTTGGCAAAAACTCATCGACGATGGTTTCACAGATGTTGATTATATTGATCAGACAATAAAAATTATTAATGGGGAAAGTGCTTTATTGACAGCAGGATGGAAAATGAACCATGCCCATGGAGTAATCACTAAAGAGCTTTGGGTTCTTCAATCTGATGGAACTGCAAAATTACGTGAAGATTATTTCGAAGTACATGGGTAATAATAAATAATCCAGTTTTACTAACCTCTACGTTCTGGCTTGCTAGAATGTGAATGGAGCAGAGGTATGATTATAGATGTAAGTCTTCTAATGCTGTTTTAGAGGACATTTTTATTTTTTTGGAAAATATTTTTTATCAATACGTTGATAAAAAATTGAGTATTAGGCGAGATTTACTTTATACCGTTAGGGAGCATGCGATTAAGTACAGTTTTTGTTTGTTTTTCAGTGTCTGTATGCCTACTTCCCGACATGCAGGCACACTTATCATAGGTTTTTATCATTACGAGGACTTAATCGCATACTCCTTAGGTCTTCTAGTATTTCTTTGGGTTTAATTTTCCTATTGGTTGCTATCATTAGATAGCTTATATCTAGGGAAAGTAATCGGTAGGATTTATATGTCATCATATAATAAATTACTCAAGCATCATCCAGACAAAAAAATGACCTACACTGAGAGTCTAACGCATGTTGATAACCAAGACGTTAAGCTTTAGAAAATAGTATGCAAAAGGTCATGAAATTTTACGATTTTCTAGTAGAGAACAAAAATCTATATTTAAAAATGTGATAATTTCGTTCCGTCCCGTACAGCTTTTGATACTCACTGTTATTGAAGGTGTGAGTAGGCTACAAGTTAGCTAATGCCCATTAGCTTTAAAGTGGCAGGAGACTGGGTGGGTGAGAACAGTCTACAGTCTGCCATTGCAGGGGTTGAAGTATGTTTGAGTTATTGGGCGATGGAGCTATGCCTTAGCAATCTTCCTTGCCAGCGAATAAACATCATGGATGCTATGTATAGAAATATTACGAAAAAGGTGATTAACCATTCATAGAGTGCACCTGGAAAGCTCCAAGTTGCAAGAACGCTGCTGATAAAATAAAAGCATAGGATAAAACATAGCCATGCAGCGGATTTTGTACGTTTCCTAAGTAAACCGGGCAAGGGAAGTAATAAGGGCATAATCTGCACAATAGATAAGATTAGGTGTGATTTTTCTGGTGAGTTTAACCACAAGGTTTTGGTCAGTAGTAGTGCAATGAGGCTGAGATAAAGCCCAAGGCATACCTGGAATCCGTAATTAGCTTTTTGGGTTAGAGCCTTTTTTGATGATATATTCACAGGATCTCAAGAATGGATTCTGGTGGTCAATCATTAGGATTGCCAGTGGTTAACAGAAATTGGCTGTTGGATAAATTATTAATATCTCACCAAGGCTTCAGTAATAAGTTATTTATACCCATTCTTCTTGAAGGTGCGGGTTGTGGATATATAATATACACCTCAAGCGTCTCACCCGCCTATTTAAGAGAAAGACCTGTCTAGTTTTTAAATAGATAAGGCTGTGGTAAGTTCTAATTCTCATGTTATCTATAACCACCCCATAACAGGAATCATTTAATCTTTTTAGTGCGAGTATAACAATCTCGTTGGCTGCGTTGCAAATATTCCGGAGGTTTTATTTTTTGGTTTGATGTTTGACCATTCAGCGACATCTTAATTTGGCAGACGTGGTGCTTTGCTAGGCTCCATTCTTAGAGCTTTATATCTATTTACCTAGATAGTTTTAGTATGTTGACTGCTATCCCGTCAATCACTTACTTCGCGTGGGTTTATGGGGTTTTACTTGTTTGTCGCCTATTTATGCTTTCAATGATAATTGGTAAAATGTACTTGCTGCATCATCAAATTGCACTTATTACTCAAAAGGGCGTAAAATTAACGGGCAGGGAAACATTACTTATTGATAGATCGGAAAGGGGGCGTGAGTTCGAGCGGAGTAAATATGATTGAGCTGAAGCGGTTAAGTAAGTTTTTTATTGCAGGAGGTGCTGAAGTTAAGGCGCTGGATAATATTAATTTGGTGGTTCCTGAAGGTTCAGTATTTGGTGTTATTGGTTCCAGTGGTGCTGGTAAGAGTACCCTTATTCGTTGTGTCAATCTGTTGGAAAAACCGTCTTCTGGGTCGGTTCTTATTGACGGTATTGATGTGACTCAGTTATCGAAAAAAGCCTTGCGTAAAACCCGTTATAACATGGGTATGATTTTTCAGAATTTTAATCTTCTTTCTAGTCGTACGGTGTTTAGAAATATAGCTTTGCCGTTGGAGTTGGCTGGTTATCCTAAAAATGATATTAATGCAGAGGTTATGTCTTTGCTGGAGCTGACGGGGTTGCAAGAAAAAAAGAACAGCTATCCTGTGCAGCTTTCTGGTGGCCAAAAGCAACGGGTGGCTATTGGTCGAGCGCTGGCCAGTAAGCCGCGAATTTTGTTGTGTGACGAAGTAACTTCAGCGTTGGATCCGCAAACAACTGCCTCCATTTTAACTTTGTTAAAAGATATTAATCGGCGGTTTAATATTACTATTCTAATGATTACCCATGAAATGGACGCTGTGAAATTAATCTGCGATCGGGTAGGAATCTTGAGTAATGGTAGACTGATTGAGGAAAATAGCGTGGAAGCTTTTTTTATGAGCCCGAAAACAGAGCTGGCTAAAGAGTTTGTGCGTAGTGCAATTCATGAAAAGCCTGTTGCTGATATTCAAAGCCGTTTTCAGAAAAGTCCTGCGGTTAATGCTCGGCCGGTGGTTAGAATTACCTTTGTTGGGCAGCTGGTGGTTGAGCCGTTGATTACTCAGGCTGCTAGGAATTATGATGTTGATCTCGTTATTTTACAGGCGGATATTGAAATCGTTGGCGGTAAATCGATGGGTTTTCTGATGGTGGAGATTGTCGGTGATAGGCTGGCATCTGGGCAAGTGTTGGCATTTCTTGAAGAGCATGCAAAAGTGGAGGTGCTTGGTTATGTCAGCTGAGGTGTGGACGTTGCTGCTTTTGTCACTTTGGGAAACCTGCTATATGGTGTTCATTTCCGGAGGGGTGAGCTTTTTGCTGGGTATTCCGTTGGGTGTGCTGCTCTATACCACCAGACAGGGATGTATTGATGAGAATCTGCTTGTCAACGGGCTGCTGGCGGGTATTATTAATGCCGGACGGTCAGTGCCATTTATTATCTTGATGGTGGCTATTATTCCTTTTACGCGACTGTTAACCGGGTCCTCCATTGGTACAATAGCGGCTATTGTACCGCTCACAGTTGCAGCCATTCCTTTTGTTGCCCGCCTTGTTGAAGGGGCCATAAACGAAGTGCCTGCGGGGTTGGTTGAAGCGGCTCAGTCTATGGGTGCAAACTCTTGGCAGATTATTACTCGAGTGCTTTTGCCTGAAGCGCGATCGGGTTTGATTAATGGTATGACCATTACGTTGGTTGCATTAGTTGGCTATTCGGCTATGGCAGGTGCTATTGGAGGTGGTGGTCTTGGTGACTTAGGTATTCGTTATGGTTATCAGCGTTTTGATGGGGTGATTATGCTGGCAACAGTAGTGGTGTTGGTTGTTTTGGTGCAGTTGATTCAAATGGTAGGGGATCGGTTACAACACTACTACAATAAAAATTTGTAGCTGTATTAGGGGGAAGAATGAGAAGCGTGAATTACTGGCTGATGTTCAAGTTATTGACTGGAGTGACGTTTTTAATTATAGCGTTATTTTTAGGTGGTTGTGGAGGTGTTAAGGATGACAATATGGCTTTGAAAGTTGGAGTCATGGCGGGGCCTGAAGTGGATGTAATGAAAGTGGCGGCTGAGATATTAAAACGTGAGAAGGGTATTGATGTTGAGCTGGTTGAATTTTCGGATTACGTGTTGCCTAATATCGCGCTATCCGAAGGAAGTATTGATGTCAATGCCATTCAACATCGACCGTATTTGGATAGTGTAATACAGAATAGAGGTTTAAAATTGGCTGTCATTGGGAATGCTTTTGTTTATCCAATGGGCGCTTATTCAAAGAGGATCAGTGGTCTTGATGGTTTGGGGAGGGGGGCTAAAGTCGCCATTCCCAATGACCCGAGTAATGAAGGACGAGCTCTGATTTTGTTACACAAAATAGGGCTGATTACTTTGAAAGATGCGAGCAATCTGCAGGCCACACCTTTGGATATTGTTGAGAACCCAAAAGGCTTGAAATTCATTGAGTTGGATGCTGCTCAGTTGCCACGTTCCTTGGATGATGTGGATTTGGCGTTCATTAATTCTACTTACGCTGTTCCTGCAGGTTTGCTTCCCAGTCGTGATGCGTTGATGATAGAGGGAAAAGATTCGGTCTATGTGAATATTTTGGTATCTCGGGAAGATAATAAAAATGATCCTAGGGTACAGGCATTGATTCAAGCCTATCAGACAGAGGCTGTGGAAAGGGCTGCGATTCGGTTGTTTAAAGGTGAGGCTGTGGCTGGCTGGAAATAGGCAATGGTGACTGTTATTTTAAGTTTTATACCGATCACTATTGAGGATGATCGGTTGTTTACAGCTCTCACTCACCTCCGTCACCTACGGCTCTAGGTTTATGGTGATTCTCTAGTTTGTCGCCTGCTAACCACCTTCAACGAGTTGGTTTCTCTAAGTCTTGTGGTGATTGCACTTATCTTGTTTTTTTAAATTAGTCATGGTTCTAGGCTAAGGCGTTGAATTTAATGATTCAATTTATTAGTGTACTGTCCATCCTGTCTCAAGAAGGTGGTTGCAGTCTCTACAATACTCAGAAAGGCTTTGTTTTATACTTTTATCACACAGCTGGCACTCACGGTAATTATTACGTGGTTCGAGCATAGTGCGGGCTTCCTGATCAGGAAGAGTTCTCCCTTCTTCTATGCATTGACTGCAATAAAGATGGTCTGTAGACATTCTCGGGTGAAGTTGACAGAGGTTGCAGGTAAGCATTCTTGTTGTTGCATGAGAATTACCGGTTGGGAGAGTGTAATCATTGCTTGCTGAAAGAGGGAAGGCTTTTTCTGGAGGGATATTGCATGCAAGGCATATACGGCATGTAAATGTTATCTGATGCTCTAGGCTGGGATGTTTTTTAAACATGGTGGCACCGCAGTAATAGCAATACTGATGTTTACAATCCCAAGTGACAATAGGTGTGAATCTTTGTTTAGTTCCACAGTCATCGCATGTACGGTTCAGAAACACTGTAAGGCCATGTCTTGTTCTATATTTTAAGTGCTTAGCCAACCATGCAGGTTCTACTGTGTTGTTCCGGATTCCATAGTGTGGTGGGGCTAGTGGCACATAATCTGCAGCAAAGTCCGGTATTTCTGGATTGTTTAATAGGCATTTCCCATGCTTAAAATGAGCATATCCTTCCGTAATAAGTCTTTTGCATTCTGCGCATATTTGACTCTTACATGTTAGGCAGGTAACTAGGTTACAACCTGCTACTAATTCAATGTAGGATTTGCACGAAGGGCAAGGAAAAATATTATGAGGTAGTTCCTTCTCCTCATTTTTGGAGTCTTGTTGTTTTTGAAAATCGTCACAGGTCATAGAGTCATGGTAAGGGGATGCTTTGCAACTGGTACATATCGTTGCATTGCATTGGGTATTAAGGCATGTTGCACTACGTTGAAGTGTATTTTTCTCAATATACATGATCATGTTACAACCATCAGCGGTGCATCTATAATTCTCTGCAGGTGATGTTATTATTGAAATTATTATTGAATTTATTCTTTCATATTGCGTTTTTCCGGCAAACTTACGCACCTGCTCCAGCCCTATTATTTTATCACATTTCGGGCAAGGTAGCCCAGACGCGGTGAGTGTATTTATGTCGGCAGTCTTTATGTATAGACGTACGCAGTTCTTGCATATCAAACAATTGCAATCTAACGTTTCTAATTCTGTGTGCCGGTTTAGATCTTCAACGCATACTGGACATGTAAAATTAGGGCTGTCTGATCTAGGGTTTGATGAGTATGTAAAGTGATGATCGTCTGGATTAGGGATTGATGAGTTCGGAAGATGATAATCTCCAAATAAGGCATCGTCTGGAATATTATTGAGAAATGTTGCAAGTGATTCTGATTCAGCTTCTGGGCGGTCAGTAATGTAAGTAAACAAACTTAATGATGCAAGAGTATCAATTATTTCTAATGCGGTGTCTGGGTTTAGACCTTTAGCGGATGCTGAGCATATAAGGCTATGGTTGTATGGGCTATGGTCTGATTGGCATGTAAAACTATAATTGTCAGGGCTAGGGCTTGATGAGTTCGGAATAGGACGATCTTCAACTACGGTATGGTCTGGAGCTTTATTGAGAACGTTTGCAAGTGATTCTGATGTCATTTCTGGGCATTCAGTGGCTGTAACTACTGCCGTCACCTCAGTCATAACCGCTGGAACGGGATTATCATTATCTGGCACAGCAGCGACGGCAGGTACTGGAGCTTCGTTGGCTGTAGTTACTGCCGTCACTTCGGCCATAACCGATGGAGCAGGGCTATCATTATCAGGCACAGCAGCGACGGCTGGTACTGGAGCTTTGTTGGTTGTATCTACTGCTGTAACTTCAGTCATAACCGCTGGAACGAGACTATCAGCTTCTGGTCGGTCAGCAGTGTAAGCAAAAGAACTTAATAATACAAGAGCAGCAATCAGGTTTAAGGGTATGATTTTGTGATCCTTACAGTTATTTGTCTAGCTAGTCAAGTGCGTCGTGCAATACGTGCAATATAGTAGATATGTTAGAGCCGTGCTGGGGAATGTTAGTTTCTATTGGAGCTGTGATGTTGTGGATTGTTCTCTCTTGTCTCAGCTTGTAAGATTATTGGGATTTTCTTGTTTATTGGCTTTATATGCCTATAATGGCGCTGGTATAAGGTTTTGTTGTAACTTTCAATCTATTTATTTTTAGTATAATCTTTATTTTTATGGTATTAATTTGAAAGGTGGCTGACTATCTCTGTAAAGTTTGTTACTATGTTTTCTATTTTGTTGGGTGGCTTTTTTCTCCTGCTATTGCGTCGGTCGCTGCTATGGTGGAAGAGGTTTGCTGGAATTTATAAGTCTTTGCACGTAGGTGGTGCTTCATGATCCTAGCTGCCAAAAAGTCATCCATGATCTTTTTTTCTGATCCTGCAGATCATTATAGTCACAGGGTTCGTGTTGTGTTGGCGGAAAAAGGTGTTGCGGTTAATGTGCAGCATGTCAATCCGAATGATTTGCCGCAAGAGCTGTCAGACCTTAATCCATATAATACTTTGCCAACTCTTGTGGACAGAGACTTGGTTCTTTATGAGCCAAATGTGATGATGGAATATCTTGATGAGCGTTTTCCTCATCCACCACTACTACCGGTTTATCCAGTTACTCGTGCTCAGAGTCGGTTAATGATCCATCGTATTCAGAAAGACTGGTGCGTACTTGTTGATGCGATTGTTGATCCGAAGATCAAAGGTACTCCAACCAATCGTGCTAGGAAGGTGCTGCGTGAAAGTTTGCAGGCAGTAGAGTGTATTTTTGCTGAAAAACCATTTTTCATGAGTGATGAGCTCACTCTGGTAGATTGTTGTATTGTTCCTATTCTTTGGCGTTTGCCTTCCCTGGGAGTTGAACTACCCAAGAACAGCAAGGCTATTGGTCAGTACGCCGAGCGAATGTTTGAGCGCCCACTTTTCCAAGCCAGCCTATCTGATATAGAGAGGGAGATGCGAGAATAGTAGTGCATCCTTATCTCTGCGTGACTAGAGGTTATTGCTGGAATTATGTGCGCTCATTCTTTTATCATGGAGGTTGTTAGTCTTGTGGGATTTAGCGTTTTATGTTGTCTACGGCATTATTAGATTGTGAGTTAAACTGTTCTCTACAGTTGTTTTATTGCATGAGTTGTGGGTTTTTTTGTTTATTTCATTTTATTATTTCTGGAGAGTATTATGACTATGACCAGTAGTCGTCCGTACATTGCGAGAGCCCTGTATGAGTGGATTCTGGATAATAGCTATACCCCTTATATATTAGTTGATGCTAACTGTGAAGATGTTGTTGTGCCCAATGAGTATGTTAGCGATGGACGGATTGTTTTGAATATATCACCTGTTGCGATAAGAGGGCTTGATATTGGAAAAGACTTCCTCAGTTTTGACGGACGTTTTGATGGGCGGGCATTGATGGTTTTTGTGCCTTTTGAGGCTCTTATGGCTATTTATGCCAAAGAGAATGGTCAGGGGATGGTGTTTGAAGTTGGTGCGGAATCTATGATTGAAAAGCCTGTTGATAGTGGTTTGAAGCAGCCAGACATGAGATCCGGATCGGCTTTAGAGTCGTCTAGGCCTAAAAAGCCAGGCAGGCCGTCGTTGAAGGTGGTCAAATAGAGTTTCGTATAGTGGTGTCTGTGTTTTTGTATTCCTGCTCTGTCATTAATGGTCTTCCAGCATTGGACTAGTATAGAAAATGGATGATGAGTTTTTGCCATTTTTTCCGGACGATCCATATAGCGAAACTCAATACTAATAAATGGTTCTTTTATTGTGGTCAAGGCTTCAAGTGCTGTGATCCTGACAATATGATTATATTGTTGGTTATGCTTAGGTCTCTTCTCATAGTAAAATAAAATTGCGTTTAATGCTTAAAAGAGCAACTAGATTGATAGAGGTTTGCTTCAATTGTCGAGGTAAACTAAACCTCGGATCAGTTACTGTTGGTTTGTGGGTACTCAAAAACTTTGACTACCTTTTTAACGCCATGAACATTACGAGCAATGTCTACTGCAGCTTGCGCTTCTTCTATGGTTACTAGTCCCATTAGGTAGACTGTGCTATTTTCTGTGTTTACCTCGATGCGGTCAGCAATAACATCACTGGATGAAATAAACCCAGCCTTAACTTGTATAGTAAGTAAAGAATCGTTGCTCTGTGTCAAGAAGGTAATGATTGGGCTGACATCGAGCTCATTGTAAACTTGTTTGACGTGGTATATTGTTTTTGCTGTTTCGCTGGCAATTGCTTTCATAGGTGCTGTTGGAACTTGTCCGATAAGAAGCAGTGTGCCATTAAAGCTAATAGCTTTAACACGGCTGTTTTTAAAGCTAGGATCTGTTTTTTGGATATTCACCGTTGCAATGGTTTCTATTGTTTGATCATCCATCCAGTTACCCCAGCTTCTTTTACGGGGATTTGTCTCAATAGGTTCTTTGCTGAAACCGCCAATAATGGTGGCGCAGCCACTTACGTGAGCCAGAAAGTAAACTAGAACGAGTTTGGTAATGTATGTCATTGGGTTTTCTCCTTATGCTTCTGGAAACAGGTGTTCATCAATGAGGTCACAGAAACAGTGAATAATGAGAGTGTGGACTTCTTGAATACGGGCAGGATTGGTTGCAGGCACTCTGATCTCTACATCTTCTGGGTGAAGAAGTCGAGCCATATCACCACCGTCATTACCTGTAAGAGCTATAACTTTAATATCGCGATCGTGGGCTGCTTGAATAGCCTGAAGAATATTGGGACAGTTACCTATTGCTGATATAGTGAGTAGAATATCACTTTGCTGACCCAAAGCCTGAATCTGTTTTGAGAATACTTCATTATAACTGGAGTCTGAGGCAATGGCGCTCATTGTCATGCTGTTAGCGCAAAGTGCTAGTGCAGGTAGAGGCGGGCGTTCACGTTCATAGCGATTTAGCAGTTCTGATACAAAGTGTTGAACGGCTCCGGAAGAGCCTCCATTACCACAAGCTAGAATTTTACCGTCATGTGAAAGGGACTGAGCCATTATCTCGGAAGCATTGGCTATATCAGGAGGTAAGGTGTCAGCGGCTCTTATTTTTGCGTCTATGCTGTCTGAGAAGTGGTTGGTTATTCGGTCGTGCATATTTAGTATCCTGAAATCAGAAAAGCTAACTGTGTCGTTTATATTTATTAAAATGCGCCCTTTGTCCATTCTAATCGATTTTGTTTGCTGTCGTCATCGTGTGTAATGGTTACTGCATCAAATCGGCACAATCTGCGTTTGTGTTGGGAGTTATGCTGGAGGAAAATATTGGAGGTCATTCTTATTTTTTGTATTTTGGATGGTGTGATGCTTTCTGCTGAAGAGCCGAAGCTAGATTTGGAGCGAAAACGAACTTCGATGAATGTAAGTATGTCTGAATCAAGCATGACCAAGTCTAGTTCACCATATGGACATGCGAAGTTCTTATTCAGTAGCTTAAGACCCTGCTTTTTTAAATAATGTAGGGCTGACTTTTCTGCTTTTTCACCCTGGTGATTGATGTTTCTTAATTTCCAAGGCATTGGCTTGATTTTTCTCGTGCAATTGAACAGGATGTGGACGGAGGCGACCGTTATTAAATATCTGCCATGTTAATTCTCTGATAATTTTGAGGTCCTGATTGATGCTTAACCAGCCCGTTAGTCCCCTAAGACGGCTGCCTTGAAGCTTGAATAACTGCTCAAGCTTTGGATGAAGTTTGTAAGCGTCTGATCCCAAAGCGTATAGTGTACCATATTCTCCTTGTGAATGAGGCCAAGCATCAGTTATTGATCTCTTAATGTCAGACACCTCGCTGGGTATGAACCAAGGCATAACTGGCATTCTTATGCCGTCAATATCACGATCTTTGGTGGGGTCTTCTCTTCCGGAAAATACACTGGATGTAGCATAGACAGGAATGTTTTCAGCAAACTGGTAAGAAAGTGATGGTTTTATTTGTCGCGCTTCAGCCGGTGAAGCGGCAATGAATATCATATCAACATCTTGGCGTCTTCTTGGTTGAAAGTTTAGGGGTTCTTTTAATAGGCGTTCTAGTTTCTTTTCCCTTTGAAGGCTTTGGTCAATATGAAGCAACTGGCCGCAGAGTTTGCTAAATTGTGTGTTATTGTCGAATTCGCTATGATCCGCCATTTTTCCACCTACATCTTTCCAAGCTTGAGAAAAATAGTGGTTGGTTTGTCTTCCCCATGGGGTCTTAGGAGTGAGCATGATTGCACGTTTATGGCCATCAAGAATGGCTCGATGTGCAATCATGAGGGCTTCATCTTCAGTGGAAAGCCCAAATTGATAAAACTGAGAAGATGGATCGGCACTCTTGCTGTCAATATAATTCAGGGCTAGCACTGGTACTTGTGTTGTTATATGATTTTGTATGAGACTTACGTCATTTTTGGCAAGAGGCCCAATAATGAGTTGTGCTCCTTTCTGAATGGCTTGTTCTGCCAATTGTCTGACATCGTTGCCGTTGGTATCAAAAAATAATAGTTCTGTGGTTGCTATTTGTTTTTTTAAGTCTTCATAGTGCGCTGCGATAATGCCGTCCCTAACAGCACGCCCAGCTTTTGCGAGGCTCCCAGAAAGTGGGAGTAGTATTGCAATTTTGTTTGGTTTTATGCTTCTGGATTCCAAGGTTATAAAATTACTGGGTAGATATGTATTGCCAGGATGGTTAGGCCACTTTTGCTGCCAGTTTTTAAGACCTGTAAGTTGTTGTTCAATGGAGTGCTTGGGTTGGTATAGGATTGCCAGTTGCAACCAAGCTTGTATGTTTTTTTCAGATATTTGACTTATTAGGCTGCGTAGGCGGGACTCGGGAACATGGAGCATGGTTTTCCAAATATCGTTTTGATAAGTGGCTTGCTGTTCCTTTGTTAGCAACAGCATAGCTCCAAGCCATTCATCTAGAGCTGCTTTATATTCTGCAAAGTAACTGTAGGCTTTGGCGCGTAGGGCGTGAGCGCGAGCAATGGTTTCTGTATTGTGGCTATCAAAAATTACTTGGCGATCGAGCCATTCAAATACCTTCTCACTCTGTCCAGACCTATACGCAATGAGCGCTTGTTGTAAAGCCAGCTCTTCTTTGAGTTCATCAGTTAAACTGTCAAAGTTTATTGGCTCAAGCATAGTTTTTGCTTTGGATAGATCTGTATCTAGTAATAATAAGGATGCTTTCAGTATTTGAGTGACCTCGTCTGCAAAGGCACTTACGGCTACTTTGGTATGAAATTGATCTGCTGATTGAGGTCGAGAGTCTGTTAGTTTGCGCCATTGAAGAATATCTGCATGGGGTTTAATCTGGCTTGAGCAGCCAACTGTCAGGGCTGCTAGGGCTAAGAGACCCATGGAGATCAGAGAGTGTACGATATTTTTTTGTCTCATAAACTGCTGCCATTGCTCGGAATATTTTGATCTGCTAAGGCTTTAAGTATATAGATATTTTCACTATATTGGAAAGGCATCATAGACGTTTGAGGGTGTGAGTAGGCGATAAACGAGTGAAGTCACCATTACCCTACGAGGAATAGATGATTGGGTGGTGAGTGAGGGCAGTCAATAACCTTACTCCCCGAAGAGGATGGAATATAAGAATTAGCTACTATCAGCTAATGTATAAGGTTAGAGGATTTAACAAATGAGTTAGATCTTATAACAACTGGTTGAAAGATTACGTAGAAGTATGGTCTATTAATAGTAAGAAATAGTTTAATTTTAAAAAAGAAAGATGCCATTTTGAATATTGTATTAGCAAGCATATAAAGTCAGAGGATTTAACAAATGAGTTAGATCTTATAACCGTTGGTTGAATCATTAGTTACTAGTGTGGTCTATTAGTAATAAGAAATATTTAATGTTAAAAAGAAAGATGCGAGGCTGAATATTATATTAGCAAATATATCCGATTAGATGATTTTACAAAGGTGTTAGATCCTATAATAACTGGTTGAGGTATTAGCTAATAGCATGGTAAAGAATATATTGTGTATAGCAAAGCAGTATGTCATGTTGAATGTGTAATAAACATTGACTGTTAGTTATGTATGCTGACATTGCTTTTATAAGACATAATATTTTAATGAACTTTTGAAAAATTATTGATTCTAATTAGTATTAGTAGTAAAAATTAAAATTTGTGATTTGAAAAGTCCTTCATAAATTATTAACTAAATAAAGGAGAAATATTATGTTGAATAATATTATTAAAAGTATTGGTAATCCATTTTCAAGCAAATCAAGTGATGCTGGTAAAGTATCTGCAGAGACTGATAATACTTGTGTGGGCTTAAGCGCTCAGTTTAAAAGCTGGACTGTTGCAGCTCTTTCAGTAGGATCTATACTATGTCGAATTAACCCTTATATGGGTGGTGCATTTATGGCGTTAACTGCATTAACAACTCTCTATGCTCGTTATTGTAGTACGCCAGAGAATGAGATAGGCACATCATTAAAAGGTGCTCCTCAGACAGGACTTGTTAGCGCTAAAAATGATCTACATAAACGTATGGAAGAGAAAATAATTGAAAGATTTGAAAACTTTGCCAAGAGATCATCTGCGTTTTATAAAGAGGGAATAGAAAAAGCAAATGGCAATGAATCAAAGATTAGTCATATAAAATATCTGCATCAGGCGGATGTAGCTTACAATGATACCATGCTGAAGAAGGAAACAGAAAAAGAAAATAATCGTTATGAGAATGATAGAGATCCTATACTAGCTGCTTACAAGGCTGAAGGTGTAGAGATAGACCAGATGGAAGGAAGAACTAAATCTAGTGCCGATATAGAAAAAATGAGAAACCGTCGTGAAGAGAAATACTATGACAGCAAAGTGAAGTGCACTGAAGCTGAAATAAATAGAGCTATGGAAGAAGTATTCGAGGACACTTATCCATCGACTAAATACATTGGTACGGAAAAAGTGGAGCCGGTGGCAAAGAAGTCAAAGGCAGATCCTATAGAAACTCAGGAAGTATTTGTTCCAAAAGCAGCAATATCTACACCAGAAAATCTCGGATGTACTGCAGATTTTATATTGGGCTTAATGGGTAGAGATGAAAATGTCACGAAACAGGTGGAGCCGGTGGCAAAAAAATCAAAGGCAGATCCTATTCAAACTCAGGAAATAGTTGTGCCAAAAGTAGCAATATCTACACCAAAACCAGAAAATTTTGGTTGTACTGAAGATTTCTTATTGGCGCAAGAACGTAAAAAAGAAGATGTTTACATTAAGAAAAGTGAAGAAAATATTCTTACTCTTTCTTCTAAGGAATCTATTCAGCATAAACGACCATTACCGCCAGTACCATCAACACCGCCAGTACCATCAACGTCTCAGCAGAATAGGCTCGAACTAGAAATGGGAGCAAAGAAGGCGGCGATCTTTCAACCGCTGGAAACAAAGACAATGTTCGGTGGAGCGCCTGATGGTGAGAACATCGTTTTCTTTAATCCTAATGCAGACATAACTCAGAATGAGGAGATACTGGATGTTCCTGCTAGGGCTTCTTTTAATGATATTAAACATAGAGATCCAGTGTTTGCAGGTCACGAGCCAGTTACTCTGGAAAAAATGAACATCGAGCTACCACCAGAGCCAGAAACAGATCGTCAGAACTACAAATTGTCTCTTGATAGGGAAACTGTTCAGTACACACGACCAGTGCTTCAGCAGGAGATGTTCGCAGGAGTAAAGAGCTTGAATGAGTCGACCATTCAGGTAGATGAAAATGGCACGTCCGATTCAGTTACTGTGGAACTAGGTGAAGTGTTACAGGAGAAACGTAAAGTGTTACAGGAGAGCCAACAAAGGTTATTATCGACGATTCATGAAGAAGATATGAGCGATATACTAAGTGCTCTAGAGCCTGAAGAGATGCTAGCTTATCTAAAAGAAACTGAAGAAGATGATAGCGATGAGAACCCAGTATTTGCTGGTAATACGAAACCTGAAGAAGGTAAGATCCCTGAAGAAGGTAAGAGCAATGAGATACTAGTTGGTCTAAACCCAGTATCTGCAGGTAATACGAAACTTGAAGAAGATAAGACCTTTGCTGGTAATACGAAAAATATAGCTAGCATGTTTGAGCTTAAACAAAACGATGCTTCACAAGCAGCACAAAATAAAAAGAGAAATATTAAGCAAGGTGGTCTGTCTTCTGATGTGACGACTAACGTTGAAAAAGCTAAGATAAGTTCTGAGGAGAAAAGCTTTATCACTAGGAAATTGGATTCCTTAAAGACTATGATGTCTAGCATACTAGGCAAACTAAACATGGTGAGAGGAAAGTTGAATGAGAAAAACAATCTGAGAATTGAGATGGAGAATGATCTCAGTGCTAGTGACATAGCATCAGAAGAAATAAACAGGCAATATGATACTGCTATGCAAGAACAGGAAAGTATAGTTAAGAAACAACAAAAAGAAATAGAAGAATTGAAGAAAGAATACACATATCAATCCGGTCTAGAATCTAACCTTGAGGATGATATTGCACATAAGTACACAAATGAACAACAACTAGAGCTTGATAAAGTTAGGAACGAGCTTACGGTTATCTCTGAGAAGTTGAGTAGTTTATCTTTGGTAAAAGGCAGCGTAGACCTTAGTAATCATATTGCACGCATTGGGAAAACCATGAACTCTCAATTGGCCTCTAACGATGAAGCGGTTGATCTGCTACGTGAGACTACACGAGAAATAAATGATCTACAGATCGAGATAGATGATCTAAATACAACGCTAAAAGATTTGGGAAGCAGATATCAGGTCTTACTTAATGAGTTGGAGCTATATGGAGAAGATGGAAGTTATGACTTATCTTAGCAATATAGTAAAACGCAGAATGTTGAGCTATTATGAGATAAATTAAAAGTAATAAACTATAGGAGTTAGTAAATAAAGAGAAATACCAGTTACCATTGAAGGCATGAATAGTCGAGAAACGTACAAGCCGCATAAGCTTACGAGTAGTATGGGAATTGTGAGTGAGAGTGGTCAACCTCACGCCCCCAATGGTAGCTGGTATAAATAATATGTGTAACAACCCTAGATTATTAGCATAAGTTACACACTATTATCAGATAAAAACTTTATAGGAATAAGGTGATTTAATACTTTCCGCTGTCGTATGTTGGCTAGTATTTTAGCGTCAACCATTTCATTTTTTGATAAGCAGTTAATCTTCATTCACGTAGGGAAGAGTTTCCCCAGCAAGTCATTAGTATTCTGGTTAATCCATGTTGCCGTAGGGGTATTGTGTGCAAAGATATATTTTGCAGCTCAATGTCAGATAGATACGTCCGTGGCCAGAGAGCTCACCACCGTTATCAAATGTAATGGCCATTAGTCATGAGGCTTGGTGCATTGTTACGGCGTTGTAGGCTGTTGCGATGAGCTTCCTGTGCATCATAGCTCTAGGATGGAAGTGCTTTAGTTCCAAGGAGCCCATTTTATTAGAGTGGTATCATGTAATCACCAATCTTACGCGAATGAAATACGAGATTGCTTAGGGATTGAATCTGGTATAGTTCAGTAAGAATCAGCTGTTTGTAAGATTTCCCCATGTTGTCACCTGGTTCATTGTGTGAGAGCTGTAGCCTATGAACGGCTGGTTCTTAAATCAATTCCAAGTGTGTCGGTTATTGTGGAAATTGATGGTAAAAGTAGTTTGTTATGTTGATGCCTCATTATATCATTATAAATGGCACGGAACTTTTCCGTATTTTTTAAGTCCTATACCATAATGCAGATATTATTTGAATTAGGGAATATGTATTACTTGTCTTTCAATGTGTATGTAGGAAAATTATGTTAAACAATAATGTGCCCATTAGGTGAATTTATAGATATCAGTATTTCTTCCTTTAGGCCAAGTAGTACAGTGATATAGCTATTTCCACTATTGGATAAGTTCAGGTTATACCAATTATAATCTTGAGTGTTATTCTATGTATTACACATTAAATGTTAGTTGCTCTAATAATAGTAATTGTCATTATTATATTTTATAAATATCTGGGAGTATCAGAAATGGAAGCGACAAGTAGTGGCATAAATATATTTGGAGAGTTGACATCAGAAGTCCTCCCACAAATCTGCGATTATAGTTACGATGATCCATGTACGACAAATTTATTTCATGGGAGAGCAATATCGTCATTAAGCGGCACATCGGACCCGTTGCTATCTGATTCTTCCTCCTGGGCTGTACGTAATAAACTGGCTGAGATAAGCACTACCACTACATGGGAAAGGCTGCAGCCAATCTCAACAATAACCACACCCCCACTAATACCCGCAGCTATACCTTCCCCATCAATTTTTTGTATGGAAAATAATATAATAAAGTACTCAGCAAAAGATATAGCTGCAGATATATTTAACTATACTGTTTGTAGGATCGTTGATATGAATAATAAATTAAAAAAAAGAGTTGAAATACTATTCAATATGAAAGATTATGTTGTAAAAGATGAATTGTCTTATTTTAGTAAGATGATGTTACGTAAGGAAACAATTGAGGAGGTGTGTGATTTATGTGATGCACGGATTGAATTAGTATTATGTTATAAAGGTATGAATAAAAAAATTTACTCAGATTTTATGTTACCTATACACTTTGAAAAATTCACGAGAGATGAAAAATATAAAGTAAAAGATATTATGTCCGCAGGAAAAAGTATAGGTGTTAGTAAATGCAAGTCAGATTGTATGGAAGTTGCTATAAGTACCATAAATTTGGATATTGAATTAATTGATAATGATATCGTTAAAATGAATAAAATGGTACTGGGTTTAGTAGTGTTGGATCATACGTATGCACTATCCACAAAAACTCCCGGTCAGCAGTCTGTCTAGAGCCTTTTAAAAAAAAACTCGCATAAAGCAAAAATAAGACGATCATTGTTATGGCATGATTATACATATATGCAAATATATATTTCCACAATAACTAATGCACTTGCCCGATAAAAACTCAATCGGACTAAAGTGGTTTAAAGCTTTTCGTGGACGTATGTTGATTAAAAATTGAGTCTCATAAATATTCATACTATCAGAAATTAAACAGGCTAGATTCTAGGCATCCTTACGCTGACGATAATTTTTTTCGTTGTGTGTGAGCTGTATCCTTTGAACAGTTGGATCTCAAATCAATTCCACGTGTGTCGGTTATGGTGTTAATCTATGGTAAAAGTAGTTTGTTATGTTGATGCCTCATTATATCACTATAAATGGCACGGAACTTTTTCGTATTATTTAGGTCTATACCATAAGTAATGAGATTATTTGAATCAGGAAATATGTATTACTTTTCTTTCAATGCGTGCGTAGGAAAATTACGTTAAATAATAATGTACCCGTTAGGTTAATTTATAGATATCAGTATTTATACCTTTAGGCCAAATAGTACAGTGATATAGCTATTTCAATTATTGGATAAATTCAGGTTATACTAATTATAATCTTGAGTGTTAGTTCATGATATATACATTAAATGTTAGTTGGTTAATACTTAGGAATTGCCATCATTATATTTTATAAATCTCTGGGAGTATCAGAAATGGAAGCGACAGGTAGTGGCATAAATATATTTGGAGAGCTAACATCAAAAGTCCTCCCGCAAATCTGCGATTATAGTTACGATGATCCATGTACGAGCAATTTATTTCATGGGAGAGTCACATCGCCATTAAGTGGCACATTGGACCCGATGCTGTCTGATTATTCCTCCTGGGCTGTAAATAAACGAGCTAAGGTAAGCGCTGTCCCTACATGGGAAAGGCTGCAATTAATCTCAATAACAACCACACCATCAATAACAACCACACCATC
>JASXSV010000010.1 GCA_030674915.1 Candidatus Endonucleibacter bathymodioli
TGAAAATACGAGTGTCTGAGGGATTGAATCTGGTATCGTTCAGCCAGAGTTAGCTGCGTGTAAGAGTTTCCCTTGTGGTCACTTGCTTCGTGGTGTGAGAGCTACAGTCTATGACAAACTGACTCTCAAGTCTACTTCAAGTGTGTATGTTTTTGTGGTGATTTATGGTTTGCTGCTTTCTTAGTTGTTTCCACGTTCAATAGCACGATAGCCAATATCTGTTCGATAATAGGCGTTATTCCATTTAATATTTTTAATCGATTGATTTTCTCGTTCCCACGCTTCAGCGTGGGAATGCATACGGAGCCTAATTAATGGGTAGAAGTCGCTACAAAATAACCCATCCAGAATCCAGCACTTTTTCACTTTCACTGAACACCACAGGATTCATGTTTTTACACGAACTAAAAAGGTGAATATTTTATTGGAATCTTTAAAGTTTTTTTCGTTCACTTTCCGCATGAGCTCCCATGCAGGAGCATGGAAACCAGATAATGGTGAGTGAGGTATGCATTCCCACGCAGGAGCGTGGGAACGAGGAGCATTGATACTCAATAGTCCTCTTTCTCAAATCATAACTTGGCGTAGTATAACGTTTGCAAACATGTCTTCGGTTTTGGAAGGATTTATGGTGTTGCGCTCTTGCTTATCTGTTGTTCGTAAGACTTGCCTGTTTTCCCATTTAGCTCCTACTCACACTTTTAAGAAGAGTTGTCTGATTTATATAAATAACTTGTAATATCAGTATATTTAGTTATATCGTCTCTCCGATAGTGATAGTTATCGATTTATAATTATCTTGTCGTACTTATCGTATAGATGACAATAAAGAAGAGGTTTTATCATGATAAATAAACACGTCAACATGGCAAAAATAGGCGCTATTGTGTTAATGGTGTCATTTAGTTTTGCCAATATTAATCAGGCATGCGCCGGTCTATATAAGGGTCCTGAAAAGATTTTTAAAAAAAACAATGTGAAAGTTATTTTGACAGGGGCATGTATTTTCATATCTGATGAATGTGGTATGAATCCTGAAGATACATCACATGGGGTGTCTACTGAGTTGATGCCGTCAGTTAGTGCGCAGCACCAAGATAATCACGATGCCGCAATTATTATTACGCCTTTCTTCCGAGACATCCATCCTACTCACGAGTCATACTGTGAAGAGCCTGTAGCTGCAATGCGTCAACTCTTCTACGGTAGTTCATTTGATCTGCGTGATCGAGTAAAGTGGGATATGTATCCAGAAAACACAGTAGCTTTAGCCTCTACCTCTAATAGGTACATGCATAGCTCTGCTTTTTATTTCAGCAACACAGATGAGTGTAGCAGCGTCGCTCGTAAGTTTGGCTGTAGTAGTGTATATATGGGGTTTGCTAATATCCTTTCTGATACAATAGATGTGAAGAAATTAGATGGCGATATTATTGTTGAAAATAATGACGATGACTACATAACAAAAGGAGCTGCATATTTAAACGTTAAAAAAGGCTTATCAGAAATTACGAGTACACTTGAAGAAAGTACAAAAGTGTGTCACGTTGTTTTACCCATATTTCATGCATGGAAATCTGAGAGTAAAACCAAGGAGTTAGCAGTAACAGCATTCTGCAACCATTTTCTTGATGGCATAGAACAGCATCTAAAAATACCTAGTGTTATTTATGTGAGTTTATTTAGCCACTCAGATCAAGACGTTACGGAAATAAGCGATTTCTTGCTCAAGGATAAATTTGAGATAGTAGATGGGTAATAATAATCTTTGGTTATCCCTTTTCTCTTGATTAAACAAGATTAACTCTATGACCAGCACCCAGCAATTTGCCGAACTCAAACGACGTATCTGGCAGATTGCCAATGACGTGCGCGGCACCGTGGACGGATGGGACTTCAAGCAGTATGTGCTTGGCGCGCTTTTCTACCGTTTCATCAGTGAGAACTTCGCTCGCTACATTGAAGGCGGCGATAAGGAAATCAACTACGCCAAGCTTGGGGATGATGTCATCACCTACGAAATTAGGGATGATGCCACTAAGACCAAGGGCTACTTCATCTACCCCAGCCAGCTCTTTTCCAATGTCGTTGCTAGGGCGAATAACAACAAAGATCTCAATACGGATATAAAGGAGATTTTCACCGATATTGAAAACTCGGACATGGGTTACGCCTCTGAGGAGGACATCAAAGGGCTTTTTGCTGATTTCGACACCACCAGCAACCGCTTGGGCAGGACGGTTAAAGACAAGAACAGCCGCCTTACCGCCGTGCTAAAGGGCGTGAACGACCTCGACTTTGGAGGCTTTGAGGACAACGAGATCGACCTCTTCGGCGATGCCTACGAATACCTGATCGGCAACTACGCCGCCAACGCGGGCAAGTCGGGCGGTGAGTTCTTCACCTCAGCATGTTTCCAAACTCATTGCCCAGCTCGCTATTCACGGACAGAAGAGCGTGAACAAGGTTTACGACCCTGCTGCCGGTTCCGGCTCCCTGCTCCTACAGGCAAAGAAGCACATGGAGGACCACTTGATCGAGGAGGGTTTCTTTGGTCAGGAGATCAACCACACGACCTACAACCTCGCGCGGATGAACATGTTCCTGCATAACGTGAACTACGATAAGTTCAACATGCAGTTGGGCAACACCCTGGACCGACCCCCACTTCCGCGAGGACAAGCCCTTCGATGCCATCGTCTCGAACCCACCCTACTCGGTGAAATGGATCGGCAGCGAGGATCCCACCCTCATCAATGACGAGCGCTTTTCTCCCGCCAGTGTGCTGGCACCCAAGTCCAAAGCAGACTTCGCCTTTGTCATGCACTGCCTTAATTACCTTTCCAGCAAGGGACGGGCGGCCATCGTCTGCTTTCCGGGGATTTTTTACCGGGGTGGAGCCGAGCAAAAAATCCGCCAATATCTGGTGGAAAACAACGTTGTGGAGACTGTCATCTCACTGGCTCCGAACCTCTTCTACGGCACCACCATTGCCGTGAATATCCTCGTGCTCTCCAAGCACAAGACCGATACCAACGTTCAGTTTATCGATGCCTCTGGTGAGGCTTTCTTCAAAAAATCACCAATAACAACCTGATGACTGATGCCCACATCGCGAAGATTATGACGCTCTTCGATCAAAAAGAAGAGGTCGCCCACATCGCCCGGTCCGTGCGTATGGAGAAGATCGCTGAGAATGACTTCAACCTTTCCGTCAGCTCTTATGTGGAGGCCAAAGACACCCGCGAGGTTGTCAACATTACCGACTTGAACAATGCAATAAAAACCACCGTGAGCAAGATCGACACCCTGAGCCGCGACATCGACGTGATCGTGACTGAAATTGAAGGGAGTGAGGCATGAGTGATGCGGGTAAAAATCTTCCGTCGATACGCTCTTTCGCTGCTGAATACCTCACTTTCATTGCCGCCAGTGGTGAGGGTGGAGTGGAGGCCGTCTATGCCGATGAAGATGTCTGGCTTAGCCAAAAAATGATGGGCACGGTGATATCCCTGTGATAGCAGGTGGCCGAAAACCAGCCTATTTCCATAATGAGAGTAATCGTAAAGGACAAACAATTGTGATTGCGGGGTCGGGGGCTTACGCTGGTTTTATTAGTTGGTGGGAAGAGCCAATTTTTGTATCGGATGCTTTTACGGTGAAACCTTACGAAAAGTTGGTTCCTAGATATTGTTATCATTGGCTCCAAAGTATGCAACAACAGTTGCATGAAATGCAAAGTGGTGGTGGTGTTCCCCATGTTTATCCACGAAACATTTCACCACTCCAAATCCCAATACCCTGCCCAAACAACCCTGAGAAATCGCTGGCGATCCAAGCGGAAATCGTCCGCATCTTGGACACCTTCACCGAGCTTACAGCCGAGCTTACAGCCCGAAAAAAGCAATACAACTACTATCGTGAGCAACTCTTTACTTTTGATGAAGGCAACGTTGATCATCTACCTATGGGGTCGGAAGGCGTTGGTAAATTTATTAGAGGCGGCGGATTACAGAAGAAAGATTTTACTGAAGCGGGGGTTGGCTGCATCCACTATGGTCAAATTTATACGCATTACGGCACATATGCCGATAAAACAAAAACATTTGTTTCAGAAGAGTTCGCAAAGAAAGCACGCATGGCTAAGTCAGGAGACTTAGTTATAGCAACAACAAGTGAAACAGATGAAGATGTCTGTAAGGCTGTTGCTTGGATAGGCAATGAAAATATCGCGGTAAGTAGTGATGCTTGCTTTTATACGCATAGCTTAAATCCTAAATATGTAGCTTACTTTTTTCAAACAGAGCAGTTTCAAAAACAGAAAAGAAAATATATTACTGGTGCAAAAGTAAGGCGGGTCAATGCTGATAGTTTGGCTAAAATGTTGATCCCTGTTCCATCGCCAGAAGAACAAGCCCGCATCGTCGCCATCCTCGACAAATTCGACACCCTAACCAGTTCAATCAGCGAAGGTCTGCCACGGGAAATCGAACTGCGCCAGAAGCAATACGGCTATTACCGCGACTTGTTGCTGAACTTCTCACCACCCCGTCAGGCTACGCCTGCCACCCCTCCAAAGGAGGGGAATAACCCCACCACCCCTCCAAAGGAGGGGAATAACCCCACCACCCCTCCAAAGGAGGGGAATAAGTGTATACCTAGCCGCAATAGTAATTCCCCTCCTCTGGAGGGGTGCCCGTAGGGTGGGGTGGTCCTTTATGAGAAAAACCAAAGCCTACAAAGCGCTTCCTTACAATCCCGCATTAAAAGATAACGCTAAAGCGCTACGTAAAGCCGGAATATTGCACGAAGCCTTGCTTTGGCTTGAGTTAAAAAACAAAAAGCTGTAAAAGAAATCGCACCAGCGCATAAAGCCCAAGTGCTCAACTATTTAAAAGCAATCCGCCTAAAAGTAGGCTTGCTAGTCAACTTTGGATCTTACCCAAAAGCGACCATCATAAAAAGCATGTGCTCAAAAACAAGCTTCAGGTCATCAAGCAGTTTGAACAAGCCGGTAGCCACGCCAACCGCTACGATGTCACCATTCTTGTGAACGGACTGCCCCTTGTGCAAGTCGAACTAAAAAAACGTGGCGTGGCGATCCGTGAAGCCTTTAACCAGGTACACCGCTACAGCAAGGAGAGCTTCAATTCGAAACACTCTCTCTACAAGTTTCTGCAACTGTTCGTGATATCCAATGGCACAGACAGCCGCTACTTTGCCAACACGACCAAACGGGATAAAAACAGCTTCGACTTCACCATGAACTGGGCGAAGGCGGACAACTCACTGATCAAAGACCTAAAGGACTTTACCGCGACTTTTTTCCAGAAACACACGCTGCTGGAAGTGCTCTTGAAGTATTCCGTGTTCGGTGCGGACAACACGCTGCTGGTCATGCGTCCCTATCAGATTGCGGCGACCGAGCGCATTTTGTGGAAGATCAAGAGTGCTTACCAGGCGAAGAACTGGAGCAAGACCGAGAGCGGCGGATTCATCTGGCACACCACCGGATCAGGCAAGACCCTCACCAGCTTCAAGGCGGCACGTTTGGTCACCGAGCTGGATTTTGTCGATAAGGTGTTCTTCGTGGTGGATCGCAAAGACCTCGATTACCAGACCATGAAGGAATACCAACGCTTCTCTCCCGATAGCGTCAACGGCTCCGAGAACACGGCAGGGCTCAAGCGGAACATGGAGAAAGACGATAACAAGATCATCGTCACCACCATCCAGAAACTCAACAATCTGATGCGGGGGGATGGCAACCTGCTCCATCCGAATCGGATTCGTGAGATATCAGGCTATATCTTCAAGAATTTCCCCTTAAAGACGCACCGTGCCCACATGGGGGCGAAGGGCTTTAACGCCATGTTTGCCGTGAGCAGTTTGGATGCCGCCAAAGCGTACTATGAAACCTTCCGTGATCTGCAAGCAAACACGGAGGAAAACAAACGTCTCAAGGTCGCCACCATTTTCTCCTTTGCTGCCAACGAGGAACAAGATGCGGTGGGCGACATTCCCGACGAGAGCTTCGAGGTGTCTGCCATGAATAGCAGCGCTAAGGAATTTCTCAGTGTTGCCATTGGCGATTACAACGCGGTATTCAAGACGAACTACGGGGTCGATAGCAAGGGTTTTCAAAACTATTACCGCGACCTTGCCCAGAGGGTGAAGAAGCAAGAAGTGGACTTGCTGATTGTGGTGGGAATGTTCCTGACAGGTTTCGATGCACCGACACTCAACACGCTTTTTGTCGATAAGACCTTGCGTTACCACGGACTCTTGCAGGCGTTTTCGCGCACCAACCGGATTTATGATGCCACCAAGACCTTTGGCAACATCGTGACCTTTCGTGATTTGGAGCAGAGCACACTTGATTCTATCACTCTCTTCGGCAATGCTAACACCCAAAATGTGGTGCTGG
This sequence comes from Candidatus Endonucleibacter bathymodioli, assembly GCA_030674915.1. Lineage (GTDB taxonomy): Bacteria > Pseudomonadota > Gammaproteobacteria > Pseudomonadales > Endozoicomonadaceae > Endonucleibacter > Endonucleibacter bathymodioli. The sequence continues at coordinate 6,428 of JASXSV010000010.1, forward strand.
AAAAGAGCTACAAGGAATACATGGAGGGCTTTACCGACATCGCCACAGGAAAGACTTGCCGTGGTTATGTGGAGGTGGTGAACGAGCTGCAAAGCCGTTTTCCCCAACCGGATAAGATTGACAAAGAGCAGGACAAAAAGGAGTTCGTGAAACTGTTTGGAGAATACCTGCGGGTGGAGAATGTGCTGCGCAACTACGATGAGTTTACCGGACTGACGGCCTTGCAAGCGGTGGATCTGGACGATGCCCAAGCAGTCAAGGACTTTAAGGCGCAGTACTACCTGAGCGATGACGACCTAGAGGCGATGCAGAAAATCGACGTGCCATCTGAGCGCTTGGTTCAAGATTACCGCTCCACCTACAATGACACCCGCGACGGGTTGCGGCGTCAGAATGATGGGCATCAGAAGGACGCATCGACCGTTGATTGGGATGATGTGGTCTTTGAAGTGGATCTGTTGAAATCCCAAGAGGTTAATCTCTATTTCATTCTGGAACTCATCTTTGAGCATAAAAAGAAAACCAAGAACAAGGGTGATCTCATCGCTGAAGGGAAACGGGTGATCGGAGCGAGCATGGGGAGTAGGGCAAAAGAGGGCCTGATTGTTGACTTCATCAATCAAGCTAATCTCGATGGCATCGAAGACAAGGCGAGCATGATCGATGCGTTCTTCACGTTTGCCCAAGCGGAACAAAAGCGTAAAGCCGAGGAACTCATCCAGACCGAGTCGCTGAATCAGGAGGAGGCAAGAGGTTACATCAAGGCACCCCTAAAGCGCGAATACGCAACCGAAAATGGCACGGCACTCCATGACACGCTGCCAAAAATGAGCACACTCAATCCGCAATACAAAATGAAGAAGCAAACCGTGTTCGAGAAGAGTGCGGCCTTCGTGGAAAAGTTTAAAGGGGTCGGCGGACAGCTTTAGGCGACGCGCTGAATGTGGAAGTTACGTTGCCATGTGTGGTATGGCTTAGCACTGTAGATCTTACAGCCTAATGATTGATCGATACTTGAGTGGCCGGAAAACTCGCCACCGTTATCAAACGTAATGGTCTTACAGATGTTTTTGTACGGTCTCAGCATTTTTTTGATGGCCTGACTCATTGCTTTTTTGGTCTTGTTTTCCACTCTGACCGTCAAAAGAAGTTGCGAAACACGCTCGGTCAGCGTCACAAGATATCCATCTTGGCCATGAACGGTATCCTCTTCCCAGTGGCCGACCTCTTGTTTCAGATCCACGCAGTCCGGGCGCTCATCAATATCCACGCGGTCAGAAATGAGGATGGCTCCAGCCTCAATACCATGGCGCTCCCGATAACGTTTACCTTTGCGTAGGAGAAGGCAGATCCATTGTTTTTAATAGTCTGGTAACCAATCGGCCCATGATAAGACTCAAGTTTCATGCGCCCTGCAATTTGCTTCTGTGTAAAGCCTAAGCCTAGCTGCGACTTTACCTGCCGACTTACCGCATCAGTTCTTTTGTGAAACTTGGTTGCCGTATTGCGCTTCTGCAGGCTGTGGCGATGAGCTTCCTCTGCATCATAAACCTCGGTGACAGCGCTTCAGCTTCAGGGAGATTGTTTTATTGGAGCTGTTCAGATAACCACCAATACTACGCGCCGAAAATACGAGTGTGCCGAAGGATTGAATCTGGTATCGTTCAGCCAGAGTCAGCTGTTTGTAAAAGTTTCCCATGGGGTCACCTGGTTCGTTGTGTGAGAACTGCAGCCTATGAACAGCTGACTCTCAAATCAACTCCAATCGGGTATGTTATTGTGAAAATTTAGGTCGTACCTTGCCTGTTGTGCTATATTGTCGTCCTTTTTATCTCCAGTAAAGATGCTCTTAGCTTTACTGGTTAATGCATGCGCGATTCTTGATAGCTTATTATTTCTTTTATATGTAACGTCTGACTCAGTTTTGTCTGAGGTATGCTTCATACTAACAAAAAGTGGAAGAATAGAGCCGACCTTAGCAGATATTGAACGTTTAACACTGACAGCCCACGTCTTGGAGTCTTTAGACATTTGTTGTATTTCACTTGTAAATTTCGAGATTTTAATCGCAACCTTCTTACTAACAAAAAGTGGAATAATAGAGACGACCTTAGCAGATATTGAACGTTTAACACTGACAGCCCACGCCTTGGAGCCTTTAGATATGTGTTGTATTTTACTTGTAAATTTCGAGATTTTAATCTCAACCTTCTTTAACTGCGATACTAACCGTAATCCGAATGTTCTGCGTGGAGGCACTTCTTTCTTAGCGACGTCTACTAGGGAATTGTTATTTGTTGCTTCGTTTAAATTTATTGTGTAAAACATAGGCGTTCTCCTAATGTATAATTATTGTGTGTATAGAACTGATTATCACTCTTAAATTATTAAGATACACTAACAATGTTGTGGGTAATACTAACAAATATCCCATTATTATTGATGGTGTGAGTAGGAAATAAACACGAAAAACTCTAGGAAGCGTGGGCATTAGGGAAACAGCTAGCAACCTCCACAAGTCATTAACTCAGACTTTATCTGTCTAAAAAGGAAACAATGAAACAATTAGACAAACTAACCTGCAAATAGAATTTGATTCCCCATAATGCAGCAGGATTTAGCAAGGTTGGCACATAATGGGATGATTAACCTTGTGCACAAGTAACTGAACTACTCTGACAATATGATCCAGGGCAAATCGTGTTGCCGGTTTGTTGTCGTTATTGTTAAGCTCCCTATATCTTGCTTTTGTCAACCCAAACTGGCACTTTACGATACGGAATGGATGCTCCACCAAAGCCAGTATGTCAACTTTCAGATGCTCCAGTTTTAGCACCTCTTTATTCTTTCGAGTATGCTTTTTCAGCTATTTTACCTTGGACGGTATTTCATATAAAGCGTCTTCCATTCCTTCATCGTTCAGGTTGTACCATTTCCGAAGCCAATGGCTTTCTGATCATGGTTCCTAAAGGATAAGGGCCTGCCGTTGCCTAGTTACACCGATTTAGCTATAGGCTATTTCCCTAGGCGAGCTATAGAGATTTTTTTATTAACAATACATATGAGCAATTCTAGTGACTGTGTCCTTGCATCTGTAACAGAATATATACCAGTTTCTGGAATGTTATCCAGCACAACCGATTCACCTCCTGAAAAACTTTCTACCAACACTTTCCAAAAATGTATATTTTCACCGTCAAATGGAATATATCTGTTCAGGTTGTGTTTAGTATCTTTTAATTCACTCAGTGTAAGTTTAAAACTCTTAGTTCCATTTATTTCAGCATCGAAATAACTATCTGGCAAGGAACACTCACCATGATTTTCTACGCAGCATATTTGATGACCTGCGATATGCTGCGAGTTCAACCTACCAATCAAAGCTTTGGACGAGACACAGAGATCACGACCATTGCACCGTTCACTCTGACTTTCTATTAAGTCTATATTAAGTTGATATTTCTCCCAATCATTTGTATAACACATCCAAGAAAAATCAGCATTATCAATTAGTCCGCAAATCTCCAGTCGTTTAAATTCTGACTCGTCCATTGCTGCGGACTTTAATGCTTTATTTAAATCCACAAGATTCTTACATGTTAATTTATCTGGAGTTATCCATTCTGTAGGAGTTAAAAGGCGACTATTTGTGTTTAATTTTTTATGAGTAATAGGATCTATGTAAGTGTATCTTGGGATATGTTTGATTTTGGTAATCCAATTTGGTAATGGGCACAGTTCAACTTTATTATTATATCCGGTGATGAATTTATACGTATAAACAGATAAATACGCTGGCATCAACAGCGCTAACGCTGCCGCACGTGCTTTGTGTCTCTTTTTGTTTTTATATTTAAAAGTTATAAAAGCATAAACAGCAGGCAATGTTATAATCCAATTGCTTTCAGAATTCATAGCAAAGCTTAATAGAGAAAACATTAACTCTGAAATATCAGTTACAAGCATTCCAGCTGTTTCTATAATAGCATCAGTTGGCACGTGGTGGCCAAAATAAAGAGTCAGAATAAACAGCAAACATATATTCCTTATTCGTGCATACGGACTCGTAAAAAATTGTTTGAGAATTGTAGAATAATTTACTTCTTCAGTATTAACTTTTGTATAGAATTCTTTTTTACTGAAGGAGGGTGTAAATGGATTAGCAAAATCTGAATCTGAATCTGAATCTGGATCTGAATTTTCCTCTTCATTTATGGAGAGACAGTTGAATGAATTTGTCATGGTCAGCACACTATCGACACCATTAAAGGTGTGTTTTTCTTGATGGTGAAATCTTTGTTTAGTAATGTTATTTCCTTGCTTGTTCTTGGTGGGTTTTTTTGGCAGCGCACAATGTTCTGTAGCGTTTAAAGACATTTTATGTGTCAAGTCAGTCCTTAACATAGCAATATCAGTGGACTCGCTAGCTCTTTTATGTTTTTTTCCTTGACGCTTCATGTTTCTTTTAGTGGTTCTTAATTTGTTGTAACCGCTATTAGGTACTGTTTTTGATGCTATTTCTGCATAAGTATATCTGTCTTTATTCGTGCTAGAGTCCAGCTGAGTGGGCTTTTCTGCATTTTTTTTCTGCTCTGCCTTATCGATTCCAAAATTACTTGCTAAAAATATATTTGTATTTCTGATAATGTTATCCAATCTGCTTTTCGCACTAATTAGTTGGGCTTCAAGGGCTGGTATAAATGGTATTTTATTATCTGAGTTAATCTGTTCAAACATAGCTATATGGTCATAGAACTTGTTAAAAGCTTTATAAATAGAATAAATATTATCACTATTTCCAGAAAGAGCCAGCCACTTATTACCACTTTCTCTGATGATATCAATATAGCCAAGGATTTTTGTATTTAGGTTATTAAGCCACCGTTGTTCATATGTGAGAATCCACGGTGCTTTTGCAATGCTTAAATTAAATTTTTCTTCTTGTATACATAAAACGTCTTGCAAAGGAAACTCATTATCAAGTTTAACAAAATCCGCCACCCTTACCGCCCTACCATTTTCCGTTCTGAAATAACAAAAACACCAGACAAAATTATCACGCTCTGCTGTTCGTATTTCAAAGGATAACTGTCTCATAGAGCCTCTTAACGTTTCGATAACTTCTTCAAATAATTCACCATTAACAAAAAAGTCCAAATCATTTATTTTCATATTTTGCAAAATTAACTGGTCGTTATTTGTGTCAGCTATAATATACCTCCATGCTACAGAGCCGTGCAAAACTATAGTATTAATTGAGTGCTCTTTATTTATACTATCAATGGCAGTTAATAGTGAATGATACACTTTATCTCTATCCACCCCATAACAGTGCCCGACAAGTACGCATAGAAAAATAACAATGCTAAACATAAATGCAAACTTTTTAAGAATATTTTTACAAATGAAAATCATAAAATAACCTATAATCCTATGTGATGTACAAAATATCTAAAAAGTGATTTAATGGTTTTCCAGCATAGTTTTTTTCCACATTTCCACAATACTAACACAATTACCCGATAACAACTCAAGCGGACTAAAACATCCACAGGATCAGTAATTAAACAGGCCTCAGCCTTAGCACCTTGGCGTCATAAGCCTAGAGGTGACAGCGCTTCAGCTTCAGTTCCAGCGATGCCGTTTTATTGGAGAGGTGCATATAATCACCAAACCTACGCGCCGAAAATACGAGTGTCTGAGGGGTTGGATCTGGTATCGATCAGCCAGAGTTAGCTGCTTGTAAGAGTTTCCCTTGTGGTCACTTGCTTCGTGGTGTGAGAGCTACAGTCTATGACAAGCTGACTCTCAAATCCGCTTCAAGTATGTCTGTTTTTGTGGGGATTTATGGTTTGCTGCTTCCTTAGTTGTTTTCACGTTCAATAGCACGATAGCCAATATCTGTTCGATAATAGGCGTTATTCCATTTAATATTTTTAATCGATTGATAGGCTTTTTGTTGAGCTATGCTGACCGTGTCAGCCAGAGCGGTAACAGATAAAATTCTGCCACCGTTGGTGACAACATGTTTGTTTTTTAGTTCTGTGCCGGCATGAAAAATTTGTGTGTCGGGCAGGTTGGTGTCGATACCGTAGATAGGATCACCCGTGCGATATCTCTCTGGATAGCCTCCGGCTGCCATTACCACACTAAGTGCTACTCGTTTATCCCATTGTATTTTTGTGTCAGCAAGTAAGCCGTGGGCACCTTTAAAACAGAGTTCAGTTAGATTGGATTTGAGGCGCATAAGAATGGGTTGCGCTTCTGGATCACCAAAACGACAATTGTATTCCAACACCCAGGGAGTTTCTTTATCATCAATCATCAGTCCAGCGTAAAGAAATCCTTTGTAAGGAATACCCTCTTTAGCCATACCATGGACAGTTGGGTAGATTACTTCGGTCATAATGCGGTCATAGATTGCCTGAGTAACAGCCGGGGCTGGTGAATATGCGCCCATGCCGCCGGTATTTGGTCCTTTATCACCATTATCTCTTGCCTTGTGGTCCTGGCTGGTAGCCATAGGAAGGACATGATTGCCGTCAACCATTACGATAAAGCTTACTTCTTCTCCTTGAAGGAATTTTTCAATAATTACCTTATGCCCGGCTTCCTTAAAAGCATTGCCTGCTAACATGCTATCGATAGCTGAAAAAGCTTGATCTTCTGTTTTAGCGAGAATAACGCCTTTGCCAGCAGCCAGGCCATCGGCTTTGACTACAATTGGTGTGCCTTGTTCTCTGATGTAGTCTTTAGCCTTATGGATGTCAGTAAAGCTTTGGTAAGCTGCAGTTGGTATATTATGCCTTGTCAAAAAGTCTTTACTAAAAGTTTTTGAGCCTTCAAGCTGGGCCGCAGCTTTACTCGGCCCAAAGGCCGTTAAGCCTAGTTCTTCAAAATGATCGACAAGACCAGCAACCAATGGCGCTTCAGGTCCAACAATGGTTAAAGCGATGTGTTCGTCCTGGGCAAAGTTGGCAAGGCCCTGAATATCTAGTACGCCGATGGGAATATTAGTAACTTTTTCTGTTAGTGCGGTACCTGCATTACCCGGAGCAACAAAAACCTGCTCTACCTGCTGGTCTTGTGCGACCTTCCAGGCTAGCGCATGTTCGCGCCCACCATTTCCTATAATCAAGACTTTCACTGAATGTTGATCCTTTTTTGATAATGGGGTGTTGAGAACAGTGGTGGGGAAGATAGATATACCACTTTCATCCGAAGACTTGAGGTTGTTTCCTGCTCTCACCTTCCATTATAATTGATATAGGACTTGAGAGCAGATGGATGATGGTGATAGAAATATACAATACTTTTCATCATAAAGTTTTGTCTTTAATTAGGGTTGCGTGGCAGATGTTTATTGCTAGATCCGCGTAATGATTTCAGTACATTGCAAGCAAACTAGGTGTTGTTCTGAGTTCATATCCTCAGGAAAGCGTTTATAGTTATCTATTCAATGACAATTCTAGTATAATTCAAAATTTTATTTATAATACTTTGAGATAGAGGTTAGATGGAACATATTTTTGAGTTTGTCGCGAACCACCCACTGTTGGTGGGCGGATTGGTTTCGCTTATTTGTTTATTAGTCTATTATGAGATGCGCAAAGGGCTGCCATCTGTGACTTCTCAGCAACTGACCCAGTTGGTGAACCAGAGCGATGCTGTGGTTATTGATGTTAGGGAAAATAATGAGTTCCACAAGGGGCATATTGTCAATGCCGTGAATATACCATTTAGCACGCTAAAAGACCGTATGCCAGAGCTTGGAAAGCACAAAGAGCGCCCTGTTATTATCGTCGATGCCATGGGGCAGCATGGAGGCATGGCTGGAAAAATATTAAAAGAAGCAGGTTTAACTCAAGTTATGAAGCTGAAGGGTGGGGTCGGTTCTTGGAAAGCTGATACACTTCCTTTGGTTAAAACATAGATATGGATGTTGTTTGCGGATGAAAAAGGTGACTCTCTATACTTCGTCTTTGTGTCCTTTTTGTATCCGTGCATTGCAGCTACTGGACAATAAAGATGTTATTTATCAGAATATCTCCGTTGATGGGGATCCGGGAATTCGTCAGGCAATGACTGAAAAAGCTGGTCGACATACGGTGCCCCAGATTTGGATTGGAGATCTTCATGTAGGAGGATGCAATGAACTTTTTGCTCTGGAAAGTGAAGGTCAGCTAGAGAATTTGTTAAAGTCCTAGCATATACTCGTTACCCTTCAAGGTGTAATCTGGGGGGGAGCCGGTCTTACTCATCACTATCACCTGCTACTACTGAATTCATAAGGCTTCATGCGCTTGTCGGTAATGAGTATATATTCACGTGCTTCATCACGTAGCAGTAAATAAGCGGCAGTTCCAATAAGTTTTTAGATGGTTACGTAGCCACAGCGAGCAGTTAGTACCTCTGTCGCTAAAATACGATTAGTATAAAACGGTAAGTTATTAAGCAATAGAAGGAAGTTAACATGGCGGATAATGAGAATAAACAAGAGCAGGCTCAGTTCGCTTTACAGCGTATTTATGTGAAGGATCTGTCCTTTGAGTCTCCTAAAGTGCCAGCAATATTTCAGAAGCAATGGCAGCCAGAGGTTAGCCTTGATTTAAATACCAGCAACCATCCCCTAGCAGAAGACCTGTTCGAAGTGGTGCTGTCTTTGATGATTAAAGTTGAGAATGGTTCGGCAGAAAACGCTGAAACTGCTTTTGTGGTAGAAGTACAGCAGGCAGGTGTATTTATGGCAAAAGGACTTAGCAAAGAAGAGCTAGATCGTACTTTGGGCGCTTTCTGTCCAAATATTCTATTTCCTTATGCCCGTGAAGCTGTTGATAACCTTGTTACACGTGGTAGTTTTCCCCCTATAATGCTTGCTCCGGTAAATTTTGATGCCTTGTATATAAAAGCAGGTGAGGATAACGAAAAAAAACCTAAGTCATAGGATAACTGATAACATCTGTGAGGTATTTACTTTCGTGCTGAGGCAGGTGGGCATTTTTCCCATTCCTTCTTAAAAGTATAAGGGGGCGGGTTGGATAAGTTAATATTGGAGATGTTCCGACTATACTCGCGGCTATTGGAGGCGTGAGTAGACTAAAATTAGCTAATCCCCGCTATCCTATGAATAGTAGGTAACTGGGGTGGGTGAGGAAAGGCAAGAGCCTCAGACCTTCACGGGGGGGTATATATCAGTTACCCTTGAATGTCCAAGTCTTGGATAAACGATAGCATTTCAATGAGTGTGCCTATGGATGTCGTCTACGCACATCTTGTATAGAAGCCAATATAGCCTCTTAATCTATACCATCAGCACCTTTAAAGCTTATCTGTCGCCAAGATTCGTAGATCATAATAGCCACAGTATTAGAGAGGTTAAGACTTCTGCTATTGGCTAGCATGGGCATCCTTAATATCTGAGAGCTTGGGATACTGTTTAGGATAGACGCAGGTAGCCCACGTGTTTCAGGGCCAAATACAAATGCATCACCATGTCTAAATTGTGCTTTTGAATAACACTGTTTACCTTTCGTACTTAAAGCAAAGACTCTGGGGGGGGATGTTGAGATTAGAAAGTTATCGTAGCTATTATGAATATGAATATTGGCGTATTCATGGTAATCCAGACCTGCCCGTTTCAAACGTTGGTCATCTAGTTCAAATCCTATGGGTTTAATAATATGGAGTGAAAAGCCGCTGTTTGCACACAAGCGGATTATATTGCCGGTATTTGGTGGTATTTCTGGTTGGAAAAGAACTATATCCAGCATTGAGTTGACTATATCAAATTAAAAGTTAATATGTAGCAGTATATACGCAAACTGCCTAGCCGTTAAGGTAAAACCAAGAGAGCCAAACAAAACCATATACATGTTACCATTGAGGATGTTTGATTTCTAAACTGTTTTTCTCTATTATCCTCTCATGGCATATGGGATGATAATATTGTCGTCCAAGGAGGTCCAAGGAGGTAAAGTGGGTTTTCTGCTTGTTGACCAGCAGCGTATCAAAGATGCCTTCGCTGTCACGTGGTGTGTTTAGCTAAAACTGGCGATCTTTTCAGTCCTAAGCTGCTGGCAGTATAGATGTTGGGGCTATTGCTAGCGTCGGTATTCTCATATATTGTCATAGTTCCAGTGGTCGTTCAGTTCAGCATTAAGAGCAGCCTAAACACTTGTTTGGCAAGCGACGAAAGTCGTTGATATTTTTCTCGGTGCTGGGTGACTTGGCAGTTTATTTGGCTAAGGTGGTCTCCATTTCTTTCTTATTCATACTACTATCCTTAGCAATTTCTGACAGTGATGAGAAGCAGTTGCACATATTTAGCTACAGCCTCGTTATATCTAAACCCAGGCAAGCCCTACAATCAGCACTAAAACAAAAAATAAAGCGACAAAGTTGTACTTATCACTGGCATTGGAGTGGTCAGATACATTAATCTCTGTATGATTGTAGTATTTAGATGATATATTCATTACATTAAAGTCCTAAAGTATTTATTATAGTTAACATCTTTCCTGTACTATCCTAAGCGTAGACTAAGTGACTGTTGTAGAGCAACATTGCTTCGCCTCTATTTTAATTTGTGGAATTTTTTGACGCTAAAAACACCAAATAACCGATATAGGGGCAAATTCTTCGCTAAATTAGCCATTTTCTTTGCTTATCATCATTTTAGACACAACCTTCCTAATGAATCGATAATCCTCGTTTGATATTGTGTGCGATGCACATCAACTCATAGTGCGTGTGGTTGCGGGCAAGACTAAGTAGTGCGCTTTTGCCATTGTTAATACACCAAAGACTCTTTCAACCGTACAACGTACACCCGAATGTAGTAGATTAAACTGTTTGGTTTTTTTATCTAACGGTTTATGAGATACGCGCGTTTATTGTATTTAACAATGAGTGGATACAATCTTTGCTTTTTTGCGGCATGAATTTCCAAAAGTATAACAATTGATTACATAGCATTTTCAGGAGTATTTGCTGTTTGGCGCAGAGTATCGTTGTCTTGACGTATTTTATCTACAATATCAGTTGTAGAGCAGCTATCTATAAATTTGAGCACCTTCACATCACCACCGTATTCGCAAACAATTGGAGCGCCTACAACCTCATCCAATGAATAGTCACCACCTTTCACCAAAACATCAGGTTTAATCTGTCTAAGTAAATTTTCCGGTGTGTCTTCATTAAAACTTATAACCCAGTCTACGGATTCCAGACCGGCGATCACCGCTTGGCGCCTGCCAATAGAATTGATGGGTCTATCATGGCCTTTCAGGCGTGTAACGGACTGATCGTCATTTAGTGCAACAATAAGACGGTCACCCTGCTTACGGGCCTGCTTTAGATAGCTTACATGACCTGCGTGAAGGATATCGAAACAACCATTGGTGAAGACAATTTTTTCACCGTGATCACGGGCATCTTCAATGGCCAGTTTAAGCTGCGCAGTTGTGACAATGCCACGTCCCCCTGCACCTTGATGAATATTCAACTCACGTCTGAGCTCAGGCATGCTAACTGTGGCTGTACCTAGCTTGCCAACGACTATGCCCGCAGCAAGATTGGCAAGTGAGGCTGCCTGTGGTACCGAGTTGTTTACTGCCAAAGCTGATGCTAAGACTGAGATGACAGTATCTCCAGCACCAGTCACGTCAAATACTTCACGAGCCCTAGCTGGCAAATGAAGTTCTGCCTCTTCCCTCCTGATCAAGGTCATACCTTGTTCGCTACGAGTAATTAGCATGGCTTCAAGTTCAAGATTACGCAATAATGCCTGTCCTTTATCAAACAGTTCTTGCTCAGTTTTACAAGGACCAACAACGGACTCAAACTCACACATATTTGGTGTAATAATCGTTGCGCCATGATAGCGGCTGAAATCATTTCCCTTAGGGTCAATGAGTACTGGAATGCCTCTGGTGCTTGCCATGGAGATCAAGGTTTGATAATTCTGCAATGTCCCTTTATTGTAATCAGAAAGCACTAAAACTTTTACTTTATCCATTAACGTCGCCGCTTTTATCTCGATCATCTCAGGGGTTAGCTCTTTGAACGGCTCTTCATGATCAAGACGGATCAACTGCTGGTGCTGGCTCATAACACGCAGTTTGGTGATTGTTGGTACCCTTGGAATTCGTACAAAGTCACAGTTAACTCCAGCGTCCTTAAGCTGAGTATTTAGAGTGTCAGCGGCTTCATCATCTCCGGTTGCAGCCACTAACCAAACTGTCGCCCCTAGCGATGCCATGTTAAGAGCAACATTACCTGCCCCCCCAGGGCGCTCTTCAACCTGTCCAATCTTAACCACTGGCACGGGTGCTTCTGGGGAAATGCGGGAAGTAACACCATGCCAGTAGCGATCTAGCATTACATCACCAATAACCAATACCGACGCCTGATCAAACCGAGGTAGGGTCAATCTCATTTTAACTCCACACTATTTATACTCTCTAACGTTATATCCTCGTCAGAAGTCTCAACGTTTTGGAATTGCATTTTATGCAATTTTGCATAATAACCATTCTGAGCTAACAACTCGGTGTGATTACCTGTTTCGACGATACAGCCTCGGTCCATGACAATAATTTTATCGGCATTTTCAATGGTCGATAGTCTATGGGCAATAACTAAGGTTGTCCGGTTTTTCATAACTTCATCAAGAGCTGCTTGAATATGGCGTTCAGATTCCGTATCCAGGGCTGAAGTAGCTTCATCCAGAATTAATATTGGAGCATCTTTCAATATGGCTCTGGCAATAGAGATTCTTTGTCGCTGCCCTCCAGATAATAGCACGCCATTCTCGCCAATAAGAGTATCCATTCCTTTTGGCATATTCTGGATAAACTCCGTAGCATGAGCTGCTTCAGCGGCTATCTGAATATCCTCGTCCTTAGCTTCTCGCAGAGATCCATAAGCAATATTTCTGGCAACGGTGTCATTGAACAGTGTTACATTCTGGTTTACTAGTGCTATATGACTGCGGAGGTTTTTCAGGGCATAGTCCTTAAGGGGTATGTCATCAATTAGAATATCTCCTTTATCGTGATTGTAAAATCGAACTACCAAGCTGGCCAGTGTTGTTTTCCCTGAACCGGATTTACCAACGAGTGCTACTGTGTGACCTGGCTCCACAGTAAAACTGATATATTTAAGGCTCCAATGGTCAGTATTTGGGTACTGGAAATTTATATTGCGGAATTCTATTTTTCCATTAATGCGTTTTTTGGAAAAAGTTCCAGTATCTTGTTCTGGAACTTCATCAAGCATCTCAAAAATATTTTCAGCCGCAGCAATACCCTTTTGGATATCAGAGTTGATCTCACTAAGCTGCCGTATGGGCTTGGGCAATAGGAAGGCTGCCGTAATAAATCCAATGAGAGCTGCCGTTGTGGCATCACCCCTCATCCAGAGAATAACATACAATAAAACAGCTAAAGCACAGGAAACCAAAAACTGTAAAGTGGGGGTGTGTACCGCAGAGGCACGGGTCATTTTCATGTTTTGATTGGTATTCTGGGTGCTAGCATCTGTGAATCGTGCTCTTTCGTACTCTTCACCACCAAAAGATCGAACCTCTCGATAACCATTAATGGTTTCAGATGTAACATGAGTCAGGTCACCCATAGAAAATTGAACTTTGGTACTCAAAGATCTGAAACGCTTGCTAGCACTGCCTACGACTACTGCTATTAGCGGTGTAATTGCAATAAATATTAAAGTCAGCTTCCAGCTGGTGTAAAATAGATAGCCCAAGGTAAAAATTACGGTAAGCCCTTCACGAATCGCAACTTTTATAGCATCAGAGGCGGCACTAGTTACCATAGATACGTTATAAGTGATACGTGCAATCAAGTGTCCAGAGTTATGATTGTCATAATAGCTATTCGGCAAGACTATCATATGGTAAAACATCTTGCAGCGTAGATCATGGACGACCTGCATGGAGACTCTAGCCAGGTAATAGTTACCTACAAACGATCCTATGCCTCGGGCAAAAGCTAACAAGAGCATTGCAATAGGAACCCAGTAAATAGCAATATCACTGGTGCCGTCTAAAAGTTCGACAAAATATTCCAGCAACTTAGCAACTGCTGGCTGGGAAAGTGCAAATAAGATATAGCCTACTAAGCTCAGCGCAAAAAGACTGATGTATGGTTTGACATAGCCCAGTAAGGTTATGTACACCTGCAGGCTATTAGATTTTTTAGTTTTTTGTTGTTCTGGCATAAAATATAATAAAGCTAGCCGAGTCGATACAACGCCTTCCATTTTTCTTAGGGTGATGAGAAAGAGAAAGCAAGCGATATTTACTTAAGATAATAGAAGATACATTCTAGCATATTAGAATTTTGTTGTATCTTATAAAGCATATGCTCAAGATAATTGAATATGTATACAAGTTAACATTGAAGGTGTGAGTAGGCGGCATGCGAGCTAAATCCCATGAGCCCATGAATAGTAGGTCATTGGGGTGAGTGAGAGCGGTCAGCAAACTCATACTTTTACACGGAATGGGTATATTTGAGCTCAGAGCTAGTACACTTTGTGTTAACTTGTCCGCAGAGACTTACTTCTGTAGGATGCCATGTTTAACAAGCATTATGATGATCCATAGTTTTTCTAAAGCCATTATTATGATATTAAACCCGGTTACATTGAAGATGTGAGTAGGCGACAAACGAGCCAAGAGCCAAGAGTCGTTGGTGATGGGAGTGGAGTAGTCAACAACCTCACACTTTCAAGGGGAATCGGTATAAATACCAAGCAACAGTTTTTCCTTTGAATGCAAAACTAAACTGTCTGCGATCGAGGAGAAGCAATACAAAATGAATAACGAAAACAACTTGAAAAGTAAAAAGTTACGAAACGTGGCTATTATTGCACATGTCGACCACGGAAAAACCACTCTGGTTGATAAGCTATTGCAACAGTCCGGTACTCTAGGTCGTAAGGATCAAGGTTCGGAACGGATTATGGACTCCTCTGACCAAGAGAAAGAGCGCGGTATTACCATTCTGGCAAAAAATACTGCGATTAACTGGAATGATTTCCACATTAATATTGTGGATACTCCGGGACACGCTGATTTTGGTGGGGAAGTGGAGCGGGTAATGTCTATGGTAGATTCTGTTCTGTTGCTGGTGGACGCGGTTGATGGCCCCATGCCTCAAACCCGTTTTGTCACCCAAAAAGCATTTGAGCAGGGTCTAAATCCTATTGTTGTTATCAATAAAGTTGATCGCCCAGGTGCTCGTGCTGACTGGGTCATGGGTGAAGTGTTTGACTTGTTTGACCGTTTGGGTGCTACAGAAGAACAGCTGGACTTCCCTGTTATTTATGCTTCGGCGTTAAATGGTATTGCGGGTTATGAGCTTGAAGACATGGCTGAAGATATGACTCCCTTATTTGAAATGATTACGGATCGTGTACCGGCTCCTTCTGCTAATATAGATGGGCCTTTCCAGATGCAGGTGAGCGCCCTAGATTACAATAGTTATTTAGGTGTTATTGGTATTGGCCGTATCAGTCGAGGAATAGTGCGTCCTGGCACAGCCGTTCGCTTGACGAGTAGTGATGGCAAGGAGCGTAATGCTAAAATCCTAAAGGTCATGGGCCACATGGGGCTGGAGCGGGTTGATGTAGAGGAAGCAGGTGCGGGTGATATTATCTGCATTACAGGTATTGATAAGCTGAATATTTCCGACACTATATGCGACCCTTCAGCCGTGGAAGCATTACCGGCACTAACTGTTGATGAGCCAACCGTGAGTATGACATTTCAGGTCAATGACTCACCTTTTGCTGGGTTGGATGGTAAGTATGTAACATCTCGCAATATCCGGGAACGCTTGGAAAAAGAGCTGCTTCATAATGTAGCACTCCGAGTTGAAGTTTCTGATGAAGCAGACAAGATTAAGGTCTCTGGCCGTGGTGAGTTACACTTGTCGGTTCTGATAGAAACCATGCGCAGGGAAGGTTATGAGCTTGCAGTTTCCCGGCCACAAGTTGTTATCCGAGAAATAGATGGTGTTAAGCAGGAACCCTATGAGCATGTTGTGATTGATCTTGAAGATCAGCATCAAGGTGCTGTCATGGAAGAAATTGGCAAGCGCAAGGGTGATTTGAATAACATGGTTCCTGACGGCAAGGGTAGGGTAAGGCTGGACTATATTATGCCGGCTCGTGGTTTAATCGGCTTCCGTTCTCAGTTCCTAACTATGACTTCCGGCAGCGGCATTCTGACAAACGTTTTTGACCACTATGGAGTAGTTAAAGGAGGAGAAGTATCTCATCGGCAAAATGGCGTTTTAATCACTATGGTTACTGGCAAAGTGTTGGGTTATGCGCTTTGGAATCTGCAAGAGCGTGGGCGGATGTTCTTGGCACCTAACGTTGATGTATATGAAGGTCAGATTATTGGTCTGCATAACCGAGATAATGACTTGAGCGTCAATCCAACCAAAGGTAAACAACTTACTAACGTTAGAGCTTCCGGTACTGATGATAATATTGTACTGATACCGGCTATTCGCCATACTCTGGAGCAAGCTCTAGAATTTATTGATGATGATGAGTTGGTTGAGGTCACACCTAACCATATTAGGTTACGCAAAAAAATACTCAAAGAAAATGAGCGTAAGCGTTCAGGTCGTAAGAAATAATTAATGGAAGGGTTAACCTATGGGATCTCTGTTGAACTCTCAAAACATGGTAAAACTGTATTGCTATGGGCAAGCAGGTTATCCATAATTTAACAACGAAGTTTTGCGTCACGCAGTTACGTAGCCAAAAAACGCAAAACGAGGAAATAGTTATATCTTGAGAAAATGGAATCTTGTGTTCCTTGGCCAGCCTTCGGAGCGATCATTAATCAACATTACTAGAAAAGCGGGCGTCGGTGAGGGAAACCGATCGGGCTGACCACCATGCTGCGTATTTCTCTCATGTAGCAATGGTTTCAGCTGTCAGATTCAATTATGGAATACACGCTGTATTAAATTGAATCAATGAGAAGATGTGCCAAACTGGAGCTGTGTGAAGATCGGTTACTTGATGAAACAACTATCCTAAAATTTCGTCACCTGCTGGAGCGTAATCAATTGACCGACAAGTTCTTTGCTGCGGTCAGTGAACACGTGATACTACATGACCTTGCACTTTCAAAAGGTGCCATGGTAGGAGCTACATTAATAGGAGCCTAGTACTTAACCAAAAACACCGAAGGCAAACGAGATCCTGAAATACATCAGACATGTAAAGGGAATTAGTGATACTTTGGCATGAAGATCCATGTCGGTGCGGTAAGTAGTGGTATTGCTCTACAGTAACGGTTACCTCTATCAATATAATCTTTGGAGATGAGGGCCACACCATAATATTGATTGATATCAGCAAAGATCGTTGCGCAAATTGACGCATACAGTCCATATCGTATAAGGCATGCTCTGCTGCAGGATATGATAATGAATACGATTGCTGTAAGAAATAAATCCGCAACATACTTTCCATTGGCATTGGTGGGCGACCTTTGCCTTTCTTGGGATAGTAAGGTTCTATAATATTTAGCAGGCGTACCCATGGTACGGTTTTTTCCATTTCATTTAGAAAGAGATCACGCTTAGTGATAACTTTTTTATGGGTGTATTCTGCGGATGCGAAAGTGATTTGTTTCATACGACAATATTGTTTGTTTGTGTGGTTTTATTGTCTCACATTTATTATACTTGCTCAGAGATTCCCTAAGTAGCAGCCAGCGCAAACGTAATAGTCAGCAATCAAAAATAGAAGCCAGGGTAGAGAGCACCCTGTTCCTAATTCTAAAATGTCAGTTTGGTTACTGAAAAGTTAGTTACTGTAGTTTGGAAAAAAACAGGGTGCAAATTATGATCCTGATTGATATGGACAAATTCAACCTGTAGCGTAATGTGTTTACGGCATAATTGCGTCCTAAATCCGTCTAGATAGTGGATAAATGGAACAAGCAACAAAATTAATCGAAAATCACGATGAAGTAAGCTCGAAAGTAATGGAGTTTTATCGCAAACTTGACAACCGATTTGCAAACTACTTTGACGATAGATTCCGTAGTAATATTGATGGTTTTGGTTAGAGTCTCGTTTAAGTTGTTAGAAGGTGGTGGGTGATACGGAGATTGTTAATTGTAATTTCGAAGTATACATTTAGAGCTCTTTGCACGAGTCTCGCTAAATAATTGAACATCAGGTATAATAAGCCTTGCACAATCAATGCCTTTCGGTGAAGTTATGGTTTGGAAAAATATGAAACAACGCAGTCTAGCAGATTCAATGCTGATTGATCACGATGCAGTGAAAGAACTAGACTCTGTCCATGAACTCATTGATTGGGCTCGCTTAGAGCATCATCTGAAAGATATACATTCAAGTTCTCGAGGCGAGAAGGCATGGCCGCCACTGATGATGTTTAAGGCGCTGCTGCTGCAAAGCTGGTATAAACTAAGCGATTCGGCCCTAGAGAAACAACTTGCTCGCGATCTTTTATTTCGTCGATTTATTGCGCTCGACATTCCAGAGTTAGTGCCGGACCACAGAAATGTTCACGAATCAAATTGTTTCACTGAGCATTAGATGGTGAAGAGTCGTCTGTTTATGCGGATAGTGCCTATTCCAGCAAGAAGCACAGTGAATGGCTGGATGATAGAAATATTGATAACAGAATAATAAAACGTGCTTATAGAAATAAACCATTAACAAAAAATGATAAGTGCTTTAACCGTTTACATTCTGGTGTGCGCTGCACTGTGGAGCGAGTATTTGGCGTTTTAAAATTACACTATGGCATGGCGAAAGCTTGTTATCTTGGCTTAAGCCGAAACCGCATACGTTTTGAAATAATGTGCGTGGCGCACAATATTAAACGAGGTTTATCGATTCAGCAGGAAGGTTGCGCCTGAAAATCGAAAATGAAGGGTGAAATGGCTCGAATGGCGCATATTCGAACTGAAATCGTGTTTTTTAAGGCTTTATCCTCAAAAAAATACGATTTAATTAATAGTTGGGCTTATGCAGCGTTATCGTGCAAAGGTCTCATTTAATTAGATGCCATAACGTCATTGATTATGTGTATCTTGCATATTTTATGATTATTTAGTATGTTTGTATGCCAGCTGATGATATATGTTTTTTTAGAAATACCAGAGTATATGAAAAACAAATTTAGTAGTTTATATGGAATTAGGATCTACCGTAAGTAATGGTTGATAAGTAGAGTGTGTTATGGGGAAAACATTGCTAATGAATATTTTTATTTTTATTTTGATTTTTGCAAATCACTTAGTCTTTGCCATGGTATTAGATCCTGAAATATGTGGTGACGATGTTAATAATATGAATTTAAATGACGAAGCTACAAACAATATAAGTAATAACATAGATAGAAGAGAAGTAGATGTAATATCCAGGCCATATGCTGAAAGTCCTGAGCTGGTAGCAGAATCAGATTATGCAGACAAATTTAGCATTAGCTGTACAGATTATGTGATAACAGAAGAAGGTAGAAATGAAAATTCAGAATTATTGTTAAGTATGAATGACATGGTTGCGGGGGTGTCATCTATTTATCTTGATGAGAGACATGATACATCTGTAAATCTAACAGATGATAGGTTGTGTGATAGTGAGACACAGTTGCCAATACTTACAAAAATAGATTCTAATGCGCAAACAGTTAGAATTAGCGGAGAATCTAAGACTACTAGATTCTCAAATAATAATATTCCGAATTCATTTGATAATAGCTTGGCGTTTCATGTTGCCAATCTGGCTTTAGTAAATAATGGTGGGTATTCTGTTAATGCTAGGGAGGCTTCGGCTCGTGCTATCAGTGATAAAGAGCGAATCGATGCCAGAGGAATGCACATTCATTCATATTTAACTAAAGATGAAGGTAATGAAAGAATGTTTCAAGAGCGCATTGTGGGTAGTAGCGAGATTAATTGTAGGCATACTATAACTAGAAGAGAAGTGGATGTAACATCCAGACCATATGCTGAAAGTCCTGAACTGGTAACAGAATTAGATTATGCAGACAAACTGGGCATTAGCTGTACAGATGATATAGTTTCGGTATTATCATCTTTTTGTCTTAGTGAAAGTAATGATACAGCCGTCAATCTAACGGATGATAGATTGTGTATTAGTGGGGCACAGTTACCAGTACTTAAACAAATAGATTCTAATTCGCATGCCGTTGGAGATGGCAGAGAATCTCATGCTATTGGATTCTCAAATAATAATATTCCGAATTCATTTAATAATAGCTCGGCGTTTCATGCTGCCCATCCCGCTTCAGGGAATAGTGGTGGATATTCTATTAATAATAGGGAAGCTTTGGCTAATACTATTAGTGGTGGAGAGAAAATATATGCTATAGGAATCCGCATTCATTTATATTTTACTAAAGATGAATATAATGAAAGAATGTTTCAAGATTATGTTTATGGTAGTAGCGATATTAATTACAGATATGCTCTAACCAGAAGTTTTCCAATAAGAATTATTAAAACATTCGTCAAACAAAAAAATAAGCCTTACTATTTTTTGGCTTATGCTGATGAAGTAAAAGTCAACGATTTTTCAAATGACCAAAGTGATAGACTTTATGAGTTGAGAGGTCATAATGGAAGTGTTAATGCAATAATATTTCTAGATAATGGTCAATTGGTTACTGCTTCTGCTGATAAAACTATGAAAATATGGGCCTTCAGTACGTGGATACGCCAATTTTACTGTATACAGACGCTGAGTGGTCATAGCTGCGTGATTAATTCAGTCATAGAGCTCTGCGGGAAAAGATTGGTGTCTGTTTCTAATGATAAAACCATAAAAATATGGAAGCTGAATAATGAAAATGAATATATCTGCATAGAAACTTTGATATTTTCTCGAAACTATAAAAATTGTTGGGTTTTATCAGTAATTACTGCAAGTGCTAATAGATTAATAGCAACATCTAATATAGGAGAGGTGAAAATTTGGCAGTATGATGAAAATACGGAGAAATATATTTATCAGCAGATGATGGTAAGTTCTGTATTTAAATCTTGGATAAAGTCAATAGTAGAGGTGAATAAAAATAAATTAGTATTTGGTTCTAGTCATGGACTTTTAGATGTATGGGAGCAGAGTGGACCGACTGAGAAATATGCTTATGTTGGTACTTTGGCAGGTCATAGTGGTGATGTCACTTCCATAATCACTACAATGAATGGGTATCTGGTATCTGCTTCTACGGATCAAACACTTAAGGTATGGAAACAAAATGAGCAAGGAAAATATGTATGCATGAATACTTTAAAACCAAATTATCGTTCTTATTACTTTGAGCTAAAGTCTTATTTCCATACAGTCAGAGAAATAGAAAATGGAACACTACTTTCTGCTTCTGGCGGAAAAATCAAAGAATGGCGTATTAAATAGGCAGGTGCGTGATGGTATGGTGAGTCATAGATTTCCATAATAGCTAACGTACTCACCCGATAAAAACTAAATCGGACTATGGTAGTTTAAGGTTTTTCGTGACCGTATGTTGATTGAAAATTGGGCCTCATCAATTTTGATTTTCAGCATGCCTCCAATATTCATTACCTTTGTGAAGAATAGCCGCAGCGGGTCATTAGTCTCTTCGTTCAATTTTCGAAACACGCTCGGCCAGTGTCACAAGACATCCATCTTGGAAGTGAACGGTACCCCCCTCCCAGTGCCAGAATTCTTCTTTCAGTTCCGTGCTATAAGGGAGCTACCCACACGATCAGGAATTAATCTGGCTCCAGCCTCAGCACCCTGATGCTGGCGATAACTGGGAGAAGACAGAGCCATTGTTTTTTTGATCGGGTGATATATGGTCTGGTAACCAAGCCCTCAATTATAAGACACAAGTTATAGTGGACTCTGCGATGTGTGCTGTTGTAAAGTTTATGCCCGCTGAGAACTTTACCTGTCTGTGAAACTTCGTCGACGTCTTGCGCCGCTGCAGGCTGTTGCAATGAGCTTTTTCTGAGTCATAAGTCTAGGATGACAATGGATCAGCTCTAGGGAGACGTTTTATTGGAGAGGTGTCATAATTACCAATCCTACGCGCCGAAAATACGAGTGTACGGAGGGCTTGAATATGGTATCGTTTATTCAGAGTCAGCTAGTTTGTAAGAGTTACACTTAGGTTCGTTGTGTGAGAGCTACAGCTTATGAGCAGTTGACTATCAAATTAATTTCAAAGGTGTCGGTCATTTTGGATATTTAGGTGCCAGCAACTTAATGCGTTGACGCCATAATTGTGCCATAAATCTGCCTTGGGAGCGGATTTATGGGCAAAAGCGACAAGATTAATCGAAAATTACGATGAAATAGGCTCTAAAATCAGAGAATTTTATCGCAAATCTGATAACTGCTTGTAAACCACTTCAATAAGAGATTCCCTAGGAACAGTGGATACAACCGATAATTTGTTATAAAGCACTCTAGTAAGTTTAGTAATGTCTGAAAAAAGGGGGGAAAGTTCAATGATGGTGGTTAATCGGTGGTTATGCTGAGGTCTCTTGGTGTGGATGATTTTATATTCGTTACCATTTAAGGTGTGTAGGCGAAAACCTAGCGAACTCACATGAGTCTACGAGAGAAGTTGATTTAGGTGAGCGAGGCCAACACCCTCGCACATTCAAGGGAAAATGGGTGTATGTTAATATGTGACTGTTCTCCATTGATGAAACTGTTGAATTTCCGCTCTTCTTAAGGATTATTCATGCATACTCTGTATCCAGCCATAAAACCTTATCAAACTCATCGGTTAAAGGTGGGTTCAATTCATGAAATTTACATTGAAGAATGCGGCTCTCCTGATGGCATCCCTATTCTTTTTGTACACGGTGGCCCTGGTTTAGGTTGCAGTGAAAAGGATCGCTGTTTCTTTGATCCAGAGCGTTACCGAATAATTCTTTTCGATCAACGTGGTTGCGGCCGATCAAAGCCATACGCAGTTCTTGAAGATAATACTATCGCTGATCATGTTACCGACATGGAGAGCATTAGGGTTTTACTAAAAATTAATAGATGGATGCTTTTTGGTGGTTCATGGGGCTCAACACTTGCTCTGCTTTATGGGCAAACCCATCCGGCGGCTGTCATATCAATGATTTTGAGAGGAGTCTTTTTGTCCAGAGAGCAGGATTTCAATTGGTTATACAAGGATGGAGCTAACCGAGTTTTTCCTGACAAATGGCAAGAGTTCATTGAATTCATTCCTGAAAATGAACGTGAATATTTGATTGAAGCATATCATCAACGCTTATTTGGTAATGATGAAATTGCGCGCATGAATGCTGCAAAGCACTGGGCCACTTGGAAGGGTGGGATTACCACACTCAGACCTAGTCAGGAAGTGATGGACCATTTTTGTGATGCTCATCATGCCGTGGCTATAGCACGTATTGGGTGTCATTATTTTAAAAACAAAGTTTGGTTAGGAAAAAAACCGCTGTTATCCAGCATGAATATCATTGCACAAATTCCATCTATAATTATTCACGGACGTTACGATATGATAAGCCCTTTGGATAACGCTACGATCCTTGCCAGCCATTGGCCGGAGGCAGATCTACAGATTATCCGAGATGCCGGACACGCATCAATAGAGCCAAGTATAACGGATGCCTTGATTCTGGCCACCGATAAGTTTGCTAGAGAATTTAATTTCTTTGAAGGTAGTTGATGGAGTTAACTTATGCGTGGTCTGATTCAGCGAGTTCAACATGCCAATGTTACAGTCAATGGTGACGTTGTTGGAGCAATTAGCGCAGGACTGCTTTTATTGTTAGGTATAGAAAAAGATGATGATCACGCAAAGGCAGATAAACTACTAGAGAAAGTACTTAAATATCGAGTTTTTAATGATGACAGAGGTAAAATGAATCTTGGACTGTTAGAAGTGGCTGGAGAATTATTAATAGTATCCCAATTCACATTGGTAGCTGATACTAGAAAAGGGCTTAGACCTGGTTTTAGCTCATGTGCCAGCCCGGAATACAGTAAGGATCTATATGAGTATTTTGTCGTTTGTGCTAACCGACTTCACGACAAGGTGGTTACAGGCCAATTTGGAGCTGATATGAAAGTCTCCTTACTTAATGATGGGCCTGTAACGTTTATGTTAAAGGCCTGACTTCTGCCGTTATACCAATCTTCTTTGAATGTGTGTTTTCATCCAGAGTCAGCTGTTTGAAATAGTTTCCTCTGTGTACCTAGTTTTGTTGTGTGAAAACTACATCTTACTCTCAAATTAATTCCAATTGTGTTGTTTATTGTAGCAGTAAGGTTTTTTTCTTGAAGAGATATTGGGAATTGTGTATATTCGAACTTTGATCGATTACATAGTAGGAAAATAAAGTATGATACGGTATTTGATTTTTTTGATGGGTGTGTTAATTTTCTGTTTGGCTCAGGCTGGGCTTGAAGACGAACAAATAGTGGTTTTTTGCAAGAGTGAAAAGATTGAAGAGGAAAAAAACCGGATGGATCTTTGTCTTCTATGTGAGCAGTTGCCAAAAGAGATACAAGAAATGATTTGGGGTAGTTTTTCTCCAGTAGATTTTATTGATAATGGAGCTAAATTTAATAAGACGTGTATTAGTGATTATAAAGACGATGGAAAGATGAAACTAACATTTGAAGCAGCGTTTGATAGTGTTTTTAATAAAAGATATTTTTCTGATAAGAATAATGCTCAGGGCTCTCATCGACATGTTTTTTTCTCTGAAATTAAGTGTTCCGAGTTGCGTCGTCAGTCAAAACAATATTTTTTCTCAAATCGTTTGCTGGAAGCGGCTAAAGGCAGTAACAAGCTCTTCGCTTTGTTGATTCAGTCACTAAAGGATAGTGGTAGTATAAATCTTTCTTTTCGTACTTACTGTTCCAGAAAGTTTATGGTTGTGGATTCAGAAGTGATTATAGCCACTTTTGAAACTGAAGGTCATGACAAAAATGGTTATTTTACTTCTATGCATTTCTTTACAAATTACAAGTATTATTCATATAGATGTGACTCTGAAGGCCATGAATGTGTTGCTGATAAAGGTGTGGATATTAGAGTTGGGCGTGTTAATCATGACTGTGTTTATGGGGTATACCAGGGAGATATTAATAAGCTTATTTTAGCTGTAGATGAAGACCAAACCATTTTGATAAGAAAACATTGCAGAAAAAGTGAAGACTCTAATTGGGGTTTTTGTGATATTGGTTTTTTGAATAAGGTAATTCTTACTGATAATTTGGGAGCTATGTTATATATACCTGAAAGTAAGCATTTGGTGACATTTACACGTGATAGCAGTTGGGCAGTTTGGAGTTTAGGAGATAATGACGAATGTAGAGATAGTGAGTTTAAATTGTGTGAAAGATCAACTGGTTTTGACTCATTTCCAGTGTGTTCTCGAAAAGAAGATGGTTCAGCCTTGGGTATAGTAAGCAGGTACCTGCACCTAGGGCATGACCAAGGCTACAGAAAAGCTGAAGAAACCATAATGTTATCTAAACTTGTTCCATCTGCGCAAACAGCATCTGGTCAACAAGGTTTGGGCATGTCATTTACTTACAGAGAGCAATCTTTGCTGACCATGACTAATGTAAATGATAGAAAAGATTATAGTGTTGGTGCTTATTACCTTTATGGCAAAGATTCTTTGGTTTTCAGTAAACTGGCGATAATATCAAAAGGTGGAGAAGTTAAAATCTGGGACATTGATAGTTTGCCGAACCGTCGGTTACTAACCTCATTTTTTATAACAAAGCAAGAAACCTCAGTTGAAGATAATTATTTATGTGATAATGTTTATTTTATTGAGACACCGATTAGTCGCTTATTAGTAACCAAGGTAGGTATGTATATGGCATTGTGGGAGGAATGTGGTGATGACTATAAAAAAGTTCATATTATAAATATTGGCGCAAGGAGCATCGCCTGTGTAAGCGAAAGGACTTATGGAAAGATCATAATATCTTTTAGGAGTGGGCATGTTCTATTTTGGGATATGTATCGTGTCGTACAAAGTAAAGGTGTTACGTTAAGTGAGGATCTTGTTGCGAAAAGTTTGGAATAACAAGGGACTGTTACATGAGAAACTTCTGTAACGATATTGGTCATAGGCAGTGAGTTGAATCTAGGCTATTCCATATAAAGCGTCTTCCAGTCCTTAATCGCTAGGGATGTACAATTGCTGAAGAAAATTGGTTCTAATCATGGATTCTCAGGATAAAGTGGTTTGCCACTTTTTTTTGAATAACAAGGATCAATAACATTGGTTATGCTGTAGCATGAGACAAATTTCTCTATTTCGGTTCTGAGTTCTTCTTTACGTAGTTTTTGACGTTTGTTAACGAATGAGTTTTTTGTGGAACTTAGTTGTGGGCTCATTGATAAATCCATGTATTAAATAATGTTGGAATTATCTCAGAGCTGGATCTTCATTGCATATTCCCTATGTTTCTTATTCCCTTGATTACTATACCTATCATGGACTGCAGTCAATTAATTCCACTTTATTGAATTCGGATTGCCAGAATTATTATAATTTATTTTAAGTAATGAACTATTTTGAAGCCAATGAGTCAAATGTTTATTAAGTGTATGTGTAATGCGAGCATAACATTTAGGAGTATTGGTAATGAATGTAGATACAAGACCAGTAATAGTTTGTGACTATCAAGATAAAACCATGGTGGAGTCTAGTAGATGCCAAACTGTTGAAAGTTTTCGAGGTAATATAATCCGTACAT
The DNA here is from genome assembly GCA_030674915.1 of Candidatus Endonucleibacter bathymodioli. GTDB lineage: Bacteria > Pseudomonadota > Gammaproteobacteria > Pseudomonadales > Endozoicomonadaceae > Endonucleibacter > Endonucleibacter bathymodioli. The sequence continues at coordinate 33,238 of JASXSV010000010.1, forward strand.
TGGATGGGTGCGTTAAGGCGAAAATGTCCATGAAAAAAAAGCACCGGTGACAAGTTTGATGGTAGAGTTGTCATACCTGTTGACAAGAATGAGTTTTATTTAGTTTCAACTTGCCGTGCTTCTAATCTGATAGCATGCATTGATGATAGAGTTGCTTATGTCCTTCCAGATAATGAATCTGTTGAAAGGATATTACCACATTTGCAGAGTATATTTGATGATGGGAAAATAATTTTACAAGAGGTTACAGAGTGTGAGGCGTTGAATAAAGAAACGCTGAGGGCCTCATTTTACAAAAATGGTGTTTTGATAAATAATAAGTTTTCTGCTTCTGGATTAACACCTGAAATATTTGCTGAAGCTGGAATGAAATTTTCTGGTAGTGAAGGCTACGATAAAGTTGTTTGCGCTTTAAATGAGAAGCATGCCATTATAGAATGGTAGATTAACGACAGTCCTGTTAGTGAGCATATTAAGCATTATCAAAGCATGCCATATAGAGGTCAACTTCCTTTAATGTTAGATAGCGAAGGCCGTGATGTAACAGGGAAAATATACGAACCATTACTACCAAAAGATAGAATAGATAAGTTTGACTGTAATCCCTGTACTCAATCCTTCATCATCTCCCATAAAGATACTGTTCTTCATAATGCAGGTTATAGCCCATTTGAATTAGCAGTAGATATTGCTTTTAAAACAACTGATGTTAACTCTGATGAATATATACTGAGCTTCTTAAACAAAAATTGTATTTCACCCATTATGAAAAACCATTAAAGGAATTGTCTGAAACAGAAGGAAAGTATAAGAAAACACTTGAAATACATAGTGCTGAATTATTGGAATTTCGTGAAGCATTATCAAAAAAAACCAATCCATCTAAGTTAGACTTAGATAAGATTTATGAGATTGACGAAGATATGAAAGTGATTGCAGTAATTAATGATATTTTTGAAAATAAAATAGTTGAACGTATAGTACATGACTTTGTATCAAAAAGTGCTATTTTATCTGGTATAAAGCAGAGGAACGAAATCACACCTACATTAGAATTAGACATTACCAAAGCGAATGAATACATTAAAGCGTTACAAGTTAAGTTCGCCAAATACCACTTTCCTTATATCCATCTAAATAACCTAATAGGCGGGGGTGAGTTTGCCACGCTAGCTAGAACTGGTGGATTGGAATATAACTTGCAGAGCTCTACATTGAATCGCGAGACTCTCTTAAGAGAAGGTAACGATCTGTTGAGCATTTATGCTAATATTTCGTCAATATTGAGAACAGATCTGGGTTTGCCATCATAAAGATGTTAGAAACATACAGTAAGCGCAACAGTCTGAAATTCGGGCTGTAAGTCGCTATTGATACATTTTAAGACATTCTCACATGGCAATTCATACCGAACATACAAAAGAAGATCTATCAATATCTATACCTAAAGTATTTGTAGTTATTATGGGGCGACAAGTGATATAGATCCGAGAAGCTTAGGGAATATCTGAGTGAAGTAGTTTAGCCTTGCGATAAAATTCTCTGACTTTCGAGCTTATTTCAGCGTATTTTTTGATTTATTTTGTCGCTTTTTCCCATTTATCCGCTCTCTAGGCTGATTTAGGGCGCAATTATGCTGTTAAATCATTACGTTGCAGGTATAAATTTGCCATCACCATTTTATCTTCTTAGAGACTGTTTCAGTGGAGCGGTGCATAAACTACTAATTCTACGCGGCGATCATACGAGTTTGCTGAGGGATATAGTAGTGTGTTTGCATCCATAGTCAGCTGCTTGAAATAGTTTTGTCTGCGTCACTTAGTTTTGTAGTTTGAAAACTACAGCTTATGAGCATTTTACTCTCACATTAATTCCAAATGTGTCGTTTATTGTAGAGCTAATGTTTATTTCTTGAAGAGATATTAAAAATTGTGTATATTCGAACTCTGATCGATTGCATAGTAGGAAGGTAAGGTATGATACGGTATCTGATTTTTTTGATGGGTGTGTTAATTTTCTGTTTGGCTCAGGCTGGGCTTGAAGACGAAGAAATGGTGGTTTTTTGCAAGAGTAAAAAGAGTGAAGATAGTAAAAATAGTGAAGAGGATAAGAATTGGATGGATCTTTGTTTTCTATGTGAGCATTTGCCAAAAGAGCTACAAGAAATGATTTGGGGTAGTTTTTCTTCAGTAGATTTTATTGATAATGGAGCTAAATTTAATAAGACGTGTATTAGGGATTATAAAGACGATGGAAAGATGAAGCTAACATTTGAAACAGCGTTTGATAGTGTTTTTAACAAAAGATACTTTTCAGATAAGAATAATCCTAAGGGTGCTCATCGACATGTTTTTTTCTCTGAACTTAAGTGTTCCGCATTGTGTCATCAGTCAAAAAACGATTTTCTCTCAAATAGTTTGCTGAAAGCAGCTAAGGGCAGTAACAAACTCTTCGCTTGTTTGATTCAGTCACTAAAGGATAGTGGTAATATAGATATTTTTGTTCGTTATTACTTTCCCAGAAAGATTGTGTTTGAGGAGTTAGAGAGGGTTGTATTTGTTTTTGAAACTGAAGGTCATGAAAAAAATAGTTATTTCACTTCTATGCATATCTTTACAAATTACAAGTATTATTCATATAGATGTGACTCTGAAGGTAGTGAATGTCTTGCAGATAAAGGTGTGAATATTAGAGTTGGGTGTGCTAATCATGATTGTGTTTATGGGGTATGCCAGGGAGATATTAATAAGATTATTTTAGCTGTAGATGAAGGGCAAACCATTTTGATAAGAAAACATTGCAGAAAAAGTGAAGACTCTAATTGGGGCTTTTGTGATATTGGTTTTTTGAATAAGGTGATTTTTACTGATAATTTGGGAGGTATATTATATATACCTGAAAGTAAGCATTTGTTGACATTCTCACGTGATAGCAGTTGGGCAGTTTGGAGTTTAGGAAATAATTCAGAAGGTATAAATAGTGAGTTTAAATTGTGTGGACAACCAACTGGGTTTGTCTCGTTCCCAGTGTGTGCTCGTCAAGAAGATGGTTCAGCCTTGGGTATAGTAGGCACGTACCTAGGGCAAGACGAAGACTACAGACAAATCGGAGAAACTATAAATCTATCTAAACTTGTTCCATGTGCGCAAGTAACAGCATTTGGTCAACAAGGTTTGGGCATGTCATTTACTTACAGCGAGCAATCTTTGCTGACCATGAATAATAACAACAATATAAAAGAATATAGTGCTGCTGTTTATTACCTTTATGGTAAAGATTCTTTGGCTTTCAGTAAGCTGGCGATAATATCAAAAGGTGGAGAAGTTAAAATCTGGGATATTGATAGTTTACCGGATCGTCGGTTACTAACCTCATTTTTTATAACAAAGCAAGAAACCTTAGTTAAATATGATGGGTTATGTGATATTAGTTGTTTTATTGAGACACCGATTAGCCGCTTGTTAGTAACCTTGGCAGATGGGGTTTTGATATTTTGGGAACAATGTGGTGATGAATATAAGCAAGTTGATATTATAGATCTGAACTACCTTAGTAGTAGTGATATACATAACATTATCTCTATAAGCGAAAGGACTTATGGGAAGATCATGATATCTTTTAGGAATGAATATATTATATTTTGGGATCGGTATAGTGTTGTGAAGAGTAAGGGTGTTACGGTAAGTTAGGATATTAGGAAAAGTTTGGAATAACAAGGGACTGTTGCATGAGAAGCTGCTGTAATGATATTGGTTATCTCTAGATTTCAACAATAACTAACACCCTGACCCTAAAAACTCAATCTGACTAAAGTAGTTTAAGGCTTTTCTTGGCCGTATGTTGATTAGAAATTGAGATTCATTAATTTTATTTTTCGGCATGTCGCCAATATTCATTCCCTTTGGGGAAAATCGCCGTAGCAGGCTATTAGTATTGTTATTAAATCCACGTAGCCGTGAGTGGTTTGGCTTAGCAAAGTATATCTTACATCATAATTATTGAGCGATACTTGAGTGGCCGGAGAACTAGCCACCATTATCAAACGTAACTGTCTTACAGATACTCTTGTCAGGCCGGATCACCTCTTTAATGACCTGTCCTACTGCTTTTTTGGTTTTGTTTTTAATTCTGGCTGTTAAAAGAAATTTTCATGCGCTTTGCAATTTGCTCCAGTGTAAAGCCTAAGTAGCATGCGATTAAGTACCGTTTTTTAAGTGTGTAGACACATTGCGGTCGATTCGAAGGTTTGTTGTCCAATTTTTATTCGTTTTTCAGTGCCTATATGCAGATTCCCCGGTATTCAGGCACACTTATCCCATGTTTTGACCATTACGAGGGCTTAATCGCATGCTCCATAAGTCTGCTGGGACTTTACCTGCCGACTTACCACATCAGTTCTTTTGTGAAACGTGGGCGACGTCTTGCGCCTTTGCAGGCTGTGGCTATGCTTCCTCTGCGTCATAAGCCCTAGAATGACAGTGTTTTAGCTTCTTAGAGACCGTTGTATTAGAGCGGTGCATAAACCACTAATTCTACGCGCCGAACATACGAGTTTGCTGAGGGATATAGTAGTGTGTTTGCATCCATAGTCAGCTGTTTGAGATAGTTTCGTCTGTGTCACTTAGTTTTGTAGTGTGAAAATTACAGCTTATGAGCATCTTACTCTCAAATTAATTCCAAGTGTGTAGTTTATTGTAGACGCGGATTTCAGTCATAAGTGCGCCATATTGAAAAAGTTGAGCCAGAGGGTACACTCACGGTTCTACCAAAAACCAATGTGAGACCACTTATGAATAAGCGTTATACCCACCTGACTCAAGAAGAAAGATACCAGATTTGGTCAGAGAAAAAAGCAGGAGTTTCAAATGAAATTATCGCCCAAGACTTAAGGCGTGATTTGAGTACCGTTAAAAGAGAGTTGGCTAGAAATACAGGGGCTAGAGGTTATCGCCCGAAGCAAGCACATAATTTTGCGCAGGAACGTCATCAACAGAAACCAAAAGCGACCAAGATGGTAGCTGAACTGAAAGATAAAATTACTGACAGACTAAGTAAGCAGTGGAGCCCTGAGCAAATACAAGGACGCCTTAAACGAGATAATCAACCTTCTGTATGTCCCTCTACGATTTACCAGTTTATTCGAGAGGACAAAGCTGGGGTGGTTGCTTGTATCAACATCTTCGGCACAAGAAGTATAAGCAAAGAACAAGAAAGCCCGATGCACGAGGCCAGATCCGAAACCGTGTTAGCATTGATGATCGACCTGGAATTGTGGATCAAAAAATACGTTTAGGCGATTGGGAAGCAGACACTGTAATTGGCAAAAGACACAAGGGTGTACTGGTTACATTAACGGAAAGAGTGAGTAAATTAAATTTGGTAAAACGTGTTCCTTCAAAGCACGCTGACGTGGTGACGAAAGCAATTATAACGATGCTCAAGCCTTACCATCAGACTTACTCACGATCACATTTGATAACGGAAAGGAGTTCGCCTTTCATGAAAAATCAAGAAAAAGCTTAACGTAGATACCTATTTTGCTCACCCTTACTCCTCGTGGGAACGAGGTTTGAATGAAAATCATAATGGTTTGATAAGACAATATTTGCCCAAAAGCCAATCTTTGGATAATGTCACTGACAAAGAAATTTTAGATATACAAAACCGACTAAACCAAAGACCAAGAAAACTGTTAGACTTTAAAACACCTGATGAGATTTATAGTGAAATGGCGTTAGCTGCATAAATTTTAAGGGGCACTTATGACTAAAATCCGCGAGAGTTAATGTTTCTTTCTTGAAGAGATATTAAAAGTTGTGTATATTCGAATTCTGATCGATTGCATGGTAGGAAGGTAAAGTATGATACGGTATCTGATTTTTTTGATGAGTGTGTTAATTTTCTGTTTGGCTCAGGCTGGGCTTGAAGACGAACAAATGGTGGTTTTTTGCAAGAGTAAAAAGAGTGAAGAGAGTAAAAATAGTGAAGAGGAGAATAATCGGATGGATCTTTGTGTTCTATGTGAGCAGTTGCCAAAAGAGCTACAAGAAATGATTTGGGGTAGTTTTTCTTCAGTAGATTTTATTGATAATGGAGCTAAATTTAATAAGACGTGTATTAGGGATTATAAAGACGATGGCAAGATGAAATTAACATTTGAAGAAGCGTTTGATAGTGTTTTTAATAAAAGATACTTTTCAGATAAGAATAATCCTAAGGGTGCTCATCGACATGTTTTTTTCTCTGAGCTTAAGTGTTCCGAGTTGCGTCGTCAGTCAAAACAATATCTTTTCTCAAATCGTTTGCTGGAATCGGCTAAAGGCAGCAACAAACTCTTCGCTTGTTTGATTCAGTCACTAAAGGATAGTGGTAATATAGGTGTTTCTGTTCGTGATGGCTATTCCAAAAAGTTTATATTTGAGGAGTTAGAGAGGATTATATCTATTTTTGAAACTGAAAATCATGAAAAAGATAGTTATTTTACTTCTATGCATGTCTTTACAAATTACAAGTATTATTCATATAGATATGACTCTGAAGGTAGTGAATGTCTTGCAGATAAAGGTGTGGATATTAGAGTTGGGCGTGCTAATCATGACTGTATTTATGGGGTGTACCAGGGAGATGTTAATAAGATTATTTTAGCTGTAGATGAAGGGCAAACCATTTCGATAAGAAAACATTGCAGAAACAGTGAAGACTCTAATTGGGGTTTTTGTGATATTGGTTTTTTGAATAAGGGAATGTTTACTGATAATTTGGGATCTATGTTATATATGCCTGAAAGTAAGCATTTGGTGACATTAGCACGTGATAGCAGTTGGGCAGTTTGGAATTTAGGAGATAATAAAGAGTGTGGCAATAGTGAGTTTAAATTGTGTGGAGCATCACATGGTTTTGTTTCATCCCCAGTGTGTACTCGTCAAGAAGATGGTTCAGCCTTGGGTATAGTTGGCGCGTACCTAGGGCAAGACCAAGAATACAGACAAATTGGAGAAACCATAAAGTTATATAAAATTGTTCCATCTGCGCAAGTAACAGCATCTGGTCAACAAGATTTGAGCATGTCATTTACTTACAGCGAGCAATCTTTGCTGACCATGACTAATGTCAATAATAGAAAAGAATTTAGTGCTGCTGCTCATTACCTTTATGGCAAAGATTCTTTGGTTTTCAGTAAACTGGCGACAATATCAAAAGGTGGAGAAGTTAAAATCTGGGATATTGATAGGCTACCGGATCGTCGATTACTAACCTCATTTGTTTTAACAAAGCCAGAAGACTCAGTTGAATATGATGATTTATATGAGGATAGTTGTTTTATTGAGACACCGATTAGCCGCTTGTTAGTAACCAAGGTAGGTGTGTATATTGCATTGTGGGAGCAATGTGGTGATGACTATAAACAAGTTGATATTATAAATATGGGTGCAAGTCGCATTGCCTCTGTAAGCGAAAGGACTTATGGGAAGATCATAATATCTTTTATGAATGGATGTATTCTATTGTGGGATCGGTATAGTGTTGTGAAAAGTAACGGTGTTAATGTAAGAGAGGATATTAGGGAAAGTGCGATTAAGTCCTCGGAAGAGATAACCCCTATCACTTCTCTTTGACGGTATGGACCATGGTACACCAACTAGAGAAGTTTCTTGAACGGATGGAAACGCTGGTTCCCTGGAAACTGATGGTGTCAGTTATCGAGCCATATTACCCCAAGCCTGGTAATGGTCGCCGACCTTATCCCTTGATGACGATGCTGCGTACTCAATGTATGCAGCAGTGGTACAGCATGGGTAATCCTGAGATGGAAGATGCCTTGTAGACACCTAGCCATGCGTTTGTTTGCTGACCTATAGCTGAATGGGGTGATCCCTGATCACACCACTATCATGAACTTCCGTCACTTGTTAGAGCGTCATGATTTGGCACGTAAAATCTTCAACGAAGTGGGGCAAATGCTCAAAGCGTAGCGTCAGTGTGCCTGTGTGTCGGGGAAGTGCATGCAGGCACTGAAAAACTAATAAAAAATGGACTGTTAACCTGCAAATTGACCGCAATATGTCGATGCACTTAAAAAATCTGGACTTAATCGCACCTTCTTTAAGGTTTCTTTTTTGAAGAGATATTAAAAACTGTGTATATTCGAACCCTGATCGATTGCATGGTAGGAAAATAAAGAATGATACGGTATCTGATTTTTTTGATGGGTGTGTTAATTTTCTGTTTGGCTAAGGCTGGGCTTGAAGATGAAGAAATGGTGGTTTTTTGCAATAGTGAAAAGAGTTAAGAGAGTAAAAATAGTGAAGAGGATAAGAATCTGAGGGATCTTTGTTTTCTATGTGAGCAGTTGCCAAAAGAGCTGCAAGAAATGATTTGGGATAGGTTTTCTCTAGTAGATTTTATTAATAATGGAGCTAAATTTAATAAGACGTGTATTAGTGATTATAAAGACGATGGTAAAATAAAACTAACGTTTGAAACAGCATTTGATAGTGTTTTTCATAAAAGATGCTTTTCAAATAAGAATAATCATCAGTATGATGAGCGACATGTTTTTTTCTCTGAACGTAAGTGTTCAGAATTACGGTTTCTGCCAAAACAAGACTTTATCTCATATCGTTTTCTGGAATCGGCTAAAGGCAGTGACAAGCTCTTTGATTATTTTATTCAGTTGCTAAATAATAGTTGTAATATAGAAATTTCTGCGAGGTGTGAGTATTTCAGACAGTTTATATTTGAGAGTGCAGACGAAGATATTGTAAGTGCTTTTGAAACCGAAGAGCGTGGAGAAAATGGTTATTTTACTTTTATGCATATCTTTACAAATTATAGGTATGTTTCATTTAGAGGTAACTCTGAAAGCAGTGGTTGTATTGTAGATGAAGTTGTGAGTCTTAGAGTCGGTAGTGATTCTAATAACTGTATTTATGGGGTATGTATAGGAGATATTAATAAGTGTGTTTTAGGGGTAGATGAAGCATAAATAATTTCGATAGAAATTCATTGCAGAAAAAGTGGAGACTCGCATTGGGGATTTTGTGATATTGGTTTTTTGAAGAAGTTAGATATTAATTCTTGTTTGCAACGGATATTATATATACCCGAAAGTAAGCATTTGTTGACATTGGCGCATGATAACTGTTGGGCAATGTGGAGTTTAGGAGATAATGAAGAATGTAGGACTAGTGAGTTTAAATTGTGTGAAAAATCAACTGGTGTTTTTCCCTTTTCAGTGTCATCTTATCAAGAAGATGGTTCAGTCTTGAATATAGTAACAACGTACCTAAAACACCAATGCTACCAAAAAGTCGAAGAAACCATAAAGTCATCTAAACTTGTTTCATGTGAGCAAGTAACAGCATCTGGCCAGCAAGGTTTGGGCCTGTCATTTACTTATATCGAGCAATCTTTGCTGACCATGATTTATATCAACGATGGAAAAAAAATAGTGATTATGCTTATTACCTTTATGGCAAAGATTCTTTGGTTGTCAGTAAACTGGCGATAATATCAGGATGTAACGAAGTTAAAATCTGGGACCTTAATAGTGTACCTAGCAGTAGGTTACTAACCTCATTTTTTGTCACAGAGCAAGAAACCGATGTTGAATATAATGATTCCTGAGCCATTAATTTGTTTATTGAAACACCGATTAGCAGCTTGTTAGTAACCTGTGCAGATATGAAATTGAAATTTTGGGAGCCATGTGGTGATGAATATAAACAAGTTGATGTTATAGATCTGAGAAAATTGCCTATGACCATATATAAGATTGCCTCTGTAAGCGAAAGGACTTATGGGAAGATCATAATATCTTTTATGAATGGATGTATTCTATTTTGGGATCAGTATAGTGTTGTGAAAAGTAAGGGTGTACGGTAAGTGAGGATATTACCAACAGTTTGGAATAACAAGGGACCATGGCATGAGAAACTTCTGTAACGATATTGGTCATAGGCAGTGAGTTGAATCTAGGCTATTCCATATAAAGCGTCTTCCAGTACTTTATCGCTAAGGCTGTACAATTGCTGAAGAAAATTGGTTCTAATCATGGATTCTGAGGATGAAGTGGTTTGCCACTTTTGTTTTGAATAAAAAGGATCAATAACAGTGGTTATCCTGTGGCATGAGACAAGTTTCTCTATTTCGGCTCTGAGTTCTTCTTTATGTAGTTTTTGACGTTTGTTAACGAATGAGTTTTCTGTGGAACTTAATTGTGGGCTCATTGATAAATCCAAGTATTAAATAATGTTGGAATTATCTCATGGCTGGATCTTCATTGCATATTCCCTAGTTACGTTTGCGCTGACTTCTACTTAGGTTGCCCTTTCTTGGTTTGCGCTTGTCATGGATCTTTCAGTGTAATCCTAAGCACCGAGCTGCGTTTTGCATTTTTTAGCTGCGTACCTGAGTGACGCAAAATCTTGTTGTTTAATTTTGGATAATCGGCTTACCCATAGTAATGATATTTTACCATGTTTTGGAGATTCAACAGAGCTTCACTAGCACACTTGCCCGATAAAAACTCAACCGGACTATGGTAGCTGAGGATTTTCCGCGGAGGTATTTTATTAGAAATGGAGCATCATTAATTTCATTCTGTGGCACGGCCAGTCTTCATCCTCTTTGGGAAGCATCGCCGCAGCAGGCCATTAGTATTCTCTTTAAATTCACGTTGCCAAGAGTATTATGGCTGAGCAAAGTATATCTTACAGCCTAATTGTTGGGTGATATTTGCGTGGCCGACAAACTCGCTACCGTTATCAAACGTAATGGTTTTACAGGTACTCTTGTATGGTCGTAGCATCTTTTTTGGTTTTGTTTTTCACGTGTACTGTCAAAAGAAGCTTAGATACACGATAGGTAAGTGTTACCATATATTCATTTTGGTCGTAATGGTATCTGGCTTCTTAGTAGCGGACCTCTTTTTTCATATTCACACAGTCATGGAACTCATCAATATCCACATGATCAGGAATTAAGAGGGTTCTAGCCTCAGCACCCTTACGCTAGAGATAACGTTTTCCTTTGCGTTGGAGAAGGCAGTGCCATTGATTTTTTTGCAGTACAAATCATGTTGTCTTGGAGATAGTAGGCAGCTGTCGTTTTATCCCTAATTGTCTTGAAAATGGAAGGAGAGGCGGTAGCGTGGGGTAGTACTAAAACCTCAACGCAAAGATAGACTGATTTGTAGGAGTGTACCATCTTCTCAGTTTGACTGTTTTTATATTCAGTGTTCTTTAGGGGTTTTCGAATTAAATGGCCAAAATTTGGCAAAATAGCATTACTCGGAGCAGGCCGGTTATTAAGAGAGACCTTTGCACGAATCTCGCTAAATAACTGAAAATCAGGTATAATAAGCCTTGCACAATCAATGCCTTTCGGTGAAATTATGGCTTGGAAAAATCTGAAACAACGCAGTCTAGCAGATTCAATGCTGATTGATCACGATGCAGTGAAAGAACTCGACTCTGTCCATGAACTCATTGATTGGGATCGCTTAGAGCATCATCTGAAAGATATACATTCAAGTTCTCGAGGCGAAAAGGCATGGCCTCCACTGATGATGTTTAAGGCACTGCTGCTGCAAAGTTGGTATAAATTAAGCGATTCGGCCCTAGAGAAACAACTTGCTCGCGATCTTTTATTTCGTCGATTTATTGCGCTCGACATTTCAGAGTCAGTGCCGGACCACAGTACTTTTTGGCGATTTAGACAGAAGCTCGATAAGTTGTTGCTTATGGATAAGTTGCTTCAAGAAATCAATTCCCAGCTTATAGATAAAGGTCTTTATATTAAATCTGGAGGTATCAGTATTGTTGATGCTAGCGTAATTGAGGCTAAACAGTGTCGCCCAAATAAGGATAAAGACAAGCACTCAACACAGGATCCTGACGCGAAGTGGAACGTGAAAGCAGGTTCTGACGGGAAGAGTAAAAGTACCTACGGCTATAAAGCGCACATAAATGTCGATGAGGATGGGTTGATAAAATCGATCGGTTACACAGCAGGAAATATTCACGATTCAAATTGTTTCACTGAGCTATTAGATGGTGAAGAGTCGTCTGTTTATGCGGATAGTGCTTATTCCAGCAAGAAGCACAGTGAATGGCTGGATGATAGAAATATTGATAACAGAATAATAAGACGTGCTTATCGAAATAAACCATTAACAGAACATGATAAGTGCTTTAACCGTTTACATTCTGGCGTGCGCTGCACTGTGGAGCGAGTATTTGGCGTTTTGAAATTACACTACGGCATGGCGAAAGCTCGTTATCTTGGCTTAAGCCGAAATCGCACACGTTTTGAAATAATGTGTGTGGCGCACAATATTAAACGAGGTTTATCGATTCAGCAGGCAAGTTGCGTCTGAAAATCGAAAATGAAGGGTGAAATGGCTCGAATAGTGAATATTCGAGCTGAAATCGTGTTTTTTAAGGCGCGGATTTCAGTCATAAGTGCGCCATATTGAAAAAGTTGAGCCAGAGGGTACACTCACGGTTCGACCAAAAACCAATGTGAGACCACTTATGAATAAGCGTTATACCCACCTGACTCAAGAAGAAAGATACCAGATTTGGTCAGAGAAAAAAGCAGGAGTTTCAAATGAAATTATCGCCCAAGACTTAAGGCGTGATTTGAGTACCGTTAAAAGAGAGTTGGCTAGAAATACAGGGGCTAGAGGTTATCGCCCGAAGCAAGCACATAATTTTGCGCAGGAACGTCATCAACAGAAACCAAAAGCGACCAAGATGGTAGCTGAACTGAAAGATAAAATTACTGACAGACTAAGTAAGCAGTGGAGCCCTGAGCAAATACAAGGACGCCTTAAACGAGATAATCAACCTTCTGTATGTCCCTCTACGATTTACCAGTTTATTCGAGAGGACAAAGCTGGGGGTGGTTGCTTGTATCAACATCTTCGGCACAAGAAGTATAAGCAAAGAACAAGAAAGCCCGATGCACGAGGCCAGATCCGAAACCGTGTTAGCATTGATGATCGACCTGGAATTGTGGATCAAAAAATACGTTTAGGCGATTGGGAAGCAGACACTGTAATTGGCAAAAGACACAAGGGTGTACTGGTTACATTAACGGAAAGAGTGAGTAAATTAAATTTGGTAAAACGTGTTCCTTCAAAGCACGCTGACGTGGTGACGAAAGCAATTATAACGATGCTCAAGCCTTACCAATCAGACTTACTCACGATCACATTTGATAACGGAAAGGAGTTCGCCTTTCATGAAAAAATCAAGAAAAAGCTTAACGTAGATACCTATTTTGCTCACCCTTACTCCTCGTGGGAACGAGGTTTGAATGAAAATCATAATGGTTTGATAAGACAATATTTGCCCAAAAGCCAATCTTTGGATAATGTCACTGACAAAGAAATTTTAGATATACAAAACCGACTAAACCAAAGACCAAGAAAACTGTTAGACTTTAAAACACCTGATGAGATTTATAGTGAAATGGCGTTAGCTGCATAAATTTTAAGGGGCACTTATGACTAAAATCCGCGAGGCTTTATCCTCAAAAAAATACAATTTAATTAATAGTGGGGCTTATGCAGCGTTATCGTGCAAAGGTCTCTAAGAATTAAACAACAAAGTTTTGCGTTATGCAGTTGGGCAGCCAAAAAAACTGGGCAACGGTTTCTCGCGGAAGACTGAGGGACCTATTTAGATTCATCTAGCGAGACGGACAAGACATCGGAATAAGCTATCTGTGTGACTGGCTTAACGTATTACGCAGTGGTTGTTATGCTTTCATCAACGGCTGAGTAGCATCGTGATATCGACGATATAAAGCTCAATGATATAATGGTTCAGATACACCGAGATATTCGTGATACTTACGGCAGCCCAAGAGTTCATAAAATATTTAAAAGGATAGGTGTGTCCGTCGGCAAAAAGCGTGTTGAGAGGCTGGTGCAAGCGCAAGGATTGTGCAGGTTGTCAAAGTCACTCGAGACAGCCTGGCCTTAAATTGGTTACAAAGAGAGGTGAGAACCTACGCCTTAACCAATCGATGGCAAAGAAGACGAATCAGGTCTGGGTGTTGATATCACTTATATTAAAATCCGTAATACCTACCGTTTTTTGGCAGTAATTATGATATCTATTCACGTTGAATACTTAGCTGATGATTGAGCGAAGATCGAACGATGAGACAAATATTAGCGGTGTTAAAGAGAGCAATACATGAAAGGCATCCACCTTTAGGATGTTTTTGTAAACTCAAACTTGTCACGGTGATGTTTTGGCTAATTATATAAATTCATGGGATGATGGAAAGTAGCGCTGAACATGTTGTTGCACTCTGACTCCGTAAGTTGTCATGGTTGTAAAAAGACGCAAAAATGCAAGCAAGCGTACTACACCTGTGAGCAAAGCATTAGTCGTAACTCAGGCAAATTATGGAAGTAAAGGATAAAAATCATGCATGAAATCATTTGCCCCCATTGTAAAAAAGTATTCAAGATTGATGAGGCAGGGTATGCAGGTATTCTGAAACAGGTTCGTGATAGAGAGTTTGATCAGCAGCTGCAAGAAAGGCTTGAGTTAGCCGAGAAAGATAAGATAAATGCTGTTGATCTTGCTACGGAAAAAGTTGGTAACGAAATGCAGAAAGTAGCAGCAGGCAAGGACACTGAAATTCAAAGTTTGAAGGCCAAATTAGAAGCTGGTGAGGTTGCGCAGCAACTAGCTGTGACCGAGGCTCTTAAAATCGTTGAAAAGGAACGAGACTCATTAGCCAATGAACTAAAGCAGGCCAAGCAAGATAGAGAAACAACTTCGGAGCTAGCTAAGGCAAATCACTCAAACCAAGTTCAAGAGACCATTGCTAAAAAAGATGCAGATATTCAAGAGCTAAAGACAAAACTCAGCGCTAACGAAGTTGCGCAGAAACTTGCAATCACTGAGGCGGTCAATGAAGCAGAGAAGGGGAACAATCAACTAAAAAGTGCCCTAGATCGAGCTACGTTAGAGAAACAGCTTGCTGAGAAGTCGCTCAAAGATAAGTACGAGACGCAGATCAAGGATCGTGAAGATGAGATTGAGCGCCTACGAGACATGAAGACCCGCCTGTCCACTAAGATGGTTGGAGAAACCCTGGAGCAACACTGCGAAACTGAGTTCAACCGTATTCGAGCAACTGCATTCTCCAAAGCATATTTTGAAAAAGACAACGACGCGCGAACTGGTAGCAAGGGCGACTATATCTTTCGCGATTTAGATGAGTCTGGCACTGAGATCGTGTCGATCATGTTCGAGATGAAAAATGAGAATGACGAAACAGCAACAAAGAAGAAAAACGAAGATTTTCTTAAAGAACTCGACAAGGATCGTAATGAAAAACAGTGTGAATATGCAGTTCTCGTGTCTCTTCTTGAGCCTGATAGCGAACTTTACAACTCGGGAATTGTCGATGTGTCCCACCGCTATAAAAAGATGTATATTATCCGACCGCAATTTTTTATTCCTATAATTACATTATTGAGGAACGCCGCCCAGAACTCACTGAAATACAAAGCTGAACTCGCAATAGTGAAAGAACAGAGCGTTGATATCACAAATTTTGAGAGCGATCTCGATGCGTTTAAGACAGGTTTCGCTAGGAACTACGAACTAGCATCTAAGAAGTTTAAAACAGCTATCCAAGAGATCGACAAAACAATAGACCATCTTCAGAAGACCAAGGATGAGCTGCTTGGTTCTGAAAACAATCTCCGACTTGCTAACAATAAAGCCGACGACCTGACTGTTAAGAAATTAACAAAAAATAATCCCACAATGTTTGAGAAGTTCTCTGAGCTTAATAACGATGATAGTTCTCACACAACGAACAGGTGACCACAGGGGAAACTCTTACAAACAGCTGATACTGGTGATACCAGATTAAATCCTTCAGCACACTCGTATTTTCGGAGCGTAGGATAGGGAGTAATCTGAAGCGTTCCAACAAAACAAACTCCATGGGGCTCAAGCGCTGTCACCTTGGGGCTTATGATGCAGGGAAAGCTCATCTCCACAGCATGCAGAGGCGCAAGACGGCGACCAACTTTCACAAAAGAACTGATGCGGCAAGTCGGCAGGTGAAGTCAGCTAGGCTTAGGCTTTACACTGGATCAAATGGCAGGGCACATGAAATTTGGTCTTATAATGGGGCGATTGTTACCAGACTATTTATCGACTAATCAAAAAAAACCAATGGAGCTGACTTCTCCCGCGCAAAGGTAAACGTTATCGGAAGCGCCATGGTGTGATTAGAGTACGTTTCATTCCTGTCCTGGTGGACGTCAATGAGCGCCAGGATGGGTATATCTGAAAAAAAGGTCGGTCACTGCACTGGGAGTGGGATACCGTTCATTGCTAAGATGG
This sequence comes from Candidatus Endonucleibacter bathymodioli, assembly GCA_030674915.1. Taxonomy (GTDB): domain Bacteria; phylum Pseudomonadota; class Gammaproteobacteria; order Pseudomonadales; family Endozoicomonadaceae; genus Endonucleibacter; species Endonucleibacter bathymodioli. The sequence goes on from JASXSV010000010.1 coordinate 49,629, forward strand.
ATATCTTGTGACGAAGAGTATATGTAAGACCATTACGTTTGATAAGGGTGGTGAGTTTGCTGGCCGCGCAAGTATCGCTCAATCATTAGGCTGTAAAATATCTACTTTGCTCAGCCATAACACTCATGGCAACCTAGACTTAATGAGAATATTAATCTCCAGTTAGGGAGATTTTTCCCAAAGGGAATGAAGATTGGCGACGTGTCGCAAAATAAATTTGCTGAGGCTCAATTTTTATTCAACATCCGGCCACGAAAAGCTTTAAACTACTTTAGTCCGATTGAGTTTTTGTCGGGTAAGTGTGTTAGTTATTGTGGAAATATATGCTTGACTTAATTTTAGTGAATTATCCATAACTTTATGACAGAGATAATAAATGCTGATGTAGTGGTGATAGGTGGAGGTATTGCCGGTTTATGGCTGCTTCGGACATTACACAATAAAGGCTATAAAGCGGTTTTACTTGAAAATAATTCCTTTGGAGGCGGACAAACCAGTAAGTCTCAGGGAATCATTCATGGTGGTATCAAGTATACATTATCAGGTAGTCTCACCAAAGCCTCCCAGTGTATTGTTGGCATGCCTGATCGTTGGCGAAAAGCTCTGAATGGTGATGATAATCTAAATCTAATGGACTCCACTATTCTTTCCAATCACCATTATCTCTGGTCACCTGGTGGGCTAAATTCCAAGCTGACATCCTTCTTTGCCAGCAAAGTATTACGTGGCCGTGTGGAGCTGCTCAAGCAGAGTCAATTGCCTGATATATTTCAATGCCAAGGATTTAAAGGAAAAATCTACAAGCTGGACGAGATAGTACTTGATATCAATACGGTTATCAGGTCACTGATTAGTGGTCTAGAAAACAAATGCCTGAAGGTAGATTGGTGTAAAAATACCAAGTTAACTATGGAAAATAATAATATTGACTATATTGAAATTAAGCAAAAAGAGGAAGTGGTGCGCTTACGGGCAGATCGTTACGTGACGACGGCGGGAGAAGGAACTGCAGATCTGATGCAATTATTGGGGGTTAACGAACCAATCATGCAGCTAAGGCCATTACACATGCTGATGATTAAGCACAAATATTCTAATCCTCTTTTTGCGCACTGCATTGGCTCCAAGTTCATTCCTAGAATGACGATTACCACTCATGCAGCAGCAGACGGAAGCTGGATATGGTATCTTGGCGGAGATATTGCTGAAAAAGGTGTTAAACATTCACCGGAAAAACTAATCAATATAGCCAAACAAGAGCTTAAAGAGCTGCTTCCTTGGGTGGACTTGAAGGATGCTAAGTGGGCTACCATGAAAGTAAATCGGGCGGAACCAAAACAAAATGATCTTCTCAGACCAGACACAGCATTTTGCCAAACAGTCGGTAATAGTATAATTACTTGGCCAACCAAGCTTGCTCTTGCGCCAAATCTATCTGACCAGATTGTCAATATGTTAGAGGCGTCAAATATTAATCCTTCAAGCAATAAAGACTTTAGTTTGCCAAAGGAATTACTTCGACCGGGGGTATCCCCTCCATTTTGGAGTGATTATTTTGATTGAAGTAGCGCTTGGGAAAAAGATTATAGCAGGCACCAATATTGCCGTTTCGCCATTAGGCTTGGGCACAGTCAAGCTGGGGCGAAATCAGCAGGTAAAGTATCCTGTAGGATTTAAAATTCCTAATGATAAAGAAGCGAAAAACCTGCTTGATTTGGCGCAAGCTCTTGGTATCAATCTGCTTGATACAGCGCCCGCCTATGGATCCAGTGAGGAGAGGCTTGGTAAGTTGCTGGGTCATAGCAGAAAAGACTGGGTAATTTGTGGAAAGGTGGGAGAAGAATTTGAAAGTGGAGAATCCCATTTTGATTTTTCCCCCAAGCATATTCGCTTCAGTGTTGAGAGAACCCTGAAGCGTTTAAATAGCGATTATATTGATATAATTTTGGTTCATTCATCGGGAGACGATATTAATATTATTCAACAATTCGGTTGTCTTGATACTTTGTCTGCTTTAAAAAAAGAAGGTCTCATTAGGGCTTTAGGTATGTCTACCAAAACTATTGAGGGAGGTATTATGGCTTTAAAACAATCTGATATGGTGATGGTAACCTATAATTTACGAGATCAATCAACAAAACCAATTTTGGATTACGCTAAAGAGCACAACAAAGGTATTTTGATTAAAAAAGCATTTGCCAGTGGCTATGCCTGTCTTGATGGTGAAGATCCGGTATTGGCCAGTATGAAATTGGTGCATTCCCATCCAGCTATATCTTCCGCTGTTGTTGGGACTATCAATTCTGTGCATTTGCGTCAGAATGTAGCGGCGTATAAAAGTGCCTCTTCTTGAATATTAAAGTTACATGATTCTATTATTACCGAGTAAGTAACTGTCTGATTGCAGCTACATTTTGCGTGCTAAAGAACGCCTACACTGGTTACCATTGAGGGTGTGAGTCGGAGACGCATAAGCGAATGCCCATGAATCCAAGAGTGGAGTAGCAGGTGGTAGTGGTGAGTGCAAACGGTCAGTAAGCTATAAGTACGACAGGGTTTTCTTTGAAAAAGTTATTTTTGAGTCGTTAATAAAAGTTTAGAACGTTATAATTTCATTGAGATAGGTGATAGAGAGAAGTCTCATTTTGAGTTTCCTCTGGTACCCAAAGGTATAAAACTTTGATGTGTAATAACTGTCGGCATAAGACTAACCTTAGTGATAGAGTGCCTATTGAGTCTGATGCTTTCAACAATACGATTATGAGAAAAATTGTTTTGCCAAAAGGTGTACGAACGGTAAAAACAGCTAACCATTGAGTGCTGGGGTAAGTGGTCAACAAGAAACTGGGATTTGACTCACGATGCTTGTCTTAATCCAGATGGTTCTTTCTCGGATCAATTTTAGAAATCAGTTTTGGTTTAGGCGCCAGCTATGTTGACCAATACCGCAGTCTCACATAGTTAAGAGGGAAAGGTGTAAAATATCAGACGATTGTACTTATTGTACTTATTGTACTTATTGTATTAATTCAGTGTTTGTATATTTCTTAGCTATAGCTTGCTCTGCTACCAGAGAATCATATGTTAATAAAGTACACTATGGGACTGAGAAATAATATACATACTCAGTGGCATGCTGAGTATGCAGGATATAGCAGGTTTAAAGGACTGGGGCAGCTGGCCACTCAGCAATTTTATTAGGAACATCAGTAACGAAACTAGTATCGCAAAGGTTGTTACTATTTTTTTGTTGTCCACTCAGCAATTTTATTAGGAGCATCAGTAACGAAACTAGTATCGCAAAGGTTGTTACTATTCTTTATAGAGCCATTATCGCAGACAAACTTCCAATTAATGCCGCCTTCGTCAGATCGATAGGTTAGCTTTTGGGTGTCGCCAAATGGTCCCTTTGGAGTAACGACTAATTCTGCGTATTTAAGATTGTACGTGCCTGCTGTTACTTTGCCATTAGGAGCTACAGCTGGTACAGGAGTCTTCGCTGTAGGAGTGCTAGGTGTGCAATCCATTATTTGTTTTGTTTGTGTACATATGGCCACAGCCGTCTGATATGGCTTCATCTCACTAATGGCAGCAGTTACCTGCGCTTCTCGTGTGTACGACTGGTATTGAGGCATTGCAACCGACGCCAAAATACCAATAATGGCAATTACAATCATTAACTCAATAAGAGTAAAACCTTTCTCTTTCAATTCTACAGCCTTTATTTTCTTGCAGTCCATTTTATAGTCCTCGTCCATTTTTTAGTAAGATACACCAAATAATTCTACTTTATAAGCAAGACATAAGCAAGCTAATTTGTGTTGCCCGCCACTTATATCACCCAGGTTATACTCATTCCCATTAAAAGTGTGGATGGTGTCTTAACTCACCGATATCATTAATACTCATAGGTCTATGAGGTTTCGTTTGTTTGTAGCCTACTCATAGCTTCAATGGCAACGAGTATAGTACTGCTTTACTAGAGACGGATTATCTCATATTGTTGGGGTTAAGCCTGAAAAGCTCACCGGCTCTTCATTTTGTTTCTGGTAGCAGATTGAAGGCCACAAGCAACACTATGAGGCTTTTGCACGAACCGTAATTTTGTGTGGTGATGCAAAAACGCATGGGAAAGAGAGGGTTTATGCTTGTAAATGATCTATTTGGGTGCGTTTTTAACGAAGCCAACGGGCAAAAGAATAATCGTGCAAAGAGTCAGCTAACCATTAATTTTTACTTGTCTCTAGACTCTCAGCATAATAGGTGGCTTTGATTATTCGCTATACCTTAAATATAGATAAAGGAAAAAGGCATTCATGACCTCCAATGCACAGAGCATGCCGTCTCTCCCGGCACCACTGTGGCGACGTTTGGCTGCCATGGCTTACGACGCATTGCTAGTGATAGCAATAATGATAGCTGTCGGATTTGTAAATCTCGGAATACAGATGGCTATCTATGGCGCATCCCAATTAAGAAAAATGACAGACCAAGGTTATACACTGGATAATCTTTTTTTGTATTTAACAGCGATAGTAGTGATGTTAGCATTCTTCGGAATTTGCTGGAGGAAAAAAGGACAAACACCTGGTATGCTCGCTTGGAGGATTTACATTATTAATGAGAATCAACAACCGATAACTCTTACTCAAACAATAATAAGATGTCTTGTCGCCATTCCTGCAATTATTTTTGGATTGCTAGGAGTAATATGGATGAAAATAGATTCAGAGCAAAAAAGTTGGCAAGACAAAATGTCTGGCACCAGAACAGTTCTGTTTTATTCGTCTATACCCATTGTTGGCGGTGTTAGTAGTCGACAAACGAAGCTACGTAAGCTTACGAGTAGAAAATGAGTGGGGTGGTGAGGCAGGCAGTAGCCTTGCACTTTCGGCGTGTATGTTGGTAGATTTGATGTCCTTATTTTCCTGGTGTAGAGCTTTAAGATGCCGTACGGTTAACGGAGCTACCTTAACACGGCATCTTTGTTGATTATGGTTTATAAGAAAAAACTGCCCTAATATTCAATCTTTTCATTATATCCAAAATGGGTTGAAGATCTCTATTCCAATAAATAGAGGAAAGGAGTAGTAAATAAGCTTGATTCTTTGCTTTTACTGACTGATGAGGTAAGTTCATAAGCTGAAGCCATTTACATGGTGTTGTGGTGACTTGGTGCAATAAACTTATTTTGTCTAAGTGCGTGTTAGTATATAATTTCGCTTGCACAGTGCTAACAAGTTTATTAGTTATGGAAACATACACAGGCCAGTCTGTTTTCATTTCCTCTTGTTTTGTCTGTGTGTCATTTGAGCTATAGTTTTGTCTAGCAGGTGTAAACATAGTTGCTGCAAGTGCGCAGACCAAAGATATTTGAATGCCAGATCTTAATGATCCAAAGTATGTGCTTGGTACAAAATGTTTGTCGCAGGTCTCAAGTGTATGTAATTTAGTAATGTGCGAGCAGAAAGCAAGGAATTTATAAATAGATTGACATGCCATCTTATCAATTTCTAGTTCATCCCACCACGTGTTTAATATATAAATATTGGTATCCTTATTCAATGAAAGCCAATGCGTATCAACAGCATGCTGTATTCCCATTATTATTTCTGGATTAGCATTTTCTGAAATAATACCGTGGAAATAATTGTCTTCCTCGGGTCCGGACGTTTCATGTCTTTTATGAAACATGGTCATATAATCTGTAAGATATTCTGCGAACAGTTTGATAAAGTATTCTTTTTGTGATGACATTGATGTATCATCTTTAATAAAATCTATAGGAGGTTTAGGTGTCCTCTTGATCCCAGCAAATGAGCAAGATGAACCTGCTATGTATATCATGCTCATTATACCTATATCTTCTTTATTTAATGTCGATAAAGGACACTCGTCTTGTCTTATAGGAGCATCTCTGCTAGAGAGTGTAATTAATTTCATGTATTTTGCTATCAAAAGAATAACTTTGCTTCTATGCGTTGTTTCAACTATGCGGCATCTTTCTAATAGCGTTCCGCTCTGCTTGTCTTGAATGGGTATAATGTGACTTGTTGAGTTTTCTCCAAAAATCCCCCTTTCCATGCTACTAGAAAGTTTATATAAGGCATGATTGCTTTCCTGGTCATGAGTGCGGTTTCCTAGCATACAGTGGTACCAGGTTATAAGGTTTGTTATAGCTAGTATGGATTGCTCACGAAAGCTGGTGTTTTCCATGTCGAATTTATCCGTATCGTCAGCATTTCTCTGTTCATTCTTGGCTATGACAGAAAAAATATGTTGTGCCTTCTTAAGAGTCTGTTCATAAGCCGTAGCATTAAGTTGATAGTATAAGTAATTTGACATGATCTCAGCATTTTCTTCAATGTACGGAATGTCACTTACGCCACATAGAGCACCCAACTGTTCAATATGCGAGCTGATACTTTCTGGTTCCGGTGATCTCTGTAGTTGTTGCTGTTGTTGAGAATCTTCTATTGCCAAGTTATTATAGCCGTACGTCTCGTCATAACAAAAGGTAGTATTATCATCGTTTTGTTGAGTAGATTTTGTAGTATGAACCGCATAGAGCTTATTCAGATCATCAGATTCTGTTTTATATTGTAAATATTTCGCAGTACAATCTTTTATTTCATAAGCAAGAGATGCAAGATCGTCTGCGCACTGAACCATACGACATTTGTATAATGTATTTATTACAGTCTGTGGTATCACTCTTGAATTTTCAGAGGGTGGGAAAGATTTATCTATGATGCCCGTAAGATATTTAGTGGCTGCTGTTTCTGATGATATATTGTTCCACTCAAGGTCTGTAGCATTCAACATATCGTAGAATATATTCGCCGTGCATGCGTCATTCCAGTGCGAGCATTGCGGATCAATATTTAATAAATTATCTTGTAGGCAATTGAGAGCGTTTTCCATCGTACCAGCATCCAATCTTGCTAAGATATCCTCTGGCTCAGTAATGTTACCAAAATTCAAAGATTGGCAAAAATAAGTAAGTTTACTCATAGTTGTTACAGGGTGTGGGTCCAGATTACTATCCGGGCTATTATTGTTAAACTCACACTTTTTTAATATAGAAAAAAACAAATGGTGATGCTCTGTACTATAATTGCAATCCGTCTTTTGAAATTTATCCCATTCCTCTTGATAAATAAGAGCGTATGATCTCAAATATTTGTTTAGCATGAAAAGAGTACTTATAGCAAGGTGCATTTTGTTGCGATCTAGTGTCGACATTTGGTTTACAGTGGACGCCTGGCCGATAATGTTTGCGCCGTGATGGTGTGGAGCGCGAAGACAATATGGTTTTTTATGCAAACCTGGAACCTTTGAAGTTATTGTGTTGTTGCTAAGGTCTAAGTTTGAAGCTAGCGTGCTTTCTGGGGAGGGAAAATAACTGGGGTCCTCCTTGGTTGCTTCCAGGAGATCAAGATTAGCTTTTGCTGCGAATGGAAGCATGTCTTTATAGATTCTGCCTAGGAAAGGATCCAGTGTATTGACAGCTAAGAAGGATTCTAATGCTGACTTACTGTCATATAGATTCATGGAAGTTAACGTTAGGTTATTATCATCTAGATCCTGCTTGTTTATATTCCTCCATAATGATTCAAGCGTGGCTCTCATATGCTCTTCACTTGCAGAATCCTCCGGAAAGGTCGCATGGGTTGCTGTGCTTGAAAGCACTATTCCGAAACAGAAAAAAATAAATAAGTTGCGCACGCTCATCTCCTAAACAACAAAATAATTATAGATAGGGTCCTTTGAATGGCCCTATCTAGTAGGTAATGCAATCTCTTTACAATCTATTAAGGGCGAATATGTAATAATTGCTGCTCTTATTTTCTAACAAATATCATCTATATTTGTTTCCATTGAAGGTGTTAGTTCGATTATAGTTCTCATTTACCTCGGTTCCCTACTCGGCTTAAATATAGATAGAAATACGTACAAGTAAGTGAATGATGTATTAGTGAGTTTTATGCTGCAAGTTGCCATAGGTTAATACCTGAAATAGTTTGCATGGTGATTATGGCAATTATGTAAATAAAAATCAATGTGTTTGTCAAAAAAAGTATGATAATGTTCAGTTGTATGCATATATTGGCTTTAGTTAGGTAGCTTTTATCTTTTCTTACGTGAAAAGATTTTTTTCTTGGATGTTTTGAATGGGTCTTCGCTTAGACTATAGGTTGGAAAGATGCAAGGAGTTTGCAAGTATTTGTTGTTTTCTTGTTTCCATTATCTCTTGTTTTACATTTATTTGTTTTGATTGAGGTTATTATCGCATAGAATTAAATTGACGTGATCTAATGATATTACCAGTCCAATTAAGAGATATTATCATTATTTGGAGATTAAGAGTTAGCTAATAGAAATAAGTATTCACGTATTTTAAATTGGTTGCATTAGCTTGGTGATAGAGAAAAAGTATTGTTTGTGATGTTTCGTCCAGTTGGTTGCAGCTTAAAGTACTCTGTTAATAATTCGTACGGGGTCATGTTATTGATTTCTTTATGCAGTTTCACAGTGTTATTAAAAATCACAAACTGCGCAAGGGTAATTTGGAGATTCTGTCTCGAATCAAAGATATGTTTGGTATGCCTCATATCCATTAATGTTTTGAGCGCGCGCCCGGCCTTGCCATTTGTTCGCGGTCGTTTAACTCGCGTGCACTTCTGCCCAATGACGCGGGCTTTATTCAACGCCACAAAATCATGATCAGGCGAGTGCTTTTGTATTCCGTACCATTTTCAAAATAATTGCATTCTAAATGTGTAGGGGTACCCCTACAGAACCTGTCGAAAAAACTCTGCTGCCGATGTTTGTTGGATGGTGCCAGGCAGGATGCTGGCATATAGCTTGCGCGAAAAGTCCCCTATAGCACGGTCAATTCTCTTTACGCGCCAGAGGTGTTTAATTAATTCTTATGTGCATATTCATGTTTACATCCTTTTAATAAGATGTAAACAACACCATAGATATCACAATTATGGCTTATAGGGGAAAAATGTCCTCATATTCAAGCTTTTCATTATATCTAAGATAGGTTGAAGATCGCTATTCCAATAAATAGAGGAAAGAAGTAGTAAGTAAGCTTGATTTCTTGCTTTTAATGATTGCCCGGGTATGTTCATAATATCAAGCCATCTAGATGGTGCTGGGCTAAGATGGCTTAATAAATTTATTTTGTCTAAGTTAGCGTTAGTATATATTTTAGCTTGCACAGTGCTAACAAGTTTATTAGCGGCTGCAACATACACCGGCCAGTTTGTTTCCATTTCCTTTTGTTGTGTCGGTATTGCACCAAAATCAGATGATATACCAGGTGTAAACAGGGTTGCTGCAAGTGCGCATACCAAAGATATTTGAATGCCTGGTCTTAATGATTCAAAGTATTGGCTTGGTGCAAACTTTCTGTTACTGGCCTCAAGTGTATGGAGTTTAGTGATATGGGAGCAAAAAGTAAGGTATTGGTAAATAGATGGGCATGGTATTTCATTAATTTCTAGTTCATCCCACCACTTGTTTAATATTTCAGCATTGATTTTACTATCAAATGAAAGCCAATGTATATTAAGGGCATGATCTATTCCCATTATGATTTCTGAATTAACATTTGTTGATATAGTATCATGAAAATAATTTGTATCATCAGGAGTATAGTCTTCTTTATACAATATGGTCATATAATCTGTAAGATATTGTGCAAACAGATTGATAAAGTATTCTTTTTGGGAAGACATTGATGTATCATCTTTGTCAAAAGCTATAGGAGGTTTAGGGGGCTTATTGATCCCAGCAAATGAACAGTCTGAATCTAATAAGTATATCATGCTCATTATATCTATATATGCTTCATTTAATGGAGTTGAAACATCATTGCCTTGTGCTGTATACCGTTCGGTTCTGGAAGTGGCCGTAATTAATTTCATGTACTTGGCTATCAAAAGAATCACTGTTTGTCTATACGTTGTTCCAACTATTCGGCAGTTGCATAGTTGACTTCCGTTCTTATCGTTTTGAATGGATGTAATGTTACGTAGTGAGTTTTCTCCAAAAATACCCCTTGCCATGTAAGTGGATATTTTACATAACACATGGTTGCTTTCATGGTTGCTTTCATGGTTGCTTTCATGGTTGCTTTCATGGTCATGAGTGTCTTCTTTTGTGGGTGTTACTTCTTGTATATAATTGTGCCAGTTGATAAGGTTTGTTATAGCAAGTATTGCCTGAGCACGAAATTTGTCATCTTCCATATTGACCCTGTTATCAACATTATTCCACTCTTTCTGGGCTATAATGGTAACAATATCTTGTGCCTTATGCCTAGCCTGTATGCTTTTATTGGCATTAGATGATTGGTATAATCCGAACTGTGTCAATATCTCAGGGGTTTCTTCGATGTTTGGGATGTTATTTAAGCCGCATAGCATACCTAACTTGTAAAGATGCATCTGAATACTTTTTTGTTCCTGTTGTCGTGATCGTTGAGAGTTGCTTGTGGCTCTGTTGCTGGCGGTAGTGTTAAATATGTGAGTATTACTACTATCATTGTGCTGTTGAGTTAATGTAGCCAAGGCATCGCACCTATTCATCGTAGAAGATTTTTTTCTATATTGTAAATATGCATCAGCACAGTCTTTTATTTCAAGGGCAAGTGCTGTAAGATTGGCGTGACTCTCAAGTATATGACATTTTCTTAATGTATCTATCAGAGTACCTGGTATCATTCTTGTTTTTTCAGAGTATGGGATAGAATTATCTATGAGGCTAGCTTTATTTATGACTTTCATAATATAGGTAACGGCTCCTTGTGTTGATGACGTACAGCTCCACTGATCGTTTGTAGCATTTAAAATATCGTGGGTTAGAAGAGCAGAGCATGTAGTATTCCAGTAAAATGCCTTCGCCTCGATATTACATAAATCATCAAATAGACAATTGAGAGTGTTTTCTATTGTAGTAGGATCCAATGTTGATAATATTGTACCTGCATGACTGATACCAATACTATTGGATTGGGAGAAATAAGTAAGTTTGCTCATCATTGTTACAGGGTGGGGGTACAGACCACTATTTAGACTATTATCGTTAAAGCCACGATCTTTCAATAAATGAAAAAACAAATGTGGAAATTCTGTAGGATTTCCTAAATTCTTCTCTCTAAAATCATCCCATTCCTCTTGAGCAATAAGAGCGAATGATCTTAAGTAAGCATTGAACATAAAAAAAATGTTTATAGCAATACATATTTTTTTATCATTATCTGTCGATATTTGTTGTGCAGTAATGGGCGCTAGATTTGGATTGCTTCTAAGGTGCATATTGGTTGCTGGCGCGGGAAGACGGTGTGCTCTAGTATTCAAGCCTGGAATTTGTAAAGTTATTGCATTATTGCTAAGGTCTAAATTTGAAACTAACATGCTTTTTTGGCAAGGACGAGTGCTATATGGATCATGATTTTCTTCCTTTAGTTCAGTATCAGCTTTTATTAAGTATGGTAGCATGCCTTTATAAATTCCGCCGAGGAAAGGATCTAGTCTATTGATAGCGATGAAGGATATTAAAGCTAACCCCTCATCATGCAGATCCATGGGAGTGAGCGTCAGGTTGTTTTCATCTAGATTCTGATTGTTTATGCCCCTCCATAATATTTCAAGAGTGTTTCTCATACGTTCTTCGCTTACAGTATCCTCCGGAAAGGTAGCATAAATTGATGAGTTTGAAAGTAATATGCCGAAACAGCAAAGAACAAATAAGTTGCGCATACGCACCTCCTGCACAATAAGCATGATTATAGATAGGGGTCCATTGAATGGTCCCCTGTTTAGTGGATAATGTAATTCATTTACAAATTATGAAGGGAGAATATAGAAGAACGGCTGCTATTTTTTTCTAACAAATATCATCTGTATCTGTTTCCATTGTGTGTGTGAGTTAGTTTACAGACCACATTCATCTCAGATTCTACTCAGCTTCAATATAGATAAAAATACTTATACGTAAGTGGGTGGGTTTTAGTATTTTTTATGGCACATCTTGCCATATTTCAATGCCTCAATAGTTTGCACAGTAATGATGACAAGTATGTAAGTAAAAAGCAAGTGTATGTCAAAAAAATGTGTAATAATGTTCAGTTGTATACATATATTGGCTTTGGCGGTAATTTTTATCTCTTTTTATGTAAAAATATTTCTTTTCTTGGATCTTTTTAGTTGGTTCTAGTTTAGGGAGTATGCGATTAAGTCCAGTCTTTTAAGTGAATCGACACATTGCGGTCAATTAGCAGGTTGACAGTCCAATTTTTGTTCGTTTTTCAGTGTCTCCATGACTATTTCCCGACATACAGGCATACTATCCTATATTTTGACCATTACTAAGACTTAATTGCATGTTTCCGTAGGCTATAGGTTATAAATATGCAAGGCATTCACAAGGATTTGTTGCTTTTTTTATTTCCATTATATCTGGTGTTACATTGATTTGTTTTTATTGAGATTATTATATCAAAAAATTAAATTGACGTGGTCGAATGATATTACCAATCCAATTAAGAAATAGTATCATTAACTGGAGATTAAGAGTTGCTAATAGGAATAAGTATTCGAAGGAATTTAAATTGGATGCATTAGTTTGGTGATTCAGCAAAAGTATTATTGTGCCGAATCTATCAAAAGCCCTTGAAATAGATGAGTAGATGCTAGCATCCTGTCGGATCGACACCGTCTGATATTTTAATTTTCGCTGAGTCAGTCAGAACTGTCAAAATACTAGTTCGTTATGGGTGCGAAGACAGGTGTTTTTTAAGGATGTATTGATTTTATCGACTGCTTGCACCTCCATATTGCCCTGATCTGACGTCGGTATTGAGACATCTGTGGATTCGACCCCATCTTCAGTATATTCCTATATTCCAAACAGGGGTATAGAACGTCCATTCTATCGGCGCTTTTCCATAGCGTCGCTAGCACCCTAAGCTTATGACCTCTTGATGTAGAGCACAGGCTTCACCGCATGTTGTCGCAAGCCATAAGGAGCTAGATCAGATTGGGTCGTGAGTCTGTGCTTCATTACTTCAACCGCGTCATCGGTATCAGGTGCAGGCGGGTAGGGTGCAAAGCGTTTAAAGATGGAGAGGATGTGATTATCGAAGAAGCTCGTTTGTGTAGGCGCAATGCCAGAGTGCTCGCAGGCGGCAACATTAGCGCCGCTAAAGTACTTATGTCTGTTAGACGATCTCTCACTTAGGCCTGCGGGCATTTCAGTGAGCTTGAGCAGAGCGGTATCGATTTCTTTTTTGGTAGTTACAGGCTTGGCTGACATATTCCCAACAATAGGGCCTAAACAAAGTAAGCAGAGGATAACTGTGTCGACCTGTGTTATAGGTGTAGATTGAGGATAGCAACATTTTGATCGCTGACTATTTAATATTTAAACAGCACTTTCGTATCATACAGGCTGCGAAGAACTGAATGACTTAAGATAGGGGGTGGATGAATGCTTTGAATCCTACAATACTGAACTGGTGACGCTAGTCGTTAAGTTATAAGACGCCTTAGGTAATTCATTTTGCATGAGGGATTCACTGCGGCCAGGACTTAACTTAAGCTTGTTGATTTACTGTATTGACGGAGAGGTCCACTATGCGTGAGATACACATACAAAATGAGAAAGATATACTTATAAATGCGTGAAACAAGAAAAGCTCATCGCCGCCACAGGCAATATATATCAAGGGCCTAAGAGAATAACTGAGGTTTCTGATATTCTGTATTAGCCTAAAGTAGTATATCCAAATAAAAAATCTATTGGTATAGTTATAGTTATTGTTATTGTTATTTTGTTATTGATAATAAGGTTAAATTAGAAGTTAATGCTTATAATTCCGTAACAATATAACTTAGATATTAGTATTTTAGATAATAATAACATTAATAGGTGTTTTTACTTAATAAGTTTACTTTATATTATTTGAAAATACTAAATAGGAGTATGGCAACATAATTAAGGAGTAACTATTATGATTTCACCTAATATGCAACCGAAAAGTTTAATACCTGTAGCGGTACCAGTGCAGCATAAGGGAGCAGACAATACTGCTCAAGCTTTTAACAGGCAGTTAAAACGTACACATCAGGCGGAGGTGCATATACCTGCTCCTAGGATATCACACCGTGAACACATGCGTAGTATAAAGCTGTTAACCATAAAAAGATGTAACTTAGAGTTGGACACAGATTCTTTAATTGCAAAGATTGCACAAGATATTAGCACGCACAGCTCAGCTAAGAAGGCTAAGGTAAGTCCAGGAATGTACGGCACGTATAGAGATAATTCTTCTAAGAAAGCTGCAGCCCCTGTATCTCATGAGGCCGGATTACGTGCCCCGCATAAGCGCCATTTTGATTCATTAGGCGATGACGTGTGTGAGATTGAGACTGTTTGCAAAAAGGTAAAAAAAGCCTTGACTTTTGATACGATGGATACGGTTCAGGTGTTTGAGAATGAGTTTTCTCCAAGCCAAGTTCAGGATCATTATGCCGAGCGCAGAGTATTTCATACGGCACTGCAAAGTTTCAATCCAGATCCAGTCGAGATCGATGGTGGGACCACCACCCCAGTGACTAACGCGCTTACAATGCCGAGAGCAAAAGATACTGAGGGCAAAAAAGTATTTCACATGGCACCACCCAGATTTACACGCGAGACAAACGTGGTAGAGCAGGTAAATGGTGATTCTATATGCGCCTTTGGGATCACCACTCCAGTGGCTCACTCGCTTGAAATGCCGAGAGCAAAAGTTATAAAGGGTAAAAATTTCATAAAGTTAAATAGAGCTAAGGCAGGAAGTAAAGCCAATAACAAAGCAAAAGTTGCGCCTGCCTTTTCTTCATCACATGGTCTGCAGCCTACGAACCTTAAGAGCTTTCACGGTGAAGCATTGCATCAGATGGAAACCCAGCCTCGTATGCGATTCATGGGTACAACCATGTAAAACCATGTAAAACCATGTAAAAACTGGAAATACAAATCAAAGTTGTGGAATGCAGAATGCCCACAGCTTTGGTTTAATTTTATAATTGATCGCCTCAAACCTTCTCAAGCCAGGCAATAAAGCCGCTCAGCGAGCTAATCTCCTCAATTTGAACTGACTCAAGATCCAGCTCTCTTCCCATTTCTGTTTCAGCTCTAACAATTAATTCCATAAAATCAATAGATTGTATATGACGCATTAGCAAAGTATCATTAGTAAGCTTATTGGTATCTACACCTTTACCCTGAAGGAAGTCGATTACCAGATTTCGCGCATTCATTTTTTTAAAACCCTCGTTTGCTCTTGAGTCAGTTGCTGAAGAGCTTTGATGTCCACTTTGCCATTGGTATTTCTCGGCAACTCCGTTTGCCAGAACACGTATCCAGGTACCATATATGGTGGCAACTGTTCGATGCAATGTTGACGGACGGCGTGAGTGCTGCCATGCAAGCCAGAAAGCCAGGCAACCAAACCTTTAGCGGCTCCTGCACTGTCCACGGGCCAAGGAATAACGGCTACCCAGCTACAGGAAAATCCAGTGCGAATAACGGCTTCTACTTCACTAAGCTCCACTCGAAACCCATTGATTTTAACCTGAAAGTCTTTTCGGCCATGGAACATCAGCCCGTAACTTTTGTGCCAAGAAACAATATCACCCGTGCGATACCACCGTTTAGACACGCAATTAATAAATGTTTTTTCAATAAAAGACTGTTGGGTTCGCGCGCTATCCCGCCAATAGCCATCGGTAACTTGACTCCCTCCAAGCCATAGTTCCCCATGATCTTCGCCCTTAATCAGTTCGTTTTTATCATTAACGACTATGGTTTCTTGCTGACTAAATGGTTTTCCTATGGGTAGACTGGCTAACTCCAAATGCATTGACCTATAAACACAAGAAGTAACAGATACTGTTGCTTCAGTGGGGCCGTAAATATTAACTATTTTTCCATTAGGTGTGGCCTGATCCCATTTGGCAGCCATGAGAGCAGGCATGGCCTCACCGGAAAAGAAGCTATATCGAAGATGAGGGAAGCCGTCTTTTTTTATTTTGCGGAACTTATCCATAAATCCGAGCAGAGAGGGCACTGAACTCCAGCAAGTTAGTTCATGACGGCTGACAAAGTCAGCAGGGCATAGCAGTGCGCTCTCAGGGGGGACATAAAGCGCCCCGCCTACTGTCCAGGTGCAGCCAATGTCGTGGACAGAAAGATCAAAGGTTAAGTCACTTATTTGGCTAAAACGATCAGTGGCAGATAATGTGTAATTCTCCAGAATATTGCTAATGTAGGCCTTCATGTTCTGGTGGTTTACTGCAATCCCTTTTGGCTGGCCTGTGGTTCCAGACGTAAATAGCAAATAAGCATAGGGATTCACCATGTCTGGTTTTTGCCAATCCTTCGCGGTTGCCATCTGGTTTTGACAGATGTAATGATGCTGTGTCCCCTGACACCAATCTGGAAGCTTGCTATGCTCCGGTAACAGAACAGAAATCCCCTTATCCAGTCGTAGCAATAATTCACATGCAGCAGCTTCTGATCGTCGATCAACAATAACCACTGAGCAATCGGCAGCTACTAGAACAGGGTGGTTTTTCCCAGGTGGAAAGCGAGGATTCAATGGTACATAGCAGCAGCCCGCCAACAAAGCTCCCCAAATACTCTGGTAAATAACAGCGCTTCGATAAGCTAAAATACCACAGCGTTCTGGGTTAATGGCTAAAGCTTGTAACGTTGCAGCAATGACTAAGGAGTCCGTCATTAGTGTGCTATATGAATAGGTCTTATTGTCAACCCATAAAGCTGGCCTCAAAGAGTGCTTTTTAGCAGATTTTAGCAGTGACTGAGCAAAGCTCTTCTCAAACGGGATCAATGGAAATGTCGATTGCTCTTTTGACATTGCTATTATTACCAACCTTACTATGAATTAATGTTCGCTACATTATACAGATATCTTCGCACGATTGTTCTTTTGCTAGCTGACTGCGTTAAAAACGTACTAAATAGATCATTTATAAGCATAAACTTTCTATTTCGTGCGTTTTGCCTAACCAACGAACAAAATTAGGGCGCGTGCAAATATCACAATACTCAAAATTATTAGAGCATTAATAATGCAGATAAATTCTAAGAGAGCACCGTCTTCATTCCGCATATTCAAATACCGAGAAAATATATACAGGTATTAGTAGGATACAAGCGAGCTAAACTATCTATGAGTCACAAGTAATAGGTGGTTGAAATCAGTCAGCATCCTCACGCTTTCAATGGAAACGGGTATAAAGCTTCAGTATCAATGGTGAGAGTTTGCCAATACCTTGGTTATGATCTCCAATAGACGCGCTAATGCTCCTCGATTGGCATTAACAAACTGTTTTGCTCTCTTTTTTGTATTTTCATAGTGATCTACATCCGTTAACAGTCTGTCCACTTCAGTAGCTAGTTCTTCAGAGTTATTAACAAATATCAACCCTCCCGCCTGCTCGAGAGATGTGCTTATGTTATGGAAGTTAAAGGTGTGGGGTCCAGAAAGCACAGGTAAGCCTAGTACTGCTGGTTCAAGCATATTATGTCCTCCCCGCTCAACCAAACTGCCACCAACAAAGGCTATGTCTGACGCGGCATACAGCTTCATCATTTCGCCCATAACGTCTCCCAGAATAACTTGGGTGTTTGGTGTGACCTTGGTGTCTTGATTATACCTTTTAACGGTTAGGCCGTTGTTGCAGGCTAAATCATAGAAAGAATCAAATCTCTCTAGGTGCCTAGGAACAACAACCAAAAGCAAATTAGGATGCTGCTTTTTAAGATTTATGAAAGCATTAATAATTAGCTGTTCTTCCTCTTGATGTGTGCTGGCAGCTATTAGTACTTGAGCTTTCCTGCTAAATCCCGCATCCCAATTTGCTCTCATCGCTTTAGCTGCGTTCAGCGTTTCTGCGGTGATGTTGATATCAAACTTTACACTACCAGTAATTTGTAATTTTTCCACGTTTAAGCCAAGCCGAACAAAACGTTTACCATCTTCTCTATTCTGACAGGCAACAACACTGAGTTGGTTTAACATGTTGCGAGTTAAACGGCCTATCCTTTGGTATCCTTTAGCTGACCGTTCTGATAGTCTAGCATTAGCAATAATAACAGGAATTCCTCGTTTTTTACAGGCCGCAACGGTGTTAGGCCAGAGTTCAGTTTCAAAAATAATGACTAGCGTAGGCATTGTTCTGTTTAAGTATCGGTATAAAGCATCAGGTAAATCATAGGGCATATACTTATGTTCAACTCTGTCGCCATAAATAGCTGTTACCTGATCTGAGGCTGTAGGAGTCATAGTTGTGATTAAAATTCGGTAAGCCGGGTGGCTTTTCATCAGAGCCATAACCAGTGGTGCACTTGCAATGGTTTCACCTACGGAGACAGCGTGCACCCAAATAATGGGTTTATCTCTTGGTAGGGGCTTAATAAAACCAAAGCGCTCATTCCATCGACGACCATATGCGTGATTTTTTTTTAATCGCCATATCAACCTCAGTATGGCAAAAGGGATGAAAATATAAAGCAATAATGAATATATAAACCGAACCATGTATTAACACTTCTAGTTAATAGTGAGAGGAGTTAACCATTCTTCTTCAAGTACGAAGGTTATAACGCCTACTAGAAAGTACGTGATTTTATACTAAATTTTATAAGGAGTCTGCCGATAAATAATAACTCTACCTGATGTAACCTGTGCGCGAGCCATAAATTCGATTCGATGAGATAAGAATGGTAATCAAAGTCCGCACACCTTCAAAGGGGGATGGTGTAAATGGTACCTATTCCTCCATTATGAATGTTATGACTGTAGGTAAAATCTGTCCAGATGGTGGTACCAGGTGGGGTCCAAGCTAATACCGTCAGGCAATGGATCATGATTATCGGATTTTAACGATAAATCCGATGTTTTTTTAAAAGACTATTTGATGGACAGTACCGCAATATCGGTTGCTAGTGCAAAGGTCTCATTATGAGGAGGGAGGTAACATGTTGCTTGTTGTTGTTGCTGCTGCGTTTATTGTTCTATCCACTGCGTTTCTGTCAATAATTGAATCTTCAATTCTCAGTATTGACGACTTAAAACTTGCCAAAATACTGCAAAATAAACCAGTACATGCAAAAAAAATCAAATATGTTATCCGTAATAAAAATGAGCATTTATCGTCGATAGTCTTACTGTCAACATTAATCAGTATTGCTGGAAGTTCTATAGTTGGGGCTTTGGCAGCCAAAACGCTTAGTGGCACTGGACTGGTTGTGTTTACAGGGCTACTAACCTATTGCATATTGGTCTTCGCTAAACTATTACCAAAACTCGTCGCGGTGCAGATTTCTGGTCGAGTACTTGAAGTCCTGGCTCCTGTTATCAAGATTATTTGTCTACTTCTGACGCCACTGGTATGGGGAACTCTTATTTGGGTTCGGATGTTAAGGCTAAAGCGACCAGATAAAATCACCAGAGATGATTTAAAAACAATTATTAAGTACTACAGCAAAAGCGGAGTCATTGGTCGCGAGGAAAGTTTTATCGCCGAACACGCATTAAATATTCATAACAGAAATCTGTCAGACTTATTATCTGATCAAGGCTCCATGATTTGGCTTTCAGCTGAAGAGACTATAGAAGAGGTTTATGAAAAAGTTAAGCAGTCTAATTTCAAACGTTATATTGTGGTTTCTCAAGGGCGGGCTGTCGGAATTGTTTTGTACCGTCATCTTGCTAGAGCCGTTATTAATGGTGAGCAGCATAAAACTATTGGTGATCTTGCCCGGAAGGCTCTATTTATTAACCCAGAAACCACCTTGCTTGAAGCGCTAGAATTATTCAGATCGGCTAAAGCTTCTGTTGCCATTTTACCAGGTAAGACATTGGAAGACAGCAGGTTCATTACAGCTAAACAAATATACCGCGCAGTACTCCAAAAGCCAACGTAATGCCTCACTTTCTTATGGAGCCAAAAATAGTTAATGATGTGCGCAATACACCCCGCAACTTTATTCCCCGGTAAACTGGTAGATTAAGGTTCCTTGTCACCAGTGCAGTAGTGGCCTGCTGCTACGATCATTCCCAAATGGAGTGAAGATTGGCTGTGTTCCGAAAAATAAATTTGATGAGTCCCCATTTTAATCAACAACGACCACAAACAACCATAGCTGGATTTAGTTTTTATAGGGTAAGTGTGTTAGTTATTGTGATATTTTCGATGCGAAAATCTTCCAGCTTGTATTACCGTTCACACAAGATGATGGTTTACGGGTATTTCTTGCTAAAACAAAAAAATGGCTGGGGTGGCAGGATTCGAACCTGCGCATGACGGGATCAAAACCCGTTGCCTTACCACTTGGCGACACCCCAACTGATGTTTATTACTTTGGCGACCCACTTTTTGCACCTTTGTCCCCCTAAATGTGGCACAACTACTTGGATATAGGGTGGTAGCTAGAGGCAGATTTGAACTGCCGACCCCAGCATTATGAGTGCTGTGCTCTAACCAACTGAGCTATCTAGCCAAATTAGCCAAATTAGCTAAAAAAGTGAATGCTATTTTCTGGATTAAATCCCAATCTGTCAACTAGTAATTGCAAAAACAATTTTTACGAATAAAACATCTGGATCCTAAGAGTTGAAATATCCGCATGTCAAGGTCATAACATTGAGCCTTAACACATGATAAAATCCCATGAAAAGTATTATGTGACCAGTCCACAATCGTAGTCTGTATACCTCCTGTGGGGGTGCAAGGTTGTTGACTGCTTTTACCTTAGTGTGGTAAGGCTCCTCTGTGCGAGCATGGGATCAGCCACGCAGCCACTGAAGTATCGATAAATTACAGCTGCCCCATTCCAGCCAATGTAGTCAATGTAGTCAATGTAATATAGTTCTTAAGTTAAGTATTACTACATGCAATAAGCATCGCTGAAAATACTAATATTATCAAGACCGATGACATTAATTAATGTATACCAATTCTCCTGGGAAGTGTGAGATTGTTGACTATTCTCGCTCACCTCAATCACCTCAATCACCTCTCACCGTCAATGGTCACGCGAATACATCGGTTGGACATAAAGCCTGGTGCCGGAAGCTTTAGCTGAAATCCTAGTCTATCAGGATATTAACCTGGAGGCCACTGAAGCTGTCTGCCGCCTAACAGGTGTAAGTGGATATGATAAACTGATTGACCTCCTTGGCTATTGCAATTCATCACAACTCGATAGCCATCATCGGCAATACCAAGCTCGCTGGCAAGACGGCAAGCGGTGAGCATTATCTTGCCCATTAACATCTGTTCGTCGGGTGCAACGTTATTCAAAGTGCTAATATGCTTTTTCGGGATAATAAGTACATGGCTTGGTGCCGCAGGATTAATATCCTTGAATGCCAGTACGTCATCGTCTTCAAAAACTTTGTCGGTAGGAATTTCACCTTCCACCATTTTACAAAATAGACAATTCATCAGATATTCTTCCTAGATAGGCTCGATTCAATGCGTCGCTCCCATAGAAGTGTTGAGCCAATAACCGCTGCCGGTATAATCAAAAGATTAATAAAGGGTATCAGCATCATCACATTAACGGTAGCACCAAAGGTCCAAACTCCTGAAACGTTATTCTTAAGATGCTTTATCATGTCCTTAAACGACAAAGCCCTGTTATCTGCAGCATAGTCACAGTACTGAACCGCCACCATCCAACCATTAAACAGAAACCAGATGATCGGACTTATCAGATTGACAACCGGTATGAAAGAGAGCAGCAGCAGGAGTAATATTTTAGGTAAATAATACTGTAACTTGCGTAGTTCACGGCCAATACTTTTTGGCAAAATAACTACCCAGTCTTTTAGTGCAATATCAGGCAATACAACCCCTTCCATCCTCTGTACTTTTTCAGCGAGGATGGCATTAAAAGGGGATGCAATAAGGTTACCGATAATCGTAAAAGAGAAAAATACACTCACTATGATTCCTAGCAAAAACAATGGCCAGAGCAAATACTCAGAAAAACTCATCCATTCTGGGAGCCAGCCCATCAGAGTGGCCATCCATCCTGAGAATTGTTGTGATGTCCAATAGACGATAGCACTGAAGACAAAAACATTAATAAGTAAAGGTAAAAAAACAAACCAGCGCAGCGCTGGATTAAACATCATTTTGAAACCTGCTACAAAAAAAGCGGTTCCTGACGGGGAAGTATTATAGTTCATACGCTCTCTTGCGCAATTGCGGGAGTTAACTCTCTAGGAACATGCCAACCTTATACTAAAAATCGTGAGATATGAGGTCAGACTGTGACAAAATCAAGATTATGGGCTTATGATGATGAGTTCTGCATACTAAATACAAAGGTGTATGCTACAGATATACTCGTTATCATTAAAGGTGTAATACTATTGACTGCCCTCGCGCACCACAACCAGCTGCTACTTGCATACTTACTGGGTTTAGTAGCACGTTTATTGTATCCCCACACATTCAATGGTCACAACTAAAGACAGTGCTTATTTTCACTTTTTAGCTCTTACGGTTATCATACTTATTCCTTGTTCTACTGCGTTTTTTGTGTTATCCATCATTATTCAAATAACAAGGCGTATATTGGAGTTTTTAATGAGTAATAACAAACATGTTCAATTACTAATTCTCGGCTCTGGACCTGCAGGTTACGCGGCTGCAATTTATGCCGCACGAGCTAACCTAAAGCCAGTCCTTATTGCCGGCATGCAAATGGGAGGTCAGCTTACAACAACAACAGACGTCGATAACTGGCCTGGAGGGGTAGAAGGTTTGCAAGGACCAGAGTTAATGGATAAAATGCGTGAGCACGCCGAACGCTTTGATACTGAAATAATATTTGATCACATTGAGAAAGCAGATTTAAGCCAAAGACCGTTTATTCTTATGGGCAATGATACCTATACTTGTGATGGCCTAATTATTGCTACGGGAGCCAGCGCCAGGTACCTTGGGCTGGATAGCGAAGAGGCTTTTAAAGGCAGAGGCGTCTCTGCCTGTGCCACCTGTGATGGCTTCTTTTTCCGGAAACAGGATGTTGCTGTTGTTGGTGGCGGTAATACTGCTGTTGAGGAGGCGCTTTATTTATCTAATATCGCTAAAACTGTCACTCTTGTTCATCGTAGGCAAACATTTCGTGCAGAAAAAATCCTTCAGAATAAACTTATGAATAAAGTTGCCAACGGCAACATCCATTTAGCTTTAGATAGTACTGTTGAGGAAGTTTTAGGTGATGACGCTGGAGTAACAGGCTTGCGGCTTAGAGATGTCAACAATGGTAATATCAGGGACTTGGAGTTAACCGGTGTGTTCATTGCTATTGGTCATATACCCAATACTGGTATTTTTGAAAGTCAGTTAAATATGAAAAACGGCTATATCATAGTTAACAGTGGACTTGAGGGTAATGCAACTCAGACCTCAGTTAAAGGTGTTTATGCTGCGGGTGATGTTATGGACAATGTTTACCGGCAGGCCATTACCTCCGCTGGCACTGGTTGTATGGCTGCACTGGATATAGAAAAATATTTGGATAATATTCATGAATAGAAATAATCAAAAAGCCTTGTTCAGGACTATTTTTACTCAGATTAATACCCTTCATAACAAGCTAGAGCGGCGTCGTGCTATATACTCATTCTCCTTGAAAGTATGAGGCTGTTGTCTGCTCTTACTCACCGCAGTCACCTACCAACCGTAGACCTAAGGGATTAGCTCGTTTGTCGCCTACGGATATCTCAATTATAAAGGCATACTACTACCGCTTCGTCATTCACGGTCTGGTCACGGATAATGGTCTTTGGTGGCATTTTCAGAAGACGAACCCTAGTCACTTTGCTATATGTTTTTTTAGGCACTGAGAAATAAATATAGGCTATGAGCATAATACGTTCTGATGATATATTTATGATCAGCCAAATACGTTGTATGATGACAGAAGCTAGCTGTGTGTTTGTAATAAATACAGGCAACTAGACATTCAGCCATAGGATGCTCAAATCACAGAAATATATCAAATAAAGAACTATGATTTGTCATCTGCCATACCTTTCTTTAGACCAAAGTCTTCTGATAGCATTCCCATTTCCTCCGGCTTTGTTTTTGGTGCATAGTCTTTTGGCTGTTTTAGCGGATGATCTTTGGCGTTACGACGTTTAATCGGTTTATCTTGTTCGGATAGCAATGTATTACTGCTTAGTAGAGTATCAGTCATACAGCTTTTTACTTGCTCGTCATGACATAAAGACTCAGCACCGTCAGCCATGTGCTCATAAATATTTTTATATGTATCTGTCATTTTGTTGATTAGGTGGGCAGTGGTCGTGAAGTGATCATTTACTTTATCCTTGTATTCCATATATTCATGCTGAATCTCATCCAACTGATCAGACAGCTTTCTGCCAGGGAGGCCTGCACTCAAAAAAACATGATAAATAAGTACGCCGCATGCTCCTCCCATAAAAAATGCCAAACAACCAATAAGCCATATCATATTTATATTTTCCACAACAGTGCCTCGCTTAAACCTCCTCCCCCAACCATGTCTCAATTATTAGGGGATTGCTATTACAGAGCTCAAGCTAAATTGCTTTATACTCATTCTTTGTGAATGTGTGTAGTGATCGACCGCACTCACTCACCCCAGCCGCCAAATACTTGAAGGATCATTGATCTTAGTTCGCTTGTCGTCTACGTACATCTTCAATGGTAATGGGCATATATGTACCACTTTATAGATTATAACAGTACTTTTTTAAGTTTTAAATTTTAAGTTTTAAAAAGGTCGCGAGTTCAGGTCAGAAGGCATAATTATGACTATCGCATTTCAAGATGCAAAAATATTGGTTGCTCTCGCCCCTGCCGCTAGGGAATCTATGATTGAAGTGGTTTGCAAGTCGATTGTCATATTTGCGATAAAATTCTCTGACTTTCGCGCTTATTTAATCGTAATTTTCGATTCATTTTGTCGCTTTTGCCCATTTATCCGCTCTCGAGGCGGATTTAGGGCGCAATTATGCCGTCAACGCATTACGTTGCAGGTATAAATTGGCCATCGCCATCAGGCTCATAACTTGCACCCTGTTTTTTTCCAAACCACGGTAACGTACTTTGCGGTAACCAAACTGACATTTGAGGATTCGGAACAGGTGCTCTACCCTGGCTCGTATTTTTGATTGTTGGCGATTACGTTTGCGTTGACTGCTACTTAGGGAATCTCTGAACAAGCACGTTTGTTTTTTACCAGCGCTTAAAAAGCCAAATTTAAATTTATGGTGTATATATTCATCCGCGGATTTCAGTCATAAGTGCGCCATATTGAAAAAGTTGAGCCAGAGGGTACACTCACGGTTCTACCAAAAACCAATGTGAGACCACTTATGAATAAGCGTTATACCCACCTGACTCAAGAAGAAAGATACCAGATTTGGTCAGAGAAAAAAGCAGGAGTTTCAAATGAAATTATCGCCCAAGACTTAAGGCGTGATTTGAGTACCGTTAAAAGAGAGTTGGCTAGAAATACAGGGGCTAGAGGTTATCGCCCGAAGCAAGCACATAATTTTGCGCAGGAACGTCATCAACAGAAACCAAAAGCGACCAAGATGGTAGCTGAACTGAAAGATAAAATTACTGACAGACTAAGTAAGCAGTGGAGCCCTGAGCAAATACAAGGACGCCTTAAACGAGATAATCAACCTTCTGTATGTCCCTCTACGATTTACCAGTTTATTCGAGAGGACAAAGCTGGGGGTGGTTGCTTGTATCAACATCTTCGGCACAAGAAGTATAAGCAAAGAACAAGAAAGCCCGATGCACGAGGCCAGATCCGAAACCGTGTTAGCATTGATGATCGACCTGGAATTGTGGATCAAAAAATACGTTTAGGCGATTGGGAAGCAGACACTGTAATTGGCAAAAGACACAAGGGTGTACTGGTTACATTAACGGAAAGAGTGAGTAAATTAAATTTGGTAAAACGTGTTCCTTCAAAGCACGCTGACGTGGTGACGAAAGCAATTATAACGATGCTCAAGCCTTACCAATCAGACTTACTCACGATCACATTTGATAACGGAAAGGAGTTCGCCTTTCATGAAAAAATCAAGAAAAAGCTTAACGTAGATACCTATTTTGCTCACCCTTACTCCTCGTGGGAACGAGGTTTGAATGAAAATCATAATGGTTTGATAAGACAATATTTGCCCAAAAGCCAATCTTTGGATAATGTCACTGACAAAGAAATTTTAGATATACAAAACCGACTAAACCAAAGACCAAGAAAACTGTTAGACTTTAAAACACCTGATGAGATTTATAGTGAAATGGCGTTAGCTGCATAAATTTTAAGGGGCACTTATGACTAAAATCCGCGATCTTATGGGCGTGTTTTTAGGTAAATTCGACCTATTTTTTTCGTTTCCATCGCTTTTGGCGAGTTTTGGGCGGATTAACCCCCCAAACGCTCTCGTAGCATGTAAAGATTGGTCAGTCCAAGCAGGGTGAATACTTGAGCTGCATTTTTCACTAAGCCTTTGTAGCTGGCTTTCTTGTATCCGAACTGACATTTAATCACTCTAAAGCAATGCTCTACACTGGCACGAATCTGTGAGTTTTTACGGTTTTGTTTCTTTTGTGATGAGCTCATATTTTTCCTTGGTTTACGTTTGTCATTAACCTTCCAGCTTATGCCAAGGCTTCCCGCTCCTCGTTTGTAAGTGTCACTAACTAGTATAACCCGCATCTGCGAATACTACTTTGTCATCTTTGCGCAGTAACTTGGGTAATTCGTTAACATCAGCTTCATTCGCCGGTGTGACGGTTGCGCTGTGTATGACGTTGCTATTGATATCTGTTCCTATGTGTATTTTAAAACCAAAATAATATTGGTTGTTTTTACGGGTGGAACGCATATCAGGGTCACGTTTTTTGTCTTTGTTTTTAGTAGAGTTAGGAGCTTGGATAATGGTCGCATCCATGCTGCCTTGAGATACATTGATGCCTTTTTCAACAAGATATTGATTGATATCCGCACAAAGATGGTTGCACTAAGTTGGTGCTTTTCAATTAGTCTTCTGAAATTAAGTATGGTGGTTTCATCAGGTATGGCATCTAATAATTCAAGCTGCGCAAACCGACGCATACAGTCCATATCGTATAAGGCATGCTCTGCTGCAGGATCTGATAATGAGTACCATTGCTGTAAGAAATAAATCCGCAACATACTTTCTATTGGCATTGATGGGCGACCTTTGCCTTTTTTGGGATAGTAAGGCTCTATAATATTTAGCAGGCGTACCCATGGTACGGTTTTTTCCATTTCATTTAAAAAGAGATCACGTTTAGTGATAACTTTTTTATGGGTGTATTCTGCAGATGCGAAAGTGATTTGTTTCATACGACAATACTGTTTATTTGTGTGGCTGTATTATCTCACATTTATTAGACTTATTCAGAGATTCCATAAGGAAACTCTGAACAAGGTTATTCTCGCACGGGAAGGAATCTATAAGGTATTGATTTTGCTGGATCCACGCCTCCTCGAGGATTACGAAAGTGGCTTTAATCAGAGGATCCTTAGGTTTCCTTTTTTTGGTTTGCGCTTGTCATTGACTTTCTAGTGTAATCCTAAGCATCGAGCGCCTCGCTTATATGTGCCGCTGGTGTAGCCCGCATCGCCAAAGATTACTTCGTCTTCCTTTTTCAACAAAGCAGGCAGTTCGCTAATATCTGCTTTACTAGCTGAGGTAACCGTTACTGTATGAGCAGTACCACTATTTACATTCGCACCTACATGGATCTTCATGCCAAAGTACCACTGATTTCCTTTACGTGTCTGGTGCATTTCAGGGTCACGTTTGCCTTCGGAGTTTTTGGTCGAGGATGAAGCGCATATTAGTGTGGCATCTACCATGGTGCCTTTTGAAAGTGCAAGGCTGTGTCGTTGCGAGTGTTCACTGACCGCAGCAAATAACTTGTCCGTCAATTGATTGCGCTCCAATAGGTGACGAAGTTTCAGGATAGTTGTTTCATCAAGTAACCGATCTTCGCACAGCTCCAATTTGGCAAATCTTCTCATTGATTCAATTTCATACAGCGCGTATTCCATCATCGGATCGGATAGTTGAAGCCAAAGAAATATCAGTAAGACGGGCGGGCTAGTGGGTGACCTTTTACCATCCTAAGAGGTACTACAGGCTTGCTAGATCTCGGTTCATGAGCCTTTCCAAAAGTGACACGATTTATGAGATTTTCTCTATTGCCGCGAAAATTCGCAAAGACACTAAATATTTGTTATCCTATTGAATACCTTAACAATATTTTCATGCGAGGTACATCAACAAATCAGTTCTAAGCACTAAAAGCAGTGGATAACGGAGACAAACTGGTGAGACAAACTGGTGAGACAAACTGGTGTTAAATGCATTGGTAAGCTTCGTAATGTCTGACAAAGTAGGGTGCGATCAATGACAGATGATCAAGGAGTTGACTATGCTGAAGTCTAAGAGGATAAGCAATGAGAAAATTTTTTGGTCTAATTCCACTATTTGTACTATTTTCCATTAGTAACTGCGTAAAAGCAGGGCCTCATAAAACCCAAAAATCTTTTAATGAGCTGAGGATGCATATATTAAATATTGATCAAGATCCATTTATACAACATTGGGAAAAAATAAAAAAGAAGACACAAAGTGCAATTCTTCAATGCACACACTACGGTGACTGGTCGTTATTGCATTTCGCCTGTGAATATGGTAGAACAGAAATAATTAACACGCTATTATCTTCTGGGGCAGATATTAATGCAGTAACTTTATCGGCAGATACTCCACTTAGTATTGCTATTACAAAAAACGAGAATGACATTGTTAGTGATTTATTGAGTAAAGG
Organism: Candidatus Endonucleibacter bathymodioli; assembly: GCA_030674915.1. Taxonomy (GTDB): domain Bacteria; phylum Pseudomonadota; class Gammaproteobacteria; order Pseudomonadales; family Endozoicomonadaceae; genus Endonucleibacter; species Endonucleibacter bathymodioli. The sequence goes on from JASXSV010000010.1 coordinate 78,611, forward strand.
GGCATGTGTAAATTGTCATGGCCACCAAAAAAATACCCCTCCACCTTGCTTGTATAGAAAATAATGATACTATATTTCATATGTTATTGGACAATGGTGCAAAAGTTAACGCCAAGAACTATATGCACCAAGCCGCTCTTCATCATGCAGTTTCTCTGGAGAATTTAGACTACACAAAATATTTATTGAATCAAGGTGCCGAAATTAACATCACGAATAAGAAAGGAGAAACCCCTCTTCATATCACCTCTTATTCTAATGATAGTACTAGTTTTCTGTATCTTTTATTGAATGATGGTGCAAATATTGATGCACAAGATAATAAGCAACACACGACTCTTAATTATGCAATCATGGATGGAATGGTGCAAAATGTATCCATATTATTAGATCATGGTGCAGATGTTAGTTTAGGATTAGGTGGAAATTATACTCCACTTCACCTTGCGTCAGAGCTAGACCCTAGTTTAAACGACGATCAATACTGTGCAATAAAGATAATCAAGATGTTACTAAATAAAGGTGCAAATATTAACAAAAGAACTTATATGCAAAAGACACCTCTTCATCTCGCGGCACAACTTGGCCTTACAGAAACTATACAGTATTTATTGGATAACGACGCGCAAATCAATAGAATACCCTTCTATAAGTTCACACCGTTTCATTCTGCCATACACGGCGATAATGCGCAAAGCTTAGAGGTTTTATTGTATCATCAGCAGGAAAAGACGCAGCAAAAAAAAACATACCATTAAAGGATCTTATTGATTTTTCTTAGAGGTATCGTCGACTAGAATGCACTGATTCTCTTTATAGATTTATCAGTGACTTTTCCTTAGATGAAAACAATTGATAATTATTTTTAGACCTAAATATAATAAACGATTTTAACCACTAGCATTGAACTTCACCAATTTTTCAGCCATTACTAATATTACTAGGGAGTTTTATACCAAATCATCTGTTTTATTCACTGATTCTAGTGCTTCCAGCTTGTTTTTGACTCACTTTCCTGCATCACATTATTTCGACACACCGCAGAGCCCAAAAACTTAATGTCTTTTAATATTCTCAATAATAGAGGCTAGCCCATAAATAGTTTTATTTTTAGCAAGGTCAGTCAACCACACGCGGATTTGAATCCGCGAGATCTTAAAACTCTTATATTAACCATTAAAAAGTACTGTGACGTTCTGATATCTCACAAGCTGTGCATATCACTGTGGAGAAGTTTAATTGAGATAATTATTCTCTCTATCTATTGGCTAAGTGATCACGGCCTTGTAATTTAGTAAATTACTAAATCCTCTGGGTTCACTACTATTTTTGGCTTGATGATGATAAATGCAGACGCTATGACCTTTGAATCCTTTAAGGAGTAAACTATAATACCTATTGCACTAGAATTTGGAGACAATCATATACATAAAAAACTCTACCAACTATTAAAACAATAGCACTTTACCATTGCAACACTTATCCACCCAAACGCTGTTATTATAGATAATGCAATGATTGCAGAAGCTAGTATTATTATGCCTATGGCAATTATCAATGCTAAGGTAGATGTTTGGCATAAGAGCAATTATTAACTCACATAGCTGTATTGAGCATGCGTGTCGTATTGGAAACTTTATGCACCTTAATTGTGAGATGTAGTGGCATTGTTTACATCTTTTTTAAAGGATGTAAGCATGAATATGAACATAAGAATAGAGAGTGTAAATAACTCTGTGTATTTGCCTTAGTTAAACGTAATCTGATAATCGTGTTTCAAAAATAATCATAAAGTGATTCAGTGCCGAACGGCAATTGCGTATCGGCATCGTCCAATTTTTCGAGGCCTCCGCGTGGCAAGGTAAACTACCTTTTTTGCCGAATCATCATGAGGAAATAACTTACGTTTCTTGATCGCTTTTCTTATCACGCTGTTCAATGATTCAATTGCATTGGTGGTGTAAATCGCCTTGCGAACCTCTTCTGGATACGAGAAAAACGTATTCAAATTGTCCCAGTTTTGACGCCATGATCGGCTTATCTGAGGATACTTTGAAAGCCATTTCTCTTCAAGGTTATCAAACTCTCGCAACGCTTCCTCTTCTGTAGATGACCTGTAAGCTTGCTTTAAATCAGCGCTTACTTCTTTGTAATCACGCCAAGGTAACGCACCATATGAACGATGCAGAGTTGAATGTGCGTGTCAGGGTACACCGCTTGAATGGCTTCAGGAAATATTTAAGGCTATCCACGCAAGCGATTAGAATGTCTTCTAAACCGCGATTCTTGAGCTAAGTGAGGATGCCTAGCCAGAATTTGGCACCTTCATTTTCTGATAGCCACATACCAAGAAGCTCCTTGTGGCCCTCAATATTTACTCCAAGCGCTAGATAGACAGCTCTTTGGTTTACGTTTATCATTAACCTTCCAGCTCATGGCAAGGCTGTGTGCTTCTCGTTTGTAAGTGTCGGTCGTGCTTGTACTCTATGACCTGATTCATAACGGCGTTTGTGACCTTAGAAATTAGGCTGGGATACATCAGCATTATACAATTCTTTAAAGGTTGCGCATATTTCTCGAGCTGTCATTCCTTGGGCATATAGAAAAAGAATTTTATCATCCATACCAGTGAGACGAGTTTGCTGTTTTTTTTACAAGCTGAGGTTCGAATGAACTATTTCTATCACGTGGAACTTCAATATCGATAGCCCCGTCGTCGGTATAAAGTGTTTTTGAGGAGTGACCGTTACGGCTATTTGATCCAGTCGTCGGCTAATTTCTGTCATAGCCAAGATGGTCGTCCAGCTCGGCGCCAAGAGCTGCCTCAACGATGACTTTTTTCAGCATGCGACTAAAGTCACTGAAATCTTTCTCAGCTTTCATGCTTTTCGCCGCCTCTTTTGCAAAGGCTAACATTTGATCTTTATTCATAGTGCTTATCTCCCATAAGGAATATCTGAACAAAGTCATTCCCGTACAGGCGGGAATCTATAAGGTGTTGATTTTACTGGATCCCAGCCCCCGCGGGGATGACAAAAGTGGTTTTAATCAGAGGTTCCATAAGGAGTCTCTGAACAAGGTTATTCTCGCAAAGGAAAGAATCTATAAGGTATTGATTTTGCTGGATCCACGCCTCCGCGGGATTACGAAAGTGACTTTAATCAGAGGATCCATAAGAGTTAATGATAAGCAAATACGCAAACTAATCTACAGTCTCGACCAGCTTTATTCTATACTTGTCGTTCTTGAAGGTGCAGAGGGAAATAATTTGTGCTCTTTCGTTACAGTCAATTGACGGCTTTGCGCCAATTGAATAATGTATACTCACGCCCCTTGAATGCATTAGATTATTGACTGCTATGTCAACCAACTTACCTACTACTCTTAGGCTCATAGGGCTTCGATAGCTTGCATCCTACTCATACTATCAATAGAAATACATATGGAGTATGACTTTATTCCATTGTAACTCTATTTACTTCCTCTAAGGTGGTAAGGCCTGCAACAACTTTTTTAATCCCAGATTGTCGTAAGTTGTTAAAGCCTTCCTCTTGTGCAATCTTTGCAATTTGAATAGAGTTTCCATCTTCCATAACAATGGATTGTAACTTAGGTGTCAGTTTTACCACTTCATATATGCCCACACGACCTTTGTAACCTTTATTGCATTGATCGCAGCCAACAGGGCCATATATTGTCAGTTTTTTAAGCTGATTTTCTGTAAACCCCTCATCTACTAGGGACTCTCTGGGGATTTTTATTTCTGCCTTGCAATATGAGCACAGTCTTCTGGCTAGGCGCTGAGCAATGATCAAACTAATTGATGTGGCGATATTGAACGATGGAACACCCATGTTTCTGAGCCTGGTCAGAGTTTCAGGGGCACTATTTGTGTGTAGTGTGGACATAACCATGTGACCAGTTTGGGCTGCTTTGATGGCAATGCCTGCAGTTTCTATATCGCGAATCTCTCCTACCATAATGATATCAGGATCCTGCCGAAGAAAAGCCTTTAGAGCTTCAGCAAAGTCCATGCCTTGTTTTGGGTTTACATTAACCTGATTAACCCCTTCCATGTTTATTTCTACTGGATCTTCAGCAGTGGAGATATTTCTTTCTACGGTATTGAGTATGTTCAGGCCAGTATAAAGCGAAACAGTCTTACCAGAGCCTGTTGGGCCTGTGACCAATATCATCCCCTGTGGTTGGTTTAGAGCGTCAAGGTACATCTCTTTCTGCTCCTCTTCATATCCTAGGGCATCAATGCCCATTTGTGCGCTGGCAGAATCCAGTATCCGTAGAACAATTTTTTCGCCCCATAGAGTCGGACAGGTATTAACCCTAAAGTCTATGGCTTTTGTTTGTGATATCTGTAATTTTATTCGCCCATCCTGGGGTTTTCGACGCTCTGAAATATCCATCGAAGCCATAATTTTTAAGCGCGAGGTGATTTTGGGAGCAAGTGCGATTGGAGGGCACGTAATCTCTTGGAGTACACCATCTGTGCGGAAACGAATACGGTAATTTTTTTCATAAGGTTCAAAGTGCAGATCCGAAGAGCCGCTCTTAATGGCGGAAATGAGCATTTTATTGACGAACTTTACAACGGGAGCCTCAGCACCAAGCTCCTCATCATCGCCCTCTTCCAGGTTATCATCGTCAGTTGCTGAGACCCCATCATGCAGCTCAGAGTCGTCATCTCCATCATTTAGTAAAGCATTATCGGGGTTATCTATAATTTTGTTGATGAAAGCTTCTAATTGATTTGTTTCAACAATAATGGGACTTATAGTAAGCCCTGTATTAAATCTGACGTCTTCAAGAGCTTTCTCATGTGTTGGATCAGTTACAGCTACAAAAAGGTGTTTGCCTCTACTTAGTAGCGGGGTTATCTTATGCTTTCTGATGAGTTTAAATGGGATAAGGCCTTCGGGTAGGAGGTCCATATCCATTGCATCGAGATTTAGCACAGGCAAGCCAAACTCCTTACTGGTTATTTCTGCAATACTTTTTCCTGGTACAAGTTTTTTTGCAATCAAATAACTGGGTAGCGAGACTTTGTCCGCCATAGCTTGCTGAATGGCCGAGCGCACTTGCCCTTCGCTTAGTAGCCCTTCTGATACTAATCGGCCGGCTAGCCCTAATATTGGTTTATCTGCCATATTTGCTATAACCCATAATAAAAGTTGAAGCGTGTTCCAATCGCCACCATAATCACTATAGCGAGCCTGCAAAATGTTTTCAAACTTCTCTTAGATACAGTCAATTGCTTTTAAGAAATTTGCACGCAAATTCTTTACTTTATAGACGAAACTGGTTCGAGTAAGACCACAGTATAACCAATACTTTCTGTGAGTACTGAGAACCAATACTCAGACCGAAACAAGACACCAGCCTTTCTGGCCTGGATAGACAGTAATCCATACATAGGCGTCATAATCTCTGTAGTTATAGGCGACACTTTTCTTTTGGTTCTACTGCTATCCATTGATAAAAGAGCATTATTAGTCAGAGAATATGTTAAACAGAACGTAGGTTTTTTTTGAAAGTTGTTTCATAATTTATGGCGCAGCCGGCAACATACAAACCTACCGTCTGAGTATTAAATTCAGTGTCAAAATGTTATATTTCCAAACGTACGAGAACTCACTCGGTAAGTGAAATACTCAGAGATGTGTGTTTTACCTTGTAGGTTTTGCACTGTCTTGAGTTGAGATCCTTATTTCTGGCTCCAAGGCACGGAATCATGTAAATTAACGTAACGGATATACAATTTAATAAGGCAGCAGAATACATACTATTGCTGACATATCTATATAGATTCATCTATACTCCAGAGGCAGCAAATGGCGATATCACACCACCTGCAAAAGCAAAACAAGTCTTTTCCGCACTGATGCCGGTACCGTAATGGTAGGCATAGCAACACGATGAGTAGCATGAGTACTTGTGTCACTACCTAAAACATCAATACCAGTTTTCACCTAGCTACTCGAGGAATGACGTACCATATTTTTACACCAGTTACCAGAAAATAAAAAAAAGATTTAATTCTCTAGAAAACCTGCGAATAAATTCCAAGTCGTGCCATAATGCTGTTTTTCTACAGACTGATGAGAGCCAAGATGGAATAGCAATAACCCCATGCTGGTAGTTAATATCAACTATCCACACCGTCAAGAAAACAGACCTTGTAGGTCTAAACATAGATAGAATCTATTCTGACAACAAAAGGAGACATCAGCTCGCAGATTTCCTAGGCATAGTCGATGCTCAGGTGACCAACATAAAAACTTTTTTATACTTTATCGATGACAATGCCGTTTACCGTCATATAGCATAGAAACCGATCATCGTTGTTTCCAACTGCAATGAAAACAGCTTGTCACTTACGACTACAGATAACGGAAAGGACATACCAGCATGGTGGAAACACTAATTATCGCTGAGAAAAAGGTACTCAAAAATCGTCACAACTGCCAGCTCCTTGAAAGCCACCAGGAAACCGAAACTCAAACACTTCGCGGTAGCGTAGAAAGAGCAATGAATAACTACTTTTCCCACCTCGATGGACAGGATGCTACCAACGTTTACGAAATGGTTCTATCAGAAGTGGAAGCCCCCCTACTTAAGGCGGTTATGTCTTATGTTCAGGGCAATCAGTCAAAAGCAGCCACTTTGCTGGGACTGAACCGTGGAACACTCCGGAAAAAACTGAAACAGTACTACTTAATGTAAAGCCTGATACAAGTAGCCAAAATAAATTCTTCGCTGCAGACCACCTTAGGCACACATAGTAATTTGAGACACAGATAGGCTTGGGGCAAACGAAATCTTATAAGTTTACAATGCCAAGTAACTGAGCAAGCAAAAATAGAAATAACCAATCATATTTCACTGCGGACAAGTATATACACTCAATCGCATTCAAACAGATCCTGGCATATACCAACTCCTCCTGAAAGTATGAGTTATTGACTACTTCTACCTTCAATAGTAACGGGTATAACCATATAAGTTCAGCTTCTCAGCCGACCCTAATACATTTTAAAGCTGTGAGCTCTTATACATTGCACACAGCACTAAAATCTTGCCACAACTCCTAACAGAGCCTATGCTAGCATTAATAGCAATTGTCCGAATGACCAACAAATAGTGAGTGAAAAATAATGCCTGCCGTTTCGCACACCCACCCTATTCGCAGAGCTCTGATCAGCGTTTCCGACAAAAACGGCATCGTTGAGTTCGCAAGGGCTCTGCACCACCAATCAGTGGAAATACTATCTACTGGCGGCACCTTTTCATTACTAACTGAAAACGATATCCCTACTATTCAGGTATCAGACTATACAGATTTCCCCGAGATAATGAATGGTCGAGTAAAAACCCTCCACCCTAAGGTTCACGGCGGTATACTTGGCAAAAGCGGGCAAGATGATGCAATAATGGACGAACATGGGATTCAGCCAATTGATCTAGTGGTTGTCAATCTTTACCCTTTCCAACAAGCCATTGCTAACCCAAATTGTAGCTTTTCCCAGGCCATAGAAAACATTGACATTGGCGGCCCCGCCATGATCAGAGCCGCCGCCAAGAATTACAGCGAGACAACCGTTGTTGTTAATCCTAATGATTACGATCTAATTATCACTGAAATTAAGAACAGCAAGGACGGGATAAGTGCGCAAGTCCGCTATAACCTGTCAGTAAAAGCCTTTGAACATACCGCCAGTTACGACGCAGCTATTGCTAATTACTTCGGCTGTCTAGATTACACCGGCTGTAAACATAGCAGCCCCTTTCCCAGAACATTTAATCAGCAACTAGTTAAAGTTCAAGATATGCGCTACGGGGAAAATCCCCACCAGAAAGCTGCTTTCTACGCAGAGCATACTGCCGGTATCGGCACCATTTCTAGCTCTCAGCAACACCAGGGCAAACCACTTTCATACAATAATATTGCAGATGCAGACGCAGCACTTGAGTGCGTCAAATCCTTCGATCATCCTGCCTGCGTTATAGTCAAACATGCCAATCCATGCGGCGTAGCAACGGGAGAAAATATCTTGGATGCATACAATAGGGCCTATAAGACTGATCCTACATCTGCCTTTGGTGGCATCATTGCGTTTAACCGCAAACTTGACGAGGTAACCGCCCGAAATATAATGGATCAGCAATTCGTCGAAGTTATTGTTGCTCCAGAAGTAGACGTACAAGCTGAGATCGTTCTCCAAAATAAAAAAAATATTCGTCTAATAATCTGCGGCCAGTTCTCTGAAACAGAAAACCCTTACCTAGATTATAAGCGAGTTACTGGTGGGCTCTTGATCCAAGATGCCGACATGCGACAGGTGCGGCTCGATGAATTTAAAATTGTAAGCACTCGGGCTCCTTCAGGGGACGAAATGAGAGATTTACAGTTCGCCTGGAAAGTCTGTAAATTTATTAAGTCCAATGCCATTGTCTACGCTCATAATAATCAAACAATAGGTATTGGAGCAGGTCAGATGAGTCGTATTTACAGCGCCAGAATTGCTGGCATTAAAGCCTCTGATGGAAATTTTGAAGTAAAAGGTTCTGTAATGGCCTCCGATGCCTTTTTCCCCTTTCGAGACGGTATTGATGCAGCTACCAGTGTCGGAATCACTGCAATCATTCAGCCGGGGGGATCAATAAGAGACCAGGAGGTAATTGATGCGGCCGATGATGCGGGTATCGCAATGGTATTTACCGGCATTCGTCATTTTCGTCACTAAGTGGTCATACTTAATTCCGAAGACTCAAGCCCTAAATGCAATGTACATCCCTGTACCCGTAATCATTGAAGGCACTTGACTCTTCAATACCTTCCTACCACTCCATACTAAAAAACACCCTGACTAAACATCAAAAACATATTTATACCAATTCTCTATTAATGTATGAATAGGAGGAAAACGGATGAAGCTCATAGCCTATGAGTAATAGGTCGTATGGTGAGTTAGTCAACAACCTCACACCTTCACAGCGCATGGGTTATACTGCGCTTACTTTAGATTTACAATATTTTTAAGGCTACACAATGGCTCAAGTAATCAACACTGATCAGCACAGAGCCGTTACGTTTACTGACATAAAAAAGACCTCTTCTATACCAGTTACCATTGGCGGTGCGAGCGAGAGCAATCAGCAGCCTCACACCTTCAAGACTAAGGGGGATAAAACTTTGCCCCGTCTATTTTCTGTCGCACCAATGATGACCTGGACCGATAGGCATTGCAGATATTTTCACCGACAACTTTCTCAACACGCCTTACTCTATACAGAGATGATCACTACAGGTGCTCTTATTCATGGGGATAGACAGCATTTATTACAGCACGATGCTTTTGAACACCCTTTGGCATTACAACTGGGCGGGCATGATGCAGCAGAATTAGCTCGATGCGCACGCCTTGCCCAAACATGGGGATATCAGGAAGTTAATTTGAACGTAGGGTGTCCAAGTGATCGTGTCCAAAATGGACGGATAGGAGCTTGCCTTATGGAGGAGCCGAACACTATCGCTAACGGGGTAGCCTCAATGCTAGATGTTGTTGATATACCTGTTACCGTAAAACACCGGATCGGCACTAATAGACAAGACTCTTATAGCAAGCTTGTTGATTTTGTTGGAAAAGTGGCCGATGCCGGCTGTCAAACATTTATTGTACATGCACGCATAGCCATTCTTGAAGGACTGTCTCCAAAACAAAATCGAGACATACCACCTCTCAAGCCAGACTGGGTATATCAATTAAAAAAGGACTTCCCTAACTTAGAAATAATTATTAACGGTGGCATTAAATCACTTAAAGAAGCTAGAGAACATATGATCAATCTGGATGGTGTTATGGTCGGCAGAGAGGCTTATCAAAATCCATATATGCTAGCAGAAGTCGACAACCTATTATACGGCACTTGCAGTCTTACAGTTGAACGTAAGGTTATTGTTGAGCGCATGATCCCCTATATTGAATCATCCCTTATAAATGGAATATATATAAGCCACATCACTCGCCATATGCTGGGTCTTTATCACGGCGTGCCGGGAGCTAAAAGGTTTCGGCGTCATATCAGTGAAAATGCACACAAACCAGGAGCAGGAAGCCAGCTATTACTTGATGCCATCAGCTTGATTGAATAATAATACCTGACAGAATACAAAGACCAAACACTTGATTGTCGAACAAGCATACAAATAAAACACTATTAAATACCTTTGCACGATTGTTCTTTTTCCAGCTGGCTATTCTCACTGACCTCAATAACCTACTACTCATACCTCATAGGATTATCTCGCTTGTCGACTACCCACACCTGCAATAGTTACGGGTATAGATTTGTCGAACTCATGATTTAAGAAAGCTATTGATAGAATGCGCAACCAGATCAGGCTGCTGGGCATGTAACCAATGACCAGCTCCAGGCACAACTTTTACAGTTGCATTTGGAAATAACGACAACACCACACCTTCATGCTCAGGCAGAATATAGTCAGAATCCTCTCCTTTCAGAAACAACGTATCTCCCTCAAACACCTTATCAGTGGGAGGGGTTTTCACAATTTCACAGTAGTGCTTTTGAATACTATTAAGGTTGAACAGCCATTGATAATTTTCATTTTTATCTCGATAAAGATTTTTTAACAAAAATAGACGGACATCACTGTCTTTAACAAAGAGAGCAAGCATACTGTCCGCATCAGAGCGTTTTTTAATAGCACCTAAATCAATTGATGATAATCCATCCAACACATCATCACATTTATGATCGTACTCTACCGGTGCAATATCCATAACAACCAACTTCCTGATGCGCTCAGGAACTATTAACGCAATTGTCATTGCGATTTTACCGCCCATAGAGTGACCAAGCAAATCAACATTGTGTAGCTCATGGTCATCAAAATACTCTATAACATCTTTCGCCATCAATTTGTAGTTCATATCATCACTATGGGGGGATCGACCATGATTACGAACATCTAGCCCATGGACTCGGAATTGTTTAGCCAAGTTTCTGTTTAAAGTTCCCAGATTCTGCTGGGAACCAAATAGACCATGCAGGCTTATCACATCCCGCCCTTGCCCCCAGTGATTTGCATACAGTTTCACTGACATCTTCCTATTAGTCACAAATTCAGAATCACAACTTGTAAAGTCAAACAGCAACCGCTGCCTTAATATGGGGGTGAGCCTGATAATCTATCAATTCAAAATCATCAAAGGTAAAGTCAAACAAGCTATCAATAACAGAATTTATTTTCATCTTCGGCAACTTATAAGGCTCACGGGATAACTGCTCATCTACTTGTTCACGATGATTTGAATAAATATGCGCATCACCAAAAGTATGCACAAAATCACCAAGCTCAAGACAACAAACCTGAGAAACCATCATTGTTAACAGCGCGTATGACGCAATATTAAAGGGGACGCCAAGAAAAATATCCGCACTACGCTGATACAACTGACACGAAAGCCTTCCATCTAAAACATAAAACTGGAAAAGACAGTGGCAGGGAGGTAACGCCTGTTTTCCCTTGGACGCATTTTCTGAAGGGGAGAAAGAAATATCTGGAAGTACGCTTGGATTCCATGCGCTAACCACTAGCCGGCGGGAATCAGGGTTAACCTTAAGTTCATTTAAAAGGCAAATAATCTGATCAGTTGTTTCACTATTAGGCCCCTCCCAGCTCCGCCATTGCTTACCATAAACTGGCCCTAAATCCCCCTCCTTGGTTGCCCACTCATCCCAAATCCGCACACCATTTTCTTGCAAATAACCAATATTTGTATCACCTTTCAGAAACCAGAGAAGCTCATGAATAATTGAACGTAGATGACATTTTTTCGTTGTTACCAACGGAAAGCCTTGTGATAAATCAAACCGCATTTGATAACCAAAAACACTGTAGGTGCCAGTCCCTGTACGGTCAGGCTTAAAAACACCATGCTCTTTTACATGCCGTAATAAGTCTAGATATTGTTTCATAGTAATGTCACCCTATCCAAGTAATACTTCAATTCTCACAGTAGATACATACCTCTTACATTAAATGCATGAGTAACCGACAAATGAGCTGATCACCCATAATCCCAAAAGTAGCAGGTGATTTGATTGGAGTGAGTGAGAGCAGACAGCAACCAAAAAACATTCAAGGATGAATGGACAGATACTAACTAGTTTTATCGATCAGTTTGCCTTGTTACGCTTCAACCATGCAATATCATCGATATTCATGCCTCCGCTCATAATATTGTATTTGTAACCATAATAGATAAACCATGAACCCAAAATTACCATTGGTAATGATAAAATCTGCCCCATAGTTAGCCAGTCGAAGGCAAGATAGCCTAGGTGAGCATCAGGCTCACGGAAAAATTCAACAACTATTCTAACCAGCCCATAAACAAGTAAAAACAGGCCTGAAATAGCCATTCTAGGTCTCGGTCGCGAAGAGAACCACCACAACACAATAAAAAGCACTACTCCTTCTAAAGCAAACTGATAAAGTTGTGATGGGTGACGAGCAATCTGATCTGGGTCTCTTGGAAAAACCATAGCCCAGGATACATCCGTTGCTCTACCCCAAAGTTCTCCGCCAATAAAGTTTCCTATCCTGCCAGCACCAAGACCAACAGGAACTAATGGGGCAATAAAATCGACTGTCTGAGAAAATGATTTATCCAGTTTACGGCTACAGACAGCCATCGCCAAAATGACACCCAACAAACCACCATGAAATGACATCCCCCCCTCCCAAATACGGAACAACCAAAAGGGGTGCAGTATAAAATAATCAAAATTGTAAAAAATGACATAACCAAAGCGACCACCGAGGATAACACCTATAGCCCCATAAAAAATAAGATCACTTACGTATTCCTGCTTCCACAAACCATTTGAGTTTTTCGCCCGAATACTAGCAAGCCACCAGGCACCGGCAAATCCAGTCACATACATGAGCCCGTACCAATGAATTTTCACAAATCCGAAACTGATAGCAACAGGATCAATACTAGTATAAGCAACCACAATACCACTCCAAAGAGTTGATAGAAAATACCTGACTTTGTCTTATTCCTCAGTGGAAGGCAACTACCACCTCTAAGGAAAACTCTGCAACAAAAGCTGAACACCAACCAAAAAAAGAAAAACAGAAAAAAACTTTTGTAACTTATCAACTGAAAATCTATGGGCCAGATGCGCACCGATACTGGCAAAAAACACACTGGTAAGAATAATACCGAAAAATCCGGGCCAATAAACAAAACCTGTTGACCACTCTGGCAACGATGGATGGCCCATACCCATAATAATATTGACCAAAGAATCAGTCACAGCAATAGGTAAACTGCAGGCTGCTGAAGTCCCTACAGCTCGTCTGATACCCACATTAGCTCGACAAAGAAGAGGAACACTCAAGCTACCTCCGCCAATGCCAAGCATGCTGGAAACCCAACCAATAACCGTACCTGCAACGGCAAGAACTGCTTTGTTCATATGCTTATCGGAGCCAACTGATTTCCAGCCAAACCACATTCTTATAGAAATTAACATAGAAAATAAGCCAAAAGCAGACTGTAATGTCTCACCTTTAAGGCTAACCCCAGTAACTACACCAAAAGCAGCCCCCAATAAAGTACCAGGTGCTAGATATATAAAAATAGGCCACAATACAGCACCTTTCTTGTGATGTATTCTGATTGATCCGATTGAAGTAACAACAATTGTTGCCAATGAAGTACCCACGGCAAGGTGGGTCATAATATCTGGCGATACTCCTTGCAGCTCAAAGTTGAAAATCAGTATAGGGACAACAACCAACCCACCACCAACACCAAAAAGTCCAGCCAAAGTCCCAGCCAAAACTCCAAGTAAAACGTAAAGAACAAAACTCATTTCAACACCGATTAACAGCAACTTTGGCTATACTCGTACCATTGAAGGCATGAACTATAGATAAGCGAGTGAAACTCTCATGAGTCTACGAGTAGTTGGTAATGAGGGCAATCAACAATCTCACACCTCTAAGGGTAACGGATATATCTCACTCTAATTCCTTAACCATGCTTTTAAACGTACAATGGATGGGGCTCAAAATCTGGAATATACACAAGGCGATAAAAACATCAGCACACATTCCATTCAGACACGCTATGCAATATAGCCGGCAAGTATGACTGGCATTATATCAGAACATATGCATAATTAACTGGCGACACACCACACACCAAGAAATATGCCATGAATAACTTGTTTACACTGAACATTGTCTACCTCTATCTCCCTGCAAAGGCTATTTTAAAGATTTTTCTCGACTGAAATATCTCCTACACTGAATTGATTTTTTTATGAACCAACGTTTTGCTTACCAATGCGGACTTGTCCTGTTTAAAATCCTGAATCGCTGTCCCCCACCATTTTTGAATTTATTGGCTAAAATAGGAGGGGGTATCATTGATCAATTACATGGACATATCGCCAGAGCGGCACTGAAATTAGCTTTGCACAAAGCAGACGACAGCTCTATAAACATTATCGCAAAGAAAGCGGCTTATAATAGTGCTAAGTATATTTTAGCACCATCACAACTAGATAAAATACCCTACAAACTACACGACTCAGATATTGTAATAGAAGCTCTAAAGCTGGAGCGTGGTGCTATTATTGTTTCTCTGCACGTAGGACCTCCAGACCTTGGAACCTATGCTCTCACCAAAGAAGACATCTCTGTATCTACAGTAATCGGGGCAGGTAACCAAAAGCCGTGGATAAACTGGCTAGCAAAGGACATCATGCACAAAGCAGGGATCCCTTTTATTCAGCGAGGTAACCCTATAGATGCGCTGAAAACATTACGAAATAATAAAGCCCTAATCCTACATATTGACATGCGATCAAGGGAAGCACCCGTTACCTTTTTTGGCGAACAAACAACAGCTCCCGTCAGCGCTATCAATCTTTCGTTAATGACTGGAGCGCCACTGCTGTTTCACTACTGCACCCTGAAAGAACAAGTCTGGAACCTACATTTCGAATCATTCCACCCGACCCATTACCCAGATAAGAAAGAAACTGTGAATACAAACCTGCAAGCCCTTATTCACAGAATAGAAGACGTCATTAAAAAAGCTCCAGAGCTCTGGATCTGGCACTACGATAGATTTAAACTCAGAAAAAAAATCACAAGGAAATCCTCCTTTTTTGATGCATTTAAACTCACGAAAAGATAACTGCGCTAGTCATCTAAGGCATAAGGACTCCCCCAAAACACCATCAGCATACAACTATTCCACAGTATACTGCTATGCCACAGTGCGCAAAGTGAGCCGCATACCCATACCACAACCAATAAATTAAATAAAAATAGTCGTTTATCTAAATCGCCATAACCCTTGCAACCACTGGCATATTTCCATTTGCATAGCACAAAAAAATAGATATATAAAACTTTTTCTATGGACTTTTCTCTCTCATCACTTTATAACGTACCCATGCGCACCAACTAATTAAACATACAGATACGTTGCTGATTGTAACTTTATTTTGTGCAAAATCAGCATGAAAACGTCTGTCACGAATAGCTTTGGACAGTCAAAAAAAAGCAACACCCCTAAACAGTAACAATCCAAGCGGGGAGAATAAACTATGTCAGTATTTTCGCAGTTTCAAAAAAGGTATGAGTCAGTCCAACAGGAAGAAATAAGCCTTCAGGATTATCTCAGCCTTTGCAAGAAGGATCCTAGTGCATATGCCAATGCTGCAGAGCGCATGCTACTAGCCATTGGTGAACCTGAGGTTATAGATACCGCAAATGACTCTCGCCTCAGTCGTATCTTCTCCAACAAACTGATTAAGTGCTACCCTACTTTTGCAGATTTTTATGGAATGGAAGAGGCCATTGAGCAAATCGTATCTTACTTTAAACACGCGGCTCAAGGGCTGGAAGAGAAGAAACAAATTCTATACCTGCTAGGTCCAGTTGGTGGTGGGAAATCTTCTCTTGCAGAAAAACTCAAACATTTAATAGAAAAAATACCTTTCTACGCCATTAAAGGATCACCTGTTTTCGAATCTCCGTTAGGCCTATTTAACCCTGACGAAGATGCAAGTATATTGGAACAGGAGTATGGCATTCCTACTCCTTACCTCAAATATATAATGTCACCATGGGCAGTTAAGCGCCTTCATGAATTTGGCGGTGACATCACTAAATTCCGTGTAGTAAAACTTTTCCCAAGTCGTTTAAACCAAGTAGCTGTCGCAAAAACAGAACCTGGTGATGAAAACAATCAAGATATCTCTAGTTTGGTAGGAAAGGTAGATATACGTCAATTGGAAGAGTTCTCTCAAGATGATCCAGATGCCTACAGCTTTTCTGGTGCGCTGTGTCGAGCCAATCAGGGGCTAATGGAGTTCGTTGAGATGTTTAAAGCTCCTGTCAAGGTTTTGCACCCCCTATTGACCGCCACTCAAGAAGGAAACTACAACAGTACAGAAGGTCTTGGTGCCATTCCCTTTGAAGGTATTATTTTGGCTCACTCTAATGAATCAGAATGGCAAACATTCAGGAATAACAAGACCAATGAAGCCTTTATTGACCGAGTAAATATTGTAAAAGTACCATATTGCACACGGGTCAGTGAAGAAATGAAAATATATGAAAAACTACTTGAACATAGCTCTCTAAGTAACGCACCATGCGCCCCAGATACCTTAAAAATGCTGGCTCAATTCTCTGTGCTATCACGTATCAAGGAACCAGAGAACTCTTCTGCCTATTCCAAAATGAAAGTATACGACGGAGAGAATTTAAAAGACACTGATCCAAATGCCAAACCATTGCAAGAATATAAAGATTTTGGTGGTGTTGACGAGGGTATGAATGGTCTTTCAACGCGATTTTCATTCAAAATACTTTCAAAAGTCTTCAACTTTGACCCAACCGAAGTAGCAGCTAATCCAGTGCACCTTATGTATGTGCTAGAGCAGCAGATAGAGCAGCAACAATATCAGGAAGAAATACAAGAGCGATATTTGCGTTTTATCAAAGAGTACCTTACCCCTAAGTATGTTGAATTCCTTGGCAAGGAAATCCAAACCGCATATTTGGAGTCCTATTCTGAGTACGGGCAAAATATTTTTGACCGCTATATCACTTATGCGGATTTCTGGATTCAAGATCAGGAATTTCGTGACCCAGACACAGGCCATATACTTGACCGCTCTGCTCTGAATGACGAGCTGGAAAAAATTGAAAAACCTGCCGGCATTGCCAACCCCAAAGACTTCAGAAATGAAGTGGTGAACTTTGTACTACGAGCTAAAGCTAACCATAATGGCAAAAATCCAAGCTGGTCATGCTATGAAAAAATGAGATCAGTAATTGAGAAAAAAATGTTCTCTAATACTGAAGACCTGCTTCCAGTTATTTCTTTTAATCCTAAAGGATCTCAAGACGACCAAAAGAAACATAAGGACTTTGTCGCTCGTATGGTTGAACACGGATATACAGAAAAACAGGTTCGCTTGCTTTCCGAGTGGTATATCCGCGTTCGCAAATCACAATAATAAAGGATATTCTTGGGATTCTGGCTTGACTCACATACCAGTTACCAATGAAAGTGTGGATAGGTGAAAAGGAGCGAACTCTCATGCGCCTATAAGTAGTAGAGGACTGTGGTGAATAACCTAACAGTTTTTCAAAGGGTATGAGTATTATAAGGAGCAGCGGCCTGAAAAAGAATCAACACAATGTCTCTTTCAGGCTGTTACCTCATAAAAAGATGCTAAATAGATTCGTCTTAATACGTCGAAGCATTTGGGATCAACAAAGACAGAAGCACATTTTACCAGTATTAACGGCCATCCATTGCAAATACGCAATTTCCGGAGAGCGTCCTATGAGTGTAGTTATTGATCGGCGCCTCAACTCAAAGAAAAAAAGCACTGTCAATAGGCATCGTTTTTTGAGGCGTTACCACAGCTTTGTCGAAGAGGCTGTCCAGGAAACCGTCGACAACCGTTCAATTACTGATATTGACAACGGAAGCATCGTGCATATACCAAAAAAGAGCCTCTCAGAGCCTTTTTTTCATTTCGGGGAGGGAGGACATCACACTCACATTCATCCCGGCAATAAAGAGTTTATTTCCGGTGACCGAATCCAAAGACCACTCGGTGGGAATGGCCAAAATGACGACGGCTCTAGTGACAGAAGTTCTGACGTTGATGAGTTTGTTTTTCAAATTAATCGGGATGAGTTTCTTGAATATTTTTTTAATGACCTAGAGCTACCAAACTTAGCCAGTAAAGAACTCAAAAACAATACTAAATTTAAACTGAAACACGCTGGCTTTACCACTGCAGGATCACCTGACCAGCTGAATGTAATCCGCTCTCTGAGAGCATCACACGCTCGTAGAATAGCTATTTCTGGCAAAGAAAGAAAGAAAGTTCGGGCACTCAAACGCGAACTAATAGCAATGGAAGTTGATCCTAGCGAACCCAGTCAGCATCGCAAAAACACCATACGTACGGAAATAAAGACATTAAATGTCAAGCTCAGGAAACTGCCATTTATGGCTGAATTAGACCTCAAGTACAACAACCTGATTTGGGCTCCTCAGTCTTCAGACCATGCGGTTATGTTTTGTGTAATGGATGCTTCAAGCTCCATGACTCGCGGAATAAAAGACATTGCTAAACGTTTTTTCTTAGTGCTTTATCTCTTCCTAAAGCGCAACTATGAGGCCGTAGAAATTGTATTCATCAGACACCATAGTGAAGCACGAGAATGTAACGAACATGATTTTTTCTATGCGCGCGAAACTGGAGGAACAGTAGTTTCTACTGCTCTGAAATTAACCGACGAGGTTATTAAAAAACGTTATCCTACAAACGAGTGGAATATCTACGTCGCACAGGCATCAGATGGAGATAACTGGGAATCAGACTCTAGTGTGTGCCGAGAAATCATTAGCAATAAAATCTTACCATTGACTCAATACTACTCATACGTTGAAATTACTGACCAGAAACACCAAAATCTATGGCACGAATATAAGGCAATAGAGAAGGACAATCCAGGTAATTTTGCCATGCAGCAAATCAGACACCATAGCGATATATACCCCGTATTCCGTCGTTTATTCGAGAAAAAGGAGGCTCAGAATGCCTACAAAGCGTAAACTTTTATCAACAGATTCTGAGTGGACATTTGCCCTAATCCAAAAATACGATAAGGAAATTTCACGACTGGCAAAACGCTTTAAACTGGACACCTACCCTAACCAAATAGAGGTTATCAGCTCAGAGCAAATGCTGGATGCTTATGCGTCAGTGGGAATGCCTCTGATGTATAATCACTGGAGCTATGGGAAACAATTTTTGCAAAATCAACAAAGTTATCAGCGTGGTCGCATGGGATTGGCATATGAGATAGTCATTAACTCAAATCCCTGTATCTCCTACCTCATGGAAGAAAACACCATGCCTATGCAGGCGTTGGTTATTGCCCATGCCTGCTACGGTCATAATTCATTTTTCAAAGGCAACTACCTATTTAAAGCATGGACCGATGCCGACTCAATTATTGACTACCTGTTATTTGCCAAGCATTACATCTCCGAGTGTGAAGAAAAGCACGGTATTGATGCCGTTGAAGAGCTCCTAGACGCCTGCCATGCTTTGATGAATCAAGGCGTCAATCGTTATCAACGACCTCGCCCTATCTCCACAGAAGAAGAAAAGGCAAGAATCAAAGAAAGGGAAGAGTATATCCAGAAAAACCTCAACGATTTATGGCGAACGATTCCCTCCAAGACGCAGGAAAAAGAATCGCAAATGAAGAAATTTCCGGAACATCCTGAAGAAAATATCCTTTATTTTCTGGAAAAAAACGCTCCTTTATTGGAAACGTGGCAACGTGAACTTATTAGAATTGTCCGCAAGGTTGCTCAATACTTTTACCCTCAACGTCAAACTCAGGTCATGAATGAAGGCTGGGCCTCCTTCTGGCATTACCATCTATGCCACG
Organism: Candidatus Endonucleibacter bathymodioli; assembly: GCA_030674915.1. Classification (GTDB taxonomy): domain Bacteria; phylum Pseudomonadota; class Gammaproteobacteria; order Pseudomonadales; family Endozoicomonadaceae; genus Endonucleibacter; species Endonucleibacter bathymodioli. Next base: position 98,679 of record JASXSV010000010.1, read on the forward strand.
AACTTTATAACGAAGGACTGGTTACAGAGGGCTTTATTATGGAATTTCTGCACTCTCACTCCAGTGTTGTCTTCCAGCCAGACTTTGACGACCAGCGCTATAGCGGTATCAACCCATATACCCTTGGCTTTAACATGTTTCAAGATATTAGAAGAATGTGTGAAAACCCAACGAAGGAAGATAAATACTGGTTCCCAGACATAGCTGGAAGTGATTGGCTGGAAACAGTGCACTTTGCTATGAGAAACTTCAAGGATGAGAGTTTTATCCTGCAATACCTTTCTCCAAAGGTAATGCGAGACATGCATCTTTTCTGTATTAATGACGACGAAGAAAACTCTTACCTTGAAGTAAATGCCATTCATAACGAAATTGGCTACCGCTCACTAAGAGAATCCCTTTCTGCTCAGTATAATCTTGGCAACAGGGAACCTAACATACAGATCTACAGTGTTAACATACGAGGAGATAGGTCACTTATGCTAAGGCACTACATGCATCAGAAGCGCCCGCTGGAATCTAAAAACACTCAGGAAATCATCAAACATATTCACAGACTCTGGCATTTTGATGTCAAGCTCGAATCCGTAGATACCGACGAATCAGTAAAAACTATTTATGATTTGCCAACGCCGGAAAAGGTTGCTGCAACAATCCCGTAAAATGATTGAAATAAACACATTATGACAAGATAGCGCTAACTATACCCGTTACCATTGACGGTGTGAGTAGGCGACAAACAAGCGGAACACATGAGCCTACTAAGGAGGCTTAGCTCGTTTGCCATCTACCAATAGTGCCCAGGGGAGTGGATGTAAACAAAGCAACTATCGGAACTAATAGATACAGAATGAGAGTATTATTTTTATGGTTACTACCCGCAATAACCCTGGGGATTCAATGCCCAGAATGGCGAGACACCGACGTAAAAAAGAGACTCACAGAACTAAAATCGGAAATAAGGCACCACGATGACCTATACTTCAATCAGCACAGAACACAGATTTCTGACACCGAGTACGATCAACTAAAAGCATATCTGATAGATTTACAGCGATGTTTTCCCCTCCATCAGTCAGACCTTTTATTCCACCAACACCTCAAAGGGAAAATTGAGCAGCATCAAGCCCATATGGGCAGCCTCGATAAAGCGACTACAGAAAAAAAAATAAAAGTTTTTTTGACCAAAGCAAATAATAAAACAATTTTACTGCAGCCAAAAATTGATGGCATTGCCATCGAACTGGTTTATAACAAAGGGAAATTGGAATCCAGTTCAACTAGAGGAGACGGCAAGCGCGGCCAGAACATCATCCAGCAAGCATACATGATATCTGCAATTCCCAAAGAAATACCTATTAAAGAGCAGGTAATCCTTCACGGAGAACTATTTGCAAGGATCGATAAAATGGATAGCGAAATCCAAGGCTATGGCTCAGCACGTCATTTTGTTTCTGGTCATATTAATCGTGGTGAAACAGATAAATATGCCATGACCATGCTTGACTTTTTTCCATGGCGCTGGGTTAATACGCCATATCTTTCAGACCAACAAAGCATCTCAGCCCTCGCAACAGCGGGATTCAAGATTACTGCATCATACACCCACAGGGTTATCTCTTTCGGAGATATTGAAAAGCTAAGAAATTACTATCTACATCCATCAAAACCTCTCCCTTTCTTGTTAGACGGCATCGTCATCAAGTTGGATGATATTGGAATTAGAAAAGAATGGGGAGAAACTCAATCCACTATTCGCTGGGCACTGGCCTGGAAATTTCCAGCACAGACTGCAATAAGCAAAGTTGTTGATATTACATTTTCGATCGGTCGACTAGGTAGAGTCACCCCTGTTCTTAAGATAGAAAAAGTTCATATACGTAATCAGTCTATATCGTCAGTTTCTTTGGGCAGTATTAATACCCTTCACAAAAAAAGCATCTCCATTGGAGATCACATTATGATCCAGCTTCAGGGACAGGCAACCCCAGTATTTAATCGTGTGCTTACCCACGGCACAGGGCATCCTACACCATCGTTTCCAGATACTAATGCTTATAACAGCTTTAGCTGCCTCACTCTAAACCCTCAATGTGAAAAACAATTTCTGTCTCGACTACTCTGGCTCACAGGAAAGAATGGCCTAAATTTACCACACCTTCGCAAACCCATCCTCACAAAACTGGTAACCATGAAAAAAATCAACTCTCTTGCGGATCTTTTTGAGCTCCGCAATGATGACTTACACCATGCAGGATTGACTCCACTAAAAGCAAAACAGTTACAAATAGCACTAAATATAGCAAGTCAGTTACCATTTCAGCAGCGTCTACGAGCTATTAGCCTGCCAGGCATTGGTCGTAAGCGTATTGCCCTTCTTGCTCAATATTATTCGAACTTCAACATGTTACAAAATTCGTCGGTAAAAACCTTGGCAAAAACCATCAATAGCTCAGAACCTTTGGCCAACACCCTGTTAAAAACCATGAAACTGCCCGAAGTTAGCCTGCTGATATCCAAACTTTCGAAATCAGGCAACCACAATAAAAACGATAACAATAGAATTGATTGAAGCTGCCAGATACACATCAATAAACATTGAAAATGAGAAAAACAAAATTGTAAATATTCATAGATGACCAGCACAGGCGCATAGACCCAAGTCATACAGATATGAGCATTCTACGTAAAAATTTGTTGGTTTACTTTTTTCACAGTGGGGTCAACCATAACTACGGAGAGTTGGATAAACTACGTTAGGGACAAACCTCAGACAATTTTATATGTCCGATTTACAAATATTTGTTATAATTGTGTTAGCTAGTTATCTGATTATACCTCTTCCAATAAAATGATCACGGCACCTTTTGATTACAGCAGCTTGCTGAATCGCATTATATTCCCCTTTTAAGCGAGCATATTCAGTTTCTTGCGCTTTAGTGCCTCCAAGAGCAAACAATAGAGGCCAAAAAAAAATAACTCCGATACCAACTACAACTTTATCATTTGACGCAGACTTATCAAGATTTCCACCTAATTCATAAACACTCTCCTGAATTCGCTGTGCTTCAAATGCTAATAGCTTACAATTATATGATTCGTATCGCATGGGCGATACATAGGTTTCAGCCATATTTTTTGATGAAGTAGCACAACCAGAAATAATTACAGCTGTAGCCACAAGGACTAACATTTTTCTATTATTTAAAAGCCTAACGACCTTAGTATAAACAGCTCTTTTAGTCACTATCATTGAACCCTCCCATTTTGTAAAATGCCACGAGTTCTACCAGATAACGATGATATTTAACACCAAATTACCAGTTTTGTCAGCATTCCTAGTGTTTCGAACTGATTTGTGAGCGCCTATCCTGCATAACATAGTTTCGGCACACCGTAGAGCACCAAAAACTAGTGCCTTTGCGAATATTCTCGCAATAGCGGCCAGCCCATAAATAGTTCCATTTTTGAAAGGCCTATGAGCCCAGTCCTAGCAAGCACGTAGTGTCTTTTACAGGTGAAAAAGAAGGTACACAGCGAGCCTGTTACGGAAATTTCTTTGTTCCAATCCCTCTCTTTTTCTGTAGAGGCTGCGCTCTGCAGCCCTTACGTTGGATTTGATATTCAATACCACGCTTCACTAATTTTTCTCGGTTCTGTTTTTAACCATAAGCTACTGCTGCTTCATCCCCAGTAGCAAGGTATCTCTTTCCTGAAAATTGTGAACCTTGCCCGTCATCACTCTTTTACTATGAATACAGTTATCTTCCTCGACACCAGTACGGAAAAACCATACATAGCAATACCATGACTATCACTCTTACCGTGCCAACCCACTTCATGATCTTTTATCGGCTTTCCGTCTTTGCCATTGCCAGAACCTGACCGCTACGCCCATCTCAATGTGGCATCAACGATATTAATGCTATCTTCACTTATGATGATATTTTTTACTTCCAGCTGACGATTAATCTACGCCAATAAGTGACCCCTCTTATGGTACAAGACCTGTAACGTTCGACGCCGTACCAAGGTGTAAGCTTCGGGCACGTCTCCGCCGAGCTCAAGGTGACGAAACTTACAAAACATAAGTTTTCTATACCCATTACCCTTGAAGGTATAAATAGGTGACAAGCGAGCGAGGCCACATGAGTCTACTAAAGTAGTAAATCGGGGTGCGTGACTCATACGAAGAGTTTCGGCTGTCCTGCAAAAGATTGTTGCATGTCAATATTTATACCAGTATACAATCAACTTGATTGAGTAATACTTAAGCTTCTCAACACAAAACCTAAGAGCTCTTTGACAATCACTGTTATACCAGTGACACATTGACGATGTGTAGGCACAACAAAGTAGCGAACCCCCACAAGCCATGAGTAGGCGATGATTAGGCAAAACAAAATCAGTCAACAACACCTCGCCTGAAGGGTATGGCTATATTATTAATAGTTCTGCGTCATATCCGAATTTTGAGGAATATGGCCATTAAAAAGATCCATATCTTGCAAAATAATTTCAGCTTCAATAATATCTGATACAATTGGTATAACCGAAGTAATACCACTAAGCTCTATTAATGCCATTATGGCTGTGGGTATATTACACAAAATCATCATTTTAAAGAAAGACATTTTTTGTTTGGCGTTAAGAAAAACCCGAAGACCTGTGATATTTATGCTTTTTAAATTAGAACCTTCAATCAAAAGGTGCTTATCATACTTATTTATCGCAAAATCTAAGTGCCTGGCTACTATTTCAGCATTACTTGCATCAATAGTGCCAATTATGTCCAGCAATACGTAGTCATGATGTTCTTCCAGATCAATTGTGAGTGCCATTGAAAACTCCTATTATATCTAATTTTAATTTTCGAAAAACGAACGTGTTATTTTTTCTCTTTTCCGCTGTTATGATAAAGATTGTATGACAAAATGAGCAGAACTATCATAACTTATAGGTCAGGCATACTAACTATACCCATGACCATTAAAAGATGAGAATAGGCAGCAATCAAAGATTAATTTAAGACAAAGTTACAGTTACAAAAATGGCATGTCAATATTTGATCATGCTCCACAAACTAAACCTATTTCTAAGAATCTAACTTGCGATATCCTCTTCAATTTTTTGTAGGCAAAAACTTTTTGGTGAAGCTATTTATTTAAGCCAACATGGTATATTGAACCTTACAGCACTCAGCAATATAAGCGGAAATCTGATATGAGCACATGCCAATTACCATTGAAACGTGGAGCTGTTGACTACTCTCACCTTCAATGGAAACTGCTATAGAGACCTGCCGCTTAGCAATCTTTGCTACCTTGAACCTCAGTGGAGAAATTACAGAAACCCCCACTCTGGGATAATTTCGTACACTACTGGTCGAGCACCATCTGCGGGATCAATTATGCGCGGAGATTAATCATCAGCTGGAAGCCAAAAACATCATCATGAATGAAGGTCTCATTACTATCATTGATGCCTCACCAATACAGGAGGTGAAATCAGGTTCTGAGAACAACAAAGACGGAAAACTTACAAAAGGTCCTAAAGCTAGTTGGCACGTTAAGAATGCCAATAGTGGTAACAAAAAGGCTATCTATGGTTTTTCCGTTCATACCGGCGTCGATGAATATGGCTTTATTCATAGTCAAAGATCAACATCTGACAATGTTACCGATTCTAAGTAATACGACACGTTGCTATTGATGATGAAATCGCATCGTACGCGGATTTCTCTTACAGCTCATGGAAGACCAGAAAAAATTAGCGGAACCTAGTATTGAAAATAAAACTCAACGTAAAGGCCATAGGAGAGGCTTCTTCTTTCGAAACAAAGAGAGAGATAGTAACAAAGAAATATCCGTAACACGCTCTGCCGGTGAGCAGCTCTCTCCTCCTACTCACAGCTTCAATGGTAACTGGCATATAATCTTTTTATGTTACTGTAAAATAAAACCTGAGAAATTGTAAGCTAGAAAATACCAATGGCCACAACACCGCACTACTTATTGACGGCAGCAGATACCAAAGTGATGGCTCCGATAAACCCATAATGCTTTTGGCCCAAATATACAGAAACTGATGACAATTAATAAGAATAAAAACTATGAACGTTTGCTGCCACAGTGGAAACATGCGCAAGCGCCTATGCAAACTCAGAGTCACAAATGCTACCAGCATCAAACAAATAGAGTTTATTCCAAATAAAAAACCCAGAAGAACATCCAACAGAAGGCCAACAGAAAACGCAAAGAATAAGCCAAACCTATCAGGCATCACCAAAACCCAATATATAACCACCATTGGCACCCACAAAGGCCTTGCCACTGAAAGCCATACTGGTAAGGTCACAATACTCAGAATTACTGCAACCACCAAAGACATCCAAACAACCCAGTGAGCATTAGACGCTTGAAGGCTCACGGTACAAATCCCTTTGCATTATTTAAAGCCTCTTTTCCTTTTCTGAACACAATTAACACCAGGCGACCTCGATTAATTTCGGCTACGGGCTGAACAAATATCGTCGCAAAAGGATGCCCTGGTTTATGTGTTACGTTTTTTACTTTTCCAAAAGGATAGCCTGCTGGGTAGCGTTGCCCCAAACCAGAACTAGTAAGAAGATCTCCTTCTTTAAAATCCGCCGTATGAGGAACGTGCAGCAATTCCAGTTGATCATACTTACCAGTTCCGGCAGCGATACCACGATATGCCGTTCTATTGTTCTGAATCGGCACTCTACTCGACGTATCCGTTATAAGCATGACCCAGCTGGTAACTACCGTGACCTTAATCACCTGCCCCATAACACCATGAGCATCCACAATGGCCTGACCTGGAAAGACACCATCGATGCTGCCCTTATTGAGCATGATGACATGGGAGAAAGGGTCAGGGTCAGCACTGATTATTTCAGCAATAACAACCTCTTCATTAACAAATTCTGAGGAGTTAAGTAGTTCCTTTAAACGGATATTCTGGGCTGTCATAGAGGACAGTTTCTGCATTTTTTGCTCAAGAATGAGATTTATTCCTTTCAAGCGAGCATTTTCTTCAGCTAATTGACTGTAGGACACAACAGCCTTACTGGCCAAGCCTAATATCTTAAATGGGGCATCTGCCAACCAATATATAGGAGTCGCTGCCACTGAAAGCCACGATTTGATTTTTCCCAGATAACTGAAATTGTGATCAGCTATCATCAATGCTAACGACAGTAGCGTTAACAGTAAAAACTGTGCCGTCAATGACCGTCGTCGACTAAATATAGTATTGATAATCTACTCCTGTGGTTTTACAGCCTCCACGAAGAGTCACGTACAGAACCTATTAATTTCCATGTAGAAAAAATAAAACAGCTTACTATATTAATGAAAATCAAATTGCACTTCCGCTTCAAAAACATACCAACCAGATACATGGTTTCGATTCGCACATAATTAATCTGTGGACAACAAGTCCATTCTATGTTTATCCATCATTTCAATGGCATGGCCTCCACCTCTAGCAACACAACTTAAAGGGTCTTCTGCCACTAGCACCGGCAGACCCGTTTCTTCGCTAATCAACTTATCAAGATCACGCAATAAACCTCCGCCACCAGTCAAGACCAAACCACGCTCAGCAATATCTGAAGCTAATTCTGGTGGTGATTGCTCAAGTGCACTTTTAACAGCCTGAACAATTACTGTTAGCGATTCTTGCAATGCCTCAAGAATCTCACTGCTATTTAACGTGAAGCTGCGGGGAATACCCTCCGCAAGATTGCGGCCACGAACATCAATTTCCAGTACTTCGTCACTAGGATAGGCAATGGCAATTTCTTGCTTGATTCGCTCCGCTGTTGCGTCACCGATTAAGCTTCCATAATGACGGCGAACATAAGACACAATAGCATCATCAAATCTGTCACCTCCAATTCTTACTGAGTCGGAATAGACCACACCGCTCAAGGAAATAATGGCTATTTCAGTGGTACCACCACCAATATCAACAACCATCGAGCCACTCGCCTCTTCAACTGGTAGTCCTGCTCCAATTGCTGCGGCCATCGCCTCTTCAATCAGATACACTTCTCTAGCGCCAGCCCCGAGCACAGACTCCCGAATCGCTCGCTTTTCTACCTTTGTGGACTTGCAAGGGACACAAACCAGTACACGAGGGCTCGGCTGAATAAAGCTATGCTCATGAACTTTATTTATAAAGTGCTGAAGCATCCGTTCACAAACATCAAAATCTGCAATCACTCCATCCTTCATTGGACGTATTGCTGTTATATTTCCTGGGGTACGTCCCAACATTCTTTTTGCATCAGTTCCAACCGCTACGACACTTTTTTGGGCTCCCAGATTACGTATAGCAACAACAGATGGCTCGTTTAGAACGATGCCCTTGTCACGGACGTAGATTAGTGTATTTGCTGTTCCCAGATCGATAGATAGGTCGCTGGAAAACAGGCCCCGTAACCTTTTCAACATGTTGATGTTTACCTTGAGTCAAGGCTATATGTAACTGCCGCCAACTCTAACAATCTAAAAAAACCAGAGCAACAAGCTAACTAATTAGCTTAATGAGCCTCTGAAGCGCCTTTTCGTCAGTTTGTAATGATTTTATTCCTGACTAACCCTTTTATCAGGACCAACTATATCCTATCGTTAGTCTATGTGTATAATGAGCCTAGTTACAATCATAAAAATAAAAGACACGTCATAAATGTGGTATAATAGCTCGATGTCGTGACTGTTCACAATGATAAACTTGAATATTTACACAAATTAGTATATTCACAATAATGAAAGACATTAAATATTCAGGGAAGAGGATATGAGAGCAAAGCTCTAATAGTTTGTAATATCACGCAATTGGAGCTTCAGCAGCCCTCACTCAACCGCTAATTTATAGCTAGTGACTTGATATATCTCTGTATTTTTGAATTCCTTATAATAGCCGCTTAAACTGTCTAAATTTACTGTATACTCATTCCCCTTGAAGATATTGAATTATTGACTGTTCTCACCCACCCAAATCATCTACTACTCGTAGGCTCTTAGGGGATTATCTCGTTTGTCTCCTACCAACACTTTCAAGTAACGAGTATATACCCTTTCCCCTATTATCTTTTTGCGACCTCAGCATTACTTCAAATTTCAGATATATGTTTTGAACAACAGCGCTAATAAGTTGTAGGCTTGCTCTTGAAATAATCCTGTTTTGCCTCATGATAATGAGGTTTACTTGACTAGGTACGTACTATGACCATAGACAGATCTCAGGTTAAAGCTGTTGCTCACCTTGCACGTCTGACTATAGATGAAAATGATGTAGAAACCATGACTGACACAATTACCCAAGTTTTGATGGTAATTGATAAAATGCAGTCTGTAGATACCAGTAATACTTCTCCTATGTCTCACCCTTTAGATGCAGTCCAACGATTGCGCGAAGATCAAGTCACCGAAAGTGACGAGCGTGAGCAGCTGCAAAGATCTGCCCCCTATACGGAAGACGGGCTATTTCTGGTACCTCGGGTTATTGAGTAGCCACAACACTTTTTGTTTTGTTCAGCACCTCTTTTCAATGAAAAGCCATCTGGTTTTATGTCATAATGGTAAAATGGTAAATAATCAAGAAGCCTATACCCGTTATCATGGAAGGTATGAGTAGGCGACAAACAAGCGAAGTCCCAAGAGCCTAAGAATAATAGGCGACTGGGGTGAGTTAAAGCCGTCAATAACCTCACACTTTCAAAGGACATGGATATATGCATGATAAAACACTAGCAGAACAAAGCCGAGCCCTAGCTGCAGGCGCTATCTCCAGTATAGAATTGACCAAATGCTATCTGGAGAGAATCAAGCGGCTGGATAAAAACTACAACAGCTATATTACGGTAACTACGGAGCAAGCTCTTAGCCAAGCCGCTGCAGCTGACAAGCGCAGGACGAGCGGCAACAGCACAGCGCTATCAGGCATTCCCTTGGCTCACAAAGACTTGTTTTGCACTGAAGGTGTTCGCACTAGCTGCGGCTCCAAGATTCTTGATAATTTTGTTGCACCATACGAATCTACAGTAACTCGTAAATTTCACGAAAGTGGAGCTATCATGCTGGGTAAAACCAATATGGATGAATTTGCTATGGGTTCATCCAATGAAAATAGCTACTACGGATCAGTAAGGAATCCATGGGATAGCAAAGCCATTCCCGGCGGCTCTTCAGGAGGGTCCGCAGCCTGCGTATCAGCGCGGCTCGCTGCCGGTGCTACAGGTACTGACACTGGCGGTTCTATTCGCCAACCGGCTTCTCACTGCGGTATTACCGGCATCAAGCCAACTTATGGCCGAGTTTCCCGTTATGGTATGGTTGCATACGCTTCAAGTCTGGATCAAGCCGGCCCCTTGGCCAGAACTGCTGAAGATGCTGCCATGATGCTGAATACTATGGCAGGGTTTGATCATCGTGACTCAACATCTATCGACAAAGAAGTGCCAGATTTCACCGCCACGCTTAACAACTCCTTGAATGGCATGACAATTGGCTTACCTAGAGAGTATTTTACTGAAGGATTGAATTACGATGTTGAACAGAAAATTCGCAATGCCATCCTAGAATATGAAAAGCTCGGCGCTAAGATTAAGGATATTGACTTACCGAGCAGCTCATTGTCTATATCCGCCTATTATGTTATAGCGCCTGCAGAAGCGTCGTCCAATCTGTCTCGTTTTGATGGTGTTCGATTTGGTTATCGTTGTGAAAACCCAAAAAACTTAGAAGATCTCTATAAACGAAGTCGAAGTGAAGGTTTTGGGGAAGAGGTAAAGCGTCGTATTTTAGTGGGAACCTATGCTCTGTCGGCAGGGTATTACGATGCTTACTATCTCAAAGCCCAGAGGGTACGTCGCCTGATTCACGATGACTTCCTTAGTGCGTTTAAAGAGTGTGACATCATCATGGGGCCTAACGCACCAACGGCTGCATTTAATATCGGTGAGAAGAATAATGACCCTGTTTCTATGTATTTGTCCGATATTTATACCATAGCTGTCAATCTGGCAGGGTTGCCAGGAATGTCAATTCCTGTCGGTCTTGCCGATAACGGTCGCCCAGTCGGCTTACAAATGATCGGCTCACATTTTGATGAAGCCCTCCTTTTGAACGCAGCTCATCGTTTTCAGCAGGAAACAGACTGGCATTTGCAAATACCATCCACCCAGAGCACTGATTTTGAGGTATAGATAATGACGTGGGAAACTGTTATCGGCTTAGAAGTGCATGTCCAGCTCGCAACAAAAACAAAGATTTTCTCTGGCGCTTCTACTGAATTCGGAGCAGAACCGAATACACAAGCCTGCGCCGTAGATCTCGGTTTACCTGGCACACTTCCTGTTCTCAATAAAGAAGCCGTCCTTAAAGCGATTAAATTTGGTTTAGCCATTGGCGCAAATATTAATAAGGTTAATGCCTTTGAGCGGAAGAATTATTTTTATCCAGATTCACCTAAAGGCTACCAAACAACACAATTGGAAAAGCCTATTATTGGTGCAGGACATTTAAACATTACTCTGGGCGATGGTTCGACAAAACCTGTACGCATCCATCATGCCCACTTGGAAGAAGATGCGGGAAAAAGCTTTCATGAGGATTTCCATGGTATGTCAGGAATCGACTTTAATCGTGCAGGCACCCCTCTTATTGAAATTGTTACAGAACCCGATATGAGTACCGCGGAAGAAGCCATTGCTGTTGCAAAAAAGTTGCATTCAATTGTAACCTCTATCGGCATTTGTGATGGTAAAATGTCTCAAGGATCTATGAGGTTTGACGTCAATATTTCTGTACGACCTAAAGGACAAAAAGAGCTTGGAACCCGTACTGAAACCAAAAATCTGAACTCATTTCGATTTATGGAGAAGGCTATTACAAATGAAGTTATACGACAGATAAATCTTATCGAAGATGGAGGCAAGGTACTCCAAGAAACACGCTTATACAACGGGGATACCGGTGAATCTCGCTCTATGCGCAGCAAAGAAGAAGCTAATGATTACCGCTACTTTCCCTGTCCTGACTTACTACCCGTGGTAATAGAAGATAGCCTGCTAGAAAACATAAAAGCGACAATGCCTGAATTATTTGAAACAAAAAAAGCACGCTTTATTAGTGAATTTGGTTTGGGTAGTTACGATGCAGAGGTTATCTCAGGAGACTCTGACACTGCCGAATACTTTGAAGCTGCGACACAAGTAACTGGTGACGCCAAACTCACCGCCAATTGGGTCATGGGCGAACTTGCCAAGATGCTTAATCAAGAAAATCTGCCCATTAAATCTAGCCTTATCTCGGCAGAAATGCTGGGCGGCCTTGTTGCTCGCATCAAAGACTCCACTATTTCCGGCAAAATAGCCAAGCAGGTCTTTGAAGCGCTATGGAATGGTGAAGGTGATTCTGCGGATGCAGTAATTGAACAAAAAGGCCTAAAACAAGTTACCGATACTGATATAATTGACGAAATACTCAATAAAGTATTGATAAACTGCTCACAGCAGGTCGAGAAATATCGGGCTGCACCTCCAGACAAACGTGAAAAGATGATTGGTTTTTTTGTTGGGCAATGCATGAAAGCGTCAAAGGGCAAAGCCAACCCTGACATAGTTAACACCATGCTGAAACACAAACTAAATAATTAAACGAAAGCCATGTTTACGTTTACAGACTTGGAGCTACTTCCATCTGCAAGTTTTTAACCATATTACATACCCGTTTCCAATTAAGGCAAGAAGCAGACAACAACCTCCAGAAAAACAGGTATAAAATAGTTATAAATATAGACTAAACAAGTCTTTTAATCCTTGTCCTGGATCATCCTGCCGCATGAAAGCTTCTCCCACCAAAAAACTATTAACGTGTTTTGCCATCATAGCATTGACATCATCCTTTGAGTTAATCCCACTTTCCGTGATAACCAAACGATTGTCTGGTACTCGCGGTAGTAGCTCAAAGGTATTTTCCAAGCTCACCTCAAATGTGTGAAGATTACGATTATTAATGCCTAGTAAAGCACCCTTAATATGCAAAGCTCTTTCCAGCTCATCGCCATCATGAACCTCAACTAACACGCTCATATCTAACTCCTGAGCAATGCCATTGAAATCGGTTAGTTCGGCATCTGACAAAGCTGATACAATCAGCAAAATGCAATCAGCCCCCATCAAGCGAGATTCATAAATCTGCCACGCATCAATCATAAAATCCTTGCGTAACACTGGTATAGATATCGCTTCACGCGCCTCCTGAAGATATGCAGGAGATCCTTGAAAGAAATCAATATCTGTCAGTATGGACAAACAGGCGGCTCCAGCATTTTCATAGCTTTTAGCTATTTTTGCCGGCTCGAAGTGTTCTCGAATCACCCCCTTACTGGGTGATGCTTTTTTTAATTCAGCTATTACTGCGGCCTTACCAGAACTAGCTCGTGCTATTAGTTTATCTGCAAACCCACGTGTAGGCGGACAGTCACGCGCTTTAATGCGAGCCTCATCTAAAGAGAGAGACTGAATACCATTACGAATTTCTTCCCGCTTTCTTTGAATGATCTTATTCAGAATCGTTGGCATAGACATGAATTATTTTACCTCTGGAGACCTCAGCATAACCATCGACTTCAGCCCCGTCATTAGACCCAATTTTGTAAGCCATTACGAAGCTTACTAGGGCATTTAACACCAAATTATCGGTTTTATGCACTATTCCTAGTGTTTAGAACTGATTTTTGACGCACCTTATCCTGCATAACATGTTTTTGGTATAACATGGAGCACCAAAAACTTAGTGCCTTTGCGAATGTTCGCAGCAATAATGGCCAACCCATAGGTCGTTACATTTTTGGCAATATCCATAAACCGAGTTCTGGCAAGCCCGTAGTGTCTTTTATAGGTGGCAAAAGTTAGAGCCGTAAATTGAGGACAGCAATTTCTCAACCCTTAACCATTTTAACAGCGCTTCCGTATCATCTAGGCTACGAAGAATTGGATGATTTAAGTCAGTGACTTATACGAAGAGTTTTAGCTGTATTGTAAAGGTTTTTTGTATGTAGTTATCGTACCATAATATAAACGCCGTGGTTGAGTTATGCCGAGGTCTCCTCTGATAAAATTTTACTAAAATGAGCCACTTCTAACACTTTTTTCAATGCCGATCCGTTTGCTATTATATCTTTAGCCATAGCAATACCTTGTTTAAGATCCTTGGCGATTCCCGACACATAAATACCTGCACCAGCATTCAAGGCGATCATATCCGCCACCTTGTTGGCATATTTCCCTACTCTTTTGTCAAAAGCATCTCGTATAAGATCAAAAGACTCTGTTGAGTTTGTCACTCTCATTCCTATAAGGCTTTGTGAGGTTATATTAAAGTCTTCAGGCTTGATGGCATATTCTTTTATCTCGTTGTTTTTAAGTTCAGCAACACGTGTTTCGCTAGCAATGCTGATTTCATCCAACCCATCTACAGAGTGAACAACCATTACATGCTTGTTACCTAACTCCCGCAGAACCTCTGTCATGGGACGACAAAGCTCCCTGGAAAATACGCCAATAACCAGACTGTCGACACCAGAAGGATTTGATAGAGGCCCAAGTATATTAAACAAGGTTCTGATACCTAATGACCGTCGTATACTAGCAACATTTTTCATGGCAGAATGGTAAGCTGGAGCAAATATAAAACCAATACCAACCTTCTGAATGCAACGGGCTGTCTGCTCCGGTGACAGATTTAAGTTAATTCCTGCCTTTTCTGACAGATCGGCACTACCACTGCCACTGGATACGCCCCTATTTCCATGCTTCGCGACATGAGCACCCGCCGCTGCAGCTACAAATGCAGAGGCTGTCGATACATTAAACAGCTGACCTGCATCACCTCCTGTGCCAACAATGTCTATCAGGTGATCCACTTCAACTTTTACAGGTGTCGCCAGCTCTCGCATGATTGTGACCGCACCGTAGATCTCATCGATACTTTCACTTTTCATGCGCATTGCAACCAGAAAAGCAGAAATTTCTAAATCAGAGCATATGCCGGTCATAATCTGCGTCATGACCGACCTCATTTCATTACGACTCAGATCAAGCCGCTGAACAACTCGAGCAATAGCATCTTTAATGCGCACTATTTAGTTCTCCTGACATTATTGCGTGAGAAAATTATTTAACAGGTCGTGACCGCATTCTGTCATAATAGATTCAGGGTGGAATTGCACTCCTTCAACTGGCAGCTCACGGTGACGAATACCCATAATCTCATCCTTTTCCCCATCTTCTGTTTGGGTCCATGCAGTAATCTCCAAACAATCAGGCAATGACTCTTTCTCTATAATAAGGGAGTGATAACGGGTTGAGTTAAAAGAATTAGGAATGTTGCGAAAAACACTCTTCTTCCCATGAAAAATAGGAGACACTTTCCCATGCATTACTTGACGAGCTCTGACTACCTTACCTCCATACACTTGACCAATACATTGATGTCCAAGACATACACCTAAAATAGGTAGTTTATCTTGAAAATGACGAATAGTATCCATGGATATGCCAGCTTTGTTAGGCGTACAGGGACCCGGTGAAATAACAATATGGCTAGGTTCTAGTTTTTCTATATTTGCAAGAGTAATTTGATCATGTCGATAAACTTCAACATCAGCACCAAGCTCACCAAAATACTGTACTAGATTCCAAGTAAACGAATCATAATTATCTATTACCAATAGCATTAGCTTTTCGCCTCTTGACCTTGATCTGCCAATCCTGTCTGAGCCATAGCCACAGCTTTAAATATAGCCCGCCCTTTGCTCATTGTTTCGTTCCACTCCACCGTAGGAATAGAGTCTGCTACAATACCAGCTCCGGCTTGAATATGAAGCTGACGATCTTTAATTATCGCAGTACGAATAGCTATAGCGGTATCCATATCGCCATGCCACGCAAGATAACCCACAGCTCCACCGTAAACACCTCGTTTTACGGGCTCCATTTCATCAATGATTTCCATAGCTCGT
This sequence comes from Candidatus Endonucleibacter bathymodioli, assembly GCA_030674915.1. Classification (GTDB taxonomy): domain Bacteria; phylum Pseudomonadota; class Gammaproteobacteria; order Pseudomonadales; family Endozoicomonadaceae; genus Endonucleibacter; species Endonucleibacter bathymodioli. The sequence goes on from JASXSV010000010.1 coordinate 114,738, forward strand.
ACTTTGGGAGCGCCGCTAAGAGTACCTGCTGGAAATGTAGCTCTCAACACATCAATGGCACTCTTCCCCTGCATCAAACGGCCAGTAACATTCGACACGATATGCATCACATGAGAATAGCGCTCGATAAACATGCTTTCTGTGAGACAAACGCTACCTGTTTCTGAAACACGACCAACGTCATTACGACCAAGGTCAATCAACATTAGATGCTCAGCAAGTTCTTTGGGGTCATTTAGCAATTCCTTCTCAAGCTCCTTATCGCGCTCCTCGGTTTCTCCACGTTTGCGGCTGCCTGCAAGTGGTCTAACAGTTACTTCACCTTCTTCAATGCGGACAAGTATTTCCGGAGATGAGCCAACAATATGGAAATCACCGAGATCCATATAGTACATATATGGCGACGGATTGGTACTTCTCAGCGCTCGATAAAGATTGATAGGAGAACTATCAAATGGAATACTCATCCTTTGAGATAACACCACCTGCATCACATCACCCGCAAGAATATAATCCCGAGTTTTTTCAACAGATTTCTCAAAGACTGTTTGACCTGTACTAGAGCGAAAATCCTTTTCTTCAGCAGGATGCAAAGTCGCTTGTACTGGGGGGATGGCATGCATTGTCTGTATCCGACGAACCAGATCATCCAGCTTATGGTTAGCGCGATCCAGCGCTGAGTCCTCATCAGGATCAGCGTGGGTTATCAATATTAGTTTGTTGGCAAGGTTATCAAATACCACTACATCATCTGAAACCATTAGTAAAATGTCAGGGGTATTCAGCGGATCTTTCGATGAATATGCTTGAAGTTTTGGTTCAATGTAACGAACACTATCATAACCAAAATAACCTACCAGTCCACCGTGAAAACGTGGTAGCTTTGGCAGGCTGGGAACTTTATATCGTTGCTGGAATATTTCAATAAAAGATAATGGGTCATCCGCGCTATGCTTTTCGGATACATTTCCATCGACTTCTACTTGAATCTGGTTACCGATAATTCGAAGCAATGTGCGGCAGGGTAGGCCAATTATAGAATAACGTCCCAATTGTTCACCACCATGAACTGACTCCAAAAGATAGGAGTAGCGACCATTAGCTAGCTTTAAGTAAATAGTTAATGGCGTATCCAAGTCTGCGAGAATTTCACGAACGACTGGGATGCGGTTATATCCTCCCTGCGCAAAGCGTTCAAAATCATCAGGCGTCATTCCGTCTCCTTTATAAGACTGATAGTTAACAGAAATAGAACAGAGAGCTCACAATACGCTAACACTTGCAGTTCTTGGAGGTTCTGGTACAGCACTTGCCTAAGCATGGTGTTAATCAATAGTACACCATCCTATTTTTTCCTTTGTCGGATATCCCAAAGTAACTCGCTTGGGATATATTCTTCCAATAATCCATTAGTATATTCACTGGCTCCTCGTTAATAAATGGCATAAACTTTGGCAAAAAACATTTGGCACTTCAGCCCTTTGCTGCTACCCTTTCATAAACTGAAATTAACCTCCGTTATCCATCAATAATGCATACTTATAATACCCTCTTGAGTAACTTTAGTCATAGCATTCACCACGGTTGCAACGGATGGTAACTACTTAGCAACTCTTACGATCAACCACCATAACTATACCCATTCTCCCTTGAAAATATAGGGTTGTTTATTGCTCTATTTTCAATAGTAACTGGTGTAAGTGTGAAAACTACGGAATGTACCAGAAGCCTGCTCACATCTGACACATTAGTGACTTTCATGTATTGTATTAATCTAGACATTGCATTAAAAATACTCTACACCATATTTACCATTGGACATTTGGGCAGGAGACCAACAAGGAAATACCAATACTCCTACAAGAAGCAGGCAATACTAGTAAGTGAGAGCAGCCAACTACACCATTCCTTCAAGGGAAATGGATATAACGATGCCACTACTGCACAAGAAGATTATATGACAGGTCAATAGATTGCAAATACCATAAGACATTCATACAAACCCTATGCTGTGGTAATGACTAAATTTTTCTTTGGCACCAAAATTACAGCATTCAGGCATCTAATAAACACTCCATGCTTGCCATTAACTTTCAAATCAACAGGATAATAAGGTATGAACCGCCTGAATAAAGATCTGGGCATTTTTCGGGGCGCAGGTTTAATGTCAACATCTCTTTTGGGGGCTGGCGTATTTGTTGTTCCTGCTTTGGCTGCGACTATTGCTGAGCGATGGTCAATTCTGGCTTGGGGACTCCTTATTTTGCTGGTGATTCCTGTGGCATTAACTTTTGCCATGTTAGGACGAAAATACCCACATGCCGGCGGAGCTGCACACTTTGTTGGGCTCGCCATGGGACACCGTCTTGAAAAGCTAACAGCCTTTTTGTTTCTTGCATCTATTCCTGTTGCTATTCCTGCAGGCCTTATTTTGGCAACGGGGTTTTGGACTGCATTATTTGAGCTCTCCTCCTTATCAATATTTGCAATCAAACTTGGCATTTTGGCAAGCATTCTTATACTTGGCTTTGGTGGGACTCGCTTCTTTGGTAGCCTTCAGCTATGCATAGCCTTGTTAATTATAGGGCTTATGGCCTTTCTCTGGTACGGCGGTGATATTCAGCTGAGTGATTTCAGTCTACCACTGGACGATTATTCATCTATGAAATCTATAATTCCAGCACTGGCAGTGATGTTTTGGTGCTTTGTTGGTATTGAAGCATTTATTCATATGGGAGAAGAGTTTAAGAGACCTGATCGAGATTTGCCCATAGCATTACTCTTAGGGGTACTTATTGCTGGACTAGTTTACGGGATATGCTCTGTTGCTGTTATAAAATTTTCTGCCTATGGTTGCGAGGCTGATAATGCTGGATCAGTCCCAGCAATGATTGGCTGTGTATTAGGGGTTATCGGAAAATGGATCGCCGCTATTGTTGGGTTTCTTACCTGCTTTGCCAGCATTAATATGTATATACAAAGTTTCGCAAAACTGTTGTGGAGTATGGCTGATGAAGGTTTTCTAAATTTCCCTGGGTCGAGAAAATTATCACTACTATCCGCAAGGAAAGTGCCGGTGACCGCATTATTGGTGGTGATTATAGCAAGTACGTTAAGTGCTTCCATATCTCATTATATGAATGCATCGTTAGAGAATTTGATATGTTCTGCTAATGGTAATTTTATCGCAGTATACATCCTAGCTATGTTAGCAGGAGTTAAACTTCTTTCAGGTACCCAAAAAATACTAGCCGTTATCAGTTTATTGCTGTGCCTATTAATTCTGGCTGCACTTGGTACCGATGCTGCATATATGGTAACAGTGGCAATGCTGTTTTTATGCCTAGACTGGCTCAGTATTAGGTCAATGACGGTTAAAACAGAATGTTTTCTGGATGAAACATGCAGAAACAGAAACCTCGGAGGATGGCGGTAGACACTCTATGACAGCTAGCAATGACCATATGAGGTTGTTGACTGCTTTCACTGACCCCAACAACCTGCTCCTTGTAGGCTCATCAAACTTGCTCCTTATCGCCTACTACTCACACCCGCAATGGGTAACTGATACATAAAATAAGGGCATGTTCACAAGCCCTACCAAGCCAGATATCAAGCCGTACCACCTACAGTAATTTCATCAATTTTTAATGTAGGCTGACCAACACCTACTGGCACTGACTGACCGTCTTTACCACAAGTACCAATCCCAGGATCCAGCTCAAGATCATCGCCCACCATAGACACACGATTCATAACTTCAGGACCGTTACCAATCAGCGTTGCTCCTTTTACTGGCACCGTTTTTTTACCTTTCTCGATCAACCAGGCCTCACTGGTAGAAAAGACAAATTTGCCGGAGGTTATGTCAACCTGCCCGCCCCCCATACTTTCAACATAAATACCTCTATCAACACTAGCGATAATTTCTTTTGGATCATCTTTTCCAGCCAGCATATAGGTATTTGTCATGCGGGGCATGGGCAGACAGGAATAAGACTCCCGCCGACCATTACCTGTAGACTCCACCCCCATCAACCTAGCGTTCATTTTATCCTGCATATAACACTTCAAGACACCATTTTCAATAAGAACCGTATACTCTGTAGGTATGCCCTCATCATCCATATTCAATGAACCGCGGCGCCCCGGTAGTGTTCCATCATCAACAATAGTGCAAAGAGAAGAAGCCACCTGCTCACCAATGCGGCCTGAATAAGCAGAGCTACCTTTACGATTGAAATCACCTTCAAGTCCATGACCTACAGCTTCATGAAGTAATACTCCAGACCAACCTGGCCCTAGCACCACCGGCATTATTCCGGCCGGCGTCGGCACAGCCTCAAGATTAACCAGCGCCTGGCGAACAGCTTCCCGTGCATAGCCCAGCCCCGTATCATTTATTAAAAACTGCTGATAATCACTACGTCCACCTCCGCCGGAGCTACCTCGCTCAATCCTGCCATCTTTTTCAACAATGACACTTATATTCAAGCGTACTAAGGGCCGAATATCTCCTGCAAGCATCCCGTCAGAAGATGCAACCAGAATAACCTCATGCACTCCGGCAAGATTAACGTTAACCTGTTTTACCCTGGAGTCCGCTTTTCGTGCTTCCTGATTGCAAGCATGCAGCAAAGCCACCTTATCTTCTGGGGTCAGTGATCCCAGTGGGTTATCTACTTCATACAAAGCCAGGGGATTACTTCCTTTCCATGCCTGCACCTGTTTTTGCTGCCCAGATTTAGCAATACTTCTTGCAGCATTGGCCGCCTGTTGAATAGCTGGGATAATAATCTCATTGGAGTAAGCAAAGCCTGTTTTATCCCCGCTCATGGCGCGAATTCCTACACCCCTGTCAACATTAAAACTAACATCCTTGACGATACCGTCTTCTAACCCCCAGCTCTCTTGTCTAACAGACTGAAAATAAAGATCAGCCGCATCAACATTATGACAAAGAATGCTGTCTAGCACCTTAGCCAGTTCGCTCTCGCCTATATGTGCCGGCACCAACAACTGATCACGCGCTTGTGTAAGAGTATTTATCATAGGTAATAACTTCATCAGGCCCGTAGTTATACACAAACCCCATGGTAATGGATGTGCGTATTTGCGTTTAACCCATATATATTGAACTTAATATAAAAACGGAGCAACCATTACAGCTAATCTCATGTAGCAAATATTTAAGGATTCTTTCATTATTGTACATATTGAAGTGGTATATTCACATTCCTATTGAAAACATGAGGTTATTGCCTACGATCACTCACCCAAGGAATCTCTGAACAAGTCTAATAAATGTGGGCTAATACAGCCACACAAACAGTATTGTCGTATGAAATAAATCACTTTCGCATCCGCAGAATACACCCATAAAAAAGTTATCACTAACCGTGTCTCTTTCTAAATGAAATAGAAAAAACCTTACCATGGGTACGACTGCTCAATATTATAGAGCCTTACTATCCCAAGAAAAGCAAAGGTCGCCCACCAATACCAATGGAAAGTATGTTGCGGATTTATTTCTTACAGCAATGGTACTCATTATCAGATTCTGCAGCAGAGCATGCCTTATACGATATGGACTGAATGCGTCGGTTTGCGCAACTGGATTTATTAGATGCCATACCTGATGAAACCACCATACTTAATTTCAGAAGACTAATTGAAAAGCACCAACTTAGTGCAACCATCTTTGCGGATATCAATCAATATCTTGTTGAAAAAGGCATCAAAGTATCTCAAGGCAGCATGGTAGATGCTACCATTATCCAAGCTCCATTATTTTGGTTTTAAAATACACGTAGGAACAGACATCAATAGCAACGCTATACACAGCGCAACCGTCACAACAGCCAGTGAAGCTGATGTTAACGAGTGACCCAAGTTACTGCGCAAAGATGAAAAAGTAGTATTCGCAGATGCGGGTTATACTAGTGACACTTATAAACGAGGAGCACGCAGCCTTGGCATGAGCTGGAAGGTCAATGATAAACGTAAACCAAAGAAAAATATGAGTTCATCACAAAAGAAACAAAACCGTAAAGCTCACAGATTCATGCAAGAGTTGAGCATTGCTTTAGAGTGATAAAATGTCAGTTCGGATACAAGAAAGCCAGCTATAAAGGCTTAGTAAAAAATGTAGCTCAAGTATTCACCCTATTTGGACTGACCAATCTTCACATGCTACGAGGGCGTTTGGCGGGTTAATCCGCCCAAAACTTGCCAATAGCGAGGGGGAACGAAAAAAATAGGGCGAATGTACCTAAAAACACGCCCATAAGATGAATATATACACCATAAATTTAAATTTGTGTTTTTAGGCGTGGGTAAAAAATAAACGTGCTTGTTCAGAGACTCCCTAACAGAACGAAATGGTTTCTAATATGAATTATTGCTGGAACTTATCACTATTATTTGTGTCAGATTTATATAATTACCAAAAAAAGGGTAGAAAGGGTAGAAAGGGTAGAAAGGGTAGAAAGATAAAGACTGGTTCGTGAGTACCTTACCAACCAACTTTTAATTAATATTTACGATACCTAAGAGAACGTAGAGGCTAGATAGCTAGGAGTACATGGTATGTATGTTAATAAAAAAGTCCAGGCGCATGGTGTGAATTCTGTCACACAGCTTGACACCGAACCGTCAACCTCAGGCGAGGCATATGGTAAGAGGGCCACTTCTGTGCCTGTAACTCGTGCTAGCGCATCCAGTGCGGAATTTAGTTGCACTCAGAGCGAGCGAAGAAAAAAGGAGTCAACCTCAGGCGAGGCATATGATCCGAACGTAACTTATTTACCTAATGATGATGGTCAGGCTGCTAATCTGATCTCAATACATCGACAGTGCACTTTAAAATCGCAGAATGAAAAGGAATTTTCTCTTCTTTTTAACAAGGAGTTATCTAATCTTTTTGACAACAATGGACTGACCACTTCTGGAATGATGCAAAGTACTGGTTGTATAGGTGCATTACAATTTTCACGTGTCATGTTTTTTTTATGCAACAGTTCCATTTCCAATGATTTTCCCAAAAATATTATCGGTATTGGCTCGGGGAATGCATGTATTGAAAAAGCATTTAGTTATATGCTTAAAGCTAACGTTAAATGTTATGATAATGTCGTTGATCACTCTAATAATTTTATGTTTGTTGAGCAAGCGGAGTTTCCAAAGGATATTGGAAAATGTTTGCCTTATGATTGCAGTAAGCATATATTATTTTCAGGGTATCCGCAGGGATATTTAGGGCCAATCCTTTCTGAGTATATTAAAAGGGGAGGCGAGATGCTTTGTACAACGGTTGAAAATAGATTGTTTGATGATATGCATTCAGGATATGAAGACGATGAGAATGTTTTGGAACAAGGGATTGTAGATCTAATAGAAAAAAAGAGTGGAGAGTCCTTTCAATTTGATGTATCACTTAAAAGCTCTAGACGTTCTATGAGCACAACATATATGCAATTTTATAATTGGCCATCAGTTGTGAAGCAGAAGATTCTTCTGTTTCCCTCCTTAAATACTATGTGTTCCGATATTGAACTTGAATATTTTCGAATGAAATGGAAAAAACCGGACCGTGGGTACGCCGGCTCAATATTATAGAGCCTTACTATCCCAAGAAAGGCAAAGGTAGCCCATCAATGCCAATGGAAAGTATGTTGCGGATTTATTTCTTACAGCAATGGTAGTCATTATCCGTACCAACCGGACTGCAACCACAATAACTGAGTAGATAATTAACCGGGTGCATGATTGCCTCAACACAAGAGCGCATACCAAAATAACTATTTCGGCTAGCTCCTTCATTATTTTCTCGCGGAGGAACCAAATAATAGACACAATGTCTACGCAGATAACTAACAGGCTCAGTAATAGGGCTTGCAAGCCATGCAAGCATCCCTCTGGTGCTTTTTTTATCTCTATATTTTACAAGTACAACAACAATGTAAGCTCCGACTGCTATTGCTAAAGCTCCTAGTACGCTTGCCCCAGTGAAATTTTCTTCAGTAAAGTTTTTTTCAGCGAAGATTTCTTCAGTAATTATTGTTCCATTAGCAGGACAATTCCATATGTCATCACTTTTATCCCTGCAGTTAACTTTACCATCGCAACGAAAATGATAAAGGACCGTTTGCATATCATTACAAACAAATAACTTTTCATCTGAACCAAGTTTAAAACAACTCTTAGTTGTGGTGTTAACCCCTGACTCTTGTGAGGTCGTAGCCTCTTTTTGATGGACTGGCTCACTGACTTTTTGGTCTTGTTTTTCACTCTGACCGTCAAAAGAAGTTTCGAGACACGCTCGGCGAGCGTCACAAGATATCCATCTTGGCCGTGAACGGTATCCCCCTCCCACTGGCCGACCTCTTGTTTCAGATCCACGCAGTCCAGGCGCTCATCAATATCCACGCGATCAGGAATGAGGCGGGTTCCAGCCGCAGAACCATGGCGCTTCCGATAACGTTTACCTTTGCGCGGGAGAAGGCAGCCCCATTGGTTTTTTTGATTAGACGATAAATAGTCTGGTAACCCATCGGCCCATTATAAGACTCAAGTTTCATGCGCCCTGCAATTTGCTCCGGTGTAAAGCCTAAGCCTAGCTGGGACTTTACCTGCCGACTTACCGCATCTGTTCTTTTGTGAAATTGGGTTGCGTCTTGCGTCTTGCGTCTTGCGTCTTGCGTCTTGCGCTTCTGCAGGCTGTGGCGATAAGCTTTCTCTGCATCATAAGCCCATCGGTGACAGCGCATCAGCTCTAGGGAGATTGTTTTATTGGAACGGTTCAGATAACCACCCATCCTACGCGCCAAAAATATGAGTGTGCCGAAGGATTGAATCTAGTATCGTTCAGCCAGAGTCAGCTGCCTGTAACAGTTTCCCATGGGGTCACCTGGTTCGTTGTGTGAGAACTACAGCCTATGAGCAGCTGACTCTCAATTCAATTCCAAGTGTGTCGGTTATTGTGGCAATCTAGGCTTGCCATGCGTGATTAGAACTGCCAGAACTTAACTGAAATTTGTTGATTTATACTGTATTTACAATGAGGCCAACCATAATCAGTATTACTTATATTAAATGTTAGTGTTAATAACAGTATTGTTATAGTTATATGTCATATCATCAAGTAACATTACATTTATTCGGATATTACCATTAATACTCGATAGTAATGAGAAAACAAGGAAAATAAAAAGTGGCGCATCATAAAGACTTAACAAGGAGTAAGCTATGTGTAATATACTTTCAGAACACCATAGGTTGCCTGCCATCAGCAAAGGCGAAGGCTTTTGTGAAACAGGCGAAGCAGAATACCCTATTAGAGATAAGATGGCAACACAGCATGTTTTAGATATAAAGTCTGTGCATGGGAGCTACTCACCCGCCGACAATACCATAAACGATACACCAACAAAGCTTAGGTCCGTTAAAAAACAAGCCCAAACCGTTATAGATATTGAACAAAGTAATGAAACAGACACAGCCAAGAGCAATGACAGTGACGAAGAGTTTTATGACTGCGGCACTGACATTATTGAGGATAATTCAAATGAACACTTACTTAGTCAACAAAAACAAGTTAACAACTCACAGCCAAACTCAGATATAATACCACCTAATGACAACAATAAAGATGATTTATTTTATGATTGCGTTACCCAACAATCATATGAAAGCTCTGGCGACTTTTCAATAAATAGTCAAACTGAAATATTAAGTGACAAGGACCCTGCTGAGCAAATTATTTATAATATTATTTCTACTGTTAAAAATCCTGAATCTTATATTATTGATAACCCAGATTTATTTGTTAGCTTATTTAAAGAAAATAAGGAAAGTATGATAGATGTCATGAGCAATCGTATTGATATGTTAAGTATAGAAATCAAGTGTTGGATGAATAGCAAAGGCGCATCAGACAAAATTGAAAAGATTAACTTAATATATAATGACCTTCTCGAGAGCAACGAAAACGGTTACACAAAACAAGAGACTAAATTATTTAAAGATCTTGTTAAGCAATTAATGGATTTCGAGACAGAGTTTGGTGTGACACCTTATGAGGATATTTGTAAGGCTGCGGTATTGCTAGATACTAGTCCTGAAATAAGAGATTTTTTTGGCGCAGACCTTTTAATGTATGACCTAATGGATTTAGTGAATTCAGAGAATCCTGATATCCACAAAAGTAGTGGGTATAAACTGTCCAATTGCATAAAAATGCACTTAGATAATTATCGTAGCTTCCTGCAAGAAAAGGCAAATACTGTATTAGTTGAAACCCTCAAACAAACCAGCTTTGCTACTAATCATGGTGATATCACCCCTGAACAACTTTATCATCGCACACTAAAGCAGAAGGGTGGGGTTACGCTAGTCAAGCAGTGGATAGAAGCGAGTATAAGGGAAAAATGGGGCACCAAAGATGGTAGTTTTATCTGTAATAAAGACGAACAACTGCTGCTCACCGAGTTAAATAACCATGCCCACTCAGGTGAAGCTCTTTCCAGCTGGCTATCAATGGATCAAAATATTGAAAGAAAGCAACACCTTCAAGAAGTATTAACGATTATATACGCCCAATTTTCGGTGGATAATATTAAAAAAAATATTCATTCACAGCTTGGCCTAGATTATTCACTTACGGAACAGATGACACTGTGCCAGCACTGTTTGCAAATGCTTACTCCATACAAGAGCAAATTTAGTAGCACTCTACAAAATAGTCTTTATACTATATCTATGGAGTTGCAGCATCTTGCAATAAAAACCGTACTCAATACAGGATGTATTGGGCTTGAGCCTGTTTGTTTTTTACCTAGAGAGCTTTTTCCGGAAAACTGTGAAAGTAAACCTCATTTAAAAAATTCATCACAGGTTGTAATGCAACACATGATAGCCTTGATAAACATGAAACAGCGTCCACTGGGAGATGTATCTTTTAGTGAAGAAATCACACTAAAAGATAAATTGTTAGTGGCGCAAACTGACTTACTCTTTAAGCATGCCCAAGAAATTACTGGCACTAAAAATTCTCAGACAGAAAATACTGCAGAGGATGATTTTGATGCTATTTGTCATAAAATTGAGCATATCAATGCACAAAGAGACAGTTTACAGACATTAAAAAGTGATGGTTCTACTTATTTTGAGAGAGCAAAGAAAATTGGTCTTTCTGCCTTTTACAACAAAGAAGTTCCTGTCAGCACACGTTTACGTAATTTAAGATTGAAACATAACATTAAACTTGATGGATACAATTATGCAGAAGAGAAAACTTGGATTTATAATCATATCAATGGAGCTATACATGATATAACTAAATTTGGGGAAAATGCTTACCATAACGTGACTGTATCTAAAAGTAATCCTTCCGCGTTATTATGGGAATTATTTAACCTAAAAGGTAATGTAAGTTTGTGCATAGAAGAAACTCTCCGGAAAGAATTTTTTGATGATTTCCAAGAGTTAATGAAAAACAACCCTAGGTTGGCTCGCAACCTTGTGGGTGATATCTCTCAAAGTGCCGCTATGGTGATGCAACTGTTTGGGGGAGGATCAGTGATTTATAAATTGTTTGAGCAAATGGAGTGGCGTGCATGGGGTGAAACAGCGCAAAGTTATGTCAATGATCGTTTTGATGATAAAGCTAATGATTATCAACAACTAAACGAAAAACAGAGAGCATCAATTAAGCATATGTTTGCTTTGTGTGAAATACTCAAAGAAGCACCAAAAACCATCCAAGCAGCAAAAGTCGGGGTAAATGTCGTTAAAAACCTTGCCACTTGTAACATTGGAGGTGCCATATATGAAGGTGCAAAAGGAGCTGTAGAATTCATAGGCGTACACAAAATACAAAATGATATTAGTGTTATGTCTGATGCAGAAGTGCGCACATTGAACATAGCGTTACTATCTTTAAATAATACACCCGCTGAAGTAATGATATGCTTGGATACTTTGCGGAAAAATGCCGACAGTGTTGCGGACATGATTAAAGACCAGTCTCCTTTCAACCTATATTTTCGCAATAGTCCGCTGATGCGTCCTTTTGTATTCCGATTCAATCGCTTGAGCCTTGCCATTAAAGACTACTATAACGGTAATGGAAACGCTAAAGCACTGGCCTTGGAACTGAGTAAGGTCGGCTTAGTCTCCTCTGGAGCTCTGGGGGGGATAACAGTTACTCTCTTGGCAGGAGGAGGGCTTGCTGCTGCCATAGGTGCTGCCACTTTTTCGTGGTCCGCACTTGGCCTTGCCGCCAGCGTTAGTATTCCTAGTATAGTACTCTCCTTTGTGACAGCTAAGCCGTACGGGTGTCCGCTTTTCGCCACGGCTCATGCCCTTGCAGAAACGTTGATGCAGTATGAAAGCCTTGAAGCACCGGCCTCAGTAATATGGAGCTTGCTTCTCAAAATGAAGAAAAATCCAAATAGTGAGTTAAAGCAGTTAGAAGCTAAACTAACAAGCACCATGACGGATGTTTTTCAGCGGAAGAATCCACAAATGAAAGAATATCATGCCCTGGCCACGGCTAAACAGACATGCTTGAACGTGTACCGACAACACTGGAAAAAGCTAGAAGATCATGATTTGAGTAGAGCTTCTAGTATTCTCGCTACTGTAGAAAAACTCCAGGCTGAGAGTAGTGAAGAATTTGAGCAACAGGCAAAAAAACTACAAGTGAAATTTAAAACATGGAGTGTTTTACAATCATTTATGCATACACTACCTGCTGATAGTTCCTGCTGGTCATCACGACTTGATGCTTTGCAACTGGATGAATCAGTAAAAAAGATGATTGGTAGTGATGTATCTCAACAGCCTTATGCAGCAATATCTGTAATGGAAATGCTTCAGGAGGAACTGCGAAGAGAGCTAGGCATAGAACTTAACTGGCAAGCAGAATCGATTATAAATGTAGAAACCGGTAAGGAGATAGATCTGAAAGATGATGCTATAAAAGATCATTTGATGGAATATCAGAAACACATGTTGTTAGGTGACTATCTTGCTGGAAACTTTTTGCCGGCCTCGAAAAAGTTATCTAACACTCGCTCTAAAGCGGAAGCTACTGTTTTAAAAGCAGCTAAGCAGCGATGTGTAGCACAAGCCACAAGCACAGCTGACCTCCTTATCCGCCTTAGCATAAGTAATATGGTATTACTCGAAAAGAATCATTCAGGTCAAGTAAATAAAGAAAAGGTTATTCGCAACCTGAAAAACAATAAAACTCTAAAAGTAGCACTAAAACAACAAATTGCAATAATGAAAACATCTGCAGATCGGTGTATCAAGGAGCAGATCTCAGAAATACGCGATTCTTTGCAAAAACTAAATATTGATGTCAAAAAGTCCAAGCTAAGAGAAATTGTTAGCACAGACTCAAAATGGTCATCTTCTGCTGGTTAACGCCATTATGCAGACGATCAACAGATTTCATACCAAGGAAGGTGTGGTTGTTGACGGCTCTAACTAACCCATCACCTACTATTCGTAGGTTTATGGGTTTTCTCGATTATTGACTACCCACACCTCCAATGGTGACAGATGTATAATGAGACCTTTGCACGATTATTCTTTTGCCCGCTGGCTTCATTCAAAACGTACTCAACAGATCATTTATAAGCATAAACTCTCTCTTTTCGTGCGTTTTTCCTCACCAACGAACAAAATTATGGCTCGTGCAAAGGTCTCATTACATACAGCAAACTCAGTAGTTTAAGATACTTACTAGCTTTGATTGTTATCTTTGGATAGCTCTGCAATTTCCTTTAGTCTCTGGACAACTTTGTAATTAATAGAGTCTTTAGTGTATTGATCTTGTTTATTAAGAGCGCCTGATTTACGGCCAGTTAATAGCTCCAGTGCTTCTTCCACATGGTTAACCGCATATACATTAAATTCTTTGGTTTTTACGGCGTCAATTACTTTTTGGTGCAACATCAGGTTACGTATATTGGCTTCAGGAATAATTACTCCTTGCTCGCCAGTCAGCCCGCGGGCTTGACAAATATCAAAAAAGCCTTCTATTTTCTCATTAACACCTCCAATCGCCTGAACTTCACCATGCTGATTCATCGACCCTGTAATGGCAAAACATTGCTTGATGGGTATCTCAGTAAGCGCTGAAAGCAAGCAGCATAATTCTGCCATAGATGCGCTGTCGCCATCAATATAGCCATATGACTGCTCCATGGCTAAATTAGCTGAGATAGCAAGAGGGAACTTCTGAGCATACTTGCTGCCAATATACCCAGTTAAAATCATGACCCCTTTAGAGTGTATGGCCTGACCTAACGACACTTCACGCTCGATATCAACAATTCCATGGGAGCCTGGATAAACGGTGGCAGTAATACGAGCGGGAGAACCAAAACTAGCATCTCCTACAGCTAGAACAGTAAGGCCGTTAATTTTTCCGACTTTTTCACCTGCTGTGTCAATCAGAATACTTCCTTCAAGAACTTCCTGCAAAATCTGAGTACTTACCCGCCCCGTGCGCTCAGCCTTTGCATCTAATGCTCTGTTAATATGGAGACTGGTGATTTTCTTTCCATTATTTATACGACGAATGAAGTCAGCCTCAGCAAGAAGGTCAAACAGATCACCGATCTTAGCAGACATTTTATTTTGATTTTCCGTAAGCCTGCTACTGTGCTCAATCATTCGTGCCACAGCAGATGCAGTTAGCGGAGGATAACCTTCATCATCAGCCCGGTTTTTAAGGAGCTGGGCAAAAGACCTAGCCATTGTTGGACACCGTTGGATCTGGTCATCAAAATCTACCAGGACTCGAAACATTTTATGAAAATCACTATCAAGCTGTTGTAATATATAGTAAATATTCCTAGAGCCCATAAGAATAATCTTTACATCTAGGGGAATAATTGTGGGCGTTAAGGTTGTGGTATTTAACAGTCCCATTTCTGAATATGGTGATTCAATTTTCAATTGCTGCTCTGTCATTGCCCGTTTAAACGCTTCCCAGACAAAGGGCTCTTCCAGTAATTTATGAGCCTCCAGTAATAAGTAGCCTCCATTTGCCTGATGTAATGAGCCAGGGCATATATGCCGGTAATTTGTAGTTAGTGCTCCCATTTCACTAGTATATTCAATTCGCCCAAACAAGTTCTTATAATTTGGATGTGATTCATAAATCACAGGTGTGGTAGGCTTGCTGGGGTGCGCAACAACAACGTTAAGCGCATAAAGCTCTACCAGAGCAGCCCTTTTGCTGGCATCTTCACGAGATTCCAGAGCTCGATCATCTGTCAGGAGCTCAATTACTGTTCGATGCAAGTGCTGTTTGACCGCCTCCAAATAATTGGTAACATCTTTCTGATGGCTATATGTTTTTTCCATGGCTTTAAGTAGGGGTTCTAGGGCTTGGTCAATAGTTTCTTGGTTTAGTTTTTGAAGTTTTTCATTGGATTCACGCTTCCACTGAGGGAGCTCAACCAGTGATTTATTGAGACGCGTCTCAAGCTCAGCAATGTGGTTGTTGAATTTTTCACGCTTTTTATCTGGTAGCTGCGCAAATTCTGTTTCATCCATAGGCTTACCATCGGCCATAGGAGCGAAGCTGAGTGATCCAGCTTCTCTATACATGGCTATTTTTCTTCTTATGCCCTCCTGCTCTATTTGATCTACAGCATGATCATAGCGCTTATTAAAATCTCGTTCTATAATGTTTTTCCGTTGCTGATAGGTTGGGTTTTCAAAAGCTGCTGGGAAGGTCATTAACAGTTTGTTGATAAACTGCTCGAGGTCTTTCTGCAGCTTAGTGCAAAGTCCAGCTGGAAGCCTGAGCACTTCAGGTTTTCTAGGGTCATCAAAATTATTTATATATGCCCAGTCATCCGGGGGAAATTGTCGCTTAGCTCCAGTTTCAAGATATTTACGGATGTAGGACATTTTGCCGGTACCAGGCTCTCCCATTACATAGATGTTATAGCCTGCTCGGTGCATGGCCACACCAAATTGGATAGCACCGATAGCTCGCTCTTGCCCAAGAATTCCGACGTAATTACTTAATTCTTCTGTAGATTTAAATCCAAGATCCTTGACTAATTGTTTTGCAGCCAACTGACTTGGCAATAGTTTGAGTTTTTTCACGAATTTTGCCATTTGCTGGGAAATTAAACTGACCTGAATGAAAGTAATGGCCAGCATCGTGGTTGCTAATAATGACCTAGTGTCCACTAATGATGTAGTGGATGCTTACAGTTATGTTCATGGTACTTTTAAATACAGCGGCACGCCACTCACCAAAATCATTTAGTTTGCTTGGGTTATAGAGTTTCGCTACCTTGCTGCCTATTGATTCTTCTAATCACTTTGGGTATATACCAGTTACCATAGGAGGCGCTTAATTTTAAAACTGTTTTTCTACACTCTACACTCTACACTCTCCGCTCATGCCAGACATCAACATCACCTCACGGCAAAAAAAGACTTGTACCTGAATACGGTACTTATAACAATAAACTGTGATATGTCATCCCAGTGCTTACAGGTCTCTGCTAATAATTTGTATGGTCATATGATTTATTCCAGTATGCAGTTTCACAGTGAGACCTTTGCACGAGTCGCGCTAAATAACTGAAAAACAGGTATAATAAGCCTTGCACAATCAATGCCTTTCGGTGAAGTTATGGTTTGGAAAAATCTGAAACAACGCAGTCTAGCAGATTCAATGCTGGTTGATCACGTTTCTGTGAAAGAACTCGACTCTATACATGAACTCATTGATTGGGCTCGCTTAGAGCATCATCTGAAAGATATACATTCAAGTGCTCGAGGCGAGAAGGCATGGCCGACACTGATGATGTTTAAGGAAGCTCTGAACAAGGTTATTCTCGCACAGGAAGGAATCTATAAGGTGTTTATTGTGCTGGATCCACGTCTCCTTGGGGATTACGAAAGTGGCTTTAATCAGAGGCTCCTTAAGGTACTGCTGCTGCAAAGTTGGTATAAATTAAGCGATTCGGCCCTAGAGAAACAACTTGCTCGCGATCTTTTATTTCGTCGATTTATTGCGCTCGATATTTCAGAGTCAGTGCCGGACCACAGTACTTTTTGGCTATTTAGACAGAATCTCGATAAATTGTTGCTTATTGATAAGTTGCTTCAAGACATCAATTCCCAGCTTATAGATCAAGGTCTTTATATTAAATCTGGAGGTATCAGTATTGTTGACGCTAGCGTAATTGAGGCGCCCAAATAAGGATAAAGACAAGCACTCAACACAGGATCCTGACGCGAAGTGGAACGTGAAAGCCGGTTATGACGGGAAGAGTGAAAGTACCTACGGCTAGAAAGCGCACATAAATGTCGATGAGGATGGGCTGATAAAATCGATTGGTTACACAGCAGGAAATGTTCACGATTCAAATTGTTTCACTGAGCTATTAGATGGTGAAGAGTCGTCTGTTTATGCGGATAGTGCCTAGTCCAGCAAGAAACACAGTGAATGGCTGGATGATCGAAATATTGATAACAGAACAATAAAATGTGCTTATCGAAATAAACCATTAACAGAAAATGATAAGTGCTTTAACCGTTTACATTCTGGCGTGCGCTGCACTGTGTAGCGAGTATTTGGCGTTTTGAGATTACACTATGGCATGGCGAAAGCTCGTTATCTTGGCTTAAGCCGAAACTGCACACGTTTTGACATAATGTGCGTGGCGCACAATATTAAACGAGGTTTATCGATTCAGCAGGAAAGTTGCGCCTGAAAATCGAAAATGAAGGGTGAAATGGCTCGAGTAGCGAATATTCGATCTGCAATCGTGTTTTTTAAGGCGCGGATTTCAGTCATAAGTGCGCCATATTGAAAAAGTTGAGCCAGAGGGTACACTCACGGTTCTACCAAAAACCAATGTGAGACCACTTATGAATAAGCGTTATACCCACCTGACTCAAGAAGAAAGATACCAGATTTGGTCAGAGAAAAAAGCAGGAGTTTCAAATGAAATTATCGCCCAAGACTTAAGGCGTGATTTGAGTACCGTTAAAAGAGAGTTCGCTAGAAATACAGGGGCTAGAGGTTATCGCCCGAAGCAAGCACATAATTTTGCGCAGGAACGTCATCAACAGAAACCAAAAGCGACCAAGATGGTAGCTGAACTGAAAGATAAAATACTGACAGACTAAGTAAGCAGTGGAGCCCTGAGCAAATACAAGGACGCCTTAAACGAGATAATCAACCTTCTGTATGTCCCGCTACGATTTACCAGTTTATTCGAGAGGACAAAGCTGGGGGTGGTTGCTTGTATCAACATCTTCGGCACAAGAAGTATAAGCAAAGAACAAGAAAGCCCGATGCACGAGGCCAGATCCGAAACCGTGTTAGCATTGATGATCGACCTGGAATTGTGGATCAAAAAATACGTTTAGGCGATTGGGAAGCAGACACTGTAATTGGCAAAAGACACAAGGGTGTACTGGTTACATTAACGGAAAGAGTGAGTAAATTAAATTTGGTAAAACGTGTTCCTTCAAAGCACGCTGACGTGGTGACGAAAGCAATTATAACGATGCTCAAGCCTTACCAATCAGACTTACTCACGATCACATTTGATAACGGAAAGGAGTTCGCCTTTCATGAAACAATCAAGAAAAAGCTTAACGTAGATACCTATTTTGCTCACCCTTACTCCTCGTGGGAACGAGGTTTGAATGAAAATCATAATGGTTTGATAAGACAATATTTGCCCAAAAGCCAATCTTTGGATAATGTCACTGACAAAGAAAATTTAGATATACAAAACCGACTAAACCAAAGACCAAGAAAACTGTTAGACTTTAAAACACCTGATGAGATTTATAGTGAAATGGCGTTAGCTGCATAAATTTTAAGGGGCACTTATGACTAAAATCCGCGAGGCTTTATCCTCAAAAAAATACGATTTAATTAATAGCTGGGCTTGTGCGGAGTTATCGTGCAAAGGTCTCTATAAAGAGTTTTCTTGATGAATCTTTACCAAAAACTGATGTTTCGTTGATAAGCAGGATTAGGGGCAATTTTGAGATTTTAAAGCCTGAGTATATTGAATTGGCCAAGGTATAGAATACAAGGTTGATAGTACCTTTGTGTACTCCAAATGGTCATCTATGGTTTGTTGAGAAAGAATGTTTTTTAGTGGCGCGTGAAGCTAGTATCGTTTGCCTTGAATTAGAGGTTATAGTGCTTGGTTTGAGTGCTCATTCCAAGCTGCTATTTCCGAGTGTAATACTTTGGAATCCTACAGGAAGACGCCGCACTCATCAAGTTTTAGCTTATTACACGTATTGTACTGCTCTAGATACTTATTGTCAGAAACTGCTAATATTAATACTTCAAACATTGAAACGGAAGTGTACAACATCGCCGTCTTTGACAATATACTCCTTGCCTTCAATCCGAAATTTACCAGCGTCTTTAGCCCCGTGCTCACCATTATATTGCAAGAAGTCATCGTAGCTAATAACTTCAGCACGGATAAAGCCACGTTCAAAATCGGTATGAATAACACCCGCAGCCTGGGGGGCAGTTGCACCTATTTTTATAGTCCATGCACGCACTTCCTTGACTCCTGCGGTAAAATAAGTTTGCAGGCCTAATAATTTGTAGCCTGCACGCATCACTCGATCAAAACCAGGCTCGTCCATACCGAGGTCAGCCAAAAACTCATTTCTTTCATCATCTTCCAGTTCTGCAATTTCAGATTCCAGCTTATTGCATACTGGCACAACAATAGAGCCCTCTTTGGCAGCAATATTCTTAACCTTCTCCAGATGGATATTGTTTTCAAAGCCATCCTCGGCAACGTTAGCAATATACATGGTAGGCTTGGAGGTCAACAAGTTTAGTGTTTTTAATTGTTTCTGGTCATCGTCGTTGAAATTAATGGAGCGAAGAATTAGCCCTTCTTCTAAGCAGGGAATAACTTTTTCTAATAACGCCTTTTGTGCCGCAGCTTCTTTATTTCCACCTTTGGCATTACGGGTCACACGCTGTAGTTGCTTTTCACAACTTTCCAAGTCAGCCATTGCCAGCTCAAGATTGATAATATCAATATCAGCAACAGGATCTATCTTGTTGGATACATGGATAACATTGTTATTTTCAAAACAGCGAACCACGTGGGCTACTGCATCAGTTTCGCGGATATTTGCCAGAAACTTGTTACCCAGTCCCTCACCTTTCGAGGCCCCTGCAACCAAACCCGCGATATCCACAAACTCCATTGTTGTTAGGATTGTGCGCTGAGGCTTAACAATTGCTGCAAGCTGATCCAAGCGAGGATCAGGCATAGGAACCACGCCGGCATTAGGTTCAATGGTGCAAAAAGGGAAGTTTTCCGCAGCAATTCCAGCTTTGGTAAGTGCGTTAAAAAGTGTTGATTTACCGACATTGGGCAATCCAACAATACCGCATTTAAAACCCATAGATCATTACCAACCTTGTGCTAAATATAGACATCGTAGTTGAAAATACAGAAAATGGCGACTTCGCTCATTATCTACTGCCTGCATCTCCAGTGATTTTGACTATAAATTGTAGAATGGTGAGAAGTATAGAGCTGCGCCCCATAATTCACCTAAATATTTTTTTATACCCAGCTTCGCAGAAGTGTTAACTACGCTCTGTTTCAGGTTGTCTGTACCTATAATATCCACACCTTAAGGGTAACGAGTATAGAATATTGAAATATAGCATGCGGTTAGGATAGAGGTGTTTTGGTGCACAGAGATGCCGTTTATAAGGTGGTCAATGCTCGCTATCATGAGCGATGGATTTGAGATATTCGAGACTGAACGCTAGTGAAGTAGCGAACAACCTCACCAATGCATCAGCTCAGATTTCATCTGTCTAAAAATGGCACAATTCGACAAACTAATGTGCAAATAGAATTTGATTCTCAACAATACAGAAGGATTTAGAAAGTTTTGCCTATAATGGCTGGATTAACCCTGAGAGAGGATCAACTGATCCACTCTGACAATATTAGCGAGGGTGAATTGTGTTGCCTGTTTGTGACATTATTAAACATTTATGCCGTTACCATTGACGGTGTAGGTAGGAGGCAAACGAGAGAATCCCTATGAGCCTACAGCTAGTAGGTGAATGTGGTAAGTTATATCTCTCAACAACTCCACACCTTCAAGGGGAATGGGTATATATCCTGCTTTTATGAACCAAAATTGATACTTAATGATTCGGAACTGGTGTTCCACGAAAGCTCGGGTGCCAGTTTGCAGATGTTTTAGTTTTAGTAGGCAATGGGGCTTTGATGATTGTGGTATCCACCGCAGTACCTTCTTTTAAGATGATTCCAGATTCTGTCAGCTAGTTATTTAACTCGGTAAAGATGGTTGATCTCAGGAGGGTTTCTCGAGCAAGTGCCGTAAGTTCATGGTGGTTGTACGACCTGGCATAGGTCTGTCCTGGGACTATTCTGTAAATAGACGCATGGATGCTATTTCAGCCATGTATCTATTCATTGCTCAGGCAATGGAATCGGATAATGGTTTTAATGAATAAAGTGGTCTGGGATTGCCTTGTTTTGAATAGCCTAGATATAAGGCTCAATAATACTTGTGAGGCTGTGACATGGGATAAGCTGCTCCAGTTTTACCAGTCATCATTCTTTACGTGTCTTCCGACGTTTTGGAATGAATTCATTGTCTGCAAAACTTAGTTGCAGGTTCATGGTGAAGTCCAAGGCTTAAATAATGATTAAATTATTTCATAGCTTGGGCTTGATCGCACCTTCCTTAGAGCAATTATCTATTAGTACGCAGTCTTGAAAGACATTGAATACCCTCTTGTAGGATATTTAGTTTTTGGGAGAGAAACGTGTGTGTTTATGTTGAGGCATATATAATTTATGAATAAAGATTAGTGATAGTGGTAGTATTTATAATCTGTTTCATTTGCCTACCTCGTGATTTAGGAAAGAGTTTTAACCCAAGTTTTTAAAAAATATCTAATAACCGGTTAGCCAAGTAAGCTTAATGCTTTTTGGAGCTGTTTATCCGCATCACTATATTCTCTGGAAAAAGAGGTGTCAGATCTTTCTTTGCTGATATTTTTGTGGCCCTGAGTATTGCTGTGTTGAGACTTTGAGTAATTGTTTTTATATTTATAACTTGAATAATTATTTGCTTGTTGATTTTTATTGCATTGTTGATGATATCGTCTGCGCTTGGGTTTTTCCCATGTTGACTCTTCTTGTTGGAGTTTGCTCTGTTTGTTGAGAGAAATATGCAATAATCGTTCCAGACTGCTTATATCTGATAAAGATAAAGACAGCCCCTTACGATTTCGATAGCTATTCAGAAATCGTTTGGCGTCATCTGCGAGCCGCAGGCGCTGTAGAGAAAACATAATTGAAATCAGCGCAGATTCGGCGTCTTCTACGGCAACAACTGAACCTGCCAGATTAATTTCAAATGATTTGTTATCACGACGATCAACGTAAAACTGATATGGGCTAATCTCACTCAGATTTGACAAGAGACCCCTGATAAATCGAAAATCTAATTCTGCGTATTTCACTTTTAGCTCTATTTCCTACTAGGTACTGTATAATAGTCATAAATGAGTTTCTATTGCAAACACCATTTGGCATATTTGTTATAATTTTTTCATAAGTCTTTCTATTTTACTGCGTATTTAAATCCTAAGTGAATCTTAGATTGCCTGCATAAGTGAACAGGATTTTTCGATAAAAACTCAATGGGATTAAGAAAATTTAATGTTTTTCTCGACCGAATATTAATTAGAAGTTGAGTTTCATCAATTTCACTTTCTATGAAGCCGTTAACATTCATCTCCTTTGGGAAGAATAGTAGCAGATAATTAGCATTCTTGCTCAATCCACGTTGCCGTGAGTAGTATTGCTGAGCAAAATATATCTTATATATTTAGTTTATTGCTAGTGTGGTACTTGTGTGGCGCGATGTTTTTCAAGGTTGTTGTTGCTCCTCTTAGGAAGCATTAGGTGTCAATTCTTTATCTTTAATATTATATTTTTCGGAGTGGTGGGAGGTAGGCCAATCAACTTGCGTATAGTCTCGTATATCTCTACTTCATCGATTAGGGTTTCATATTTTCACTGCCTTCCGTGCACCAAAAATTGATGTGTTCATAGACATTACGTTGCGTTGAGGCGACAAATTTGATCTCGTTGTAGCAGGGTTGGTACTGTGCCTATATTGATTCTAGTCATGGCCTCGTATCTTCGTTGTTTAGAATCATCGGACGGTCGGTTATGACTATATTTCATATTACATTAGACCCCATTGACGGAGTGAGGTTATTGATCACTCCATTCACTCCATTCACTCCATTCATTTGCTGTGCTGAGGATTGTTGGGATTAGTTCGCTTGTTCCCCGCGCACACCCACAATGGTGACGGGTATAAAACTTGCCAATATTAGTTTAAATTTAATTAGTGGTGTCATTGGTATTAGGTCCTAAACTAAATTGGCTGAAAGTAATGCCAGTTATTAATGCAATGCCACCTGGAATTATCCATCCCATGCCTAAATCAAATAACGGGAGGTGTTTGATTAGCCATATGGATGCTGGTGTCGGCATTAGGCCAATAGCCATAGCTCCATCTAAAAGACCAAAGATAAGAGCTGTAGAACTCAGTATATAAGTAACTTTTTGAGGCTGAGCTAACCAAGGGCGAATCAACGTAATCAGGATAATGGCAATAGCTACAGGATAAAACAACAAAATAATGGGTAGTGTTATGCCTATTAATTTTTCAAGGCCGATTGTTGCAACAATGGTAGCGCTAGAAAAAATAATAATGACAAAGTGTCTATAGCTGATACTGGGAGCAACTTTGTGGAAATATTCAGCTCCTGCGCCAGATACACCAATGCAGGTAGTCAAACAGGCTAGTATGAAAACTATAGCCAAAACTGTTATCCCATAAGGGCCAAAAAGTTGTGAGACGTAAGCTGACAGGATATGCCCGCCGTTCCCAGCGTTTGGTGCAATACCATAACTTGTAGCACCAAGGTACAGCATTGCACTATAAACCAGAATCATGCCGATGGCTGCGGATAAGCCGGCAATAGCTGTATATCGGGCAATGTCCCTGTTGCTGGTGGTACCAAGGTTTCTTATGGCTGCGGCAATAATCCAGCCAAAGCCAAGTGCTCCCAAAGCATCCATTGTGAGATAGCCTTGTATTACGCCTTCACTGAATGCTTGATGAATATAGTTTCCTCTTGCTGGCTCAACAGGGCTTTGTGGGGAAAGTATTGTTGTAACAGCAATCGCTGTTAATAATAATAATAAAACTGGAGTCATCCATTTTCCAACCGTGGAAACAATGCGTTTGGGGTTTAATGTAAAGAGCATGCCCGTTGTGAGGAATGTGAATATAAAGCCGTAAAACGCTATAGGGCTGTCTCCTAAAATGGGGTGAAGACCTATCTCATAAGTGACTATAGCGGCTCTAGGAAGAACAAATGCTGGGCCTATAATAATGAAAAGGGTGATCCAGAATAAATTTTGAATGGGACCTGGAAAATCCTGAAGAATTTTATCTGGCCCACCAATCATAGAGATAGCTATAAGTGCTAGTAAGGTTAATCCTACATCTCCTACAATGAAGCCTAGGCCGGCCGTCAAGGTGTTATCGCCAGCCATTTGTCCAATCATTGGAGGGAAAATTAAATTACCCGCACCCAGAAATAGGGAGAATGTCATCAAGCCTAGTGCGGTAATATCAGCAGTTTTCATTAGCGCTCTTCTTACTAAATAATTGGAATCTATATTTCCACAATAATCGACACATTTTGAATGGATTTGAGAGTCAGCTGCTAGTAGGTTGTAATTCTCAAATAACGACTCAAGTGATCACGTGGAAAACTACTGCAAGCAGCTGATTATGGCTGAACGATACCAGATTTAATCTCTCTGTAAACTAGTATTTGAAGCGAGCATGATTAGTGATTATATACAGCGTTCAAATAAAACGATTTTCATGGAGCTGAAACATTGACCTTTTGAAGGTTATGACGCTGAGGTGGATCATCGCAATAGACTACAGTGGTAAGGCGGAGGCATTGCATGAAAATTGATGTGGTGAGTCGGCAGGAAAAGTGTTGGTTGGGATAGTCACGTCTGCGTAAATTACAGGGAGTATGGAGCTGGAGTATTTTAATGAGTCTGTTGATATCATATGTTCAAAAAAACAACGGCACTGGCTTCACCAATGCAAGGAAAACATTATCGGCAGCGATAGAGTGCTGAGGCAGGAATAGGGGTTGTTCCTAATCGCATTGATATTGGTGAGTGCTCTGAAGATGTGTAATTTTAAGAAAAGGGATGCAGGAATACAAAGCCGTAGGCAATTGCCGCTGCATGTATGACAGGTGAAACATTTCTCGCTTTCATCCGCTTATGGGATTCGATAAGACCAGCCATCAGGCTTGGCAGATCATCAGGTTTGGGATAAATGAAACGTGTCATATTCTTCTGGTAGGCAACTGTCTGCCCGACATAATTCTGGCTGCCCCGATAATCGCTGTCTTTGAGTCGGGAATCAACAATGCGGTTCTGTAGCTCAATCAGCCTTTCCTTCTCACAGAAATCCTCTTTTTCCGCAAGCTCAAGGGAGGTAATGAATTGTTCAGTCCGAGAGGCATTTGGCGTGATATGTTCAATTTCAAAAGACGACTTTGTATCTTTATTATAAAGGTAGCTTAATGCTCGGGTCAGCAGTTCCGGCGGATACGCAGTGATAATCTCCTCGCACCTTTTGCGTAGATCTGATGCATCCAGTTTGGAAAGTTTTTCTGTTCTTCTGATGATCGGACAGAAGGTTTGCGAACCAAGGATGTTGTTCACAATACTGGCATAGATTCAAGGCTGTCGACCCGAAACTATCACAGTGGCACTGGACAACGGTTAAAACGAAAAGCTGAGGACAGGCGATTTTTATTCTTACTACCAGACGCTAAAAACAGCATTCTTGTCAGATCGAAACAGTTTTAATCCTTTGGCACAACCGGACCCTGTCAACTCAAGAAACTGGGGTAATTGGAGCGTGGTTGCGCCGCAGATACTCTTGAAAAAAGATTATTTATTCCAAGTTGCAACCATCATTAAGGGATAGATTAAAAAGCTGAATCAAGTGGCATAAGCACTATGCAATAGCTTGCGGACCTAGCCATGGAGCTTGTTTCAGGCATTGACCCTACCGTATTAGAAAAACTAAAATCACAAGCAGTCATTCAAAAGCTTAGTGCTGGTGGTGACATTCCCAAGTTCGAAAGCATCATCCCTGCCGCCGGTGTAAAGTCAGGATTGGCGTTGCTGCCACCTCACTCCCCGCTTGATGTATTTTTTGATATTGAGGGCTACCCTTTGGATGAGGGTGGTCTTGAGTATTTATGGGGATGCACTTACTTCAATGGGCGATCTGGATTGCCTTGCCAGTTGTGAGCGAACGGAATGAGAGCCATTCAAGCCAACGCCCAGAGCGCGCAACTTAGCCTGTGAATACTGGTTTGATCCATCCCGAGAATTCAAGGGGGCCAAAAAACAATTTTATTTATTAGGCATTGAAACCGAAGATGGCAATACGGCAAAAGTGACTGTATACGAGAAGAAAGTGATCTGGAAAATGGCTTTATTGTCGTTCAAACTAAAGTAGAATCGCCAGCGGTGATTTCTCTGATCCCGGACGAGTACGTAAACCCTAATCCAATTCCACAGGCCGTTGACAAATGTGTTAGTGAGTACGAGAGTGGAAACCTTACTGTGAGTAAATTTGCTATTGTTGATTTTTTAACGCGAGCTAAGCCACGGATCAAAGGCCATGAAAAAGGCCTAATTGTTACCAGCCACGATCCTGAAGAGCAACTACAGCAAATCATCCCCGCGATTACCAATCTTGATGATAGTTATCTGACCATTCAAGGTCCTCTCGGTGCTGGTAAATCCTACACAGGTAAGCACGTCATAGCCGAGCTGGTGACGTCGGGCGCTCGAGTAGGCATTGCCAGCAACAGTCATAAAGCGATTAACAATCTGTTATTGAGCACAGCTAAATACTGTAAACAAAAGAACATTTCAGCGACCTATTGATGTTTTCATACGACCCTGATAGATTTGTCCTCGGCTTATGGGCAGATTTTGGGTCGCGAATCGCGATCAGTGAAAAAAATGTCCGAAATGATTGCTATCTGGTATAAGTAGTCAGTATTCTCAGTATTCTCAGTGGGATTGCTTCTGCGTAGGAGTGCCCATAAGCCATTTTTCAAATCAAAGGTTTGAAATTGATCGAATGACCATACTGGACGATTTAAAAACAATCACAACAAAGCCTGAGCTAGCTAAGCTGATTAAAGTAAAGTCATCTGCCCTAACCTATACCTTATATAAGCTAGATCCCGCCACCCTATACACCACTTTCACGATACCAAAAAAGAGTGGCGGCGAACGGACTATACTAGCCCCATCTGCACGACTGAAGAACATACAAAAGGGGCTATCCAAGTTACTACTAGACTGCATTGACGAAATAAATAAAGCAAAACAGAAAGAGGGCGAAAAATATCGCCCAACTTTATCACATGGCTTTACGAGGAAAGGGTCAATCATTACAAATGCGATGATGCATTTAGATAAGAAAAATGTACTTAATATTGACTTGGCAGACTTTTTCGATTCTTTTAACTTTGGCCGAGTCAGAGGCTTCTTCATAAAAAACAAACATTTTGGATTAGATCCTCAAATCGCAACCGTAATCGCAAAAATCGCGTGTTACGACAATAAACTTCCGCAAGGCAGCCCTTGCTCGCCAGTCATCACCAATCTCATAACTCACTCTTTAGATATAAGGCTTGCTTCTCTTGCCAAGAAACACTCTAGCATTTATTCACGGTATGCCGATGACCTTACCTTTTCTACCAGAGAGAGGAAATTTTCGGCTCAAATAGTTCTGAAAAAAATAATGAATGCATCATTGGGAAAAAACTGAAGAGCGAAACCAGGCGATCTGGATTTTTGATAAACGCAAAGAAAACAAGAATACAATTTAAAGACTCCAGGCAAGATGTGACTGGACTTATTGTCAACAAAAAGCCTAACGTGAAAAAGGAGTATTGGAGAACTGTAAAATCCCAATGCAACAGATTGTTTCGTACTGGAGAGTTCATAAAGAAAACGGACAAGGGCGAACTAAAGGGCAATAACAATGTGCTTGAGGGTCAGCTTAATTTCATTGACCAAGTCGATCTATACAACCGACGGCGCCAGAAGCCGCCATTGAACCCTATTTACCAAAGAGTCGGCACCAATAATGCTAAAGATTTATTGAGTGGCAGGGAAAAAACCTTCCGTAAGTTTCTTTTCTATCGGCTTTTCTACGCAAACACTGCTCCAACTATTCTGTGCGAAGGAAAAACAGACAACATTTATCTTAAATGTGCAATCAGCAAACTGGTCGGTCACTACCCAAGTCTAGCCAAAGGAAAAACCAAAACAGATCCATATAAACTGTTAGTTCGATTTGTCAAGTACTCGAACCGAACTAGGTTCTTGTTACAACTTCATGGTGGAGTATCTTATCTATGCAAGTTTACCAACTATTTCGACAAACACTACCAATTCTATAAAGCACCTTTGCCAAAAGAACCAGTAATAATGATTCTAGACAATGATTCCGGCCCAACGGATCTACTAAATGCAGCTGAGAAGCACGGCTCAGAGATCATCTATCCAAAAAAAATCACAAAGGAAGAAGGCATGCGTAAAGCTGATTTTATTCATGTGATGCACAATCTTTACATTGTACTAACGCCACTTGGCAAAGCAAAGGAGACCGAAATCGAGGATCTCTTTGACCCTGACACCAAAGAGATAAAACTGAGGGGGAAATCATTTAATCCTGGGAAAAACTTTGACAAAGACTCGGAATATGGCAAAGAATATTTTGCCAAAAAGGTCGTTAAAGCGCAGAAAGTCGATATAAACTTCGATGGCTTTAAACCGTTGTTAGATCGCGTTACCGAGGTGATTAAGCATTACCAGGGGATCGTATCGGATCGATAGAGAAAGCAGATTATGGATAGCCGAAAAGCCCTTTGACGCCCTGAGCCAATATTACTTAGGGGCATGTTTGGGGGCATGTTTTTAATAAAATATATTTATTTGCCTATATATCAAGTGGTTATACGCCATATTAAGTTGATGCCGCCTCCAGCAATTGAAAAAAAGATCACCCGTCTCTTCAGAAAAAAACTCTGGGTCGGTGAGTTTTCTTTTTCCCTTGTGTTCAAAGGGTTTCGGCCGGTTTGACCTCTTTCCAGACTCGTTATCCTTACGCTTTATTCTCTCTATTTTCCGGATATTATGCTCTGTTTGTGTCGGTATTTTCTGTTTTCTCAGACTTAGTCCGCAACAAGTCCGGTTGCAGATATCCTTTGATAATAAGCATTTAGCCCAATAACGGTATTTTGGAGTAGTGTTAAGGCATCAAGCGGTTTGACCAAACCACCCGATCTCACAAGCCAAACGTCTATCGCAGGTTTCGGGAATTAATATTGATTCGGATTTCCAACAGGTCAGTATTGTTTGAGAAAGTAGCCCTTGCCCAGCGCTTTGCCAACCACCTTGAAACCCTAAGTGAGGCTGATTTCAATGTCACTATCAGCCAGAAACGATAGGGAGCAAAGCAGCAACACTATTCAGGTCAGGAGAACTCTTCATTGGGTCGGTTGTAGCCATCTTTAACCGCTTGCTTCATAGCCACGAGTTCTTCGTCAGTAAGGAAATCAAAATGAGAAGATCTTTTTCTGGCTGAAAGGCTTCCGTTGCTCTGCAGGCACAGCTGGATGAACAAATCGATCATACGGTCAGGTATATCAATGATGTCCTGTATCGCCTTCTTGGTTTTGTCATAGTTGACCAGAAAGCTAAGCTCTTCCACAAATTCTTCTTCGATGGTTTTTATTACAAATTCGTACAAAGCTTCGGCCTGTGGTGTCATATCCATATACTGGTACCAGCACGCTGTGTCGTTCTCGACGTTCATCCAATTGGTAATCGATGAACCCCAGTAAAGGTCGAGAGAAAGCCTCCAACGATGCATCGTAATCGGCAGGGTTCTTGAGCATGACTGTCGAAACCGGAAACATTAGTCTATGCGGAACCGTTTTCTGTAGAGAAAGGATGTTGTGTATCAGGAATCGACGGATTCGTCCGTTTCCATCTTCAAAGGTAGGCTGCGGGGAAAGAGCGCAGCTAACGGCGTGACGGAAGTGTTTATGCTCATTTCTCTTGAAGGTGTGAGGTTGTTGGCTGCTTACGCTCACCCAGAATACCAATTGCTCTTAGGTTCATGGGATATAGATCGTATGCGTTTGCTCACACCATTAAGGTGAGAATGGTGGTGCGTGATTGCTTAAGTTAGTGCATTGATGCTTTATCATGATTCATAAGGTTGGCGGTTGAGTGCCTTTTTTTGAAATTATCTCTGATTTTGGCTCAAGCATTGCCTCATCGCATATACATAATAAATGTGAATATTAATCCTGGCACAAAAAAACCGAGTAATGCGCCAGATTCTCTATCGCCCCATTTTTTTTCTGAATAAATTCCCGTAACGTATGTTAAAAGGACCCATGCAATTAAGCTAGAAGCTATAATTAGCCAGCCAACAGGAGTAACATCTTCTAATAATTTGGTGAGATTTAACATTGTTGATATCCTGATTTTTACGAATTTTAAGGTGTTGTCGTGTCGCTTTCCCTAGATGAAATTGCACTTTTGCATAATTTGCATAATTTGCATACTCTACATCTAAGGTCCTAATGGTTACATAGGTTAAAGCATAGACCTTAGTGACTAGGTTTGCAGGGTGTTTCAAAGGAAAAAGAAGATATGACTACTTCTCTTGCAACATGAAAGTATATGAAAGTATCGCCAAGCTCTATTGATAAACGATTATAACCAGTATTTACAGTGCAAGTCAGCTAAAAATCTCTACTATGCCAGGTTTCGTGAAAGTTTTAGGTTTTTTACTGCTCTAACTCGTCTTAACGCCTACTACGCGTAGGCCATGGGTTTCTCGCGTTCGTCGCCTAATTATGCCTTCAAAAGTGGCTGATACAGAGGAGTGTTAGGTTTGTTTACTTGATACTTACTCTAATTTTGGCGAAGTATTGTTGAAATAATAAAAAAGAACGCTTGACAATAAATGTTGATATGGTGAGAATGGTGACCTTACTGATCACAAGCTAGATGCAGTGATTGGTCGGTCGTAATCTTAATGGTTGGCCGTGTTCTTTAACAAATTATCAGATAATTCGTGTGGGCGCTTGTGTGATGGTATCAGTCAGCAGAACCTAGGTTCTGAATGAACGAAATGCCAATCAAACGAGCGAACAAACTTGTTAATTCAATGTGAAGTTTAATTGTGAGATTGAGCCGTTTTCTCTTGCTTTATGGTGGGAGGAGGCATAAAAAATTGAACTGAAGAGTTTGATCATGGCTCAGATTGAACGCTGGCGGCAGGCCTAACACATGCAAGTCGAGCGGTAACAGGTCTAGCTTGCTAGATGCTGACAAGCGGCGGACGGGTGCGTAACACGTAGGAATCTACCCAGTAGAGGGGGATAGCCCGGAGAAATCCGGATTAATACCGCATACGCCCTAAGGGGGAAAGCAGGGGATCTTCGGACCTTGCGCTATTGGAGGAGCCTGCGTCGGATTAGCTAGTTGGTGGGGTAAAGGCCTACCAAGGCGACGATCCGTAGCTGGTCTGAGAGGATGATCAGCCACACTGGGACTGAGACACGGCCCAGACTCCTACGGGAGGCAGCAGTGGGGAATATTGCACAATGGGGGAAACCCTGATGCAGCCATGCCGCGTGTGTGAAGAAGGCTTTAGGGTTGTAAAGCACTTTCAGCGAGGAGGAAAGGTTTAAGGCTAATACCCTTGAGCTGTGACGTTACTCGCAGAAGAAGCACCGGCTAACTCCGTGCCAGCAGCCGCGGTAATACGGAGGGTGCGAGCGTTAATCGGAATTACTGGGCGTAAAGAGTACGTAGGCGGCTATTTAAGTGGGATGTGAAAGCCCTGGGCTCAACCTAGGAACTGCATCCCAAACTGGGTGGCTAGAGTACGGCAGAGGAGTGTGGAATTTCCTGTGTAGCGGTGAAATGCGTAGATATAGGAAGGAACATCAGTGGCGAAGGCGACACTCTGGGCTGATACTGACGCTAAGGTACGAAAGCGTGGGGATCAAACAGGATTAGATACCCTGGTAGTCCACGCCGTAAACGATGTCGACTAGTTGTTGGAAGTCTTAGTACTTTTGGTAACGAAGCTAACGCGATAAGTCGACCGCCTGGGGAGTACGGCCGCAAGGTTAAAACTCAAATGAATTGACGGGGGCCCGCACAAGCGGTGGAGCATGTGGTTTAATTCGAAGCAACGCGAAGAACCTTACCTGGTCTTGACATCCTGCGAACTTTCTAGAGATAGATTGGTGCCTTCGGGAACGCAGTGACAGGTGCTGCATGGCTGTCGTCAGCTCGTGTCGTGAGATGTTGGGTTAAGTCCCGCAACGAGCGCAACCCTTATCCTTAGTTACCAGCGTGTGATGGCGGGGACTCTAGGGAGACTGCCGGTGACAAACCGGAGGAAGGTGGGGACGACGTCAAGTCATCATGGCCCTTACGACCAGGGCTACACACGTGCTACAATGGTGCATACAGACGGTCGCGAAGCTGCGAAGTGAAGCTAATCTGAGAAAGTGCATCGTAGTCCGGATCGGAGTCTGCAACTCGACTCCGTGAAGTCGGAATCGCTAGTAATCGTGAATCAGAATGTCACGGTGAATACGTTCCCGGGCCTTGTACACACCGCCCGTCACACCATGGGAGTGGGTTGCTCCAGAAGTGGCTAGTCTAACCTTCGGGAGGGCGGTCACCACGGAGTGATTCATGACTGGGGTGAAGTCGTAACAAGGTAGCCCTAGGGGAACCTGGGGCTGGATCACCTCCTTAAACGAAGACTGACGTCTGCAAGCGTTCACACGAATTATCTGATTTTCGCCATTGTTCAATTTTATTGGGGATGGTGATTTTGTTTGTTCTTTAACAATATGGAATCCAAATTAAGTTGAATTGATTTAGGCGATGTTAGTCGTTTAATGAAATTTTTGCTGAAGTAATCTTAGCTCTAGGATGGAGTGTATGCCGGTAATGCAGGAGCAGTTTCCGGTAAGTGTATGTAAGTTCGATAATATCGGACAATCGTAAAGGTAGTTATTTTTCTATAACCCTTTAAAGATCATGTTTGGTGACGTAAATTCGAAAAAGCGGAGCTGCAACGAGATTGTTTTGGGTTATATGGTCAAGTGACTAAGCGTGCACGGTGGATGCCTTGGCAGTCAGAGGCGATGAAGGACGTGGTAATCTGCGATAAGCGTTGGTAAGCCGATAAACGGGCATTGAACCAGCGATTTCCGAATGGGGAAACCCACTCACATAAGTGAGTATCCTGGAACTGAATACATAGGTACCAGGAAGCGAACCCGGGGAACTGAAACATCTAAGTACCCGGAGGAAAAGAAATCAACTGAGATTCCCCTAGTAGCGGCGAGCGAACGGGGATTAGCCCTTAAGCTTGGTATGGTTTAGCAGAACGCTCTGGAAAGTGCGGCAATAGAGGGTGATAGCCCCGTATGCGAAAAGCCATATTGAGTGAAATCGAGTAGGTCGGGACACGAGAAATCTTGACTGAAACGTCTTCGGACAAGGGGGGACCATCCTCCAAGGCTAAATACTCCTGACTGACCGATAGTGAACTAGTACCGTGAGGGAAAGGCGAAAAGAACCCCGTTGAGGGGAGTGAAATAGACCCTGAAACCGTGTACGTACAATCAGTGGGAGCAGACTTGTTCTGTGACTGCGTACCTTTTGTATAATGGGTCAGCGACTTACATTTCGTGGCAAGGTTAACCGTATAGGGAAGCCGTAGGGAAACCGAGTCTTAATAGGGCGAACATAGTCGCGGGGTGTAGACCCGAAACCGAGCGATCTAGCCATGAGCAGGTTGAAGATCAGGTAACACTGATTGGAGGACCGAACCCACCGTCGTTGAAAAGCCGGGGGATGACTTGTGGCTAGGAGTGAAAGGCTAATCAAGCTCGGAGATAGCTGGTTCTCCTCGAAAGCTATTTAGGTAGCGCCTCGTGTCTCACCATTGGGGGTAGAGCACTGTTTGGGCTAGGGGGTCATCCCGACTTACCAACCCCATACAAACTCCGAATACCAATGAGTGCAATCACGGGAGACACACGGCGGGTGCTAACGTCCGTCGTGAAAAGGGAAACAACCCAGACCGTCAGCTAAGGTCCCAAAGTAATAGTTAAGTGGGAAACGATGTGAGAAGGCTCAGACAGCCAGGAGGTTGGCTTAGAAGCAGCCATCCTTTAAAGAAAGCGTAATAGCTCACTGGTCGAGTCGGCTCGCGCGGAAGATTTAACGGGGCTTAAACTATTCACCGAAGCTACGGGTTCGATACATTGTATCGAGCGGTAGAGGAGCGTTCTGTAAGCCGTTGAAGGTCAAGCCGAGAGGCAGACTGGAGGTATCAGAAGTGCGAATGCTGACATGAGTAACGATAAAGGGGGTGAGAAGCCCCCTCGCCGGAAGACCAAGGTTTCCTGCGCAACGCTAATCGGCGCAGGGTGAGTCGGCCCCTAAGG
Organism: Candidatus Endonucleibacter bathymodioli; assembly: GCA_030674915.1. GTDB lineage: Bacteria > Pseudomonadota > Gammaproteobacteria > Pseudomonadales > Endozoicomonadaceae > Endonucleibacter > Endonucleibacter bathymodioli. The sequence goes on from JASXSV010000010.1 coordinate 149,503, forward strand.
TGAGGTCGAAAGACGTAATCGATGGGAAACAGGTTAATATTCCTGTACCTCTTTTGACTGCGACGGAGTGACGGAGAAGGCTAGGCTATCGCGGCGTTGGTTGTCCGCGTTTAAGGTGGTAGGCTGAGGACTTAGGCAAATCCGGGTTCTTAAAGCCGAGAGCTGATGACGACTGATCTTTTACGATCGGGAAGTAGTCGATGCCATGCTTCCAGGAAAAACTTCTAAGCTTCAGGTCATTAGAGACCGTACCCCAAACCGACACAGGTGGTCAGGTAGAGAATACCAAGGCGCTTGAGAGAACTCGGGTGAAGGAACTAGGCAAAATGGTACCGTAACTTCGGGAGAAGGTATGCCCCTTCTGGTGATCGGACTTGCTCCGTAAGCTGGAAGGGGTCGCAGAGACCAGTTGGCTGCGACTGTTTATTAAAAACACAGCACTGTGCAAACACGAAAGTGGAAGTATACGGTGTGACGCCTGCCCGGTGCTGGAAGGTTAATTGATGGGGTTATCTAACGAGAAGCTCTTGATCGAAGCCCCAGTAAACGGCGGCCGTAACTATAACGGTCCTAAGGTAGCGAAATTCCTTGTCGGGTAAGTTCCGACCTGCACGAATGGCGTAACGATGGCCAAGCTGTCTCCACCCGAGACTCAGTGAAATTGAAATCGCTGTTAAGATGCAGTGTATCCGCGGCTAGACGGAAAGACCCCGTGAACCTTTACTATAGCTTCACAGTGGATCTTGATGTTGCTTGTGTAGGATAGGTGGGAGGCTTTGAAGCGTGGATGCTAGTCCATGTGGAGCCACCCTTGAAATACCACCCTGGCAACATTGAGGTTCTAACCTAGATCCCTTATCGGGATTGGGGACATTGTGTGGTGGGTAGTTTGACTGGGGCGGTCTCCTCCTAAAGAGTAACGGAGGAGCACGAAGGTGCGCTAAGTACGGTCGGATATCGTATGGTTAGTGTAAAGGCACAAGCGCGCTTGACTGCGAGACGGACATGTCGAGCAGGTACGAAAGTAGGTCTTAGTGATCCGGTGGTTCTGTATGGAAGGGCCATCGCTCAACGGATAAAAGGTACTCCGGGGATAACAGGCTGATACCGCCCAAGAGTTCACATCGACGGCGGTGTTTGGCACCTCGATGTCGGCTCATCACATCCTGGGGCTGAAGCCGGTCCCAAGGGTATGGCTGTTCGCCATTTAAAGTGGTACGCGAGCTGGGTTTAGAACGTCGTGAGACAGTTCGGTCCCTATCTGCCGTGGACGTTGGAAGTTTGAGAAGAGCTGCTCCTAGTACGAGAGGACCGGAGTGGACGAACCTCTGGTGTTCGGGTTGTTTCGCCAGAAGCATTGCCCGGTAGCTATGTTCGGACAGGATAACCGCTGAAAGCATCTAAGCGGGAAGCCCCCTTCAAGATGAGACTTCCCTGGGCACTTGATGCCCCTAAAGAGCCGTTAAAGACTATGACGTTGATAGGCTGGGTGTGTAAGCACTGTAAGGTGTTGAGCTAACCAGTACTAATGACTCGTGCGGCTTGACCATATAACGCCAAAACGATTTTATGCCATACACTGAAAAATAGAATATACTCAGCACTTTGAAGGTACTGATGGGTGGAAGCGAGAGAATTACGCCTACGCATAGGTAGTTGTAGTTCGCAAGAGCAGCCTTTCCGTATTTTAATACCCGCTGGGTGTGTAGAAAGATTTACAGCAAAAAAATACTTAATACCGGATTCCAGATAAAAGGCGATGGTCTTTTATCACGATTTAGCTTGACAGCCATAGAGCATTAGAACCACCTGATCCCATTCCGAACTCAGCAGTGAAATGGTGTATCGCCGATGGTAGTGTGGGGTTTCCCCATGTGAGAGTAGGTCACTGTCAAGCACCTATTACATAACCCTGACAACTTGTTTGCCAGGGTTTTTTTTGTGAAGAAAAACATGGAAGCAATATTACATACTTTGCTATTGCTTTATTGATACCTGTTACATTGACGGTATTAGATTGCTGATTGTTCCATTTACCTCATTCATCTATTACTAATAGTGAGTGTGTTTGTCTCCTGCTAAGACCTCAGTGGTAGCTGGCATGGCTCGGGCAAGACTTAGGGGAACACTGCATTTGTAGTTTTTTTGCCATAATAATGAATGAAAATATTGACCTGTATTTCTTCTGTGAAGAGTTCAATATCTATCACTGATCAAGGCTTTTTAATATTAAGTATTTGTAAGTAAAGTTTCTTATCCTGTGTCTGCAGTGTTCATGTTTTGGTGTTATAGCAAAGTTTAGTCACCTACTCAAATAGGTGAATAGCCGGTTTTATCTACTTAGTAGCCATTATGGGGTGGTTAGGCCGTTGAGTTGAGAGATGCTGATTTATGTGTGGGTGCCATTGAGGATGTTTTTGATCACTTTGATGTCCGAGGGATTAACGCTGTTAGAGTAAGCTATTCCTTCACCTGACTTCTCAAGGAATGCAGTCTCAATATCAGTATGAATGGCAAAGGTTGCTACAGTGATAATGTTTTTATTGAACGACTCTGGTGTGGTGCAAAGTATGAAAGATTCTGTCTGAAGGTATTTAATAATGCTGCGGAGTTACACAAAAATATAAGGGTTGTTTTCAGTTATATCACTCGTAATATTTTCACGAGGGTTTGACCGATAACACACTTGACCGCGTGTGCTTTCAACAAACAGCCTGTAGCCTAAAGCCCTTAGGCAGCGTTTCACTCATGCTCAGGCTGTTTGATTAACGGTATTAGTTCAGGATCCTAGTCATATTTAAGTTAGTCCCACTTCCAGTTTTTTACACTGCTCAACCACAAGGTCATAGTTCCATCCGTCAGGCGATGGTGATAATACGTCATGCTCAATCAATTTCTGACACATTTGCATAGGGTTGAGCCCTTTCTTTTTGAGTCTTTCAAGTACGGTTCGAAGCTCAGAATGATCTGTAACAAAATTGTCACTATCATGATCACCTCTTTTACCAACATTGATTTTTATTTGCTTCATAATAACTCCCCTAAAAAACCTATTTACTCTTATCTTTGTCAGTAATACCGGTGACTTTTTGGCAAGCCAAGTCTGACAATAAAGTATCAAAGCTATCCGTTACCAGCTGAGTAGGAGCTTTACTGAGATAGCTACCTATAACAATCATTATTGCTGATAATAAAATACCAGGCACTATTTCATATAGATCGAAAATGCCGCCATCAAGCTGACTCCAAACAACAACTGTCAAGCCGCCAACAATAATTCCTGCCAACGCCCCTTGCGCAGTTATACGGCGCCAGTACAAAGATAAAATTAAAACAGGGCCAAAAGCTGCACCAAAACCAGCCCATGCATAAGATACTAACTTAAGCACTGAGCTTTCCGGATTCCATGCAAGAATCGTAGCAATAATCGCAATAATTACAACCGAACAACGTCCAACAAATAGTATTTCATTCTGGTCTGCTTTCTTTTTGAATATATCCTTATAAAAATCTTCAGCAAAAGCAGTCGAGCAAACCAGGAGTTGAGAGTCTGCTGTACTCATAATAGCTGCTAGAATAGCCGCAAGTAACACGCCTGCAATAATCGGATGAAACAGCGTATTTACCATCAGTATGAATATTTCCTCAGGATCATCTAAGGATATTCCAAGTTTACGAGTGTAAGCAATACCAGCAAAGCCAACTAGTACCGATCCCATGATACCTATAGCAGTCCACGTGCAGGCTATCCTTCTGGCAAAAACAAGCTGATGGCTGGATCTAATTGCTTTAAAACGAGCCAGAATATGGGGCTGACCACAATACCCCAATCCCCAGCCTAACAAAGAAATCACTGCGATAACGCTTAGAGGCTGCCCCGTTTTAGAAGTAAACATATCCAACAGCTCTGGGTTAAAGGCACGAATTTCTTGGAAAACAAAATCTGCACCACCGGTTATATGAAAAGCCATCAACGGTACAGTCAGCAGCGCTACTGACATCAGCAGTCCCTGAGCCAGATCCGTCCAGCATACTGCCAGAAAACCACCAAATAGCGTATATGAAATAACACTAAAAGTACCAATCATTAGTGCCAAGTGGTAGTCAATATTAAAAACAGATTCAAATAACTTCCCTCCTGCCACCAAGCCAGAACTGGTATAAAAAAGGAAAAACATCAAGATAAAGGCTGCGGAAATTGGCTGAATAAACCCTTTCTTCTCATTAAAACGATTCGCAAGAAACTCTGGAAGTGTTAAAGAATCACTTGCGATAGCACTATATAGTCGCAGTCGTTTAGCTACAATTAACCAATTAAGCCAGCTGCCAACAAGTAGTCCCGCAGCAAGCCAAAAAACTTCAAATCCACTGATAAAGGCATAACCTGGCAAACCAAGTAATAGCCAGCCACTCATGTCAGATGCTCCGGCACTTATAGCTGTAGACCAAGGTCCTAATGATCGTCCCCCCAGAAAATAATCAGCAGACGTTTTCGTCTTCATCCATGCAGCATAACCAATCCCAAGCATAGCTAGAAAATAAATCAAAAAAGTCATCGTCATAACTATGCTATCTTTCATGAGATATGGTCCTCAATATAAGAAAATCCCAATACACTCGCAGCAGTGAAGGGTTAGGGAGCGTTGGCTATAGTCACCAGTTCACACTTTCAATAGTCACGAGTATAGATAAGATAGTTAAGGTTTTTTTATATTGTATTGATACTATAGACCTAAGCATAACTCAAGAAAATAGATCATATTCTGGTAAAATATCGGCATGCAAAAAACCTTATTATACAGCCTATACTATTCGTATCAAGCACTGACTTAAGTCATCTGATTCTTCGTATGCTGGATGATACGGAAAAGCTGTTGATATGGTCAGAATTGAGAGGTTGCTGTTATAAATCTAAGCTTCTATACCCATGTTCCTTGAAGGTGTGAGGCTGTTGACTGATCACACCTTCAAAGTAACGGGTATAGCACTAGAAAGGTCAATGGAGGCTAAAGTCGGTGGTTATGCTAGGGCCTGCGTTTTTTCTGCCATTTTAAAAATGAGTTTCAGCCTAAAGATCACTTTTCTTAAGTAGTTCACTAAAGCGTCGGGCTTTTTCAGTGGGATTCAGGTATTCTTTGGTATCTATATTAGGTGTCAGTTGGCCATAGTTGAGCATGTCTTCTGGCTTTTCAGAAATTGCTAAACCCTGTTTAGTTAGAGTGACCAGACACTGTTCCATTATGTCAAACGCCTCAATTAGTCCCTCGTACTCAGGATGATCAGGTTGCAAAGTGTCTGTTTTTTTATTTATGGATGACATAATTAGTTGAATGCGCTCAACGGAAAGGTCTTTATGATTCTTTTTCAGCCATTGCTCAGCTGATTTACCATTGGTTGCCATAGATAGATAGGTTCACAGTAAGATGAGACGTTTATTATACAACCTGTGCTAGCGTGAGTCATTACTCTGTCATATTTAAAGGGTTAGTCTTTGGAAAGCGAAGTACATAGTGCGTTTTCTGCGTTGATGGAGAAACTGGATAAGTTGTTGGACAGACGGCCTTGTGGGAAGTTGATAAGGGTGGAAAGTCCTGTCCCGTCACTGGATATTCTGAGTTGTTTAGCTATACAGCAGAGAAGGGGGCAAGTAAAAGCCTACTGGTCTAACAGGGGAGGTGGGCTCGTTGTGGCGGGCATTGCATCTGCTTGGGAATATTCGCTGGACTCTGTAACGGATATTCCTATTGCGTTCAGAGCGGCCAGAAAGTTAATGTCTTCTTTATCGAGCAATATTTCAGCACGATGTTTTAGTTACCTTTCATTTTCTGACAAGTCTTCACAGATTTGGCCAGAGTTTGGTTATGGCAAAATATGGTTGCCGTTAGTTGAAATTTCTGAGACGGGAAGTGGTAGCATACTTGCTTGTAACTTGTTGGCAAGCTCTGACTGTGAGTGGCGGCGACGTATTTTGGAAATAAGGCAGCTGTTACATAAGTTATTAGTGGGTGATAACATTGATGATAATTTTTTCAGGATAAGGCAATGTCGCAGTTATCCGGGTATAAAGTGCTGGAATGAGTTGGTAAGTTCGGCGTTAAAGCACATAGATTCAGGTATTCTTCATAAAGTAGTTCTTTCAAAGAAAATATCTTATAGGTTTGATGGGTGTGTCTCTCCTTGGAAAATAATGAAACTTTGGCAGGAATCTAGCGAGCATATTTATAGTTTTGTTTTTGAGGGTACAGAAGAACATTATTTTCTGGGGTGTTCACCTGAGCGTTTGTTAAAGCGTTATGGGCGAATTATTAGTACAGAGGCACTTGCAGGAACTTCTCCTAGAGGAAAGGGAAGGGATGAAGATCAAAGGATAGCCGCTGAGTTGATGAGTGACAGTAAGAATATTCATGAAAACAAACTGGTGTTAAATGATATTATTGCTAAGCTCCAGCTTGTGTGTAAATGGTTGAAAATAGATAATTCCCATTCTATTTTGAAATTAAAAGATGTTCAGCATTTGCGTTATCGTATAAGGGGGGAATTAAGCTCTGGTATAATGGATGAAGATCTTGTTATGAGAATACATCCGACATCTGCAGTTGGGGGTGATCCTGGGAATGAAGCCCATAAATTTATCAATGATAACGAGTTTTATGCCAGAGGGCTATACGCTGGTGTCTGCGGTATTATTGGTAATGATATGACCGAATTCACTGTTTCTATTCGAAGTGCTAGTTTAAAGCCTGGATCTATATCTCTTTACTCTGGTGCTGGTATTGTTCATGGTTCATCTTCTGACAGTGAATGGCGAGAGCTGAACTATAAAACTAAAGCCATTCAAACTATATTGTCAAGTTTGCAAGATAGTGTTTTGGGTTGTGAAGGTGGATATCCATTCTCTTTGAAAAAGTGAAGGTGTTGACTGAGTGCACGCACCGCAGAAAATTTTTTAGGCTAATGGAACTTCATTGGTTTGATGCCTACTCACACCTTCAATGGAAACTAGTATAAATGATGTTTCCCATTTTACATTCTAGCCTAAATGCTGTGTGGTCAAGTCTTATTATAGAAGAATTATGGCGTTTGGGAGTGAGGGAGTGTTGCATTGCGCCAGGGTCACGTTCTGCACCGTTAACTCTTGCGGCGGCAGCACATGAAGGTTTGGTAAAACATATTCACTTTGACGAGAGAGGACTTTCTTTTTTTGCTTTGGGTATTGCTAAAAAGAGCCTGCGACCGGTGATTGTTATCACTACATCTGGGACTGCTGTTGCTAACCTTTATCCTGCGGTTATTGAAGCTCGTCAGTCAGGTGTGCCTCTGATAGTTCTCACGGCGGATCGTCCTCCAGAACTGATTGATTGTGGGGCTAATCAAGCTATTGAGCAGCAAGGTATTTATGCTAATTATCCTGGTGCCTCATTGTATTTTCCGCCACCGGAGGAAAAAGTTCCAATTAGTTGGGTGTTAACTAGTGTGGATCAGGCGTTTGCTCGTTCCTGTCATCTGGGGTTGCCTATGCATATTAATTGCATGTTCAGGGAGCCTTTATATCCTACCGGTGACATGAAAGATTACACTTATCTTTTGGCGCGTAACAGTCACTGGCTTAGTTCTGATCAGCCTTATACGGTCTATTGTTATCGGGTCGATGATGCGGTGATACAGGATCGTCATTTTTGGAAACAAGTTTTGGTAGGTAAAGGAATTATTGTTGTTGGGAGTATTGGAGCCAATGTTTCTGTGGAAGAGTTGGTGGGGTTGGCGGATACACTTAACTGGCCGATTTTGGCAGATATTCAGTCTCAGCTTCATGGGCACCCAGCAGTTATACGTCATGGGGACTTATTGTTAGCGTCAGAGACGGGCAAACAATTAACCGCAGACTTAGATCAAGCATTGCAAATTGGTGGTCATTTTGTTTCCACACGGATTACTAACTTTCTTGCACAGGGTGATTGGAAAAACTATGTCATGTTTAGTGAGGAGTTTCGAAGAATGGACATGGGGTATAGACAAACTCATCATTATGTTGGGGCTATTGATAGTATTTGCAGTTCTTTAAAAAAGTTGTTTATTGAAGAGTTTAAAAATGGTTGCAATAGGGCGGAGAGACGTGAGCGATTGTTGCAATTGAAATATCAAAGTAGTCGTATTTCGTCGTTTGTGGAAGCGCAATTTGATGATGATCTGACGGAAGGTTGGATTGGTGCCAATCTTGGTTCGTTATTACCTGTTGATTGTGGTTTATTTATTGGTAATAGTTTACCTGTCCGGCTACTGGATACTTTTTCAGTAAGTCATATTCGTGATGTTTATACTAACAGGGGGGCTAGTGGTATAGATGGTTTGGTTGCTACGGCCTCAGGCTGTGCAATTGCGTCAGGAAAATGTTTTGTTGCTATTATTGGAGATATGTCATTTCTCCATGATTTAAACTCTTTAGCCCTTAGCAGAAAGGTTAAGAGTCCTTTTGTTGTTATTGTTCTGAACAATGATGGGGGTGGGGTTTTTAATCTTTTGCCCTTGGGCACTATTACTGAGGAGGCAGAGATTTATTTTCAGACTCCTCATGGTCTGAATGCACTTGATGCTGCTGCTATGTTTAGTATTGATTATTATGCACCGACCTGCCAAAGTCAGTTTAAAAAGTTGTTGGTTAAGGCGTTAGACAATAAAAAAGGTTGTACTGTAATTGAAGTGAAAACTATACCAGGCGAAGCAGCTTGCCAACTTGGTCTGGCTGAGCAAGGAGTAGGGAGCCTGTGATATGCATTTATCCTATAAAACAATAGGTTTGTTTAGTAATCCACCGTTATTGCTTTTACATGGTTTTTTAGGTTCATCCAGAGACTGGTTATTGCTGTGCAATAATCTTGAAAAGGATTTTTATCTTATAGTGATTGATTTGCCTGGTCATGGAGGAAGTGCTGATATTTATAGTTATGAAGTAGACCCTGACCCTTTAATATCAATTAATTCTCTTATTAATGATATATTGAGACGGTTATTTTTAACAAAGATAACTTTGCTGGGTTATTCTTTAGGTGGGCGCATAGCCATGGGATATGCGCTTGCGCACTCTAATAATATTAACAGTCTCATCATTGAAGCTGCGCATCCTGGCTTAAAAAATGATGAAGAGAAAAATGCCAGAGCTATTTCTGACGAGTATTGGTCTCATCATTTTTGTAGTGCTTCTGATTATCAGGTTCTCTATGATTGGTATCGGCAGCCAGTATTCAGAGATATGTCAGATGATGATCGTCAGCAATTGATTGCTGAACGGCTTGTCGGTTTGACCGCATGTTCGGTGGCAAATGTGCTAACTGCCTTTAGTCTTTCTATGCAGCAGGATTATTCTGATCGGTTATTATTTGCACCGTTTCCTGTGCACTACTTATGTGGCGAAAATGATAAAGCATTTTCTAATATTGGTAAGAAGCTCAATAAAATGGGTTGCTTGCGGAGTTTTCAGTGTGTTGTTGGTGCAGGACATAACGTGCAT
>JASXSV010000052.1 GCA_030674915.1 Candidatus Endonucleibacter bathymodioli
CGCGTTTGCTTTCTTTGTCTGCAGTCAAACAGTATTATCCCATGGTCGGTTATTTGTCGGCTCCATTGATTTTGTAAATAGTAAAAACTTAATGTCCTTTGGGTATGTGTAGTATGTGTAGTATATTTCTCAATCTTAAGTTTGGTTGTTCTATTTTATCATATGTCAAATACATGAAAAATGTGATTTTCCTGCTAATTTTAGTATGTGGATTTAGTGTGCATGCGGTGCAAAACTATGCGTCATTAGGCAATCAATTGCATCAAGAAACTACTGAAAACAACTGGCTTTACGATAAGTTGGATGTGGCTGCGATTTTGGATAGATACTGTTTTAATAGTACCAATTTAACAGTAGGGCCTGACTATGCTAGGAGCAATGATAATAGCATTAGTCATTTACAGTATATGTTTGATGACAACGATCTTTATGGAAAATTAGAAGAATTTAATGAACAACTAGTATTTGAAGTATTTGCTATGGTGTATGTGCGTATTTTGTTTGAGGTTGATGAGCTGGATCAAGACATGGTTACAACCGGATTATCATCACCTGACTGGCTAGTATGTTTTAGAAATATTACACAAGAAATAAAGTGGGAAGTTGGTTTCTGTCCGCAAAAAAATAAAAAAATAAAGTTTGAATTGCTAACTAAAGAAGATAAGTTTGAAATTAAAGAAGAATTCAATGATAGAGCAAAACAATGTCTTTCTAAACTGCAAACCTTGTTGCCTTATAATGTTGAAACTGATAAAGGCAACGCCTTAATTAAGGCTAAATTAAATAAGCACGTAAGTCTACTGATGTCAGCAGCAAGAAATAATACGCACGTTCCACATAAGAGAACGTTGATTGAATCATTTAAATTACTAGAGGTCTTATTTACCCCTGATATAGTAGCTACAATAAGTAACGCATCAGTGCCACAGTTTCCAGTATTAGAAGCACTGGTTAATTGGGGTATGAGGAATGCTGATAGTAAAATAAGCAAATTGTTAAATGACAGCAAGCGTTGGTATGAGCAAAATCACTTCGCCATTGCAGAAGAAAGTCCAGGAAATGAAACAAGGAAAAATGATCAAATCTTTTTTTGCTATTTAAATATCAACTCAAAAACTGAAAGGTATGATGCAAATCAGCCTTTTCTTGACCGAGAGGTCGGAGAGATTACTGCTGAGCTATTAGATAACGATAGGTTGGCTATGTGTGTGAATGTCGACAATTCAGGAGTAGAAATAGGGACGCATGAGAATGAGTCTGAATTTAAGAAGAGTGCTATATCTCGTACGATGACATCCAATAATGGAGTTGGTGAGCGCTGTATAAAAAAAAATCATATATCTTCTTTTCCTTTTAGTAATCAGCTTCATTCAGAGTCGCATAATTTGATTTTATTATGTGGCTATGGGGAAAAAAAGTGTGAAAAACATCTACAAGATACTGCCTCTATGGATGAGAGAAAATATTTAAATAAAACTGATGAGTTAATGAATAGTGTTGGTGATGACTTTATTAAGAATAACAATATGTTGAAAAGTAACAGAGGGTTTTCAAATGATAATAAATGCGAGGTTATGTCAGAAACTATGCACAAAAAACAAAAAACAACAGGAAATAATGCAATAATAAAATCAGAAAATGAGTGTAAGATTGCTATTCCAAGTGATAGGGAAGATAAACAACTTTCAGTGTTTCGTATACTCACACAATGTGGGGTTAGTATGGTTAAGTCAATATATCCTAATGCTGGTTACTTTGTGCGCTTGGCTGTTACGTGGGTGGAGTCTTTGTTGAATGGTAGGTTGAAGCCTGATTTTAAAGATGTTGCTAAGCATCTTAATGATTGTGGTCCTTTTGTTCGTAAAATAGGGCAGCTATTTGCAAGTGATGTGCGTATTCCGCTGGAAAAACGGAGATTGCTATTGCATTTATGTGATAGGAATTTCCCAGAGTCATTTGAATATATCAAACAAAAGATTAATGAGGATGGTGAAAAACTAGGACTTGATATTATTTATATAGAGCCAAAACCTTTAGGCGTTGGAGTTACTGCACAAGTTCATAAAGTGACAATAAGAGTTGAAGGTAAGATTGAAGAGTATGCAGTTAAGATTGTGAAAAAAGGTATTGTAGATAAGCTTGAGGCTGATTACAATGAGGTGGTATTTTCCTTGTCGAAGTTATATTCTGTTTTTAAAGATGATATCGGTGCTGTTCTGGAGTCGCTTTCTGGGTTTTATGATTGTTCAGATAAGTTTGAAGGGAGTTTGACAAAAGAGATTATGGATCAGCTTCTTGTGAATTTAATTAATGAAAGTAGTATGATAAATGAGCTTAAGATGATGGAGCTTTATAAGAGAAGTATAGAGTTAAGTGGAGGGGAACGGTTTAAAGTTCCTGAGGGAATATGTGCGACTGAAGATATGCTGGTTATGGAATATATAAATGGAAATACGGTTAGTAACTTGATGGATAGTGGGTCTTATAAAAAAGCAAGGGCTATATATAGTGAAGCTTGTCAGATCTGGAAAGATGTGTTGAAAAGAACAGGCTTAATGCATGGGGATTTGCATCCTGGTAACTTAATGGTTGAAAAAAATAAAAACAAGGAAAGAATTGTTTTTTTGGATTTTGGAGCTGTTATAGGAAAGTGTAGTTCTCTTGGGGATATTGGATTGTTCTTACAAATTTTGAAAGAATGGCTGGTGTTAGAGCAAAAGGCGGGGTTTGTTTGTTGTGATAATAGTGTTAAGAGAGAGCAATATATTGTAAATCAGAAAGCACCTAGGGATAGAACAGCTGCGAGAAAAATTATCTCACAGAGATTTAAATCCAGCATAGAAGCAAAGAAGTTTAATGATCTTCTCGATAGCTTATATCTAGAAAATAGTCAAAATGATAAGAGTAATATGGTGAGTAAGATGGAGGAACTCTATAGAACTTGCTTTAAGCATTTGCCAGGAGACAGTGTAGAAGATATAGGGATAAAATTTGTAAGACACTTGACTCAGACTACCTCAATTGACAGATCTTATCTTATGTATGAATTGTTTGATACGGGGGGAAATATATTAAAAGCAGAAGATGTATCTGATCAGTTATTGGAATACTTTATTTCAAAACTATCTAAGTATAATGTTAAGATTCCTATGGAGCTGTGTTATTATTTGCAATGTAATGCAAGAATATGTGAGTTTGAAGGTCAGGAGAAGGAGATTGCAGCTGCAGCTGCAGCTGCAGCTGCAGCTGCAACTGCAACTGCAACTGCAACTGCAACTGCAACTGCAACTGCAACTGAGGCTAGGGAATTGAAGAGAAAAGCTAATGTCGTAAAAAACAAAAGTAAAGAAAAACTAGTAAGTTCTGCAAGTAAAAAAGGTACTTTTCAGAACAGAAGTATTAAAAGTGGTGGGAGAATGGCGCAGTTGTTTTCAATACCACCTCTTCCTGATGTGTCTGAGCGCTCTGCGAAAACTAGGGAATTAGTGTCAGAAGCAAGGAAAAAGCATCTTCCCAAAGGTAGTTTGTTTTCAGATAACATGGCATGGGCTATGGAGTACGGTAAGTGTACAAAACCTTATACGCCTTCTTATCTGAAAAGCAAGTCTCCGGATGATCCTGTGATTTTTGCAACTAAGCCCAAGAAAGGTACTGGCGAGGCAGTATTAGTGGAAAAAAACAAGAGTCCAGCAATTAATATTTATGAATTGGAGCCAAGACAGCTGTATCATACACCTACTTATCTGAAAAGCAAGTCTCCGGATGGTCCTGTTATTTTTGCAACTAAGCCCAAGAAAGATATTGGAGAGGGTGTATTAGTGGAAGACAACAAGCGTCCAGCAATTAATATTTATGAATTGGGGCCAAGACAGCTTTATCAAATGATCGAGGGTATTAAGTCTGAACAAAAAAACAATAAGTTTTCTAGTGGTACTCGTTATAAATTTCTAGAGTGGTGGGGGATAGATTGTGATCGCAGAGGAATGAAGAAGGTTTACACTGAGTCTGGCATATGTTCATTATACCTTGATTACTTGCGAGAGGCTTATAATCTTAGTGTGAGAAGGCACAAGAAAGAAATAGATATAATGCATGCTTACAGTAAGCACAGAGAGGAAAATCTAGCGGCTTACCGAATGAGTCTTCAGTGAGCACCTAGCCGAAAGGTTGTATCTGCCCAGTCGCGTTAGAAACTATCCCAAGGTGGAGGCTTCACCGAGTTAAAGGTGCTAAAGCTTGCGAAACAGCAGGTTTCTATACCATTTCCCTTGTAGGTGAGAGTAGTCAACAGACTCACAGCCTTCAAGGGGGATAGTATATAAGCACTGAGCCAATTGTAAGTGTTTCCGTATCATCCAGGATACGAAGATCCAGGTCACGAAGAGTGTATAATACGAAGAGTTTGTGCTGTAAAAGATGTTTATATGTAGGGATGTTACCAGAATATAATCGACTTTGTTAAGTTGTCTTGCCATGGCCTCCACTTATGATGTTTAAGGCACTGCTACTGCAAAGTTG
>JASXSV010000053.1 GCA_030674915.1 Candidatus Endonucleibacter bathymodioli
CAAAAAGCATATTGCTACCAGCCAATTATTGTTGCCGATTTAGATCAAAATGCTAATGATTGTGAGTTAAAGCATGAGCAAGCAGATAAGCAAGTAGATAGCCCAGATAGTGATGAAAAAAACCATAGAGATTGGTTGAGGATGTCAAAAAAAGACCATCTGTTACAAAAAAGTAAATCACAAAGTAATGTTGATGGTAATAGAACTGATGGCACTAATAAAAGCGAAGCATCATCTTTGCATGAAGATTGGTATTTTATTAAACTAGATCCGGAAGAAGAAAATGAAGAACAAACAGGAGGTAAGCGCAAAACTGTGTGGGTAGGATCTAACTTTACTTCATCGTTTTATGGTAGGCTTATTGTTGGGTCAGTTATAGGCTTGAGTTTTTTAGCCGTTGTAAATTCTTATCCAGCAGGAAACAATACTGAAGCTGAGCCAATGTTGTATAATAATACCCAAGCGCACTATAGCTCAAATTTAAATAGCAGCCAAGGTGTTCATCTTAGTAATGGTAGTGAGGCCTTTACTTCTGATGTTATTAATATTAGTAATGTAGCAGAGCTGAACTTAATTGGGAATGATATAAATTATCCTAGTAACGGCAGCTATCAACTAACTGCAAGCTTTAATGTAAAAAACTTTACCCGACCAATACCTGAATTTACTGGTGATTTTAACGGAAATGGTGAAACCCTTGACGAGCTACCATGCTGCTTGATAGAAACGCTTAAAAATAATGGAATAGTTAGAAACATAAACTTCAATCATGTTGATACCAGGAGCTCAACATGCGACCCAGCAGTTGCCAAGGTTATGGATCCTAAATCAATAGTTAGCTGCATCAAAATTGAGAATAGTCAATTTGAGGGTAATGGTAGCAATAATTGCTAGGCATGGTGACTAATTTCATGACTATGACTCTCGGCTTGAGAATATAATGATAGTAAGTAGCAATATCATTGGCAAAGACCAAGTTCAATATATGGGGGGAGTGGTAGGACATCAAAATGGAGCTAGTATTGATAATATAATGATAGTAAGTAGCAATATTACTGGAGGAAAAAAATCTTTTGGTGTTGGGGGGGGGGTAGGATTTATAGATAATTTTAGTAAAGTTAAAAAAGTTTATGTTGTTAGCGTTATTGTCACCCAATTTGGACGACAGGATAATTATGTTGGAGGTGTTGTTGGAAGCAGTTTAGATACTGACATACAGGAGTGTTACAGTTATGGATTCTATCGTTCATGGATCTGGAGTAATGAGAGGAGGAGTAGTAGGGTGGTCTGATCAGATTTGCTGACGGATGTTAATGTCATTAGAACAACAGTAAGTGGATTTAGTCCTGAAAATGTGCATATAGGTGGTGTGTGTGGAGGTGCTTATAACAGTGACATACAAAAAGCTACAGTCTCCAGTGCTATTATCATTGCTCCACAATATGGTAAAATTGTTTATTTAGGGGGCGGAGTTGGGGTTTTTTATGGCAAGACTATTGCAGACCTTACGGTTATTGATACTGTTATCACCGTAGGGCAGTGAAATCATCGCAGCGCACATGAAGCAATTCATGTTGGTGGTAGTGTTGGATTTTTATCAGGAACAAAGGGTAGCAGGGTTATGGTGATAAACACTACTATTAACATAGAAGGAAATGTGCAGAAGGGCGATATCGGTTTGATGGCGGGTAAGATGGAAACTAATTCTTCATCTGTATATATTTTAGTTAGTAATAGTTTGATCAATATTAAGAAGTTAAATGATATAAATGTAGGTGGTGGTGCAGGAGTAATGAGTGAGTCTTCTATTTCAAATTTCACGATAAGCAACAGTAGTGTACTATTTGAGGGCGAGGAATCAAATGGAAACATAGGATCTTGTATAGGATATAACAAAGGTGGGAACAATAAATGTGACTTTAATGAAACCATAAAGTCATTTTTTAATTCTACTTATAATGATGAGCAAGGAGTCTTATGCCATAAGTATAAGTATGATATGGACACAACAAATCAATGCGGGTGGAATAATTGGACTTTTATAACGGACTCCTGTGAAATTAAGCCAGAAGAATTTTATCATTATAATCATCCTACTATTATGGTATGGAATGAGACTTGCTTAACATCAAAACCAATGCTGACAACAGACTCTGTGAGCTCTAAAGCTGGTAAAGATTATACAGTGCCTGCAACTGCAGTTATTGTTGGTGCACTAGGAGCTTCGTCCAGTCTTTCTTATTTAGGTTACCATCTGGTTAAAAAATATAAGGAAGGGCATAGGGGTAGAGAATTATTGCAGGAAGGGCTACGCAGTGCGTGCTGTAATTATTGCGGTCACTTAGATGACAATGATGACGATGGAGTTGGGACAGTGGAAAATTGCAGCGAACAAATAAATTGGATCTATGGTTGTTGTTCAGGTAATAGAGGATCTTTAACCATTTCAAATGATATGGAAATGAATTCATTAACAACTGAAAATAAAAAAATTGATTGTTGTTCTGATGATATCGAGGAGAGTTGTGCTCTAACAGCAGGCTCTCAAAAAGATAATGATGATTAATCACAGAACTTTTATAAACTAATACCATAAGTACAAGCGCCTGATATTTTAGATGTTATCTGGCTGCTGGTACATTGTATAATCCTCTCGGATTGTTACTTTATTAGTCTTCGGAAAATTACCCAGCGCATAGATAATAAGTGAATACATGTTAGCTGGGGTTTTTAGCCTCACTCACACCAAACACCTGTTTTAACTTCTATAATGGATAAGATACGTGTTCTTAAGTGCGTCATCCATATTATTAATGTTGTTTTCATGTTAGTATTTGTCGGCTATAAACGCAGCATATAATTAGGAGTAAATAGTACTATGTTTGGCTCACTTAAGTCTTATGTTTGTTTAATTTCGTTTTGTTGCAAATATGTAACAAGTATTCTTTTTCTGTTGATATTAGCGTGTAGCGTGAGTGCATCACAAAATTACACGTCACCGGTAAATCAATTGCACCACAAATCTGGCGAACAGCCAGCTACTAAGAATTGGTTTTTCAGTCAGTTTAGTAAAGTGGCAAGCTTAGCCGGAAGGTGTTTTAATAGCAACTTATCGGGAGGTTCTGAATATAGCAAAAGCAAGGATAATAGCATTCGTCATTTAAAACTTATGCTTGATGATAATTCTCTTTCTGATAATCTAAAAACATTTGAGGGGAAAAACTCATTTGAAGTTCTTGCTATGCTGTATGTGTACATTGTACTTGGGGTTGACAAGCTTGATAATGATATGTCTAAAGCTGAGTTAGAAGTTCCTGCTTGGATAATAAACTTTCGTCCTATAGCGCAAGAAATAAAGGATAAGTCTGGTTTCTGTCATGCAAAAAGTGAAGTAATAAAGTTTGAACTGCTAACTAGAGAAGAACAATATAAAGTTGCAAATGAATTTAACTCTAGAGCTAAGCAGTATTCTACTGCGCTTAAAGTATTGTGTCCTTGTCAGGTGCAGGCTGATGCATCTAGCTTATGCATTGCGGATGAATTAAATAAACAAGTAAGTTTGCTGATATCTGTAGAAAAAAGTAATAATAATTTTTTTATTACAGAAGATTTACCTAAAATAGGTGCATTACTAAATGATTTGTTACTTACTTATGTGGTATCTTCAATAAATAATGTGCCATCAGAGCCGCAATATCCAGTATTAGAAGCATTGGTGAGATGGAGTGTGCATAATGAGGATAGTTTAATAAGTAAATTGTTAGAAAATAGCAAACGTTGGGTTACGCAAAAGCATCATGTTGCCGCAGAAGGAAACAAAGAACATAGCATAAATAAAGAGGATCAGGTATTTTTCTCCTATTTGAATTATAACTCAAAAGATAAATGGCATAATGCGAATAAGGCTTTGCGTGATTATGAAACCAGAGAGATTACTAACACTTTATTAGCTAGCGATATTATTAAAAGTTTAATTGATAAATTTAAAACAGTAACGCAATTAGCTGCGGCTTACAGATATGGTTTTGAGGCATTAGATGTAGTACATAGTGATAGAATACCACAAGAAGACCTTAGTTTTGAGCAAAAAATAACCAATAAAAAATTAGCAGAAAAAGGTGCTGTTAGTAAAGAAGCTAGGGGTAAGTCTATAACGGAAAATATAAAAGATAGTCTTTTTGCGAAGCTAGCCTCTAGTACCTATTATGCGTTTAATGTTGTCAAAAGTTGTTTTGTTGCAACACTTACCAAACAAGAGCAAAGCAAAAAGGTAATGGCTGACTGGATTAAGATGGTACAAAAAAATGCCTTAAATCTAAAAGACAACTCAGAGAATAAAGGCATAAACTTGGTTATGGATGAGTTAATAAAAATAGATAACATCCATAACGGAGATATAACCATAGCAGATGCTTTAACTACATTAGTGGCTCAGCATTGTACCAGTGCATATCAAGAACAAGCGTTTACCCTGCTAACAGGCTTGCAGCGCAAAACAGATATACGA
>JASXSV010000011.1 GCA_030674915.1 Candidatus Endonucleibacter bathymodioli
CAATGGCGCTACCTTCCCTCTCGCAAAGGTAAACGTTATAGGAAGCACCATGGCGATGAGGCTGGATCCAGCTTTATTCTTGGTCTCGTACGCGGATCTGAAAAAAAGGTCGTCCACTGGGAGGGGAATACCGTTCACGTCCAAAATGGATATCTTGTGACGCTGATCGGGCGTGTCTCGAAACTTCTTTTCACGGTCAGAGTTAAAAACAAGACCAAAAAAAGCAGTGTGCCAGGCCATCAAAAAGATGCTACCTCCTTACAAAAGTAACTGTAAAACCATTACGCTTGATGACAGCGGCAAGCTTGCCGGCCACTCAAGTATCGCTAAATCATTAGACTGCAAGATCTACTTTGCGAAGCCATACCATTCATGACAACGTGGACTTAACGAGAATGCTAATGGCCTGCTATGGCGATTTTTACCAAAGGAAGTGAAGATTTACGACTTGTCAAAAAATAAAATTGATGAGGCTTAATCTTTAATCAACATACGGCCACGAAAAGCTTTAAACTACTTTAGTCCGATTGAGTTTATATCAGGTAAGCGTGTTAGTTATTGTGGAAATCTAGGATTCACCTCGGTAAAGATGGCTCGTCCCAGCTGGTATTTTCGAGCAAGCGTCGGAAGTTCATGATGGTTGTGCGATTGGGAAGAGGCCTCCTCTAGACAATGCTAGAATTATCTCATGGCTGAGACTTAATCGCACCATCCCTAATCAAAAGTATGTCGCCCACTCACACCTTCAGTGGCTTAGGTGTACATACGTTAATTAATATCAGCGATACCAGTGCTTAAGTCGAATCCAGACTCAGCATCCTTTCTCTGTCGAGAGGACTTTCCTTTGATTTATAGAAGACAGCGTCATTCTTTTTTTATGCGACAATTGATTGTTAGGTAACCAATCTACCAAACAAAATACTCCGCATGACTTTAATGAATATGGGCGTATCTTTCATTTATTATGCCCGAAACTTCTTGACATTCCGCCTAGATAGTGTAAAATGCACGCATACTCTCCGTGCAGAAGCGAAAGCACATGCCAACCGCCAACCTTCTACATATAGAAAATATTATCAGCAGAAAGACAGAGGAAGTGTGATGTCTTTCTCTTATTTTTTTATAGAACTCATTACAGAATTTCAGGGAAATATAAAGGGAAGACACAACTATGTTTTTAGTGATTTTTTTTGTGAAGTTGTTACTTGCTTACCTGTCTTTGGTTAAACTTCATCCTTTAAAGATAGGTATTTTATTGTATTCAATAGCTGAGCGCAGACATCCATTATTGAGACATCTGGGCTTTATTCCATTTCTGCCTTGCGATAATGGCAAGCTCTTACGGAATATAAAATTCTCCCTGTGCTTTCCGATAATACTAGTATTGATAACTACCTCGCTAACTTATGCTGCCAACGATAATTGCCATAATTACACATCCAAACCGCCGGTAACTATGCTGTTAAACGAACCCAACTATTTAGATAAGTGTCTTACCGACTTAAGCAATGAACTAGTTATAAATATTCATAATTTCCTCGAATACTTAGAATTATTCGAGCTAGATGATGGTGAAAATGACAGTATAAAAAAGAGCACGTTTTTTAACAAAAGACATCATCAGGAATATTATGATTTGTATTGTGTGTTATCTTTGCGATACTACAAAGGTCAGTCGTTTACTGGCTTTGTGCGTTACATGATATATAACGAGCCAGCCAGGGTTATTAGCCGACCGTTGCTGGAAGCTATGCGTAAGCTTTGTAATGATTACAAAGATAGGCCGGGCATTACCATAGGCAATATGTTGACAGAAGTGGCAAAACAGAAGCATACCGATGAAAATATTAAAGCTTTTCTACGTTACAAAGCCAATGATATAGAAACTCAACATAAAGCTTTGTATTCTGACGATAATACTAGCACCAATAAGTACAGTGCTAATGCTAATAGCAGTACTGACAGCAGCATGAACAATAAAAGCTGGTCGTCCTGGCTCAGACGCTGTAGCCAAAAAAGCATTAGCTGCGCCAAAAATATAGTGAAAAACGTATCCCGTCTTGCACCCAAAGAAATGTACACGGCACCATATTTTAGTGCACTCATGATGCCTCTTGCTGGCGCCGATAATAACAATTTTGTCTGTGATAACGGACGTAAAGTAGACATGAGCAAGACCTGCAATAACAAGAATGACTGCGGGGATTACAGTGACGAGCATATTTTATTATGCTGTAAGGATCAGATATTTGACGCTACAACCAGGCGTTGTGATCACAAATATATGGCATACCAGAGGTTATTTATTTGTGATGATAATAAGCAAACAATTCGTATCAACTCGATGTGTGATGGTAGTTATAACTGCGCTGACAAAAGTGAGGAAAAGGCCTCATCCTGCTGTTATGGGGGCATACAAGGGAGAAACAGCTCAACTGGGATTTGTGAAGAAAAAGATTCTGAAAGCTCAACGTTATTTGTTTGTGAAGATGGTTATACGACGCATATAGGAAACAAATGTAATGGCAAAATGGAATGCGCTGATAACAGTGATGAAAAAGTCTCATACTGCTGTAAAGACGGAATTAAGGGAATTAATAAAATAACACAGTTATGTAGACATTATTATAGTTCCGATAAACAGTTATTTGTCTGTGATAATAAATACACGATAGATACAAAAAATCTTTGTGATAACAAACACGACTGCACTGACGGAAATGATGAAAGACTCAACGGCACAAATCCCACCTGCTTTGATTGTAGCGGAGATAATAAAAAGATTATTTTAGGTAAGCTCATCTGTGATGGCAACAACGACTGCCCTAACGGAAATGATGAAAGACTCAACGGCACAAATCCCACCTGCTTTGATTGTGGCGGAGATAATAGAAAGCTTATTTTAGGTAAGTTCCTCTGTGATGGCAACAACGACTGTCCTGACGGCAATGACGAACGACTCAACGGCACAAATCCTACCTGCTTTGATTGTGGCGGAAATAATAGAAAGCTTATTTTAGGTAGGCTCCTCTGTGATGGCCACAACGACTGTCCTGACGACAGTGACGAAAGACTAAACGGCACAAATCCTACCTGCTTTGATTGTGGCGGAGATAATAAAAAGATTATTTTAGGTAAGCTCATCTGTGATGGCAACAACGACTGCCCTAACGGAAATGATGAAAGACTCAACGGCACAAATCCCACCTGCTTTGATTGTGGCGGAGATAATAGAAAGCTTATTTTAGGTAAGTTCCTCTGTGATGGCAACAACGACTGTCCTGACGGCAATGACGAACGACTCAACGGCACAAATCCTACCTGCTTTGATTGTGGCGGAAATAATAGAAAGCTTATTTTAGGTAGGCTCCTCTGTGATGGCCACAACGACTGTCCTGACGACAGTGACGAAAGACTAAACGTCACAAATCCTACCTGCTTTGATTGTGGCGGAGATAATAAAAAGATTATTTTAGGTAAGCTCATCTATGATGGCAACAACGACTGCCCTAACGGAAATGATGAAAGACGCAACGTCACAAATCCCACCTACTTTGATTGTGGCGGAGATAATAGAAAGCTTATTTTAGGTAAGTTCCTCTGTGATGGCAACAACGACTGTCCTGACGGCAATGACGAACGACTCAACGGCACAAATCCTACCTGCTTTGATTGTGGCGGAAATAATAGAAAGCTTATTTTAGGTAGGCTCCTCTGTGATGGCCACAACGACTGTCCTGACGACAGTGACGAAAGACTAAACGGCACAAATCCTACCTGCTTTGATTGTGGCGGAAATAATAGAAAACTTATTTTAGGCAAGCTCCTCTGTGACGGCAACAACGACTGTCCTAACGACAGTGACGAAAGATTCAACGGCACAAATCCTACCTGCTTTGATTGTGGCGGAAATAATAGAAAGCTTATTTTAGGTAATCTCCTCTGTGATGGCAACAACGACTGTCCTAACGACAGTGACGAAAGACTCAACGGCACAAATCCTACCTGCTTTGATTGTGGCGGAAATAATAGAACGCTTATTTTAGGTAAGTCCCTCTGTGATGGCATCAACGACTGTCCTGACGACAGTGACGAAAGACTCAACGGCACAAATCCCACCTGCTTTGATTGTGGCGAAAATAATAGAACGCTTATTTCAAGTAAGCTCCTCTGTGATGGCGAAAACAACTGCCTTGATGGCAGTGATGAATACTGGAATTGCACAAGCACAAGCCCAATTCCTACTCTTAATACCGATACCAATCTTACTTCAACATTTACTACAGCGGGATTGGTGATAGCTGGAGTCATAACATGTACAACTTATATTGTTATGCTAGTAAAGAACCGAGAAACAAAACGATTAAAAGGAACACGTGCATGGCTTTTAAGCCCCATTACTAAGCCAGTTAATTATCTACTCCGTTATTGTGGTTACCGTCAAGCCAATACAGAAAGTGACGAATAGGCTAACCAGAAGGATGACACAACAAGTACCGAAAACGACACCAGCTATATGTTATATGTGCTGCTAATTTATTTCCAATGTACTTATCCCGTATCACATGGTTTCTACGCACCATATATATCAGTTATTATTGAAGGTATTGGTAGACGACAAGATAGGACGTTGCCAAGAGCCTATGTACACTTTTATTGGAAGCGGAGGTGCACGAACGTACTGCTAACTTGATAGATGGCAATTGCTGTATAACTTGAGTTAAGTTACGTGGATTATCCGTGTTACGTCTACTTTTGTATTAGTTGTTGTAGCATGACTGGAAATTAGTTGTCGTCGCTATAACTCGGTTTTGAAAAGGCCAACGAGTAGCATAGTATCACTGTAATACAAAGATTTTATTACATAAATAAACGATACAAGTTGCCTGTTTTAAATTAACATACTCATATTGAGTTAGACTAATACAATAAGCGAAATACACTACTAATCACTCATATTTTTAGCTTCACAGGGATGCACTAACTTGCCAACCTACTCACGCCTTCAATGAAAACTGGCGTAGAAACAAGATACTTAGGCAGTTTATTGAGATCTCTTGCAATATCCTTAAATCCAATTAGATTCCACTAGATTTGGTTGTCTTATGATAATCAGTATTTTATTAATAACATTTGTAATAGGTAATGAAATGAGCGAACAAATAAATTCCAAAATCACTAAAAACGCCATAATGTCGCTAGTGGCGCTATTAAGCTTTTGTCAGTTCAGTCAAGTATTTGCTGGCCTAAAAATAGACGAGGATGAAGTTTATATTAAAGATAATATAACAGTTGTATTGACTGGGTACTCTATTTTCACTGCTGAGTTATCTGATAAAACATACACTTATTCTATAGGTGATAAATCTATAGGGCTGTTTAGGGCACAGTCACATAAGGAAGACACCCCCCTAGTTGTGGTAGTTGCTCCCTTCTTCTGGGATATAGATACTACTTCCTCAGACAATCTGGACCCGCTTGTTACAGCGGTGCGTTACCTTGGTCTTCCAAAAATACCCCTTGATCCAAATAAAACAGATGAGTGGAGTATCAATCCAGGAATCTTGGACAACCCATCCAATACACAGAAGATGCGTAGCAGTGGTTTTTATGTAAAAAAAACAGTCGCAGATAGCGCCTTCGTTCACAGCTTTGGCACTACATCTACTTACGTAGGATTTTCCAATATACGTTCCAACAGACTAGACCAGGATCTAATAGTTAACCTAAGATTAACTTCTGATTATGATATTGAGTATATAAAAAACGGCAAGTCATATGCGAATATTAAACAAGGATTATCAAAATTACTAACTGATAATCCAGATGCAACAAAATTACATGTTTTTTTTACCTATATTACATTATTCAAAGCACTCTCCGAAACTAGGACATACAGCAGTTGAAGCATTTTGCGATAAATTCATTAAAAACATAAACAACAAACTAACAATACCTAGCGTTATTTATGTGGATTTAATGTATGGCTCAGAGGAAACCATTAATTACATTAGAAAATTATTAGCCAATTACGACTTTAAACAATAACTGTCAGATATGGCCTGATTATAAACGTGTTTAGTGAACACTTCAGGCCATTTTACCGCTCAGTCTTTTAGTGATTGAGTCTGTGCAATATAACCCAGTCCTCCCATGGTATGTGATGATTTTATATTCAAACACCTTTTTAAGGTCGCTTCCGAATCTTCCAACGAAAGGTCTTATGTCTTTATTTACTCGCTAAAGCGCTCATATTACTAGGACTTAATCGCATACTCCCTTGCCTCCCTACTCACGCCTTCAATGGCAACTGGCAACTGGCAACTGGCAACTGGCAACTGGCAACCAATATTTTCAGGTAACTTATTGAAATTGCTTGCTATCTTATTGAAGCCAGATATAGTCTCATTCGGCTTGGTTGTCTTATGATAATCAGTATTTTATTAATAACAATTGTATAAGGTAGTGAAATGAGAGAACAAACAAATTCCAAGATTACTAATAACGTCCCAATGCTGCTAATAGCACTATTAAGTTTTTTTCAGTTCAGTCAAGTATTTGCTGGCCTAGAAGAGGAAAAAGTTTATATTAAAGATAATATAACAGTTGTCTTGACCGGGAACTCTATTTTTACTTCTATATCGTGTACTGACTATACCACTAATTATATATGTAAGGAAGCTATAGAGCTGTATCAGGCACAGTCAAAATATAGTGACACCCCCCTAATAGTGGTGGTTTCTCCTTCCTTTTGGGATATAGATAGTGACGATTCACGCTACCATGATTCGTTTGTTTCAGCGCTGCGAGATCTTGGTCTTCCAAGCATAACCCTTGATCTAAATAAAAAAGATGAGTGGATCATCAATCCAGGATTGACGGATAACTCATTCAATGCACAGAAGATGCGTAGTAGTGGTTTTTATGTAAAAAAAGCAGCCGAAGATAGCAAATTCGTTACAAGTTTTAGCACCAAACGTACTTACGTAGGATTTGCCAATATACGCTCCGACACACTAAAACAGGAAGCAATGGATAAACTGGAAGCTGACTCTAATTCTGATATTGAGTATATAAAAAAAGGCGAGTCATATACAAATATTAAACAAGGACTATCAAAATTACTGACTGGCAATCCAGATGCAACAAAATTACATGTTTATTTACCTGTATTGCATAACACAAAGTACTCTCAAGAATTAGGAAATACAGCAGCTGAAGCATTTTGCGATAAATTTATTAAAAATATAAACGACGAACTAAAAATATCTAGCGTTATTTATATAGACTTACTGGCAGGCTCAGATACAACCATTAGCCACATCCGGAAATCATTAACTCGCGGATTTTAGTCATAAGTGCGCCATATTGAAAAAGTTGAGCCAGAGGGTACACTCACGGTTCTACCAAAAACCAATGTGAGACCACTTATGAATAAGCGTTATACCCACCTGACTCAAGAAGAAAGATACCAGATTTGGTCAGAGAAAAAAGCAGGAGTTTCAAATGAAATTATCGCCCAAGACTTAAGGCGTGATTTGAGTACCGTTAAAAGAGAGTTGGCTAGAAATACAGGGGCTAGAGGTTATCGCCCGAAGCAAGCACATAATTTTGCGCAGGAACGTCATCAACAGAAACCAAAAGCGACCAAGATGGTAGCTGAACTGAAAGATAAAATTACTGACAGACTAAGTAAGCAGTGGAGCCCTGAGCAAATACAAGGACGCCTTAAACGAGATAATCAACCTTCTGTATGTCCCTCTACGATTTACCAGTTTATTCGAGAGGACAAAGCTGGGGGTGGTTGCTTGTATCAACATCTTCGGCACAAGAAGTATAAGCAAAGAACAAGAAAGCCGATGCACGAGGCCAGATCCGAAACCGTGTTAGCATTGATGATCGACCTGGAATTGTGGATCAAAAAATACGTTTAGGCGATTGGGAAGCAGACACTGTAATTGGCAAAAGACACAAGGGTGTACTGGTTACATTAACGGAAAGAGTGAGTAAATTAAATTTGGTAAAACGTGTTCCTTCAAAGCACGCTGACGTGGTGACGAAAGCAATTATAACGATGCTCAAGCCTTACCAATCAGACTTACTCACGATCACATTTGATAACGGAAAGGAGTTCGCCTTTCATGAAAAAATCAAGAAAAAGCTTAACGTAGATACCTATTTTGCTCACCCTTACTCCTCGTGGGAACGAGGTTTGAATGAAAATCATAATGGTTTGATAAGACAATATTTGCCCAAAAGCCAATCTTTGGATAATGTCACTGACAAAGAAATTTTAGATATACAAAACCGACTAAACCAAAGACCAAGAAAACTGTTAGACTTTAAAACACCTGATGAGATTTATAGTGAAATGGCGTTAGCTGCATAAATTTTAAGGGCGCACTTATGACTAAAATCCGCGACTGATTACGGCTTTAAAGGCTAACTTTCAGGCACGGCCTGATTACAAACGCATTTAGTGCATATTTCAGACCGTTTTACCCCTCAGTCTTTTAGGGACTGAGTCGGTGCAATATAACCCAGTCCTTTCTGGGCATGTGATAACTGTATATGTTCAACCACCTTCAACTCTTTCGACGAAAGGTCTTGAGGATGTCTTTATTCTCTCGTTAAAGCTCTCAACCATGCCGCTGACTTGCAAGTTTAATCATACAAGGCATCTTCCATCGCCGGATCGCTAAGCATCTACCACTACTGTAACAGATAAACACTTAGCATGCCTGACAGCGCGTAGCTGGATCGATAGCCCACATTTTCATGGCTTAGGTTTGAGGTAAAGCTAGATGATCTTTTCGAATCTACGCCACGGTACACATCTTTCCAACTCCTCCAAAAACACCTGACTCCTATAGTCTTACGACGTTGTGATTGATGCCATGCATCGGCAAAAGAAAGATTGTTCATGGTAAAATTCGCTGTAAGGTAACTTCTCTGTGCGGGCTTGGCGACGTTTGTTTTGGTATTCGTTGCCGGAGGAGCTGAGCTAGCGCTCATTATTCGTCTCATCAAAGAGCAATGACAGGGATTATCTCATTAAGAGGACTTAATCGCATGTTCACTGGTCTCCCTACTCACGCCTCAATTGACACTGGTGTAGAAACAAAACTTTAGGCATCTTATTGGAATTTCTTGCAATATTCTTAAATCCAGTTAGAGTCCTCTAGATTTGGTTGTCTTATGATAATCAGTATTTTATTAAGAACAATTGTAATAGGTAATGAAATGAGCGAACAAATAAATTCAAAGATTACTAAGAACATCTCAATGTTGCTAGTAACGCTATTAAGTTTTTTTCAGTTCAGTCAAGTATTTGCTGGCCTAGAAGAGGAAGAAGTTTATATTAAAGATAATATAACAGTTGTCTTGACCGGGAGCTCTATTTTTACTAATGAGTGGTGTACTAACGATGCTACTAGTTATAATTGTGATGAATATATAGCGCTATATAATGCACAGTCCTCACCTAAAGATACTCCACTAATAGTGGTAGTTGCTCCTTCCTTCTGGGATGTAGGCACTCAAGGTTCTAACTATCATGATATGCTTGTCACAGCCGTGCGTAACCTTGGTCTTCCAAAAATACCCATTGATCTAAATAAAACAGAT
Organism: Candidatus Endonucleibacter bathymodioli; assembly: GCA_030674915.1. Lineage (GTDB taxonomy): Bacteria > Pseudomonadota > Gammaproteobacteria > Pseudomonadales > Endozoicomonadaceae > Endonucleibacter > Endonucleibacter bathymodioli. The sequence goes on from JASXSV010000011.1 coordinate 9,628, forward strand.
GAGTGGAGCATCAATCCAGGAATACTGGACAACTCATTCAATAGACAGAAGATGCATAGCAGTGGTTTTTATGTAAAACAAGCAGCAGTAAATAGCGCCTTCGTTAACAAGTTTGGCACTACATCTACTTACGTAGGCTTTGCCAATATACGCTCCAACACACTAAGCCAAGATGAAATGGATAACCTGGACGCCCCCTATAATTCTGATATGAAGTATATAAAAGAAGGCAAGTCATATACAAATATTAAACAAGGATTATCAAAATTACTGTCTGACAATCCAAATGTAACAAAATTGCACGTTTATTTACCTGTATTACATTATTCAAAGATCTCTCCGCAACTAGGAAATATAGCAGCTAAAGCATTTTGCGATAAATTTATTGAAAATATAAACGACAAAATAAAAATATCTAGCATTATTTATGTGGATTTACTGCATGGCTCGGATATAACCATTCGCCACATCCAGAAATCATTAACTAATTATGGCTTTAACAAGGTATAAACGCACTTAGGGCATATATCAGGCCGTTGTACCGCTCATTCTTTTAGGGATTGAGTCGGTGAAATATAACCCAGTCCTTTCTGTGGTATGTGATAACTGTATATATTTAACCACCTTTTTAAAGTCGCTTTCAACTCTTTCGAAGAAAGGTCTTGAGCATGTCTTTATTCTCTCGTGAAAGCTCTCAACCATGTCGTTGATTTGCAAGTTTAATCATACAAGGCATCTTCCATCGCCTGATCGATAGGAATGTACCACTACTATAACAGATAAGCACTTAGCATGGCTGACAGACCGTCCACCTTTGCAGGGCTTAGGTTTGGGGTAAAGGTTCGATGGCCTTTTCGAATCTACGCCACGGCACACCGCTTTCCATCGCCCCCCAAAACACCTACTTCCTGTGGTCTTACGGCATTTGGATTAATGCTTTGCATCGGCAAAATCATGGTGAAGTTCGCTGTAAGGTAACTTCTCTTTGCGGGCTTAGCGACGTTTGTTTGGGTATTCTCTATCGCCGAAGCAGAGTTGGTGCTCCATGGCTCACCCCATCAAAGAGCAATGACAGGGATTATCTCATTAAGAGGACTTAATCGCATGTTCACTTGCCTCCAGCATCCTTCCTTCCGACTTCACTGGAAACTGTCGTACAAACAATATTTTCAGACAACTTATCGAAATTGCTTGCAATATTATTGAAGTCAGATATAGTCTAATGCGGCTTGATTGTCGTATGATAATCAATATTTTATTAAGAACAATTGTAGTAGGTAATGAAATGAGAGCACAAATCAACTCCAGAAGTACTAATAAAGTATCCATATTGCTAGTAGCGCTATTAAGTTTTTTTCAGTTCGGTCAAGCATTTGCTGGTCTAGAAAAGGAAGAAGTATATACTAAAGATAATATACAAGTTGTATTGACTGGACACTCTGTCTCCACGGCTGTGTCGTCTAGCAAAGATACTAATTGTTATATTTGCGATGAATCTATAGCGCTGCGTAATGAGCAGTCATCTGGCGAGGATACTCCACTAGTAGTGGTAGTTGCTCCCTTCTTCTGGGATATAGGCACTGATGGCTCATCCAGCCATGATCAGTTTGTTGTAGCGGTGCGTAATCTTGGTCTTCCAAAAATACCACTTGATCCAAATAAAACAGATGAGTGGAGCATCAATCCAGGACTACTGGATAACTCATCCAATAAACAGACGATGATTAGCAGTGGTTTTTATGTAAAGAAAGCACTAGCGGATAGCGCCTTCGTTAAAAGATTTGGCACTACATCTACTTACGTAGGCTTTTCCAATATACGTTCCAACACACTAAGCCAGGAAGCAATGGATAAACTGGAAGCTAACTCTAAATCTGATATTGAGTATATAAAAAAAGGCGAGTCATATACAAATATTAAACAAGGCTTATCAACATTGCTGACTGACAATCCAGATGTAACAACATTACATGTTTATTTACCTGTATTACAGGATTCACTGGGCTCTACGGAGGAACTAGGACAGGCAATATCTGCTGCACTTTGCGATAACTTTATTAAAAATATAAACGACGATATAAAAACACATACCGTTATTTATATTGATTTACTGCGTTGCTCAGATACAGCCATTAGCCATATCCGCACATCATTAACTAATGATTACGGCTTTAAAGGCTAACTTTCAGGCACGGCCTGATTACAAACGCATTTAGTGCATATTTCAGACCGTTTTACCCCTCAGTCTTTTAGGGACTGAGTCGGTGCAATATAACCCAGTCCTTTCTGGGCATGTGATAACTGTATATGTTCAACCACCTTCAACTCTTTCGACGAAAGGTCTTGAGGATGTCTTTATTCTCTCGTTAAAGCTCTCAACCATGCCGCTGACTTGCAAGTTTAATCATACAAGGCATCTTCCATCGCCGGATCGCTAAGCATCTACCACTACTGTAACAGATAAACACTTAGCATGCCTGACAGCGCGTAGCTGGATCGATAGCCCACATTTTCATGGCTTAGGTTTGAGGTAAAGCTAGATGATCTTTTCGAATCTACGCCACGGTACACATCTTTCCAACTCCTCCAAAAACACCTGACTCCTATAGTCTTACGACGTTGTGATTGATGCCATGCATCGGCAAAAGAAAGATTGTTCATGGTAAAATTCGCTGTAAGGTAACTTCTCTGTGCGGGCTTGGCGACGTTTGTTTTGGTATTCGTTGCCGGAGGAGCTGAGCTAGCGCTCATTATTCGTCTCATCAAAGAGCAATGACAGGGATTATCTCATTAAGAGGACTTAATCGCATGTTCACTGGTCTCCCTACTCACGCCTCAATTGACACTGGTGTAGAAACAAAACTTTAGGCATCTTATTGGAATTTCTTGCAATATTCTTAAATCCAGTTAGAGTCCTCTAGATTTGGTTGTCTTATGATAATCAGTATTTTATTAAGAACAATTGTAATAGGTAATGAAATGAGCGAACAAATAAATTCAAAGATTACTAAGAACATCTCAATGTTGCTAGTAACGCTATTAAGTTTTTTTCAGTTCAGTCAAGTATTTGCTGGCCTAGAAGAGGAAGAAGTTTATATTAAAGATAATATAACAGTTGTCTTGACCGGGAGCTCTATTTTTACTAATGAGTGGTGTACTAACGATGCTACTAGTTATAATTGTGATGAATATATAGCGCTATATAATGCACAGTCCTCACCTAAAGATACTCCACTAATAGTGGTAGTTGCTCCTTCCTTCTGGGATGTAGGCACTCAAGGTTCTAACTATCATGATATGCTTGTCACAGCCGTGCGTAACCTTGGTCTTCCAAAAATACCCATTGATCTAAATAAAACAGATGAGTGGAGCATCAATCCAGGAATACTGGACAACTCATTCAATAGACAGAAGATGCATAGCAGTGGTTTTTATGTAAAACAAGCAGCAGTAAATAGCGCCTTCGTTAACAAGTTTGGCACTACATCTACTTACGTAGGCTTTGCCAATATACGCTCCAACACACTAAGCCAAGATGAAATGGATAACCTGGACGCCCCCTATAATTCTGATATGAAGTATATAAAAGAAGGCAAGTCATATACAAATATTAAACAAGGATTATCAAAATTACTGTCTGACAATCCAAATGTAACAAAATTGCACGTTTATTTACCTGTATTACATTATTCAAAGATCTCTCCGCAACTAGGAAATATAGCAGCTAAAGCATTTTGCGATAAATTTATTGAAAATATAAACGACAAAATAAAAATATCTAGCATTATTTATGTGGATTTACTGCATGGCTCGGATATAACCATTCGCCACATCCAGAAATCATTAACTAATTATGGCTTTAACAAGGTATAAACGCACTTAGGGCATATATCAGGCCGTTGTACCGCTCATTCTTTTAGGGATTGAGTCGGTGAAATATAACCCAGTCCTTTCTGTGGTATGTGATAACTGTATATATTTAACCACCTTTTTAAAGTCGCTTTCAACTCTTTCGAAGAAAGGTCTTGAGCATGTCTTTATTCTCTCGTGAAAGCTCTCAACCATGTCGTTGATTTGCAAGTTTAATCATACAAGGCATCTTCCATCGCCTGATCGATAGGAATGTACCACTACTATAACAGATAAGCACTTAGCATGGCTGACAGACCGTCCACCTTTGCAGGGCTTAGGTTTGGGGTAAAGGTTCGATGGCCTTTTCGAATCTACGCCACGGTACACCGCTTTCCATCGCCCCCCAAAACACCTACTCCCTGTGGTCTTACGGCATTTGGATTAATACTTTGCATCGGCAAAATCATGGTGAGGTTCGCTGTAAGGTAACTTCTCTTTGCGGGCTTAGCGACGTTTGTTTGGGTATTTTCTATCTCCGAAGCAGAGTTGGTGCTCCATGGCTCACCCCATCAAAGAGCAATGACAGGGATTATCTCATTAAGAGGACTTAATCGCATGTTCACTTGCCTCCAGCATCCTTCCTTCCGCCTGAAATGGAAGCTGTCGTACAAACAATATCTTTAGACAACTTGTTGAAATTGCTTGCAATATTATTGACGTCAGATATAGTCTAATACGGCTTGATTGTCGTATGATAATCAATATTTTATTAAGAACAATTGTCGTAGGTAATGAAATGATAGTGCAAATCAACTCCAGAAGTACTAATAAAGTATCCATATTGCTAGTAGCGCTATTAAGTTTTTTTCAGTTCGGTCAAGCATTTGCTGGTCTAGAAAAGGAAGAAGTATATACTAAAGATAATATAAAAGTTGTATTCACTGGAGACTCTGTTTTCACGACTGTGTCGTATAGCGAAGATCCTCATTGTTATATTTGCGATGAATCTATACCGCTGTGTAATGAGCAGTCATCTGGCGAGGATACTCCACTAGTAGTGGTAGTTGCTCCCTTCTTCTGGGATATAGGCACTGAGGGCTCATACAGCCATGATAAGTTTGTTACAGCGGTGCGTAATCTTGGTCTTCCAAAAGTACCACTTGATCCAAATACAACAGAGAAGTGGAGTATCAATCCAGGACTACTGGATAACTCATCCAATAAACAGACGATGATTAGCAGTGGTTTTTATGTAAAGAAAGCACTAAAGGATAGCGCCTACGTTAAAAAATTTGGCACTACATCTACTTACGTAGGCTTTTCCAATATACGTTCCAACACACTAAGCCAGAAAGCAATGGATAAACTGGAAGCTAACTCTAATTCTGATATTGAGTATATAAAAAAAGGCGAGTCATATACAAATATTAAACAAGGCTTATCAACATTGCTGACTGACAATCCAGATGTAACAATATTACATGTTTATTTACCTGTATTACAGGATTCACGGGACTCTACGGAGGAACTAGAACAGGCAATATCTGCAGCACTTTGCGATAACTTTATTAAAAATATAAACGACAATATAAAAACACAGACCGTTATTTATATTGATTTAATGCGTTGCTCAGATACAGCCATTAGCCATATCCGCACATCATTAACTAATGACGGATTTAAAGGCTAACTGTCAGGCATGGCCTGATTACAAACACGTTTAGTGCATATTTCAGGCCGTTTTACTGCTCAGTCTTTTAGGGATTGAGTCGGTGCAATATAACCCAGTACTTTCTATGGTATGTGATATTACTGGTCCTGTGTCTTCATGAGAAAAAAATATGAAACTGTTTTTTCAAGACACCAAACAACAAGAAAACTGATAAGAGAAACTATTTAAATACTCTTTTTTGTGTTTCATGATTACATACTTAGAAGGAATAAAAAAGTGGATAATAACTTGACAATCTTTTGTAGAATAACAAAGTTATTCTTGTTATTTATAGTGATAGGTTTCGGTGCTTACTCTGACGAGACTAACGCATCTCCTAAATCGGAAATTATAGAAATAAATAATATTAACGATGTATTAGAACATGCCACTCATGGAACTATGGTTCTTTTTGATATCGATAATACCCTCCTTGAACCTATTCAGACACTAGGTTCTGATCAGTGGTTTCGCTGGCGACTCCAACAGCTTAAAGAACAAGGACATGTACACTCAATAGCATTAGAGATGGCTCTGCAGGATTGGACTCCTATAGTCACGGCCACCCAAGTCAAAGCCGTAGAGAGCACTGCCCCTACGTGCATTAAAGCGCTACAAAACGACAATGCTATTATCATGGGGATAACCACTAGAGCCTCCTGCCTTAGCCATGCTACCTATGAACAATTGAAATCTATAAATATACAGCTGCACCAGACCGCACCCCACAGCACACAAGATGTAATTTTTTTAAACCCTCTCGAGGTTATTTATGAAAATGGCGTTTTATTTACCAATGGAACCAACAAAGGGGATGCCTTCTTTAAGTTCCTTGCCTTGATTAAACAACAACATCCTGCAGCAGTGCTTTTTATCAATGACAAACGATCACACTTAGAAGAAATACAGCGGGCCTGCGCAGATAAGGGAGTCCCTTTTATAGGGTTGCGCTACGGATATCTTGATAAAAAAGTGCGAGCTTTACAAGAAGATATCGCCGAATATCAATTTCAGACATTTCAGACATTTCAGCACTGTGAGCACTCTCAGTACTTTTCGAGGTTTTTGCCAGATGATGAGGCCAGAAAAGCCATTGAGCTACGCGCATCTCATTCTATACCTCCACTATAAATCGACACCCGTGGAATTTATTTGAGAGAGAGCTACTTATTAGACTGCAGTTCTCACACAACGGACTAGGAGAGCGTACGAGAAACTCTTTTAGTCCGGTTGAGTTTTTATCAGACAAGTATTTTAATTATTGTGGGCGTCTAGAGAGACTTAATCTCACCCCCACTAGCTTTAAGGGATTATTTTAGATTGAATCCACAGATTGTAATAAAATTAGTGCAAAACATGGAACCAACTTCAACTAAAATAGTCTAAACACCTATATGCTTGAAATAAAACGAAATACAAAAACTAGTAATGGCTCTTGCTTAGGATGCAATATCATACCATATGATTAGAGAAATGCATTAAATAGTAACACAGATAACCTATAGCAAATGTAGACTTTATTTATATCTAACAAATAAAAAGGAATGATTATGAATAATATATATACAAATAATAATGCTACTGACTGCACATACGTGCAGTCACAAAATCCGACTAAAACAAGTACGGCATTCAATAAAAGAGTAGATACTTGTAATACCAATGAGCTTACAAAAATAATACACTGTTATTCTGCTACTAATTCAACTTCAGACATAGTGCTTAATAAAAACATTGATGCCGCCCAAGAGACAACTCCGAGTCTTAAAAATATTACGACATCTAACTCATCTGAGATTGATAAGTCCTCGAGTAAGGCAGAAAAAAAGCATCTGGAAAGAATAAAGAAACTGAAACCTGTTATTGATGAATTTCTTCAAAAGTTTGAAGATGGCAATAAATATGACCACCTTATGCATAAGTTTAAAACAGATAGAGCACAATCGTGCTTTTTAGATGCCATTGCGACTACTCTCTTTGGCAAAGAGTCCAAACCAGCGGCAAGTAAGTTCACTAACAACCTACGCGATCATCTAGAAGATTATAACATTATAAACAAAAATAGCCCGATAGATGCTGGAGACAATAGGATTACAAAGGCAGTAAATAAATATGTAATGGACCATTATGGTGTTAATATTAATGTTGTTATTCTCCTGGATTTTACAAATGATAGATTTATCCAAGATGATTATCCTCATAGAACGGATATGTATAAAGTTCCAGTAATCTTTGAGACTGGAGATTATCATCAAACATTTTATGGGATTTCCCTTGATATTAATTCTAAAGCCTAGATTGATAGCATAAGTGTCAAACACTGACCCGATAAAAACTCAATCAGGCTACGTAGCTTAAGACTATTAGTCGACGTATGTTGATTAAAGATTGATCCTCATCAATTTTATTTTTCGACACGTCACCAGTTTTTATCCCCTTTGGGAAAAATCTCTGTAGCCGTCGATTAGTATTCTCGTTAAGTCCACGCTGGCATGAGCGGTATGGCTTAGCAAAGTAGATCTTACAGCCCTGTGCACGGTAGAAGGCATCGCCATTGTTTTTTTGATTAGTAGATAAATAGCCTGGTAGCCAATCGGCCCATTATAAGACTCAAGCTTCATGCACCCTACAATTTTCTCCAGCGTAATACCTAAGTCTAGCTGAGACTTCACCTGCCTACTTACCACATCAACGTTGGTCGTGTCTTACGACTCTACAGGCTGTGGCGACGATCTTCCTTTCGTCATAAGCCACAAGGTGACAGCGCTTCAGCTCTAGGGAGATTATTTTATTGGAACGGTGCAAATAACCACCAATCTTACGTGCCGAAAATACGAGTGTGCTAAAGGATTGAATCTGGTATCGTTCAGCCAGGGCAGCGGCTTGTAAGAGTTTTTTATGCGGTCATCTAGTTCGCTGCATGAGAACTGCCGCCTATAAGCAGCTACTTTCAAATCAACTCCAAGTGTGTCGGTTACTGTGAAAGTATAGGATCACCCCAGTAAAATATTATACATCGCTTTAATATAAGCGGATGTATTTTGCATTTTTTTGGCCGTCTTGCTCGAAACTGTTTGAGATATCTTTTGATGCTATGTATAATGACTTTCAAATTTTCGTACCAAGGTGAAAATAAAGGTCGGAGTTCTACATATAGTAAATATTATCCACAGTAATAAACAATAGGATGGTATAACATTCTCTGCTTTTATAGAAGTTATTACTAAATTTCAGACAAATATAATGGTAAGACAATAGTTATGTTTTCTATATTCAGAATTGGTATCTTGGTGCGCTTAATAGCTGACCGCAAGCATTTATTTATTCAATATCTAGATTTCATGCCATTGTTGTTTTGCGATAATTGCAAGCATTTAAAGCATATCAAATATTTCCTTTTCTTTCCGATAACACTGGCGCTGTTAGTTACCTCAATAGCCTATGCTGCCAACGAAAATTGCCAGACTGCTACAGCCCAGCCATCGGTAGCGATATTATTAAGCAGCCCTAACTATTTAAATCAATGCCTAACCGCTTTAAGCAAAGAGACTGTTATAAACATTCATAGCTTTCTCAAAGGAATGATGTTACTTGAGATTGATTATAGTGGGAATAAGAGCGCAAACAAAAAAGGAGTGTCGTTTACTCAAAGACAAAACCAGAACTATTATGACTTGTATCGTGTATTATCCTTGCGATATTACAAAGGCCAATCGTTTACTAGTTTTTTGACATACATGATATATAATAAACCGCCTAAGGTGATTAACCGACCATTAATGGGAGCTATGCTTAAGCTTTGTGAAGTTTACAAGGAGAGGATTGGCATCACCATCGGTAATATGCTGGAAGAGGTAGAGAAACAGAAACATAGCGATGAGGATATTAACGCTCTCCTACGTTACAAAGCCAATAGTGTGGAAGCGCAATGTAAAGCTCTTTATTCTGATGATGATACCGATACCAAGAAGAACAGTGCCAACAGTAATGCTGACTGCAGTGCCAACAAAGAAGGCGGGGCATCTTGGTTTAGCGACTGTAGCCAAAATACCGTTCACGGTACTCATCGTATAGTGAAAAACGTGTCAAGTCTTGCATCTAGGGCAATGTCCACTATACCATTTAGCGCATTGGTGATATCTCCTGTTAGTGCTGCAGATGAGGCCCTGTTTACCTGTGACAATAATCAAGAAATACCGAAAAGATACCTATGTGATGGCATAAAAGACTGCACTATTGATGGCAGTGATGAAAGTATTTTTACTTGCTGCGTCGGGGAGGGGGAAGGGGTCAACATCACAAGCCGACTTTGTTTTGCAAAGAATATTGAGATTGAAGAAAAGTTATTTGTTTGTGGTGATATGCTAACTATCTCCGCTAGTTGGCGCTGCAATAGTATGCGTAACTGCTTAGATGGAAGTGATGAAACAATTGGCGATACAAATCCTACCTGCTTTTATTGTGACCAGAGAAAGCGTATTCTCCATGAGTTACGCTGTGATGGCAATGTAGACTGTGCTAATGGCCGTGACGAGAGTGTTATAGGCAAAAATCCTGGATGCTTTAATTGCGGCGAAAATAATGGAAAACTTATTTTCGGTGAGTTACGCTGTGACGGCAAAGAAGACTGCGATAATGGCCGCGACGAAAACACTAACGGCACACATCCTATCTGCTTTCATTGTGGTAATACAAATTTTATTCCCTATGAGTTACGCTGTGATGGTAAGGAGGATTGCGCTAACGGTCGTGACGAAGAGATCAATGGTGCAAATATGTCCTGCTATGATTGTGGCCTAAATAATGGAGGGCTGATCTACGGGGAGTTACGCTGTAATGGCGAAAACAACTGTGCTGATGGAAGTGATGAAAACTGTAACCATCTTACTACTGGCGCAACATTTTCTGGATCAAACATGCTAGCAGCGGGAGCGATAACATGTGCAACTTGTGCTATTATTGCGCTTGTAAAGTATAGACACAAAAAAATAGTTCAGGAAACAATTTCATGGTTTTTAAGCCCTATTACCAAGTCTGCTAAATATTTTCGCAGGCTATATAACCAGTTATAAAAACAATAAAGACTCTAGTTTGAATCGTTATTATGGTATACACTCCTGTCTAAGATAGTCATACACCCAGTTAATTATATGCGTTATATTTCGTGATTAAAAAAGCACATGCTTAGTTGGAGTAACTAAGACGCTAGCTGGAATCGTTGTTATGAAATGCGCTCATATACTGATATAATCATGCACTCGGTTAAGTATCACCTAGCTTTACGCAGCTCTTCTGGTTGTAGGCCGCTGGAGCGTGCGATGAAGCCCCAGTCATTAGATAATCCTAGTATTACCTACAGTTTTAGATTTTACCATAAGCCAACAACTCAGTTTTGCAGATAATGAATTAGGATGCTGTTCGTTTCCTCCCTAGTAAAGGCTATTGTTTAGGATGCATATTATCCCACATTATTAAGTAAATGTATGAGCTTGTAGCACAGATGACTGATAGCAAATATAGATTTTATTTATAACTAATACATACAACTGGATGCTGACAAATAATATGTATACAAATACTAATATTACTGATTACACATATGTGCAGTCACAAACCACTACTGAAACAGGTATAATACTCAATAAAAAAGTAGATGCTTGTAATGCCGATGAACTTACAAAAATAATACGCTGCTATTTTAATCATAATTCAACTTCAGACATAGCGCTTAACAAAGACATTGATGCCGCCCAAGAGACATCTCCCACGTTTAAAGAAATTACAATATCTAACTCATCTGAGGTTGATAAATCCTCGGGTAAGGCAGAAGAAAAGCATATAGAAAGAATGGAAAAAATGAAACCTGTTGTTGATCAATTTCTTCAAGAGTTTAAAAATGGCAATACATATAACCATCTTATGCATAAGTTTAAAACAAGTAGAGCGCAATCATGCTTTTTGGATGCCATTGCTACTACTCTCTTTGGCAAAGAGTCCAAATCAGAGGCACGTAAGTTCACTAACAACCTACGCGATCATCTAGAAAATTATAACATTATAAACAAAAATAGCCCGATAGATGCTGAAGAAAGTAGGCTTAAAAAGGCAGTAAATCAATATATAATGGACCATTATGGTGTTAATATTAATGTTGTTATTCTCCTGGATTTTATAAGTGATAGGTTTATCCACGATGATTATCCTCTTAGAACGGATATGCATAAAGTTCCAGTACTCTTTGAGGCTGGAGAGTATCATCAAACATTTTATGGTATTTCCCTTGAGATTAATTCTGAATCATAGGAAAGGTGCGATTAAGTCCAGCTTTTAAGTGAATCTACACATTACGGTCCGTTCGCAGATTAACAGTCCAATTTGTGTTCGTTTTTAAGTGCCTGCCTATTTCCCCACACAGGCACACTGATACTATGTTTTTAGCACTTGCCCCACTCGGACGATGTTCGCCAAAGCAAATAGCATGGACAATTTGCCATCATTTTTAGCTAAGCCTCGGTAGCAAGCTTTGGTGAATCCGAACTGACACTTGATGATCCGAAACGGATGCTCAACCTTGGCTAATACACTATGGGATCCTACAAGTAGTAAGTGATTATGGTGAGTGAGAACATCCAATAACCTTACACCTTCAAGGGATATTTTATAATATGAGACCTTTGCACGATAACGCTGCATAAGCCCCACTATTAATGAAATTGTATTTTTTTAGGATAAAGCCTTAAAAAACACAATTACAGTTCGAATATGCGCCATTCGAGCCATTTCACCCTTCATTTTCGATTTTCAGACGCAACTTGCCTGCTGAATCGATAAACCTCGTTTAATATTGTGCGCCACACACATTATTTCAAAACGTGTGCGATTTCGGCTTAAGCCAAGATAACGAGCTTTCGCCATGCCGTAGTGTAATTTCAAAACGCCAAATACTCGCTCCACAGTGCAGCGCACGCCAGAATGTAAACGGTTAAAGCACTTATCATGTTCTGTTAATGGTTTATTTCGATAAGCACGTCTTATTATTCTGTTATCAATATTTCTATCATCCAGCCATTCACTGTGCTTCTTGCTGGAATAGGCACTATCCGCATAAACAGACGACTCTTCACCATCTAATAGCTCAGTGAAACAATTTGAATCGTGAATATTTCCTGCTGTGTAACCGATCGATTTTATCAACCCATCCTCATCGACATTTATGTGCGCTTTATAGCCGTAGGTACTTTTACTCTTCCCGTCAGAACCTGCTTTCACGTTCCACTTCGCGTCAGGATCCTGTGTTGAGTGCTTGTCTTTATCCTTATTTGGGCGACACTGTTTAGCCTCAATTACGCTAGCATCAACAATACTGATACCTCCAGATTTAATATAAAGACCTTTATCTATAAGCTGGGAATTGATTTCTTGAAGCAACTTATCCATAAGCAACAACTTATCGAGCTTCTGTCTAAATCGCCAAAAAGTACTGTGGTCCGGCACTGACTCTGAAATGTCGAGCGCAATAAATCGACGAAATAAAAGATCGCGAGCAAGCTGTTTCTCTAGGGCCGAATCGCTTAATTTATACCAACTTTGCAGCAGCAGTGCCTTAAACATCATCAGTGGAGGCCATGCCTTTTCGCCTCGAGAACTTGAATGTATATCTTTCAGATGATGCTCTAAGCGATCCCAATCAATGAGTTCATAGACAGAGTCGAGCTCTTTCACTGCATCGTGATCAATCAGCATTGAATCTGCTAGACTGCGTTGTTTCAGATTTTTCCAAGCCATAATTTCACCGAAAGGCATTGATTGTGCAAGGCTTATTATACCTGATTTTCAGTTATTTAGCGAGATTCGTGCAAAGGTCTCAATATATATTATAAAATGATAGCTCCCACTATTCTAATGTAAGCGTATGATAATCATTCGCCGTGCTGTGGTTTTATTTCAACGCATGTCCATATTGGAGGTTCCCTTTTTGTAGACACATTGCTTTTTGAAAAGTCTGTAGACTTATTGATATTTTTTGAGAAATAGCAAAGACCTCCAGCTCTATGGTGCTTACATATATAGCCGCCACAACAAGCAAGAGCACCTACATAAGCAGCAATAGTACCTACATAAGAAGCAATAGTACCACTAACTACGCTAAAATCAATTGTTTGTCTCCTGTAATATTTCATCTCAGCACTTGTCGTAGAGTCTACAGAAGTAGTAGATACTACCCTAGAAACTGCTGTAAGGTTTGTAGTATCAACCGAGCTATGCGCTACCATAGTTGGCATTTTATGCATGCAATATGCATCAAGTTCTGTCTTGTTAATTTCACAGTCATCCGCTAAAAAAGGCAAATTAATCCATGAACATTGGTTAGCACTGTTGCTCATTGTGATTTCATAATTATTACTCGTGTCACTCTTCATGATAACGCCTTCAGCCATATTACAAATGTAATTACCATAAATCTGATTAGCACATGAACCGTGAAAATAGTCTTTAGATTTAGCTATTGTTATTGAGCTATTAATTATTGCAAGATCGAAAATACGAGCATGTGGAATATCGTTACTTCTCATTATTCCTGCCCCAGAGGCTATAGCTAAATACCCAGTGTTAGGAAGTAATGTGTTATTTATATTTAGATTGCTATCAATGACTTGAATATGGGAGCACGTTCCGGATTCAGATAATCGCCCGGTTAGAAAGGCTGACATTTGAAAACAAGCCTTTATTTCAATGGTTGTGTTAATTAACACAATGCCAGAAACATCTGCGTTCCCACTTATCATGCCAAAAGCACCACTTTTAGAGTTATCACTTTGCATATCTATATGCGTATTGATAATAACAAGCCCTTTAACAATACCTGACCCTTTTACTACCCCATATCCTCCTCCAACATTATCGCTACCTCCTGTTACTTCGATAAGTGAATTACAAACGGTAATATCGCGACTTATGGAATGGGAAGTCTGTGATCCTGCTATTATTCCTATGCATCCCTGACCACCAGATGCTTTTATAGTAACGTTGAATATATTAATGTCTTCAATAGTGGTATGGTCTCGCATCCATCCTACAAGACCACCAATTTTTTTCTTGGCCTGCGATACTGTAAGGGTAGTATCTGCTATCGTGACATGCTCAATCTGAGAGGAGTCAGACATAAAATTAACTGCTATACCGATTTGAGGAGCACTTTTACAATCACTACTAAAAAAGCCATCTTCAACATTAACAAAGCTAATGGTCGAATTTTTATTCATAATATTAGCAATTACTGAGGCACAGTCTGCATTGGTGGTATTAGCATTAGTAAAGCTTATATTTTGAATCATTCCATTCCCTGAAAGTATATTTATCAAACAATGCGGCAGATGGGTAATAGTATTATTTCGCCCATTGATAGTACCTGTGAACATAGGTATTGGCTTTATGAAATCACTTGCATCAAATGATGAAGTTAGTTGATAATCTCCGTTACTCGGATAATTTTCATGACGCCCAATTAAGTTCAGCATTGTGACATTACTGATGTCAATCATATTAGAGGAAGAGGCTACACCAGCCTCCATAATATGGCTAGTATTAGTAGTTTGGTTGCTATTGAAAGTTAAATTATATGGTAATTGGGTGGTATTATGTGGAAGTTTCTCAGTTTGATAAGTTTGTGCTAATGGCGTAGAGTTAACAATGGCTACAACACTTAACATCATAACTGTACCCATAAGAAGTTTATTGTAAAAAGATAAATTATAGTTAGAGCCTATCCATACGGTATTTGTTTCGTCTTCTTCATTTAAATCCTCTGTGTTTTTCTGGATAAAAACCCAATCTACATGTAAGGATGGCATGTCACTATAGTAAGTTTCATTATCATTGTTGTGTGATTTAACTCTTTGTAATAAATAATCTCGCTCTGACATAGGTAGCCAATCTCTATGGCTTTCTTTATTGTCACAGTTATAGCTTACTTTATTATCACAAATTATTACATCTTTTGCATCTAAACTTTCACTTACTGAAGTATCTGCTTGTTTGTCTGACTGCTCTTGTGATAGATCGGCATTATCTAAATCCGCAGCAACAAGTGGCTGATAGTAATATGCTTTTTGTTGTATGTCAGTTTTACGCTGCAACCCTGTTAATATGGTAAATGCTTTATTTTTTTGTGCACTATTAAAGCGATGCTCAATTATTTTAGTAAAAGCATACGAAATAGTTATTTCTTCACCATGTTCATTTTTAAGCAAAATTAGCTCTTCTATGACTAATTTAAGGCCTTTATATCCATTTTCATATTCTAGCTTTAAGGTGTTTTCGTACAAAAGACTAAGCCAATTCTCCATTACTTTTTTACTTTGTTTCTGTTTGGTTAATGTTGTGATGAAACTACTTTTTATCGCACCAAATATACGCCAAGTACCAGATGCCATTTTCCAGAAAAGGCTATCTTTCATGTTTTGCTTTATGCCTTCCTTTAGGTATTCATCCATATCTACTTGACTAAATTTGCCTTTTTGTTTTTCTTTCTTTTTTCCTGCCTTTTCCTCTGGACTAAAATTTTCCTGTTGTGATAACTTATCATTCATAGCATATAATGCAGTAAATCCGTCACTATAAGTAGCAACTAACTGCTTAACTGTATGAAGGTCTTTGGTTAAACTAATAACAATGTCACTATTTAATAGATTATTAACAATATCGTTGGTTTCACAATAACGTAAAGAATCATTTGGATCGTGCCATTTAGTTTCTTCATCATAGTGCAAATAAGAAAAAAACATGCTGTGTTCACTATTTATTTTACTGTGATTTACTTTATCATCATCGGAAGTACAAGTTTTTTCAGCCCATTGATTACTGTCATTGAGTAATTTACTTGTTTTACTGTTCTTGTTATTCTCACACCAGTTAATGAATGATGCCAATACCGGATATTGCGGTATTCCTTGTGTATTACTTGCTGTATATGAGATTAATAACTCTTGTTGTAAGTTAGATATACTTGTCCAGTTTTCTCTAGCCAGTAATGATTTAGATTTTTGTCCTTTTGCGAGAAGACATTTGATTTGTTTGTTTAACATATCACTAATCATAGATTCTGGATTAAACGGACTTACCTGAAATTTCAACAATGTTTTTAGCATAGAGAAACAATAATCAAGATTGCTATATAATACTTTGTTAGTATTCTCATCTATTTTTCTTGCAGGCTCAGTTGTAGCTAAGCGTAGACCAGATTTATCCTTGATTTCGTGTGCTAATTCTACATAACTGTTAAGCCATGCAGGCGTAGATAAACCAGCCTGAAGCACCCTATGATTTAGGTCATCAACAATAAACAACATATTTATATATAACAAAGCAAGCAAGTCAAACACCTCTTTATTATCGAATACTTTTAGTGTTTGATATAAATTATTTTTATCCATTAGATCTTTCAAATGAAGAGTGCCATTATCCTTGATTCTTTCATGATCTGTTGCTGTTACAAATATTGAATAATTAAAATAACTTGCAAGTAAGTCTGAACATGTTTCATACTTCTTATGCCACCAACCTTTTTTTTGTGGTTGGTGCGTTGTGTCTTGGCTGTGTTGCTCTATTAGTGAAGTGTTATTGGATACTGCATTAACGCTACAGCTTAATACCATATAAAGCAGGAATGCTACATATTTAACATTTCTACTGAATGAATAATCGAAAGAGTGTGATTTCGTTAGCATTAGACTATATACTCTAAAAGATAACAGACAAATATTTTAAAATAATAATGTGAGACCTTTGCACGATAACGCTGCATAAGCCCCACTATTAATTAAATTGTATTTTTTTGAGGATAAAGCCTTAAAAAACACAATTACAGTTCGAATATGCGCCATTCGAGCCATTTCACCCTTCATTTTCGATTTTCAGACGCAACTTGCCTGCTGAATCGATAAACCTCGTTTAATATTGTGCGCCACACACATTATTTCAAAACGTGTGCGATTTCGGCTTAAGCCAAGATAACGAGCTTTCGCCATGCCGTAGTGTAATTTCAAAACGCCAAATACTCGCTCCACAGTGCAGCGCACGCCAGAATGTAAACGGTTAAAGCACTTATCATGTTCTGTTAATGGTTTATTTCGATAAGCACGTCTTATTATTCTGTTATCAATATTTCTATCATCCAGCCATTCACTGTGCTTCTTGCTGGAATAAGCACTATCCGCATAAACAGACGACTCTTCACCATCTAATAGCTCAGTGAAACAATTTGAATCGTGAATATTTCCTGCTGTGTAACCGATCGATTTTATCAACCCATCCTCATCGACATTTATGTGCGCTTTATAGCCGTAGGTACTTTTACTCTTCCCGTCAGAACCTGCTTTCACGTTCCACTTCGCGTCAGGATCCTGTGTTGAGTGCTTGTCTTTATCCTTATTTGGGCGACACTGTTTAGCCTCAATTACGCTAGCATCAACAATACTGATACCTCCAGATTTAATATAAAGACCTTTATCTATAAGCTGGGAATTGATTTCTTGAAGCAACTTATCCATAAGCAACAACTTATCGAGCTTCTGTCTAAATCGCCAAAAAGTACTGTGGTCCGGCACTGACTCTGAAATGTCGAGCGCAATAAATCGACGAAATAAAAGATCGCGAGCAAGCTGTTTCTCTAGGGCCGAATCGCTTAATTTATACCAACTTTGCAGCAGCAGTGCCTTAAACATCATCAGTGGAGGCCATGCCTTTTCGCCTCGAGAACTTGAATGTATATCTTTCAGATGATGCTCTAAGCGATCCCAATCAATGAGTTCATGGACAGAGTCGAGTTCTTTCACTGCATCGTGATCAATCAGCATTGAATCTGCTAGACTGCGTTGTTTCAGATTTTTCCAAGCCATAATTTAACCGAAAGGCATTGATTGTGCAAGGCTTATTATACCTGATTTTCAGTTATTTAGCGAGATTCGTGCAAAGGTCTCAATGTACATTCAATAGGTAGGTGGTGCAAGTGTAAATTAAAATAATAACCATAATGCGTGAATTTAGTCTGGAAACATACTTATTAATCAATGACCAGAAAGAGACTACAGCCATTTAGTAATGACCCCTATTTTATGACTCAGCTGATATATAAGGCCTACATGGTAATTTAGTTGCTAGCTTTGCATGTTTTTGCACTATTGTTTTTGGCTTTTTTAGAGAATAATAGATGTTAGTACCTACACTGACTGGGTATTTTGAGCTATATTTTGTATTCTCATGATAGTACGTATCCTATAAGCTAGCCTGCTTTTTAATATCAAGCTTACTGGTTAAGCTTGTAATCCAGAAATTACCTAATTATGCAAGATAGTTCCGCACATGAATTCCCTGACCTCAGCAAAAAACGGATCAGCCATGCAAAGAAGTAGCGGCAGTTTCAACCTGGTTTTTCTGCTTTCGGTTTTTCACATTGTCACCATTACTGCCAGTAACTATTTAGTTCAGATCCCCTTCCAGATGGGAGGTCTGCTCACTACTTGGGGAGCCTTTACGTACCCATTTATATTACTGGCTACCAACTTAACCGTTAGTATCTACGGCTCAAAACAGGCCAGGAAAATCATCTTCCTGGTCATGTTCCCTGCTTTACTGACGTCCTATCTAGTGTCCGTTTTATTTGTAAATGGTACATTTCAAAGTATTGAAAGCCTGACTAACTTCAACCTGTATGTAGCTAGAATAGCCATTGCCAGCTTTACCGCCTATCTGATTGGCCAAATCATAGATATCACCATATTCAACCGTCTTCGCCTGTCCTCAGCATGGTGGGCTGCCCCTGCATGCTCAACAGTTGTTTGGAGCTTGGTTGACACTATGAGTTTTTTTAGCCTTGCATTTGCTGGCTCATCGGATACCTTCATGGCCATCCACTGGATGGAAATAGCCGTAGTGGATTATGGCTGTAAACTGCTAATCAGCCTATTATTCTTCCTGCCAATGTACGGCATGCTGTTAAACTTACTAGCTCACAAGCTCAAAACACACATGCATATAACACCAAACCACGCAATGGTGAAAAACTGATAAGTATAGCTATGCTCGTCGCTTTTGAAGGTGCTAGCTTGTTGATAAAAACCGACCTGACTCGAATAAGTCTTCCTTTCTTCACTACATCTTTTTGATAAAACTAAAAATTAAACTTTCTAGCTTAAAGAAAATGCTCAAATACCAAACAAGACAAGACATAAAAATCATCGTTATAATGAGACCTTTGCACGATAACGCTGCATAAGCCCCACTATTAATGAAATTGTATTTTTTTAGGATAAAGCCTTAAAAAACACAATTACAGTTCGAATATGCGCCATTCGAGCCATTTCACCCTTCATTTTCGATTTTCAGACGCAACTTGCCTGCTGAATCGATAAACCTCGTTTAATATTGTGCGCCACACACATTATTTCAAAACGTGTGCGATTTCGGCTTAAGCCAAGATAACGAGCTTTCGCCATGCCGTAGTGTAATTTCAAAACGCCAAATACTCGCTCCACAGTGCAGCGCACGCCAGAATGTAAACGGTTAAAGCACTTATCATGTTCTGTTAATGGTTTATTTCGATAAGCACGTCTTATTATTCTGTTATCAATATTTCTATCATCCAGCCATTCACTGTGCTTCTTGCTGGAATAAGCACTATCCGCATAAACAGACGACTCTTCACCATCTAATAGCTCAGTGAAACAATTTGAATCGTGAATATTTCCTGCTGTGTAACCGATCGATTTTATCAACCCATCCTCATCGACATTTATGTGCGCTTTATAGCCGTAGGTACTTTTACTCTTCCCGTCAGAACCTGCTTTCACGTTCCACTTCGCGTCAGGATCCTGTGTTGAGTGCTTGTCTTTATCCTTATTTGGGCGACACTGTTTAGCCTCAATTACGCTAGCATCAACAATACTGATACCTCCAGATTTAATATAAAGACCTTTATCTATAAGCTGGGAATTGATTTCTTGAAGCAACTTATCCATAAGCAACAACTTATCGAGCTTCTGTCTAAATCGCCAAAAAGTACTGTGGTCCGGCACTGACTCTGAAATGTCGAGCGCAATAAATCGACGAAATAAAAGATCGCGAGCAAGCTGTTTCTCTAGGGCCGAATCGCTTAATTTATACCAACTTTGCAGCAGCAGTGCCTTAAACATCATCAGTGGAGGCCATGCCTTTTCGCCTCGAGAACTTGAATGTATATCTTTCAGATGATGCTCTAAGCGATCCCAATCAATGAGTTCATGGACAGAGTCGAGTTCTTTCACTGCATCGTGATCAATCAGCATTGAATCTGCTAGACTGCGTTGTTTCAGATTTTTCCAAGCCATAATTTCACCGAAAGGCATTGATTGTGCAAGGCTTATTATACCTGATTTTCAGTTATTTAGCGAGATTCGTGCAAAGGTCTCATAATATTTAAGTGCGTGATTCAGTTATTTATTTCAAGCTGATTTAACAAATAAATCTATGCCGTATAAGACTTACGCATTTACGCATTAATGCACCGATAAATTTTGATAGTGGATTATCCTTCCCACTTGCAAAGTTCTCAACGAAAGCGCTTACAGTATCTTTAAATAGCTCCCTCTGGAACTGATAAATATCAGTACATTCCTGTTATATCTGCATTTTATAGAGATAAAAAAAGCTAAAATGGCAGCAAACATATGGTTTCTGGCGGGACGCTCGCTGCTAACCTAAAAGTGCCCAATATGTCAAACCTGCTTGATATCCCTATAATACTGTTCAATCTGCCTATCTTTACCCATGACTGAGATTAATGATAGGCAGTTACACAGATTTTTATTACGATTCAATAATGTACACTTTATCATCAAACATTGATCTTTTTGCACTATAAAAGCATTTTGGATCATCAGGAGACTGAACAAAATATTCAGGATCCTTCTCTCCTTTATTTCCTGTAATTCGTTCCAATAAAGTCGGCATAGTCATCAGTAGCGGCAGATCTTTAGCCCTTTTTTGTTTGGCATTCCAGTACCCCCTAGCGACCATATCTGTTGGTTAAAAGCCGGTTACACTCCTAGAAAACTCTTTGAATTTACTGGGCCTTCCTTTAATCGGACCAGATTCACCATCTTCAAGATCATGAACTGATATACCTTCTGGGAAACCATTTTTTAGAATTTCATCAGCCATTCCTGGAAATTTTTTAGTGGTAGTAATATCTGTGATGGTATAAGGACTTTTGATTACGTGATATCCCTTCTCACCATTTACCTTAATAATCATAGGTTCTTTTGAATAAAAAAGTACATACTGAGATGAGGTTATTTGACCTGACGGCATATAATATAGCTCCTGATAGACCCAATAATCGATACTCCTCATGTTTGGTTCGAGAAATCTAGATGCATTACCTAGACTTCCACAATAACCAACACACTTACCCTATAAAAACTCAATCGGACCGAGTAGTTAAAAGCTTTTCGTGGCCGTATGTTGATTAAAAATTGAGCCTCCCCAATTTTATTTTTCGACACGTCTCCAATCTTCATTCCCTTTGGGAAAAATATGCGTAGCAGGCCAAGAGTATTCTCGCCTCCTTGCGCTAGGAGAGCTGTCAACTTTCCTGATTTTTCCAACTTAACCACGAGGTAGTCAGAGCATAATCAACAACTCCACAGCTTCAAGTAAAATGGGTAGAACGAGCTCGTCTATCCATTCCCGTTGAACGCGTGAAGTGGCTGACTAGCCCATGAGCCACAACAACCACCTTCTCGCAGCTCATAGGCATGAGCTCGTTTGTCACGTCACCTGCTTATACATTCACTTGTAATGGCTGAACTTCTTACTCCATGTAACCAATGTAGTAGCTCAGAGGTAGCAAACACAGCCTCAACACCTTTGTTCATGTGATCACTTCCTGAACGCTCCTGGGCATGTTTAATATCTACAACCCCTATCACTTCATTAATCACAGGCTTACCAAACCGGCTTGTAACCTCACTAAAACCATGGACTATATTGTGCATTACCGTATCATCGTGCGCAGTTATCCCTTTAAGCACAACTCCGAAAGCAAGTATAGCGTCTAGGGTTGGGTCTACCTCAAAAAGCACGCGGGCAGCAAATGGAATTTCCAACGCCCCAGGAACTCGGTGGATAAAAATATTTTCAGGTTGAACATCTATAGCCAGTAATTCTCTATAGGCTCGCTCAATCATCCCGTTGACACAGGTGCTGTGCCACATACTGCCGATAATTGCTAAACGGGCATCGGGAATTTTATGAAACTCCCCAGGAACTTTTGGAAGACCTATTCCCATAACCCAAACCTCCCAAGCTTTATTTTAACTAACCCAAGAAAATAGCTACCATACCAATAGTTTGCAAACGCTGTTTTAATTAATGTACGATTTATACCCACCCTCTTGAAGGCATGGGGTTGTTGAATACTCTCACCATCTCAAACCATCTATGCTCGCAGGATTATGGGGCTTCTCTCGTTTGTTGCCTACCTGCAGGCTCAATGGAAACTAGTCTAGAGTGTGTGACCATAATCGATAGTTGCGATTAAAGCCATGGCCAAGAGTCAGCAACAATATTTAGCTCGGCAGAGCTTATATTGTCTAGCAGAGAAAATAAACAACCATGCCCTGGTACTATTAAATCCGAAGCAATATCGTTGAGTGGATATAAAGTAAAAGGACGAAGATGTAGCTGATAATGAGGAATTGTCAGTCTCGACGTATTAATCGTTTGATCACCGTATAATAAAATATCCAAATCAAGAGTTCGCGGACCCCACCGGACTGTTCTTATACGACCATACTTATACTCGATAGATTGTAAAGTATCGAGCAAAGATTCTGGAGATAGGTCGGTGGATACTGCAATTACTGCGTTATAGTAATCCTGTTGTCCCGACGGCCCTATAGGACTACTTCTATAAAGCTTAGAGCAACGTAATAGATTGATGCTTTTCTCGGAAGCCATGTCATCAACAGCACGCTGAAGCTGATGTCCCGAGTTGCCAAGATTGCTACCAAGGGCAATATAAGAAGTAGTAGTGATCGCCATCAGAGCATTTACCAAACTGTGCAAGATGATATTATGGTTACATATCGATCAGACTATACTCGTATTCATTGCAAGTGTGAATAGGCAATAAGCGTTCACCCCCATGAGCCTTAGCGTAACAGATGCTTTGGATAATGCTATCAGTCAACAACCACGCACCTACAATGAAAACTGATAAAATAAAAATGTGCAGAATGCAGTATCAGTCAAAACCCAGAATAACAAACCTCTCAACACTAACCTTGTCTGGTTGACATTGCTGGATATTTTAATTTTCGCCAAACCGATACAAACGGCTTCAACGCGCTCGTTATGAGTGCATTAACAAATATTTTTTGGGAGTGCTCTTATTTATCGGATGCCTGCACCTTCTTATTGGCCTAATCTAATGCCTGTAGTGATACACGTGCGGAGCTAAGTATCCATTCTACCGTCAATTTTCCCACACCCAGCATCAATTTAGCTTCCTGAAACCAATAATCTTCTTTATGATGCCAAATATCCGCTCCACCTCCTGCTTTCGAAACCAGTCCGGACAGGAGCCATCGCCAAAAAGATGCCATCCTATCGTTGTCATGATGCTTGTTGGCGCTGAGGTATCAAAAGTCGATGGACTCGTAGCCGCCCGCTTAATTTTACGACTGGAGAAAAAGCCAACGCCATAGTCGTAGATCATCAGCCACAATAGAGTCTAGGGATGGTGAATCTTACAGCCGCTACCTCAGTATTGCTTGGTAATCCTGCAACAAAGCGCGTTAAATGATCTTCTAGCAGCCATTCATACAGTGATGGTCATAGTAAATAGTCAGTGTCTCGATCGAAATTGATTAACCGTATTGCAGCATACCTGCTGCTAAGTTGAAGACCGGGCATCCCATATTATTGGGATTAAGCCCAACAAACTCCTAGATATTTCAACTTATCTGACCCAGAAATGCATTGAGTTGTTGCATGTACATAAGTTATTAGTTATTATTACTTCTTTTTTGGTAGATGAGGCTTATAATGTCTACTTCTACTAAGTGCTCCCTTTATGTTCGAATCGGTGAATTCGAATGTGAATTTAATGCATTTCACCAATAAGTTGAGTATATAAAATGAGTAAAGGCACAGTTAAATGGTTCAATCCCGAAAAGGGTTTTGGTTTTATTACACCAGAGGATGGAGGCAAAGACCTTTTTGTGCATCACTCCGAAATTCAGAGTGACAGTGGCTTTGCAACGCTTAATGATGGCCAGCCCGTTGAATTTGAGGTAGGACAAGGGCAAAAAGGACCGTGTGCAAACAAGGTTATGCCTCTGTAAGAGATAAGAGGATCAATAATCATAAAGCCCACTTACTAGAGTCACCCTAAAAGGTATCTCTTTAAGTGGTATTACTAGGCTCAAAGCATTGCTTACTACTGCACACCTAAATCACTTGCGCGATCCAAGCATCCCCTCCATTTACTGTAAAACGCAAACAAGCAGAAATAGCCTGTCAGACTAAGAACAGTATATAGTTTTTGGATATAAGCCTCAAAAATCTTTCTATGCAAAACCTTCCGTGCTTCTCAGAATCGAGACTACAAGTGAACCTATCCACCATTGAGTGCCCAAGTTTTCAGCCATATTTCCACTCCCCTAGACAGCATGAGGTTGCTTACCAGCTCTCACTCACCCACCTCATAGAGCTTCCCTCGCTTAACACCTACTCACACTTTCAAGAGAAATAAACATTGTATCCAAACAACATTTTTGCATTCCCTGCAAATACAGCCTTATATCGGTACGATTGGTCTTAGCTCATTTATCACCTACTTACACATCGATGGTAGCGGGCATAGCACAGACATAACTTTACGCAAGAGAAGAATGCTATGATTGAAAAATATATAGGTTTGATGTCCGGCACCAGTCTTGACGGTATGGATGCAGTGCTTATATCTCTAGAAAATAATAAAGTCCCAAAAATTTTGTCACACCATTACACGCCAATGCCTGACGTGCTACGCCAACAGATTTTGGACTTATGTAGCAGCGGTAACAATGAGATTGAACGACTAGCGATGATCGATCTGGATGTTGCTAGACTGTCAGCAATTACAGTAAACGAGCTACTCAAACGCAGTGGAGAAACAACAAATAATATAAAAGCTATTGGCAGCCACGGCCAAACCATACGACATAAACCAGAAATGGGTTATACCTTACAGATAGGTGATCCTAGTCTAATTGCAGAGCTCACTGGCATTACCGTTGTTGCAGATTTTCGCCGCAGAGACATGGCAGCAGGAGGACAGGGGGCACCGTTAGTGTCTTCTTTCCATAATGCGGTTTTTTTTAGCGATTCTGAATCAAGAGTGATTGTTAATATTGGCGGCATCAGCAATATCTCCATTTTATCTGTGAAGGGGCGCAGCCTAACTATTGGCTTTGATAGCGGCCCTGGCAATATATTAATGGACTACTGGTGTCGAAAGCATAAAAATACTCCCTTTGATAATAATGGTGCATGGGCCGCTTCTGTCGAACACAACCAAGAATTACTTGATTCCATGATGAATGAAAGCTTTTTTCATAGGTCACCTCCTAAAAGTACAGGTCGCGAGCTATTCAATCCAGGTTGGCTTGCCAGGCAACTAAAACCTTTTGCCAACCTCACACCGGACACAATTCAGGCAACTCTCTGTAACTTAACAGCCATGAGTATTGCCTCCGCTATTAAGGATCATGCTCCTGACACACAAGCTGTGTTTGTCTGCGGCGGTGGCGCAAAAAACAATGAACTTATGAAGATCATGAGCTTACATCTTGACAGTATCCGGTTAACCTCAACCAATGCTCTGGGAGTTGATCCTGGGTTGGTAGAATCCTCTGCGTTTGCTTGGCTGGCTAGACAGACGTTACACGGCGAGCCGGGTAATCTACCCGAGGGAACCGGTGCAAAAGGATTGAGAATACTAGGTGGAATTTATTCAAAATAGTCAGCATTACATCTTTACTTAAAGCTTGCTATACTCTTTGCCGTTAAATGAGTGGTCGTGTTAGGCGACGAGCGAACGAAGCCTAATGAGCCTACGAACAATAGGTGATTGATAGCGATCAACAACCTGACACCATGAAGGGAGTGGCATATTTCGTATATCTTCAGAGAATCCAAATTGAAACAGTTGGCCAGGGAGCTATTTGCGTATCAAAACCGGGAAAGCAATACTATAAGCTCTTTAGTAAATTAATTTCTCGGTAGCTCTGTCAATAATGGCGCAGTATTATCTGGGGTTTTAAAAAGATCAAAATTGCCTATAGGCAAAAGCATCAAAGCTTTCAGTACATAAACTCTAGCCCATTCATCAATGGTTTATTTTTAAATGACAGGAAGTAAAGCATAATTATGACATATAAAAAGTTTTTTTTAATAATGGTGGCTATTTTATCTTTTGATGAGAATGTTCTTGCCTATGATAATAGGGCCGAACTTTTAGCGAAGAAAAAATTAGAACATTTTGATTTAGGAGACGCGTTCAGGGAGCAGACTCCTGTTAAGCCCTTAGCCATGAGTCAGAGTATAGAAACTAAAGAATTTACAGTTAAAACAGATACTGCTGAGCACATGAACAAAGATACAGAAGAGCAAAACGATGACATCGATTCTAAAACTTGGCTGGATACACTCTGGGGAAGTCCGGCAAAGAATCATCTTTGTTTAGGTATGTGGACACATCACCTTGACGGAGGCAGTGATGATAGAAACTCAAATAATCAGCTACTTGGTGTTACCTATAATAGCTACTATTGTGGCACTTTTATAAATACTCATTACGATACGACGTGGTCTCTGGGTGTTCAAAGAAGCTGGTATAAACAACAATACGGCATTTTAGATGTTGAGCTAGGGTATAGGATGGGGATGCTCTATGGATACAAAAAACACCTGACTATGTTTAATACTCCTTTTTTTCCTTTAATTCAAGTTCTTGCCGATTTTACTTATAAGGATATTGGCATTCAGCTTACTTGGGCTGGAGTCGTAGGAACCATTGGTTTTGTAGTTGGATTTTAAAGGATCTTCGAATAAGATCCTTATTTTATAGCTGGAATTAACTTATGAGGGTAAAAGTGCTAAGTGGTTGAGGTAAGATATAATGGTCAACAACTTCAATCCTTCAATGGTATCAGTATAGGCTATAGTGCACGTTGGGCTTTAATTCGCGCTCCGTATGCTTTTTGGAAACATCCATAATGAGTATATTCTCTGCTGATGATCATCGATATATGGCCAAAGCCATCCAGCTGGCCAAAGTTGGGGCCTGGACTACCATGCCCAATCCTAAAGTCGGCTGTGTG
Source organism: Candidatus Endonucleibacter bathymodioli (assembly GCA_030674915.1). GTDB lineage: Bacteria > Pseudomonadota > Gammaproteobacteria > Pseudomonadales > Endozoicomonadaceae > Endonucleibacter > Endonucleibacter bathymodioli. Next base: position 37,594 of record JASXSV010000011.1, read on the forward strand.
ATTGTTCGTAACGGGGAAATTGTGGGTGAGGGTTGGCATGAGTGGGCAGGAGAAGCCCACGCTGAAATTCATGGGTTAAATCAGGCGAGAGAGCAGGCAAAAGGTGCAACGGTATATGTATCACTAGAGCCGTGCAGTCATTATGGCCGAACCCCTCCATGTGCTGAAGCTCTGATAAAGGCTGGAGTAGCAAAAGTTATTTGCTCCACGAAAGATCCCAACCCTGCAGTGGCGGGCAAAGGTTTATCAATGCTTGAAAATGCAGGGGTAGCCGTATCCTGTGGTTTGCTGGCGATGGAAGCCTTGTCACTGAATGAAGGTTTTGTTAAACGTATGAAAACAGGGAGGCCATGGGTAAAAGCCAAGCTAGGAATGAGTATGGATGGACGCACCGCTATGGCCAGCGGAGAATCTAGATGGATTACCTGCTCTGATGCCCGATCGGATGTACAGCGTTTGAGAGCTGCCAGTTGTGCTATTATTTCCGGGGTCGGCTCAATTATTGAGGACGACTCATCACTGACGGTGCGGGAGCAAGAGTTAAGGCTACCTAATAGCAAACTCATTAGTAAGAAGCAACCGTTAAGAGTAGTGGTTGATTCTAAGTTACGAACACCAGCATCGGCAAAAGTAATCACTAGCAATGGGCGCTGCTTGATTGTGGCTACTGAGCGGGCGGATATAAGCAACAAGCAAACTTTGCTGGCATCGGGGGCAGAAGTACTTATTCAGGAGAATAATACTGGACAAGTTTGCCTGAAACTTTTATTGGAAGAGCTTGGGCAAAGAGGATGCAATGAAGTATTAGTAGAAGCCGGTGCAACTCTCGCAGGCGCCATGCTACAGGAATGCTTATTAGATGAAATAATTCTTTACATGGCTCCAGTATTATTGGGTTCCAGCGCCAAGCCTCTATTTGATCTATCATTAGCGACTATCTCCGATAAGCAGGCTCTTGTAATTGCTGATATTCGTTCTGTGGGGCAAGACTGGCGTATTACTGCCAGACCTATATATAAGTAACAGTTAATTCTGAACCAATCTATCTAGAACGATACCCGCTTCCATTACACTAGCCACCATTAAAGATACTTGATTTGAAATCTGCTTTCCTGCACTCTCAACTAACGCTAAAAAATTAACCTCACCTCACAGAAAAAAACAGCCTTAGAGCTGCACCATAAAAAAGCGCGTGATGCCCTAGAGTCTGACCGCATTAAGGCGGCATTGTTAGCGTCGTATGATTGTCCTGCATCATCTATTACTCAGGATTTGAGAAACAGTGGGTATTGCATAAACCTGCTATTTCTAGGCTTATGAGAGCACTCTCTTCTTCAATGAAGCTTGCATAAATCCTTCTACACTCAACGAGGATTGAATTTTAACAAAAGAAAGGCAATGCATTAAATTCTAATATAAGGCTATTATTGGCGTAAGCGGTGATGATAAATAGCCATCAAATATAGTGATGTTTATCTATTTCTGCAGACAAAGCAGTTGTAGTTTATAGTTCCTGTATTTATTACTAATAAACAACCATTGTCTTTAATGGTATTACTAACGGTAGGTGATCTGGCTGAATAATAATAATTAAAATACTCACAACCTCAATGGGAACTGGTATATATCCAAAATAATTATAGATGGCAGGAATAGTACAGTAATTTCAAATATAAAATGTGCCATTACTGCTTTGCAAGCAGAGCTTTTGATGTGTTTTCAAGATAAACCAACATTTTCTGACTATGAGCTTTGAATCGAGCCATTTCTTCTTTCTTAATAGGCGAGGCGTCCGGAAGCTTAACAGTCACTGGATTCCTGTGCCGACCATTGAGGCGAAACTCATAGTGCAGGTGAGGGCCGGTAGCCCATCCTGTCTGCCCAACATAGCCAATGGTTTGTCCCTGTTTTACTAGACGACCTTTTTTTAACCCCCGCCGAATTTTGTTTTGATGGGCATAGACCGTCACAATATTACTTGGATGCTGTATATAAACCACATTCCCGTAGCCTCGCTGCCATCCTGCAAATTTAACTCTTCCATCACCTGCCGCCCTTATCGGGGTATTAGTTGGAGCGGCATAATCAACACCTCGGTGAGGGCGTTTAGTCTTAAATACAGGGTGAAGACGGTTAGGATTGAATCGTGAGCTGATTCTAGCAAAATCGACAGGTGCTCGAAGGAAAGCTTTTTTCATACTCTGTCCACTAGGAGAATAATAACTAGTATCACCTTTGCTGTCAGTATAGCGAACTGCGGTGTAGGTTTTTCCTTGATTACGAAAAGTGGCGGCAAGGATATTGCCATCCCCCAGCTTTTTATCATTCAAATATTTTTCTTCATAGATTAAATGAAAACCATCCCCTCTGCGAATATCTTGAATAAAATCAATATCCCAACCGAATATCCCCGCTAGCTTCATAGTCAACCTGTCAGACAAACCAACTCTTTGGCTGGTTATAAATAGAGACCTCTCAATTTCACCGTGACTATATGCAATCCGAATCTGCGGCTCAAGGCGAATCAGTTCTGCCCTGTACCCAGAATTAGTTTTGCTGAAGAATATACTTTTTAGTTTTGACTGAACATAACGAAGCTGAGTAAGCTCTCCACGATTATTAATCCTGAACTCAAGGGTTTCTCTGGGGCGTATTTTGGTAACCACTTTTCCTAGCTTTGGCGTGCTAACAATAGCACGAACTACATCTGAACCCAGCCCCTGCTTAGTAAAAATGACTGATAGATTATCACCTGATTTTATCTTTACTGTATGCCACTTACCTAACTTACTTGTAATGTCATTACTAATAGTGACAATTGCCGACCGATCATCCTCCTGTTTTTTGATGTTTTGGATATCTGAAGAGGCATTTAATACACTATCTCCTATGGATAATTGGTGAACATCTATAGCCAAGGACATCTCTGAACTATCGGATTGTAACTGCCCTAATGATAGCATTAGCGTCAGCCCTATAACGACAGCAACAATACCTGCGATAAGGAGTATATGCTTCCTGGGAAATTGTTTTAGGCTTGTCGCATTATTCCTTGGCGAGACGCCTCTTAGCATGCGCTTATTCATAATATTTATTATAAGTAACTAAGTTAATCGGGGACATAGCTATATTATAACTAGAAAAACAGATTATTCTTTTTTATCATCATAGTTACAAACAATCGAAACACCTTTTTAAATAATAAAGCTAATACGTTATAATAGCAAGACCTTCGCCATTAAACAGAGACCTTATCTTCATCAATCCTACGAAGCATGGATATATTGTCTATTAACTCCTGAATATTACTCAACTTATAATTTTAATACTTCCCGGTCTTAGTGCATCTCATGGTAACGGGATTTGAGACCAAGAATACTCTACCTCTTTGATTGACCCATATATCCGTTTCCCTTGAAAAGTGCGCAGGAGACAAACTAGACAACCAAAAAAACCTAATAGCAGGAGGTTATTGTGGTGAGTTAGAGATCTACCAAAGACCTGCACCGTTAAAAGAATACGTACAACTGATAAATATATAGTTGCGCTAGCAGCTTAAATTGTGATGCACTGCAGATTTCAGTCAGCATTATAATGAATATCGTTTATTGTATTTTTATCGCCTTGTTGTGCTTACATAATATCAAATATAAGGTTACTTTATGTCCAAGAATCAAAACCCACTACTGCACGACCTACAGGCTCGTCAACTCATTGCACAGACCACTTCTGTAGATGAGTTAGATACTCATCTTAATGAACAATCACGGACAATTTATTGCGGTTTCGACCCTACGGCAGACAGCCTGCATCTTGGTCATTTAGTGCCTCTGATAGTTCTGGCACGTTTTCAGAAGGCTAATCACAAACCCATTGCCCTTGTTGGCGGGGCAACTGGGTTGATTGGCGACCCTAGCTTTAAATTAGCAGAGCGGCAACTGAATCAGCCAGATATCATTACTGAATGGACTGATAAAATCAGTACTCAGATCAACCAATTTCTCGACTTCAACTGCGGTGATAATTCAGCTATTGTTGTTAACAATCTTGACTGGTGCAGTGAGTTAAGTGCTTTGGCGTTTTTACGTGACGTTGGCAAGCATTTTTCTGTCAACTCCATGATAAACAAAGAGTCTGTTCAGCAACGTTTAAACCGAGAAGGCTGCGGCATTTCTTTCACTGAGTTTTCTTATGCACTGTTGCAAGGCATGGATTTTGCGGAGCTTAACCGCCGTTACAATTGCACCCTACAGGTCGGAGGAAGTGATCAATGGGGCAATATTATTGGTGGCATTGAGTTGACACATCGCCAGAATAAAGCGCAAACCTTTGGGCTGACGGTTCCTTTGGTAACTAAGGGCGATGGAACCAAATTTGGCAAAACTGAAGATGGCGCAGTTTGGCTTGATCCCACAAAAACATCTCCTTATTCATTTTACCAATTCTGGATTAATACTTCGGACACAGATGTATATAAATTTCTGCGCTTCTTCACTTTCCTTAACATTGAACACATTCATAGCATTGAAGAATCGGATGCAACGATTCAGGGACGCAAATCAGCTCAAAGTATTTTGGCTGGAGAGGTTACCGATCTGGTACACGGTAAAAATGGTCTGGAATCGGCAATGCGCATCACTAAAGCACTATTTTCTGGTGATATAAACAGCCTTTCCGAGCAGGACTTAGAGCAATTGAAGCTAGATGGATTACCTACAAACACAATCAAACGCGCCGATCTAGTCGGCCAAGCCATGACGCAAGTGTTTACTTCATCGGATATGGCGTTATCCGGCAAACAAGTAAAAGATGCCTTACAACGAAAAGCAATACTCTTTAACGGTAAAACTCGCGGCATGGACGATAATATGAATCTGCCTGAGTGCTTTGCAGCTAAATGGGCTCTTTATGGTAGATTCTTTTTAGTCAAGATCGGAAAGAAGACTCATCATTTGTTTGAGATAATATAGGTTTACAATAAGAAACCTCCACAGCTATTCCCGTTACCATTGACAGTGTGAGTAGAAGACAAACGAGCAAAGCCCCATAATCCTACGAATAGTAAGTGCTTGGGCTGAGGGAGCGTAGTCAACAACCTCGCACCGTTAATAAGGAATAGTGCATATAACCAAGGAAGCATCGCCAAATCATGGGCTTTACAGCCTTCTATGGTCATAAAATGGCATTTTTATTCTCAACTCATAGAGCATTGACAAATCAATACTCACTGACAATACCGTTGGCTCAGTTCCCGCTTCCGCAAGAATTTCTCCCCATGGGGAAATAATCATACTGTGCCCCCAGGTTTCCCTACCATCGGCATGTCTGCCTCCTTGGTTAGCAGCTATTACAATACATTGATTTTCTATAGCTCTTGCTCTTAATAGCGGTTCCCAGTGAGCTTTACCAGTAACATGAGTGAATGCAGAGGGAATACAAAAAATGTTAGCCCCAAGATCAACTAATGCCCTGTATAATTCTGGGAAGCGAAGGTCATAACAAACACTCAACCCTAAACATCTAAATGGAGCGCCTTCCATTGATATGGTCGTAGGCGTATCTCCAGGCAAGTAATCGTCTGATTCTTGATATACTCCTCTACCGTCAACAACTCTAGCATCAAACAAATGGATTTTATCGTAACGAACTCTTTCATTACCTTGGGGGTCATATACAAAGCAGGAGGCACGACACTTTTTTTCATGTTGATGCAAATATGGAACAGTGCCTCCGACCACCCAACAGCCATAGCTACGAGCTTGTTCTCTCATCCACTCCTTGATTAGGACTACCTTTTTTGTTACATCAGCCAAAACTCCACCCATAGAGGCAAAACACTCAGGCAATACTAATACATCAGGATGAACTATTAGCTTTTCATCTAGCAATTGGTCAATCTGATAAAGATTAGTATCTACACTCAACTCTGAGCATGTTTGAACCAACGCAACTTGTATATTATTAATGGCCTAAACCTCAAAAAAATTCTTACCTTCACCCTTCCCCCTTCCCCCCTCACCCATCACCTCTGAAGGCATAAGCAATATTAGTGAGAGCAGTCAACAACCTAAAGGGAAAGAGGTATAAAGCTGATCTGAACGTACTTTGGCCGTTATTCCCCTAGCTAGAATGTGTAGCTCCTGAAATACCATACCATAACCCAAAAAATTAAAATTTCATTTCCACTAGGTCGTGGACAATATTTAGTACTGCCATACCTTGGCTTATAGTCAAGAAAAGATACCTCCGTTAAACATTAAACTAATAAAACAGGATGATAAAAGCCGGTGAAACCGTAAGATACTTAGAATAAATCACGATAAAAAAACAAAATACAACTAGATAAAGTTATATGTGCCAATATTTTAAACGAAAGTTCCTTCTCTGTGGTTTTTCTATGCATACTCTGCATTACCCCGAGTTATGTGCCTCTCGAGCAACTATCCCAAATATACTCATCAGGTTATCCACAGTTAATGTGGATAACCCACTTTGATCGTGTGACAGACAAACCAATTAAGTTCACACGATAGTTTTATAAACAGATACCTTTCCATGTGCATTTATTGTAAAGGTACCGTTCACCAAAGATCCTTGAAAAAATACTGATTTAAATCCTCAGTGAATTACAGCCTATACCTTTACCCTTGGAACGGCTAAGACCCACGGCCCATTCAGTGTGGCGGCAAGCTTAGACTACAATTATAATTGCCGTGGTCATCTTCGTCGATTCAACCACATCCTTACGCCGCTGCATTACTCTCTTTTACGCCTGTACAGCCACTTGCACTTGTATTTCTCACAAGATCTTCCAGCACGCTCTTGAAGCAAGTGCACAACTACTTTTCTTTAGTACAAAAATATGGCATCGTTGCTCGTAAATCAGCTGCTGGTAATATTCCGTCATAACCTCATATCTTTCCGGAGAAAAGAGCAGGATCTCACCTTCAGCAACCCCCACTTTTTCTACTCGTTAGATATACACAGCAGCTTTGACTCCACGACATTTAAAAATGCAGTATTTGTGAAAAGATTGTACGCAAGGCATTCTGCCATTATCTACCATTTTAAAGAGACTGATTATGAGCCATCTAATTGAGACCGCAACATCAGTATTATGGGAATATCTACTAATCTATTTACTGTTAGGGGCAGGTCTCTATTTCACTATAAGAAGTCGCTTTGCCCAAGTACGTTACTTCTGTCATGCTTGGAAAATAGTATTAGGTTCACGAAAAACCGATAAAAAACACATATCTTCATTTCAGGCTTTCTGTACCAGTCTTGCAGCTCATGTAGGAACGGGTAATCTTGCAGGGGTAGCTATTGCCATATACATTGGTGGCCCAGGTGCTATTTTTTGGATGTGGATTGTTGCACTACTGGGAATGTCTTCCAGCTATGTTGAAAACACCCTGGCGCAGCTATACAAAACCAATAACGAAGACGGCACCTTCCGAGGCGGACCCGCGTACTATATTGAAAAAGCGTTGGGTCTTCGGTGGTTAGGCATTTTATTTTCAATCATGCTGTTAGTTTCATTCGGCTTTATTTTTAACGCTGTTCACGCACATTCAGTTGCTGCAGCACTGGCAACCACCAGCTCTCTAACGGGAACCCATGTTGGCTTGATTATGGCCAGCGTCACGGGAGTGATTATTTTTCGCGGCATTAGATCTATAGCAACATTTGCTGAAATGGTTGTACCTATAATGGCGCTAGCTTATCTCTTGATGGCATTAGTGGTAGTTGTTCTTAGCTTTAATCGCCTTCCAGAAATATTCTTCTTAGTTATCGATAACGCCTTTGCCCTAAAAAGCGCTGCAGCAGGAGGGCTAGGCTACAGTGTTTCCCTAGCTATAATGCAAGGGGTAAAAAGAGGCTTATTTTCAAATGAGGCTGGCATGGGCAGCGGTCCCAACGCTGCAGCCACAGCTACGCCTTGGCCTCATCATCCAGCAGCCCAAGGCATTATATCTATGCTTAGCGTCTTCATTGACACTATTGTTATATGCACCGCAACTGCAGCTATAATTTTACTATCCGGACAACTAGATCATAGCGGCATGCCGAATGGCATACAGCTAACTCAAGCATCTCTTGCTGCTATTATTGGTGACTGGGGCCAACTTTTCATTTCTGGAGCGGTGATTTTTTTCGGATTTACCTCAGTAATAGCCAATTATTATTATGGCGAGTCCAATCTGTTGTTTATGCGCAACAGTCCCGTCTTGCTTTTCATCTATCGGATAACAGTTGTTGTCCTTGTTTTTGTTGGCTCAATAAGTTCTCTTAACGCGGTATGGATTGTCGCAGATCTAGCGATGGGGCTCATGGCGTTGATTAATCTTGTTGTTATTATCCTCTTGTCAGGTTATACATTTCAGGTTCTTCAGGACTATGGCCAACAGCTCAAAGCAGGACGTATGCCTGTATTTGATCGACGTAAATTCTCCTTTTTGGACAGAACAATGGATGCCAATGTTTGGAATGATGTACAAGGATCTTCCTCTGTTCTAGACGATAGTAATACCCTTACCGATGCAGACCTTAAGGATCCTGCGAATAAGCCCCAAGGCATGCTATAGTACAGTTTTCCTACAACCTAATGAGAGCGCGACATGGAATAGCAACATCGCCTTACCAGTAGTAACGGATGTCAACCATAGCAGCTACCATTCAAGCAAGATGTGGGCACACAACAAATGAGCGAAGCTCCATGTAGTGAAAAATATTGAAGCAAGAGATAAATCACCTTTTGCACTTGTGTTATGATTACTCACTATCTTCCTCCAAAAAATATTGCGTAGTATAGGTATAGATCTGCCCATGACTAACAAAAAAAAGAGTGCTTTTGTTTTTGAAAAATCTCTTAGCGACCTAGAATCGTTAGTGCAGAAGATAGAGTCCGGCGATCTTTCCCTGGAAGAATCATTGAGTGCATTTGAACAGGGCATTCGGTTAACCCGTGAATGCCAAGGGGCTTTGGAAAAAGCTGAGCAGAAAGTACAGTTATTATTAATGGGTAAAAACGGTGAGCCCCAATTCCAGCCATTTGATCAATCAACTAAGGAGGGAGAATGTGCATCTTAATGCATACATGGATCAATGCCGCGCAAGAATAGATAAGGTGCTACACACGACTCTTCCGAGTAATAACCCTATTAGCGAAACACTCTCTGAAGCCATGCGCTATTGCGTATTTAATGGCGGCAAACGTATTCGTCCTATTTTCACTTACGCAGCACTTGAATGCTTAGGTGGCGACTTGGCAGATGCTGATCCTGCTGCCTGCGCCATTGAGTTAATTCATGCCTACTCACTGGCTCATGATGATCTTCCAACAATGGACGATGATGACCTAAGGCGAGGGCAACCTACTTGTCATAAGGTATACGATGAAGCAATAGCCATTCTTGCCGGTGATGCATTGCAAACTCTTGCCTTTGAAGTATTAAGCCGCCATGAGTTGCTGCCAAATAGCACACTCTCTGATTCTCAGCGCTTACAGCAGATTCAAACTATAAGTGCTGCTTCAGGATATGCGGGAATGCTGGGGGGGCAGGCTATGGATTTAACATCAATAGGGCTAAAGCTTAGTCAGCAGCAACTTATTCGGATGCATGAACACAAAACAGGAGCTCTAATTAAAGCCTCCGTTAGACTTGGCGCTCTAAGCAACTCTTCTATTGAAGACTGGCATCTACGTCAGTTAAATCAGTATGCATCTGCTATCGGTCTTGCCTTCCAGGTGCAAGATGACATCCTTGATGTGACTACTGACACCCAAACTCTGGGCAAAAGAAACGGGGCCGATGAGGCATTAGATAAACCAACTTACGTTTCCATTATGGGGTTGAGAGAAGCCCGTCAGTTTGCTATTGAGCTAAGCGAATCTGCAGTACGCGCCTTGGCTGACTTTGGCGATAGAGCCATTCAACTGCAGCAATTAGCCAAATATATTGTCAGGCGCTCTTACTAGTGGACCTCCAATTACTTTGAGTCTAAATTGATATACCGAAACTCGTTATTATTGATTATACTCACTCCCTATGCAGGTGAATTATTATCTGCTCTCTCACCCCAATCATCTACTTCTAGTAGGCTCATGGCGATTCTATCGTTTGTCGTCTATCCAACTTTACCTGGAAACATGTATCTAATCTTAAAAGATCTATCAAATTATGTGGTTTTAAGTATAATTACCTGCAATTTTATTAGGTTTAACGCTCTATTTTATGGTTTTTCAATGACATGTTTCACGAAATACCCAAAACAAGGCCGGATACTCCATTACTTGACCGAGTAGAGCGTCCTGAACAAGTGCGAGCTTTAAGCGAGTCGAATCTGCCCCGCCTGGCTGTAGAGCTTCGACAGTTTTTGTTATACTCTGTGGGCCAGACTGGCGGACACTTTGGTGCGGGCTTGGGGGTGATTGAGCTTACTATTGCTCTTCATTATATTTATGACACTCCCACAGATAGACTGGTATGGGATGTTGGTCACCAAGCTTACCCTCATAAAATCCTTACAGAGCGTAGGGAGCTTATGTCAACTTTGCGCCAGAAAGATGGTCTGGAGGCCTTCCCCAAACGATCTGAAAGCCTTTATGACTCCTTCGGCGTCGGTCATTCCAGCACCTCAATCAGCGCGGCCTTGGGCATGGCTATCAGCGCCAAACTTAAAAAAGAAGACCGGCGCGCAGTTGCTATCATTGGTGACGGCGCCATGACTGCAGGCATGGCCTACGAAGCACTCAATCATGCCGCTGACCTAAAAGCCAGCATGTTGGTTATTTTAAATGATAATGATATGTCCATTTCAAAAAATGTGGGTGGACTCTCCAATTATTTAGCTCGCGTACTTTCTAGCAAAACCTACCACCATCTTCGAGAAGGCAGCAGAAAAGTGTTAAGCGCCATTCCTGTTGCATGGGAGCTTGCTCGACGCACAGAAGAGCACATTAAAGGGATAGTCATTCCCGGCACATTATTTGAAGAATTGGGCTTTAATTATACCGGCCCAATAGACGGTCACGACCTACCAATGTTAATGCATACCCTCAAAAACTTAAGAGCTTTGGAAGGACCTCAATTTCTTCATATTGTTACTAAAAAAGGGAAGGGATTTACACCAGCAGAACTGGATCCGATAGGTTATCACTCTATAACCAAGCTAGAGCCTAGACCCATTGAAAGCGGCAAAAAAGAACTCATCTCCCTCAAAAAACTAAAGTATTGTAATATTTTTGGGCAATGGCTATGTGACATGGCCGCTAAAGACGAACGTTTACTGGGTATTACCCCGGCCATGTGTGAGGGCTCAGATCTTGTTCATTTTGCAAAGCTCTATCCTGATCGTTATTTTGATGTAGCAATTGCCGAGCAACACGCCGTTACTCTTGCTGCAGGCATGGCCTGTGAAAAGATGAAGCCTGTGGTCGCTATATATTCCACCTTTCTTCAACGTGCTTATGACCAATTAGTGCACGATGTTGCTGTTCAGAATTTGGATGTATTGTTTGCCATTGACAGGGCTGGACTTGTTGGTGAAGACGGGCCCACCCACGGAGGTTGTTATGATATTGCTTTTCTTCGCTGCATTCCTAATATGCTAGTAATGACTCCATCAGACGAAAATGAAACACGTCGACTATTGTCTACTGGCTTTTTTTACAATGGCCCTGCTTCCGTACGCTACCCTCGAGGAACAGGACCGGGAACTCCTATCAGCATGAGTCTTTCTCCACTAAGTATCGGTAAGGGTGAAATCAGGAAACAGGGGAAACGCGTTGCCATTCTTTCTTTTGGTACATTACTTGCTGGTGCTTTGGAAGCTGCTCGGTTTTTAGATGCAACCGTAGCTAATATGCGTTTTGTTAAGCCTTTGGATGAAAAATTAATTCTTGAACTAGCCGCTAGTCACGAACTCCTAGTTACCCTTGAGGAGGGCAGCATTATAGGCGGCGCAGGTTCAGCTGTAAATGAATTCTTACAGCGAGAAAATATTAATATTCCTGTTGATAATCATGGAATCCCCGACCGCTACATCGATGCAGCCAGCCATAAAGATCAACTAGCCGAGTGCGCTTTAGACGCTGAAGGCATATACAATAAGATAAAGAAAAGGCTCGATCTACTAATGAGGAAAAAACTTCAAACCCACAAAGTTAATGTATCAACGGTTTAACAGTACCAGTACTAGAAATCACGCAGTATTATACAAATGCCCTAGCTTCCACACCTTGGTTGCTAGATAGCGCTCATTATGCGGATTTTGACCAGTTTGATGGGGTATTCGTTCAACAACGCGAATCCCTTGCATAGATAAAGCATCTACTTTTAGAGGATTATTAGTCATTAAACGCAGACTTTTTACACCAAGATGATCTAGCATTAATTTACATATATCGTACTTACGCATATCCGGGGCAAAGCCAAGCTCCTCATTGGCCTCAACAGTATCCCGACCATTATCCTGAAGATTATAGGCTCGAATCTTATTCAGCAAACCTATTCCACGTCCTTCTTGGCGCAAATACAATAAAACCCCGCGCCCCTCTTCGGAAATTTTTTCTAAAGCACTCTGAAGCTGGGCTCCGCAATCACAGCGCATGCTAAACAGAGCGTCTCCCGTTAAACATTCAGAGTGAATTCTAGTCAAAACTGGCTCTCCATCGGCAAGATCGCCCATAGATAATGCCAAATGCTCCTTACCTGAAATCCCATCTTCAAAACCGTGTACGATGAATTCACCAAAAGGCGTGGGCAGGCGTGATTCTGCAACAAAACTACCAGACACTCACAGCTCCTTGAATAGCCAGGCAGAGTAAAGTCAAATGCTAACCATGACTATGAAACTAGCAAACTCTAATACATCTATACCATTTACCATTGAAGACATGAGGTTACGGGCTACTCTTACTCACCCCACTCAGCTACTGCTCGTAGGTTCATGGAGCTTAGCCCGTTTGTAGCCCACTCACACTTCGGTAACTGGAATAATACATCAGAGGATAGCTATAGTTTTTGAAGAAAAAGGAAATATATTATTATACCAGCATCTGCCCTTGATCCGCCCTTACATTCGAGACCAAAAAGTTATGGTATAACATCAATTCCTTGATTTTTAATAGCTTGGCACCAGTCAAATCAGATTTAGTTCTAGACTTAGAGCCTACAATTAAAGGTGTGAGCTTGCTTACTCTCCATGAACCTACGAACAGTAGATAATTGGAGCTAGTAAGAGCAACCAACAGCCCACACTTTCAAGGGTAATGGGTATAAATAAAATAGGCGGTTAATTGCAATACAGACAGCGCAAAAAAACCTGCGACGATATCATCGATCATAATGCCCACCCCTCCACCAACATGAGCATCAAGCCAATTTATTGGCCAAGGCTTCCAAATATCAAAAACACGAAACAGAATAAATCCATACAAAACCCACCCCCAACCTGCAGGTGCAAGTAGCATAGTGAACCAATAACCACAGAACTCATCCCACACTATACCCTGATGATCATGAACACCCAAATCTTTTGAAGCTCTATCGCAAAGCCATATACCAATAACAATAGCTATAACCAGCAAAAGAAAATACTTCCAAGGCGATAGAGACTGCATCAAGAGATAAAATGGAACTGCAGCAATCGTTCCCATAGTGCCAGGCGCTTTTGCCGATAGCCCGCTGCCCAAGCCAAACGCGAGAAAATGAATTGGGTTGCTCCAAACATTAGGTTTAGCGTTCATTGTTTAGTCGTTGATAAAATAATGAAAAAACACCTCTTCTGCAGATCTTTCTCGGGATGAACAAAATGAGACTTTTGCACGATTGTTCTTTTGCCAGCTGGCTTCGTTAAAAACGCACTCAATCGATCATTTATATGCATAAACTCTTTTTCCCGTGCGTTTTTGCCTCACCAACAAACAAAATTACGACTCGTACAAAGGCTTCCAAACATAGCAGCCACGGTCAAAAAAGTTAGTCAAAAATGAGCATATGAATTCAAATTAATATCTTTCCCCGTAATACTATTCACTAGTTGCATTTTTTTTGTAATGTGGCCGATATGTGAAACCGTACACCCCAGAGCCTCTGGCAACGTTAGTGCTTTATTTTCTGGCCAAGTAAAGCAGAGTTCGTAATCGTCTCCACCAGTCATTGCAAATAGTTTTGCCTGCTCAGAACCATAGACCCTTGTTAACGCATCAGAACAGGGAATCATGTCAGGGTTTAGTATTGCACCTTTATGACTTGCCGTCAGTATATGTCCTAAATCCCCTAGTAGTCCGTCAGATATATCAATAGCCGCATTGGCACCGTTGTCACCGAGCCACTGACCAAGAGCCAAACGAGGAGTAGGTCTATAGTAACGATTCAGTAACCTACACTCATCTTTGTCAACTACTGTAGATGGCAGCTGCCCCTCCAATACAAAATTTAGCGCACCGGCAGCATCACCCAAACTTCCACTGACATATATTTTATCGCCTGCTATTGCACCATTGCGCTTTAGTGCTTTTCCTTTTTTTATGAGCCCCTGCACCTGAATAGTAATAGCTAACGGTCCACAGACTGTATCACCTCCAATTAAGGCTACACCCTCTTGCTGGGCAATAGCGCTAAGGCCATCACTGAACCCCTTTAGCCAAAACTGATTAGCCTCCGGTATGGTCAACCCTAACATAAAATAACAGGGATAAGCCCCCATTGCTGCAATATCGCTAAGGTTTACCGCCAGAGCCCGATAACCAAGCAGCTCCGGGTCACAGTTTAATGGAAAGTGAACCCCTTCAACCAGAGTATCAAGTGACTGGGCAAGCTGCATATTGGAGGGCACTTCAAGTAACGCGCAATCATCACCTATTTCTGCAGTATCTGCCAACGAAGGTGCAAGCTCTTCACGATGGAAATATTTTTTGATTAACTCAAACTCACCAATCTCCATATTTAGCAACTCATTACATTAATAAAAAGCCGGACAATGCGCTATTTTTTAAGCTCATCTCAGGCTTTGAGACAAGCCCTGCAGGCTCAGATCTGAACCACTGATAGTCTCCCTCCGTACCCAATTAACACTCCTGGTAGGAGCGTACCTCATCTACACGCAATTTATGTGCGAGCTTATCTATAATACTGTTAATATAACGGTGCGAGTCTTGAGCACCAAACTTTTTTGCCAACCCTATCGCTTCGTTAATAACAACCCGGTAAGGCACGCTAGGCTGATTCGCTAACTCATAACAGCCGATACGTAGAATTGTTAGCTCAATTGGGTCCAACTTGACTAGCTCTCGATCTAGTAGAGGGGTTATAGTTTCATCAAGATGTCTTATCTGTCGCGGAACACCTTGCAGTATCAAGCTAAAATAACTACTGTCCACTTTACCCATATCATTATCTGACATGAATTGAGACTCAATAGCAGAGAGAGGTGATTGTGCTATTTGCCACTGATATAGAGCCTGCAAGGCAAGTTGGCGAGCTCTTCTACGAGCAGAAGGCATAAGTGGAGAGTCATTTTTTTTAGATTGTTGCACCATACTTGATCCTTCAGCTCTTGGTCGGGGGTGCCATTAAAAAAATAGCATTACTTTGGGTAAATATAATCAACTATTTCAAGATTAAACCCTGATAAAGCCGAAAAGTGTGCCGGATAGTTCAGTAGTCGCATTTTTCCAACGCCGAGATCTTTTAATATTTGAGAGCCAATACCAATAGAATGATAAGCACAAGAGCTGTCGTCAGAGTTCTGATAGCGCTGCGTTTGAAAAAATCGCTCCACCTCTGTACACACATTAGGCTTTTCTTCTTGATCGAGAAGAATTATAACACCCACCCCCTCCTCGGCTATGGCCTTCATAGCTTGATACAAAGACCAATCCTGTTCACGCTCCTTACATTTTGCATAGAGTAAATCACGAAATACATCTACGATATGCAGCCTGACCAATACCGATGTTTCAAGGGTGAAACTGCCCTTGGTTATGGCTAGATGCTTGTCGCCTGACACCGTATTATTGTAGACCGTCATGTCAAATTGTCCAAACATAGTATCCATAGCTTGACAAGATTGCCGCTCAACGGTTCTTTCATTAGCTATACGGTAAGACACTAAATCAGCAATGGTGCCTATTTTTAGACCATGCTTTTTAGCAAAAGTTTCAAGCTCTGGTCTGCGAGACATGGTGCCATCGTCATTCATTATCTCAATAATGGCCGCCGCAGGCTTCAGCCCTGCCAGCCTGGTTAGATCACAACCTGCTTCAGTGTGACCCGCCCTAGTTAAAACTCCTCCTGATTTAGCTCGCAAAGGAAAAATATGCCCTGGCTGAACAATATCTGTTGATTTAGACCTAGAATCTACAGCGACACGAATAGTGCGAGCCCGATCTTGAGCAGAAATACCAGAAGTGACACCTGAGGCCGCCTCAATGGATATAGTAAACGGTGTACCAAAACAGGATTTATTCTTGTCTTCGACAACCATCGGAGGCAATCCTAAATGATCGCAATGTTCACCAGACAGGGTTAGGCACAGAAGCCCTCTACCCTCCTTAACCATGAAGTTAACTATTTGCGGCGTAATTTTTTCTGCAGCGACAATTAGGTCGCCTTCATTCTCACGCTTTTCGTCATCCATAATAATAACGGGCTTCCCAAGCCGAATATCTTCAATAATGGCTTCGATAGAATTCAGCTGCATAACGCCTCTCAGGGTAGTGATTTAGACATTATAATAGTTGTACTCAAAGATGCAGAGTTGTTGATTACCCCACCTTCCCATGATCATTTGGCTTCCTAAGTCCACAGAGCTTTGCCCCATTACCACCTACCTCCCATTATACCAATTACCCATTAAAGGCATGAGCTACACCCTTAGAACAAGCACATATCTGTTTACAGCATATTCAAACATTCAAAACACCTGAACTCTCCTGTTCGCATCCATTGACGGTATGAGACTATTGCCTAATCTCTCACCCCATAACCTATCGCCCTCAAAGTCATGAGGTTTCTATCGCCTGTCGCCTACTCACACCTCCAATGGTAGCGAGTATAGAGACCTGCTGTTTCGCAAGCTTTATCACCTTGAGCTCGATGGATAAGCTACCGAAACTTTCACCCTAGGACAATTTCACACACGGTGGGTCAAGCACTATCTGCGGGATAAATTATTAGCGTAGATTAATCGCTAGCTGGAAGCCAAAAACATCTCCATGAGTGGAGATCGAATTAATATAACTGATTCCACACCGGTAGAGGCAGCGCAATCAGGTTCAGGAACGACGAAAACGGAAAGCCGACAATAGATCCTAGAGCGGGTTGGCACGTTAAGAATGACAGTCGTGGTAACCCGAAGACTATCTATGACCTATGATTTTTCGTTCATACCCGTGACGATAAAGATGACTTTATTCATAGTCAAAGCATGACGCCTTGCAATATTCATTATTCTCAGGAGAGCAACACCTTGCTACTGATGCCTTTAGGATGATTGCTGACGGTAGTCTTTGCCAGGTAAAAGATGAAATACTCTGCCATCCTAAACTAGCTATCCTTAAGCCATGCATTGTTCAAGCTTTGGCTCGCAATAATAACTACTATTTAGACATCGTTTATGCCCAAAGTCATTGAAATGTGATCCAGCACCAAAGAAACTAGACCCTGTGAGCTATATACGTTACCATTGGCGGTGAGAGCGGTCAATAGCCTCACTCGCTCAAGAGGAGGAGCGGGACATCAAGAAGGCACGCAACCTCGCTGTCGCCTTTACTCCGTCGCAGGCAGCGAGTGTACTATTTCTTTTAATATCAATGCGCCTAAACTCTATGCCTAAAATTGCCCGCTCCGCCTTGGTCATGTTTCCATCTCAAGCCATGTATGATTTGGTGAGTGATTTAGAAGTCTACCCAGAGTTCCTTCCTTGGTGCAAAGAAGCCAGAATTATTAAGAAAGAGAATGAGATAGTTGAAGCTGCCATGGTATTTGCTAAAGGCAGAATAAGTCAGGCATTTTCTACCATAAACAAAATGACCTATGGATCATCCATAAAAATGGATTTACTGGAAGGTCCTTTTTCTAAACTAACGGGTCTCTGGCTTTTTACACCACTGGGACAAGAAGGTTGCAAGGTATCTCTGGAAATGAATTTTGAAGTTTCCAATATACTATTAAGGGCAACTCTTAGTCCGCTATTTGGGCAGGTTATGAATACTATGGTGGATGCTTTCTCTCAGCGGGCGGAGCAAATTTATGGGTGAAAAAAAATCTGAGAAACTAAAAATTGAAGTAGCTTATGCCAAGCCTTTAGAGCAAAAAATACTGTCCATCGAGGTTGATTTTGAAACAACAGTTTTTGACGCAGTAGTGCAATCAGGCATTATTGACTATTTCCCAGAAATTGAATTACATTCAGCAAGGATGGGCGTGTTTGGTAAAACAGTACTAAATCCACAGAAGCAGAGCCTCATAGATGGTGATAGGATAGAAATCTATCGCCCTCTAATTGCCGACCCCATAGAAATAAGGAAAAAAAGAGCCGAAAAGAAACGGCTTCAACCCATCATAACTGAAGGTAAACGCAGTAAATAACCTGAAACCTTCAAGGGCAATGGGTATAAAACACAATACAGCTCACAATTCTTACTGACTATCAGGCATTAAATTACTACTGATGGATTTCAGTAGATCGTTTTCAAAGATAACAGTTACCATTTTCTGGGTTCGCACTTTGCCACCAGGCTGCATACTATAAATGTAATCCCAGCGATCTATATTAAAGGTATCTTCCAGTAGAGGCGCCCCCATGATGTAGCGTACCTGGATTCTGGTCATGCCATCCTTTAGCTTATCAACCATTTCCTGCGTAACAGCGTTTCCTTGTTGAACGTCTATTTTATAGGCTCCAGGAAAACTAATGAGCTTTGAACCTATTCCAGTAGAGCTAGCACAACCTGTCAGCACGACAGCTGAGAGTATTACAGTATAAATTAAGGAGGTTTGCATGACTATGAGACTTCCACTATCTTTAGAGTCGAAAAGGAAATATTTACTTAACAATATGATATCAGAATTATTAGCTGGAGGTTAGAGAAAATTGCAGGCAAATCAAGAGTTGCGAGAAGCTGGTCTCAAGGTCACCTTGCCTCGCGTAAAGATCTTGCAAGTATTAGAAGTCTCCAAAGGGCTTCATATGAGCGCTGAAGACGTATATAAATCATTGATAAATGCCAATGAAGATGTCGGCTTGGCAACGGTTTACAGGGTTTTAACTCAGTTTGAGAGCGCCGGCTTGGTTGTCCGTCATAATTTTGATGGCGAGCATGCAGTGTTTGAGCTTTCCCGTGGAGAGCATCACGATCACATGATTTGTATTGAGTCTGGAAAAATTATCGAGTTTGTCGATGAACAAATAGAAACATTACAAAGAGAGATTGTTGAAAAACACGGCTTTGAACTAGTTGATCATGTTCTGGTACTGTATGTAAGACCCAAGAAAAAGTAACAATAGCCATCATACATAAATATGCATGAGCTTTTCTCGCCGCTTGCCCTTACCTTTAGTTACGATGGACGATCCAATAAATAGAAATACTTGAACACAACAAAGCTGCGTCAAACTTGAGACGCATTCACACACCCAATAATCTTGATTAACAACAGTATTATATACCAACCCCCCCTTGACTACACTCACGCGCAAGCGCTCATGGGAGCTTGCTAATTTGCCACCTACTCCATTCTTCACGATGCCAGGCATAAAAATCAATACCCACACCGCGTACTTATAGCAGAAAAAATTGCGCGCAAGTACCACATCAAGACTCTTGTTATTGGTTACCCTTCCAACATTTCCCGGGCATGGGCTAGGGTTGAGTTTGTGATTTCCACCCCCCCCAGCATTCTGGCAACCTCCTTGATACGGTAATCTCCCGCAAGCAATGTAATATGGGTGCGGGATTGTGAACTTGTCACTCTTTTATCCACATGCACGTGGTGATGCCCACGAGATGCAACCTGCGGCTGATGAGTAACGCATAATACCTGACCTTTTTCTCCAAGCCCTCTCAACATCTTTCCAACAATTTCTGCTGTTCCTCCACCTATGCCCACGTCAACTTCATCAAAAACAAGGGTAAGAGCTTGGGATGTCTGGGAAATGGCAACTTGAATAGCAAGACTAATTCGCGACAATTCACCACCAGATGCCACTTTTGCCAACGGTCTTGGCGGCAGACTTGGGTTAGTTGTTACCAAAAACTCAATATCATCTAGCCCTGCTATACTAGGAGCTTTATTAATTCCCTGATGAATGGCAACCTTAAATAACCCTTTACTCATGCCCAGTATCTTCATGCGAGAGCTGATAATTTTCTCCAGCTTGAGCGCAGATTTTTGCCGTTTTTCTGATAATTTCTGAGCCTGCTCATGATAGGTCTCAAAAAGCCTATCAAGCTTGACTCCTAGCTCATTGGATAATTCATCATGACACTGGAGCTCTTCCAACTCATCCGCGAGAGACTGTTGCCTTTCTAACAGCTGATCTGGCTGTATTCGGTGTTTGCGAGCCAGCTCATAAATAGCACTAAGCCTCTCTTCAATTACTTGTATACTCTGAGGGTCAGCATCAAAATAATCAACAAAACGGCTGATTTCGCCAATGGCTTCTTCAACCTGTATCTGTGCTGACGACAACATGTCAATTGATTGAGTTATTGCTGGATGATCAAAGCTTAATTCACTAAGACTATTAATACATAAAGATAACTGTTGCAGGACATTACCAGACTCATTCTCTGAACAAATGGTATTAACCTGATGACAGGTCGTCAGGGTTTCCGTGGCACTTGTTAGCTTCCGGTAGTTCTGCTCCAACTCATGAGTTTCATTTTCTGTTAATCCCAGCTGTGCTAATTCCTTTAGCTGATAAGAAAGCAACTGCACCCTCTCTTCTCGCTCCTGCTGAAGCGATAATAACGAATGCAGCTCCATCTGTACTTTGTCATACTCAGCGGCCAAACAGGTTACTGATGCGGCAAGCTTGCCTACATCAGCAAAATCATCCAACAACAGCTTATGACTGCTTTTTTTCAGCAAAGACTGATGCTCATGCTGGCCATGAATATCAATTAACAACTCGCCTATAGTTTTCAGGTCTGAAAGCAGAGAGGGAGTGCCGTTAATATAGCATCGTGAGCGCCCGTCTTTAGTAATAATACGGCGTAAAATACATTCGTTTCCAGAACCCATATCATGGTTATCAAGCCATCTTCTTGCAGATGAACAGTCATTCAGATCGAAGCAGGCTCGTATTTCTGCGCGCTCGGCTCCCACCTTTACACACTGACTATCGGCACGGTCACCAATGGTAAGTCCAAGCGCGTCGAGAATAATTGACTTACCTGCACCAGTTTCACCGGTTATAACGGTCATTCCTGACGAAATATGCAGATCCAGTTGATCGACAATAGCATAATCACTAATGGAGAGCTGATTGAGCATATGGAGTCACCAGTAAATTACCGAGATAATCAATATGCCCGTTTCCATAGAAAGAGTGAGGTTATTGACCACTCTCACTCACCACAATCATCTACAACCAGCAGTCTGATAGGGCTTCGTCGTGCGTAATCTACTTACATCTTCAATGGCAACGAGTATAGTTAACTGTTTTTTTGTACAATATATTGATTGCTACTTTGGGTAAAGTGTTTATTATTTTAAACAACATTACAGCAGTAACTAATCTTCTATACCAATTATCCGTGAAGGACAGACTACTAACTACTCTCACCCGCCCCAATTACCTAACGCTCGTAAGCTCATAGGATTACTCTCACTAGCTGCCTACTCACATCTTCAATGGCAAGCTTTAGATATATATCTCCCAACAGTTAAAGCTACAAGCAAAGTACAAATAGCTACTGGATACAAACATGACGCAGCACTTTCAGGGGCATACTTATGTGCATCAGGATCAACCATGTTCTTTGACTCGAAATAAAATTTTCTGTAAATGCCACCATTAATTATGATAGCTATATAATTCTCACAGCTATGCATTTTACTACTCGCCGTAGCTAAGCCCTCAGTAATTGCGAAAGGAGTAGTTCTGTTCGAACCAAGATAAGATCCTATAAAAGAGGACAGAAAGATATTTATGTAACCTATTCTGGGTAGGCTTATCATAATACCTGCGTGCTTGTAATAGCCAAAGCTTATGTCAGACGATCGAGAAACAAAATCAAGAGGAGCAACAAGCCTGACGTACTGAGATCCAAAGAAATTATCCATATCATCAGCGGTAGCGCTATCAAATAATGCTGGACCTCCTATTGATACAACATATAATCGGATGCGTGCAGTACAGGCTGAAGATAAATTCAGATCTCGTCCAACAAACTTGGCAGTCAGTGCAGCCTTTGCTGCGCCAAGACTATGACCAGAAAAAATTATGTTGAGCTGTATATCCTTATTCGCAGCAATATCTTCCAAACTCGAAAAACTTTTTCCGCACACGGCAGACACCTGATCAGCAATGGCCATTTTCACATTATAGTATGATGACATGGCTGCCGTCACGAATCCTGCATGGGCCGATCCTTCGAATGGCGCAGGCAGCGTCTTTCTAAGGACATTCATATCGGTTGCAATACTGGACTCTGTCGCAGTAGTCCCCTGAAAAGCAACGAATACTGTTACGCTATTTACGTTCTGGCTTTTGTTTAACTTCACTGCAACAAACCCTGACTGTTCTGTTACCTCAAGCTCCATATTACTCAAGTCCAAGCCAGCTAAAGCACCCTCTGTAAGTATGTGGTTCTGTGTGTATTTTAGAACGGGTCGGAAAATATTGGCCCCCTTAATTCCGACCTCTCCCTTAAATGATTGAAAGCTCCAACCTGATTCTCGGCCAGCACCGCTGTTAGCCTTTTCCGGATAATAAGCCCTTAAAGAAAAAATGAGCGATTGATGTAAATCATCAGGATTTAAAAACTTTAATGTTCTCTTTGTAGGTGCATCATCCCCACTGGCCACATTAGGATCGCTAGCTAATAATGGCATGGATATTAATGCCGAAGCGATGAGCACATTCAATATAGGTGCGTACTTTTTAAACATCTTGGCGCTATCTCTCTAGTATTATACTAAAAATCCTTTTTATATATTGGTGATCTGCACACTGACAAGACGAAATATTTAATCCTCTCACACTGCAGTCAACAGATAACAAATACATTCTTTTCTTTCATGAAGGTATATACACGCCGCCAGCAGTATCTTTCCCTCACAGAGAAAATGTAATATAGCCCAAATTATAATTCTTGTCCAGAGAGACAGTGTTTTTACTATATATATAAATATAACGAATAAACCCTTATTTATAAGAGTATAGTTGCTCTATAGCCTATCAAGATCCATCGTAGAACAGCAGTTATCATTTACTAATCGCGAGCATCACCATAAACGTCGTGAGACGCATAAAGAAAAGCTTCTGGGTAAGATGGATAAGCTAACACCATAGAAATATACCTAGGTTTTTCTTAGTAAAGATATATCTTAAACTTATCAATTTAAATTATTGTATTGAACTTTTATTGATGCGGTCACTCTAACTAAAGGTGCGTAGGAAATGAATAAGTGGTAATAATGGATAGAGACCTTTGCGCGAGACGTGATTCTATTCACTGATGAAGCAAAAAAACACGAAAAAAGAGAACTCATATTTATAAACTATCGTTTAGTATGACTTTAACGAAGCTAGTTTGCACAAAAACAATATGCAAATGTCTTGGATAATATTATTCATTACATGCTACTACATATGCTTTTTGTTTTCTCATTATCACCAAACATATTTTCTATATATTGATATTTTATAATGGAGATGATGGAATTATGAATATAATTAATTCAGGCTTTGATGCCTTGTATAAAATCCCTGCTGCGTGTGTAAATGCAGGTAGAGCCATGGCAGCTTCAGTATCCAATGAATTAAATAAGGGCTTCTCATGGGTTATGCCAGATGCATATAATACAAGTATTAATGAAAGGGAGTGCAAGCAAAATATTTCAAAAAAAGGTGGCAATTTAACTGAAGAAGAAGCCAAGCTGGTAGTAGCTTACAATAATATTCCTGTTATAAGCTGCGTGGTTGCAAGCAACCCATATACAGTTAGTGTTACAAATCAGTGCTGCATGTATAATATGAATCTAGGCGTAGATAAGACGGGTACTGCTAGCATCGTCCCCATGCTAACTGCGACGATTTCTGCTCAGGAGAGCATGTCTCGGGAAGAGACTCGCATCCTTGAGTCAGAAATTTCAGATTTAAGGCTGGGAGCTTTATGCGCTTTCGGTAACTGTGATGGTAGGTCTCAAGACAACGGATTAGGACGCTTTCAGGTACACCCATCCGATTCTAATCCCGCTGACTATCAAGGCGTAAGGTACACTGGACTTACAATAGAATTAAAAAGCAAGAATTGCACGAAAAATACAATAGCTAAACAAGCTGATATTATAAAAGAACAGCATTTCGGGAAAGATCTTTACATTTGTCATGATGATAAAGATACAGCTAAATCTTTTGATGTTAGTAATCTTAATGCCTTTACAGATTTCAAGAAAAATTACATATGCATTCCTGGTAAAAAAGGTGCGTATGAAGTTATAATATCATCTAATATATGTAAAACGAATGACAGATACTCTAGTCTAGCTCAACAATATCTTAGAGGCACGTATCAAGCAATTGCTCTAATACATAGACCGGAAATCACTAGACAAGATGAAGATCAGCCAATTAGTAACATTAATGTCGTTTCACGAAAACGCCCCCATGAGAACTCCTCTTGTTTTGAAGGCTCGTCGAAAAGAAGAAAGTGTTAATCAACTACAGTAACTGCCACGTAGGTGCGCTACCAGTTGCTGAATGAGGGTATTAATTTTTGTAAGTCCTTTGCTATTGATTTACCAAAAACTTGGTACACTCAATGTCCTTTAGAATATTTTACTCAAGCTATTCGCATCTTGCTGTGTGATTAAATCTTTCAACGTAAGTGTTGCATACATTCATATTGAAAGCGTGTTTTTAGACGAATGCACCCTGTTTTTGGTCGAGGACGAAGCTCTTATTAATGTAGCATCCACCATGGCGCCTTTTGGAAGTGCAAGACATTGTAGTTGCAAGTGCTCACTGACCGTAGCAAACAACTTGTTAGTCAATTGCTTACGCCCCAACAGGTGCCGAAATTTCAGGATAGTTGTTTCATCAAGCAACCGATCTTCGCACAGCTCCAATTTGACAAATCTTCTCATTGATTGAATTTCATACAGTGCGTCTTCCAGCATCGGATCGGATAATTGAAACCATTATTGCATGAGATAAATACGCAGCATTGTTGTCAGGCAGATCGGCTGCCAGCTCCGACATCCACTTTTCGGGTAATGTGGCTCAATGATTGCTTCAAAGGCTGCCCAAAGAACACAGGATTCCATTTTCTCAAAAAATAACTCTTTTCGCATTTTGCGTTTTTTGGCTGCGTAACTGAGTAACGCAAAACTTTATTGCTTCATTTTGGATAACCGCCTTGCCCATAGCGATGCTATTTTACCAGGTCCTAGAGACTCAATCAGAGACTCCCTAATATAGAAGTATGGATAAGAAACAAGTGAGCTCACTCTCATTAACCTAAGAGTAACAGCCATATAGAAAGGATGACTGGGGTGATTGGGCTGATTTGTAGCAACCCTCAACCTCACTCTTCCAAAGGAAGTGGACGCCACCCTCTCCAAGGCACCTTTCCTTTCTCCAACTTTGTTTAGACACAATTTTTTATCTCATAAAATCAAATTAACATATCGTGCTATTTTTGTTTTTATTCCTTGAATAGCATGTTGTTGCCCCAATATAGCCAAAAAAGTACTTTAAGTTGAGCCTGTTAACGCCCATGAGCAGACCTAGAATTCAGGAGATGTAACATGACTGTAGAAAATCGTGAGGCTGGGGAAGAATCCCCCCATATTGAAGGAGAAACGGCTGAAGCTAATGCTTCTGAGCAAGCTGAAAAGATTGAGCAGGAAACAGAAGAAAAGGAACCATTTGAGGCTGAACCAAAGAATACGGTTAACCTCTTGCGAGAACATGCAGAGTTAACTACTGCCTTTAATGAAAAGAAAGACCAATTATTGCGAGCACAGGCTGAAACTCAAAATATTAAGCGCCGGGCCGCGATCGATGTAGAGAAGGCTCATAAATTCGCATTGGATAAATTTGTAGAAGGACTCCTGCCTGTTGTGGACAGTCTTGAGAAAGGAATAGAAAGCGCCGCCCAGACTGATGGTAAGCATGACGCCATGAAAGAGGGAATGGAGCTCACTTTAAAGCTTTTCCTTGATACCTTGCTTCAATTTAACGTCAAACAAGTCAGCCCTGAAGGGGAGCCTTTCGACCCTAATTTCCATCAGGCTATATCTATTGTGCCCAATGCTGAGGTTGAACCAAACACAATTATCTCTGTATTCCAAAAAGGTTATACGCTGAACGAACGAATTGTACGCTCGGCTATGGTAGTGGTGTCTAAAAGTACTTAAGTGCTTTTAGAGAAGAGCACGTCACTGTGCATTTCTGGTATATAATAGTTCCTATTGAAAATGTGAGGCTGTTGACCGCTCTCTACCACCTACGACTTGGATCATGAGGCTTTGTCGTTTGCAGCCTACTCATACCCTCTTCAATGGTAGCGCGTATAATCTTTACCACATCATTTATTGATCCAAACACTGTGTTTTGATTACGATTATTATCTCTCAAAATAGAATTACTGGTTTGTACAAAGATCTCTCATAGCAGAATAGATAAGATATGAACACTTGAAAAATAATAAAGATGAACCCATATATCCGAACAAAGGCCGCAACATATACCCAAAGTAATTTGAAGATGCCAGTAGGCAGCGCGCAAAACCAGTAATTTGGAAAACTAAGTGAGTAGGGTAGATAAGGTAGTCAGCACCCACTCATCTTAGAATATGGCGAGCATAAAGTGTCAACAGAGAGCCTAGTAAGAAATAGCACTCTTGGGGCTGTATATTCAAAGTGCCGATTCTAATGAGGATCTGTTAGCTTGCAGATGTAAAAGGCGGCATAACTAGCATTAAACACCCTGCGCGTCAGGGACGTGGAGACAATTAAAAATGAGTAAGGTAATCGGGATTGACTTAGGCACAACCAACTCATGTGTTGCTATCTTGGAAGGTGGCACGTACAAGGTATTGGAAAATGCTGAAGGTGCGCGCACAACACCATCTGTTGTTGCATTTGTAGATAACGGTGAGGTTCTAACAGGTCAGCCAGCTAAGCGTCAAGGTGTTACTAATCCTGAAAAAACCCTGTTTGCTATTAAACGTCTCATTGGTCGTCGTTTCGATGATAAAGTCGTTCAAAAGGATATTCAGATGGTACCGTACCGCATCGTCAAAGCCGATAATGGCGATGCTTGGGTTCAGGTGGAGGATGACAAAAAAGCGCCTCCACAGATTTCTGCAGAAATCCTAAAAAAAATGAAAAAAACTGCTGAAGACTATCTGGGAGAGACAGTGTCTGAAGCTGTTATTACTGTACCTGCGTACTTCAATGACTCTCAGCGTCAGGCAACTAAAGATGCTGGTCGTATTGCTGGCTTAGAGGTGAAGCGTATTATCAACGAACCAACGGCAGCAGCTTTAGCTTACGGCATGGATAAACGTAATGGAGACCAGACTGTTGCTGTTTATGACTTAGGTGGTGGTACTTTTGATATTTCTATCATTGAAATTGCCGATGTTGATGGAGAACATCAATTCGAAGTACTGGCAACGAACGGTGATACATTCTTGGGCGGGGAAGACTTTGATCTACGGCTGATTGAGTATCTTGTTACTGAGTTTAAAAAAGATCAGTGTATTGATCTAAAAGGAGATCCTTTGGCTATGCAGCGCCTTAAAGAAGCCGCTGAAAAAGCAAAGATTGAGTTATCTTCCGCTCAGCAAACCGACGTTAACCTTCCCTATATCACTGCCGATGCAGCTGGGCCCAAACACCTTAATATCAAAATCACCCGCACCAAATTGGAGTCCTTGGTAGAAGACCTTATTGAACGCTCTTTGGAGCCTTGCCGGACTGCTTTGAACGATGCAGGTTTAGAACTGTCCAAAATTGACGAGGTTATTCTTGTTGGTGGTCAAACTCGCATGCCTCTCGCTCAGGAACAAGTGGCAAAATTCTTTGGCAAAGAACCCCGCAAAGATGTGAACCCAGATGAAGCTGTTGCTGTAGGGGCTGCTATTCAGGCTTCAGTACTATCTGGGGAAGTAAAAGATGTTCTACTTCTTGATGTTACCCCGTTAACTTTGGGCATCGAAACAATGGGTGGCGTAATGACGTCCCTTATTGATAAGAACACAACCATTCCTAGCAAAAAGTCTCAAATATTCTCTACAGCTGATGATAACCAAACGGCTGTTACTATTCATGTTTGTCAGGGTGAACGTAAACAAGCTACTCAGAATAAATCTTTGGGTCGCTTTGATCTGGCCGATATTCCTCCTTCTCCTCGGGGAGTTCCTCAAGTTGAAGTTAGTTTTGACATAGATGCAAACGGCATTATGAATGTATCAGCCAGAGATAAAGCCACCGGCAAAGAGCAATCTATCATTATAAAGGCCTCAAGTGGTCTGTCTGATGATGAAATTAGCGCCATGGTCAAGGACGCTGAAGCTAATGCAGAAGAAGATAAGAAGTTTGAAGAGTTAATTACTGTCCGTAACTCTGCTGATGGACTTATTCACACTGCTCGTAAGACGTTGACTGATGCTGGCGATAAAGTGGACACAGAAGAAAAAGCCTCTATTGATACAGCCATCACAGAGCTGGAAGCAGCAGTTAAAACTGACGACAAGAGCGATATCGAAGCGAAAGTTAAAATATTGTCTGAACTATCAGGTAATCTAACTCAAAAAATGTATGCTGAAGCCAGTAAAAAAGGGGAAGAAACCAAAGCAGAGTCAGAGCATGCAGGAGAGGCTGTCGACGCTGAGTTTGAAGAAGTGAAAGACGAAAAGTAACTCCACACCAATCCTTATGTGGTACTTAGCACCAGGAAACGTAGCAATAAGCAGACCCGAAGCACTTGAAAGATGAAGGTAAATAACCCTGCATCTTCACGTGCGTCGAGTCTGAATAATGAATAAGTTATTGTAATTAAAATGGTTGTTAGCGAGTTTTAAGGTTTTATTTATGGCTAAACGCGATTATTACGAGGTCCTGGGTGTTCAGAAAGACACTTCCGACAAGGAGGTTAAAAAGGCCTATCGACGACTGGCAATGAAGCATCACCCTGATCGTAATCCTGGTGATCAAAGTGCGGAAGAAAACTTCAAAGAAATAAACGAAGCTTTTGAGGTACTCTCTAATGACCAGAAGCGTAAGGCTTATGACCAGTATGGCCATGGGGCTGCTGGCCACGGAATGGGTGGCTCTAACGGCTTTAGCTCTGATAACTTTAGTTCTGTTTTTGGTGATGTTTTCGGAGACATTTTTGGTGGAGGCGGAGGTCGCTCCCATAATCATGCTCAGCGTGGTGCTGATCTTCGATATCAGATTCACTTAACTCTTGAAGAGGCAGTTAAAGGTTCATCAAAAAAGATTCGTATTCCTGTACAGGAAAAGTGCAGCGAGTGTGAAGGTTCTGGTGCAAAGAAAGGTACCGTGCCTGAAAACTGTACAGCCTGCGCAGGGGTTGGACAGGTTAGAATGCAACAGGGATTTTTCTCTATTGAGCAAACATGTCCTACATGTCGCGGCAGAGGAAAAGTTATCAAGAGTCATTGCAAAATCTGTCATGGTGAAGGTCGCATAAAAGAATATAAAACGCTATCGGTGAAAATCCCTAGTGGTGTTGATAGTGATGACCAGATTCGCCTGACGGGTGAAGGCGAAGCTGGTATCAATGGCGGACCATCAGGAGACCTGTATGTACAAATAAATATTACCAGTCATCCAATCTTTCAGCGTGATGGTAAGAATTTGTATTGTGAAGTACCTATTACTTTTACTGAGGCAACCCTCGGTGGTGAACTGGAAGCACCAACACTGGATGGCCGTGTTAAGCTGAAAATACCGGCCGAAACCCAAACAGGCAAGTTGTTTCGTTTGAAGGGTAAAGGTGTGAAGCCTATCCGTGGAGGAGCTATTGGTGATCTAATGTGTCGTGTTATTATTGAAACGCCAATTAAGCTGACGGATCACCAGAAAAAATTACTACAACAACTGCATCAAACCTTTGAGGCTGAGGGGCAGGAGCATCAATCCCCAAAAAAAACGTCTTTCTTTCAGGGCGTAAAAAAGTTTTTTGATGATATGAAGCTTTAAACCATGAACTTTTTAGATCAAGCTTGGGTTTAACTGATGACACAAGTACGTGGAGAAGAATACCATTCATTTCTGCTAACTTTAGAATGTCTGTTACCTCAAAAAATCCGACCTGATTTTGGCTGTTCTCCGTACTCAGTTCTCAGCAAATTACCCGCAGTATACTAATCTTTGGATATCGTGAGCTTATCCATATTTTGCCCAGACGAACCATCGGAAGGATTGCCGCAGTTTAGTTTTATCTGCAAGCGCAAGTTATTACTGGAAGTAGCATGAAGCAGGGCTTTGTCATAGGAGATTTTCCCAGTTTTATAAAGATCGTACAGTGACTGATCGAAGGTTTGCATCCCCTGGTCACCTGACTTTCCTATAGCCTCATGTAACTCATCAATTTTGCCTCTCTTGATCAAATCTGCAATCCTGGGGCTGGTTAACATGAGCTCTACCGCAGGATGCAGACGATCTCCATTTTCCGATTCAATGAGTTGTTGCCCGACAATAGCCACAAGGTTCAAAGACAGATCCATCAACACTTGTTCTCTTTGCTCTTTAGGAAAAAAGTGGATAATGCGCTCAATCGCCTGATACGAATTGTTTGCATGAAGCGTTGCTATACATAGATGGCCTGTTTCAACACAGGATAAAGCGTGAGCCATGACGGCTGATGATCTTATTTCACCAATACCTAAAACACTGGGCGCTTGCCGAAGCGCATTAGAAATACCATCTTCATAGCTATTTGTATCTAACCCTACATCCCGCTGAGTGACAAGACACTGTTTGTGATTATGTATAAATTCAACTGGATCTTCAATCATGATAATATGGCCGCTGCCATTTATATTCCTATGGTCTATCAGTGCTGCCATGGTGCTGCTTTTCCCTGAACCCGCAGATCCTGTCAGTAGTATGAGGCCTTTTTTTTTGAATATCTCATCGCCCAGATGAAGAGGCATACCAAGTTCTGACAATGAAGGAATGTTACTCTGGATGCGCCTAATAACCATGCCTGGATCGTTTTTCTGAACAAAAGCACTCATCCTGAATCGGCCTGTACCTACTATATTTAACGCACAATTGCTTTCCTTGGTTTCTTTGTATCGGCAATAATCTGCAGTATTCAGTAATTGTTCAATTATGGCGCTTACTTCCGGCTCGGTTAAGCGATTACTTGTGATAGCAAGGATCTTGTCATTCACTTTAATAGCAAGTGGATACTTAACAGAGACAAACAACTCTGATCCATTTTTGTCTACCAAAAGTTTTAGGGCTTCACGGATATTCATAAATAATTATTCCATTAGTATTCTGTCTCCTTAGTCTTTATAATATCGGCGATACGTTTTTATATTTGAATAAAATCTCCACATAACTCACCAAACTCTGTGGGAATTTGATATATTTGATATATTTGATTAGGAGAAGGTATGCTCTATTCAATCAGAGTTCTTTGTCTGCTCCGAAGTTTTTGAGCGCTACGCTTCACAGCCTTTATTGTACTAAAGCCTTGTTTTCGTGGTCTTAGATCGATGATTTACTGTCCTTTACCTATTCCGCTAAAGTTGAATACCCACGGCACCATCTACTAACACTATTCCTAAGTTTTATCTGTAGCGTATCTGGCACCAGCTCCCTGTGTACAACTAGCCTAAATACTGTATCAATAGTTGTTGTTCCGTAAATATTGCTGTACTGATCTTGGTGGTAACGTGTCGGCAGCATGGATGTTTGAAGGTTTTGACTCATCTTGCTAAACACGATAGATGGGAGAAACTAATTAGTGAGATGAATCAACAGTTGGAATAAAAAAGTCCCTATAACCAGAGGCCGTATTAGCATCATTAATGTGATGCTAATTTTGACCAAAACATTAGAAAAGTGGCGGAGATAACCTTAACACAAAGGTATCGACCAGTCTTTATGACAAATAACTCAGTTATGCTGAGTCTCTCGATAATAACTTTCTATGGGGCTTAAAATGATCAAAGTAGCAATTGTTGGTTCTGCTGGACGAATGGGACGAATATTGATTGAGGGATTGGCTAAAGATGCAGGCGCTAAATTATCTGCGGCTATAGCTACTCGTGCAAGCGGTATTGTAGGAGTTGATGCAGGAGATCTCGTCGGCATGGGGTCGCTAGGAGTTAAGGTCAGCGACAATCTGGCAGACTATATTGATGAAGTTGACGCCGTTATCGATTTTACTCGGCCGGACTATACAATAAAAAATGCCATCTTATGCAGCCAACATCAAAAAAGTATCGTCATTGGTACTACAGGCCTGAATGCACAGCAAAAACAGACGTTACAATTAATTTCTGAAAAAATCCCGATTGTTTTTGCGCCAAATATGAGCATTGGAGTTAATCTAGTATTTAAGTTACTCGAAATGGCGGCAAAAGTGCTTGATGCTGACGCAGATGTTGAAATAATCGAGGCTCATCACCGAAATAAAAAGGATGCCCCGTCAGGCACTGCACTCAGAATGGGAGAGGTTATTGCCAACGCGACTAACAGGGATCTTGAACATTGTGCTGTTTATAGCAGAGAAGGACACACTAACATGAGAGGTGAAAAAACTATTGGTTTTGCCACGATTAGAGCCGGTGACATTGTGGGTGACCATACGGCGCTATTTGCCTGTGAAGGAGAGCTCATTGAGATAACCCATAAAAGCAGCAACCGAATGATTTACGCCCGCGGAGCGATCAAGGCTGTGAAATTTCTAAGTGGAAAACAGTCTGGCCTATATGATATGCAGAATGTCTTAGGTTTGAGTTGACAAAATAGGAGGGTGATTGCCTTCACTATTGTTTACTCTAGTTTTTTATGTTCCAATAGCAGACAGATAGTAAATGTCGGTTTGGCGACATGTGGATAAAAACAAATCAACGATATGCAGGAACACATACACCTCATTTTTTTGCTAGATCAAAAATAACTGATGGTGTTGATGGGTAAAGAGTCTCCACCCAGGTATGGACCGCTGTGTTATTGAGGGGCACACTAGTAAACATGTAGCTTAAGTCACTGTAATTAAGTTCACAAGCTACAAGGCATTATGACTACGTTAAATTTCTGCAGCTAGCCAAAACAATAGATAACATGATAAGTCATTCGGATTTCACACAGTGAATGGGGGGATCATTGACTAGGACAGCAATTTTAGCTTTGGAAGATGGTAGTATTTTCCAAGGCATCGCCATTG
Organism: Candidatus Endonucleibacter bathymodioli; assembly: GCA_030674915.1. GTDB lineage: Bacteria > Pseudomonadota > Gammaproteobacteria > Pseudomonadales > Endozoicomonadaceae > Endonucleibacter > Endonucleibacter bathymodioli. The sequence continues at coordinate 71,221 of JASXSV010000011.1, forward strand.
GTATAGATGGAGAAACCTGTGGTGAAATTATTTTCAATACATCCATGGTAGGATACCAGGAAATTCTCACCGACCCTTCTTATTCTCGACAGATTGTTACTCTTACTTATCCCCACATCGGCAACACTGGTACTAACATTATTGACCAGGAATCAGAATCCGTCCAAGCTGCAGGCTTGATTATCAGAGATCTTCCGTTAATGGCCAGTAGCTGGCGCTGCACTCAATCCTTAGATGAATACCTTAAGTCCCATAATGTGATAGCTCTTGCAGGCATTGACACCAGAAAGCTGACCAGAATTCTTCGAGAAAATGGATCTAAAAATGGTTGCATTTTGGCAGGAACAGCTATTGACAAAGATAACGCTATTATAAAAGCTCAAGCCTTTCCTGGGTTAAAAGGTATAGACCTTGCGCGAAAGGTCTCAACCACCAGCCAGTACACCTGGAAGGAAGGGGTATGGAATATTGAGTCCGATAGTTATCACGCCCCCACTAAGCATTTATGGAATGTTGTTGTTTATGATTTTGGCATTAAGCAGAATATTTTGCGAATGCTTGTTCAGAGAAAGTGCAGATTAACTGTGGTGCCTGCAGAAACGCCGGTAAAAGATGTTATTGCCTTAAAGCCTGACGGTGTATTCCTTTCTAATGGTCCAGGTGACCCAGAGCCTTGCATCTATGCCATTGAGGCCACGAAAGAGTTATTAGCTATGAAACTACCTATATTTGGTATTTGCCTTGGCTATCAGATTCTGGCGTTAGCGAGTGGCGCAAAAACAGAAAAAATGAAGTTTGGTCACCATGGAGCCAATCACCCAGTACAGGACCTAAATACTAAAAAGGTCATGATAACCAGTCAAAATCACAGCTTTTGCGTGTCAAATGACTTATTGCCTGACTGCCTGCGAGTAACACATAAATCTCTTTTTGACGGCAGTCTTCAGGGACTAGAGAGAATAGATACACCTGCTTTTGGTTTTCAGGGACACCCAGAGGGAAGCCCTGGACCCCACGATGCAGCTCTTTTGTTTGACCGATTTATCCAACTTATTGCGCACAGCAAAGCAGACAATCAAGACTTATCTCCGTTTCCATTGAAGTTGTGAGTAGGCGGCAAACAAGCTAGCTTCCATTAGCCTGCCAGTAGCAGGTGATTGAGGTAAGTGAGAGCAGTCAACAACCACGCATCCTCAAAAGGAATGGATATAGAAGCTGCCCGCAGGCAGCTTCTAAGGAGTTTACGCGAGAACAAAGATGCCAAAACGAACAGACATAAAAAGTATTCTTATTTTGGGTGCTGGCCCAATTGTTATTGGTCAGGCTTGCGAATTTGATTACTCTGGAGCCCAAGCCTGTAAAGCCCTCAAGGAAGAAGGATATAGAGTGATTTTGGTGAATTCGAATCCAGCTACGATTATGACCGATCCTGACATGGCTGATGCTACCTATATTGAACCCATTCGCTGGGAGACGGTAGAGAGCATTATCGAAACCGAAATGCCTGATGCAATTCTTCCCACCATGGGCGGGCAAACAGCACTGAATTGCGCGCTTGACCTTTCCCGCAAAGGCGTTCTGGCTAAGCATAAAGTTTCGATGATTGGTGCAACCCATGAAGCTATAGATAAAGCGGAAGATCGTGAACTTTTTGGCCAAGCTATGGACAATATCGGCCTGGAGACACCGATCTCAGGCATCGCTCATTCCCTAGATGCTGCTTTTACAGTACTGGAAGAAGTAGGCTTCCCCTGCATTATTAGGCCATCATTCACAATGGGCGGATCAGGGGGAGGGATTGCCTATAACCGTAATGAGTTCAAGGAAATATGTCAGAGAGGACTTAGTCTTTCACCAACTAATGAGCTTCTAATTGACGAATCCCTAATAGGGTGGAAAGAATACGAAATGGAAGTTGTTCGTGATAAAAACGACAATTGCATTATTATTTGCTCCATTGAAAACATTGACCCTATGGGGATTCATACTGGAGACTCCATCACTGTTGCCCCAGCTCAAACGTTAACGGATAAAGAGTACCAAGTCCTTAGAAATGCTTCTTTGGCAGTATTACGCGAGATTGGCGTTGAAACTGGTGGCTCTAACGTTCAGTTTGGTATTTGCCCTGATTCAGGCCGAATGGTAGTTATTGAAATGAACCCCAGAGTTTCCCGCTCATCGGCATTGGCATCGAAAGCAACTGGCTTCCCTATTGCTAAAATTGCAGCAAAATTGGCAGTGGGATATACCTTGGATGAATTGCAGAATGAAATTACTGGCTCCATAGTGCCAGCTTCATTTGAGCCTACTCTTGACTACGTTGTTACCAAAATGCCACGCTTTGCTTTTGAGAAATTCCCTCATGCAAATGATCGCCTGACCGTACAAATGAAGTCGGTAGGCGAGGTGATGGCTATTGGCCGAACCTTCCAAGAGTCCATTCAAAAAGCTCTGCGAGGATTGGAAACAGGTGCCTCTGGATTTAATCCTATTGTTGATCTCAGCGCAGAAGGTGTTTATGAAACGATAAGAGCAGAACTGGTTGCTCCTGGAGCCGACCGAATCTATTATATTGCTGATGCCTTTCGAGCCGGGATGACTCTAGATGATATTTTTTCTGCCTGTAAAATTGACCCTTGGTTCTTAAGAAATATTCAGGATATTGTTCAGGAAGAACAGACCCTAATGCAGCAAAAGATAGCAGACTTGAGCAAAGAAAAGCTGTTCAACTTAAAACAGAAAGGGTTTAGTGATCTGCGCCTAGCTCAATTACTGGATGTAAGTGAGCATGAGATGAGAAGCTATCGTCTTGACCTGAATATAAGGCCTGTGTATAAACGGGTTGACTCCTGCGGCGCAGAGTTTTCTTCAGCTACGGCTTATATGTATTCCACCTATGAAGAAGAGTGTGAAGCTAAACCTTCTGATCGCAAGAAAATAATGGTTCTAGGTGGTGGTCCCAACAGGATTGGTCAGGGTATAGAGTTTGACTATTGCTGTGTTCATGCGGCAATGGCTGCCAAGGAAGAGGGCTTTGAGACCATCATGGTTAATTGTAATCCTGAAACTGTATCAACTGATTATGATACATCAGACCGCCTTTACTTTGAACCTGTCACTCTTGAAGATGTATTATCCATTGCCCACGTGGAAAAACCGTTCGGTGTTATTGTTCAATATGGAGGGCAAACGCCTCTGAAGCTTGCACGTAAGCTTGAGATGGAAGGGCTACCGATAATCGGAACAAGTCCAGAGGCTATTGATCAGGCGGAAGACCGTGAGCGTTTTCAACAAATAATTTCTAGCCTTGGGTTATTGCAACCAGCAAACGCTACAGCCAGAACACGTAAGGACACTCTGCAGAAAGCGGAAGCAATAGGCTATCCGCTGATTGTTAGGCCATCCTATGTACTGGGTGGCAGAGCCATGGAAATAGTTACTTGCAAAGATCAGCTAACTCGCTACATCCGAGAAACAATTCAAGTTTCTAGCGATAGTCCTGTATCGCTGGATTCCTTTCTCAGCCATGCGGTGGAGGTTGATGTAGATGCTATCTGCGATGGCCAGCAAGTAGTGATTGGCGCACTTATGCAACATATTGAGCAAGCAGGTATTCACTCTGGGGATTCAGGTTGTTCATTACCACCGTATAGCTTAAGCCACAGAGTTCAAGATGAAATTCGTCGACAAGTAACTACTATGGCGATGGAGCTAGGTGTTGTTGGCTTAATGAATGTTCAGCTTGCCATCCAAGACGATGCAATCTACATTATAGAGGTGAATCCAAGGGCATCAAGAACAGTGCCATTTGTATCTAAGTGTATTGGCTATTCACTGGCAAAGTTGGCAGCTAAGGTAATGATGGGAAAAACCTTGACTGAGATTGGTTTTACAAAAGAAATTATACCTACCTACTTCTGCGTAAAAGAAGCCATATTTCCATTTGATAAATTTCCAGATGTTGATCCGATTCCAGGGCCGGAAATGAAATCAACTGGCGAAGTTATGGGGGTTGGTGCATCATTTCCAGAAGCATATCATAAAGCTCAGCTAGCTGCCAAAATGCAGCTTCCTCGAGAAGGCCGAGCCATTATTAGCATTAGAGACGTTGATAAGCCAGCAGCCCCTATGCTTGCGAGGCTGTTAATGGATACTGGTTTTGAGCTATTTGCAACCAAAGGTACGGCCAGAACTATCGAGGAGGCAGGCTTGCCGGTGACAACAATTAATAAAGTCAAAGAAGGTAGGCCTCACTTAGTTGACATGATTGTTAACGGTGAGATAGCCTTCGTTGTTAATACTACGGATGGTAATCAGGCTATTTCTGACTCCTATACCATCCGCCATTCTGCTCTCGTCAATGATGTACTTTACACTACCACTATGGCTGGGGCTGAAGCGATTGCAAGGGCTATTGCTTTTGGATCAGAAAATACTGTCCGTCGACTACAGGATTTATACCCGTCCCCATAGAAGGCGTGAGGATAAACACACAAAGTCCACTAAACCTGCGAGAGACACGTGATTATTGTGGGTTAAAGCAGGCAATAACCCCACGTTTTTAAAGTAGATTAGATATATTCCAGTACGATAGGCAGGCATACGTACCAAGGGCATTTTTTAGAATTTTTTGTATTGTATCAAGGTAAGAACAAATGAATCGAGTTCCGATGACTATTGAAGGTGAAAAAAACTTACGTGAAGAGCTAGCTCAGTTAAAGAGTGTTAAGCGCCCACAGATTTCTCAGGCCATTGCCGAAGCAAGAGAGCTAGGGGATCTTAAGGAAAATGCAGAATATCATACAGCTCGTGATGAACAAGGATTTGTTGAGGCGCGCATTAAGGATATCGAAGCAAAACTTTCCCTCGCCCAAGTGATTGATATTTCTACTATCAAGGAGGAAGGTAGAGTTATTTTTGGTTCTACCGTCCAGCTAGTCAACCGAGATGACGCGAAAAATGTGAGCTACAGAATTGTAGGTGATGACGAAGCCGACCTTAAAGACAATAAAATTTCTGTACATTCACCAATTGCTCGCGCCTTAGTCGGAAAGGAAGAGGGGGATATTGTTGTTGTAATTACGCCATCAGGCAAGATTGAGTATGAAATAGGCAAGGTTAGGCACATCTAAGAAAAGAAGACTGAGTTAACACTTTGTACTAGCTGTGCAATGAAAATAGCGAAATCAGTAATTGTGGCTGCAAAAGGCGGTTGTCCAAATCTATAGGTGCTGACTGCTCTCACTAATCATCACACCCAGCTGCTCGCAGGTTCATGGAGCTCCGTTCGTTTGTCGCCTACTCACGCCTTCAATAGTAACTGGCAATAAGCAATACAGCACGAAAATATACCTTGTAATCTGTATTTTATATTACGACATATCCCAGATAGTTCTAGCATAATCCATAACCGAGCGATCTGATGAAAACTTCCCCATCGAAGCCGTATTGACTATTGCCATTTTCCACCATCGAGGCTGATCTTCCCATGCCTCAAGAATACGCTGATGCGCATCAGCGTAAGCAGAAAAATCAGCCAGAGCTAGAAAGTAATCCCCTCGGTCTAACCACGACTCCACAAGAGGGCGAAATGCCGCACACTCTTCTGGACATAAATCATCAGAGGAAAGCCAATCAATCGCTGTTTTTAACTGTTTGGAGCGATGATACACGTCTCTTGGATTATAGCCTCTATGCCGTAACTCATTCACTTGCTCAACATTCATTCCAAAAATAAAAATATTTTCTTCGCCTACTTCTTCTGCTATTTCAACATTAGCCCCGTCCAGCGTGCCAATCGTAAGAGCCCCATTCAAGGCTAGCTTCATATTACCAGTACCTGATGCTTCAAAACCTGCGGTAGAAATTTGTTCCGACACATCAGCAGCTGGAATAATTTTTTCCGCCAAACTTACGCGATAATTTGGCAAGAATACGATTTTCAATTTACCATGTATACGACGATCATTATTGACTCGCACAGCCAAACAATTGATGGCGTGAATAATAGTTTTTGCTATTTTATAGCCTGGCGCAGCCTTGGCCCCAAAAATAAACACTCTTTGAGGAACGTCTGTATCTGGATGCGCTAGCAATTGCTGATACAGTACCATAATGTGCAACAAGTTCATTTGCTGACGTTTATATTCATGCAGACGCTTAATTTGCACATCAAAAATGGCGTCAGGATTAATTTCAACATTACATAATTCTTTAATCACCGAAATTAAGCGACATTTATTATTGCGTTTAACCTCAGCAAAACATTTTTGGAATGCGATATTATCTGCATAACTACGAAGCTGCTCTAACATGGAGAGATCACCACGCCAGTCACCCTTAATAGTCTCATCAATCAGGCTTGCCAAGCCAGGATTACAGTGTGCAAGCCAGCGCCTCGGCGTTACACCATTAGTGATATTTACAATCTTGCTGGGCCACATTTTATGAAACTCAGGAAAAAGTTTCTCTCGAATTAATCGTGTGTGCAGCTCAGCAACACCATTTACTTTATGGCTGCATATTACAGATAAATACGTCATTAGCACCATCTGTTCATCACCAGGTTTCTCTGGCTCTTCTATTATAGATAATCGGCGTTTAATATGATCATCACCCGGCCACATCTCAGCAACTTCGTCATTCAGAAAATGGAAATTGATCAGATGAATCAATTGCATATGTCTTGGTATCACCTTACTAACAAGGCCTACAGGCCATTTCTCTAAAGCTTCAGGAAGTAATGTATGATTGGTATAGCTAAATATTTTCCTGCAAAAATCTAATGCCTTATCAAACACAAATCCTTCATTATCAATCAGAATCCGCATCAGCTCCGGTACAGCAATAGCGGGATGAGTATCATTCAATTGAATTGCCACTTTATCAGTAAAAGATTCCCACCCATCATTTTCAAGTTTGTAACGATCAATCAAGTCTGCCAAGGAGCAGGCTACAAAAAAATACTGCTGAATCAACCTCAGCGCCTTACCCTGATAGTGGTTATCGTTAGGGTAAAGAACCTGACTAATATTTTCTGCCTCAACGTCTCTTGATCTTGAATCCTGATAACGGCCTGCATCAAAACTGGTAAGATCAAAACCACTAGCTGCACGCCCCTCCCAGAGCCTTAGAACGTTAACAGTATTAGTGTTATAACCAGTAATAGGGATATCCCAAGGTATACCCTCAACCTCTACCGCGTCATCCCATGACCATTTCCCAGCACTCTCATTGACATGCCCATAGAGCTTAACAGTCTGTTTGCGCATTGGCCGCTCAATGCCAGACGGGCAGCCATTTTCGCGCCAAGCATCAGGACTTTCAACCTGCCTGCCACCAGCAAAACTTTGTTTAAATAACCCAAACCGATAATTGATCCCGTAACCAAATGCTGGCAAGTTTAGTGTCGTCAAAGAATCCATAAAACAGGCAGCAAGTCGACCCAGCCCTCCATTACCTAACCCGGGGTCTGCTTCTTGCTCTAGTACGTCAGCCAAGCTGACTCCATTTTTTGCTAGAGCTGTTTCAGCTTGCTTATATATTCCCAAATTTTGGAGGTTATTACCCAGTAATCTCCCAACAAGGAACTCGAGTGAAAAATAATAGACCCTGCGAACCTTCTCTCTCTGTTCTTTTTTACGAGTTAATCGTGTTTTTTCTAGAGTAATATCTCTGGCTACTAGACTTAGAGCCTCCCAATACTCATTCGCACCAGCCTCACCAGGATAAACCCCCAACGATTGCTCCAAATGACGACAAATACTTGTTTCTATCTGTGCAGCATTCAACGGTTTATCCACACTAATATCGTCCTGAACTGTACTCATATTGTTCTCCCTCTATACCCGCTACCATTGAAGGTGTTAGTAGACAACAAGAGAGCTAAGTCCCATGAACCTACGACAGGTGATTGGGTGAGTTATATTAGTCTACGACCTCTCGCCTTCAAGTGGGTGGGTATCTGACAACGCTACGCCACCAACAATAATCTGCGCACGCAAATTTAGTCGTATTAGATCTCTCATTATTGTAAGTCTAAACGTCACAGAACTTCTAATTATACCTCGCTTTCTTGAATATGGTAGTTTTAAACAGCTACTATGCCGCAACTACCTCCCAGGACTTTCTATTTAGATAAAGATACGGCCCATCAACAACCTTGAAACTAGTATTCCAATACCGTATCTCATCACGTCCCAAGCCGGTAACGCAGATCCGGCTTTATATACCCATTACCCTTGAAATGGTGAGGTTGCTGACTGCTGTCACTCATACTATCAAAAGTAAGCATCATGTATATTCAAGACTTTCTTATCATCGAAATATTCTTTAAAAGTGACTGATTAATCGGCATGTCTAGCATCTCAGAAAAGTCTTTTGGTAAACGACGTTGCCAGTTTGGATACTCAACACTTGTACCTGGAACATTAACAGGGGTATCAAGTTCAAACATATCTTCCAGCTGAATAATGGCAATTTTAGATGCTGTTTTTGCGAGATAGTAATGAATTTTCTCCATCAAATCTCGCGTATATCCCATAGTGGCAATATCGTCTGGGTTAATATTGCAGGCCGTCTCGCCAATATATTTTAACGTACCAAGTAGGGCGATCTTGTTATTATGACGATGATCCTTTTCACTCGATGCCTGCGCTGCACTATAAATCCCAAGAGACTCTAGCAAATCGATATCATTACAGTTCCACCAGGATTTCAAGGTAGGAATATCATGATTTGAAATACAAGTCATCGCTCTTGACTTATAATCTCCCACAGACATGAATCTTGATCCTTTGCAAGAAAACAAAACAACCTCATTAGAATAGCAAAAAGAAGACGCCATCTTTTCTTCAACTTCCTCTGGCACTATTCCAAGATCTTCGCCAAAAATCAAACATTTATAGCGATGACTTTCAAGCTTAATAATACCCAGCATGTCATCCAGAGAATAATTTACATAAATGCCGTAATCGGCTGTCTTATCAGTCGGACACCACCAAAGCCTAAACAATCCCGCCACATGGTCAATGCGAACAGCTCCGCAATGCTGCATGTTAGCACGAACCATCTCGATAAATGGCGCATAGGAATTATTATAAAGCGTGGCTGGATTGAAGGGTGGAAGCCCCCAGTTTTGACCCTGTGGCGCTAAACCGTCAGGTGGTGCACCGACACTAGCATTTAAACAGTAATACTGCTTGTCTCGCCAAACATCAGCCCCTTCTCGATCAACACCTACAGCCAAGTCTCGGTAGATGCCAACACTCATTCCCGCTTTCAAAGCAGCCTGCTGAGCCTCTTCCAGCTGACATTCAGCTAACCATTGTAGCCACGTATAGTATAAAACCCTGTCTTTATGCTTACGAGCAAAAGCTTTTACTTCTATGGTATCAGGTTTTTGAAAGGACTCCGGCCAACAGCTCCAGCCCAAACTATTAACATCCTGAGCTCTAAAGTGCTCAAAAAGGGCTTCGTAAAGTGCGTGCTGCTCAAGACACTGCCCACACGTTTTACGAAATTGATCAAATTCTTTACCCTTGACGCTTTTAGTTAACCAATGACGTTCATTGAAATGAAGAAAGAGATGTTCTAACATATCAAACTTTAGTGAAGCCACTAACCCATAGTCAATATATGCTGTCTGCCTTGCAGTATTAAGTTGTTTATGAAATTCCTGATCATCAAGCTTTTGTCGTACATACTCGCACTCTTCGAAGCCATCAACTGCAGTCACATCGATATACAATGGGTTAATATACTTTCGGCTGGAAGGACTGTATGGACTGCAGTGTTGCGGGTTGTCAGGATACAATGCGTGAATCGGATTTAGGCCAACAATATCCGCCCCCTTTTCACCTAAAACAGTTACCATTTTTTTTAAATCACTGAAATCCCCTATACCCCAGTTTTCATGGCTTCTGACAGTATAAAGCTGAATACTTGTACCCCATATCTTGTTGCCTCTGGCCAACGTTTCTTGCTCGTAACACGTTGACGGCACAACAATCAGCAGGCAGCGAGTATTATGTTTGCGGTATTTCAAACATAGCCTATGATATCCTTGGGGTAAACCCTCTGGTAGGGCCATGCTCAATTTGACCATATCATTGCCATTCAGCTTTTTACTTCCAAGAACAGGCAGTAAATTTAGCTCAACTTTAAGTGCCTTTCGTTGACCTGACTCAAGAACAATTTCCCCTTTAATGATATTTTTTGGAGAATTGGCTAGTACATATATGGGCACAATAAACTCTTGACCTTGATGAATCACTTTTATTGGTGGCAATACATCTTGCCATTTATCATCACGTAATTTCTTAACTGCCTGATCTATATTTTTTTCACTACTAACATCAATACCCATTGCTTCAAATATTGGAACTTGACGCTCACTGGGAATGTGGACAATATTACCTGCCCAGTCTAGGTACTCAGTAGTTATGCCACACAACTTGGCTAGTTCGTTGATTTTTTCACTACTCACAATAGGCATTACCAAGACTCCTTATTTATCAATTTTAGGTGCACTCATTTCAGCACAAACCGAGCCATCGGAAGACCAAACAAGTTACCATGCTCAAGTAAATTATGAAATTTGCAAAGCACTTCTTTACTTTTTTGTCAGAACTGGCTTTTCCAATATATACATTACCTTTGAAATTGTGCGGATATTGAAGTTTATCTCTGCAGTAATCTTTTACTCATATCCTCATTGGTATGAGCTCTCTTATCCCCTGCTAACATAGTCAGTGGTAACAGTATATACAGGTCTAGCTGGACTGTTTGCCTACCAGTTTTTATCGGTAATATTCAGTTCGAGAAAAGATGACTTATACTTTATATTAACTCTGAGACCTTTGCACGAGTTGCGCTAAACAACTGAAATCAGGAAGAGTAAAAGTACCTACGGCTATAAAGCGCACATAAATGTCGATGAGCATGGGCGGATAAAATCGATCGGTTACACCGCAGGAAATGCTCACGATTCAAATTGTTTAACTGAGCTATTAGATTGTGAAGAGTCGTCTGTTTATGAAGATAGTGCCTATTCCAGCAGAAGCACAGTGAATGGCTGGATAATAGAAATATTGATAACAGAATAATAAAACGTGCTTATTGAAATAAACCATTAACAGAAAATTATAAGTGTTTTAACAGTTCACATTCTGGTGTGCGCTGCACTGTGGAGCGAGTATTTGGCATTTTGAAATTACACTATGGCATGGCGAAAGCTCGTTATCTTGGCTTAAGCCGAAACCGCACACGCTTTGAAATAATGTGCGTGGCGCGCAATATTAAATGCGTATAGATGCGTCAAAAATCAGCCCTACTAAGATTTGATGTGAAACTCCTTGGCACAATTCGTAATGACTTACAACATGAGGAAGATTCAATAACCATGGCTAGGTAGCGAGTTATCCTTAGGACTCTTATTCTTACTGGTAGGAGCATCAACGTTACACTGGATGATGTTTAATAAAATAAATACATCGTGTATTACAATCTAAAGTTCATCTTCTAACTGGGTAAAAGACGGAGCAGATAAAAGCACACTATTACTATTTGTCTTCAGTAAGAAATGAGGCAATTACGAAATATAAATAACATAGGACTTACTAGTAACGATGACAGGTATCTACTCTAAAAAAGGCCATTTCACACAAAGTTATCTGGTGAAAAGCATAGCCGTGAACTAGTACAGCGAGAGTAAATAGAGGCTGGAAAATATAGGTGGGAATGATACTCACCCCCCCACCTGAAAGTGCGTGGGTGATTGGCTGTTGCCACTCACCCTAAACCACTACTCATGGATCTGTGCTTTACTTGTCACCTACCATCACCTTCAATGATAACTTGATATACTGCGGTGCACTTAGAATTTTAATCCGCGCATTATTTAAAATTTAGTTCCGGCACTAAATAAAACCATAGTGTCGTTATTTCCAGAAATACTCCCATAGTCGACGACCCTCAAGATGTTCAGACGCATATAGTCAACAAATTCAGCACTCCAACTCAGTGCAAACTCATACTCAAAATGTCTTCCTTCCGGTGTGAAATCAACATCATATTCTTTAAACGTCATGCCCTGTTTATCAAAACCATTTGGCAGAGTGAGAGTTGCTGACCCCTGATCAAGCCGAAGAGGCTGACTAACAAATAAACCGTATTGCCAAAACTGGTCAATATCGCCAAGCAACCCTATGCTAAAGCTGTTGCTGGTGAAATTATTATTATAATTAAGTAAACCTCCTCCGTTTTCAGTATCTGTTTCCGAATAAAAGTAACTTAGCAATAAATTAATATTGTTACTTAACTGATAGTTCAGATTAATACCTGTTATAAATGTTTCGCTGCCATTATTGAAACCCCAAACTCCGGATCCGCTAGTGCCAAGTATAGAGTTGGCCTCATCGAGTCTGCCAACTTGAAGACCTACAGAGTAATTCCGACCACTAATATCACTAAAAACTGGAGTATTAATCTGCATTATCATTGATTCGGTATCTAGCGAAGTGCTTCCAGTTAACTGACCTCGATCCTGCTCACTTTTGAAAAAACCTGAAGAAAAAGTGTAACCTCCTCCAAAACTGAGCTGGTATGTTATGCCTTGTGCGTCTTCATTGAACTGACTGTATGGAGAGTTAAATGCAGAGCTTATCGTAAGATCTGCCAATCCCGATGAGGATGCTCCAGACATTGCAAAATCAGTTCTAGGATTAAAAGATGTGGTGACGTCCACCTGACTATTTTTGCTGGTTTTATAACTGATACGATAACTTTTATTAACTTCATCATCCGATTTATAGGTCTTTTGAAATGTTTGAGTCAGAGACAGCTGACCATTATTAATAGCAATTGTATTTGAGTCAGCTTTCAGGCTGCGATCAAGATACTCCATGCTATTAACTCTGCTATCCTGCTGAGTAGCGTTACCAACGAGAGACGAGCCCTGATAAACAAAATCAGCCTGATCGTAAGAGTCAACCGCTACAAAGCTAACAGCAGAAAGAGTAGTCGCAAGCGAATCACCCATGACCGGGGATAAGCTGATGCTACTGTCTTCTACATTGTGGCGCTCACCACTTGCGGTAACGATCTCAGCTGTACCTATTAGTGACGTTGCTGCATCAAGATCTATCATCCCATGACCAAAGACAGAATCCACACCTGCCTCTCCAAGGTCTGTGGCGGTAGTTAATACTCGGTTGACCACTGCTTTACTTAAGCACTGCTTGGCATTATATTGAGCGCTACCTTGATCACAGATATCTGATTGGGCATCGGAGTCTGGTAGTTTCAAGTTTGGAAATGCCCCCATAACTAGCGCAACACCTCCACTTACTATGGGAGTTGACATTGATGTTCCTGTTTTTTCAGCATACTCATCTCCAGGGACTGTGGAGTAAATATCATTTCCTGGTGCTGCAAGACAAAAGTCCTTTGCGTCTCCACATGCGTGGGATAAGTCTGACAGTTCACCGTTGTTTTCCACATTGATGACCGCCAGCCATTGCCTGTCAATATCGTCGGCCATATCCGTTCCTGCGTAAATTAGTGGCGCCATTGCCTGTATCCCGGCCTGGCTGGTTTCAGGATCATCATTTTTAGCTGAATGATTACCTGCGGCTACGATGCTAATGACGCCTTGTTTAAATGCCGCTTTGGCATCAGCGTACCTAGTACTGCCATCTACAGAAAACATAAGATTATTAATACTTTTCAGATCATCATGTGAGTAGTCTATTGTCTCTCCCACAGATGGCTCGCCTACAATATCGCTGGCAACTTTTCCACGCATACCATCAGCATCAGCATCTGATCCTATAGAGACACCTAAGCTCCTATTAACAATGTGAGCACCATTGGATGATGCCCAGAGTAAAAGATCTGAAGTTGTAGGATATTGATCATCTTGACAACTTGGGTCAAAATTAGCGCAACCTGGAAGAATAGTGGCATTGAAAGCAACACCATGCATACCAGAATCGTTTCTTTCTGCCGCAACGATACCAGCAACATGTGTACCATGAGTTTCTACGTCTTCACTCGCATAATGGGTAGCACAATCATCATCACCAACACAGTTTTTAATAAGATTGTCATCTAGATCAGAATGAGAGTTGTCAACACCTGAATCAATAACAGCTACCGTTATACCATCCCCAGCAAACCCACGATTATTATCATTCCTGGCAGAGAGAGTATTGGTTAAGGCACCAAAAAGCCCTATCTCATTGTATGCGTCAAGATTCTTGTTATATTCCTCTGTACGAATGATAAATTCCTCATCATTACCACCACCATTGCCTCCACCATTGTCACCACCATTGTCACCACCATTGCCACCACCATTGTCACCATTACCACTTACCATATTACTACTATCGTTGCTTTCAGATCTTGTCTTTGCTGCCACTGCAATAGTTAGCGCTGCCCCTCCTACCACAACTGCTCCAAGCCCCAAAGTACTGCTGGATAATATGGGAGCCAGTAGACCATCTATGAATGAAAAAGTAGATTGATAAGAATTATATTGTTTTTTTAAGTCATCATTCTCACTATTCATATACAGACTTGGGATATTGATGTCTGTGAACGATTCTGAATAACACTCTTTTAGGTCATTTGTTTTTTTAATTTCATTACATGATAAGGGCGCCACATAAAGCATAGGCACAGACCAAGAAGTATCATTATTTGCAAATGAGCTAACGCTAAAAAACGCAGTAATCACAGCCATACTAAGTTTGCTTAGCATGGATGGGCAAGTAAAGTATAATGGGTCTTTTTGATAATAAGTCACAATTATTTATCCAAAGTTGAATTAGATACTTTATATTCGGCAACAGTTCTGTTTTATTTAGTCGCGAGTTATTAAAGTTCTACATATACTAGGGAATCTTCTCATTGATTCAATTTCATACAGCGCGTCTTCCATCATCGGATCGGATAGTTGAAACCATTGCTGCATGAGATAGATACGCAGCATAGTGGTCAAGCCGATAGGTTGCGCCCTCCAATACATCCACTTTTCGGGTAATGTGGTTTAATGATTGCTTCAAAGGCTGCCCAAGGAACACAAGATTCCATTTTCTCAAGAAATAACTCTTTTCGCGTTTTGCGTTTTTTGGATGCCTAGCTGAGTGACGCAAAACTTTGTTGTTTCATTTTGGATACCTACTTGCCCATAGCGAGGCTATTTCACCAAATTTTGGAGATTTAATCAGAGATTTGCCAAATTGGAGCTGTGCGAAGATCGGTTACCTGATGAAACAACTATCCTGAAATTCCGCCACCTATTGGAGCGTAATCAATTGACTGACAAGTTATTTGCTGCGGTCAGTGAGCACTTGCAACTACACGGCCTTGCACTTTCAAAAGACACCATGGTAGATGCCACATTAATAAGCGCTTCGTCCTCGACCAAAAACGCCGAAGGCAAACGTGATCCTGAAATGCACCAGATACGTAAAGGAGATCAGTGGTTTTGGCATGAAGATCCATGTCTGTGCGGATGTGGATAGTGGTACTGCTCATACAGTAACAGTTACCTCAGCCAATAAAGCGAATATTGGCGAACTGCCTACTTTGTTGAGAAAGGAAGACGAAGTAATCTTTGGCGACGCGTACACCAGCGACACATATAAGCGAGGCGCTCGATGCTTAGGATTACACTGGATAGTCAATGACAAGCGCAAACCAAGAAAAGGCAACCTAAGTAGCAGTATGCGCAAACGTAATCGCCAGCAATCAAAAAATACGAGCCAGGGTAGAGCACCTGTTCCGAATCATCAAGTGTCAGTTTGGTTACCGTAAAGTTCGTTACCGTGGTTTGGAAAAAACAGGGTGCAAGTTATGAGCCTGATGGCGATGGGCAATTTATACCTGCAACGTAATGCGTTAACGCCATAATTGCGCCCTAAATCCGCCTCGAGAGCGGATAAATGGGCAAAAGCGACAAAATGAATCGAAAATTACGATAAAATAAGCGCGACAGTCAGAGAATTTTATCGCAAATCTGACAATCGACTTGCAAACCACTTCAATCAGAGACTCCCTAGTAACTATTGAAAATATATGTAAGTACCAAGCTAACTAATCACACCAAACCTTCTAAGATGGTGGTATAAACTAGACACCAATCTCAAAGCAGGTAGAAGAAATACTATTTATAATTGTTTCTCAAAATTATTATTCTACCATCAGTCACGGAAGTACCTTTCCCATCGGACAGAATGGATGGCAGTAATCTTGTAACACAACCACACTGTGAGCGTCTACAGTATATTCTTGGTCATCACTAGAGAGAACTCGCACTTTGAAAGCCTCATCACCGGCCGTATCCATTATCTGATAGCGTTTCCGACAGGTGCGCTCTGTAGGTAAAGTAAAGTGCTGTGCCTTATTAGAGGCATTCAAGAATATAATAAAATCACAATCACATGGCTCTCCCGAATCCCCCAGCCAGTGCAAACAGATAGTTTTCATTCCTGGGTCAGCCCAGTCATTAAGGCTCATTAGTCCACCAGCCTGATTGCGCCATAGGACTTCATGATTTTCAGGATCTTCCTCAACACCACGAATAAAGTGATCTCTAGCAAAACGTGAACTCTCACGCCGAGCCAGAATCAGTTCAGATGTAAACTGTTGCAATCGCTTTTTCCTAAGACTACTTTCATCGTTATTATGCAACCAGGACCAATCTAACCACCCAGTTTCGTTGTCCTGGCAATAAACATTATTATTGCCCTGCTGACTATTACCAAACTCATCGCCAGCCTGAAGCATCAGCGTACCATTAGACAGCATTAAGGTTGCTAATAGTGATCGCTTGTACCGCTCCCTTAACTTAAGAATATCTTCACAGTCTGTTTCACCTTCATGGCCACAGTTCCATGAAAAGTTATGATCATCACCATCCTTGTTATTCTCACAATTATCTTTATTATTTTTCTCGCTATAAGACACTAAATCATTCAAAGTAAAACCATCATGACTGCAAATATAGTTTATGCTAGATGATGGGTGACGGCCATGCTCTCCACCCACTTGAAAAATATCAGATGAACCACAAAGTCGCTCCGCCATTTGCCCTAGCAATCCATGCTCACCACGCCAAAATCCACGCGCACAATCCCGATAACGATCATTCCACTCCGACCATCGATTTGGAAAACAACCCAACTGATAGCCATCAGGCGCAAGATCCCAAGGTTCTGCAATAAGTTTCACGTCAAAGAGCACGGGATCCTGTTCTAAGGCCTGAAAAAAGGATGAATCCTTATCGAAGTGCCAATTTCTCCTGCCAAGTATCGGAGCTAAATCAAAACGAAACCCATCAATATGATATTCTTCAACCCAGTGGCGAAGACTATCCAACACCAACTTCATGACCGTTGTTCTGTCAACCCTAAGCGTATTGCCGCAGCCAGAATGGTTAATTGAAATAGCAGGATCTTTTTCATCTAGAAGATAATAATCAAGATTATCAATACCTCTGTAACTCAGCAAGGGTCCGTCGTGACCAGATTCTGCCGTATGATTAAATACCATATCCATAATAACTTCTATCCCTGCATCATGAAGGCTTTTTACCATGGTTTTAAACTCAGTTACTGCATCGCTAACTGCCATAGTGTTTTCTGGAGCCATAAATACCAGGGGATTATAGCCCCAGTAATTCCTAAGCCCTAACTTGTCAAGCCGCTCCTCTGTTACCCCACTATTTATCGGTAAAAGCTCAACTGCCGTAATCCCTAATGATTTTAAATAATCAATCACCACCGGCTGACACATACCAAGATACGTCCCTCTCAATGACTCAGGAATATCTGGATGAGCCTTGGTAAACCCGCGAACATTTAGCTCATATATAATAGACTCCGCCATTTTGTATCGTGGCCGATGCCGCTCTCCCCAGTCAAACTGATTAGCTACAATAACTGAGCGCGGCATGCAACTAGCGCTATCTTCTTTGTTATATAGCCATCGACCATTATCTCCGATAGTATAATCATAAAGAGCACTTGACCACTCGACCGATCCATCAAGCTTCTGAGTGTAAGGATCAATAAGCAACTTGGAAGAATTAAAGCGCATTCCAGCCTGAGGATTCCAAGGACCATATACCCTATAGCCATATCTCTGCTCTGGCTCAATCCCTTCAACAAACACATACCAGATATAGTGCTGACACCATGGCAGTGCAATACGCGTTTCCTTGTCATCGCTGTCGAAAAGGCATAACTCAACCTTTGATGCATGAATAGACTTTAAGCCAAACTGAACGCCACTAACAACAACATTGTTTTTGAATCGTTGCTCAGGAAAAAAACGTGCACCCTGAAAAACTTGTTCTGGATGGTGCAGAGAATAACCACACATAGTACATATCCTTTGTCGCTAGTATATGTTTGCTAATTGACACTCGATAAGTATAAATATCAGGACTTATACCTAGATCCCCCCCCATCATACTTTCTACATATTTATATCTAAAATTACTTTAAGTGCACTCCTTTGGTAAGCTGAGTAAAAACCAAACTTTGAAATTTCTCGCCACATACATCACTTAATTTGCATTACTGATACGGTACCAGAATTACCGTTGCCAGTGGTGGCAAAGTCAGATTAAGGCTTTGTTCATAGCCGTGCTCCTCAATAGACTGCGCTTCTAAGTTGTCACCAACCAAAACGCCACTCCCACCAAAGTCAGCACTGTCAGTATTTAGCACCTCAGCGTAGCGCCCCGAATCAGGAACACCTATTCGGTAATTATTTCGAACGACAGGTGTAAGATTGTTAATTACGATAGAACACCGTCTTTTTTTATCGTACCGAGCAAAAGCAAAAACACTTTGAGAACTGTCATTAATTACAATCCATCTGAACCCGCCAGACTTTGTATCCAACTCATGCAACGAAGGAATATCACGATATATCTCATTCAGCTTTTTCACCAAAGTTTGAATCCCTTTATGCCTGCCATCACCCTGGTTTAGTAGCGACCAATCAAGACTATGATTGCAATCCCATTCATTATAAGTCGCAATCTCTCCCCCCATAAATAGCAGTTTTTTACCTGGATGTGTAAACATAAATGCAAGGTAAGCTCTTAGGTTGGCAAAGCGCTGCCAGTCATCTCCTGGCATTCTTGTTAACAACGTACCTTTACCATGCACTACTTCATCATGAGAAAGAGGTAATACAAAATTCTCACTCCATAGATAGACTGTGCTAAAGGTCATCTGATCATGGTGATAACAGCGGTGAGCGGGGTCTTTTTTCATGTAATTTAAGCTATCGTGCATCCACCCCATATTCCATTTATAACCAAATCCCAAGCCCTGATTGTACGTAAAATCAGATACCCCTGGCCAACTAGTGGACTCTTCCGCAATAGTTATTACATCGGGATGACGACTATATACTGTTTCATTGAAGCGTTTAAGCAATGCAATGGCCTCAAGATTTTCATTCCCTCCATGAATATTTTGCTCCCATTCTCCGTGACTACGAGAATAATCCAGATACAGCATAGAAGCAACGGCATCAACCCTTAAACCATCAATATGAAACTCTTCCAGCCAATACAAGGCATTGCTTACCAGAAAATCATCAACCCAGGTTTTTCCAAAATCATAAATGCAAGCCTTCCAGTCTGGATGCCAGCCTCTTTTGAAATCTGGGTGCTCATATAAAGCAGTGCCATCAAAATTTACAAGTCCATGAGTATCATTAGGGAAATGGGCTGGCACCCAATCAAGAATTACTCCAACACCTGCCTGATGACACTGATCAACAAAATACTTGAAGTCATCAGGACTACCATAGCGACTAGTCGGCGCAAATAGCCCCACAGGCTGATAACCCCAAGATCCATAAAAAGGATGTTCTGATATAGGCATCAATTCAATGTGGGTAAATCCCATGTTTTTTACGTAGGGAATTAACTCACTGGCTAATTCCTGATAACTTAGGAAATCACCATTTGCATGCCGCTTCCAAGAGCCCGCATGAACCTCATAAATAGAAAAAGGTTGATCACATCCCTGTATATTTTTCCGATTTTTTAGCCAGTTAACATCACTCCAGCAATATTTCTCTCGATCATAGACAATAGAAGCTAGTCCAGGCCATTGTTCAATATATTCGCCAAACGGATCAGATTTTAAAGGTAACCTGCGACCTTGCTGGTCATGAATTTCATATTTATACAGATCTCCAGCTACAACTCCGGGCAAAAACAAACGCCAAATACCATCATTCGCGCTAGCCATTGGGTGAATACGACCATCCCAGTTATTGAAACTACCAATAACACTTACAGACGACGCATTTGGTGCATAAACTCTGAACAATATCCCTGCAACGATACTCTTGGTATTAAAGTGATGTTCAAGCTTATGGGCTCCTAGATGTCGATAAAGTGCATTACTATCAACGTCATCCTGACTAAGAACATATTGACCAAATTGGTACGGATCAAAAGTTATGAAACGTTGCCCTCCTTTTAAACAAATATCTAACTGATAATTAAAACGCTTCCTCTTTTGACTGAGAATTAATTCAAAAACACCCTTCCCATCCGGAACCATTATCCCTAACAATTTCTTAGAGGAATGCTCCAGAACTCGAACAGTTTCAGCGTCAGGACGCCAGACTCTGATAACAAATCCTTTCTCAGTAGGATGGGAATGCAAGCCAAGCCAATCAAAAGGAGTGGCATATGACGCACAAGCAAACTTATTTACAACAAAAGTGGGGATAGCAGTAGTATGCATAACTAAACCAGTGGTGATATTTTTAGAAATATCCCAACCCCTTTTTTTACAAAAACAATATAACCGAAGTGGTTGGAAATTCAAGGAGTAGTAAGGCATAAAGACCCTTAAACTTATACCCCTTGAAGGAGTGAGGTTGTTGACTGTTCTCACTAATCATAGGCTCATTGAGCTTAACTCATTTATTGTCTTCCTACGCCTTAAATGGAAATGGGGATTGCACTTTAAATACGATAGGCATGAAAAGATTTACATGCCAGGTGTGACCCCTATTAGTCTATCGCACGATATAGCTCACAAAAAACAGCAGCAGCATTGTCCCACGTAAATGCACGATTCATAGCATTTCTCTGCATCTTCTTAAAAACCTGAGGATTCTTATAAACGTCTAAGGCCTGATTCAGGCAGAGCAGGAGAGCGTGATCATTCGGCAAACTGAACATAAAACCAGTTCCTTGGTCCCCTAGCTCTGAGTAACTGTCTACTGTATCTTTCAAGCCCCCAACAGACCGAACCACAGGCAAACTTCCATATTTCAAACTGTACATCTGATTTAAACCACAGGGTTCAAAAAGAGAAGGCATCAGAAAGAAGTCACTTCCCGCCTCAATCCAGTGAGCCAAAACATTATCAAAACCATTGACAAAACGACATTTATCTTTATATAACTCGGCAAAGAGCTGCAGATTTTTTGCTATACCTTCATCACCAGATCCGAGAATAATAAGTTGTACATCATTAGATAGGAAACTCTGCAAAGCAGGTATAAGATAGCTGAATCCCTTCTGTTCGGCTAACCTACTAACAATGCCAAACAGAGGTACTCCATCTTCAACAGGTAAGTTAAAGCGATCTTGCAGCGCGCACTTACAGACAGCTTTGCCATGCATTTCGTCACATGAAAAAAGCGCCGGAATTAGCTTATCGGTTTCCGGATTCCAGTATCTGTAGTCACAACCATTGAGGATCCCAGAAAAATCACTATACCTGCGTCTGAAACTATCTACTAGACCGTGCCCTCCAATTTCAGTCATGAGCTCTTCTGCATAAGAAGGACTAACTGCGGTGATGCGATCAGCAAACGCAATACCACCTTTCAGCAAGTTAATCTGATTATGATCCTCAAAACAGGCTGAATTAAAGTACCTCCAAGCAATACCTAAATTATCGAGCTGATGACTATCTGTGTGCTGCTGATAAGCTGCATTATGTATTGTTAGTACCGATTTAGTTTTGTCAAAGAAAGAATTACAACATTCATCTGTTTTCAAGTAATAAGGTAGCAAGGCTGTCTGCCAGTCATGGCAATGAATAATATCAGGACTAAAATCCAATAACTGACAAGACTTCAATATTGCTTTACTAAAGAATGCAAACCTCTGACTATTATCACTGTAACCTTCACCATTCTGGGCATATAAACCTGGTCGATCAAAATAATCATGATGCTCAATCAAGTACACAGTCACACCGTCAAGACAGCATTTTCGAACAGAATAACTAATATTGAGATAATTATTCATTACAACGCTACCAGAGACAACCTCTTCTGAATCAATATGACTCAGCGCCTCCCTATAGGCTGGCATCATGACACAGACATTATGGCCTTCTTTAACCATTGCTGAAGCTAAAGCACAAACGGCATCAGCCAAACCTCCTGTTTTGACAATGCCTGCCAACTCAGAAGCAGCAAATACAATTTTCAGTTCAGACTCCAACTTTCATTCCTCTTGGTACAACAACAAGACCAGAGTCCGTAACCGTGAAACGCTTTCTGTCGTCCATAACATTTACACCAACTTTAACACCAGGCCCTATTTCAGCCCGCTTATCAATAATCGCACGGCGAATTTCTGCACCCTCACCAATTACGACATTAGGTAATATCACAGAATCGGAAACACGTGCTAAATTATCCATTCTAACATTATAACCAATCACGGAGTGGTCCATAAAAATATCATTAAAAATACAACCATTACCTACCATAGAGTTAGTAATCTGCCCCGTTCGAACTCTCCGGTCATAAGCAATCAGCGCCGGCGGATAAGGCGGAATATAAGTATTAATAGGCCACCTCTGATTATGTAAGTTAATCGGCGGTTTTGATGACAATAAATCCATATTAGACTGCCAGTAAGAGTCGGTAGTCCCAACATCTCGCCAATAACCATCATTATTATCACCCTGTATAATATTGGTGGTGAAATCATACACCATGACTTTGGCCCTAGGGTATAGAGAAGGAATAACATCTTTTCCAAAGTCGTGGGTGGAATCAACTATTTTATTATCAGCCTGCAGTTCTTTGATCAGGCAGCGACGATTAAATACGTAGTTGCCCATAGATGCCAAAACATAATTAGGGTTGCCAACCATGGTTTTAGGCCTGGAAGTTGGCTTTTCCTGGAAGCCAATCATCCGACCACTCTTATCCACCTCGATAACACCAAAGTTATGAGCTTGATTCACAGGTACCGGCACTGCAGAAACTGTCAAATCTGCATTATGTTTTTCATGGAAGGATGTCATCTGACGTACATCCATTTTATAGATATGATCACCACCAAATACGCACACAATATCCGGCCTATGATAGTCTATATGATGCAAGTTTTGATAAATAGCATCCGCCGTACCTTGATACCAATCTTTTCCTGTCCACATTTGCGCAGGAAGCGTGTCAATAAATTTATCCGATAACCCTGCAATCCTCCAGCACCGCTGAATGTGTTTACTTAGGGAGTGTGATTTAAACTGAGTAACCAGATATATTTTATGTAGATCAGAGTTAACAAAATTACTCAGTACAAAATCGATAATCCGATACTGACCACCGAATGGCACTGCAGGTTTGGCTCGGTATTCGGTCATGGGAGCTAAACGGGATCCAGTCCCCCCCGCCAGTATCATGGATAGTACTGAGGCCATATTTATTACTCCAAAATTTTTCTCAGTTGCAAATAAATAAAACAGATTGTTTCTACATCATGCAGCCCCTGCATCGGAAATCCAATCTATTATTACGCTGAGCTGAATACTTCAGATATAATCGCCTGTGCTTCAACTTGAATCTTCTTCAGATGATCTTCTCCCTCAAAACTTTCCGTGTACATTTTATACACTGCTTCAGTTCCAGAAGGACGAGCGGCAAACCATCCTTTCTCAGTAATGACTTTCAAACCACCAATTGGAGCATTATTCCACGGGGCTCTAGTCAACTTTGCCACAATAGGGTCACCCGCAAGCCTGTCAGTCTTAATATGATCAGGACTCAGTGCAGATAGAGCTCTTTTCTGGAAATTAGTGGCCGGAGCCTCAACTCTCTGATATAAAGGGGCACCATATTGCTCTGTCAATGTCTTATAATACTCCCCTGGATCCTTACCTGTTACAGCTGTTATTTCCGCCGCTAACAAAGAAAGAATAAATCCATCTTTATCAGTACACCATGTTTTACCGTTTTTTTTCAGAAAAGAAGCTCCCGCACTTTCTTCTCCTCCAAAAGCAATCTCTCCAGTCGAAAGACCATTAACAAACCACTTGAAACCAACAGGTACTTCAGCCACTTTACGGCCCAATCCATTTGCCAGTCGATCAATCATTGAACTTGATACTAATGTTTTACCAATACACGCATGTGCAGGCCAGTCAGTGCGATGGCGGTAGAGGTAATCTATTGCTACAGCTAAATAGTGATTAGGACTCAGCAAGCCATATTGCGAAGTCACAATTCCATGACGGTCAGCATCTGGATCATTAGCAAAAGCAATATCAAATTTGTCTTTCAGCTTTATTAATCTTGACATAGCATAAGCTGAAGAACAATCTATACGAACTTTGCCGTCTTTATCTAGAGGCATAAATGAAAATGTTGGATCCACTGCTCTATTGACTATTTCCAAGTTCAAATTATACTGATTGGCGATATATTCCCAATAATTAAGCCCAGAACCACCCAGCGGATCAACACCAAGTTTCAACCCCTCCTTGTTGATCACCTCCATATTCACTACCTGATCAAGAGCTGTAACGTAAGGAGTGATATAATCATATTCACAAACATTGCCCGATTCCATTGCCTTAGCAAAAGTGGTTCTTCTGACAAGCTTTAGTCCACCAGCAAGCAAGTCATTCGCCCTTTGTTCAATCCAGCTAGTTACATCTATTTCAGCTCCACCGCCATGAGGAGGGTTATATTTTAAACCACCGTATTCTGGGGGATTATGCGATGGGGTTATCACTATTCCATCAGCTTTCCGAGTATTATTTAAATTATAATTGACAATGGCATGGGATATCACTGGTGTCGGGGTATAACCACGCCCTTTCTGAATTAGAACCTCAATATTATTAGCAGTCAATACTTCCACTGCGCTAACTAAAGCTGGCTCTGAAAGAGCATGTGTATCCATTCCCAAAAATAGCGGGCCTGTAATACCCACCCTCTGACGATAGTCACAAATACCTTGGCTGATAGCAAGGATATGAGATTCGTTGAACGTAGATACAAAAGAGCTTCCACGGTGACCCGAGGTACCAAATATTACTCTATGCGCTTCGTTCTCTGGGTTAGGTCTATTGACATAATAATCGCTGACCAAGCGAGGAATATTGACAAGCATATCATCAGTCACAAGCTGACCTGCAAGCGGGTGCATGGATTCCCCTCTAAAAATAATAAAAAATCTGCAATAACCAGTAGTGCTTTTTACCAATATGCTAATCATGCACAAAAACAATCAAAACAAACTATACGTCAAAAGAAGAGTATTATACCTACTATCTCCTTTTAAATCATCTGTGAACAAGTATATTAAAATAATAAGGGCAACCATCCTCCTTAGGGTTTTGTAAATAAACTCCTTGCTGATGTTAGGACGAATACACTTCCATATCAAGCAGAGCATATATTAGCCCCCATTGGAATGCGAAACAAGTGAAGACCAAGAGCCTGCAAGCAGCAGGTTATGTCGTTAATGAAAACAGTCAACAGCCTCGCAACCCCCAAGGTACAATGGTATGTAAACCTACCGTGAATACAGTAAGATGATAGAACTAATCAAAGCATAGGATACTTACTGTCGCATATATCCTCTCAACAAAGTAGGTATGTATGCAGTTAGTACTTTTTGCAAAGTACGAGCATCAAGCATCAAGCATCAAGCATCAATAAGGATTCGAAAAACTTACCTGCACTACAATACACATCTTTCGTCGTTTTAATAACACAGGACTTATGTGAAATGCAAAGATCTACTACTATTGAGTAATTATGCAAAACTTGTGATTGCTGATTATGGCGTACTCTTTGCCGAGATTATTTCTTAGAGGAAATTCTAAAAATAATTTTCACCCAAAGAGATTATCCCACAGGCAGGTGGACAGGTGAACATGTAGTTATGTCAACTTATCCACCAAAAAACCACAAATAGCAACAATACCAACTACCACCGTAAACCCATCGATCCAATAGTTCCTGTATTTCTGTAGCCTCTCCACTCGATAATAAGCATACACTGGCATGATATAGAGAATTGTTGCCAGTACAGGCACAACAAAAGCTTCAATCAACCCAATAACGCTCCAGTTAGCACAACCAGCCCCCCAGCATGTCAACACAATAAATAGAATGGCTAATTTTCGCACCATCATAGGCCTCATGGGTCTCTCAGGACAATGTTTCAACCATTGTTGTGTAACTAACCCCTGAATGCCTTCTAATGCCCCCAAATAAACCCCGAAAAATGAACTCACAAGAGCTAGAAAACCAATCAAAGGTGTCCCATACGCAAAAAAACCAGCACCGGTTTTGTCTGAAAGTACTGATAAAACAGGTAGATTATACCTTGCCGCCAGCTCTAGTTCAGCAGGCGTTAAACACAACACACAAGAGAAGACAAAAAACAGAATAACAGCTAGCAGTAACATAGTATTTCTAGTCAAAATTTGCTGCGTCTTACGCCTGCATTGCTCAGGACTGCCCATCAACTGTCGGTAGGATTGAGCAAGAGCTGAGCAGGCCGGTGAGTGATTGAATGAGAAAATTAACAGGGGCGTGGTAAAAAACAATGTTGTCACTAGTCCTCTGAACGATAACTCTTGATGAAAAACAGATAGATTCCAGTGTGGAATAAGGTATGCAGATATACAAAGCAGAGTTACAACTAACGGATAAACCATCATTTTTACTGCTCGCAACATCCACTTTTCTCCAGTATGCATAAGCACCACAAGCATAACCACAAGAATCAGGCTAAGCCATAATCTGGACGGAGGCTCTAAATGTAGTTGATTCTCAACATAAGAAATCACGACATTTGTCATCCCGATACCATACATCAGCAAAATAGGATAAACCGATAGGCAATATGCAAGAGTTAGAATATGACCCGTTCCCTCACCAAAGTGTTCTCGAACCGTAACAGTAATATTTGCCTTAGGGTCTACGGAGGATAAGCAGAAACGCACCAAGTTACGATGCGGCAACCACACCATTGGTCCCACCAGAAAACCAAGCACAACCAAAGGCCATATACCTCCTGCGCCAGCCTTAATAGGTAGATACAGAACTCCAGCTCCAATCGCTGTCCCGAATAGGTTTAGCATCCAGCCTGTATCTCTAGATGTCCACTTACCAATACTCTCCTTTGCCTCTAGGGAAGCTCTATCTACAGCTCGGTCTGACATTATGGAGTCCTATTTTGAAAACATAAGGAAATTATTTTGTGAAATATATATAATGAAGCTTAGCGATTGTAATTATAACTTACCTCGATTGCCACAATAACCTCCGCACATAAAATTGATTAGAGAGCCAGATTTTCATAGGATACAGCTCTCACATAGCGAACCAGGTGGCAAGGTAACCACACAAGAAACTCTTACACGCAGCTGACCCTGACTGAATGATGCCAAATTCAATCCCTCAGCAAACTCGTATTTTCGGCGCGTAAGATTGGTAGCAATCTGCACCGCTCCAATAAAACGGTATCCTTGACACCAAAGTACTGTCACCCTGGGACTTATGACGCAGAGAAAGTTCATCACCACAGCCTGTATAAGCTTAAACAGCGACCAAATTTCACAAAAGAACTGATACGGTAAGTCGGCAGGTAAAGCCCCAACTAGACTTAGGCTTTACACCGGAGCAAATTGCAGAGCGTACGAAACTTAACGGAAACAATAATCGCCTGCTGCGGAGATTCTCCTCAAAGAGAATAAAAATTAGTGCCGTGCCGAAAAATAAAATTGATGAGACTAGATTTTTAATCAACATACAACCACGAAAAGCCTTAAACCACCATAGTACGAATGATTTTTTATTTGGTAAATATTTTAGTCATTATAAAAACACAAGAACTAAATATGATCGTCGAGAATATAATTGAGATAAAAACATTATTTTACGACAGCTTGTCCTATTTAACTTATTCACTGGCAAGCTTAATTATCACTCCTGCATTAAAAATTATTTTTGGTAGCACAAAGCGCTTAAATATATTTCTCACTTCAATTAAGGATTAGGATTAGGATTACTAACAAACATATTTTATCTATGGAACCTTTCCTATATAAACATGTCTTATATTATAGAAAATACATTGACCAATAGGGAAGTATATAATACTTATGATGACTGCACACCTGAATAGGTATCACTAGTGTTTGATCTCCAGGACACAATAATCGCAGTATATAATGAAAGTTAATTCATGGAGAACAATATGCAATCAAACATAGAAAATACACATAATGAACCTATGACGCCTAATAGGCATAAAATTGGTAACTATGGGAGTTGTAACATTGGATGCGCAGCATTCGCCCACCATAAATACTTTGTTGACATAAGTGCACAAAAAAACCATCTATCAACTACTCTCTATACCTTAAATTACTTTTGGCATAAAAACATTCTGAAGGATATTTTCTTGGCTCTTTCAATTACCTGTGTGGCATTACCTAATTTGAAAGCTGACTTTAAATCACTTCCTATAGTGCCTGAATTTACATCTATCACCTCAGATAGCACTGCTGTAAAACAATTATTTCATGGACAGACTCATACGATTTCAAAGATGCCAAGAGCAAGTGCTCAAGCAAAAAGAACCTATACCGTCCATACTCCGGGACAGACATTGTTTGTGAAAATAATAAAAGAAGACTGTTATCGATGCAGTGAAACTTTATTTGATTATGAATGGGAATTAAAATATGACACGAAAAAAAATCATCTGATCAGAACAGTAAATGCTGAACTGATACTCCCAAATAAAAGTGCAACTTTTATGTTAGAAAACAAAAAGCATCTTATCACAAGCTACCCATGGGCTCCTGGGAAAACTTTGGGAAATATTTACACAGAGCATTTCTTAGGCGACAAAGACACAGAAACATTGAATAGGGCGATGTATCGATACGGACAAGTGTTAGCAATTGCAGCTCTAGACCAGAATGACCCTAGTGACGACATAGAAGAGTTATTAAATAGGACACCACAGGTATCATTAGATGATAGACACGGAGGAAATACAAAATATTTCGACTTCGATGACAAGATATATTTGCTTGATTTATCAATTATACACTCGGACACATACTCCGATACCGTTGAAAAATCTATAATGGCAACATCCAGAGATATTTGCAAGTTATTCCATAACTTTATAAATGCCGAGCGAAAACATTTTACAGATTCGGAAGCTTGGGAGGTGATTTTTTATGGCTACGAATATGTGACCACTACTTTCAGTCAATTTATTTTAGGTTATATATCAGCCTTACCAAATTATGACCCAAATGTAATTAAAAAGATGTTATTACAAAAAGTTAATGCTGTTTTTAACGAGCATCATGCTAGGGGGGATACCTTATATTTCGACTTAATAAATAATGAGGATTTCGTAAATTCAATGCAATAAATATAATATTTTAGATGTGCTTCAGCTGCTACATTTGCATATAATACTGCCTTTGCATATAATACTGTCGCACCCCCTTGGCTCTTGAGAATAGTAACATTACACGGCGTCACATTTTAGTTATGAATAAAGATGTCTTCATCGACACTAGTATGAACGGAAAAACCATAGACGGTCTTCTGGTTACCGCGACGATCATTCGTAACATGCCAACTAGCTTCATGTTTTTTATCGGCTTCCAACCTTTGTCGTTGCCAGAAGTTGATTGTTCCGCCTCTATCGGTGTGGCATCAATGGTATTAATGGGAACTTCGCCCATGACGATGTCTTGGCTTTAGGCTAACGATTAATCTCCGCCAATAATTTAGCCCACAGATGGAGCTCGACTCGTAGTATTCGAAACCATCCCAATGTAGAGGCTTCGGAAGCTTCTACACCTCGTTCGCGAAACAGCAGCTCTATATGCTCATTACCTCTGAAGGTATGAATCGGTGACACGAGCAAAGCCTCCTGATCACTTGGCAATTTCAGCGCACCAGCCCTAAATTTCCTCTACCACGATCCTATTACTTAAATATTTTTGGCGTAAATGTGCAGAAGAATTTATCATGTTCTAGCATATTCTACATTCATTAATCAGTGACATTCTACTGACCAACTATTATAATCACCATTATGGCAAAAAGTTCAAAGAAATCAAAAAAAGGCGCCTCATCCATCGTCATCAATAAAAAGGCGCGTCACGATTATTACATAGACGAGTCTTTCGAGGCAGGTGTTGCCTTCTCCGGATGGGAGGTTAAAAGCCTCCGGGCCGGCAGGGTGCAGCTGGTAGACAGCTATGTCTTACTAAAAGATGGGGAGGCTTGGTTGATTGGATCTCACATAACACCTTTAGAAACTGCATCTACCCACGTACTTGCAGATCCTTTGCGAGATAGAAAGCTATTGCTTCATAAAAAAGAGCTGGCAAAACTATTTTCGAAAACTCAACAGTCTGGTAATACCTGTATTGCCACAAAGCTTTACTGGAAAAAGTATCTTATAAAATGTCAAATTGCCCTAGCGCGAGGGAAAAAAGAATTTGATAAGCGCGCCTCCACCAAAGAACGTGAATGGAATATTGAGAAACAGCGCATTATAAGAAAAAGCTAGCGCCTACTCTATTTATACCCACTCCCCTTAATAGTGCTGGGCTGTTTGCTGCTTTCCACTAACCCCAAACTCTACTACTCGTATTCTCGTGGATACTCGCTCGTTTATCACTTTCAATTACCATAAAAGGAGCAGGCATAGGTGATTATTAGGGGCGGATTACTTTCTGACATATTTTTCAAAGTAACTGGAAATACAAAAAGAGGCACATAAGCCAGCCTCGACCTTACCAAACTGACTCCCTAACACAAATCAGTTCCTGTATAACTTTCTTCCACTAGAATCGTTTAGCGCATGATGAACTTAGAGCATAACCGACGACATACAGACCCGTTGATAAAGTATAAAATTCAGTGTTAACTGTTCTATTTCCAATTTGACGAAAACGCCCCCCTTTCGGTAAAATACTGAGAGAGTTGCGTTTTACCTTGTAGACCTTGCGCCACGTCAGATTGTGGACATTATTTTTGGTTTCAAATTACGGATTCAGGTAATAGTAATATAGTAATGAAGGTGAAAGAAATTGCATTTTTAAATATATCTACTATACTCACTCCCTGCGGATAAAGTGGTAAAGTGGTAAAGTGGTAAAACGCTTGAGCATAAGACATGAGAAAAAGCCACCCCAATACCCTGCAGCGTGGGGGAGAATACAGAGATATAGAGGTGGCCCATACTCTTTTTAACGGCAAGAAATGGGATAACTATAATCTTGCCCTTGGAAGTATGAGTATACAGCAAGGGAACGCCCCCAGTGTGCCTAGTGGTGTATGCGCTTTGAACTTTTTTTGTATATCTCGCAAAGTAACCCATGCTCCTATACCCTAACTGGTTGGTAGCTACCTTGAAATGAGGCGTGTGCTCAACAGGCTCACACAGGTACGACAAAAGGTGATATTCACCCTTGTTGATACTTTTTTAGAGAAATATAAAAAAATAGTGACCTACCCCTAATGCTTGGGCTATTATCACTTAAAATTACTAACACAAAAGGTTATTATATGAAAAAACTACTTATTGCATCGAGTTTGCTACTTTCCAGCTCAGTTATGGCTACTGGATTTTACGCTGGCGGTCAGTTAGGAGCTATCCACGGAAAGTCAGACTCTGCATTATCGTATCCTGCGCTCCCCCCCAACATCAGTGGAAGTAGCAGCAGCACAGACTTAACCTATGGTATTTTTGGTGGCTATCGATATGACCTAGATGGTTTTTTTATTGCTGGCGAGATAGCGATAGGCGACTCGAAATTAAAAACTGAAGACTCTATGTCTTTAAGGCCTGCAATTCCTGTTGATATCACCATAGAGCGTACTCAGTCCAAGCCCTCAGCAACGATTAACCTTCTTGCTGGGATGCCCATTGCAGAATATACAGAAATATATGGCCGCTTAGGTTATACAGAAGCAGAGTTCACATCAAAAGTCACGGCTGGAATTGGCTCTCTTCCACCAGAAACCGCATTAGATTTTGTTAACAAACGGCTAGGGTATATCTTCGGGGGAGGAGCACAATATCATTTTGATGATCAGATCACTATGCGATTAGATTACCAATATATAACTTACAAAGACGACAACAATGGACTCATCAGCCACACATCAGATAACCACATAGTTAGCTTGGGGGCACAATACAACTTCTAAAAACCAATATTCACAAGATGCCTACCCATAACTACACCGAGTAGGCGTTCCACTTCTAGGCATTTCGAATGCGACTAGGTTTAGGCTTATCATCACTCACGAACGAGCTCCGATGAGAGCCTTTTTTGCCTCATGTTTATAACGAACAACCTAAGCTGCTCCAATGATGTTCGGAGGAGAGAGTGAGAGTGGCGTCATATAAATCTTTCCCTATGACCTGAAAATGATTGACCTTTAGTATCAACCAGCCTGAAAGGCGAGCAAATAAACAAAAAGACATAATTATTCTAAAATTGACCGGTAGGATTAGACACCCCTCCATGAAGGAATTGGATTTCAAGATCTCATGAATTCTCACCATTTTTTGTAGATCGTTGCGAGGTTTGCGATGCCTCAATCAAGATTGATTCATACCAGATAGAGGGAAGAATGCCGTACTGCCATACTTTCTTTTAAAGAGCCGATGGGAATAGCAGCGCGAGAAAGCAGATGACTGCCATCCAGTATTTAATAGCCTTTCCTACCAAGATATTTACAGCACCTATGCGTTGCTGTGAAGAGACTTGCTGTTAATATTCCTGAGTCAGAGAACTTTTCAATTAGATCTCATCCCATTAAGAAAATATTTTTTCAATAATAACGAATAAAGTCATATCTTTATTGGATCAAAACCAACTGCTTGCAAACACATACCAAAACAAGAAGCTGTTCTGACAACAAACCTTCATTATATCCAATCCTCACTTCCACGCAACGAATCCTTATGGTTTCATGCCGGTATATTAATCGTTTCCTCTATCCAGGTTTGTGTAGGCCACAAAGGTCGATGCATCACCTGCATGATAATGGTCATTGAAGAGACTAATCCCTTGAACCGTACCTTTTTTGCATGGCCAAAAATAATTATTTATGGAGATGTCCTTACTGTAAAACTTTTCCTAGGATAGCGTCATCAAGGATCAATACTCCATCATGATTTACGAATTAGATTGCATATTGCAGTTATAATAAAAAAAAGAAGTCATTAGAACTCCTTGTTTGATAACGATAAAAGCACAAGTCACCCGCTACCACTTAAAAGCACTGAGACTGCTTAACTCCTTAATTATTAGGTGCAAGCATCTCATGCGCATTGTTTTTTAGAAAGAGTATTGAGCAGCAAGGGTAAGGCTATGCATTTCTGGCTTTATAGAGAATTTATCTTTATAAACAGTTGAGTTAGTAGAATCTAAAAACTCTGCGGTTACTTTGTTATACATTGTGTACTTGTAATCTAATCTAATACTAATCTGATCATTAAGATGACTCTGCACCCCTAACCCACAGACAACTCCTTTCAATTTTTCAGATTTTTGACTTAGATTATCTGCGGTTTCCGGTTCAAATTTGAAAACTGTTTCTGTATAACCTATGCGCCCATATATCTCTGAACTATTTCCAAAGCCCAGTCCTACAATAGCATGCAAACCTAATGATGGAGATTGCTTATACTCTATACCCATATTGCGATGACTGTTTTTTATAGTTGCTGTATTGGCATTGTAATCTAGTTCACTGGAAATAAAAAAATCTCTGAAGTCAAATCGATAGCCGCCATACATACCACATACTACGCCTGTGCTGCCGGCGCTGTCATTATATTTAGTATAGTGCGCTGACGGGTGAGGATCGTACATGCTATATGTATTCGCGAATGATACGCTACTAATTCCTAGTTGCCCACCTGTGTAAAACCCCGTAGCCATTGCGGAGCTGGAAAGCAGCAAGCCGAATGCAGTTAATACTTTTTTCATCAATAACCCTCATCTTTTCTTAGTTTATTAAGAATAATAATTTTAGTCTAAAAAAAAAATATTGCTTCTTTATTTAATCAATAATCAAAATATTTTTTTACACTGCAAACATATGGAAATATTATCAAGCTTGTTTGATTGATTTTTTATTAGAATTCCTGAATACAAACAGTAGATTAGCAAGAGGGAATGACAGATTCTCCTAGTTAAACTGTACTATTGCACCACCTTACTTCTGTGAAATAACTGCGATATCCTGACTTAACCTGACAGCCGATGCCTATAGCCATGATCAGCTCAGCAAGCTAATTTCAATGAACCAACTCACCATCAGTACATTCTGCAGGTACGCGCTCACTAATTGACAGACACACTGAGAATCTACACCTACAATCCTACAATCCTACAACGATATTACCCTAAATTAAAGGCGTGAGTAACCAATAAAAGAATGAAACTCCAGCAACCTCATGCTGTAGGTGATTTTGGTGCATGGAAGCAGGAAACGACCACACATCTACAATGGGAATTGGTATAAATAACCTCTGAAAACATTACCCTATCTTTATTCATAACCACCTCCTGTTAAATAAAACAACAATTCTTTTTTTATATACTACAATCCTAATTCTTAATAAATAAAAACATGAGGCGTATTAATGAAAAAAACATTAACTGCATTCGGATTGCTACTTTCCAGCTCCGTAATGGCTACTGGATTTTATGGTGGCGGACAAGTTGGAACTAGCAGCACGTCATTAAAGAACACATATACCGTACACTACAATAACCCACCGACACACACCGAGAAAACAAATGACAGCACTGGTGCGTCAGGCACAGCCTATGGTATTTATGGAGGTTATCGGTTCGATTTTAACAATTTCTTTATTGCCAGTGAGCTAGATTACAATGCAAACACTGCTGTATCTACAAGCTGTCATCACGGAATAGAAATGACGTATACGCAACATCCCTCATTAGGTATTAATATTCTTGCTGGGCTACCCATTGTCGATGATTTAGAGATATATGGACGCATAGGCTACACACAGTCATCTATCACAGCTAAAGCGAAAAACTCAGACGTATTCGATCCAATATCTAAAAAGTTTAGCGGAATTGTCTTAGGACTAGGAGCGCAACATCATTTTGATGATAGACTTAGCATTCGACTTGATTACAAATACATAATGTATAAAGAAGTAAGCGCAACTATTTTAGATGATCCTCTCATCAATATGAGTTATGATTGCTCTGTAAAACCAGAGAGCCATGCCTTTACCATTGGAGCTCAATACTCTTTCTAAAAAACTAATACACATATGAGATGCCTGCACCTAAAATAACTGAAGGTACAGGCAATCATACGTAGCCTTCCAGTGCAACTGACGTCCTAGTTTTACGCTATAAAGAAATCAGTCATGATAAATTTCTTTCAAATTAAACCTACAAGGTTTCTTCCATATTCTTATTTAACAATATAAGAATCTCATGGGAATCAACAAATTAACATGTACGTAAGTGACAATGATGCTACCAACGGAACATATGCAGACTATCATCTTAAAATACCAATTCGTAAAAAATTGAGTTTGTTGATGGCCGATTCACACAAGATCCTATGTTGAGTTTTCATGTGCTAACGTACGAGTACGAGGCTGACAATAGGAAAAAATACATAAATAAATCCAGCAGCTTGGTTTTTTCGCAAACTAAAATAAAAACCTACTTTATTAGATGTGCCGCAGGGGTCACAAGAAAAAACTTCGAGGAACCGTTTTGAGCCTAGGCATCCAATATTACTTTAAAACAAGATCACCATCAAACTTGATTACAAATATACCATGTATAAAAAATATGGGTTTATTTATAACGTTAAAGAACGTTCGTTCGAGCCGAGCACGCAACTATTGGTATTCAGTAACGCTGCATCTACGCCCACTCCCCATGAAGGTCTTGAGGGTTGCTATCCTCTCTCATTAACCTCATGCCTAGACCCCTAAGCTCTCACAACAACCGACACACTTGGAATAGATGTGAGAACCAGCTCATCGTAAACAATAACTCTAAAACAACAAACCAGGTTACCTCATGGAAAACCATTACAAGCAGCTAATTCTGGCTGAAAAATAGCAGATTCAACCCCAGTAAACTCATACTTTTCATCTCGCAGGATTCGTGCTCATCTGCTCATATCCCATAAAACTGGTTCCTTGGAACTGAAGCTACTCCCTTCTAGGCGCTATGCTCACAATCTAGGATACACTGGCAACGCCCAACAGCACTATAAGACAAGGAATACTCTATTTGTTTGCACACACATTGCTTGAGACTATCTTTCAGGTGAATTAGGAATAGTCGCTTGTTAGCAGAATTTAAAACGTCCGAAAGCATAGCAACAACTCTTACCCATAATAAAATAGAGAACGCTCGACAATATTTCTTCATTATTCCTACAGACAAACACAATAAAAGATTAATCACATAGCTGCGCTAACCACACTCTTTTGTCTGTTTTTGCAATATGCAAACACATGACTCTTCCAAAATAAAATAACCTGTGGTATTATAGGCGTGGCTAGGTTATGCTGCATATCCTGCACATTAATAATACATACAATGAGAGATTGATAATGAAAAAGTTACTGGTGGTTTCAAGCTTACTACTTTCCAGTTCTGTAATGGCTACTGGCTTTTATGCTGGGGGTCAACTTGGCGTTAGTTCAGCACATACAAAGCATACAGAGGTGACGACGGCCAACAGTTCTGAGCTCGGCTCCATTGGCATGGCCTACGGCGTATATACTGGCTATAGATTTGATCTTGAAGATTTTTTTATTGGTGGCGAGCTTGATTACAACTTCAATACAGCAGAGTCAGAGAACAAGGCCGGCGCCGAGAAGAACGAGTTCAAACAAGATGGCTCAATCGGTTTACATTTTCTTGCGGGGGTTCCTATTGGCGAAAGCACAGACATATATGGACGAATAGGCCTTGTAGAAACTAAGTTCGAAGGCCAGTTTACTAATACTAATTCAGGTGCGACTAGTAAATTCGACAAAACCATTCAAGGCACTGTTCTTGGCATAGGTATGCAGCATCATCTTGATGAGATGCTCACCGTGCGACTGGATTACAGATATACAATGTATGATAAATATACTGTCTCAAAGGCTAATGCCTTTATGGGAGATACGCTTGAGAACATCAATCAATCCTTTACAGTTGGACTTCAATACACCTTCTTTTAAAAAGGTATGTCCGTTAATAAATTTTAAAACACTCACAAGAAAGGTTGGATACCCCCCCCTTTCTTGATGAGTTCTTGTGGGAGCCGATGAGTATTATGCTTCTTAGCACTTCTGAAGTTACTGAACTCCTCTTGTAATAGACGATTTATGCGGAATAAAGGTAGAGTTCAGATAACCAGACCTACAAATAGCAAGGGGTTGGTTTGATTGAGATCAGTCAACAACCTCGCACCTCAAGTCCTAGTTTACCAACATAAACGCCACACATTTTCCCGATAAAAACTCAACCTGATTAAGGTGATTTAAGACTTTTCGCAGCCGTATATTGATTAAAAATTGCGCCTCATCTATTTCATTTTCCTACAACCCCTCATCTTGCATTCCCTTCGGGAAGAATCTTCACAGCAAGCCATTAATTAGCATTCTGGCCCAATCCACATTCCTATGCGTGGCACGACTTAGCGAAATGTACTTACAACCTAATTATTTATCACTATTTTTGTAATCTTATTTTTACCTCGAACTATCAAAAGAAATTGCGATGCACACTCAGTCAACGTCAAAAAACTCCCATCTCGGTCGTGAACGGTATCACCTCCCAGATGACAACCTCTTTTTCAGATTTACACAGTCATGATACTCTTTTCTCGTTGAATGAACCTGACACTTTAATAAGAGACAATACCTGCCAATTATTGACGCGTTATGGTGGAACAGAATATCAGTTACAAATAGCACCAGTAAAGAGCTTAAAGAGAGGCGGTATGCTTGGTTCAAGACCAAAACTACTAGATAGCTGAGACTCCTACATCACTGGATGTTGCACCTAATTTACTTATCATTGAAAAGATCAGCAAGAGCAGTTGCCAGCAGACACTGGGCTAACTACAGATGGGAGTATTGAGTTTCAGCGCTTGCTCAAAAAAATAAAGAATGCACATGGAAAACTAGATCTTGAAAAAATACATAGTACGGCGACATAGTAAGGCGATGTAGTGAGCTTAACTCTAGAGAGTCTATTGACGACTGTGAAGTATTACAATAATTACAAATATACTGTTTTTTTATAGCCGCACCTGCCGATATATTAAGTTACTTATCAAGACTTTTACATGAACCGGTAATTTGGTTCTACACAGTTACCACTGAAGATATGAGTAGGAACAAAGCTCCATAAACCTACTAGTCGTAGGTGAGATAGTGCTCACACGTGGATAACTGGTATAAAACAAGTACCGCGCATCCATCATGAAAGCTCTAAGCTATGTGAACCTATCCTAATAATAGAGGAGGCTATGATCAACACCTACAACCAATGAAGTGTTATCATAATATGTTAATAATAAATTCGATGCGTTTTATTAAAGAACTGATTGGTGGACCAGACCTCTACATCAGCTGATCACACCCAAGTTCCTTATGAAACGATATGCTGCTAAAAATAATAATAAGAAAGAGTACCCGTTATGACTAATAAGCTACTCAAAAAAACTGTTTTTTTTGCTATAACATCCATATCTTTTCTCTTTCCATCCACAGCCTTTACCATAGATATCAACAAGTTAGAGTCTCAACGAACCGTGTTTGCTGCCGTTGAGAAGAAACTTAAAAGCAAAAAGGATGACCTTTATTATAAGAGTCTAAAACAACTTAAAGGCTACCCCTTACTGCCTTACCTGCATTCACTGAACTTGATCAACAAACTAAACAATATTTCCCAAAACGATATTGATAGCTACGTAGCCGCCTGGCCTTTACTGCCGTCAAACAAACATCTTCAGCGACAATGGCTTATTTTTTTGGCAAAGAAAAATCTCTGGGCCGATTACATTACAGCCTTTGAACGAAGTAATATTCGTAACAGTAAGTACCAATGTCTATATGGTATTAGCCAATATAAAGAGGGTAATAAAAAAATAGCCTGGAAGAAAGCTACTAAATTATGGCTGGTCGGATATTCACAAAATAAGTCCTGCGACCCACTATTCCAAGCGTGGAAAGCCGAAAAGAGGCTTAGCCAACAGTTGGTATTTAAGCGCTTTTGGCTGGCTGTAGCCAAAGGTAATACTAAACTGGCAAAGCATATAGACAAATCCATAAATGATAATGACCTGAAAAAACAAACACAATTATTATGGCGCATCCATAATAAACCCCAGCTACTAGCTTCCACCAAAATACTAAACAAAAAACAAGAAAGTCACCGCCTAATATATCTGTACGGGATCAAAAAACTGGCCAGGAAATCTATTGAGAAAGCCTCCAATTTATGGCTTGAAGATCGATACTCTTATCCCTTCAGCCTTAAGGAAACTGCTAAGCTTGACCAATGGCTGGCCATCCGCCTAGCTAAAAATTTTCACGATAATGCCAGTCAATATATTTCTCTGATTGATCCCACCTTCAAATATCAGAAGGTAACCAAGTGGCGTATACGTTTGGCCCTTGCTAATCAAGACTGGAGTAGCGTACTTTCCATTTCTGATGAACTCCCCAAAAATGATCTGGAGAAAAATCGCTGGAAATATTGGAGAGCTATTGCCACTAATTACATAAAGCAACAACATGGCGAACTTAATTATGACAAATCAATACTGGCACAAGATATCTTTACAGACCTTAGCCAAGAGCGTGACTTCTATGGTTTTTTGGTTGCCGATATTAGTAACAACCCTTTCAAACTGAATTCTGTCAAAGATTCAGTGAATACTCTAGAGCTGCAGGAGTTTATATCAAAATTCGATGCCTTTGGACGAATTCAGGAATGGCTTTATCATCAACGCTATCACAAGGCACAATCTGAACTGAACAAGCTAAAGCCTTCTCTATCATCTAAAGAACGTAAAATGGTGGCTTATCTTGCGCAACAGTGGAAATGGCACTATCAGGCAATACTAACTGCGGCAAACGAGTCTCTCTGGAATGACATTCAACTAAGATTTCCTTCTCCGCTTTCAAATGTTTTTGATAAATATTCAAAAAAACAAAAGATTGACTCGTTCTGGGTCATGTCAATCGCACGCCAGGAAAGCGCCTTTAATCCCAGAGCCAGATCTCACGCTGGTGCTAAGGGACTTATGCAGCTCATGCCAGCCACCGCCAAGCAAACAGCTCGTAATTATAAGATTAAATATCGCAGAGAAAGTGATTTATTCCGCCCTAAGGTAAACATTGCACTCGGTACAGCCCACCTTTCTAAGCTGATAACCCAGTTTGAAACAAATAAAATATTCGCAACAGCCGCCTACAACGCCGGGGCGTCAAGAGTTAACTCTTGGAGAAAAAAACGAGGCCACCTCCCCTTGGATATATGGATTGAAACCATTCCCTACGATGAAACTCGTCAGTATGTACAAAATGTGCTAGCTTTCCAAGTTATTTACATGAGCCTAAACAACCAAAACGCACAAATGTTTTCAACAAAAGAAGCCGAAATGATGTCGCTGAGCGTACTTTCATCTAAGCCGTTCCCATTGAAGAAGTGAGCATGCGATAAATAAACCGAGCCCATAAATCTATGAATAGCAGGTGATTAGAGTGAGTGTGTGAGCGAGAGCAGTCAATAACCTTATACCTCCAAGGAAAACTAAGCCTTGTTAAACAGCGTATTTTGACGATGATTGAAGAATGGTGTGCCACAAAACTGATTATACAACTTTCGCAGCTCACACAATTAACAAACATCTTCACCACAAAACCCATATTTCTGGTACAATTACACTTCAGCTGGTTCCTGATACCTACTCCCGATATAGACCCTAGACCTTAATTACAAGCTGGAGTTTTAAGTCTACTGTATTTTCGCTGCACCCAAAATAATTGTAGATGAAGGAAAATGGCAAGAGAAAGAAGCTAAAAACCATTATACTCTGTTACCGCTACCTTTGAAGGTGTTAGTCGAGCAAAGCCCATGACCCAATAAGTAATCGATGATTGGAGCGAATGAACGCATTCTACACATCTATTTAAGGGGAATGGCTTCGTACATGAATTCAGGCCTTTACTCTGCCCATTCAAGTCCGCAGAGTATATTTACATCTACTCATAAGGATTAACGATCAATGGATCGTAACTATCGCACCCATACAGTTAAAGTTGGCAACATAGCAATTGGTGGCAGTGAACCTGTCGTTGTGCAATCCATGACTGATACGGATACCGCTGATATAAACAAGACCGTAGAGCAGATCAAGCTTCTGGCTGATACTGGTTCAGAAATAGTTAGAATAACCGTCAACTCTGAAGAAGCGGCTGCAGCAATTCCTTCAATATATGACAAGCTGGCACAACAAAACTATTACGTTCCTATTGTCGGAGATTTTCACTATAACGGTCATACTTTACTAACAAAATATGCAGGCTGCGCAGAACTACTTCATAAATACAGAATTAACCCAGGCAATGTAGGCTTCGGCGATAAAAAAGATGAACGCTTTAACATGATGATTGATATTGCCCTCAAACATGACAAACCTATACGTATCGGTGTTAACTGGGGTAGCCTTGATCAAACATTATCCACCCACCTTATGGACGAAAATGCCAAGTCAAAAAAACCAAAAAGTGCCCAGCAAATTCTTCACGAGGCCCTTGTTATT
The DNA here is from genome assembly GCA_030674915.1 of Candidatus Endonucleibacter bathymodioli. Taxonomy (GTDB): domain Bacteria; phylum Pseudomonadota; class Gammaproteobacteria; order Pseudomonadales; family Endozoicomonadaceae; genus Endonucleibacter; species Endonucleibacter bathymodioli. Next base: position 113,383 of record JASXSV010000011.1, read on the forward strand.
TCTGCACTGAGCAGCGCAGAGGCGGCAAAAAAGCGCGGATTAAGTGAAGATAAAATTATTATTTCTTGTAAAGTTTCTAGGGTTCAGGATCTTATTAGCGTTTACCAGATGCTGGCTAGTCGCTCTAACTATGCTCTTCACCTTGGCCTTACAGAAGCGGGGATGGGCAGCAAAGGCATTGTCTCTTCTAGCATCGCCATGGGAGTTTTACTGCAACAGGGTATAGGCAATACTATTCGAACCTCATTAACCCCAGAACCAAATGCCAGCAGAGATAAAGAGGTTATTGTTTCACAGCAAATACTCCAAGCACTAGAAGTGCGAAGCTTTTCACCAGAAGTAACTGCATGCCCTGGATGTGGTCGGACAAGTAGCGACTTCTTCAGAGTATTAACAGATGACGTGGATAATTTCCTACGAAGAAGAATGATATCTTGGCGGTCAGAATACATTGGTGTAGAAAACTTGAGAGTTGCTGTTATGGGCTGTATTGTTAACGGTCCAGGAGAAAGTAAGCATGCCAACATAGGCATTAGTCTGCCAGGCTCTGGAGAAAATCCATCAGCACCAGTATTCATTGATGGAAAAAAAATCACCACCCTCAAAGGCGAGTACATTTCAGAAAAGTATAAAGAACTAATTGAGAATTATGTTACAACGACTTATGCGCCCAGAAGCCAACTTATTGCGAGTCATTAATTAAAAACCACCTCAGAGTTTCTATTTAGCGTACCAACAAAGTAAAAAGTAACTCCTATACTAATGCCCCTGGAAGGTATGAGGTTATTGACTGCCTTCCCCTACAACGGTAACGAGTATGAATACCTATTGTTTCGCAAGTTTTGTCACCTAGAACCATAATTCCTACAATAATCGATACACTTCATAGAGCTGCAGTTCTCACTCAACGAACCAATGACCACACGGAAATGACAAGCAGCCGACCCTTAAGGAAACTCTGAACAAGGTTATTCTCGCACGGGAAGGCATCTATAAGGTATTGATTTTGCTGAACCAACTCCTCCGAGGGGATTACGAAAGTGACTTTAATCAGAGGCTCATTAATGAATCTATGATTGAAGTAGCTTGTAAGTCGGTTGTCAGATTTGCGATAAAACTCTCTGATTTTCGAGCTTATTTCCTCGTAATTTTCGATTTATTTTGTCGCTTTTGCCTATTTTTCCGCTCTAGAGGCGGATTTAGAGCGCAATTATGCCGTTAGCGCATTACGTTGCAGGTATAAATTGGCCATTGCCATCAGGCTCATAACTTGCACCCTGTTTTTTTCCAAACCACGGTAACGTACTTTGCGGTAACTAAACTGACATTTCAGGATTCGGAACAGGCGCTCGTATTTTTGATTGCTGGCGATTACGTTTGCGCTGACTGCTACTG
>JASXSV010000054.1 GCA_030674915.1 Candidatus Endonucleibacter bathymodioli
CTAAAATACTACAACAACTAACAATCTTACCACATATAAAACCTTTACAAGAAATTGGCGCTGACTGCATCATAACAAATTTAATTCTAGGGCGCATGCGGTTAAGTTAAATTTTTTAAGTGTATCGATACAGTGCGGTGGACTTGTAGGTTACAGTCCAGTTTTTGTTAGTTTTAGCTAAGCCTCAGTAGTTGATCCTTGGATGTTTCTTTCAGCACTTACTTTTCCTGGATATTCCGCTATATGTCAGTCGACATATATATCTTGCAATTCGTCCCGCTTTTCTACACCATGATAATCGGCATCGACGAATATGAACTCCTATCACCATGCAGTAGATTTTCAGATTAATTGAGATCGTGGTCGTTAGCAGCGGAGTCGTAAGGCTATGCGTCAGCCCTGTTCAAGAATCGAACTGTCGTACAAGGTATCTTCCCTTTCTGGATCACTTATGCTGCACCACTGCAGTATACAGTGAGTACGCAGCATTGTCATCATGGGATAAGGTCGGCGACCATTACCAAGGTTAAGGTAATATGGCTCGATAACAGACATCATCAGCTCAGGAAGCTTCTCTTTGCGGGTTTGGCGACGCTTGTTTTGGTATTCGCTGTCGGAGAATATGAGCGATGCTCCATGATTCATCCCATCAAAGAACAATGACAGGATGATCTCATTACGAGGACTTAATCGCATATTTCCTAGGCTATATGGCAAACCTTATTTTGTAATAATGGTATATTAGTAAGACAAACCTTCCTGGATTTTAATGTAGGACATCTTGGTATTATAAGTGGCGTGATAGAGTCATGTTTATTAGTACCTATGTCAGATAAAAAAGTTTTTATTGTTTCTGTGATGATTGTATTACAAGATGGGCAATGTGTAAACTTCTCAGAACAGGATTCACAAGTTACTCGGTGACCGCAACGTAGAAATAACATACAGATGTCATTTTGTTTGCAGCATCTACACTTTAATGATTCTTTTAATCTGGCGTTAGTTCATTTTATTTCTTGAGCATTTGCTACTGTATTATCCGTGTTTCCCTCCTGCACCTGATTATTCTGTTGCCGTATACTTTTACTTTTCTCCCTTATTGCGGTGATGATATTATCTTCAGTAAACTGTTGGCAATGATTGTTTTTCCTGCAGTCTATTATTACAGATGAAAGCATATTACTATCGCGGATTTTAGTCATAAGTGCGCCCTTAAAATTTATGCAGCTAACGCCATTTCACTATAAATCTCATCAGGTGTTTTAAAGTCTAACAGTTTTCTTGGTCTTTGGTTTAGTCGGTTTTGTATATCTAAAATTTCTTTGTCAGTGACATTATCCAAAGATTGGCTTTTGGGCAAATATTGTCTTATCAAACCATTATGATTTTCATTCAAACCTCGTTCCCACGAGGAGTAAGGGTGAGCAAAATAGGTATCTACGTTAAGCTTTTTCTTGATTTTTTCATGAAAGGCGAACTCCTTTCCGTTATCAAATGTGATCGTGAGTAAGTCTGATTGGTAAGGCTTGAGCATCGTTATAATTGCTTTCGTCACCACGTCAGCGTGCTTTGAAGGAACACGTTTCACCAAATTTAATTTACTCACTCTTTCCGTTAATGTAACCAGTACACCCTTGTGTCTTTTGCCAATTACAGTGTCTGCTTCCCAATCGCCTAAACGTATTTTTTGATCCACAATTCCAGGTCGATCATCAATGCTAACACGGTTTCGGATCTGGCCTCGTGCATCGGGCTTTCTTGTTCTTTGCTTATACTTCTTGTGCCGAAGATGTTGATACAAGCAACCACCCCCAGCTTTGTCCTCTCGAATAAACTGGTAAATCGTAGAGGGACATACAGAAGGTTGATTATCTCGTTTAAGGCGTCCTTGTATTTGCTCAGGGCTCCACTGCTTACTTAGTCTGTCAGTAATTTTATCTTTCAGTTCAGCTACCATCTTGGTCGCTTTTGGTTTCTGTTGATGACGTTCCTGCGCAAAATTATGTGCTTGCTTCGGGCGATAACCTCTAGCCCCTGTATTTCTAGCCAACTCTCTTTTAACGGTACTCAAATCACGCCTTAAGTCTTGGGCGATAATTTCATTTGAAACTCCTGCTTTTTTCTCTGACCAAATCTGGTATCTTTCTTCTTGAGTCAGGTGGGTATAACGCTTATTCATAAGTAGTCTCACATTGGTTTTTGGTCGAACCGTAAGTGTACCCTCTGGCTCAACTTTTTCAATATGGCGCACTTATGACTGAAATCCGCGTATTAATTGAATAGGTCTCGAGTAATATTTTAATTATTTCGTCAGTTTTAAATTCTTGACTATGGATGAAATCTTCGCTTTCGGCACTCTTAACAAAACCACCCATGTGCTGGGTAATATATTCTTGATTTCCTCTTGCCCGTTGAACCATTAAGTTGTTTGCTGCGTCAGTGATAAAGTCAGCTCCTTGCATCTTTATTAGATACTTACAATAAGGAAAAAACTGAGCGTGAATGACCCAGGGATCCTTTTCAGCCGTCCAACTTTTCACTCCTCCATCACAGTAATGGCAGCGTACTGCATCATTATTTTCACCTAAATAGAAAAATCCAGCTGCAGCTAGACTTTGTGGAGTTGGTGTGATATCTAAGCGCCAACTATTATAACTGCTTATTCTAGTTAGCGCCAACTATTATAACTGCTTATTCTAGTGCTTATATCATCATATTCTGGACTTTTTGGGCTATAAACTTTCATCCACTCTTCTTGTTCCGCTGCTATATATTCAGCACCTTTTTCTCGTTTTAAGAACCAACAATATTTAGAGTGCCGTGCATGCTCTTGCCAAGCATTGTCTTTTTCATCCCATTCAGCTAGTCCTAGATCGCAACAAAAACAACGTACTATATCCCGCCCACCTGTATAGAAAAAACCAGCCTCTGCAAGATCATCAGGTGTTTGTTGGCTACAAGTCCAATTTGGATTATCAAAACTATATCTTCGATGACAAGCGTTTTGGTAGCCAGGATTTATAAATTCCACTGTATTTTGAGGCGTATTAGTTTCTTCTAGAACGCTTAGGTTACTAGCCGCAGACTCCATACTTATTGGTTCAGAATTGTCATTAGAACTTAAAAGAGGTAATGTATTAATCAAATTATCATCTTGAGGCTTGCTATTACTCTCGGTGGTTTGACTATTATCAATAATCGATTCTGGTGAATAATCATTATTTTCCTGTACTTCAGTATTTGCGATTACGGGTGTAGGGTTACTATTTCTATGTATTTCATTATTTCCTATTGTTGGTGCAGGGTTAATACGAGACAATACGGAATTCGCCCATGGTGTTATATCGTTAATTTGTTCTCTATCCAAGATATCTTTAATTGAGAGAGTATCGTAGACAATAGTTGTGATTTTTTCTAGATATTGTTTATAGTCCGAACTTTCACTAATTTCATTGAATAATATTATATGAGCATATGGTTTATTTGTATCGTCAAACATACAGTCTCTTTTTTTATTTGTGATATGATAATGTAAGTATGCTTTGGAGACATCGTATATATGTTTATGTTCGGATTTTTTTCCACACTTGATACAGGTTATATTTACTGAAGAAGCGGTATTATTTATTATTATAGGAATAGGATTCGTACTATATGGAATGCCACTGCCTGAGTTTGTGTTTGTAGCTATTACCTCTTTAGCACTTAATGATGTCTTTAAGACTTCTTCGCTTGAATTGACTGCATAATCTTCTCCAATTGCACCTACATTAGATGCGGTAGTTTCATTTTCTATATGATAGTTGTTAGCAGCAGCACCATAGATAATTATATCTGGAGCATTTATAGATAAATCACTTAACCCTTTTTCTATATCATTCTCAATGATAGCAAATAGATTATGTGCTATCCCGAGGCAATAGAAAAACATTAATATTACACTTAAATTCATGGTTTGGTACTCCTAACAGCAAATTGCAATTGGTACGACAGTACAGCTTTAAGGTATATGC
>JASXSV010000012.1 GCA_030674915.1 Candidatus Endonucleibacter bathymodioli
TCTGGCATTATGAATTCTCAATATAAATGTCCAGATTATAATATTGAAAAAGAAATTTTAGAAGGAAACAAAGCAGGACCATTAGTTAATAATACTGCCTCAGCCGGATCCAATAAAGCAGGAAGTGATTCGATACTTCATGATGGTGGAAGGCGCCATGGTGATACCTCCACGAATAATAGACACAAACAACTTACAGCATGCTCTGCGGCGCCGTCCCATTATTGCGACATCTGCAAGAAAAGTTTCCAATGTCAATCTAAGCTACAATGCCACATGACAATTCATACTAAGGATAAGCCATATATTTGCGGGCGATGCGGCAATCAATTCAAAGTAAAAGGAAGTCTCACCAAACACATGCACAGCCACATTGAGGATCAGCCATATACCTGCGAGATTTGCGGTAAATCAGGATATAAGAGTGGCTTCCGTAGCCACATGCGCATCCATATGTGCACCCCGGCCGATGAGAAACCATATTATAGCTGTGAGATCTGCGCCAAGAAATTCGGATATTTCTCCCAGCTAAAAATACACATGAACATCCACACTAAGAATAAGTCATATAGTTGCGAGATATGCGGCAATGAATTCGGAATAAAAGCAAATCTAGGTAGGCACATGCGCATCCACACCGGTGAGAAGCCATATAGCTGCGATGTCTGCGGCATGGGCTTAGGAAGGAAAGCAGACCTCAAAAAGCACATGGCATTCCACTCCAGTGCTAAATATAGCTGCGATATCTGTAACAAGCCTTTCAAAGATCCCAAGAGTCTCACTAGACACGTTCGTCACATCCACAAAAAGTAACGATATTCTGTGCAAAATGCCCTGCAAGTTAACTGGTGTTACAGTTACTCTTGTAAGGCCATAGCATCTTTTTGATGGACTTGGTCACTGCTTTTTTGGTCTTGTTTTTAACTCTGACTGTCAAAAGAAGTTTCGATACATGCTCGGTCGGCGTCACAAAATATCCATTTTGGCTGTGAACGGTATCCCTCTCAGCGGCCGACTTTTTGTTCAGGTTTACTTAGTCTGGGCGCTCACCAATATCCGCGCGGTCAGGAATTAAACTGGCTCCAGGCTCATCACCATGGTGCTTCCGATAATGGTTGCCTTTGTTAGGGAGAAGGTAGCTCCATTGTTTTTTTGATTAGGCGATAAATAGTTTGATAATCAATTGCCCCATCATAAGACTCAAGTTTCATGCGCCCTGCTATTTGCTTCGGGGTAAAGCCTCGATCTAACTGGGACTTCACCTGCCGACTGACCACATCAGTTCTTTTGTGTAACTGGGTTGCGGTCTTGGCCTTTGGAGATTGTGGCGATGAGCTTCCTCTGAGTCATAAGCCGATGGTGACAGCGCTTAAGCTCTAGGGAGATGGTTTAATTGGAACGGTTCAGGTCACGCCTATCCTACGCTTTGAAAATACGAGAGTGGTGAAGGATTTAATCTGGTATCGTTCAGCCAGAGTAACTTGTTTGTAAGAGTCACCCGCGTGGTCACTTGGTTCGTTGTGTGAGAACTACAGCCTATGAGAAGTTGATTCTCAAATCAATTCCAAGTGTATCGGTTATTGTGGAAATCTAGTTATTGTCATGAGTTAAACTATGTACTAACCGACAATTCATCGTGAATACCAATCTATGGCAATCTATCAATGTTTACTGTATGCTAGTTTTCTATTTATCATTACACCTTAATAATTGAATGTCATTATCTTTTATTATGATGTCAGGAACCATTATCACTACTTCAGGGATGAAAAAATGATATTTTTGAGGTTGAAATTTTCACAAAGTTAATAGTTTCTTTAACTGGCTTAGGAACAGAGGCATTGCTCAGAAGTCTCTTTATATAAAATTAAATATTGTTGCTTGTATTCATGTATGCATGAGTATGTTCCACAAGTAACGCATGCAATGGATGTTGGAGTATGTATGTTATGAGAAGTGTGTTGGTATCATTTATATTTTTAGTTGTTTTATTTATTGTTCTTCCGCAAATAGGAATGGCGGTATTGAAGAAGAGTTATAAAGAACATTCGGCGTATTTGTTTTCTGATGGCATCAATGAAAATGCTGCAATTGTAGAGCCAATAACCCAATGTAATCAAAACAGTGATAGTGACGAGATAGTTGTTAACGCTGATGCTACTGCTCTCATAAAGTTTACATATTTTATGCATGAATTGAGTGAGATCAAAAATCAAACCATAGAGTGTACGCTAAGTAAAATTTTTTTTGAGCTCAATGAAGATTCTGCATTCCAGGAAACACCAAATAATATTGAGAATGATGAAGTTGTCTATTTTGTTGCGGTCAAACCATCTGAAAACAATGATTTAAACCAGTTTTTGATTAGAGGAATGCCACTAAAAGACTTTAGTGCATATCTGGAAAATAGTAGTATGTTGTTATGGGTATGTAATGAAGGCACCAGAGTCTATAATCAAGGGATGCGTGAATCACTTGGCATGTATAGCCCATCGATACAACTACTAACAAAACAGCATTCACTTTTATTACAAAGTCATGGTGATGAAAATTTTTTATTATACTTCCCATGCAGCGTCAAAGATACTAGCGCTAATCATTATACTCGTACTTATTATGCGTTCTTTCTATTTAGAAAATACGAATCTGACGTGCTGAGCTTTCCCTGTATACTAAGAGCACTCGCTGGTAGTAATGATATTGATGAAGACCGTGTGGCTGAAAACATTGAAAACCAAAACCACGACGCTAAACTGTTATTTGGCATTATGAATTCTCAAGATAAATGTTCAGATTATAATATTGAAAAAGAGATTTTAGAAGGAAGCAAGGCAGGCTCTTTAGTCAATAATACTGCCTTAGCCGGATCTAATAAAGCAGGAAGTGATTCGATACTTCATGATGGTGCAAGGCGCCATGGTAAGCTACCCAAACAACGTATAGCATACTCTGCGGCGCGGTCCTATCATGGCAACATCGGCAAAAGTGTCCTATCTAAATGTAACCTACAAGACCACATGAGCATTCATGCTAAGGATAATCCATATAGTTGCGAGCTATGCGGCAGGTCATTCAGAAGAAAAGACAATCTCGCTAGACACGTGCGCACCCACACTGAGGCGAAGCCATATAGTTGCGAGACCTGCGGCAAGGGATTTAGAAGGAAAGAAAATCTAGGTAGGCACATGCGCATCCATACCGGTGAGAAGCTATATAGCTGCGATGTCTGCGGCATGGAATTCGGAAGGAGAGACAGCCTCAATTACCACATGCTAGGACACTCCAGTAGTAGGTATGGTTGCGATATCTGTAACAAGTCCTTCAAACATTCCAAAATTCTCATTAGACACGTTCGTGATATCCACAAAAAGTAACGATATCCTGTGCAAAATGTCCTGCAAACTAACTGGTCTTACAGTTACTCTTGTAAGCTCGGAGCATTTTTTTGATGGCCTGGCTCACTGCTTTTTTGGTCTTGTTTTTAACTCTGATCGTCAAAAGAAGTTTCGAGACACGCTCGGTCAGCGTCACAAGATATCCATTGTGGCTGTGAACGGTATCCCCCTCCCAGCGGCTGACTTTTTTGTTTAGGTCCACTCAGTCTGGGCGCTCACCAACATCTGCGAGGTCAGGAATGAAGCTGGCTCCCGCCTCATCACCATGGCGCTTCCGATAACGTTTACCTTTGCGCGGGAGAAGGCTGCTCCATTGGTCTTATAATGGGGCGATTGGTATAGTTGAGGTTTATGAATACCTTGTTGATAGACTTAGTTTACAGCAGGTGTAAGAAGAAGTTATTTTATATACCATTCAACTCGAAAAACGACAGCAAACATTTAAAAAAGGGTAATTTAGTAAACTAAAATTCTTGAGTGCCGAAGAAATATACCAAGATTCAAGCAAGTGCTTTGCAAACAACCTATAAAACATGTGACCATAAAAACTGCGCAATCGTCACAATAAAAAGAATCCCAATAATGTTAAACATGATGCCATACGTCGCCATCGTTTTAATATTAACAACGCCTGAACTCATAGCTATGGCATTAGGTGGTGTAGCAATCGGCAACATAAACGCGTAAGAACCACACACAGTCGCTACCATCATAAACAGTCGTACATCTAAGCCTACTGTATTGGCCACTTCATACAAAATAGGAAGCATTATAGAGATCAACGCGGTGTTAGAAGTGACCTCTGTTGTAAAAGTTACCATTATTGCGACGATAATCATAAACACTATCATAGGCATAGAAGCTAAGTTTATAAGATATGAGGCAATCTCTTTGGCCATGCCTGTTTGCGTAAAAGCTGTGGCAATAGCAAATCCTGCGCCAAATAAAAACATAATTCTATAAGGGATATTATCCTTATCTTCCATCCAATCAAGTATAGAAAGAGGAGGAGCAAAAAAAAGAAGGCCGGCACTCAGCAAGATGCCCGCTTCACTTAAACCAAGCCCATCATAATACGGCTTTATAGGTGCATTTATAAAAAGCGTGGCGATTAAGCCAAAAAGCACAAACAACACTTTTTCCTGGTCTTTATCCAAAGGTTCTATGGACAAATCTCCTTCGATAATAACATCCTTAAGTCCAAGGCTCAATATAACACCAAACACACCAAACATCACAATAACAAGGGGTGCAACCATCCACATCCATTGAACAAAGGCGATTGGTTCTAAGTTAAGTTCTTGCATCACCCCCATTAAAATAAGATTTGGTGGGGTTCCAATAGGTGTTAATATCCCCCCAACACTTGCACCATAAGCAATACCCAGTGCAAAACGAAGCTTCAATTTAGCCACGTCAGTTAAAAACAAGGCGATAGGCAAGAGTAAAAGTGTTGTTGTTGTGTTAGAAAGAATCGATGATAAAAGGCCCGAGGTGATAATGAGTGCAAAGATTATACCTCGCGCGGAACTAGGGAAAAGTCCTAACATCTTACTGGCTATCCATTTATGCAAGCCTGTCTTCTCAACCGCAATAGCAAGTAAAAAACCCCCTAAGAATAGATAAATTATAGGATTCGCATAATTAACAGCTGCTGCTTTTGTGCTTAAAATACCCGCAGCAGGAAATAAAACAATCGGCAGCAAAGACACAACAGCCAAAGGTAACCCCTCATTTGTCCACAGTGCTACCATTAATACAATTGCTCCCACTAGCAAGGACTGTTCTTTAGTAAAAAAGCCAATCATTGCAGTAAACGCTAATCCCGCCAAAATCAAGGCAATTAATATTTTTTTTGATGATTGTGACATTTAATTCCGTTAAGTTCTAGTCTACATATTTGATTCAATTTGCTATATTTATCATTAAAAAATGTTTGCAATGACATCCCTACTCTACGATGGAACAACACTATCCTTCAACTTTTTCCTTCAACTTTTGTTATGGCGGTAGGTGTTGATATAATTTATGACGTTCCTGAAGGCTTCAAGCATGGCACTGGTTTGCTATCTTCATCAGAGATTCCCTAGGGGGTCTCTGATGAAGATAGCTTGTCAGATTTGCGATAAAATTCTCTGACTTTCGAGCTTATTTCATCGTGATTTTCGATTCATTTTGTCTCTTTTGCCCATTTGTTAGCTCTTGAGGTGGATTTAGGGCGCAATTATGCCGTTCACGCATTACGTTGCAGGTATAAATTGGCCATCGTCATCAGGCTCATAACTTGCACTCTGTTTTTTTCCAAACCACGGTAACGTACTTTGCGGTAACCAAGCTGACATTTGAGGATTCGGAACAGGTGCTCTACCCTGGCTCGTATTTTTAATTGTTGGCGATTACGTGTGCGTTGACTGCTACTTAAGGTTGCCTTTTCTTGGTTTGCGCTTGTCATTGACCTTCCAGTGTAATTCTAAGCATCGAGCGCCTCGCTTATATGTGACGCTGGTGTAACCCGTATCGCCAAGAATCAGTGCGGACGCCCATCAAAAAGATGCTAATCCATACCACTCATGACAGCGTGGAGTTCACGAGAATACTAATCACCTGCTGCTGTTATGTTTCCAGTCGGTAATTAGCATGTCATGGAATAACATGAATAGGTTCAATTTATCATAAACATGAGCCCGAGAAAAGCCACCAATCATCTTAGTGAGATTGAGCTTTTCTTAGGAAAAAGTATATTGTTATGCTAGAAATCTAGGATAAAGTTTGTTATTATGCAGTCAGTGCCAATTTCTTATAATGGTTTTACATGTGGTAAGTTTGTTAGTTATTGTGGGATTATAGGCATCTATCCTACAACTGCACTATCGCACCAATTACACTTTCCTGTTAGGAGTACTAAACCATGCATTTAAGTGTAATATTAATGTTTTTCTATTGCATCGGGACAGCACATAATCTACTTGCGACCAATGATAAGGATATAGAAACTGGGCTAAGCACTGTATCGCTAAATGATTCAAATATAATTATCGATGGTGCTGCTGCTAACACCCATAATACAGGAAATGAAAGCATTGTGTCTAATGTAGATGCAATTAGAGAAGATGATGTAGTCAATTCAAACGAAGAAGCCTTAAAAACGTCATTAAGTGCTAAAGAGATCAATACTACCTATGTGGCGTTTATAGCTAGTAATATAATAGATCCAGAAGAAACTAACACACCTCAAAATACAGTAAAATTCATACATCCTAACTACGAAGACTTTTGTAGCAGAAAAGATAGTTTTGATCACCCAAGTTGGACTTGCGACCAACAAACACCTGATCATCTTGCAGCGGCTGGTTTTTTCTATACGGGTGCAACGGATACAGTGCGTTGCTTTTGTTGCGATATGGGACTAGCTGATTGGGAGGAAAAAGACAATGCTTGGCAAGAGCATGCACGGCACGTTACAAATTGTCAGTTCTTGACACAAAAAAAAGGTGCTGAATATATAGCAGAGGAACAAAAAGGATGGAGGAAAATTTACACCCCAAAAAGCCCAAAATATGAAGATGTAAACACTAGACTACGCACCTATGAAATTGGTTGGTGCTTAGCTAATACACCAACGCCACAAAGTCTAGCTGCAGCTGGATTTTTCTATTGCGGTGACAGGGATGTGGTACGCTGCCACTACTGTGATGGAGAATTGCGAGATTTGGTAGCTGAAGAGGATCCCTGGCACCTTCACGCTAAATTTTTTCCTTCCTGTTTGTTTTTACAACTAACAAAAGGACATGAATTTATCAATGATGTAACACGTAACGTGAGAGATGAGCGGGAAAGAAACAAGCAAGAATAGATTAACCAACACATGAGTAGTTTTGTTTGGAGTTCCGAAAGCGAAGTTTTTATCATAGCCAAGAGATTAAAACTGGCGAAGCAATTAAAATATTACCCTAAGCTTGGTTATAGTCGCCGACCTTATCCCATGATGACAATGCTGCGGACTCACTGTATATGGACTTGCCGACATCGCTACCATGCGTTTGTTTGCTGGCCTACCACTGTATGGGACGATCCCTTATCACACCACGAACATGAACTTCCATCACTTGTTATAGCGTCATGATTTGGTACCCAAAATCTTAAGCGAAGTTAATTACGGACTGAGTGATGTTAGTGTGCTGGTCAAAGAAGCGCGCTGATGGGTGCCACCATTATAGAAGCGCCTAACTCCACCAAGAACAAAGCCGGTGAGTGTGATCCCGATTGCATCAAAGCAAGAAGGGTAATAAGTGGTACTTCGGTATAAAAGCATAGGTGTCGATGCTCGAATCGGGATGAACCATAGCCTTACGACACCGCTACCAACAAACATAATCTCAATTAATCTGTAAATCTATTGCATGGCGACGAGGAGTTCATATTCTCCGATGCCGATATCGTGGCGCAGAAAAGCGGACGAATTGCAAGATGTAGATGTCGACTGGCATATATCGTAACGTCCAGGAAAACTAAGGGCTGGAAGAAGCATCTAAGGATCAATTACCGAGACTTAGAAAAATGACAGCAAATTGGACAGACTATTTGCTCTGGCGAATATCGTCAGGGATGGGCATCAAATGGTCAAAACATAAGATCAGTGTGCCTGTAGTTAGAAAATAGGCATGCAGGCGCTGAAAAACTAACAAAAACTGGACTGTAACCTACAAGTCCACCGCACTGTATCGATACACTTAAAAAATTTAACTTAACCGCATGCTCCTTAGGATTAAATTTGTTATGATGCAGTCAGCGCCAATTTCTTGTAAAGGTTTTATATGTGGTAAGATTGTTAGTTGTTGTAGTATTTTAGGCATATACCTTAAAGCTGTACTGTCGTACCAATTGCAATTTGCTGTTAGGAGTACCAAACCATGAATTTAAGTGTAATATTAATGTTTTTCTATTGCCTCGGGATAGCACATAATCTATTTGCTATCATTGAGAATGATATAGAAAAAGGGTTAAGTGATTTATCTATAAATGCTCCAGATATAATTATCTATGGTGCTGCTGCTAACAACTATCATATAGAAAATGAAACTACCGCATCTAATGTAGGTGCAATTGGAGAAGATTATGCAGTCAATTCAAGCGAAGAAGTCTTAAAGACATCATTAAGTGCTAAAGAGGTAATAGCTACAAACACAAACTCAGGCAGTGGCATTCCATATAGTACAAATCCTATTCCTATAATAATAAATAATACCGCTTCTTCAGTAAATATAACCTGTATCAAGTGTGGAAAAAAATCCGAACATAAACATATATACGATGCCTCCAAAGCATACTTACATTATCATATCACAAATAAAAAAAGAGACTGTATGTTTGACGATACAAATAAACCATATGCTCATATAATATTATTCAATGAAATTAGTGAAAGTTCGGACTATAAACAATATCTAGAAAAAATCACAACTATTGTCTACGATACTCTCTCAATTAAAGATATCTTGGATAGAGAACAAATTAACGATATAACACCATGGGCGAATTCCGTATTGTCTCGTATTAACCCTGCACCAACAATAGGATATAATGAAATACATAGAAATAGTAACCCTACACCCGTAATCGCAAATACTGAAGTACAGGAAAATAATGATTATTCACCAGAATCGATTATTGATAATAGTCAAACCACCGAGAGTAATAGCAAGCCTCAAGATGATAATTTGATTAATACATTACCTCTTTTAAGTTCTAATGACAATTCTGAACCAATAAGTATGGAGTCTGCGGCTAGTAACCTAAGCGTTCTAGAAGAAACTAATACGCCTCAAAATACAGTGGAATTTATAAATCCTGGCTACCAAAACGCTTGTCATCGAAGATATAGTTTTGATAATCCAAATTGGACTTGTAGCCAACAAACACCTGATGATCTTGCAGAGGCTGGTTTTTTCTATACAGGTTGGCGGGATATAGTACGTTGTTTTTGTTGCGATCTAGGACTAGCTGAATGGGATGAAAAAGACAATGCTTGGCAAGAGCATGCACGGCACTCTAAATATTGTTGGTTCTTAAAACGAGAAAAAGGTGCTGAATATATAGCAGCGGAACAAGAAGAGTGGATGAAAGTTTATAGCCCAAAAAGTCCAGAATATGATGATATAAGCACTAGAATAAGCAGTTATAATAGTTGGCGCTAACTAGAATAAGCAGTTATAATAGTTGGCGCTTAGATATCACACCAACTCCACAAAGTCTAGCTGCAGCTGGATTTTTCTATTTAGGTGAAAATAATGATGCAGTACGCTGCCATTACTGTGATGGAGGAGTGAAAAGTTGGACGGCTGAAAAGGATCCCTGGGTCATTCACGCTCAGTTTTTTCCTTATTGTAAGTATCTAATAAAGATGCAAGGAGCTGACTTTATCACTGACGCAGCAAACAACTTAATGGTTCAACGGGCAAGAGGAAATCAAGAATATATTACCCAGCACATGGGTGGTTTTGTTAAGAGTGCCGAAAGCGAAGATTTCATCCATAGTCAAGAATTTAAAACTGACGAAATAATTAAAATATTACTCGAGACCTATTCAATTAATACGCGGATTTCAGTCATAAGTGCGCCATATTGAAAAAGTTGAGCCAGAGGGTACACTTACGGTTCGACCAAAAACCAATGTGAGACTACTTATGAATAAGCGTTATACCCACCTGACTCAAGAAGAAAGATACCAGATTTGGTCAGAGAAAAAAGCAGGAGTTTCAAATGAAATTATCGCCCAAGACTTAAGGCGTGATTTGAGTACCGTTAAAAGAGAGTTGGCTAGAAATACAGGGGCTAGAGGTTATCGCCCGAAGCAAGCACATAATTTTGCGCAGGAACGTCATCAACAGAAACCAAAAGCGACCAAGATGGTAGCTGAACTGAAAGATAAAATTACTGACAGACTAAGTAAGCAGTGGAGCCCTGAGCAAATACAAGGACGCCTTAAACGAGATAATCAACCTTCTGTATGTCCCTCTACGATTTACCAGTTTATTCGAGAGGACAAAGCTGGGGGTGGTTGCTTGTATCAACATCTTCGGCACAAGAAGTATAAGCAAAGAACAAGAAAGCCCGATGCACGAGGCCAGATCCGAAACCGTGTTAGCATTGATGATCGACCTGGAATTGTGGATCAAAAAATACGTTTAGGCGATTGGGAAGCAGACACTGTAATTGGCAAAAGACACAAGGGTGTACTGGTTACATTAACGGAAAGAGTGAGTAAATTAAATTTGGTGAAACGTGTTCCTTCAAAGCACGCTGACGTGGTGACGAAAGCAATTATAACGATGCTCAAGCCTTACCAATCAGACTTACTCACGATCACATTTGATAACGGAAAGGAGTTCGCCTTTCATGAAAAAATCAAGAAAAAGCTTAACGTAGATACCTATTTTGCTCACCCTTACTCCTCGTGGGAACGAGGTTTGAATGAAAATCATAATGGTTTGATAAGACAATATTTGCCCAAAAGCCAATCTTTGGATAATGTCACTGACAAAGAAATTTTAGATATACAAAACCGACTAAACCAAAGACCAAGAAAACTGTTAGACTTTAAAACACCTGATGAGATTTATAGTGAAATGGCGTTAGCTGCATAAATTTTAAGGGCGCACTTATGACTAAAATCCGCGATAGTAATATGCTTTCATCTGTAATAATAGACTGCAGGAAAAACAATCATTGCCAACAGTTTACTGAAGATAATATCATCACCGCAATAAGGGAGAAAAGTAAAAGTATACGGCAACAGAATAATCAGGTGCAGGAGGGAAACACGGATAATACAGTAGCAAATGCTCAAGAAATAAAATGAACTAACGCCAGATTAAAAGAATCATTAAAGTGTAGATGCTGCAAACAAAATGACATCTGTATGTTATTTCTACGTTGCGGTCACCGAGTAACTTGTGAATCCTGTTCTGAGAAGTTTACACATTGCCCATCTTGTAATACAATCATCACAGAAACAATAAAAACTTTTTTATCTGACATAGGTACTAATAAACATGACTCTATCACGCCACTTATAATACCAAGATGTCCTACATTAAAATCCAGGAAGGTTTGTCTTACTAATATACCATTATTACAAAATAAGGTTTGCCATATAGCCTAGGAAATATGCGATTAAGTCCTCGTAATGAGATCATCCTGTCATTGTTCTTTGATGGGATGAATCATGGAGCATCGCTCATATTCTCCGACAGCGAATACCAAAACAAGCGTCGCCAAACCCGCAAAGAGAAGCTTCCTGAGCTGATGATGTCTGTTATCGAGCCATATTACCTTAACCTTGGTAATGGTCGCCGACCTTATCCCATGATGACAATGCTGCGTACTCACTGTATACTGCAGTGGTGCAGCATAAGTGATCCAGAAAGGGAAGATACCTTGTACGACAGTTCGATTCTTGAACAGGGCTGACGCATAGCCTTACGACTCCGCTGCTAACGACCACGATCTCAATTAATCTGAAAATCTACTGCATGGTGATAGGAGTTCATATTCGTCGATGCCGATTATCATGGTGTAGAAAAGCGGGACGAATTGCAAGATATATATGTCGACTGACATATAGCGGAATATCCAGGAAAAGTAAGTGCTGAAAGAAACATCCAAGGATCAACTACTGAGGCTTAGCTAAAACTAACAAAAACTGGACTGTAACCTACAAGTCCACCGCACTGTATCGATACACTTAAAAAATTTAACTTAACCGCATGCGCCCTAGAATTAAATTTGTTATGATGCAGTCAGCGCCAATTTCTTGTAAAGGTTTTATATGTGGTAAGATTGTTAGTTGTTGTAGTATTTTAGGCATATACCTTAAAGCTGTACTATCGTACCAATTGCAATTTGCTGTTAGGAGTACCAAACCATGAATTTAAGTGTAATATTAATGTTTTTCTATTGCCTTGGGATAGCACATAATCTATTTGCTATCATTGAGAATGATATAGAAAAAGGGTTAAGTGATTTATCTATAAATGCTCCAGATATAATTATCTATGGTGCTGCTGCTAACAACTATCAGATAGGAAATGAAACTACCGCATCTAATGTAGGTGCAATTGGAGAAGATTATGCAGTCAATTCAAGCGAAGAAGTCTTAAAGACATCATTAAGTGCTAAAGAGGTAATAGCTACAAACACAAACTCAGGCAGTGGCATTCCATATAGTACGAATCCTATTCCTATAATAATAAATAATACCGCTTCTTCAGTAAATATAACCTGTATCAAGTGTGGAAAAAAATCCGAACATAAACATATATACGATGTCTCCAAAGCATACTTACATTATCATATCACAAATAAAAAAAGAGACTGTATGTTTGACGATACAAATAAACCATATGCTCATATAATATTATTCAATGAAATTAGTGAAAGTTCGGACTATAAACAATATCTAGAAAAAATCACAACTATTGTCTACGATACTCTCTCAATTAAAGATATCTTGGATAGAGAACAAATTAACGATATAACACCATGGGCGAATTCCGTATTGTCTCGTATTAACCCTGCACCAACAATAGGAAATAATGAAATACATAGAAATAGTAACCCTACACCCGTAATCGCAAATACTGAAGTACAGGAAAATAATGATTATTCACCAGAATCGATTATTGATAATAGTCAAACCACCGAGAGTAATAGCAAGCCTCAAGATGATAATTTGATTAATACATTACCTCTTTTAAGTTCTAATGACAATTCTGAACCAATAAGTATGGAGTCTGCGGCTAGTAACCTAAGCGTTCTAGAAGAAACTAATACGCCTCAAAATACAGTGGAATTTATAAATCCTGGCTACCAAAACGCTTGTCATCGAAGATATAGTTTTGATAATCCAAATTGGACTTGTAGCCAACAAACACCTGATGATCTTGCAGAGGCTGGTTTTTTCTATACAGGTGGGCGGGATATAGTACGTTGTTTTTGTTGCGATCTAGGACTAGCTGAATGGGATGAAAAAGACAATGCTTGGCAAGAGCATGCACGGCACTCTAAATATTGTTGGTTCTTAAAACGAGAAAAAGGTGCTGAATATATAGCAGCGGAACAAGAAGAGTGGATGAAAGTTTATAGCCCAAAAAGTCCAGAATATGATGATATAAGCACTAGAATAAGCAGTTATAATAATAGTTGGCGCTTAGATATCACACCAACTCCACAAAGTCTAGCTGCAGCTGGATTTTTCTATTTAGGTGAAAATAATGATGCAGTACGCTGCCATTACTGTGATGGAGGAGTGAAAAATTGGACGGCTGAAAAGGATCCCTGGGTCATTCACGCTCAGTTTTTTCCTTATTGTAAGTATCTAATAAAGATGCAAGGAGCTGACTTTATCACTGACGCAGCAAACAACTTAATGGTTCAACGGGAAAGAGGAAATCAAGAAGATATTAACCAGCACCAAGAATATATTACCCAGCACATGGGTGGTTTTGCTAAGAGTGCCGAAAGCGAAGATTTCATCCATAGTCAAGAATTTAAAACTGACGAAATAATTAAAATATTACTCGAGACCTATTCAATTAATAGTAATATGCTTTCATCTGTAATAATAGACTACAGGAAAAACAATCATTGCCAACAGTTTACTGAAGATAATATCATCACCGCAATAAGGGAAAAAAGTAAAAGTATACGGCAACAGAATAATCAGGTGCAGGAGGGAAATACGGATAATACAGTAGCAAATTCTCAAGAAATAAAATCAACTAACGCCAGATTAAAAGAATCATTAAAGTGTAGATGCTGCAAACAAAATGACATCTGTATGTTATTTCTACGTTGCGGTCACCGAGTAACTTGTGAATCCTGTTCTGAGAAGTTTACACATTGCCCATCTTGTAATACAATCATCACAGAAACAATAAAAACTTTTTTATCTGACATAGGTACTAATAAGCATGACTCTATCACGCCACTTATAATACCAAGATGTCCTACATTAAAATCCAGGAAGGTTTGTCTTACTAATATACCATTATTACAAAATAAGGTTTGCCATATAACCTAGGAAATATGCGATTAAGTCCTCGTAATGAGATCATCCTGTCATTGTTCTTTGATGGGATGAATCATGGAGCATCGCTCATATTCTCCGACAGCGAATACCAAAACAAGCGTCGCCAAACCCGCAAAGAGAAGCTTCCTGAGCTGATGATGTCTGTTATCGAGCCATATTACCTTAACCATTGGTAATGGTCGCCGACCTTATCCCATGATGACAATGCTGCGTACTCACTGTATACTGCAGTGGTACAGCATAAGTGATCCCGAAAGGGAAGATACCTTGTATGACAGTTCGATTCTTGAACAGGGCTGACGCATAGCCTTACGACTCCGCTGCTAACGAACACGATCTCAATTAATCTGAAAATCTACTGCATGGTGATAGGAGTTCATATTCGTCGATGCCGATTATCATGGTGTAGAAAAGCGGGACGAATTGCAAGATATATATGTCGACTGACATATAGCGGAACATCCAGGAAAAGTAAGTGCTGAAAGAAACATCCAAGGATCAACTACTGAGGCTTAGCTAAAACGAACAAAAATTGGACTGTGACCTATAAATCCACCGCACTGTATCGATTCACTTAAAAAATTGGACTTAATAGCATGCGCCCTAGAATTAAATTTGTTATTATGCAGTCAGTGCTAATTTCTTGTAATGGTTTTATATGTGGTAAGCTTGTTAGTTGTTGTGGGGTTTTAGACATATACCTTACAACGGTACTATTATACCAATTGCAATTTGCTGTTAGGAGTACTAAACCATGAATTTAAGTGTAATATTAATGTTTTTCTATTGCATCGGGATAGCACATAATCTATTTGCTATCATTGAGAATGATATAGAAGATGGGTTAAGTAATTTATCTATAAATGCTCCAGATATAACTATCGATGGTGCTGCTAACAACTATCATATAGGAAATGAAACTACCGCATCTAATGTAGGTGCAATTGGAGAAGATGATGCAGTCAATTCAAACGAAGAAGTCTTAAAAATATCATTAAGTGCCAAAGAGGTAATAGTTACAGCCACAAATACAAGCAGTAATATTCCATCATATAGTACAAATCCTATTCCTATGATAATAAATGACACCGCTTTTTCAGTGCACACAACCTGTACCAAGTGTGGAAAAACATCCACATATGAACATATATACGCTGCCTCCAAAGCATACATATATTATCATACTGCAAATAAAAAAAGAGGATGTATGCTTGATGATACAAACAAACCATATGCTCATATAATATTGTTCAGTTCATTTAGTCCAAGTTCAGACTATACACAATGTCTAGCGCAAATTAAAGCTCTTGTCGACGATCCTCTTTCTCTTGACACTATCGTAGATGGAAAGAAAATTAACGAGATAATACAGTGGACGAAGTCATTATTGCTCAGTATTGACCCTGTACCAACAATAGGAAATAATGAAGCACATGGGAATAGTACTGATTTACACGCAACGATTGTCGATGACGGTCAAGGTTCCCATAGTAATAGTGGCAACTCTAAAGATAATAATTTGATTAATGAAGCCACTCTTTTAAGTTCTGGCGGCTATTCTGAGCGAAATAAGGAGTCTGTGGCTAGTAATCCAATCGATACAGAAGAAACTAACATACCTCAAAATACAGTGGAATGCATATATCCTGACTATGTAGACGAATGCCGCAGGAGAAATAGTTTTGATCACCCTAACTGGACTTGTAACCAACAAAATACTGCCGATCTTGCAGCAGCTGGTTTTTTCTATACAGGTGTGGAGGATATAGTACGTTGTTTTTATTGCAGTCTAGGATTATCTGGCTGGAATAAAGACGACGACGTTTGGCAAGAGCATGCACAGCACTCCGCAGATTGTTGGTTTTTAAGACAAGCAAAAAATGCTGAATATATAGACAAGATAAAAAAAGACTGGGAAAAAACATATAACCCAAAACATCCACAATATGGAGATGAGCACGATAGACTGATCAGCTATGATCTTGATTGGTACTTAGGTATGGAACCAACGCCACTAATGCTAGCTACAGCTGGATTTTTCTATACAGGTGAAAATGATACGGTACGCTGCCATTACTGTGATGGAGCCTTGAGGGATTGGAGAGATTGGATTGATGGAGATGATGTATGGCGCCTTCACGCCAAGTTTTTTCCTGACTGTAAGTTTTTAATATTAAGGAAAGGATGTCAATTTATCATTGATATAAAAAACACAGTAAGAGCTGACAAGGAAAAAAGAAAAAGGCAAGAAGATATTAACCAACAAATGGGTGGTTTTATCAGCAGTGCTGAAAGCGAAGTTTTGCTCCATAGTCAAGAATTTAAAACTGACGAAACAATTGCAACATTACTTGAGACTTATTCGATTAATAGTCACATGCTTGCATCTGCAATAATAGACTACAGAAAAAACAATCATTGCCAGCATTTCACTGTAGATAATATAATTGAAACAATAGGTGAAAAAAATAAAAGCATATTGCAATATAATCATAAGGCACAGGAGGGAAGTGCAAGTAATACAGTAGTAAATGCTCAAAAAGCAAGCATATTTAATACTAAAAAATTAAGAAAAGTTAATGCCATGTTAAAAGAAAAATTAAAGTGTAGACGCTGCAACAAAAATGATATCTGTATGCTATTTATAAATTGCGGTCACCGAGTAGTTTGTGAGTCCTGCTCTAAGAAAATAGACTTCTGCCCATATTGTGATCACAGAATCCAAAAAACAATAAAAACTTTTTTATCTAACATAGGTGCTAATAAGCATAACCCTATCAGGCCATTTATAACACCAATACCTCCTGGATTAAAATCCAGGAAGGTTTGTCTAGCCATACCCTTATTACAAAACAATATTTTCCATATAACCTAGAAAAACAGCAGTATTCTTAGGAAAACATGAGATGTTTTTTAGCTTTATCTATCTTTTATTCAAAGAAATATTCATTACTTAGATCAAAAGGAAAAGCAAAGTGAAAGCTATACGATAGAACTAAGTGTGTTCTTGAGTACCGCTTTCCTAATTAAGTCATAATCTATAATATTTTAAAATGACCCATTGAAACACCACCTATCATAGCCATGATCTCTGTTAACAAAAAGCAGGTAGGTATAGAACAACTATCGTTTTTTTACTGCCAGCTAATGAACATTCATCACCACAATCTCAAATCGCTCATAACTCTATGCATATATCTACCACATTCTTTTTGCTCCAGGATCTCCACAACCTTCGGTAATTCTTGTTTTTTAGCTTCAGTTAAAAGATTCCTAAAATATCTCTTAGTTACATTAATTTTTGCATATATATAATTAATTATATGTATTGCACAGTCTTGGTGTTTATATTTAATGGAAGTCATCAACGCTGATTTACCCGAATGACTGAGTTTCTGTGCCTTGATTCTATTTGAGCTCAATAACAACTCAACACATTCTGAGTGACCATGTTTAGCAGCGATGTACAGGGGCGTAACGCCAAATGAATTACTCATATTGACCTTAATTCCGTCTACGGCCAATAACTTCTTCATACACTTTACACGCCCTAAGTAAGCGGCAGCATTAAGAGCTGTATTGCCCTCAAAATTACGACGATTGACTTTAATGCTATCTACGCGCAATAAATGTTCAACAAAATCTACGAGGTCCATAGTGACAGCCTTGCCCAAAGGCGTCATATCTCTTTTACCCCTAACATTGACTGTCTTTCCCTTTCCTATATCCAGCAACAGCTGCATAGACTCTAAATGCCCTCTCGTAATAGCACTTAGCAGGGGCGTATTTCTATCTCTACTCGCTTTATAGGCGTCAACCCTGTTATCGGTTAGCAGTATGGAAATACACTCTGTTTGGCCCAGTACTGCAGCATAATTCAGAGGAGTACGGCCATAATCATCAATTTTGTTGACGTTAATGCCATCTACAGCCAATAACTCCTCGATACAATCTACGCTTCCAGAAAAACAGGCAAGATGCAAGGCCGTATGACCACTGATATCAGATTTCGTATTGACCTTACTACAATCTACGGTCAGCAATGCTTTGACACATTCTACGCTACCTGCGCAAGCGGCAGAGTGCAGAGGTGTATAGCCATTGTTATTCCTATCATGGACCTTAGCACCCTTTGCCACCAATATCTTAACACATTCTACGTGGTCCTTGCTGGCAGCCATGTTCAGGGCAGTATTCCCCTTAGGATCTTTGTAGTGGATATCAGTATCATCTATATCCAGCAGGTATTTTACTGCAGGCAAAAAATTACGGCGAACAAAAAAAAGAAGAGGGCTTTCTTTGTCATTACCTAAACAGTTAATTAATTCATCACAATTTCCGGTTAATAGAAGACTGGACGCTGTTTTTGCCTGATTTTGGGCGCATGCCTGCTGAAATAACCGTTGGCAATCATTAGGTGTCAGCAATTCCTTTAGATTTTTTTTTGAAAATCCATGAATGTGCCTGCATCCCAGAGACTGTGTTATCTGGGTAATATCCATCTCATTTTGTTGAAGTTCTATGAGGACCGGCTCCAGCCATGACGTATCTAACAGCCATCCCAACGCATCTGGTGAAACTATTTTATCGGAGCAGAGTAATTTAGCGCACACACTATTGCATAATGTCGTTTTAAAATAACTACCATTATTAACCAACTTAGATGTAATCTGGTTGGAAAGTTCCTGCATCACCATAGGATATTCTTTGCAGAGTTTTTTACTGAAACCTTGGCGCATAAAAAATGAGGTAATATCCTCGGCCCTGTTAGTCTGTTCCAGTGCTTGGGTTAGGAGAGCATAGGTGATATCAGAATCCTTAAAGTAGTCAAGTGAAGTTAAATGAGATAGCTCAAGCGTGATGTGATTGTTGTTATTAAAAGTGCATTCTTGTCCTACCTGCATTCTTTCGCTACTTTTAAATACCCAGAAGAAAATATTAGCAATTGTTCCTATATGGCAATTACTCATGGTGTCACTGGAAATATCTGCAAATACACTTGCTCTTGATTTACAGAAATGGTTTATTACCCAGGCCAATATATTTTCCCGGTAACGCTCAAGGCTAAACTGACCATCGCCTACTTCTTCAATTATGCTAGCGAAATCAAGCGCATTCACTCCATGCGTGTGTAGCCAGTCGTTTATCAGTAAAAAGATTTTACTATCCATAATCGCAGCTATATTAGGTATAAGTTCTGGGGAAGAAATAACACCGGTTTCCCATGCCGTTACTTGGTTCTCTTGAAGAGTAGTTCTTAGCTGATCAGACCATTCAGCTGATAGATCTCGAAGAATAGTAAGTGAGTTAACAAATAATGGTACCATAGAGAGAAAATCTGCACTGATGTCATTGTTCAGAATATCCTTTGCCATTTTATCCTGAATAGTCGGAAGTGCCAGTTTATCACAGAATATATTGTAAAGGCCGTTGACCCAGTGGACTTCCATGCCAGCAGGTATATCAAAGTCCTCACGCTGTTGCCGTTCAACCATAAATAACCCAATACATCGCTGAAACAACTTCAACCTTACCTTGAAAATGTGGCCGTATAGCCCTGACCCTGATGCTTCTAAATTAAGAAAGCTGAGTGAAAAACGGTCGTGAACTCCTGCAGAGCATAAGTTAATACTGTCCAAGCATAAATGGAGTATAGATGCAATATAGTTTTTTTGACTACTCTCCCCAAGGCTGTTATCTTTATCTCCTTCAAGCTGCCATACCATCTTATGAATATAAAAGCGCGTATCCATATACAGTAGCAATAAACTGTCTTTAATGTTGTTAGGAGGCATATCCATCTTTCTATAAAAAGAATTCATATTCTTATTGTACATGTTGCCAACATACTTGCACGCCAGCTCCTTAAGTTTTTGAATATCATTCAAGAACTGAGCGTGAATCTCTAAAAACAAATCATGGGACTCTAACTCCTGATAACTATGTACCTCTGGTAATTGAATATAATCAGACTGGTATTCGGCAGCTGTATTACCATCCTCAGGAATGATAGAAGTGGGTTTCCAAGGTTGAAATAGGATATCCATTCTAACGACTGCTAACGTATATGATGGCAAGATGATAAAAACCACAACAAAAAGAACAAAAGCATATTTCAAGTAATGAAAAGCGTCCTTCAAACTGTCGGGCTTCCACGCCTGACTAGGTTCATATGTATTGCAATTGGATAATTCATCATTCATATTTTCTAGCCAATAATTATGCTAAAATAACAAAAAAGTTGTTTAAAATTAATAATATTGTGTTGCACTTGTAACAATTATTGTCTTGGGTAAGGTTCTCACTTTTTGACTCTTCACACCATGAGAATTTTGATAGGATGTACCATTATATTGTAACTTGCCAAGTTTTTTATTAAAACTTATATATTTGAAGCTAGGATGATGATCGGGGAAAAAGAAAGCCACGATCTCTGCATCTTTAATCTTTAAGTAGGATAGGTGTAATTATCTAACTGACCGTATTGCATGATGATATTCCTTTTAGAAACTACCACTTATTCCTCTTTTACGCAATGGTAGAGGAATAAGTGCGTTACTTCAAGATATCCATAATTAAAACTTCATCCTTGCGCAAGAATCAATCAGATATTACTCGAAAGGTGATCAAACATCTCTGGATAAAACATATAACGTCACTCGCTTCACTATTAGTGAGTGACAGAAACGAGAGATATTTGTAGGTAAGTGTTATCGCCAGACCATCTTATGATCATCTGTTATTGATCCTCAAACAGATCGTTATAGCATTGCCACTTCCTTTGTATGACCTTCTGGCTATATATAATTCATACCTTCATCGATAAGAGCGATTCACAACATGGATTGCACCGTTGCTTGAAATGTTTTGATATCTCTAACCTGAATCAGATGAAAAAGTCTCTGGAGGCCAGTTAGGCAGGAGTAGATAAAAAAAGTCATTCAAAAATTACGAACCGAGCTTTGTTCATATCGACATAAAATACTTACCACAAATGGCCGATATAGACAATCGTAGTTACCTGCTGGTAGTGCCTTAGTATGATGCGTCATGCTTCCATTAAAGTGTGCGTTAGTATCCTATAAAACACTAAAACACTAAAACACTAAAACACTAATAAACATTGAGCCATAATAATCACACAAAACACAGTAGCATCAACATGTTGGAAGGGGTGAGTATATGAATATGCTAATTTTTTTATAATGAAAAGGCTGACATAGATTTCAAAGTACACTATTTATTTGATGGGTAGAGATTATATATATTACTAATTAGTATAGGGACTTGACATATATGAATAGTTATTTATAATAACGAGTTGTGATTACATAGTAGAGATGTCATGAATATATCGTCAGTAAAGAAAGGTCTCTTGGCCCATACTCATAAATATAAACTTTTGTACATCACACATAGTTTATTTGTTACAAGATCGTTATTTATATGTCTATTATTATCTCAGCATGCAGTTTCTAAATATGAGATAGTTTGTGAGTCAAGTAGTCACATAGAAATACAGACTTACACATACAAGAATGATGATAATGATGTGCCAAGTCCAATAAATGAACCATCTAGCAAGATAGCAAGCGGTATTAATGCATGGTTGGTAAATAATACAATATCGAGCAACTTACTTCAAGATAAGACTTTGTTTAGAATAATTGTACCTACTAAAAATCTTGATGCAACATTACTGGATGAGAATGCATCACCTTTCTGGATAACCACTGAGACCAGTGACGCAGATATATCAGACTATGCACACTGGCCACTTCTCCATCAAGTTTTCTTTCCAGAACAAGGGATTCATCTAAATAAAGTAGATTTCTATAAAACTCTTACGTACAGGTTTTATAAGTTATGGTCTATGGTAACAGAACCTGTGAGCAAGAGCTGTAGACGTAAGATTCCAGATATTTATCAAATGAATCAAAAAAATGGGTACCTTCCTTTAAGCCCTTTTCTTACTTACCTCAGGCAGCAAACACGCATTAAACACCTCCAGTATATAGTACCAGAAGAAATGGATAAGGATCTATCAGTCATTAAATTTCAATTATGGTTAACAAAAACTGATGCGTGCCCCAGTGGTTCTAAATTTTGTGCATCACATTTCCAGTGGACTTTGTTTCCATATATGGATCCAACAAAAGAAATGTATGCAACAATGTTAGATCACAAAACTTTTAAAATAAAATGCCGCAGATTATCCTCTGACATTCATTTCCTATGTATAGTTCCAACAATCAGCGATGCGAAAGAAATAAAAGATATTGTTATGGCAGAAGAAAAAACTAGTGTTCAAGTATCCTATATGTCAGCCAAAATAAAAACGGATGTAAGTTATGCTAGTGATACTAAGGAAAAAGAAATAAAGGAAAAATTTTTAAGTGAGGCAGATAAAGTTACGGGAAATTGTAATCTAAAGCGGTTAACTTTAAGTCTCTTAGTTGTTGAGTCGCATGATGCTACAGATCATTTCACCGGAGAACAAAGTGCTAAGAAGAAACACAGCAGAAGGAAAGACCGTTTTTCATCTACAATTTCCGAAGTGAAATAAAACAAACAAGTAAATAGCAGTACAGTAATAAATGGCGTTCATTTTATAGAAAGGAATAGAGCGCACATACACTTGACTAATATAATATATCGTTTATTTTATTAGGTACTTAGTTTTTTTGTAGGCATAAGTTTTATGACCCTAGACCGAAGTAACCTAATTGATACCAGTATCATGTATTGCTACGTTACTGGGGATCAGAGCAGAGGCCTGAGTTGCAGGATGTAAAAGCTATGCCGAGATGCCGTATAAGGTAAAATAGCTGAAAAGCATCCTAGAAAGAATTAAAACTGGAGCGTCTGAAAGCTGGTATACAGGTATACAGGTATACAGGTATACAGGCTTTCGTGTAGTATCCATGTCGTATCGTTAAGCGCCTGTTTGGGTTCGTAAAAGCACGATGAGGGTCTTGGCAAGAACAACACACTTGGAGTTTATTTATAATTTACTGAACTTTTCTTTATATTATTGTTCTAATTTATATAAGCCCAGTTTTATATAGGGGTAAGTGAATAATGGATGATATTATAACTTGTATTCCACTGTATATAATTTTGTTTGCAGAGTTGTTTGTCATTTAACTTATTGTATGCAGTATTAAAATAATAGGAGTAGTATATTTATGAATATAATTAATTCAACTTATGGAACAGTTGTGTATTCACAAATGCATGTGTAGATGCAGGTCGCATTGTCGCAACTGCAGTATTCAATACATTTCACAAAGGTTATTCTTTGGTTATGCTAGATGAATTTAATACAAGCATTCATCAAAGATGTGGTACGAGGTTGACGAAAGGTGGCAACTTAACTGAAGACGAGGCCAGCCGTATAGGAGCTGAGCTAAGTAAGATCGTGGATGTTGTCAACTGCATAATTCCAAATGATATCAGTAGCAATTCAACGTATACATGTCATACAGTTAGCGTTACAAATATGTGTTGCTTTATGAATAATGATCTAGGACAATATGATGGTAAAAATACTAGTATCTCCCTCTATGTTAACTAAGGTGATTGCGGAGAAGGAAGAATTTACTAATAATGAACGTCAAGATTGTGCGGAAAAAGTTTCAGACCTTAGGCTAGGAGCTTTGACATCTTTCGGTTGTGCCACTGAAAGGTGTGAAGACTTACAGTTACAAACTCTTCCATTACATCGATTTGATGACTCCGATGCTAAAAAGATAATGTACACTGGGCTTACAATCGAATTAGAAAGTAAGAATTGTACTGCAGATGTGATAGGTAAACTATCTAAACTTATACAAGAACAACATTTCCAAAAGCACATTTACATTTGTGATGATCAAAATGCACTTAAAACTTTTGATGTTAGTAAACTTAATGCATATACACATTCTAATAAAAATTACGTTTGTATTGCTGGTAAATCAGGTGTGTATGAAGTTATGTCAGAATGTGATATATCTAAAGATAATACACGCTATCGTAGTATGGCTAAACGTCATCTGAAAGGAAGCTATCAAGCAATTGCTCTAGTGCATAGACCTAAAATTACTAGACATGAGGATGCTGTGTCAATTGATCAAATTACAATTGGAGAGACTGTAATTCCTTCAATACAAACAGACAATAATGCCTACAGCAAAAAGCAAGCACTTAAGAGAACTGCTCAGTTAGCCGAGCATACAGACGGTTCCACTGACTCTAACGATATCTTTGTCTGGCCAAGTAACACCCCATCTAAGAGATTCTGTCCACTAGACAGTAAAGTTTAGGAGGTTGTAGCTACATCTGTGTAACGGTTTATCATTACTGCCAGAAATGGCTAATGATAAACCGTATGAAAAGAAAGAAATGGTGAACTTCGCCAAAGAGGCCTCAAGTCTCTCAAAACAGAGAAAGATCTCAACGACTTTCAGTCGTATGCTAACCAAGGTGATGGTTTAGGTTGCTCTCAGTGCAGAACTAAGAGATCACTTGGGCTATGCGGAATGAGAAAATCGTCGCTAGCAATAAGCTTCAATGGTTCTACCTCCAAACATCTAAGGACTTAAGATGACCAGTTTGAGCTAAATACACTCCGTGACCGTGAAGGAAGCTTTGAGCGGAGGCTGGTCAAGAGGCAGTAATCCATAATTACCCCCATGGACGACAAAATTGCCAGCCGGTATGTCATGGGCATGGTCACCTGTGAAATCGGCGCTGCATTCAAAGAGATGTATCATCTTCACTAATATCTACAGTAATCTATGTGGTGATTGGAAAGGTCGTTGCGTGGCAAACTGGTCCGCTGGAGCTGTTCTGCACCACTGTGTCCAAAATACGGCAGGATAAGTAGGTCATCAACAAGGCCTTCTATCTTGTCATGGGTGTGAATTTTGATGAGCAGAAAGAGTTTCTCGGCCTGTGGTTGTCTGAAAACAAAGGTGAATAATTATGGCTCAGTGTACTCACCGAACTATGGAGCCAAAGTGTTAAGGATATTCTTATTTGTATCGATGGACTAAAGGGCTTCGACGAGGCTATCAATACGGCCTTTTCGAAGGCGTATGTTCAGCTTTGCATCGTCCACATGGTGCGCAGCTGGATAAAGTATGTGCCGTGGAAAGATTAGAAGGCTGTCACCGCCGATCTCAAACAGATCTTTGAAACACTCAACAGTATCATCCTCAAGGCAATCAAGAAACGAAAGCTGCTACCAGGTAAATCTATTCCTGAAAGAATGCATCTGCTGGAAATGGGAGATTCCGATCAGAACTTGGAAAACTGCCATGAATCTATTTATTATCTTGTTTGAAGACCGTTTAAAAGATTATGTTTAATTCTGGCAGTTACACAGCATTACTGCCAGTCTCAAAAACTACCAGACAAGGTTGTCCTGTTATTCCGTACTTATAGGCTGAACAATTCCTTTGAATAATATAGGGCCGCCTTCGTACAGGTAAAGTGTAGGAAAAGTCATATAGTCTACCTTAGTTCCATTACTGGTATATACCCTATAGTCTTTTAATGTAAAGCTATCACCTCTCTGAGGTGTTGTACCAAAAACCAGATTCGGCTCAGTTTTAAGCATATTTGTACATAGACTAGTCAATATCTTTATATATGGCTGTATGTCACTATCAATATTATTAACAGTATTGTATGTATCCTTGATTTTTTTTAGTACCATCTCCACCTTAGCATCACTCGTTGACGCTTTGTTATTTTTGCATACTTCATGAGTAATATTTATGGATCTAAATAATAGAGATACTATGTCCTCATCTTTCATATTGGGATTATGCGATGCAATATTTACCGATGCATCAGTCCACTGATTGTCATATATATCTGTGAACCTTTCACCAAGTTTTATCGGCCTGTTAGGATCATTTAAGTCAGTTATCTCAGGATTGGCTTTTCGTGCCATAACTACAACAAGTCTTGATAGCTCATTCCTAGCGGCATCCTCTCTTGCCTTCCAATACTTAATTCTTACCTCTAGCTCAGCATTACCAGGATTAGGTCGGCTGTATTTATACTCATCTCCCATAGCGGCAATTCTTGCTTCCACTTGTTCTGTACTTGCAATATTCTGGAGTACTGTTTTATTGGATTCGTTGAAGTCAGCTTTTGTCTTTGTTGTGTCGTCAATAACAGTGTTCGTCTTTTTCGTCTTTTTCGTATTTATAGGCTTAACAAATCCTTTTAATAAGATAGGACCGTCTTTATGCAGATAAAGAGCAGGCCAAACCACATAGTCGACCTTCGTTCCTTTAGCGGAATACTCCTTATAGTCGGCTTTCGCAAAGTCATTACCTCTCTGCGGTATTTCACCAAAAACCAGAGAAGGAACCTGTTTAAGCATAGCTGTACATATATCAGTACTTTGCTTTACATATGACAGTATGGCATTATCAAGAGTATTAACGGAATTAAATGTATCCTTAATTTTTTTTAGTATCATCTCCACCTTAGCATCACTCGTTGATGCTTTGTTATTTTTGCATACTTCATGAGCAATCAATAGGGATTTAAATAATATAGTTAGTGATTGCTCTTCGCTCATATTGGGATCATGCAACTTAATGCTTTCCATTCCATCAGTCCACTTACCGTCATATAGCTCTGAGAGATTAGCAGCAATATTCAGCGGCCTATCCTTATCAGATAAATCAGTGAAATCAGGGTTGTTGTGCGTTAGTTTATGCCCAGCAAGTCTGGATAACTCACTCTCGGCGGCATTATGTCTTTTGCGCCAGTATGCAATTCTTGTCTCTATTGTAGTATTTCTAGGATTAGGATTAGATATTTGGTATTGATACGTATCACCACCTTTGACAATTCTTGCTTCCACTGTTGCTACATCATCCATCAACTGGATAACTGTATTATTATTTTCTTTGAGATCAGTTTTTGTCTTTGTTTGTTCGTCAATAGGACTTTTCATCTTAGATGCTTGTGATGCAGTGTGCAAAGCAGTTTTGGCGCGAGCTTTGATCGCCTCCAAATCTTGTACTACGTCGGATGGAGTCTTGCTGTTTTTATCCTCATCCATGCCAGAGCAGGATATACCTTTAGCTTGCATCTCTAAAGTAAGAGTCTGTATTTCAGCTCTTAACTTAGTAGTTTTTTGTGCTTCCTGCCGAAAAGTATCAAATCCCGCAGATAATGTAGTATTCTGCTTAGATGGTCTAATATTATCAGGAAGTTCGCCATGTATTCTACGCTTTTTATTTGCATGGGGGGTAATATCACTAGGAGTTCCGCCAACTACTCTACTGTGTATTGGTGTTCCTTTTTGGACGTCCTTGTAGGCATTGTATAGATTACGTACTAGGTTTTTGTTTGCCTTGTAATGAACATTAATAAGCTCGTTATCCTTGAGGGCGAGTGCCTCAACATGCATTCCCCCTAGACGGACCATAATGGCTTGTTGCTTATCGTCGATTTCGAAATCTCCATTAGTGAGAGAAGTTGAAATGTGATCTGCTATGTTTTGAGGAATGTTCATAATAAAATAATCCTTTTATTTATAGACTGCAGCTGTAGTGTAGTTATTATGTAATAGTGCATACTGCATATCAACAATAGATCTCTTTTACCTCCCCCTCCAGTAATATCGTGAGCACTTGATATCTTAGGTATGTGCGGAAAGATTTGGTTTTTCATTTCGGATATTTCTAAATAGATGTTTATTATTTTATATGTGTAGTTCAAGTTAGGTGCTGTCTACACATGGACCCCCTGTGTCAGCATAGTTGTCCGCTCATTTTGATGAGCAATTTCACCTAATCAGGGGCCGGAAGAAGCAAATGAAGTGGCGCGATATAGCAAAGCATTCAAAGAGAGTAGCACTCAAAAAATGATGCCCCCTAATGCACAAAGTATTGCGCAGATTAGCCGTGATACCGGCGTCTCTACGCAAACCTTGTACAATTGGAAAAATCAGTACAAGCGTGAAGGTAAAGTAGTGCCAGCAGATTCATCAAATCCAGAAAATTGGTCGGCTCAAGATAAGTTAGCGGTTGTCATAGAAAGTGCCAGCCTGAATGAGCAAGCGCTGTCTGAATATTGTCGATTAAAAGGACTTTATGTTGAATAAATTGAACGTTGGAAGGCGTTAGCCCTTGTTGGCTACGAAACGCCTGGTCGACTGACAACGAATGAGCGCCAAGAATTAAAACAAGCCAAGCGACAGAAACGCCAGATAGAGAAAGAGTTAAGACGTAAAGAGAAGGCCTTGGCAGAGACTGCAGCCTTATTGGTGTTATCAAAAAAGTGCAATGCCATCTGGGGGGACGAAGAGGAAGATTAGTCTCTTCTGAAAATCGTCAGATGGCAATGAAATTAATGAGTGAAGCAAAAATGGGCGGCGCGTGTCAGGCAAAAGCCTGAGAAGTAATGGGTATCGACAGCCGGACGCTGAGGCGCTGGAATGCACAGCAAAGGGTTAAACAAGAATCACAAGATCAACGCAGAATGGCTGAGGCTGATCGTGTGCCCGGTAACAAGCTGAATGAATGGGAAAAACAGAAAATTATTAAGACCTGTAACCTTCCGCAATACAAGAGCTTACCGCCATCACAAATTGTTCCGATGCTAGCGGATGAAGGCCACTATATCGCATCAGAATCAAGCTTCTATCGAACGCTAAGAGAGGTGGGGCAAGTCAATCGCAGGGGCCGTGCTGAAGGCGCAAAAAACAGCCCAAAACCGAAGGGATACAATGCGACTGAACCTAATCAGGTTTGGAGTTGGGACATTACCTACTTGGCATCATCCATTCGCGGTGTGTTTTACTACCTGTACGTCATTGAAGATATTTTCAGCCGTAAAATTGTCGGCTGGGAAATACACGAAAGAGAAAGCGCAGAGCATGCGAGTGAGCTGATCAGAAAGGCTTGTTTGGCAGAGAAAATTCATCAAGATGAGCTCATCTTGCATTCGGACAACGGCAGCCCAATGAAAGGGGCAACGATGCTGGCAACGTTACAGAAATTAGGTGTAGTGCCGTCGTTTAGTCGCCCTTCGGTGAGTAACGATAACCCCTATTCTGAGAGCTTTTTCAAAACGCTAAAGTACACGCCAACTTATCCAAATAGACCCTTTGAAAACCTGTTGTCAGCAAGACAATGGGTGGATAAATTTACACATTGGTATAACAGCAAGCATCGACACAGTGCGATTCGATATGTAACGCCAAATCAGCGTCATGAGCGCCAAGAGCATGCGATTCTAAAGCAACGAAAAGAAGTCTACAAAGTAGCAAAACGGACAAATCCAGCACGTTGGTCAGGCGAAATTAGGAACTGGAGTAGGGTCGAGGAAGTCTGGCTAAATCCACCGAAAGAGATTAGAGCGGAAGAGCAAAAACAAGCTTTAGCTGTGTAACAAAAACGGCTATCTTTGTTGACAAACACCGTGGATGACGATTACTTGTCTCTTTTAAGTAGTGGGAGTTGCTGATCAATAAACAGTTATTTTACAGTGTTGTTTCTTGTAATATCGTACCTTTGATTAATTTTTTGTATCACTGAATTCAGACCATTCAGTAAGTAAGTGTTGATTCGGATATCTTTCTTTTCCGGTTAAAGATGATCTGCCAATGTCGCTTTATCGTATTCATGGACTTAATCCTTGGCTTTAATCGATTGTGAGTAGTCCATAAGTATCATTCCATTTGGGAAGCATATCAGAATCATGTCATTAGTGTTCGTGTGAAATACACATTGCCATGAGTGGTATGGTTTAGTGAAGTATATTTTACAGCCTAATGGTTGATACTTGCGTGGTCGGCAAACTCGCCACCGTTATTGAGCGTTTCGTATTTTTTAAGTCATTATGATGCTTATTATGGCATTTAATGCCAAGGTATCGGTTTTCTGCACTGTTTCTGGTTCTTTTAGCTGATTTCCCCCCCCCCTATCCTGCATAAGATGGTTGCTGGATATCATAGGGAGCTAACAGCTTAGTGCTTTACGAATGAATGGGTAATTTACATATTTGTGAGATTTCCATGAATTTTCCTTAAGGAGCCTCTGATTAAAGCCACTTTCGTAATCCCAGCGGAGGCGTGGGTCCAGCAAAATCAATACCTTATAGATTTCTTCCTGTGCAAGAATAACCTTGTTCAGAGCTTCCTTAAGTGTAAGACGACTTCTGACCTTTACTTTAGGATGATGTATGCTTACTATCCATGCTGTATTAAATGAGAGATACAAAAAGTATATGTGCCACCTTAGAATTCTAAAATATGGATAGAGGGACGGTAGTGTGGATTCATGTGTAGCAATCTATCTTTAAATACGCTATCCTCACCGACTATAAAGCATGCTATTAATACCATAGCGGTGCTCACATGGATATGTATCTGCAGTATTATTAATCGTATTTTTGGTATTTTGTAATCGGTGTTGGTTGGCCTGTGGGATGATGATGGTGGGAATAGGGATAAAAAAGGAAAAATTAATGTCCATCTATCTAATTGTGGTAAATTGCTATTTTATATATAGGCGCGAGGTATGAATTTAACTGTGAAAAAAGTTATTATTTTATTTCTATTGTTTCCAATGAGCACATTGGTGACGGCAGGTATAGACGATATATTTGACATGATCTTTAATGCTATTAACGATGAATCTGACAGTGAATTTAGCATATTATGGGAACAAATAAGCCGGGAGGATAAAAACATAATTGTTCAATTACATGGTCGTCAAGACTTTAACGGTAATTCATTATTACATATTGCATGCAGCAAAGGACGGATTGAAATAGTCAATATATTATTATCTTATGGAGCAGATATTAATGCATGTGATTGTCATGGAGACACGCCTCTTTTTCTGAGTGTTATAGTCAATGATTGGAATATGTTTAAACTATTGATTAGTAAGAATGCAGACGTTAATGTTCAAAACACTAATGGACAAACAGCTCTGCATTGTGCAGTTAATGCTAGCATGTTAAAATACGCCAAATCTCTATTGGATAGAGGTGCTAATATCAATAAAACAAACAATAAGCAAAAGACCGCAATTCATCTGGCTTCTGTTTGCTCTTCTGACTATATTCTTCCTCTTGTCTTGGGAAGCACTCAACTCCCTGATCTTGATCTCTTAGATATTGACCAATGTACAGCGCTTCACCGTGCAACAATGCTACATAAGGTACATAACGTATCGAGGTTATTGAATAGTGGTGCAGATGTTAATGTTAGAAATAAGAATGGTCTTACTGCACTGCACCTAGCGCTTAGACCTAAATATTTAACTAGCAGCAAGTCAAACTATAGCCCGCTGCCAGAACAGGTGATTATTGCTGAATTAGTGAATCATAATGCAAATATTAATACAGTAGATTATAATGGGTTTACGCCACTTCATATTGCTGCATGTTATCATACGCCCATAATTTTAAATATTTTATTGGACCATGATGCGGATATTAGTGCAAAAAACAACATCGGACATACGGTGCTTCATTCTGCTATGCGGCATGGAAGGGCTGATAATGTAGGTTTTTTTTTGCAAAACTCAAAGATTAAAAAATTTGGCATTAAATTATTTTTTGAACTGATTTCATTTTCTGTTACGCATCATTACAATGAAGAATGCATTAAGTTGTTGTTGTCTTTTTTGAGGAGACATCACGACATAAATACGATTCATGCTAATCTAAAAAAGATATGTTATAGTATGGAAGAAAAAGATTTTTTGTATGTAAAGAGTTTTTTTAGTATTCTCGAGACAGCCTTATAATAATAGATGGCAGCGGCAATATACTAGAGAGTTATCCTGACCATAATAAGCGGCATAGGTATTAGAGATGAGTTAAATAAGGACAACTAAATGTTTGCTGCTAATCGTGTGCCTCTTATGAGATATAATATAGTGATGAGTACATTTAAAGTTTCGCGGATTTAAGACGTAGTGCGACATCTCTCGATTATTCCGCTAAACACAGAGCATCGTAAATGGCATTGGGAGGTTGTTAGCTGACTCCCTGACTCCCTGACTCCCTGACCCCCTGATGCCAGTGGATCACTGGGGGGTCTTCTCGTCTATTCATACCTTCAATGGTAACTGGTATCTTTGTTAGTATTACCAACAAACTTGTTAGTGTTTTTTAATAATTTAAGAGAGATAATCTGTTCTATAGGCACAATCATATACATTAGGAGAAATACTTATGTTAAACCATATTAGTTTAAACGCAACAAATAATACCCATACTCTAGGCGATGTCACTAAGAAAGAGTGTTTTCCACTAAAAAAATTCGGGCGCCGGGTCATCTCGCAGTTAAATAAGATTGCGATTAAAATAAATGGATGCAAGAATCAAGCGAAACACATGTCTAAAGGTTTCAAGGGGGTGATTGTCTGTGTTAAAAATTCAGTACATGCTCAGGTCAGTTCTATTCTTCCACGGCTATCTAGTTTTTCACGTTTAGTTGGTATTAAACATACTTCCGAGAAGACTGATTTAGACTATATAGGTAAACGAAAGAGCAAATTATCCAGAGTGGCGCGCGCATTAACTAGTAGAGCTATGAGTATTTTTACGATATATAAAAAGGGCAATAAAACAACAGAAGAGCAGAGCAACAGAGCAGCAGAGCAACAGAGCAACAAAGTATCAGTATCGCAACAACAATAGAGTAGTTGGGAAAAAATAGCAGTGATTGCTGGGATTAATACTGCTAATTAGTTATGAACAGAGTGTAGTTTGTGTATTTTAATATAAATTAATATATTTTTCCACATGCTACATTCTGTATCTCAATAAATAGTAAATTTGGAAAGCATAATTTCAACAGACATTACTCAATGCATAGTAAAGCAAAGTATCATAGAAGTGTGTTTTGCCAATGAAACCTAAATAAAATCCCACTTACAAAAGTTTAGATGTTTCCTGAATCAATACAGTGTAGTGTTCGCGCATGGGAGCTCATGAATATCATATTAATTTGTTGTGTACACCTAAATCCAGGGACGGCATTGGTAAAATGGTACAGTCTTTAGGTAGGATGTAGTCGAATATTACAATTATACTTATTAGCATACTGGTGTACTTTGAAGAGGTAATATAAAATATCCGTCATACAGTCTGAGCATTATTTACGCAGAGCTTATAATAAATCATACTCTGACCTATTTATTGTGGCATAATCATTTCATATATTATGGGTGAGTAGGAAGAACTTTTTAAAAACCCTAGCAAATACCGGCTATATTAGGATGCACTCTTTTTTAATATACGGTCATGGAAGGCGTTATATGATAAGGGGAATTAGGTATAATAATTAATTAGATGCAAGCTTAATTATATGACTGCATATTCTTCAGGAAAATTATTAGTTCGCAATATTTATTTGTTGAAATCTTGCAATATATCAGTAGCTATTATTTATGTGTTTCACTTTATAAAAAAGTTGGAAAGAAGTAAAGTAAGGTGTGTCATGGAAGCAAACTATAAAAATAGTCAGTAATAATTTAAAATATAAAAGAAAGAGTGAGTGCGGAAATGAATTTAGAATACTTGGTTAAATATTTAATTAAGGATATGAGGTGGTTGCAAAGCCGTATTGTTTTGCCTATTCTGGTTTTTTGTGGTGTTTTAATATTAGTTATTATTGTTAAATTACAGCCAGACATGCAGCATGAACCATTACCTACTTTAGCTATGTCTGTTAATTACATGGAAGTTACTGAACATGATGTTGAGGCAGAAATTATAGGTTATGGTTTAATACATCCTGATATTTCATTACAAGCTAAAGCAGAAGTGGCAGGTCTTATTACTTATATTCATCCTAAGCTAAAAAAGGGTGAGTTTTTCACTAAAGATACCTTGTTGTTAGTTATTGACGATAAAGATTACCAAATACAAATAAAACAAGACAAAGCCGATGTTCTGGTTAATAAGGCTAATTTGCAAGAAATGACCTTAACTATTGAAAACAACAAATTAGATGTTACATTAGCATTAGAAAAGCTAACAGTAATAAAAACAGAACATAAGCGTATGCTAACGCTGAGTAAAACAGGGGTGGTTTCTAAG
The DNA here is from genome assembly GCA_030674915.1 of Candidatus Endonucleibacter bathymodioli. GTDB lineage: Bacteria > Pseudomonadota > Gammaproteobacteria > Pseudomonadales > Endozoicomonadaceae > Endonucleibacter > Endonucleibacter bathymodioli. The sequence goes on from JASXSV010000012.1 coordinate 34,564, forward strand.
TCGTCATTAAATACTGCAAAACAAAACTTATTAAAGCAAGAACAAGAGGTTCAACAGCTTAACAACAAAAAAACTACACTGCCATCGGCCTTAGATGTAATAGGAGCTAAACTTGATATATCAAAAGCTAAGTTAGAGAAAAGTGAGCGAGATTTAGAACGTACGAAAATATACATGCCCTTCAACGGTCGCATTAGCACTGTTTATACTGAGCTAAATCAGTACGTAACAGCTGGTGGTTCAGATGCTGGCCAGTTATTTGATGCGTTTAGTCTCAATAAAATGATAATTAATGCTCAATTCCCATTAAAACAATTTAGAAGATTTGCAAGAGACTTTAATCTGTCTTCGGTTTTTGGAGATAACGAATTTTTTGGTATGCAACAATTGTTAGAGTCTTTAGAGTTAACTGCTATCATAAAAGACCCAAGTCAAAAGTTTGGTATATGGCAGGCCAAAGTAGAGCGTTTTAGCGACAACCTTGATTCTAAAAGTAGAACGGTAGGTATTGTGGTTAGCGTAAGTGATAGCTATCAATCAGTAAAGATAGGAGTTAAACCGCCTTTGCTAGAAGGAATGTACATGAAGGTAGTGCTAGCTGGTAAAGAAAAAAGAGTGTTGGTGCTTCCTAGATTTTCTCTTCATGGCCAACAAGTATACACTATTAATAAAAAGAACCAGTTACAACGAAAAACACTGCGTGACTTACAATACCATGGAGAACTTGTATTATTAGAACCATCTAGACGGCAAGTAATTAATGCTTATGATAAGATAATAACGTCTGATGTATTCCCAGCTATTAATGGTATGGATGTTATTCCAGTGATGGATGAAAGTACAAATAGTAAAATGAAGCAATGGCTAAATTTGCCTGTGATAGACAGCCTTAATGAAAAAGAATCTGTTGTTGAGGATGAATTATGATCAGGTATTTCTGTGCGCATCCAACCGCAGCCAATTTATTAATGATGGTTTTTCTTGCTCTTGGTTTAATTACCTTACCACAAATTAATAGAGAAACATTTCCTAATGTAGAAGCTTATTCAGTACAGATACAAGTACCTTATCCGGGGGCAACGTCACTCGATGTAGAACAGGGTATTTGTCTGACGTTAGAAAATGCATTAGATGGTATTAGTTTTGTTGAAGAAAAGGTGTGTCAAGCCAGACAAAATATGGGAGTTATGACGGTTAAAATGTTCGAGCAGGGAGACTTTGCAAAGTTTTTAGATGATGTAAATAGTGCTGTAAATAGTATAAGTGACTTCCCTAATGAAGCAGAATTAGCAACGGTAATCGAAGTCGGCAGAATACAAAATGTTATTTCAGTGGCATTAACGGCAGATTTGCCTAGAGCAGAATTAAAAACCTTGGCAGAGCAAATAAAACAGCGTCTACTTCGACATAAAAATATTCCCATAGTTGAGATACAAGGTTTTTCAGACCGGCAAATGCTGATATCAGTATCAGACTACAATATCAAGCGTTATGGTTTGAGCTTACAAGATATTGCTGATATTGTTGGCAAACAAAATGTTGACTTGCCTGTAGGAACGATCGAAACACACTTTCAAGAGGCGCAGTTACGTATTTCTGATGAAAGGAAAAGTGTTAGTGACTTAGCTAATATTGTTGTTCTTAGCGGTGAAAATGGCAATGATGTTTTATTAGGCGATATTGCTACAATTGCAGATACCTTTGAATTATCAGAAGATAAGATCAGCTTTAATGGTAAAGAAGCTGCAATTTTGAGAATCAGCAAAAACACAACTGATGATAGTTTAAATGTATTAGATGCGGTCAAAGAAATGTTGATAAAAGAGCAAGCCTTATTACCCAATGGGGTAAACTTAGCGTTGACGCAAGATGCGACAAGTATTGTTAAAGACCGCATACGGTTGTTGTCCAGTAATGCATGGCAGGGTCTTATTTTGGTTTTTGCCGTGATGTGGCTATTCTTCACTTTCCGCTATTCTTTTTGGGTGGTTATGGGATTACCTGTTTCATTTCTTGTCAGTTTGTATTTATTATATTTATTTGGTATTTCCATTAATATGTTCTCTATGGTGGCGTTATTGCTCTCTTTGGGTATATTAATGGATGATGCCATTGTAATTTCTGAATCTATTGGAAGCCAAATAAAAAAGGGCTTGTCGCCACTTGACGCCTCTGTTGAAGGAACCAAGCTTGTAGCTAGGGGTGTTATTTCATCATTTCTGACAACGGCTTGTATATTTACTGGGCTAATATTTATTGAAGGTACTCTGGGGCAAGTTTTAAAAGTTATTCCTATTGTTTTACTTAGTGTAATCAGCGTATCACTTATTGAGGCATTTCTTATTCTTCCGCATCACTTGAATCATTCTTTAGCCAAGGTTAAAAAGGTAGAGTCTTCTCGATTTCGCCTTGTATTTGAGAGAGGATTTGACGCATTAACCGTAAAAATATCTTGTTTTGTTCAGATACTAATACAATATCGTTATGCTTTTTTAGGTAGTGTTATAGCTGTGTTTTTAATTTCAATAAGTATGTTGGCGTCGGGGATATTAAAGTTTTCTGCCTTCCCTAATATTGAAGGGGATATGGTACAAGCGCGTATTCTAATGCCTGCAGGTACATCTTTGAAGCAAACCGAAGCGGTGGTTGATAAATTACTAGAGTCGCTTGGGCAAGTCTCAGAGATATTCCAAGAAAATGAAAAACAAAAATTGATCAAAACAATAATCGTTGCATACAACGAAAACGAAGATGCCTATGAATCTGGCCCGCACTTGGCCACCATTAAAGTTGATCTACTTACATCAGGGATACGTAACACCAGAACGCAGACTTTTATTGATCTATGGCGTGAAAAAACTGGTATTATTGCACAATCTCACGCTATTTCATTTAAAGAGGCTGTTCTTGGGCCAAGTGGTAAGCCCATTGAAATAAGACTAAAAGGAGATGATTTTGAACTATTATCGCAAGCATCGCTTGAATTACAATCATGGCTAAGGGGGTATAGCGGAGTTGAAAATATTTTTGATGATTTACGGCCAGGTAAGCCAGAACTTTCCATTACTCTTAAAGATGGTGCTTATTATTTAGGTATTGATGCTCAAATGATAGCGAGTCAAGTGCGTAGTGCTTTTCAGGGGGTTAAAGTATCAGAAACCAATGTTGGGTTAAATACTTTTGAGGTTACGGTAAGGTTAGATAAAGATTCTCGAAATGAATTTGCAGACTTTGATAGTTTTTCTATTGTGCATCCGAAAACCAAAGCGATCATTCCTTTATCAAGTATTGTCAATATAGAGGCTAGTAGAGGTTATGCTAGTATTAGTCGTGTTAACAATCAACGAACCATTACCGTGTATGGTGATCTTGATATAAATAAAAACAACACGAAAAAAGTACTTGCCGATATTACTAAGAATTGGTTGCCATATTTTAATAAGACTTACCCTACGCTTTCACTGACTTTTGAAGGCGAGATTAAAAATGCAGGTACAACTCAGCTATCTATGATGAGAGCCTTTTTAATGGGGATTTTTGGCGTATTTATACTATTGTCTTTTCAGTTTAGAAGTTATGTAGAGCCTTTTGTTGTGTTGGTTGCTATACCACTTGCCATGATAGGTGTTGTTTGGGGGCATTTATTAATGGGATTGCAGTTTACAATGCCCTCAATGATGGGATTTATTTCATTAGCTGGTATTGTAGTTAATGATTCTATTTTACTGGTGGAGTTTGTTAAAAAGTGGGTAAAAACAGGTTTGTCTGTGCACCAAGCCGCCGTAAAAGCAAGTCACGATCGTTTTAGAGCTGTTTTGTTAACTTCAATAACAACCATTGCAGGTATGACACCACTGTTATTTGAGACCAGCACCCAGGCACAAATACTGATTCCTTTAGTTACGAGTATAGTTTTTGGTATAGCAACATCAACATTATTGGTGCTGTTTGTTATACCATGCCTTTACTGCGTACTAGAAGATTTTGGTTTGGCAAAAGCAAAACATTAACCGTCAATGTTAAAAATAAAAGCAATAACTTATGCAGTCATAGAGTTATGTACTTAGTATTTATCGTCATATTGTGTTTAATCATGTGTGTGGCGGTATGGTGATAAGTCCAAGCTGGTATCATCGGTCAAGTTATAAGTTTAATGACTTGCGTGTTGCGAGTAATCTAATTGCTACATTAGCAATATTATGATTATTGAGCAATGCTTTTTCTTGTTCTGGGAAAATGGACGTCATCAAGTATGGTAGTGGAAGTATTCATGATTGGACATCCACCCATCGCTAAATTATGGGCTAAAGGATAGGTCAACAATAAACCCATGAGATTTAAACTGTACTTATTGACTCTGTGTTTCATTATTATACTGATTGGAGGGTGCGTCGCACCACGCGACAATCAGGCTATTATCACCAGCCTTTCCCTGTCACTGAATGCTCGTGCCGAAGTGCTGAATACCAGTTATTTCCCGTTGCAGACACTTCAGATGCTTTCTGGGACAAGTTCTATCCTGCGTGTTTATATCGAGGGGGATGGCCATGCGTGGGTCAATCGACGACGCCCCTCGCGGGATCCTACCCCTCGCAATTTGATGGTCTTAGAGCTGATGGGTCAAGATACCTATCCAGATTGTGCCTATCTTGCAAGGCCATGCCAATTTGTCTGGGGTAAGCACTGTAACATTCCGGTATGGACCAGCCTTCGTTACAGTGAACCTATGGTAGATATCCTCAACGAGGCGCTGAATCAACTTAAAGGCAAGGGACCTTATGAGAAAATTGAGCTCATCGGTTTTTCTGGGGGGGGTACGCTAGCACTGTTGCTGGCTTCAAGAAGGGATGATGTAGCCTCTGTCAGAACGGTAGCGGGTAATCTCTGCCCTTCTTTTGTCAATTGGTTTCACGGTGTAAGCCCCATGGCTGCCAGTTTGAATCCTGTGGACTTTTCAGCAAAGTTGGCAACGATACCGCAGTTGCATTTTATTGGTGGCAAGGACTCGATCATAACATCTGATGTATACGACAACTACCGGTCATTTTTCGATACGAAGGATTGCTTGTCATGCTGTGTGAATCCAGGTGCTGGACATAATTTTGAGTGGAGTCAGGTTTGGTTAGAACTTCTTAAAATAAAAGTCAAATGTCGCTCAAAAGATAAATTAATACCATTTCCCTTCGTTTTGCCCACCCGCGAAATAGGTCGCTCTCCGCTTTAGCGTTTATATACGCACTAGCATTGATGATGTGAAGTTGTTGACTGTTCTTACTCGTCACAATCACCCACTACTCGTAGGCTCATGCGGGATTAGTTCGTTTGTCACTTACCATACCTTCAGTAGCAACTGGCATACAGCAGGGGTGATTTAAGAGCAAGCGGAGAAAGAAGATTACTGTATTTAGATGCGTAAGGTTTCGGTAAATTATGAGTGGAGATGCTAAGGGATAGAAGTATAGTGGTTTTGAGGCGTGGAATGGTGAGGTTTATGATTTATGAATCGCAATATGTACGGCTACTGACTTTTAAATATATACTTGTGTTGACTTCTACTGTAGATTGATAAAGAATATTGAGCATGGTTGAGTGTGTAGGTAGGAGGCACGAGATCTAGGCTCAGTAGCTCATGAGTAACAGGTGGTTTGGAGTGAATAACCTCTTACTTTCAAAGGGAATGAATATAGAAGTGGGAGCTTGTTCTGGACGAAGCTCATGCAACAATACTGAGCGCATGCATCAAGGGAAACGGTGTTGTTTAAAGTTCATATGTAATGTTTTGCTACGGAAAGCAGGTATGAAAGGACGAGAGTAAAGCCTAAATTTTACCTGATAACACCATCTGGGAAAACAGTTTTGGTCAAATGGAAGGCTCAGTGGGCACGGGTCATAGGTATTGCTGTTTCTGCATATGCGCTAGTAGACGGGCGGTAGCGTGCTTGGGTATTTAATTTCTAGCTAGTATAAGGTCTGAAAGGTTCGATGGATTATTGGGTGTGCACACATGCCGTCATTACGGTCAGATAATAATTATTAGTCTATTGCCGAGTCGCATGGTCAATGTAAGATCCCTATAGTGGAATTTGAGAATGTTCCTAAAAATGAAAAAACACACATTTTATTTATGTATTTTTGTCAATATTATATTTACCAATATTTTCCCTGCCACAGCTCAGGATTATTGCAATAATGCGTCGGAGCCGGGCTTAGATCTGGGATGCGCCAAAACAATTTCAAATACCGGCCTCCTTGGTCAAACTGTGAGCGGTTCTGCAACGCCGACAAACCTTTACATGAAATATCTTCTGGGGAGGAGCTATGATGGGCTGATTTGGGATGCTGACTGGATATCCGGACACGGAGAGCGAAGATTGAGGTTTGAGCAAGATGTGAAGTTTTTGGTTCAGAGATTTGAGAGCTGGCAAAATGTCTATGTTGGATCGACACGAACTGACGGACAAAAAACAGCTGTTGAAGTGGTTTCGCTCCCACAACGAAGCATTCATATTGAGGATAGTAATATCACGCTCCACTTCGACAGGCTTACCCTTGAAAACACAGCATTGTCTCTGAAGGATGCGGCAAGCGCAGATGGGCTGCAAACTGGTAAGATCGAGTATCTTGTGTTGGGTTCTGCTGGGGCAGGGCAGGGTGGGCGGTTGACGATGCGCAACTCATCGTTGGAGATGGGACCCGACATAAACCTCTTGATAAATGCTCCCAGTGGAGCGGCTTACATTCGTGCAGAGTCTGGTGACAACCTGCTAAAACTCAGAACCCAAAAAATTTATGCGAATCAATTTTCTGTGCATGTTGACGACAGTGCCAACCTGACACTTGACGACACGAAACTACTATCACAGCAAGAAGGATCTTTATCTGTTGGAAAGGGATCTAGCTTGAAGCTTGAGAACGATTCAATATTGCAATTACTCCAATCTAGCGGGTCAACGCTGCCGCAATCTACTGTGACTGGAGGGGGAATAAATATCGATGGGCACCTGTCAGAACTACGTATTACCGCACCTCTTTTTTCTGATAGCAATATTTCGATTAAAAAGGGTGGCTCTCTTCGAGTACAGGAAAGAGCCAACGAGCGCAGTCAGATGTCGTTTGTTGGCAATAATACGCTGAGTTTTGAGCATAGCGACTCGGCGGTGTTGGGAGCATCTGTCCATCCGAACCATTTGTTACTGAATATTGGTCAAGGTATTACCTCTATCACTGGAGTAGTGCCAAGTGCGAACCGTGGTCTTCAAGTAGACAAGGTCAATATCGATGGTGGAACCTTGGATATAGCCAGCTATGGAGCCAACACGACAGAGTGGAAAAGTCTGACTGTGGTGAATGGAGGTGTCCTATTAGATGGCCTTAAAATGTACGACAAACTTCAAACTTTTGAGGTTAATTCTGGGACGTTGAAAACACTTTCCAGATTTGGATCGTTTGCATACAGCGGCATTACTACAGCTAAGTTGACAAACAGTACTATCGATCTGGTTTCCGCTCTAGGGAATCAAAATCTACAAATGCCCACGGGGTTACAAACAGTGCATATCAGTGCGGTAGGCCTGGAGTTTTTCGGAAGCAATAAGGTATTAATTGGCATTCATCCTTCTGGAAAAGACGCAATTTTTAATGGCAGGCCTATTCCTGGGAGTAAAAGGTATGCCGGTGAACTTGTTGTCAACGTTGGAAATGAAACCAATGCCAAGCTCACGGGCTTTGATACCGTTCTGTTTGTCCCAAAAGTAATTGATCCGGCGGCAACGGTTGCGGATTATGTCTCAGGTGGAATCAGTAAGATTTACACTGTTGCAGAGGCTAATACTTCAAGCGACTTGGTATCTAATAAAATAAGTTTTGATGCGGCTCCTGTTACACCGACCGCAATGCAGCTTGTGGCAGCTGGATCTGACCTTCCTTCCGATTTAATTTACACGGTCGTAAACGATCCCGTGACAGATGAGCGAGTTGATATTACATTTATAGACCTAACCTCGTTGAACAACCACAAGCTCTCCACTCAATATACGCCGCAATTTATATCCAAGGTCGTTATTCCGTCAGGTTCTAATAACACGCATGAGATTGTTGTTTCTATCTTGCCTAACATTAGCGCAGGTACATCCAAATCATGGAATGTCACCGCTCCTAACACTAATAACGTTGTATCGATTTTGCAGACAGCAGTAATAAGCCCCGGAGGAGCAGTGTCTAATGAGGTTACGACGACGGTTACTGGAGCGAATGGTAATATTCTATCAACCAATACAGTTACTGTTCCATCCAGCTTGATTTCCGGTGGCGCTGTTCAGTTGGTGACCACGATGGTGACTGATTCGAGCGGCGCTCATCTGCGAACAACGTCGGTAGGAGCGTCTCTTGGACAAGCCGTAGGGACCAGTAATACCGCTAGCATTGGTAGACTCTTGAGACAGAGTGGAAAAAGTTTGCCGTCCGCTTTGATGGTAGGCGGAGTCGAGGCACTGAGTCCCGAAGCGTATGCTTCTGTCATGACTGTTGCTCTGGAGCAAAGCATACACTTGCGCAATCTAGTGCTTGTAAACGCACGGGGAAGCGCAGCAGGACATGGTAAGTCATATGGAGATTGGGCTGAGGGTTTCACAGAAAGCGGTCATCGAGTTTGGATGGACGCAAGCAAGATGAATGGGGACATAAACTCAAATGGTGATTTGTCTGGGTTCGATTATAGTACAGGTGGAGCCATATTTGGTGCGGATATATGGTCTAACGAAGCATGCAGTGTTGGAGCCTTTTTTGGCTACAGCGATTATAATATGAGCGAAAAATCATCGTCCATAGCATCCTTTGATTTTTCGGCGAATGTTATTTCCGTCGGAGGTTATGGGAGTTATGATATTCCAAACTGGTCCATCATAGGTATGGCGAGCTATTCTTGGGCAAACACTGATGCAAAACGTGTGATAAACGCAGACACTTTCAAGGGAGATTACAAATCCCAATCTTTTGAAACATCATTTCGCGCCGAGTATACCAGTTTTCGCACCAATGATTCTTGGAGAATAATGCCTGAAATAGGTTGCGGCTATATTTATTACAATCAGGAGTCTTTTACTGAAACCGGCCCGAGTAACTTCATTCTGCATATCGAAGGCACAACCGTTGAAAGTATCACCGGAAGTATTGGTCTAAATCTGACTGGTCCGGTATTTGGCTATGGGATTGAACCTTTCGGCTTTATTCGTTACGAACACGATTTTCTAGCTGCACAGAAAAAAGAACATAAGATATACGCTTCTTTTGCATCGACACCGAATATTTCAGAACCTTTTATCGGTACGCATCGTGGGCCAGATGCAACTGTAACAGGCATCGGCTTAAGAGGTGCAGTTAGCAATTCTGTTGATATCTCCGTCGGTATCATCTACAAGAAGCAAACCTACGGCAAAGAATACGGAGGGGGCTTAAAGGTAACACGAGTATTTTGATGGCGATTCTGAAAAGTTGTTTGTGTTATGAAATAAGAGAAATTAAATGCCTTCCTAAAATTTGTGGATTGTTGTTTGGTTGATCCCTGAGGAATATGGACAACACATGCAAAAAAATAAAATACAAAAATGAGTTTCTAGTGTTATTTTATGATAAAAAAATCTGTTGGGTGTTTGTCAGCAAAGTAATAACAAACAATGTTATTTGCAAATAAAGCCTATATGAATATAACTTACAATGATTTGAATATTTTTCAAATAAATACGCGTTAGTATCCAAGCATAGATACTTATAATTAGTTATATTCATGTGCTTTCTCCGCATAATATCACTGATGGCATTATTCAAATACTAAATTTATTTTTTCTGATAGGCAGAGCAGTAGATGATGCAGGCTGATCTTCATCAGTAACATCGACTTCATCGGTTATCATTCTCTGTCATCATGCGTTTTTTATGGAGGGATTATAGATATGTTTTTTACTGTGGTATGAGGGTAGTTTTTAGTATAAATAAAGAAGTGGGGGAATAGTTTCAAAGTCAAGAGTTTTGAGTAGTAGCTGGCATATATTCTTATGTAAATATAAATGTTTTTTATGAAAGATTGGTGAACACATGAAATCTTATACAGTTGTTGCGAGTGAAGGTGATACTTTTGTGCGTGATGCATCAGGTAATCTGACCTTAGTTAAATCAGGAGATGTTTTACCTGAAACCGCTATTGTCGAAAAAGGTGAAAATTCTCACCTTGTATTACAAGGAGACCAGCAAACTGTATCAATCAATACGACTTCTGGGGTGCCATTAAGCAGCCTTCTTGAAAACACGAATGCCTATTCAGTTGAAGATCCTTCTAGTTCAGCAACTATGCGAAGTGATAATGCTGCAGTTGCACCTGATGATGTATCACGCGTCAATAATTCATCGAATCAAGTTGTGGTTGAGGATGAAGAAGAAATATTAAGTGACGTGCACAGACCTGCTGAAGTTGTTGAACTAAATACACTGAACATAAATGTGAATCATGGGGAATTAGGCGCAGCGGAGCGAATGGCAAGTGGCAATAAGTTAGTAGATGAGCAAGCCAGAAACATCCTGAATGATGTTGTAGGGGGGGATGCTGTAACGATAGGATTAAGTTCTACAAGTAATAGTGGAGGTCCAGGTCATGATAATCTTACGAATAAGAGGAAACCAGAGATAGTTGGACATACAGCTATTCCTTTTTCAAAAGTAGATATTTTAGAAAATGGAAAAGTTATTGGGCATACTGTATCGGATAAGAATGGTAACTATAGTGTTACAGAACCACTGCCCGATGGTGTGCATACTTTAACAGCGCAAGCGACAGCGCTAACGGCTCTAACTCATGTTACATCTTCGCCATTAACTATCACTGTTGACACTACCATTAATGCACAAGATGATACCAATACTGCGACAGAGGACCAAGCTTTAGGAGTAACCTCTGGCAACGTTCTAGATAATGACGATAAAGACGGCACAGTAGTAACAACCACAGGTGACATTAAAGGTAAGTATGGAACGTTCCATATGCAAACCGATGGTAAATATACTTATGATCTTGATAATACAAACCCAGCAGTTCAAGCGCTTGCAGAAGGTGCAACATTACCAGATCCAGTAAATTATACGATCAAAGATGCAGCAGGAAACACAGGAACAGCAAAACTGACAATAACCATTACAGGAACGAACGACGCACCAAGTCTGAAAGTGGATCAAACAACAAATGTAGTAGGAACACTTAAAGCAGTAGATGTTGATAAAGGAGATACGCATACCTTTGCCGTAGTTAATGGGGCAGGCAATTACGGAACGTTAACCGTAGATAAAACAACAGGTGCCTATACTTTTGCGTCAAATACAAATATTTCAGGAATGCACTTAGATCCAGTAAGTGGAAAATATACTGGTGAAGTTTGCTTTGAGGTAAAAGTAACTGACAATCATAGAGCTACACAGAGTAAATTTATTACTTTTACCAGTGAGGCGGTATTGACACAAACAAAACCTAATGCGCTTCCCACAATAACAACTAGCGTTCCTGGGGTTCCAGTTGTAACAGATCACAAGCCAACGATAATACCTGGTACTGTTAGTAATGCAGTGACTATTGACTTATCAAAGAAAACTGATAGTGGAAATTCAGATCATGATAATCTTACAAATATTACCAAGCCAGAGATAACTGGAAAGACAGATATTCCTTTTTCAAAAATTGATATTTTAGAAAATGGAAAGCCTATAGCGTATGCTATATCAGATAAGGATGGTCACTATAAAATTGTAGTACCACAGCCACTGCCAGATGGTCTGCATACTTTAACAGCGATAGCGGTAGCGCCATCGGTTACAACGCCTGTTAAATCTGGGGATTTAGATCTCACTATTGATACGGATGTTAAGGCAACAGACGATACCAATACTGCGAGAGAGGATCAAGGTCCAGCAGAAACTAGTGGGAATGTTCTAACTAATGACGATGCGGGTTCAAAAGTAACAACTACAGGTGAGATTAAAGGTAAGTATGGAACGGTCCATATGACTGAGAGTGGTCATTATATTTATATTCTTGATAATACAAACCCAGCAGTTCAAGCGCTTGCAGAAGGTGAAAAATTACCAGATCCAGTAAATTATGGTATCAAAGATGCAGCAGGAAATACAGCAACAGCAAAACTGACAATAACCATTACAGGAACGAACGACGCACCAGATCTAATTGTACATCACACATCAAATGTAGTAGGAACACTTAAAGCAGTCGATGTTGATAAAGGAGATACGCATACCTTTGCCGTAGTTAATGGGACAGGTAATTACGGAACTTTAACCGTACATCCAAAAACAGGCGCCTATACTTTTGCGTCAAATAAAAACATTTCAGGAATGCACTTAGATCCAGTAAGTGGAAAATATACTGGTGAAGTTTTCTTTGAGGTAAAAGTAACTGACAATCATAGAGCTACACAGAGTAAATTTATTACTTTTACCAGTGAGGCGGTATTGACACAAACAAAACCTAATGCGCTTCCCACAATAACAACTAGCGTTCCTGGGGTTCCAGTTGTAACAGATCACAAGCCAACGATAACACCTGGTACTGTTAGTAATGCAGTGACTATTGACTTATCAAAGGGAACGGATAGTGGAAATTCAGATCAAGATAAGATTACAAATATTAAGCATCCTGAGGTAATTGGCAAGACAGATATTCCTTTTTCAAAAGTAGACATTGTAGAAAATGGACATCCTATAGCGCATGCTATATCAGATGAGCACGGTCACTATAAGATTATAGTACCACAGCCACTGCCTGATGGTCCGCATACTTTAACAGCGATAGCGGTAGCGCCATCGGTTACAACGCCTGTTAAATCTGGGGATTTAGATCTCACTATTGATACGGATGTTAAGGCAACAGACGATACCAATACTGCGACAGAGGATCAAGGTCCAGCAGAAACTGGTGGGAATGTTCTAACTAATGACGATGCGGGTTCAAAAGTAACAACTACAGGTGAGATTAAAGGTAAGTATGGAACGGTCCATATGACTGAGAGTGGTCATTATATTTATACTCTTGATAATACAAACCCAGCAGTTCAAGCGCTTGCAGTAGGTGAAAAATTACCAGATCCAGTAAATTATACGATCAAAGATGCAGCAGGAAACACAGCAACAGCAAAACTGACAATAACCATTACAGGAACGAACGACACACCAAGTCTGAAAGTGGATCAAACAACACATATAGAAGGAATACTTAAAGCAGTAGATGTTGATAAAATAGATACGCATACCTTTGCCGTAGTTAATGGGACAGGTAATTACGGAACTTTAACCGTACATCCAAAAACAGGCGCCTATACTTTTAAGTCAAATAAAAACATTTCAGGAATGCACTTAGATCCAGTAAGTGGAAAATATACTGGTGAAGTTTTCTTTGAGGTAAAAGTAACTGACAATCATAGAGCTACACAGAGTAAATTTATTACTTTTACCAGTGAGGCGGTATTGACACAAACAAAACCTAATGCGCTTCCCACAATAACAACTAGCGTTCCTGGGGTTCCAGTTGTAACAGATCACAAGCCAACGATAACACCTGGTACTGTTAGTAATGCAGTGACTATTGACTTATCAAAGGGAACGGATAGTGGAAATTCAGATCAAGATAAGATTACAAATATTAAGCATCCTGAGGTAATTGGCAAGACAGATATTCCTTTTTCAAAAGTAGAAATTGTAGAAAATGGACATCCTATAGCGCATGCTATATCAGATGAGCATGGTCACTATAAGATTATAGTACCACAGCCACTGCCTGATGGTCCGCATACTTTAACAGCGATAGCGGTAGCGCCATCGGTTACAACGCCTGTTAAATCTGGGGATTTAGATCTCACTATTGATACGGATGTTAAGGCAACAGACGATACCAATACTGCGACAGAGGATCAAGCTTTAGGAGTAACCTCTGGCAACGTTCTAGATAATGACGATAAAGACGGCACAGTAGTAACAACCACAGGTCCCATTCCAGGTAAGTATGGAATGGTCCATATGCAAGCCGATGGTAAATATACTTATGATCTTGATAATAAAAACCCAGCAGTTCAAGCGCTTGCAGTAGGTGAAAAATTACCAGATCCAGTAAATTATACGATCAAAGATGCAGCAGGAAACACAGCAACAGCAAAACTGACAATAACCATTACAGGAACGAACGACACACCAAGTCTGAAAGTGGATCAAACAACACATATAGAAGGAATACTTAAAGCAGTAGATGTTGATAAAATAGATACGCATACATTTGCCGTAGTTAATGGGGAAGGCAATTACGGAAGGTTAACCGTAGAGAAAACAACAGGTTCCTATACTTTTTCGTCAAATACAAATGTTTTAGGAATGCACTTAGATCCAGTAAGTGGAAAATATACTGGTGAAGTTTGCTTTGAGGTAAAAGTAACTGACAATCATGGCGCTACACAGAGTAAATTTATTACTTTTACCAGTGAGGCGGTATTGACAGAAACGACACCTAATATGCCTCCCGCAATAACAACTAGCGTTCCTGGGGCTCCAGTTGTAACAGATATCAAACCAGTTATAACACGTGGTACTGTTAGTAATGCAGTGACTATTGACTTATCAAAGGCAACGGATAGTGGGATTTCAGATCAAGATAAGATTACAAATATTCAGCAGCCTGAGATATTTGGCAAGACAGATATTCCTTTTTCAAAAATTGAGATTTTAGAAAATAGGAAAACTATAGCGCATGCTATATCAGATGAGTATGGTAACTATAAAATTACAGTACCACAGCCACTGCCTGATGGTACGCATACTTTAACAGCGATAGCGGTAGCGCCATCGGTTATAAGGTCTGTTAAATCTGGGAATTTAGATCTCACTATTGATACGGATGTTAAGGCAACAGACGATACCAATACTGCGACAGAGGACCAAGCTCTAGGAGTAACCTCTGGCAACGTTCTAGGTAATGACGATAAAGACGGCACAGTAGTAACAAACACAGGTGACATTAAAGGTAATTATGGAACGGTCCATATGCAAGCCAATGGTGATTATACTTATGATCTTGATAATACAAAATCAGCAGTTCAAGCGCTTGCAGAAGGTGTAATATTATTAGATCCAGTAAATTATACGATCAAAGATGCAGCAGGAAACACAGCAACAGCAAAACTGACAATAACCATTACAGGAACGAACGACGCACCAAGTCTGAAAGTGGATCCAACAACACATATAGTAGGAACACTTAAAGCAGTCGATGTTGATAAAGGAGATACGCATACCTTTGCCGTAGTTGATGGGAAAGGTAATTACGGAAATTTAACCGTACATCCAAAAACAGGTGCCTATACTTTTACGTCAAATACAAATATTTCAGGAATGCACTTCGATTCAGCAAGTGGAAAATATACTGGTAAAGTTTTCTTTGAGGTAAAAGTAACTGACAATCATGGCGCTACACAGAGTAAATTTATTACTTTTACCAGTGAGGCGGTATTGACAGAAACGACACCTAATATGCCTCCCACAATAACAACTAGCGTTCCTAAGGAGCCAGATGTAACAGATGCCAAACCAGTTATAACACCTAGTACTGTTAGTAATTCAGTGACTATTGACTTATCAAAGGCAACGGATAGTGGAATTTCAGATCAGGATAAGATTACAAATATTCCGAATCCTGAGATAATTGGCAAGACATATGTTCCTTTTTCAAAAATTGAAATTTTAGAAAATGGACATGCTATAGCGCAGGCTATATCAAATGCGGCTCGTGACTATAAAATTGCAGTACCACTGCCACTTGCAGATGGCACGCATACTTTAACAGCGATGGCGGTAGCGCCATCGGTTACAACGACTGTTAAATCTGGGCCTTTAGATCTCAAGATTGACACTATTATTAATGCAGGGCACGATGTCGATTCTGCGACAGAAGGTCAAGCTGCAGGAGCCACCCAAGGTGACGTTCTAGCTAATGACGATAGGGGTTCAACAGTAACAACCATAGGTGACATTCCAGGTAAGTATGGAATGTTCCATATGCAAGCCGATGGTAAATATACTTATGATCTTGATAATACAAACCCAGCAGTTCAAGCGCTTAACAAAGGTGAATCATTACCAGATCCAATACCCTATAAGATCACAGATATAGCAGGAAATACATCACCAGCAACACTGACAATAATCATTGCAGGAGTAGGCGTAGCGCCACCGCCACCGCCACCAACGTCAACAGCGACGACAACAACTACTGCCGCGATGATCAGCGGAAACGTTTTGGGTAACGATGATCATGCGCAGGGTGGAATAGTAGTGGCAATTACGCCGTTGGTAACTTCTCATGGGGTTTACACATTAGATAAAGATGGTTCATATACCTTTACCGTTGATCAACAGGCTTCCAAAAATATTGCAGCAGGAGCCCATGAAGAAGATACGCTTACCTATGAAGTTACAGATGCAGCAGGAAACACAGCCTCTGCGATGTTAACAACTAGTATTAATGCTGATGGTGCTATGTATAACATTATTAATGCAGCGCATGATGCACCAGCTGAAGCACGTGATGTACTTGATTTTGATATAAGCGTAAGAGATGAAATGCATTCTTTTTCATTACCGGTTCATGATAATGCGATGCTAAATCTTGATAACATAGAGCACCATTTAGAAAACGCAAAAACGGCAGAACCACCGGCTGCGCATGATGCTTTGGCCATTGCCGCAACACTTATCAATGATGCTCAAGAAAGCTCAAAAGATGCGCCTATTATTAAAGCCGTTGAAAACAAAGAAGGAAAAACCCACGTCTCGAATCCTAATGCTCCAACTATAGAACATGGAGGAGATCATACTCACGATACATCAACTAGGACTGTTGAATTTGCTGGTGATAATCATCACAAGCAAGATAGTCACAATGATAATCATGATGATGGTACAGGATTAACATAGTGATCTTTTAAATGATCAGAAAAAATATGAAATAGTTTAAGGTCTATAAATTTAGGTTGTCTCTAAAATTGAGAATAGGAATAAATATGAGTGAGTGGGAGGGATTAGATAAAGAGGATGTTCGCTTTGATCCACTGCTGGATGGTTTAATCTTATTGACTTATTTAATGGGTGCGCCTTATGCAAGAGATGCACTTACTGCGGGTCTGCCTATTGAAGCTGGGAAACTGGATGCAAAAAACTTTGCTACTGCGGCAGAAAGAGCTGGGTTAAGTACACGCTTATTTAAGCGTGATTTAGATTCTTTATCTGACTTGACACTGCCTGCACTAGCCTTGTTGAATGGGAAGCAAGTGGCGATTATTTTAGCGATTGATAAAGATAAAAAATGCTATTCCATTATGCGTCCAGAAACAGGTAAGTCAGAAGAAATAGTTTCTTTTGAAAATTTAGAGAAGGAATATTTAGGTTATGTGTATTTAATTAAGAAACATCACAGGTTTGATGGGCGTCAAGAAGATACTCTTAATATAAAAGTAAATCATTGGTTTTGGGGGGCGTTAGCGAAATCATGGAAGATATATAAAGATGTGCTTTTAGTTTCTGTGCTGGTTAATTTGATTGTGCTTGCTGCGCCACTGTACACTCGTAATGTTTACGATAGAGTTATTCCTAACAATGCTATGGACACACTATGGACTTTCACTATAGGAGTGTTTATTGCTTATACCTTTGATCTTTTCTTACGTATTATAAGAGCTTATTTTTTAGATCTTGCAGGGAAAAAAAGCGATGTAATGTTATCGGCACTTATTTTCGAAAAAGTGCAAGCTAGCGAACTAGGCGTTAGACCAAAATCGGTAGGCACCTTTTCTAAACAATTAACTGATTTTGATTCTATTCGAGATATGATCACCTCAAGTACGATGACATTACTGATAGATTTGCCTTTTACGCTGCTATTTTTATTTGTTATATATTTGATTGGGAGTACTTTGGTGTTTGTGCCGATAGTGGCTATGATATTTATTTTGCTTTTTAGTATTTATGCACATAACGCAATGAAGTACACCGTTGAACAAACATATAAGGCATCTGCAGAAAAAAATGGTTTGTTGTATGAAACGCTTTCATCACCTGAATCAGTCAAAGCCTACAATATGCAGTCGCGGAATCAAAAGAAATGGGAGGATGTTACTGGAGAAATTTCAGGTTGGAGTATTAAAACTAAAATGCTTTCTACAGCGGTTGGTTCGTGGTCAAACTATGTTCAACAAATAGCTACTGTTGCCTCCGTTGTGCTTGGCGTTTATTTAATTAGCGATGCAAAGCTTACTATGGGTGGATTAATTGCCGTTTCTATGCTTTTAGGACGAACTATTGCACCAATGCGCCAAGTTGCTTCACTCGTTACGCGTCTTCATGGTGCAAAAGAGGCATTTGCGTCTTTGGATAAATTAATGGCAAATCCAGTAGAGATTGATAAAGAAAAAACCTATTTACAAAAAGATAAACTTGATGGTGGTTTTGAATTTAAAGAGGTGGATTTTGCATATCCTGAAGCTGGTATCCTAGCATTACATAATATTAGTTTTACAATTAAACCTGGAGAAAAAGTAGGTGTGCTAGGGCGAATTGGATCAGGTAAGTCAACATTAGGGAAATTATTGTTGAGATTTTATCTGCCAAGTAAAGGCGCTATTTATGTAGACGGCAAGGATATTAATCAGCTTAGCCCTCACGTATTACGAAAAAACATTGGCTATATACCGCAGCACGTACATCTTTTCTTTGGCACGATAAAAGATAATATAAAAATTGGGGTGGAATATATCGACGATGCAAGAGTACAAATGGTGGCTGAAATGGCAGGTGTCACTGACTTTACAGATAAACATCCGAAGGGGTTAGATATGGTAGTAGGAGAAATGGGGCAAAACCTTTCTGGTGGACAGCGGCAGTTAGTTGCTTTGGCAAGAGCATTAATTTTGTTCCCTAAAATATTGATTATGGATGAGCCTAGTTCTAGCATGGATCAAGCTAGTGAGAAAATATTGTTAGATCGTTTAAAACATATTGTGAAAGACCGTACTCTCATTATTGCGACGCATAGAGCTTCACTGCTAGCATTGGTTGATAATTTAATGGTCATTGAATCAGGTCAGCTGGTTGCGTTTGGGAGTAAGGCTGACGTGAAGGCACAACTTAATAAGCAGCCAGGAAGTACATTATGAGCTGGTTAACACAAGCAAGAGTTTTTTTCTCAGAAATAAAAATGGCTAAAAACTCAGAAGAAAACGAAGTGGATGTCGTGCACAAAGGAGATTTAGAGTTTGTTTCCTCTGCAAGTGAAGCACGTTTATTAGCGGTTCCTCAAGGGGCTTCTTTCTTAATAATTTTGGCAGTGTTTGCCACAATAGCACTTATTTTATGGGCGTCAATCATGGAGGTAGATGAAATAGCTAAGGCGCATGGAAAGGTTATACCTTCTAAACACGTTCAATTAATACAAAGCCTTGAAGGGGGAATTGTAAAGGAAATAAATGTGATTGAAGGGCAAGCCGTACAGGTAGGAGACGTGCTTGTTGTTATTGATGATGTTTATGCTCAGTCTGATGTAGATGAAAATGCTAATTCTTATAATGCTCTTTTAGCTAGATTTGTCTCTTTGACTGCCAGACTTAAAAATAAGGAGTCCGTAGAATTTCCTGAAGAATTGCAAAGTCATGTCAAAATTATTACACAGGAGAGAGAGAGGTTTAATGCTAGACGTCATAAGGATGAATCGGAAATTTTAGAACTTGAATTTTCTATTAAGCAAAAGCATCAAGAGTATGAGTCAGCAGTAAGCGAAAAAAGAGCGCAAGACGCAAATTATAAATTATCTGTACAGGAAATGGTGCTTAATGAACCACTACTTAAAAGTGGAGCCATATCTAAAGTTGAATATTTACATATTAGGCAGAAGACTAATGAGTCTCTGTCCAGATTGAATCATGCTAATAATAATGTGCCTAAAATGCAAGCATCTTTAAGTGAAGCAATGCAAAAAAGAGAATCTTATATACATGAAGCTAAGTATCAGGATGAAAAAGAGCGTAATGAGCTTCAAGCCAAACTAAATACCATGAGTTCTAAAGGTGTTTCACTTCAAGCCAAACTGAGTCATTCTGTTATAAGTTCACCAGTTGTAGGGATAGTTAAAAAAATAAACTTTAATACAGTAGGTGGAGTAATTCGCTCGGGAATGGACATAATGGAAATAGTGCCAACGGATGACAAATTACTTATTGAAGTAGAAGTTAAGCCCAAAGATATTGGATTTATTAGTGCGGGGTTGCCAGCTGTAGTTAAAGTCACTGCATTTGACTTTAGCACGTATGGAGGGTTGGAAGGCGTTGTGACGTTTATTAGCGCTGATACTATTACAGATAAAAAAGGGAATAGCTTTTACCTATCACGCATTCGTACGAAAAGTAATATTTTGAAAGATAAAAACAATGAAGAGCATGCTATTATTCCTGGAATGAAAACTGAGGTTCGTATAGTTTTAGATAAGAAAAGTATTTTATCTTACATCCTAAATCCTATGTTGAAATAGAATATAATAGGGTTTAAATGCTGGGCTGGAGCCATCGCCCAATCATTTGATGGTATTGAAGGCTCACGAAACTGGGTGACCACTATGTCCGATATTACAATAAAGAACACCGATACATAGAGAAATGAAATTCCTGAGGTTCAATAATCTGCAAGGGTTATTCTGAAACTCTCATGAGTAACAGGCAAATGTCGCAATGAAATGATTCTATTTGAGTAGAGGAGGTGATGGTATTGGTATGCATTGGCTGTCAATTTAGTATGAATCATTTTCATTAGGAATTCACGATATAGGGGAATCAAATGAATATATTGTCTGGATAAAACACCCTCATTACAATCACATGGTGATTAATGTTATTTAATGAAGGCCTGTTTTGAGCATTTGTTATTGGCAGTTGTCTAATAATTATTTGTCATTACATATTTATAAAATTTATGTTTCCGGTTATGTTGGAATAACGTATCGGTTTATTTATGTGCTAAGGAGTGAAAATGATTACAATTAAGAGCATGGTTGATAAGGCAAGTATTTGTATTTTATGTTGTAGTGCAACAGTACATGCCATAACTCTGGAGCAGTCGTTATTTGATACATTACAAAGTAGCCCAGATATGGCCGAGGCTATTCAGCAGTATTATGCGGCTAAGTCAGACAAAAACATTGCCGTAGGTGGTTTTTTACCTAGGTTAGACTTGTTTGCGGATGCGGGTGTAGAAGATATTGATAGAAACAATATGAAGGACACCCATAGAGACAGAACTAGTGCAAAGCTTAGACTGTCAATACCTGTATTTAAAGGTTTTGCAAATGTGAATGCACACGATCGTGCATCTGCCGCAATGATGTCGAGTTACTACAAAAGCATGTCTCAAGCAGAAATGATCGCATTAAACCTCACGAAGTGCTATATCGATGTATTAAAATCGACAGATGTCGTTGTGATGTCGGAAGAGAATCTGGTGCATCATCAAAGAACATACGATCTAATTCTTAAACGAGCTAATCAAGGGGTTTCAAATCAAGCAGATTTATCACAAATAAAAAGCCGGTTAGCAAGATCAAGAGCAAATATGGTTTCGGCAAGAAGCAATTATCATAATACGAAAATTAGCTATAGGCAAGTCACTGGAGTTTTTCCAAAGCAGTTGAATAGGCCTAAAGTTGATAGTAATTATATACCTAAGAGCAGCGAACAAGTGATCGAGTTGGCTTTTGCAAATCATCAAGTACTACGTTCCAGTAAGTGTAATGTAGATGCATATACGTCGGCTTCTAAAG
This sequence comes from Candidatus Endonucleibacter bathymodioli, assembly GCA_030674915.1. Lineage (GTDB taxonomy): Bacteria > Pseudomonadota > Gammaproteobacteria > Pseudomonadales > Endozoicomonadaceae > Endonucleibacter > Endonucleibacter bathymodioli. The sequence continues at coordinate 56,453 of JASXSV010000012.1, forward strand.
AAAAAAGTGCTCACTATTACCCAAACTTTGATGTTGTGGCAGACATGACATGGAAAGATGATGTTGCAGGATTTAGGGGGCGTGAAAAGGAATGGCGTATTTTGCTAGAAATGAAGTGGAACTTATTTGCTGGAGGCCAAGAAAGTTCAGCTCACAAAAAAGCACTTTCTCAAGAAGAAGCTGGTAGAATGAAATTAAATAGTGTGATGAGAGAAGTTAAAGGCAATGCTGAGGCTTCTTGGACGGCTTATGAGTATTTAAAGAAAGAGCAAATTTTTCTAGAAGAATATGTAGAACAAACCGCAAAAACTGAAAAGCTCTATGAACAGCAATTTAAAGCTGGTAAGCGCTCATTGCTGGATTTACTTGATTCACAAAATGAATTGTTTCAAGCAAGACAAGCTTATGTTGAGGCCGATTATAATTACTTGTATGCTCAGTATCGTGTTGTGGCGAGTATGAGTTACATTTTAGACGCTTTAAATGTTAATGTTATGAATGGTTTACGCGAGAAAGATACCGAGACCAAGGACAAGACAAAGACTATGACCAAGACCAAAGCTAAGACCTCTACCAAGGCCACGACCAAGGCCACTATCTGATCAGATAATAAGTCCTTAATAAACAGAAGAATTATTGTCTTGTGTTTGAAAACGATAACGTTGATGTATCAACAAAAATAATTTAGTTATGCTAGGTATCTAATTATGAAAATCAAAATTACTTTATGTGTATTAGTTATAATCGGCTTAATGTCTGCTTGTACCAAAGGTGTAAAAGATAACAGGAATGAAAGTTTCTCAAGTGGTCTACCGTCAGGAGAGACAAAACCTATCAGTAAAGAGTATCCAGCAAATACGCTAAAACTCGAAACTACAGGTTCTCTTGATGATAGTGATCATGACGGTGTGATAGACATGAGAGATAATTGTAAAATGTCATCTGATGGCGTTGAAGTTGATAATAATGGCTGTGAAATGTCATACGACAAAATAACAAGTATTAATATTGGCATACAATTTGACACCAGTAGCTCAGTAGTTAAAAAGGAATACTATAAAAAAATAGAGGATATTGCAGAGATACACAAAACTTTTGATAATAATATAATACTTATTGAAGGTCATACCGATAGCACAGGTACAGATAAGATAAATATAGCTTTATCAAAAGAGAGAGCGGAAGTTGTGGCGCTAATTTTAGTTAATAAATTCGGGGTTAAGAAAAATGAGTTATTAATTACGGGCTTTTCTGGTGATATGCCTGTTGCAAGTAATAAGACTGCCGAGGGGCGTGCACAAAATCGGCGCATGATAGCACGTTTTGCATCCAAGAAAAGAATAATGAAAAAGACATGGAATATTTGGACAATGGAATTAGGAAGTAAAAAAAGTGAAGTAAGGGAATATTATAAGTTATTAGAATAATATTTCAGTTAAATGAATATGATGCTTTAATAATAGATAATATACGTTAATTATTGGAGTGTCATTATATGACCCAGTATTCATGGTGAATTGAAGACACGGTTCCATATTAAAAAACATCAGGGTCACTTTGTTTAATAGCACGGTACAATACACAGATGTAGAATCTTGCATTGCCTGTAAATAGATACCCCTGATGATTTTAGCATGTGGTTATCTTATGACGGCAGTAATACTGTGGGTGTGTATATCTCTTTTCTTTGAATATCTGAGGTTGCTTCTATGTTTTCTGTCCTTAAAGCAAAGTCTTTAGGTGGACTTATGCCTGAGCTCATCCAACAATTTCATAAGGTGTAATTCATGCTATAAATAAATAGTTTTTATAAGTAAAAATAATATAAGTAAATGTAATAAATCGCGGATTTTAGTCATAAGTGCCCCTTAAAATTTATGCAGCTAACGCCATTTCACTATAAATCTCATCAGGTGTTTTAAAGTCTAACAGTTTTCTTGGTCTTTGGTTTAGTCGGTTTTGTATATCTAAAATTTCTTTGTCAGTGACATTATCCAAAGATTGGCTTTTGGGCAAATATTGTCTTATCAAACCATTATGATTTTCATTCAAACCTCGTTCCCACGAGGAGTAAGGGTGAGCAAAATAGGTATCTACGTTAAGCTTTTTCTTGATTTTTTCATGAAAGGCGAACTCCTTTCCGTTATCAAATGTGATCGTGAGTAAGTCTGATTGGTAAGGCTTGAGCATCGTTATAATTGCTTTCGTCACCACGTCAGCGTGCTTTGAAGGAACACGTTTTACCAAATTTAATTTACTCACTCTTTCCGTTAATGTAACCAGTACACCCTTGTGTCTTTTGCCAATTACAGTGTCTGCTTCCCAATCGCCTAAACGTATTTTTTGATCCACAATTCCAGGTCGATCATCAATGCTAACACGGTTTCGGATCTGGCCTCGTGCATCGGGCTTTCTTGTTCTTTGCTTATACTTCTTGTGCCGAAGATGTTGATACAAGCAACCACCCCCAGCTTTGTCCTCTCGAATAAACTGGTAAATCGTAGCGGGACATACAGAAGGTTGATTATCTCGTTTAAGGCGTCCTTGTATTTGCTCAGGGCTCCACTGCTTACTTAGTCTGTCAGTAATTTTATCTTTCAGTTCAGCTACCATCTTGGTCGCTTTTGGTTTCTGTTGATGACGTTCCTGCGCAAAATTATGTGCTTGCTTCGGGCGATAACCTCTAGCCCCTGTATTTCTAGCCAACTCTCTTTTAACGGTACTCAAATCACGCCTTAAGTCTTGGGCGATAATTTCATTTGAAACTCCTGCTTTTTTCTCTGACCAAATCTGGTATCTTTCTTCTTGAGTCAGGTGGGTATAACGCTTATTCATAAGTGGTCTCACATTGGTTTTTGGTAGAACCGTGAGTGTACCCTCTGGCTCAACTTTTTCAATATGGCGCACTTATGACTGAAATCCGCGAATGGTTATATACGGTAAGAATGTTATTATCTCTTTTATTAAAAGGTTATACGTTTTTGGGAGGTGTGTAATAATGGTTAGAAGATATAAAGAATACAATTAGGCGAAGAATTTCTCGTTCCCACTCTGCTGCGTGGGAATGAATCCTAGAGTCAGCGGAAATAGTCTTACAACATCAACCCGACCATTTTATACGTCGCTTCGTTCTGTATAAAACGGCTGGTTAACTCAAGCGTTAGGTGAATATCACCCGTCATTTAACATATAACTCGTGGATTACAAGGATAACAAATGAAAAACATTACAAAAATATTCGTATTCGGATTGGCAATAAGTTTGCTTGCAGCTTGCGGTGAACCCGAACTAGGTACATACTCTTATAAAACACTAGATACATCCTCTGAGGAAACAAAGGAAACATCATTTCAAGAAATCATGGATGAATTATCACCAGAAAAACAGAGAGAGTTTCAAAAAGCACTTGCTGGAATTGTGGTGTTTTCTATAATGTCATCTCATGGTAGTGATGTGTCAGAAGATGAGGCACAAGCCAAGATGAATAAAAAAATAAATGGAAAAACAGCTAAAGAGATTGTCATCATGGCTGATGAAATGAAAGAGAAAATGAAAAATAATAGTAAAAAATAAAATATTTCAAGTAAAGCATCTCAGATGTTTATGTAGATAAAGCTAAAAAATCTAGTTTCGCAATGGCTTCCTCGCTCCCACGCCCCAGCGTGGGAGTGCATACGGAGCTAAACTATGAACAGCTTACTCTCAAATCAATTCCAAATGTGTCGGTTTTTGTTGAAATCTAGGTTATTCCCGCACCATATACTATTGAGGTAACAGGGGGGGGGTTGGAGCTTTTTCGCCAATGGTGAGGCCGGTAGGCATTCCCAAACAGAAGAGTTAACAAATTTTGGAAAATATAATTTACAAGCTTTAAGAATACATTTTTAGTGGTGCAAAAGCTATGAATAAGATAACAAAGCAGCATTTTAAGGTTAATGATTTTGAAGGACTTAAAGAATTTTATGTCGATATTCTAGGAATGCAAAACTTTTCAATAAATGGGACTATGATTTTTGGGTTCACTAAAAATAGTTGCTTCCTTCATTTTCACAAAGTACCTGTAAAACCTTATGCGTCTACGTCAAATGATTTTTATTGGAAGATTGGAGTTACATTAAAAAATCTTGATGTGGCAGTAGATTATCTTCGTGACAAGAATATAGTTATTTCTTCTCCTGTTCAATTTAAAGAAATTGGATACATGAGTAAAGTGATTGATCCAAAAGGCTTTGTCATTGAGTTACTTCAGCAAGGTTTTGTGGGATATGAAGAAAAAATATCTGAAAATGTTCATCCAATAGGCTCTCAAGGTACGCTTTCACATATCACGCTTAGAATTCATGATTTGGTAAAAGCACAAACTTATTTTGAACAACGATGTAATATGCGATTAATGTCCATTCAACCGGTTGAGGAACTTGAGTTTTGTTTATATTTTTATAGTTTTTCTAATGAGGATTTGCCGCATGAAAATTTAAAATCAGTGAAAAACAGGCAGTGGCTATGGAGAAGGCCATATACTTTTATAGAGTTACAACATATACAAATACCCACAGTAATATTGCATAAAACTCCTTTTGATATGGCTGGGTTTGATGGGTTTTCTTATGGTGATACTATTGAGGAATACGTGTCGTGTTCCAGTCTTATTGATGAAATATTATAAAAGCCATAACGAATTTGTGCATAGGTCTAGCTAACTCAGTGGTCGATTTCTAGATAGTGTGATCAGGTGGGTTGTAGGAGCATTGATATGGAAGCATACAAGTATGTTATTTTGGTAGTTCAATCTTTTATAATAAATTCATTTTAAGGAGTTGATTTTGAAAAATTTATTTTTCCAACAGCAGTGGAATTGGATTGCCAGTGGCTTAGCATTAGGAATTGCATTTTTACTTGCCGTTGTATTGGTGAAACCTATTGGGATATCTACTCAATTTGTGATTTTAGATGCCATTATTTGGGATTCAATTTATGATAATATAATTGTGGAAGATACCAATTCCAACAGCGGTTACTCTAGTCCTAATGCGTACTTGAATAAAAGTGGTGGTAAATATGCTAAAGATGCGGCGGAGCCACTGAACTATTCTTTTATATTTGTTCTGGCGATGTTACTAGGTGGATTTATCGCGAGCAAAATGCAGCATGGCAGAGATAAGGGCAATGACCTTGTTATGCCTGTCGTTTGGAAAGAACGGTTTGGTGGCTCAACGTGGAAAAGGCATCTTGCATCTTTTGTTGGTGGTGTCTTGGTGTTAATAGGTGCTCGTTTAGCTGGAGGTTGTACAAGCGGACATATGATGAGTGGAATAATGCAGACCTCCGTCAGTGGCTATTTATTTGCTATGGGCGCTTTTGCTACGGCTATACCTACGGCTTTCTTAATGTATAAATATAAAGGAGATAAAAAATGAATATCTTTTTAGCAGTTATTTTAGGGTTACTATTTGGGTTTGTATTGCAGAAGGCCGGGGCTGCAAATCCTCAAAAAATAATAAATATGCTGCGACTAAAAGATTTGCATTTGATGAAATCTATACTTTTAGGCATTGGTGTAAGTAGCTTAATGCTCTTTTTATTGCTATCTATTGGTATTATTGATAGCTCACACCTTAGTGTAAAATCATCGTATGTAGGAGTGATTGTTGGGGGAGGAGTGTTGGGCATTGGTTGGGCGATTGCTGGATTCTGCCCAGGTACAGGGATAGTTGCGGCAGGTGCTAAGAGAAAGGACGCTTTATCATTTATTACAGGTGGTCTGATAGGTGCTTTTGTTTATATGTTATTCTATGAATCTTTATTAGGTATGTTTTTATTTGATAAACTTGGCGGTAACGCAACCTTAGCCATAACAGGAAATGAAGAATTCTCAGTTCTTTTGCCTAATTTCCCTGGAATTCTTGTAGCGGGTATTATTGCAGTTATATTGATTGTTATTGCTTGGAAGCTTCCCAGTAAAGAGCAAAAATAGATACAAGGCTAGGAAGAAACTTTATGCCAAATATTATTATTAATAATCAAACGCTGCACTATCTTGATCAAGGTAAGGGTCCTGTATTATTGTTTGGTCACAGTTATTTGTGGAGCAGCAGTATGTGGAAACAACAAATAACTGAATTTAGTAAGGAGTATCGTTGTATTGCGCCTGATTTATGGGGGCATGGCAGTTCTGGCGCTCTAAATGAAATACCCTCAATACAGTCTCTGGCAGACGATCACTGGGCATTGCTTCAGGCGCTAAAGATTGAAAGATGTAGTCTGATTGGATTGTCAGTTGGTGGGATGTGGGGAGTACAATTAGCACTTGATCACCCACGTGAGATTGAAAAATTAGTGATTATGGATAGTTTCGTAGGTGTTGAAGCTTCTGGAGCACAGCAGCGGTATCTACAAATGTTGGACATAGTTGAGCAAGCTAATTCTATACCTCTACCATTAATTCAACAACTTATCCCAATGTTTCTTTCTGGAATCACCCTAGACAGTCAGCCATCCATTGCAGAAGCTTTCAGACAATCACTTATATCTTTACCAACAGAGAATATTCAAACCATTATTTCTATTGGTCGCTGTATCTTTAAGCGAAAAGATCGCATGGAGGTGTTGTCAGAGCTTAAAATGCCAGTACTTGTGCTTGTTGGAGAATTAGATCAACCTCGCCCTCCTCATGAGTCAAAGCAAATGGCACATGTAATAGAAAATGCAGAGTTTAACATTATTGCTAAGGCTGGACATATATCTGCATTGGAACAACCTAATGCAGTTAACAAACTATTACGTGCTTTTTTAGCTCTTTCATATAACATTAAGTGAGATTTCACATTATCTTTAAGATATTTCTAACAAAGCATCGTCTATTTCAGATAAATTAATTATGACCAGTAATACCAAACATTATATATAAGTATACCTTCTAAACTAGCAAGCTATCTGGTAAAGCGCCAACATCCAATGACTGTCGCTGTTTACTATGCCTTCATATAACCAAACCCAAGCTTCCGGACAACTACCGATATCGGTTCTAAAGAAAATGCAAAAATATGGCGCTACAGGGGCACGCAATTGAAAGAAATTAATTTTTATAGGTTTTCTTTATTAATTCCCATAGTAGTCCCGGCCATATCAATTGTATTCTTCACAATGAATATAAAGTATGCATTTCTAGCTTTTATTGCTTTATCTCTTGTAATAGGAGGTATTCCATATATCATTTTAGCATCTTTTCTTTTCTGGGCTAGTTACAGCACAACAATCGTACGTTTCAAGTTTTTATTAAAGATATCCCCTTTAATCCTAGTCGTATGTTTATTTCTTGCACTCTTCTTATATTTTGTTATAGGAACAGGAACTTTATCAGAAGCTTTTGGTGTGTGGGTTCTTCTGTCTGGTTGTATATTGATATTTGGTTATTCTTATGTATTGCTAATATTCGGTGTTGCTCGACTAGTATTAATATTTGGATGGGTTAAGCCCAACAGAGCGTAGTTAACAATATACTCGTAACCTAAAAGCCACGCAACATAACATATGTTATTAACTAGAGTACTAGGTATATATCAGTTACCATATAAAAATATTTGATTTTGAGACTGCTTTTCTCCACGATCCTCGCACTAACTCCAACCACCTACTACTCGTAGAATCAAACTTCGTTCGTGTATTTCAATGATAACGGTAGAGAAATGGATAACAACTCTTTAAGTGCCGAATTGCGAGAACCTGCGTTTTTTTAGGTTATACCAGCACTATACTACGCTAGTATGTGGTAGACTACGGTCCGGCGGTAGGTCAACTTTGCCGTTAGACTAAGGAGGAGATTTTGTGGAATATCCAATCGATGAAAAGCTTGTTATCGGAGTTGCTTCTAGTGCATTATTTGATTTATCTGAGTCGGACAAAGTGTTTAAGGAGGGTGGTGAAGATAAATATAGGAAGTACCAACGAGAAAACATTGATAATACCTTAGAGAAAGGAGTTGCTTTTCCTTTTATAAAACGATTTCTTAGTTTGAATAATGTATTTGAAGACGAGCGACCTGTAGAAGTTGTTCTCTTATCAAAAAACGATCCCGATACTGGATTACGAGTTTTTCAATCTATTAATAAGCATAACTTAAATATATCTAGAGCGGCTTTTGTGACAGGTAATTCGCCTTATGAATTTATTCCAGCTTTTAATGTGTCTCTTTTCTTATCTGCAAATAAGAAAGATGTAGAGCAAGCAATAAAGGCTGGATATCCAGCTGGTTTTGTTATGCAGTCAAAAATCAATGATGATGATCACGATACAAAGCTTAAAATTGCATTTGATTTTGATGGTGTTATTGCAGACGATGAGTCTGAGAAGGTTTATAAAAAATCAGATTTAACTGGTTTTATGGCATATGAAAAAGAAAATGTCCATATTCCACATAAGGAAGGGCCGCTTGGGGGGCTTTTTAAGAGGCTATCTTCATTGCAAGAGCTTGAAAGAAATAGAAAGTGTGGTAACAATTCGTATCAAAGAGTTATTAGAATATCTATAGTTACCGCTAGGGCAGCACCTGCGCACGAAAGAGTAGTAACTACACTAAACCAGTGGGGTGTGAGTGCTGACGATACTTTCTTTTTGGGTGGCATGAAGAAAAATAGGGTATTAGAAATTTTAAAGCCTCATATATTCTTTGATGACCAACTTAGTCATCTGAAAGTGTCTGATAGGGGTATTCCAATGGTTCACATACCGTTTGGTATAGCTAATCATGCATCTGACAAGGCTCCTTAACACATACAGGTTAAAAGTATTTTTTTGTTTGCGCCATTCCGCTGATCTGCTTTATACAGTTCCCATTGAAGATGTGGGCAGGAGACAAACGAACGAATCCCCATGAGTCTACTAAGTAGGTAATTGAGGTTAGTGATAGCAGCCAATAACCTGCACCCTTGAACGGGAGTGGGTATACATCATAGCCCAAGAATGTGATCCGCAAGCCAGTAACGACCAGTAAACTCATCCTCTCTGCTACATCTGCGAAACCAAATTTTTCTACCTTTAGATTTAAGCATATCTAGAAAATGGTCGATACCAAGAAGAAATGGGCAGGTCATGATGAACAGCTTTATAATCTACCTCCCAGAACAGCTGGCGAAAGATATCACATAGGATCCTTACAGTTTTTATTTTTGTTTTTGTAGACATATGATGGCATAAAATATCTTAAATGTCATACACTCCATTACCTAGGTATTATTGATGGTCAGGCATTACTAGGCTCACATTCATAGGATTTATTTTTTATGTTTATAAAATCACAATATCTTATGGTGATTAGCTTTGTTTTTCTTGCAATTAGTTTCTGGCATCGAAACGAACTACCAAAACCAAGTGATATTCACCAAGACCTAGAAAATGCGCCTATTCAAAAGCCCATTAAACATGCAGAGTTTGCAGTAAAGGTAGGTGGCAAAGATTACTTTATTCAACCTTTATATGATTATGAAATTTACGGTATGGTAGTTTCATACAGAGTGCACGATGCTGATACTGGAGCGCATTTACGTTCGGGAGATCATCTTAATGTTGCGGACTATTGTGTGGTGTGGAGCGATAGTGCATTTGAAGAAAACTTGAACAGCATATCATTCTGGAATCAAGAGTGGACTTGCAATGTGCATGTCCCAGACATGCGTGAAGTTTCCAGATTTGATTTTCATAAGCTTTCCAATAATCATCTAATAAGTGGAGATAGTAGTATACGTGACAGTATTAGAGATGTTAAGATTGGTGATCAGATTAAAATTAAGGGCTGGCTATCTTCTTACCGATCATTACATGGATTTATGCGAGGAACCAGTACTACTAGAGAGGATACTGGCAGTACTGCGTGTGAAACAGTATATGTAAATGATATCCAGATTCTTAAGAAGCATACTAGTAATTGGCTAATATTGATGTATTTGAGTTTAGCGGTATTCTTAGCATCATTAGTGCGTTATTTTACCAAGCCTTTTAAATTAAATTGATCTCCTTCAGAAGAAAAATAAAGGGTTACAAGGGCATCCATAAAACCGACTGATTAATATCAGGTCACCCGATGGTGTGAGCGTACTGACTATTCTTACTCGCTACAATCCCTATTACTGGTACGTTCACGTGGCTTCGCTTGTTTGTTGCCTAGCTAGAGCTTCAATGGCAATGGCAAAGAGTATAGTTCCTAAAAGCATTGTTGTTCTAGAAATAGCAGCTGCTGAGACTACACATCTTACTAAAGTTTAACGATAATACTCGGAGACAATACCCCATGGCACGCGCTCAATTTAATGTCATTCTGACAGGAAAAACATCATTAAGCGATCAGACCATGGAGCTTGAATTTCAATTTGCTGGCGAAACGACTTTTCAGCACAAAGCTGGACAGTTTGTTCAGTTGCTATTTGAACATGAAGAAACAGAGTATAAGCGTAGTTATAGTATTGCCAGCGCACCAGAATTTTTTCACGAGACGGGAAAACTACAAATAGCCATAAGCTTCGTTACAGATGGTGTAGCTTCAGCTTTTTTTCAAAATGCTGCACTGGGAGCCGTAATGATGTTATCAGGCCCATTTGGGGTGCTGACTTTGCCAGAGTCATTAGAGGGTAAACTTATTCTCATCGGCACAGGTACAGGAATTGCTCCTTATCGGGCAATGATCCCTAAGTTGCTAACCATGGCAGACTCAGATCGGAAGATTATTATTCTAATGGGTGGTAGGTACCAAAGTGAAATTATTTATAAAAACGATTTCCAGGAACTGACATCAAGCAATCCCTATATTGATTATCGTATCTGCCTTAGTAGGGAATCTCCAGATAACCTGCAGGAAGGGGAATATTCCGGCTATGTACAGCACCAGCTGAATCACCTAAACCTTAATCCTGACAACGATATTACTTATCTATGCGGAAATCCTAGCATGGTTGATGATGCGGCGGCACAGCTAAAAGACATGCTTTTTGAAAGCAAAAAAATCAAACGAGAAAAATATGTTTATTCTGGACACTGAAAGAACAGTGTTTTGGTTAAGAAAACAGGACACAATAATTTGCTAAATTATCGTACTGAGTCGGTGATAAATTATTATTAGAGACTTCAGAGTAACTCAACAAAGTAGATCATATTCTGGTGAAATATCGGCATGCACAAATCCTTTGCAATACAGCTCAAATTCTTCGTATAAGCCACTGAGTTATACTCTTTCTCCACACCACGCATCTACGTCTAGTAAGGTTATGTGGTTGCCCTCGTTAGCTTCAGTTGGCAAGGGTATATATTTATTCTTGATTTTTTGTTTTTGGAGTGCTCGCGTACAAAGTTAAAAAGAGCCATAACAAACCCAATATAAAGCCTGTTGCAACATCCCATAACCAGTGTACATTGAGAGCCAACCGAGATAGCCCGGTTAGAAATGCCATCATCATGGCGGTGGAAATAATCAGCAGACGCGTAACATAATTCATGCCGTTGCTTACCTGAATACTCAACCACAATAATAAAAAAACTGCTTGGGTGGTATGACCGGAAGGAAAAGCAAATGGGTCAATATTTTCTAACAGCGAAGGCCTCGGACTATTAATCCACCATTTTAATCCCCAAAAACTTAACTCCATGCCAGCAAACGCTACGAAAAAAGTAATAAAGCTTTCTGTTTTTCGCTGATAATAGCTCCAAGCTATCCATGCCGTCATTGGGATTAGTAAGAACTTGAGGCTACCAATCCAAGTTAGCCACTCCATACTTTCTTTAAAGTAAGGAATCATATGGAGGTCTGCAAGCCAGGCTGATGCCCTCATATTGTACTCGGAAAGTGTGCCTGTATACTCAAGAGTAATCAATGCGCCTAGTGTAATGAAAGACACAGGGATAGATACCGCAAGTAAATGTTTTGTGCGAAACTGACTTGATAGCCATAGGGTCAAAGCTGGGATGATCACCGCACAAGAAATTAAGACTGCCATTAAAATAAAAAATACCCTGGGTACCTCTCCGTTGGCCTGAATTGCGGCTCCAGCTAGAAAGCCGGGCATCAGATAAACTGGTGACCAGGGAATAGCAGACAAAACATTAACTGTATAAAATCGTTTTGGAGGCATGTAAAGCATCCCTGCCACCACTGGAATTACAGGTCTTACAGGGCCTATAAAGCGGCCGAGGGCAATACTCATATCGCCGTGGCTACGGAAGAAATCCTCACCTTTTTTGAGCCATTGAGGATGGTTTTTAAAAGGCCACCAATACCTAATTCTTTGATGAAAGTGATACCCCAGTTGGTAGCTGATGCCATCCCCAACGATAGCTCCAGCCCAACCCCATATCAGCATTAATACAGGATCCATTGCGCCAGCACCAGCCAGAGCCCCTAGAGCAAACATGATTGGAACACCGGGCACAATAAGACCAATAATAAGTAATGATTCAATTAAAGCCATAATGGCTATGGTTGGCCCGAGCCATTGATAATTAAACTCAAGCCAAGATTGAATAGCTTCAAAACTGGAAAGATACATCGTCAGGTTAACATTCCTTAACAACCATTTTTAATGGCTGTTTGCCTATGAAGCCAGTGTGTACAGAAAAAAAGAATTCTGTGACACTGGAGTGTATAAAAACGCCCAAACTATCGTCAGTGTGGCTAGTGTGTTGAATAGCCAGATATCTAGAACGAGCAGCTGCATAGCCATTACCAATAAAGGTATAGGTAACAAACTATCGAATCTCTATGAGCCTACAAGTAGTAAGTTCTTTGAGGGAGTGAGAGCAATCAACAACCACATACCTTCAAAGATAATATGTATGAATTATATACCTGTTTTCATTGAAGATGTGAGTAACTGATAAAAGAGTGAAACACTATGAGCCTACGAGTATAAGAGGATAGGAGTAGTAGGCGATTGAAGCGAGCAAGAGCGACCACTACCTCATACCTTCAAGGGGGTATACATAACACACAGCATTCCTATAAGATTATGATAGTGACTGTATGATTTTTATTAAAGTATTGCAAGATAAGTATGCCACAAGTAATAGTAGTACAGTTTAGAGGGAACAGCATTTAGTTACCTATATAAGAAATAAAAGCCGTTAAAAGATGCTTTCTAGGATTATTTGCTTATATTTAATGGTAAAAGCAGTGACCCGTGTCTTTTCTTTGGCAAAGAATAAAACGCATAGCAATGGAGGTGCGGTTAATGGAGAACATAACGCATACGTTGCTAGAGGAGCTGGTTGAGCTTCTCTCGCTGGAACCTTTGGAGGATAATATTTTCAGAGGACAAAGCCAAGATCTTGGCTTTGGGCGCGTTTATGGAGGTCAGGTGATTGGGCAGGCTCTTGCTGCCGCCAGACAAACTGTGAGAGAGGATAGGTACGTTCATTCGCTCCACAGTTATTTCCTCAAGGAGGGGGATACCCGGATGCCAATAATCTACAATGTTGAATGTATCAGTAATGGTAGAAGTTTCGATACCCGCCAAGTATCGGCCATCCAAAAGGGTCGCTTAATATTCACTCTGACCGCGTCCTTTCATAAAAAGGAAGATGGATTTGATCATCAGGACAAAATGCCTATTACCGATAGCCCTGAAGTATTAATTGATGAAGATGAAAGATGTTTGAAGTTTCCAGATGTGATGCCTGAACATATCCGTAAAGAATCTCTCTGCAAATCACCCATTGAGATACGGCAAGTTGAGCCAAAAAATCCTTACTTGCCAGAAATTCGGGCCCCAATAAATAAAATATGGTTCCGATCCGCAGGAAAGCTTCTCGATAATCAAGACATTCATACTTATCTGTTGGCCTATGCTTCTGATTTTCAGCTGTTATCGACTACCTTGTTTCCCCACGAAGCCTCTGTTGTTCAATCTAATATGCAGGTCGCTAGTTTAGATCATGCTATGTGGTTTCACCGAGACTTTAGGATGGATGATTGGCTGTTGTATGCTGTTGATAGCCCGTCTGCTAGTGGTGCGAGAGGGCTTGTTCGAGGACAAATATTTAATCAGCAAGGGTTTCTAGTAGCTTCTATTATGCAGGAGGGCTTAATTAGGAAAAACTGAGAAATTGCATTTAACCGATTTACATAACAAGGGAATTATAAAAATGATAATATTGCGAAAGAGGCTAATGTGGGTAACAATAATATGCAGTACTTTACTATCGTCAGGGTTGGTTAGTGCGAGCCAGGGTGCTGTTATTCTGCAATATCACCACGTCAGTGATACAGCACCTAAAAGTACTAGTGTTACACCAAAGCTATTTGCTGAACATCTGCACTACTTGGAAAAAAACAACTTTAATATTCTACCATTAACAAAGGTAACTTCTTTATTAAAACAAGGGACTAACCTTCCCGATAAAACTGTAGTTATTACCTTTGATGACGCTTATAAAGATATATATAACAATGCATTTCCTCTTCTTAAACAAAAAGGGTGGCCTTTTACGCTGTTTGCAAGCACTAAGCCTGTAGACCGAAGGTTTGGTGATTTCCTAGACTGGCCTCAGATTCAGGAAATGGTAAAACACGGGGCAGTCATCGCAAATCATACCACATCTCATGATCATCTGGTTGAGCGCCTTAGTAACGAAAAAACTGATGCGTGGCTGAGTCGTATTAAGCGTGACATCACCCAAACAGAGCAGCGTATCAAAGAAAAAACAGGTCAGAGTGTTAAGCATCTTGCGTGGCCTTTTGGAGAAACAGTACCAGATCTGCAAAAGATGATTACCGGTATGGGTTATATAGGACTTGGTCAACAGTCAGGAGCTGCCAATCCACTGTCAGACTTTTCTTTGTTGCCTCGATATCCTATGGCTGCCTCCTACGCTAAAATGACGAATTTCGTGCTGAAAGTTAATAGTCTTCCTTTGCCGGTTATTGAACAAATACCAACATCCACGCTTATTAGCGAGAATAACGTTAAGCCCAAGTTACAAGTAACCCTTGGAAAGGGTAGCTTTCAAAAAAAACAATTACGCTGCTATGCTTCTAATGGTGGGGAAATGAAGGTTGTGTGGATGGATGAACAAAAAACAAAGTTTAACGTCCAGGCTAATAAACCCCTGCCTATGGGTCGAAGCCGCTACAATTGCACCGCTCCTTCAATGAGTGGCAAGCGATACTACTGGCACTCTCACTCTTGGCTTCGTTTAATGCCTGATGGAAAAGCAGTAAATTAACCTAATTTGTGGGAGGCTAATGAAATCACTGTTTTATTGCCTCTACATTTATTTGTTGGCTGGGTGAGAGTAAGGCAAACTGCGGGACACTGGTTTATCTGCAAAAACAACCATAGCACTTAACGAGGTCAACGAGCTAGTTAGTAGCCTATGGCCCTCATATAGTTTTAACTCATCTATCCTGTTTGCAGGAAAGGCTGTAGCGAGCAACAGTACAGGTGCTCCAACCTTCCATACACTCTAGCGTCATGCCGACTTTCTCCAGAATTTCTATCGAAAAACTATTGTCTGCACGAGTAAATGAAATGATTTTGTTAAAGTTCAGTACTTCGAACCCCACCTGTGCTACAGCTTTAATCGCATCAATTGCCAAACTACTACTGCGCCATTTTTGCAAAAAACGCCAATTAATTTCAACATCATCGTGATAAGGAGCAAAGCCACAATAGCCGATTAACTCGTTAGTTTTTTTATATATTATTGCCCATCGTGACCACCCAAACCTATCCTGCTCTAATTGATATCCCCATAACTCCGTTTCGGCACGGCAATTTGGACCATTATCACTAAACCCGTTTAAATCATTGGGATTATCCCCAATAAGGGTTGCATAATTTGGAAAATCGCTTTCTTGCCAGGTTCTTATGATCAAATGAGACGTTTCCGTCACAATCCGCATAAACATTTCTCATTAAATAACCGATACCTGTTCGACCGCCCAAATTAAAAATAGTTCGTTATTGTGGTGTTATTTGCAAAATAAACACCTAAATTAGTTATATAAAACCAGAGGTAATCACCTCAACCCAAGGCTGTCAAAGGCCTGCAAGGTGAAATGCAAGTATCTCAATATCTCAGGGTTTTCGTGCAATTGGATATAGAATAATCCGACAGAGGGCCTGTATCTTTTTGGATATGCCATAAAACAGGAAGCAATTATCAAAAAAATCAAACAACCCTGCGCTCTGTTAACAAAAGGCAGGTCATTCTCAATATTGAATTGATTAGAAAAGACAGTGGTTTGCTGGAGATAGGTAAAAGAGATTTTGATAAGATGGATAATATTCGTGACGATTACTAGTTTATGCGCTGTATGCAGAAACTGATTTATCAGGCAGCCCATCTAGTAAGATCGAGTCGATAATCAGAAAGTAACGGATTTAGGAGAGAAAGATGCCTGTAAGTTGATAGGGCTATCAATACTAAGGGACGCCGAACTCGGCTGAATATCGTCGTGGCTATTGATCCGGATAATTTATTAACAGCTATTTTGATTAATTCACGACTGTTAATGAAATCGCTATTATCGAATTTATCCAAAAAATAGGAGTGCTTGTGTATCAATGGAAGTCATCCATATGATTTTTGATGGTGCTGGTTACCATCGTTCAAAGAAGTTGGTATAAGTCAGTAAAAAAGTTGAAAATAAAGATACATGCCTTCCGCAGCATAGCCCAAATATGAGCCTGGTTGAGCGACAATGGAAGGTAAATAATGAATGTGTCAGGAATAATAAATACCTAGCAACTGCAGAGGAGGTTCAATAAAAAATAAACAACTTCCTCTGCTAAGCTGTATCGAAAATTGTTGTTTCGGTGTTCAGCAGAATTAACTACAATTTTTAGATATTGAAACCAGCATCATGCACTTGCTTGGGTATAAAATGGCAATAATTGTTATTTGCTGAGGTTGTTGTTTGTAACCTGAGGTATGACGTTTCCATCCGATGGTTCACTCTCAGGGTAATGGTCAGGCGTAATAATTAATCTAGTGGTGAACACTAGGTCCTGATAAGGTGGATTTCCATAACTAACCTCAGCAAAAGAGGCGTTCCAACCTTTTTTTGGGGCAGGGAGGTTTATTGCTAGTGTGCAGTTTTTATCACATGTGAACTTGAGTGGTGTAGCAACAAAGTCTGACGCATGGACGTTATCTTTTGTTTGCCTAAAGTCTCTAGCCTCGGAATTAGATGCCTGCCATAACCGTGCTGATTTTGGTAATACAGAGCTACTCAGGTTAAGTGTCCCCTGCTCATATTTCCAGGTTAGTTCCGGGATGGGCATGGCTTTGATAAAGGCACCATAAAATGACTCCACAGCCTCTGAGACTATGTTAGGGTCTGCGTTAAATACATAGTGATTGATATTTGGCAATACTCTCAGCCATTTTCTTCCCAACAAATCAGGGAAGAAAAACTGTGAGATATCCGGCGGTAAAAAGCTATCGCCAGAGGCACTGATTGCATATTTTGGCATAGTCAGCAAATGTCGGTATTGATATGGATCAATAATAGATAGTAGCTTATTCATAGGATCCGTACCTATCATATGACGGATAGGCATATAAGCGGCTATGGAGGGGTTGCCCTGTGGATACACTCGGAATAAATGTTGAAATACTTTAGTTAGATTTAAAAAGTCAGCGACAATTGGAATCACTGCCGTTACACGTGTATCCATGGACGCAACTAACCAAGCCGTCCACCCCCTTTTCGACGCACCACTAATAACAAAATTATTAATTGCTAGCTTCTTTTCTTTAAGCATCTCCTGACTAGCATTCATAGCACTCACGACAGCCTTCACCATAGGCATGCGTAGTGGCCAATTAGCATTTTCTACAGGGTTTGTCATAAAGCGAGACCAGGTGTAAGCAATCAGATTATCTTCCCGTAAGGGCTCGCCATTGCCAAACCGTAAAAATTGATTCGGTACATCTTTAAGGTCAATAACTACAGATTGGCTACGAGCCGCTATTCTGGGAAAATCAAGACCATTATCTCTAACAGGTATTTTATTGTTTTCAGTTTGGTTTATGATACCACCGTCGATATACAGCAACGCAGTATCTATCGTTACTTTTTCAGGAATATAAATGGTTAGTCTGTGTTGCCATATGGGCATGTCAACTTGGTCTTTTTCCCCTTGGCGCCAACGCAATGAAACCAGCTTCAGCGAATACTTCTTAACCTGATGATTGTTATCGTCGATCTTGATTATTTCCGTCTGTTTACTTTCTTGCGTCCATTGGAAATCAGGCTCTTTTTCCGTAAGGTAACAAGGAAGAACATGGTCCAGATGACCGGGTTTGCACTCCGCTGGATGCCCCTTGATGGTAACAACAGGGAGTGGTCTGGTAGCATATCCACAGGAGAGCTGTATACATGCACAAAATACAATTAGATAAAAGAAATAGCGTCTCATTGTTAGCTCCTAGCCAAATTTGAGGAAATTTTAACGTGTATTGTCTTGTCTATTCTCGTTACCATTGCAGATGTTAATAGGAGACAAGCGAACGCAGCACCAAAACAACGAATGGTAGATGATTGCGGTGCGTGAGAGCGGTAAATAACATCAAATATTCAATGGTAATTAGTATAGTTAGCTTGCCTAAGCTTTATCGTGATTGTTGAGGCTGTCAACTACTTACTTTTTTGAAATTAGTCATAATTTTTACGTCAGTATTGGAAGCGGAACATAATTAATGGGTATTTGGAAAAAACATGCCGATATTGATACGGCCAATGTCAGTATGTCTCGTATGTGCGAGCATTTGGGGATGGTTATTACTAATATTGGTGAGGACTTCATCGAATGCACCATGCCTGTCGACCGAAGAACACAGCAGCCCATGGGTATACTCCATGGAGGAGCGTCCCTTGCATTGGCAGAAACACTTGGTAGTGTGGCGGCTAATCTGGCATGTGATAGTACCCAGTACTGTCTTGGCCTTGAGATTAATGCTAATCACCTAAGGCCGGTATCAACTGGGCATGTTACAGGTATTGCTCGGCCTATTCATATTGGGAAAAATACACAGGTTTGGGATATAAACATAAAAGATAACCAAAATCAAGTTACCTGTGTATCACGGATGACTCTTGCGGTAAAAATGATCAGTTAGTATTTTGCCTCAGTTTGTGGATGCAAGAGCTGTTAAGCGTAGGTTTCCTAACACGCGCACCGTTTTTTATTAGAAGACAGTGACGCTGTTAAACTATTTGGCCTGTATCTTCCTGATGCATGATATGCATTGATGATAAAGCATGGGACCTTTGCACGCTTGTTCTTTTGCCAGCTGGCTGCGTTAACAACTTACTCAATCGATCATTTATAATCATAAACTCTCTCTTTTCGTGCGTTTTTGTCTAACCAATGAACACCATTACTGCTCGTGCCAAGGATGCTCCTTATTTTATATAGGTTACGGTAGTGACGGGTTGTTGTTTGACTTTTAGTGCTTTTTCGTGGTTTTTTTCGTGCCCTTCTGATAGCTATAAGTCTTTGTGGCTTTGGAGGATATTAGAGCAGATCCGTACTGCGTTGTGTTGATCTTTTTAGCGTTGTTGAGTTTTTTAGCGACAAGTTCTTTCTGTTTTTTTGAAACAATCATTTTGCCCGTAACTCTGCTTGAAGTATTGGGTTGTTCAGCTTCAATCCAGCGGTAACCAATCCCTGCAAGCATAGCTCCCAATATAGGTGCTGCCCAGAATAGCCATAATTGAGACAGGGCCAGACCTCCTTCAAAGATTGCAACTCCGGTACTTCTTGCAGGATTAACCGATGTATTGGTAACAGGAATACTAATTAAATGTATGAGCGTTAGGGCTAAGCCTATGGCAATAGGAGCGAAACCTTTAGGAGCACGTTTATCGGTTGCACCTAAAATAATAATCAAAAACATAAAAGTCATAACCACTTCGGTGACCAGTGCGGCAGTTACGTTATAGCCTCCAGGAGAGTGTTCTGCATAACCATTTGAGGCAAAACCTCCAGATAAATCAAATACTGCCTGGCCTGTGGCGATAACATACAATATTGCTGCCCCAGCCAATCCTCCTGTAACCTGTGCGCAGACATAAGGAGCTAACTCTTTAGCGGGGAACCTTCCTCCCGACCAAAGACCTATAGATACAGCAGGGTTCAAATGGCAGCCAGATATGTGCCCGATAGCGAATGACATTGTTAATAGCGTAAGTCCAAAAGCCAAGGAAATGCCAAGTAAGCCAATGCCTGCATCTAAGAATGTACCTGCAAGAACAGCGCTTCCGCATCCTCCTAATACGAGCCATAAGGTGCCGATAAATTCGGCGCTTAATTTTTTTGTCAGTGTCATGATTGATCCTATTCCTTTTGTGTGGATTTATGGTATTTACCTGTCTACTTTGAAAATGCAAGGTTGTTGACTGCTCTAACTCACCATCAGCACCTTCTAATAAGCGTATGCTCATTTAGGCGTATGCCCATTGATATCCGTTTGATTGTCGGCTACCCTCATCTTCAATTTTAACTGGTATATGGGTGAGCTAAGGAAGTAAAAAGTGTTATCAAAACCCTTAGCATTCTCCAGTGTCCAGTGCCCAGTGTCCAGTGTCGTTTAAATATGTATTGAGTATTAAAAGCATACATCTTTACTCGGTAAGCATAGGTAGTTTTTTTGTTTTTGGTTTAAATAAAGTAAAATATTCTCCACATTATACGACAAAGTGTTTGTTTTTCTAGTACTTCTGTATGGTTGTCCTCAAAACAATCTATGGTTCTAGCCGCAAAAAACGCGGAAAAATGTCAGGCAATTACATGTGCCTAGGAGGCAAGCAAGCGGAGCTCTATGAGACCACTAATGGCAGGTAACGGCGGTAATTAGAGCCGTTAACAATCTCCTTCAATGGCAACAGGTATAATATTAGGGGTATTGCCATATCAGCTAATGGCTAAATAGTGATGAAACAGTAAGTAAATATATTGCCATCAGTGGATATGTGGTCTATCATCACTACCGTCAAGGAGTTTGATGTATTGGGGGCGATTAGGATTCGACGACGGTATCGAAGCTTGAGGTGCATGTCGAGGATGTAGTGATTCTCGTTAATCAAAACGCTACAAACCATTAGTTGCCAAATCAAGCAACAACCTCGTGGCAGCCAATAGCGATTCGTTCGCTATGGCCGCTTAATCTACTACTAACCTAGTAGACACGACAATCCACCTGGCTCGCCTGCTGGCTGGATTTTTGGATTGTCATCGAAAGCAGGCTCGTTACGTTCAGTATTTCTGTGGCTGACGGACTAAAACTTACAGGATCGCTCTGTTAAACCACGACCGCTGGGTCGTAATGGAGTTAAATTAAAGGCGGATCTAAGCATGTAGAGCCGATTGTGTAGAACTGGCGGACGCGGGTTCAAATCCCGCCGCCTCCACCACTACATCCACCACTACATCCACCACTACAGGGTTTAACAAGACCCTAAAACAACCCGCAAAACCTTTAAAATAAAGCGTTAGCGGGTTTTTTTTGCCTGCAACCTCTAACTCAAGTTACGCACAAAATTGAAAATATGGCATGATAGAGTGCAGAAACTGGATTTGGTAGCAGGCATCTACCATCGACTTTCTGTGCAGGATCAAAATGTATATGACCGCACTGCGAGCATAATTGGAGCAGTTAAGATTATTCGTTACTTCGTAACTTGAGCTACTCACCTATACCAAGGCATAGATATTTAACCTCTAAATAATCTTCAATCCCGTACTTTGAGCCTTCTCGGCCAATTCCAGATTCTTTAATACCGCCAAATGGAGCTACTTCTGTGGATAAAACACCCTCGTTCACAGCAACCATGCCATACTCCAATGCTTCACTAACCCGCCACACTCTAGCAAAATCACTGGTGTAGAAATACGCAGCTAGTCCAAAAGGTGTGTTATTAGCTCTTGCTACCACATCACTTTCTGACTCAAATCGGAATACAGTTGTGACTGGGCAAAATAACTCTTGGTGTGCTACATCCATGGCTTCATCTACATTCGTTAAAATGGTCGGTTCATAGTATAAACTACCTATATCAGAGCGTTTGCCTCCAAAGTGAAGGGTTGCTCCTTGTTCAATTGCTAGGTTTACTATAAATTCGGTTTTTTCCATAGCCCGAGTGTTAATCATTGGCCCAATATCTACCCCTTCATCCATACCGTTGCCGATTTTTAACGTAGCAACGGCACGTGTAAATTTTTCAAGAAACTCATTATAAACGCTATTTTGTACATACAATCGGTTGGTGCATACGCAGGTCTGCCCGGCATTGCGGTATTTTGAAATCAATGCACCCTGCACAGCCTTATCGATATTTGCATCATCAAATACAATAAATGGAGCATTACCACCAAGTTCAAGTGATACTTTTTTCACGGTATCAGACGCTTGACGCATGATTTGTTTACCAATAGGGCTTGATCCTGTAAAAGAAACTTTGCGCACTAATGGATTTGTGGTTAACACAGCCCCTACCTCGGTAGCGGATGTAGACGTAACCACATTAAATACACCTTTTGGAATTCCCGCTTGCTGAGCTAACTTGGCCATAGCCAAAGCGCATAAGGGGGTGTCTTCGGAAGGCTTAATTACAATGGTGCAACCTGCTGCCAGAGCCGGTGCAGCTTTACGGGCAATCATGGCTATGGGGAAATTAAAGGGCGTGATGGCAGAGACAACACCTACAGGTTGTTTAATGGTCAGGTATCTAGATGATGGCATGGATGAAGGAATATGGTCACCGTACGTGCGCTTGGCTTCCTCAGCAAACCACTCAATGAAAGAAGCCCCATATAATACCTCGCCATAGGATTCTTTATAAGGTTTTCCTTGTTCAAGAGTGATTAATTGCGCCAAATCTTCAGCATGATTAATCAACAGGTTAAACCATTGTTTTAGAAGCCCTGCCCGATACTTTGCTGTTGTTGTTTTCCATGTTTTAAACGCACGATCTGCTGCCTCTACAGCGCTTACAGTATCTTCCTTTCCCATATCTGGCACCTCAGCAATCATTTCGCCATTAGCTGAGTTCATGACAGCAAACGTGCGTCCACTGGCCGCATTAATCCACTCTCCATCAATAAAAGCTTTATTTTTAGCCAATAGGAAAGAGTTCATTAAAGGGATGCTCCATTTTTTGTTTGATTGATATATCCGTTACCATTGAAGGTGTGGGTAAAAGACAAGCGATCGCCCTCATCCTCTCCATAAATATAGGGGTAGGAGGTGATTATGAGTGAGAGAGTGAGAATAACCCCAGAGCTTCAAGGCTAACGCATATAGTTTTCATGCAGTGCCTACTGCACTATTATACGTTATCAATTTTTTAAATTAAATTGCACAAAAAAAGATAGTAAAAGCATGTGCGTATGATACAGTCTAGTTTTTAGGAGGGTAGTTAGATGAGCAACAATAAGTTTGGTTTTTTGTCACCACAACCATACATGGAAAAAGCATTAGTTGGTATTAAAAAGCTAAGTGATATAGTTGTTTTAGAGCCAAAAGGTTGGGATGATAGTCAGATTGATGAAGTGGTTGCCATCTGCAAAAAAGAGGGCGTGAGTGCGGTTGCGGGCTTTGCGCAAAAAGATGCTTTTAATCACATTCTAATCAATGAAAAGCTAGGCAATAAAGTGCCAAGTAAAATGGCTTTTTTATACTGCATGAATAAATATCTCATGAGGACGCTAGAAAAAGATTCCAATTATTACGATTGGGTTGATCCTAGTATTGAAACAAACGAGCAGATTGTCGACAAAATCAAAGAGTGGCCATTCATGCTTAAAAATACATCTTTATCACTTGGTAGAGGTGTGTTTAAGATAGAAACCAAGCAAAACTTGATAGATGTTTTAAATGAATACAGAGCAGATACTCAACTTCAAAGTGAGATAGAATATAATTACACTCATTTTAAAAAAGGTATTCCTGACCAGGATTTACCAGAAATAATACCTCCATTTATCGCCGAACATTACATGGATATAAACCGATCCATTGAATATTGTTATGAGGGATATGTCGGTCAAGATGGAAAAATAGTGCACTATGCCTTGACTGAAGAAGTATATTTTTCAAATCATCAAGCTTTAGGTTACATCACACCAACTATTAGTGTTGATAAAACTATAGCCAAAAAGGTTGAAGATTGGATAGATGATTATATGGGGCGATTGTCCGACTTAGGATATAAGAATCAATTTTTTAACATAGAGTTTTGGATAACAGACGATGGCAAAATTTCTCTTGTCGAGATAAATCCAAGGGCGGCTCATAGCTATCATTATAATTATGAACTTAGCTTTAAAAATAGTCTTTTTAATGATAATTTTAAACTGGCTGCAGGACTTCCTATAGCCGATAAAACTCCATGGCTTAAGTGGAAGGATGATGAAACAACAAAATACACTCTTATTGTGTTGATAACAGCAAAAGAGACTGGTAAAGTTGGCGATATAGCTGATTATGACTACATAAACAAGATGTATGAAAACAATGAAATAGATGTTGTGCGATATACAAAAAAAACAGATGATATTTTAAAAGATTCAGATATGACGAGTGCAGGAGTTATGCTCATGCAGCTATGGGTATCTGGAAGCAAAGAAGAAGTTATAGCCAAAGAGATAGAAATCCGGAAGAATGTATATAGGCATCCTAATAAAAACATCGTAGGTTATCCAGAATACTGGAAGGTTTAGCGCGTAATTTTTTTATAGGCAAGTTATTGTAATTTTCCTATTACAGTGTTTGATGCATCCTCAAAGGTACTGAATAAGATCGTATTCGGTACCATTTGAGAGCGAGCAAAAACCGATAAGCCTACGAGGAAGAGGCGATTGGATTGAGAGCTATGGTAGTCAAATATCTATATCTTCAAGGGAAACGGGTATACTCCTTAGAACGACGCTAAAACACGGTATTCCTTGTTGTATCTTGTGGGTCAAACAATGTCCCAGAGCTTGCAAGACTCTATTTTTTAAGTATGGTTGACATGGAGGTTGCACAGTAAACACTTGTTTTATCACATTTACTGGTTTTAATTTCCTTAGAAATGTCAGCAGTCTAGTTAATAAAATCATCAATATCATTCCGTAGCAGTGGCAAGCTGCATTTACTATAGCTATACTGACCTGTTAGTTCTAGATCTCTTGTTTTTGAGTTTTCAGGTTTTCGGTTAGAATTACCAGAAGAAAAGGTTGAGTTTGGATAATAAAGCTCATTAAAAGAAGGTGTTCTATAAGCTGTACTATAGAGGATGTAAGAGGCAGACTCTTTGGCGAATCAACCTACAGGAAATGTTGGATGTTGTTTGAAAGCCATGAGACCTCAGTATAACTCAACAAAGTCGATCATATTCTAGTAAAATATTTCATGGAAAAATACTTTACAGCACGGCTCAAACTCTTCGTGTCAGCTGACCTATACCTGTTACCAAAGGCGACAAACGAGAGAATACCCATGAGCCAACGAGGAGTAGAGGTTGGGGTGAGTAAAAGAATAGAAAACTCGGAACAAAGAAATATCCGTAAGACGGACGAGCGGTGAACGTCCTTCTGCCATAAAAGATGCAGGTGGCTTGCTAGAACTAGGTTCATGGATCTTGCCAAAATTAGACTATTTATGGGCTGGCTGCTATTGTCGCTAACATTCGCCAAGGCGCTAAGTTTTTGGGGCACTCTATGGTGTGCAGAAGCCATGTTATGAGGGATAGCTGCGTCAAAAAACAGTGCTAAGCACTAGACAAAGTGCATAAAATTGGGATTTGGTGTTAAACTCCCTTGAAAGTCTCATAATTTCTGACAACATCGGATAAGACCAATGACGGCGGCTAAAGTCGTTGGTTATGCTGAGGTCTCATACAATTATCCACTCCTTGCCGAAGTAGCTATCAGGAAAGTAGAATGTCTTCCAGTGAACCCAACAAGTCAGACGACCTTTTGGATAGTGATCAAATAGAATATATCAGCAAGTCAGAAATTAAACGAGAAAAACAGGCATTGAAAGATATGGGTGCCCGTTTAATGAAGATTAAGCCATCATTGCTAGAAAAACTCCCATTGAACGAGCGTTTGAAGGAAGCTTTGGATGAGAGTAAACGAATTACGAGTCATAATGCCAGAAAACGACACCTTTCCTTTATTGGCAAGCTCATGCAGGGGCAGGATACAGGGCCCATTACAGAGCTCCTAAATCAACTGGACAGCTCCAGTAACGAATATAATCGCCGGTTTCATCAACTTGAACGTTGGCGAGATAGGCTTATTAGCAATGATAAAATAGCATTAAGCGAATATCTGAGTAACTATCCCTGTGCGGATCATCAACATATTCGGCAGCTGGTAAGAAATGCCAGCAAAGAAGCAGAACAAGGAAAAACATCCAAAGATGCCCGTAAGTTATTTAAATACTTACGAGAAACTGATGGAATGTGACTAGGTCAAAGTTAGCCATGTGTATCCAATTACTACGCTTAAGTGTATATTGATTGTGCTTACTTGTTCAGCCTTTGCTCGCCAGTTGTGAGGCAATCTCTCAATCTCTCAAATAAGCAAGCCAGCATTTGTGAACTGTGGTCTCTGAGTAAGATTAACGTATTGGTGTTAGAACTTGACACAATTAGTTGACTGGCAGGAAGTCCTGTCTGCTTAGGGCATTCACTTTTTCTACCAGCGAGGCTTGACCACAAAGAGATTAGGTTTTATCTCAAGATTTAATTATAACCCACAGTTGTTTTAACATGCTTCAAAACTATAGCCTATGAGCAGCTGATTCTCAAATCAATTCCAAGTGTTTGGTTATTGTGAAGTTAGGAAATAATTTGCGTGGTGCACAATATTAAACGAGGTTTATAGATGCAGAGGCAAGTTGCGCCTGAAAATAGAAAACGAGGGGGAAGGGATCGAATGGCGAATATTAGAGCTCAGATCGTGTTTTCTAAGGCTTTTCCCTCAAAAAAATACGATTTAATTAATCACGGTGCTTATGATTTATGAGGAGTTATCGTGCAAAGATCTCAAAATAAAGCTATGGCAGATACAGTTATCTCGAATAAGCGCTTAATCATGAGGAAGTACCATTTGTTTTTTTATTGCGTTTATATATTCCTTTGATAATAAAGAATATTCCCTATATTTCCTGATCCATTCTCCACCATTTCCGCCAAGCTTTTTCCTTTTCTTAATAGGCATCTCTGCCATCTCAAGTATTGCATTTTTTATATCTAAAGTTTTTGTTGATTTAATAATTTTACCACAATTAGCTTCATTGATCATAGATGGATAACCAGTGTAAGATGCAATAATGGGTTTTTTTGCCAGCATGTACTCAACAACCTTATTCATAGATTGTCCATATTTCCAGACACTAGAGTCTTTCGTTGATAAGTATAAAATATCACATTTTTGCAAAAAAAACTTAACTTCAGATTGTTCAATACGATGGAAGAAAGTCACATTTTTACAATATTTCAGTTTTTCTTCAAAAGCCAATTTTAAATCACCACTTCCTACTAGCATAAAATGAATGCTTTTGTTTTCATTTAAAAGTTTAATAGTCTCAATAAGTGGCTCAAGCGAATTTGTAATTCCCATACTGCCTGCATACCCCACTACAACCTTATGTGTTGGGAAAACTTTATCGAAATGGTTGTTAATTCCAAATTCATCTTCATAATTGATACTATCAAACCCTAGTGGAGAACAGTGAAAAGCTTTATCATACCCCAGTATATTTTTCACATGAAAGTTAAGCTTAGGCATTGTCCCTACAATTAAATCTGCTTTTTTATACCCAAATTTTTCAATCATCCCAATAAGTAATACTAGAGGGTTCCCCCTCGAAAACCCCCCTTCTTCAGTCATAGAAAGTGGCCAAATATCTCTTATCTCAAATACTAAAAAAGAATCAAACTTCTTTTTTAGATAATAACCGTAAATAATAGAAAATATCGACAAAGACGACACAATAACAACATCTGGTCTATCAATCTTTTTTAAGTCCAATTGGAAAAGCTTTCTTTCAAAATCAACCCAACTTAAGATTCTGTTTAGTGAAGCGGTTTTTATATATTTCTTTGTTTTTATCCAACATATTGATACATTTTCGTTTACTTCAAAATTATATAGTTCTGACGTGCTGGGAAACTTAGCCAAATGATTTGAATTGGAGGTTATCAATGTTGTTTTATGACCTAACTTTACAAACTCTTTTGCTAAAGTAAATAACCTAGCTGGCGTCCTAGAGTAGTTAGGTGGACTTGCATATTTTGATATGCATAATATATTCATATCAACTTTCTTTATACAATTTCGGAATTGATTTTACCACTTTGATTACATCCTCGAAATTCAAACTCAAAGTATCAAGATACCATCTTATATTTTGATATCTTGGTTGATTCTCATCTTCGACTAGCTCCAGCGCCCGTTCTCTCATCAGCATCCCTTCGCGTATTTGATTACTTCTGAACGTATCATGTTCAGTAAACCCTGCAACGGTGTAATAAACGTAATTATAAAATCCAGCGGTACCATCACCTATCCGCCATGTCGTACTAGTATCTACTGCTGTTTCCCAGTCGTATTGCTTTATCAATGTATCATTTACTTCATTTTCATTCCATTGGTAATAATCAAATATATGAAAATAATCTTCTTTGTTTGTGAAGCTCCTATAATACTCACCAGATAAAGTATCCCAGAGAGAACTATTAAAGTAGCTAGGGTTTTGCGTCATCACTTTAAATCTTTTTGAGTGGTATCTTAATTGGTTCATCACACCGTTATTGTATACTTTATCTTCTTCAAAATTTGGCTTAATCCCTAAAAAACCAGTTTTGAAGTGGGTTGTTTCAAGGGGGTTCACCCCCCATAAATTAAGGTTAATACCTGTTTGCTTCTTGATACTTTCTACATGTCTAAAAAAGTGCTTATCTCCCGCTGTCAACATTGCCATCATCCCAAGATGAGGAGACTTTAGCCAAGCTTGTAGATTCATTTTAATATTTTTTCTTTTTTGTGAAATATCAGCTGCAACTATAATATTTTCAATACCCATATCACCGCACATCTGACTTATATTACGACGCCCTAAATCTGTTACCATGCCCCAATCATAAGTATATGTTACTGGTTTCATCTCTAGCTCTTTTATTATCAAGTGCAGACCATAACAACTATCCCTACCACCAGAAAACGGGACTATACAATCAAGTTCTGTACCAGGTCGTCTATAAGGCTCGACGAGTTTAAACAACTCTTCTGTGGGTTTTGACTTGTTTCTTGGTTGATAATTATGACAGTAGTTGCAGACCCCTTTATTATCGAATTTTATATAAGGCATGGTTTCAGGAAGTATACATTTTGTACATCGGTTTATGTTTAAATTCTTATGATAGCTTAGCAAATTCTCTTGATTTTTATTAAAACTAAATTCCGTAATCAAGTCCTCCTTTCTCGTAAATGTATCATTGATAACAAAATCTCTATGTGATACCGGAATATCAATAATGTAGCTTTCATCTTTAACCTGTTTTATACCTTGGCACTTGATTAAAGACAGAGCATACTTCTCTGAAGCAAAATAAATATCACTACCAAGCTTACCCACATACAGACTTCCATTATTGGAAAAAATGATTATTTTTCCTTTTTTAGGAACAACTAAGGCACATGCTATAACACCTCTGCATGTATACAGTACTTTATTGGCAACGTCTTCAACCGCTCCTCCATTTATAAAGTGTTGATAAGCAATAGCTACTATGACCTCTGAATCTATATTTAATCTTCTAGGAGCATCTATCTTGCCCCATACTTCTTTTTCATTAGTTATAATTCCATTATGAATAGCGCAAATATCATTATATATCACTGGTTGATTATCGGTAAGGCCATTGGTAATGAGACGGCTATGCCCTAATAAGATATTAGAAGAAAAAGGATCCACTTTCTTTAATAATTTCTCAACATTGAAATCGGCTCTATCTATTGCATAGTTTTTATTTTCATAATAAATGAGACCACTTGAATCAAGCCCTCTTTGCTCAGAATGTTTTACAAGTAACTTTAAGTTGCTTTTACTGACTTGATTTGTTGTTACTTGTCCAAAAATACCACACATCCTATTCCCCCTCTATTACCATTTTATAAACTTTTTTAAGTTTTTCCTCTTGAACTTTCCAACTTAACTCAAACAATGTCTCTGTATCTACCACAGGAAGTTTCTCCATATTTTCGAATTCCTTTATGCTTTCATATATACTTCTAGCATCTAAATTGCAGCATTTCCCTAGCTTATACTTTTCAACTACATTCGAAATATCAGGAAAATTAGATGCTAAAACTGGAATACCTGAAAAAGCATATTCAAAAAGTTTGTTGGGTAAGCAATAGTAATCACTTAATGATACATTTTGAATTAGACATAATCCTATATCAGCACTCTTAGCAATGGACACAACTCTGTCATGAGGAACTGCATCATGCACATAGATGTTTGGATATGCTTCTGATAACTTTTTTAATTTCTCTCTGAATTTTCCATAACCTAAAAAAACTAAACTTGAATTCAAGTCATTATTTTTAAACACATCTGTAATCAAGTCTATCCCTCTACCGTACCCTAATATACCTATATATAAAAAGATTTTTGAATCGAGAGGTATATTTAACTTACTCCTTAAATACTGATTATCAACAAGAGGCTTATCTTTTACCCAAACTGGTACATTTAGAATTACTTCAGAATATTTTTCTCCTACATTTTTCTGATACCATTTCTCTATAGATGGACTTACTATAATAAGGGCATCGATGAATGTCCATAAAATTTTTTCTACAAATAAAGCAACTTTTCCTGATAATTTAGAACACCCATTTCTGTTTGACTCTAGTTCATGCGCATCATAAATAAGCTTAGATCCTGTAAAAAACTTCAAGATCACACCTAATGGCAATACCATTATATCGTTACAATGTATAATATCAGGTTTCGATATAATACCCTTATATACCATTTTAGATGTCAACTCAAAGAGTGAAAAAGAATGTCGTAAAAAAGTAGGTAGAAACTTCCAATATCTTGTTTTTAACTCAATAGTATCAATTATAATTCCACCATTGTTATCACATCTATGTTCTTCTTCTTTTATCCTAACCCCAATGCCGTTTACTTTAGTATCTTTGCTGAAATGTAAGGTTGAAGTCATCTCTTTTAAAATTCTTGAGTCAGAATTTATATCTGTGTGTGTTAAATGTAATATGTTCATATTATGACTTTACTACCTCTCTAAATTTTATTTCCCCTTTGCCATTAATAAATAATAGTAGTATGAAAACTATAGAAATTGCATAAAGATATAAATCAACTATCCTTAATGCTGTCGTATTGAATTGAGTAAAATACATAGCTATCCAAATTAAAAAACTCACTGTGATTATATTTTTTTCCATTTTAAAAATAACTGTATTAATAAAATAGATAAAATATCCCAAGAAAAAGGGAACTATAACCACACCAAATAAACCAAAGTTTGCATACATCTCTCCCCAAAATATTGTTGGCATAGATCCAACTACACCTCTTGCCGCTTCGATAGGATTATACCATGCCATTAATTCTGTTGTCAGGGGATATACATCAAATGGTAAAATTCCCATTGGGTTTGTACAACTTCTTCCTAGAAGAAAGTCGTGATGTTAAGGGAAAAACTCTAGGTAATGATACTCTGGCTGTATCCCTCCAACAGTTATTTCTTAGTGCCATTCTCGATATACAAGGCAGGGAATATACACCCAAATAAGAACCATAATGGAGACCAAGTAAAAAAAGTACCTATTACTGCGATAGAAAACACCCCCATAAATAATAGTGTATAATATATTCTTAAACCATTTGTTACAAATAAATACTGGTTATCTATATACAATTCTTTAAAGGATAAAATAATATAAAACATAAATATAAAAAATCCAACCAACCCTAAATGGGTTAACAGTGAAACAATGGTATTATGTACATAGGTACCATCACCTGTAGTTAAACGATCCACAATAATATTCCCAAAAACTGGGGATACATTAAATTGCACCAAAAAGTTATTGTATGATGAAATCCGACTTGTCATGGGAGACAGACCGCCGCTACATTCAAATATTCTAAAGGTATTTCGCTCAATGTTTAGGAAAAGCATTACTAACAAAGCGAATAACATAAATGATACTAGTAATATAAATATTGATGCATACAATTTCCTAGAGGCTAACCCAAAAAATAAACTTTGAGGTTTTAAATTATATTTAAACAATATATACGAATGTTCCTTAAATGATAAAGAAATCTGAATCAATATGGTTAAAAATAAAATACCAGTTATTGTTACTGCTCCATTATTGGAGCCTATTAACTGACTTAAAATTATTGCAATTAACATATTTACATATAAAATCATACTAGAGAGAAAGATGATTTTTTTAAATTTATCGTGCGATAATAGCCTTATATGAATAAAAAGTGCGGACATAAATATAAAGTTCATGACCAAAAAACTTGCAGATCTTTGATGACCACTTACATCAACCAATGTGAAAAAATCATTTCTAACACCTTGAATCAAGTATGCATATGTATCTATTAAAAAATAACTGTGTAATAATATATATAATAGATAAATATAAACTATTTTTTTCAATTCCTTTTTATCGTTCGACACAATATGAATGAAATACTTTAACACCAGTGTTAAAAATAAGCCTAACACATAAAACGTAATCATACCTCCAGAAGTAGAGAATAAATAAGATTTAAACATTTCAATATTTTTGGTGTCAATTGTTATTCTAATTAAAACATATATATAAAATAAAACCAACAGGAGAGTGGACTTTCTTATATGAATTTTATTGGATTTAATAGCTTGATATAATATCAAATAAAAAGATAAGCAAAAACATATTGCTAATAACAATAAAGATACTGACCCTCCATTCATGATTTTTACATTATCAAATATATATATATTAAAATATAAAAATGTAACAAATGAAAAAGCTATATACATTAATCCACCCAAAACACTATATCCTCATACTTTTTTATCTTCTTGGCTATTATATCAAAGAAGGGTAAAGGCATTAGTTTTACCTTTCATGCTATTTATTTTCTAGTGCCATTCTCGATATACAATGCAGGGAATATACACCCAAATAAGAACCATAATGGATGCCAAGTAAAAAAAACAGATGTAAATGCGATAAGAAACACCCCCATAAATAACAGTGTGGAATATATTCTCAAACCATTTGTTACAAACAAATACTGTTTGCCTCTATACAATTCTTTAAAGGATAAAATAATATAAAGCATAAATATAAAAAATCCGATCAATCCTAAATGGGTCAACAGTGAGGCAATGGTACTATGTACATAGGTACCATCACCTGTAGTTAAACGATCCACAATAATATTCCCAAAAATTGGGGACACATTAAACTGCACCAAAAAATTACTTAATAATTCAATTCTACTTGTTACGGAAGAAATGTGACCTGTGACAGATCCAAATAGTCTAAAGGTACTTAAGTCAATGGTTATAAAAAACATTACTAATGAAGCGCATAAAATAAATGATACTAGTAATATAAACATTGATGCATACAATTTCCTAGAGGCTAACCCAAAAAATAAACTTTGAGGTTTTAAATTATATTTAAACAATATATACGAATGTTCCTTAAATGATAAAGAAATCTGAATCAACATGGTTAAAAATAAAATACCAGTTATTGTTACTGCTCCATTATTGGAGCCTATTAGCAGACTTAAAACCATTGCAATTAACATATTCATATATAATATCATGCTAGAGAGCAAAATGGTTTTTTTAAATCTATCTTGCGATAATAGCCTTATATAAATAAAAAGGACGGAAGAAAATATGAAATTTATCATCAAAAAACTTGCAGATCTTTGATAGTTCCACCCATTAATCCGTACAAAAACATTACTTGTAACACCTTGGATCGAGTGTCCATATGCATCTATTAAAAAATAACTATGTGACAATATATATAGCAGGTAAATATAAACTATTTTTTTTAATTCATTTTTATCGTTCGACACAATATGAATAAAATAATTTAACACCAGTGTCAAAAATGAACCTAACACATAAAACGTAATCATACCTCCATAATTAGCTAATAAATAATGTTTTAGCCTTGAAATATCCTCGATATCAATTATTATTCTATTTGATGTATATATTAAAAATAAGATCAATACTACAGCTGACCTTCTTATACAAATCTTATTAGATTTAATTGCTTGATATAATATCAAGCAAAAAGACAAGAAAAAACATATTGCTAAAGATAAAGATAAAGATAAAGATAACGATAATGGTAAAGAGTTTAATACATTTGTTTTTACATTATCAAATATATATATATTGAAATATAAAAATGTAACAAATGAAAAAGCTATATACATTAACCTACCCATAATACTATATCTTCATACTTTTTTTTATCTTCTTGGCTATTATGCCAAAGAATGGTAAAACTATTAGATTTTTTTTTCATGCTATTTATTTTCTTTTTCACTTCGCTATCAGTGTAATTATTATAATAAAACAAACTAGAATCCATAACCACCAAAGGTCTCTCTTTTAATTTTAACTTCTCTCTAGTTAAAATATTAAAAACACTAAACTTATCTCCTGTTCCACATCTAAATCCTTCTTTATCTGCATATCCACAAGTACTATCCACTTCCATTCCATTATCTTCCCATATTTGCCAAGTAGTAGGCACTTCAAATCTCAGATAATGCTCTCTGCCTTCTACTATCTTCTCGCCAACAACTTTCTCTAAAAGATCTTTCTCTTTTTTAAATTGTTTAAAATCATTATAAGTATTATACGAGGGGTGTATGCCTATACAATGTCCTCTTTTTTTAATTTTTTCTATTAACGCTAAAGATTTTGGCTCATCTATTTTGTATCTATTATCATTCTCCGTCACACCACCACTCATAAAGTAAAATCTACTTTTTACTCCAGTATCCTCACTTTTATCCATTAACCAATCAAATGTATCAAACGGGTCTTTTATTGTACCTATTTTTATTAAAAAGTACTCTGCAAATCTCTCAAGAGCTAGTGAAAAACTTTTTCTTTTTACAATATCACCTAATGCTATTCTAAACACTTGCGACCAACTTTTCCACATATAAAGCTCATCTACATCATGAGTAAGATAAAGTTGATAGTTATACTTTTTAAACTCTAAACTATCATCTATCTCTAAAAGCATACCTTTTAATGCGTCCACATACTCATTGACAATAGGTCTATCTAAAAAACCTTGCTTATATGCTAAACTTGCAGTAGCTGGAAAGCGGTTGTGTTTATCACGGGTTTTATTTACACACTCTTCCCAGCGAGTGAGCATAAAAAAACTAGCTGCAAATATATCTAGCTCTTCTATTTTAGTTGGGGTGTTCTCCTCTTTTAGATATTCTAAATCTTTTGGATATTTATTGAAGAAAGTATCTTTTATAGTTAGTGTTTTTTTATTTTCAAACTCTATAACATAATTTCGTGAACCAAACTCTAAAGAATATGTTAGCCCTAAAAACTCTTTAAAAATAATATCTAAAATGTATTTCCTTTCTGATATGTTATTGTTTGGTATTTTTATTTTAATCATTTAATTATCTCTTTAAATAATTGTCTAATCATTAATAATTTCGAGTTTGTTTTTGAGATATTGAAATATGGTTTTTGAATGGCTCCAAAACGTCTAAAGTATTTTTCTATACTCTCTATCATGCTACCTTCAAAGTCAAATGTCCTGCCACTCTCAAGAGCAAACTTTATACTTTCAATTTGAATAATATCCATACCGCCTAAATCCTTTTTATCTGTATTTATGCCACCCATTAAATAGTAAACTGTATCATCATCGTATACTAAAAAGTTACCTGCTATTACTGTTCCAACTCTATCTTTAGCAAAAAATATTTTAACGGCATTGTTTTCTTGGCATTTCAAGTATAAGTTTTTGATAAGCTCGTAACTATACGGCATATCGCGATTTTGCCTCTTAAATGACATCTCATTTAGGATGTAAAATTTTTTTATATCTCCAGTCTCATAAATCTCTACACCAAGATTATTTGCCTTTTTTCTATTTTTTCTTACATCTGTGTCTATGTTTTTTTCTAGTGCTTCAATGCTCATATATTCAATAACATAAGTGTAATTCACATTCACATTAAATGAACCCCAGTGAAATGGCAGGAGATTTGTTTGTTTGTAATTAAATGATTGGGAAAACTTATCAAACTTTGGAAGTTCTTTTATTATCTTTTTTATCATCTCTTTTTCAAAAGAGAGTTTTTTATGATACTTTTGACTTTGAGGATAATTAAAATATATACCAAGAGTTTGTGTTAATATCGGCTGATGTATAGAGACGATACCAAGTCGTTTTGTTAATACATATGGCATAGAAGCAAATATATTACCTCCCTTTTCGATAATGATAACATTCCAACCATCCACACCACAAACACTGTCAAGCCACCAATCTTTACTAAAAATTGGTATCTTTTTTTCTTTCTTACAAAATTCTCTGTATTTTTCTTTATAGGTCATTTCATCTCATGTTCAATAAGCTAATTATTAATGTTTTTAGGCTGAAGTTAATAGACACAAATATTTTTCCACCCTGGCATGCAACAAACTTTTTCCCATAAGAAGTATATATTTTGGAAACTTGATAATTTGAATCCATTCTGCAATTTTCATAATTTTCAATAGTCCATCGTTGTCCTGTGCACAAACCATTTGGTTGTTCTAGTGCGTTCAACCAAGACTCTGTTCCTCGTAGTATATGCCATATCCTTTCAATATCCCACTCATCCCAATCAATAATATTTTTATGTTCATCTTGCCTAATATTCCTAGCTCTTAATATTGGTGATTGTTGTAGTTGTTTTTGCTTAGGTAAATTTCCAATATTATCTAAAGCTTTTAACAAAAGACTTGTGCCTATTTTTCCTACAGCTAAATTTAACATATCTGGAGATTTCATTCCTACAGGTATAGGGTATTTTTCTTGATAAATAATATCACCTGTATCCTCTCCTTCATCAATATAATGAATAGTAACACCACCTTCCTTTTCACAATTGTAGTACATCCAGAAATCAGGAAAGGGCCCTCTGTAGCTTGGTAGCAATGCAGGGTGTAGATTAATTGTTCCATACTTTGGGATATTAAATATGTTTTTTTTCAATAGCTGACTCATAGAATATACAACAATTACATCTGGATTTATATCTTTTGCCCATTTCTCTAATGCTTGGTCACTTCCATTATCCATGAAGTAATAAGGTATGTTTTCAGTTAGAGCAAAAGACTTTAGTGTTTGAATTTCTTTTTTTATAAAAGAGTATATTTTTTCAGTAGCTTTGAAAAGTAACTTATTGTTTGATTGTTGGTTTTTTCTTGAAGAACATTCGATGATTCCAACCACATTATGTGCTGCTGTAATCGGCTTGACTACTCGAGATAAACCCATAGTGATAATTATAATATTTTGTTTCATTCTATTCCTTTAGAAAACTTATATGACATTATACCATTAACTACATAGGCAATTGAGTATGCAGTCGAGAAAAACATAAAAGTAATTTTTATATCATCAAACAAAACCCCCCCTAAGAGCAATGAAGACCCTACAATTGCCAGTGAAAATATTTGCCAATAGAGATTTTCTCTCTGTTTTTCTGCAACAATGAACATGTTTGCCAGAGGTGTAGTAATAAATTGTAAAAAGAACATAGGTGTAAGTAGCTGTGCATATTCTCCTGAACTTTCCCACTCCTTTCCTAAAACAAAAGAAAAAAGATCAGGGGCAATCATATAAAATAAAATAAAAGGAATGAGAGCAAGTAAAAATAGTTTTTTGAAAGTTACTAGATAGGTTTGTCGGCATTCTCCATTGTGTGCATATTCATAACTAGCTTTTTGCCTAAAAACATCTGCTACGGAGCTAGCAATCATGCTCATTGGTAAACCAATTATTCTCTGTATCAACATATAAAACCCAATAACTGTTGATTGATAAAAGGTTGACAGTAATAAAACAGGAGATTGTACGGACAATGTATTTATAAAACCAGCAGCAATTAAGAACTTTGGACAGTTGATATATTTTTTTGCCAAATAACATGTTTTGGTACGATTAATTTTTTTAGAAAAGATATGATCTTCCCTTTGTATGTTTTTAGCTAAAAAAAAGATTGCAATAATCTGCCCAAAAATGCTACTCAGTAACAAACCACTGCTTCCCAATCCACTAAAGCCCATAGTAAGATTCATACTTGCAGTGCTGCTTGTCTGTAATATTTTGTTTTTTGCGAGTGTTTTATAATACTTTTTCCTATTGAACCAATAGTTTAAACTTTGGTAGAGTCCAATAAGAAAAATACTTAATGGAGCGAAATAAAGCCATTTTGAGATTTCCTCATTGTTAAGTATCTTAGTAATAGGAGCATTGAAGAAAAAGACTATAATCAGTATAAGTAAACTTATTATAAATGCGATCAATACAGAAAGAATCACAATGTGTAGTGCATCTGAATCCTTCTTGGGTAACAAAATAGCCATCTCATATTGTCCTGTAGCAATTGTTGCCACAATACAAACTATACTCATATATAAAGCAAATATACCAAAATCTTCAGGAGTATAGATTCGTGTGAGTATTGGACTTATGACAACGGTAATAGCTTGAGCTATGGTTGTCCCTGTTATTAGGGTCAAGATATTACGGCTGAATTCTGATTTTGGTTTAAGTCTATTGATCATGTATTATCTTCATTGAAAATTCAGATTGTTCTCTTTGCTCATTTCTACCGCCGACATGCACATTGAGAGCGTATTCTTTTTCGATAATAATAACCGATAAGTCAAAACTATTAATTAACAGTGTGCGAGAAAATGTTAAGCCAATCATTCTTACGCCTACAATCACAAAGTTGAAAGTTGAAAGTTGAAAGTTGAAAGTTGAAAGTTGAAAGTCACAAAGTCACAAAGTCACAAAGTCACAAAGTCACAAAGTCACAAAGTCGAAAATCACAAAGCCAACTCAGCACTTATTTTAACTACTTTTTGTGCATCTTCAGTTTTCACATAACCCGACATAGGCAAGCTAAGCACTCTCTTCACTAGTCCGTCAGCTACTGCAAATTTCTGATCATCGAAATCAGAAAATGCGCTTTGTTTATGCATACATTTTGCGTAGTAAACGGCACTAGGAACACCTGCCGCTAGCCATTGTGTCATTAGCTCATCGCGGTCTCCACTTTTTATCGTGTACTGAGCCCACGAGCTATAATAACCTTCTGGCACTATTGGCAGTTCAATACTTTTAAGGTTATCGGTATAAAATTGTGCTAATTCATTTCTATCAAGCAATTCTTGTGGGAATACAGCCAGCTTCTCAAGCAAAATAGCAGCCTGTATCGTGTCTAATCTACTGTTTACACCAAGGCGAACATTGTCGTATTTATTATTTCCTTTACCATGCACGCGTAACGATTTAAGCCTGTCAGCATACCCGTCGTTATCGGTAAATAAAGCGCCACCATCACCATAGCAACCTAACGGTTTGGCTGGGAAAAAACTGGTTGTGGAAATATCACCGAATGAACAGGCTTTTTTATCAGCTATAGACCCGCCAAAGCCTTGCGCCCCATCTTCTATTAACAATAAGTTATATCGGTCACACAATTTTCGTATGGCTGGGTAATTTGCAGGCAAACCAAACAAATCTACTGCCATGATTGCTTTTGGTGTTAGCTTGCCCTCTTTCCTAACGGATTGAATTTGTTGCTCCAGATTATCTGCGCAAATAGTAAACGTGTGTTCATTGACATCACAAAAAATAGGCGTGGCTTTTTTCAAAGCAATGCTTTCAGCTGGGGCAAAAAAAGTAAACGTTGGACAAAAAATCGCATCACCCTCACCCACTCCCATGACCATTAATGCTAAATTTAAGGCGTCTGTTCCGTTGGCGCAGCTTATGCAGTGCTTTGCGCCGACATATTCTGCCAGTTGTTCTTCTAGTTCAAATACTTCTGGTCCAAAAATATATTGGCCATGATCCAATACCGCATGAATGCGATGATCAATGCGTTGTTTCAAACTCTGGTA
Organism: Candidatus Endonucleibacter bathymodioli; assembly: GCA_030674915.1. Lineage (GTDB taxonomy): Bacteria > Pseudomonadota > Gammaproteobacteria > Pseudomonadales > Endozoicomonadaceae > Endonucleibacter > Endonucleibacter bathymodioli. The sequence goes on from JASXSV010000012.1 coordinate 96,687, forward strand.
CTGCGTTCTTAAATCTATAAACTCCATTAGACTTTTTTCAACTCATCGCTGGTTAACACGTAGCGCACACCAGTGTGTTCGCAACAGGAATCTTCATTATCATTTCCACTCACCGGTAAGTTGAGCTTTTCACTGAACTCACTCATCCAACCCATTTGCTTGGCGGGTACCATAACCATTAAAACATAAGGTTTACATCTTTATTAACGACAGCACCAGCATCCACAAAAGCATATTCGCCAATAGTTACGCCACATACAATGGTACAATTAGCACCTAATGTTGCGCCTTTCCTAATATAGGTACTACGATATTCATTTTTTCGCTCTATGGCTGAACGTTGGTTATATACATTAGTGAAAAAATGCTGGGCCCACAAAAAAACATCATCTTCAATAAATACATAGTCGTAAACCGAAACATTATTTTGCATTTTAACATTATTGCCAATGGTCACATTGTTTCCAACAAATACATTCTGCCCATGTGATACTCTTTCTCCAATTCTCGCACCACTGTATGCATGTACAAAATGCTACACACGGGTACCTTTACCAATTTGCGCACCATCATTCACAATAGCTGTTTCGTGCTGATAAAAACTAAGCATTTTTAATCACGTTGTACGTAAATGGGTGTAAATTGTCATTGTTTATCACTGCAGTTTTATTCCTTATATCACTGACTATTTCAATGCTTTTTCTGGCCTCCTCTAAGCCAAAACCATTACCCTGCAACACCTGCTTGTAGCTTTTAGTATGGAGGTCGGTAAACCCTGTGGAAAACTCTAAATCATGGCCATTGACAGTGATGGACCGATAGGTGCGTTGTCCAGATGCCTTGACAGGTTCGGGAATATAATCGGCATTTACCGAGAGAAACCAACTCACCCGCGCATGCTTTAACTGCATAAATCCAGCATTTACGTCTTCTTTCTTAATATGGACTTCGCTTTCTTTAACATCACCAAAAATCCAACTTAACATATCAAAAAAATGGATGCCGATATTCGTTGCGATCCCCCCAGATTTATCATTATCACCTTTCCATGAAATAAAATACCATTTCCCTCGGCTCGTTAAATACGTTAACTCCACATCAAATATTTTATCTGGATTATTTGTCAACTCACATTCTACGCGTTCTTTTAGGGCGATAATGCTTGGATGTAAACGCAATTGTAATATATTAAAAACTTTACCCCTTGTTTCGGACTCGATGATTTTTAACATGTCGAGATTATGAGGGTTAAGTACTAAAGGTTTTTCACAGATAGCATCGGCATCTTGCCGTAGCGCAAAGCGAACGTGAGAATCGTGTAGGTGATTTGGGGATGTAATACTTATATAATCAATTTTATTTTGTTTCCCTTTTAGCTTATCAATGTACCGGTCAAAACGCTCAAATTCAACAAAAAAACTTGCCTGAGAAAAATAGTTATCCATGACACCAACAGAATCATTGATATCAAAAGCGGCAACTAAATCATTCCCCGTATCTTTTATCGCTCTCATGTGCTGAGGTGCTATATAACCAGAGGCTCCTATTAACGCAAAGTTTTTCACAAATACTCCTAGATTCCCACAATAACCGACACATTTGGAATGGATTTGAGAGACAGTTGTTCGTAGGATATAGTTTTCACATAACAACCTGGTGACCAGATCGGAAAGCCGTATACGCAGCTAATTGTGGTTGCACGAGGCTAGATTCAATCTCTCTGTGAACTCGATTTTTCTGCACTCAAGATTTGCAAGAGGGCTGGCCGTTCCAACAATACTATATCTTAGGTCTAAAACGCTACTATCTCACCTATGATCTGATAATGCTCATGAAAACAGGTTACAGTTGCGTAAGGGACCTCGCTAAGTTTTACAAAAGGACTGGCTCAATGAGTCAGTCCGTAAAAGATCAACTTGGCTTGGACTCTACTCCAGAGGAAATTGCAGGACGAATGAACCTAGAATATTTTCCGGAGGTCATTAACTACCAAGCTACCTACCGCCTTGTTGTCAAGTGGCATATGTGGCAGTACTTTATTCTTCTCTATATTTTATAAGCGGATATCTGCCAATCCTACGGGTAACACATATTTTAAATCGTAAATAATGTGTTCATCCTTTAAATATACTCTTACGTCTTCTTTTCCAAATTTTTGAAATTCAGCATGCGCAACGGCCAATATGATAGCATCGTACGCACCATCTGCCGGACTATCTATTAGCGTTTTGTTATATTCCTGTGCAAGCTCTTCACTGATTGCATGTGGGTCGTAAATATCTACCGTTGCACCGTATTCTTCTAGCTCGTTTATCACGTCAATAATTTTGGTGTTACGTATATCAGGACAGTTTTCTTTGAAGGTAACACCCATTATTAAAATTCGCGAACCGCCAACGTGTATGCGCTTCTTCAACATAGCTTTTATTAGCTGCGACGCAACAAAATGCGCCATAGAATCATTTAAGCGCCTCCCCGCTAAAATCATCTCTGGATTATAGCCTATATGCTGAGCTTTATGGGTGAGATAGTATGGATCTACCCCTATACAATGCCCACCCACCAAACCTGGGCGAAATGGTAAAAAGTTCCACTTGGTGCCCGCTGCTTCTAACACTTCCAAGGTGTCAATATTGAGTTTATTGAAAATAATGGCCAGCTCATTAACAAGCGCAATATTTACATCACGCTGAATATTCTCAATAACTTTGGCCGACTCTGCCACCTTAATGCTAGAGACTTTAACAGTACCTGCTGCAACAATTGAACGATATAACAGGTCAATAAAATCAGCCGTTTTAACCGTGGAGCCAGAGGTGATTTTTAAAATATTGGTTATCGTATGTTCCTTATCACCGGGATTAATACGTTCCGGTGAATAGCCCACATAGAAATTCTGATTAAAAACAAGCCCAGAAACCTGCTCTAAAATAGGCACACACTCTTCTTCAGTAGCGCCCGGATAAACGGTAGACTCATACACTACGATGTCGTTATCTTTAAGGTATTTCCCAATTAAACGGCTTGCACTTTTCAGCGGGCCTAAATCTGGTTGTTTATGGTCATTGATCGGCGTGGGAACCGTGACAATATAAACATTAGCAGATGCTATCTCTGCCTCATTATCCGTAAAAATAATGTCACGACTTTTTCGTAATTGCTCTAGTTCTATCTCTTTAGTTATATCTATACCACTAAGCAACTCTTGGATTCGCTGTTTATTTAGATCAAGACCAATAACGCGATTTTTTTCTGCAAAAGCCAATGCTAGAGGTAAGCCAACATAACCTAATCCAATAACAGCAATTGTTAATCCGGAAATATTAGTCAAGTTATTCACTTTTCCTTATTAACGCTGAATATCAATACATTCATCATACTACCAAGTACTGCCAAGTACTACCAATATAGCACAGCGTTGTTATCTTCACTCATCCCCCATGCTCGCGGGTAAATTAATAGTGCACTCTGATGATAATAAGCTTAATTATGATAGCTACAATAGCCATTTAATTCTGATGTTTCACCTACGAAGGCCATACTAAATGCTTGCAACAGATGATAGAGATAGAAACAGCTCTTGCTAGCACGATTCTCTTCGGTACAAAGGCAATCAGTCAGCTCTTATGCCAAGACACGCAAAAATCATCCCATAGCCCCGTGAGGTTGCAAGTAGTAGAGGAGGATGAAATTAAAACGGCCAACAATCCCATACCTCTAGTGATAACTAATATAGCAAAGATTTTCTAAGTTGTTTTTTTGCACGCTACCGCCATCCAATTTCAGTATTACTACCGTTGGAATACATGTCTAATGGTTTCCTCTCACCTTGAGGGTGTGAGTTTGCTGACTGCTCCCATCTCCAATGAAAGCAGGTATTCAAGAAATTCATCGCCGACAATGCCCGATCGCATCAACCTAAGGAATCTCTGATTGAAGTGGTTTGCAAGGCGATTGTCAGATTTGCGATAAAATTCTCTGACTTCCGCGCTTATTTCATCGTAATTTTAGATTTATTTTGTCGTTTTTGCCAATTTATCCGCTCTCGAGGCGGATTTAGAGCGCAATTATGCCGTTAACGCATTACGTTGCAGGTATAAATTAGCCATCGCCATCAGGCTCATAACTTGCACCCTGTTTTTTTCCAAGCCACGGTAACATTTTTCGGGTAATGTGGTTTAATGATTGCTTCAAAGGCTGCCCAAGGAACACAAGATTCCATTTTCTCAAGAAATAATTCTTTTTGCGTTTTGCGTTTTTTGGCTGCGTAGCTGAGCGACGCAAAACTTTGTTGTTTCATTTTGGATAACCGTTTTGTCATAGCAATGCTATTGTACTAGGTTTTGGAGATTCAATCAGAGATTCCCTAGGGAGCCTCTGATTAAAGCCACTTTCGTAATCCCCAAGGAGGCGTGGATCCAGCAAAATCAACACCTTATAGATTCCTTCCTGTGCGAGAATAACCTTGTTCAGAGCTTCCCTAAGCAGCAGTCAGCGCAAACGTAATTTCCAGCAATCAAGAATACGAGCCAGGGTAGAGACCTGTTCCGAATCCTCAAATGTAAGTTTGGTTACCGCAAAGTGCGTTACCGTGGTTTGGAAAAAAACAGGGTGCAAGTTATGAGTCTGATGGCGATGGCCAATTTATACTTGCAGCGTAATGCGGTGATGGCATAATTGCTCCTTAAATCCGCATCGAGAGCGGATAAATGGGCAAAAGCGACAAAATGAATCAAAGATTCCGAGGAAATAAGCTCGACAGTAAGAGAGTTTTATCGCAAACCTGACAACTGACTTGCAAATCACTTCAGTCAGAGATTCCTGAGATATAGCTTCATAGTCCTTGCAAAAAATCAAACGATTTATGAGCTGGCCGCTATTGCCGCGAACAATCACAAAGGCACTAATTTTTTGGTGCTCTGTGGTGTGCCGACACCATGTTATGTGAGATAGGTGCGTCCAAAATCAGTTTTAAACACTAGAATCAGTGCATAAAACCGATAAGTTGGTGTAAAACGCCCGAGGAAGCTTCGTAATGGCTTACAGAATGAGAAGGTTCAATGATCGTGGTTAAAGTCGTTGGTTGTGGTGTCTAATATATTGACTTAGTTTATTCGGTAGTATGAGGCTTGGAAGTTGTGTTAGTTTCTTGTAAAGGGTAGATTGATGTCTATGTTCTCTGTATATCTATAGCAATTACCATTGGAGGTGGAAGTAGGCGATAAACAAGCGAAGATCCATGAGTTTAGAAAGAAACACCAAGGGTGGGTGGAGTAAGCTCATATCCGCCCATATCCGTGTATACGATGAGTATGTGCCGTGCGATAATAATTTGTCAGTGTAGTGAAGTTGGTATATTACATTGCATATTGGAATCCTTGATGTAATAAAAAATGATCTCAATTATTATTCGATAAATCAGTGGAAAGGTTATTTTAAACGATATGCAGGATTTTTCTATGACGGCTGACAACCGTTCTGATCGAAGGCGCGGTACAGATGGTGCTAACGCAGGATTTAAGCCTGCTACTCGCATGAGGCATAGAATTTTGTTTCTGTTGTGTTGTCTGGCATTATTTGGAGTCTCTATTTATGAATATTGGCAGATTACTGTTGTTAGGGAAATGCTTGATCAGGCGCATGTTGAGTTAGCAGTTGTTCAGAAAGCGCTTGACAGTCTCATTGGAGAGATATCTGCGGCGGGTGAAAATCTGAGTCAAAGTGATTTGGCTATGCGTTCTGAGATCAAAGACGTTAACAAGGAAATCAGGAAGTTATGGGATCTTGCTAATAAGAGGAACAAACAAGATATCAGTAAGCATAATGATAGGCTTGGAGCGTTAGATATAAAAATGGATAAGTTAGCTCTTGAATCCAATAAGATGCTGTCATCAGTTGTGGCGTTAAAAAATGAAGGCGATGGGCACGCACAGCGATTCAAGAGTTTATACAGTGATCATGCAGCATTAAAGCTAGAATTGGTAGCTTCGCGTGAGGCGTTGCTAAAGCTAAAAAAAATGATAGAAGAGAATAGGAAGCGTCATGCTGGTACTGAGAAGGTTGTAGATAGTTTCAGGGTTCAGGTAAATAGGAAGTTGTTGCAACTTGAGAATTCTGTGAGAGTGATGAATAAGCCTTCAGAGAAGGGGTTGTAACGATATATTGTCTGTCAGTTCCGTACAACAGAGCCAATTCTTTTGTTTTGTTTTGTTTTGTTTTGTTTTTAGTGATACCTCAGAATAACCAACGACGGTAGACACGGGAGCCTGTAAGTAATTCTGTGTAACTACCAGAATGTAACATAATCTTTTAAACGGTCTTCGAACAAGATCATAAATCGATTCATGGCAATTTTCCAATTTTTGATCGGCATCGTCCATTTTTTCCAGGAATTCATGATCTCGAGGTATATAACTTTTACTTTTTGATTGCCTTGCGGATATCCTCCGTATAGCCTAACAAGGTGTTGAGACTATCCCCCAAAGGTTGTGTCATGATAGGCTGATCCGAGGGTGTTTATCTGTCCATTGCTCACCGAACTAATACATACTCTGAAATCCCTCGTTTTCAGTGGCTGAGTGGTGATCTGTTTGAGATCAGCGGTGACAGCCTTATAATCTTTCCACGGAAAATATTTTATCGAGTTGTGCATCATATGGACGATGAAGAGTTGCACCTGCGCCTCCGGAACGGCAGTATTTATAGCTTCAGGGAAGTCATTGAGGCTATATTGACACAGGCTATAAGATATATGGCCTTGTTGATGACCTGCTTATCCTGCCGAATTTTGACGACAATGCAGTCCGGATAAACAATGGCGTAGACCGGATCCAGCGGGGGAGTTTGACAGGCAATGACCTCACACGCGGTCAGCGTCACAAGATATCATCAGGATCCGTAACGGAATCCGCAAACTTCATTTCCTCATTACTAGAGTTGTAAATACATATCTTGTATTTATTATCGTGTTTTTTCGCTTTATAACGTTGTATGTCCGGCAGCCCTTTATTTTTTCTCTCCAAGAGTAAATTATTTATAGCCTTCTTAGCTTTGTCCTCGATATTACAACCAAAAATCACACCTGTAACTGATTCAGGTTTTATTTCCAGGTGGGTATTGTATACCCCAGGCAGAACTATCCTAAATTCATTTTCATATTCCCAGTCAGTAGCCTTTCTGAGCATGCTCTTTCTTGCGTCATCCTTTTCCACTGGCCAAGATATGTGTGGGAATTCTTCTGAATATTCCACTGATAAAGCTTGGCTAAATACACGGTAATCATGAATTCGTTCAAACTAAAT
>JASXSV010000055.1 GCA_030674915.1 Candidatus Endonucleibacter bathymodioli
AGACCATCTGTCGTCTGACCAAAAAAACAACGGCGCTGCTTTCTCCCACGCAAATGGAAGCGTTATCGGCAGCACCAGGTCGCTGAGGCTGGAGCTCGCTGCATTACTGACCGAGTGAATATTGATGAAGTCCGGACTGTGTGGATCTGAAAGAAGAGGCTGACCACTGGGAGGTGATGACATTCACGGCCAAAATTGGTATCATATGAAGCTAGACCAAGCGTGTCTCGAAGCTTCTTTTAACAGTCAGAGTTAAAAATAAGACCAAAAAAGCAGTGAGCCAGGACACCAAAAAGGTGCTGCGACCTTACAAGAGTAACTGTAAGACCGTTACGTTTGATAGCGGTGGCAAGTTGTTTGTCGGCCACGCAAGTATCGCTCAATAGACGGTAAGATATACTTTGCTTAGCCATACCACTCACGGCAACGTGGATTTAATTGGAATGCTAATGGACTGTTGCGGCGATTCCTCCCAAAGGGAATGAAGACTGGCTGTGTGCTGAAAAATAAAATTGAGTAGGATCAATTTTTAATCAATACACGGCCACTAAAAGCTTTAAACTACTTTAGCCAGATTGAGATTTATCGGGTAAGTGCGTTAGTTATTGTGTAAATCTAGGATAGTATGCTAGTTAACCTCTTCCTCGGCTCATCTTCTTACTATTTTCGTTGGTCTTCAAGGCATTTTGCTGTGCAATAAGGTCGGATAAAATCATGCCTGCTTCGGTTATAAACGCATCAGGTTTATCAGCATCTTTCTTTTTGCTGGCTAGGTTAGACTGACTTTCTTCAAGCTCGTCTAGGTTGCTAAGTAGCGGATCTCCATGAGCTTTCCTTAGTTTATTTTCAATGGCCAGTCTTTTGCTGCGCATGGTAACTAACTCACGTTTCCTTTTGGCTTCATTTAAGGAGACTTTATCTCGGTTCTCAAAATTGACAAGATAGTCCTTAACATCTTTCACATAAACAAAATCAGGATCAAGGATGGTCCTTGCTGCATGACGTTTTTTCAGTTTATCAAAATAGGGGCGCAAGTCGTCATAGATGCGGTAGCTGACAGCTGGTATGGTATCCCATGGTAGAGCGTCAGGAAGTGTATTTTCACCAATATCCTTGCTGTTATAGAGAGAAGGAAACTCTATATCAGGGAGAACGCCTTGATTTTGAGTGCTGTCACCAGAAATCCGGTAAAATTTTGCAAGAGTGAGCTTGAGCTGACCATGAGTTAGTTGCTGTATACTTTGTACTGTCCCTTTTCCATAAGTTTGACTACCAATGATAAGTGCCCTTCCGTAGTCCTGCATGGCGCCAGAAAATATTTCTGACGCTGAAGCGCTAAGACGATCAATCATCACTATCATAGGTCCTTTGTATAGTTGTTTTGAGTTATTAGCATGCTGTTTCTCGATTCTGCCACGGTTATCGCGGACAAGAACTGTAGGGCCGGGGTTAATAAACAAACCTATCAAGTCATTAGCTTCCTGAAGTGATCCGCCACCATTCCCTCTTAGGTCAAGAATTAGGCCGTCAATCTTTTCTTTTTGTAGTTCTATTAGCAGTCGTTTTACATCTCTGGTAGTGCTCTTGTAGTTGACATCACCAGACTGAGCAGCTTTGAAATCAATATAAAAAGTAGGAAGGGTAATAATTCCCATTTTTTGTTTTTTTCCATTGTTGGAGATATTAATAACTTTACTGCTGGCATCCTGCTCTTCCAGCTTGACTTTATCTCTAACAATTTCGTAAATACGGATGCTGCTATCTTTGCTGGCACTAGGAATGACTTCAAGGCGTACTAAAGTGTTTTTGGGACCTCTGATTAGTTTGACTGTATCATCCAGTCGCATACCAACTACATCATCGAGCTTACCGACTTTACCTTGGCCAACCCCAATAATTTTATCTCCAGGTTTTAGTTGCCCAGCCTTTTCTGCGGGACCACCAGTAATAATGCTGACAACTTTAGTGTATTCGTCTTCTGCCTGCAGCACCGCACCAATGCCTTCAAGGGATAGACTCATATTAATATCAAAGTTTTCAGCCGTTTGTGGTGAGAAATACAGAGTGTGTGGGTCATATATGCCTGTAAAGGAGTTAATGTAGATCTGGAAGGCATCTTCACTTTTGCTCTGATGTAGACGCCTTAGAAAATTTGTGTTTCGTCGATTCAGCTGGGTTATTATTTCTTCGTCTGTTTTATTATTAAGCCGTAGGTTTAGCACGCTGTCCTTGAGTTGTTTTTGCCATAGTTCATGCTGTTCCTGAGTGTTTTTTAACCACTTTTCTTCCTTGCGTTCAACTAGCAGCTCTTCATTAGATTTAAAGTTTATGGAGCTAAGTCCTGCTTTTAACTGAGCAAGCATGTAGCGAGACCTTTCCTCGGATCTCTTCCTGTGCTGATTAAAAATAGTGAAGGCTGGTTTTAAGTCGCCACTTTTCAATGATGCATCTAATTTTTCCCGAAAAGGTAGAAAGCTCTCTATATCTTGCTGAATAAAAAAACTTCGATTAGGGTCAAGTCGGTCAAGATAACGATTAAAGATTTTTTCTGCACTCTCATGCCCAAGATTGACTTTATTGTAGTGATTTTTCTGAAGCATTTTCACCATAGTTACGCTAGCAATAGCTTGTTCTAGGTTAGGTTTTAGCTCAAGTACAGGTTTGCTAATATCTTGGTCTACGGCAAAGGTAGGCGAGAACAAAAACATAAAAGAGAAAAACAGCGCTATAACAGTATTTTTGGTAGGCTGCGTAGACGATCTCATAGGTATGGATGCTCCATGTCACAATGTCTGTTTAAAGCTGTCATCATAAATTATTACTCAAACCTATTTACTGTACGGCAAGGTATGACGTTATATTGGTTGTATGCAGTTACAGCTAATTAGTGGCTGTGCTTGGTAGTGTGCCAAGGTCTGAAGCAAACATCAACCCATATGATTACAGATTGAAAAATACAGGGGTTTGACGCTACAAAGATTTTGCGTTTTTTTTTCAGATTACCATTTCCAGCGGTTGTTCATGCTTTAGTATTCCACACATGTCATCTCCATTATGAACTGTCTCTAAAATTTCAGACAGGATGGTAAGCTCTGATCTATAACAGAATAGGCCGTGCAATCATGAGGAAAAACGCAAATAATTTACCTAGACCAAGAGCCCGTCAAGCAGGTTAAGAGCGTAAGTTTTATCCCTATGGTCTCCCCCCAGATAAAATAGACATGGTTAATTTCATGCTGCCATTTTCTCGTATTCTATTGTTGAGCAATAACCAACCCCCTGAATGCAATCGCTTTTTAGTATAGAAATGATTGATGTAGCGGTTCAAAGCATACCGCAAATTATTCATTTAGTTATGCGTCCTACCTCTGATAAACGCAGCCTTCGAACTATGGCAGTATGATTTTATGTGTCCATTGTCAGTGTAATATACTAGGCGGTTAACACTAGGTTGCATTGTGTATTTCTGGAGAACGGTGCTGAAATATTTTTCTGTAAACTCAATACCTAGATCAGTGTGAAAGATAAGACCTTCGCTCGGTTGCTATTCACGTATGGCGCGTTGCAAAATTGTCGATGTCTCTTCGGTGGCGCGCGTGTTTATTAAGGAAGCTCTGAACAAGGTTATTCTCGCGCAGGAAGGAATCTATAAGGTGTTGATTTTACTGGATCCACGCCTCTGCGGGGATTACGAAAGTGGCTTTAATCAGAGATTCCTTAGATTGCCTTTTCTTGGGTTGTGCTTGTTATTGACTTTCCAGTGTAATCTCCTAAGCATCGAGCGCCTCGCTTATATGTGTCGCTGGTGTAGCCCGCATCGCCAAAGATTACTTTGTCTTCCTTTCTCAACAAAGCAGGCAGTTCGCCAATATCCGCTTTATTGACTGAGGTAACCGTTACTGTATGGGCAGTCCCAATATTTACATCCGTACCGACATGGATCTTCATGCCAAA
>JASXSV010000013.1 GCA_030674915.1 Candidatus Endonucleibacter bathymodioli
GATGCCTAAAGCTTCACATCTCAACTGCAAAAATGTTAGCATGCTTAGATATTTGACTTCATGAGATCAAACATAAATGTCAACTAAAAACCCTGCACTTAAATGTGTATTTCTTGCATTTCAAGTTATACCTAGACTGAAAAACGGCAACAACTTTGAAGTGGTCGATAAGGCCATAGAAGTAGTTAAAGCTTCCAATGTCCCATACCAAGTTGGCGCAATGGAAACAACAATGAAAGGCGAGCTAAATCAATTACTTGACATTGTGAAAAATGCTCAAGCAGCATGTTACGACGCTGGTGCATTGGAAGTCATTACAAATATTAAAATTCATAGCAAGACAGAATCAGCCACCGATACTTTTTGCACCTATGACCGCGGATTAACACCCGCCAACTACATGTTTGTACCTAAGTAGTTCTTCGCCTACTTAGTAGAGAACTTAAAAAATGGATAACCCTTAAATCACGGCGCTTATTTTTTCGTCATCTGTTTTTTTGTTAGAAACTTTGTTGTGCAGAGCCCCATATTCTAAACCTTTACCATCTTAGGCATATTGCTACTTACCTTCATGGAGATTGTATTGAAGTTCAGAAATATAACTTATGGTTTCCCATTTGCATTTATGTTAATTATATTTATTTTCGTAATTATCTGACACCATACCTCATGGATCCTCACGTGAATCATATTGGAGTGACTAACACCCTAAATTACCCGTCGAAGTGACTCCCGTTTTACCTAGAAAACGCAATCTAATTAAAGTAGTCCCTAGTTTTTCACAACAACCAACACACCACCTTTTTGTAGATTGAAGTCACGGATTCAGAACAGCATTAGCAATAATATAAGAACAGATACAAACCAAACCAACAGTCAACGTTAGAAAATCAACTTTTGAACGATACTGCTTGAGAGCATCCGTTTGATAAACCGCATACACCGGCATTAAGTAAAGAACAACAGCCATTAATGGTGCTGCAACGACACCCATGATATCAATAATGCCCAAATTAAGATAACCAACCAACCATAGACTTAACACATAGAAAATATTGGATATCCTATTCAAGCGTGCTTTACCCAGTATTCCTTTATTTCCAGCACGAGCGTATGCCTGTCTAATTAAACCAGATAATCCTTCTCGTGCCCCAAGATAATAGCCAAGAAACGAGCTACCAATAGCCGTAATTGCTACAATAGATGTAGCCGCAGCAAACCATTGATCATGAGACCGAAGGGAAAATAGCGTCATTACTGATATATTATTCTGTTTAGCCATCATAAGCTCTTCAGGAGGCAAAGAAAGAACACAAGAAAATGTAAAAAACAAAGTGATCAACATGAGCAAGCTTGTACCGTAAACTGTAATTTGCTCGGTCCTCATACGAACCACCACCTTATTTTTTATTTTGGACCGATAAGACTGGGATAAAGCAGAGCAAACAGGAATATAAGCCAGTGAAAAAATCAGAATAGGTAATGTTGATAAAAAACCTTTAGTAATCCCCATAACCGTAACAGGCTGACGAAATTGCTCAAGGCTCCATTGAGGTATGAGGTAGACAGATATTGCCGTCAAAACAAAACAAAGAGGATAAACAAGAATTGCTGTAACATTTAAAATAATTTTTTCATTACACGCAACTATACCTACCAATATCAAGACTAAAACTAAGGATAACAACCAGCGCTCAGGCGCCTGCCAACCCAATTGATTAATAATCATAGATTCTACAGTATTGGTCAAAGCAATACTATACGCCATAACAATAGGAAAGATAAAAGCAAAATAAGCAATAGTTACCCAAAGGCCTCCTGTCTTTCCAAAATGCTCATTAGCTGCTTCATTAAAATCACTAACTGGGTTTTTAGAAGAAAGGCAAAAGCGAAGAATATTTCGGTGAGTGATGAACGTTAGAGGGCTTAATAAACTAGCCAAAGCTATCAACGACCAAATACCACCAATACCTGCATTAATTGGCAGGAATAATATACCTGCTCCGACAGCAGCTCCGAATATGCTCAGACTCCATTTAGTATCAGTGTGAGTCCATGGAAGACTGCCATTAACTTGCTGAGTCTTAGTAGTAACGGCATTCGACTCCATGCTCATATCTTTTTACATCTCATTAACTCACCTAGTATGCACTATATTAAAAACAAGAGATTAAATAAGTATGAGCCCAAGGCAGCCTCTTACAACCGTCATACTTGAATATGCATACCCAACACCATTGAAAAAGGTAAGGGTAGACAACAAGCGAACGAATCACCGCTAGCCTAGAGCAATAGGCGATGGGAATGAGCGCAAGCAATAAACAATCCTTCACCTTCAATGGTAATGGATAGATGCCGGCTCTCCATTTTACTGCCGTCCAACTCAACCTTTGGATCTGCTGCGTGCTATCTCGCCCCATCCACAGAACAGATACTTCCTTATTAAAAAGCATATTGCACTTGATGTCCATTACTTCGTGCAAGTTCTAGTAACGAAACTTCAAGGCTACGTTAAAAGTAGCAAGTGATCTATTTTGTCGAAAATATGCCGGCCTAGGAACAGAAGCCTATAACGTCTGAGAACATACTGGTAACAATAAATAATCATCACTGCTTTATATTGGCTCACGCTGTCCTCAATGATACTTTACACTGATAAACCTATAGCCAAATATATTGATGGTAGTAAGAGAGGATAATCAGCGTGGATCCTTAAGCCTTTGCACCCAAGCTAATTCAAATGAAGATTTCATCATCTCAAAATTGCAGTTAAGCCTGCTGAACAACTAAACTCAATTTAGGATAAAGCTTCGTAGATGGAATTATTTATTTTTTTGTAGAAACTCTGTCGCGATTGCTAAACATTTATTACTTACCTTCCATGTTGATCAATTGGGCTCAGATTTGAGCTATAAGGAGTAAGGTAATGTAGCTTTATTTTCAACTTTTTGGCTGCCTCAACCAACTCCTTTGAACAATAGCATCCTGCACATCAAGAACAATATCAATGACTTTCATTTAGGCATAAATACTTGGTGTTTTTTGGAAGAACTCGATAATATCTACTCCATCGGCGGTTATGAATTTGTAAAAATAGCTGCTAACCCATGCCCATCCCAATAGCCAGACGATATTCTCCAGAGTGCGGTTTCCCGTCGTATTGATGACTTCATCAACCCTTATGCGAATCCACCCTGATGTGTTTTTGTCACCTGCGATGGCTGAACCTGACCCATAAAAAGCAACACCTAGTCCCATAATAATGAAACCATCAATGACTCATAGTGTTCCAGCACTCAGAAATATAAACGACAATCAGACGGGTATGAGCATAGGTATGTTCAATATATTCTCGAGCAATTGCCGTGCTTGCTCGTCATCCAGATTATTTTTTGCTACCACCATTTCCAGACCTCAGTTTCCCATTTTTCAGGCAATCACTCAGATAGTGGCTTATCCTGGACTCACTGTTTTTCACAGCCAGAGCAATAGATGATGCAACCCAACCTTCCAACGTCGACAATGACTCTTTAATGCGATCAGACTCTCGAGCATCACGCGTTTTCTTATAGTCTGACTCCAAGTATGTTTTTTTACGGTGAAATGAGATTCATTTTTGGCATACCCGGGGAGTGCAGAAATAACAACTTCAAAATCAATAATCTTCAATGGTTAGCGGTAGCTACCAAAGAGGCGTGCAAACAAGTGACGCCCCATGATCCTACGAATAACAGATGATTAAGGTCGAGTGCAAGCGGTCAACAACCTCACACTGTAAAAAACATGGGTATATAGTAGTGCAGAAAATCCTCATCATTTTATATAGGATCTTTCTTCAACTTTGACAAAAAATTATTTAACTCATCTTTAGCTTTTCGAGTTTTTTCCTGCCACGCGTTTTCAAATATTGCTATTTCGACCTTCAATAAACGCTCACGAACTTTACCCACTCTATCTGAATTACCACCCCCAAGAACCCGCAGGTACTCTTCTCGTAAGAACTCTAAATTCCCAGTATTTTCGTGATGCTTGAAGTCACCAGCAATGATTCCACTGTAGCATGGCAGACTTTCGCAAAAATTTTCCCACGACTGATCCGTACACAGAATTTTTTCTATCTTCACATCTAACTCTTCTACCGTACTTGCTGAACCTTCAAGCTCTGCAATAAGATTCTCACGCCATGCATGCCATTGCTCCATAACTTTATCTGAATCTCCAGACTCCACAAAATGGATACTATAATCAAACAAGCCCAACTCCGTTGTTGCCGGAATACGTTTACACTTAATATCTTCAAAAACTTTAAGCTGCTGATGATATGCCGTAAACATATTTGTAAAACGAGTCATTATCATATGAACCTTATTACGCATCAGCGCTTTTTCATTAATTACACCCTCTTTACCACTCAACTGTGTAGTTACAGCACCCTCGATGTCATTACTATAAAGACTACCATGAGCACCCTTGCTATTTACAGCGCCTTTCGTAATATCACCTGGCAGAACATTTGCGTGCATCACGCTATGGACGATACCTGGATTGCCTTTCCTACCTACTCGTCGATTCTTTTGTAGCTTTGCACGAGCACTGGCAGGGGAACCTACAGATATTAACACAGCATCCTTAGCATCAAAATTAAAACCTCTTGCACAAGCATCAGTGCCGTTAATAATACAGCCTTTTGTTCTTTTACAACCATCCTCACCAAAGGAGGAATTAAGATTTCCAGCATTCTCCTCAAAGACTTTACAATCTGGCCTCTCCCTCAGATTAGCAAGAGTTATCAACTTGGCTTTCTTATGAAAACCTTCTACTTTACCGGCATACAGACCAAAAGCCTTGTCTAGTGCAAAAACATCAGACTGTTCACTAGACAAAATAATAACGTCCTTTTTTTGATCAATATAATAATTAGCCATATTGACGACATTGTCATAAAGATCATTCTTTGACTCAAACACTTGAGTGGCATGTTCAGTCACATTTACATCGTAAGGTGCTTTATAATAGAGATTACTTGTTCCTGCTGGTATCAAGCTATTTTGCATTTCTTCATTGCCATATGTAGCCGTTAAAGTAAGCATGCCATAATCACCAAATTCTTCTTTAAAAAAAGTGCTTGCGGTAGCAGATGCTACAGTCCTAGTCGGTATGGTAAGTGGTAGCCCGTGCATATAGGATAAAAAGTTTGTAGCGTTATCAGCAAAAGATGAATTATTTACCATCTCCGATGTAGTCTGATTGATTGGGTATATTTTAAGCTTGACTCCATCCTTCTTAAACTTCTCAATTGTCTCTTGATCTGGGGATGGTATAACGACGATAGTTTTCTTAGCAGGATCATCCTTATCAATAGCTTCGTATCCAACTGTATATGTTTTTTGTAATCGATATTGATGTTTTTTCTGTATAAACTTAGCAAAACTTTCTATACGTTTCTCCCAATCATTCTGAGTAATACCCTTGGCTCTGTCAATTTCTACGTCTATATCATTATAAGCAGCATTACTCCTTTTCAACTCGTCCTTCTTACTTTCTAGCTTACTAACCATTAGATCTTTATAGGAATACCAAACATCATTTTCGGTACCACTTAGTTCTGCAAAAACCTCAAAGAAAGCAGCGTAGGACTCTTTCGTCCAATGGTCAGCTGGATTTGAAGACTTTTCTGATATAATCAAGGCTCCTGAGCAGTCCTTATCTTTGGTAGTGTCAAACTCATCAAAAATAATACCTCGCCTAAAACCTTCAGTATATAACTTGACAACTTGTTCATTAGGGCATTTATCTGCTGACGGTACTATGCAGTCTTTATCTATTAACCTATCTGCCATATCTAAAGTGTCGAGCATTAGCTTATCGCCCATTATTGTTTCTGCTGTACCAAACAGCATTGTATTTTCCCTAGAATAACTCTTAAGATTATCTTCAAAATTATTTTTTAACAATCTCACCGGCAACTGGAATGCTTTACCCCATGGTAGAAAGTTTTCATAATCTTGTTGCAATAAAGTTTCATTATTGGTAACAAAAATAGGAAGCTTCTCATCTTTTTTCCCTAGCTGTCTTGTCAACAGTAAGGCTTGAATAATATAAGCAGACTTCCCTGACCCTGGTTCAGCACCTACAGCCAATGAGTTCCCCTTAGAGTTAATTGCAACTAATAAGGCAGCAGCTTGGGAGGGTTTTGGTATAGACATACCATGAATTAAAGCAAATTGAATGTGAATCATGGCCATTACTTTTATTTTATCGTCAATACTACCATTACTTTTTGCCAGCATCTTTTTGTATTCTACAGCAAAATTATCAGGACCTAGTTCAATAAATTCTTCCGTATGGCGACTTAGAAGTTCAACCTGACGGGTTATTTCTTCATCCCCAATAACAATCATTCCATTTTCATTCTTAAGCTCTGCTAATTGCGCTTCAAGCTTCTCTATTTCTAGGGCTACTTCTTTATTTTGTGGCTTTTCCTTTAGCTCCTTTATGCAAGAATAAATATAAATAACTTTTTCCCTACCTTTAATTGGAAATATACCCTTAACGCTTTCAATTATATCTTCATTACTCAACTCTCCTTTGAATTTCTCACAAAGCTTATCTTTAATACCACCCTTAGCCTTTCTTTTCTCTACCAGCTCATCTATAGTAGCACTAACAAAGTCCTTCAACTTATCATGCTCATTATTCTTAACAAATTCAATGCACTTTTGTTCATTATCACAAGATATTGTTTCTGCAGCGGCCTTTAGGTCTTGCAAAGGTAAATAAATACCAGAATCCTTAAGTATTTTTAATTTATTCATATACGCATCAATGACACATTCTGCTTTATAACCATCAACTGCCTCTTTCCTCTTTCTGTCTTCATTCACCAACTTACCTAAATCCACTTGGTACACACCTAGTCGACCCATAAGACCATCATACTTAGTTATTTGTTTGTTACCACTCTTCACTTCCCTTCCATCTATTGTATATCCAACATGCTGGAATAATAAGTCCTTTTCGGCATGATCGTTCGGATAAAGCTTAACACCCTCAAATGTTATCATTGATTTTTCTTCTGCCGCTTCAGCATAATTAAAAATACCTTTGAAATTATCTAACGTGAAAGCAACCCCACCGAAGGTTTTATTCAGAAATTTTATATACTCATCTGCCTTTTTATCCCTAGCTTTTATATCCAGACCATCATCATCAAATGTAGTAACAAACTCTTCAATTTCCTTTATCCGTACTGCCACACGTCCCGCCAAATCAGTGGATCTACGCTCTAAATCTATTTCTTTTTTCTTCATCATAGCTCGTGTTCCAGCTACCCCATTTTTACCTAAGGCCAACATTCTCCATATACTAAAATCATCTTTACTATTGACTCGAGAATCTGGCTGACACAGTGCGGCTGTAGTATAACGGAGTGCATCTAATTGTCTTTCAGGAGAGAGTCCCGCGCCCTTATTACCTGCAGTCATAGAATTGATGCCTTCTATACATATATGAGCGTCAGGTCTATAGTTCGAAGTAGATAGTGCTTGCAACGCAGCGGCTTTAGCCGCAATTAGTGCAATATCCTTATCCACATCAGAACCTATACCTCTATTATTACTCAATAATAGGAGATTTATTGCACCTGTTAACTTATTGGTTTCCACCTCTAGAGCCTTGAGTTTCCCTGCATCTCCGAATGCAACATCTTCCTCATGATCACGGTCATGATGAATAGCCTTCGGGATCTCTGCATTCCTTGTTGGCTTACTAATCTCGTTATCAGATGCTCGATATCTCTTTATTACAACATCACTTTTCAGAATTTCTTTCAGTATGCCAGCATCACTTTTACAATCACGCAAAAGCATTTCATTTGCTTTTTTTGTCATTGTAGCAAAATCAAATGCCCATAAATCCTTCATGTGGAATTGTTGCGACGCGCTATCTACACTCAATACTTCTTTCATTTTATTTGAGTCAAGGTATTCATCTGTAATCTTATCTTCGATAGAAGTAGAGGCATCTACGGGTAACGATAACTTACTAGTGGTAGTTTCTTTTATATCATCCAACTCGTTTGCAGAGTAAAACTCATCCAGCTTCCCTCTAACTAGTCCCTGGTCTGCTTTATTTTTGACACGATATGAGTTAATACATGGAACAATATTTTGCTTGCTTTTTCTTGAACGTATTATTTCCGCATCATAATCAACTTTATCATTACCATGAATATCAACCCTTCCTCGCACCTTCGCTACATGAAACGGATTCCCTCTTTCCTTAAGCAACATATGCTTAGAGATAAATGTATTCGACTCCTCCTTTAAAACTTTAGTCTCCATTTCAAGACTTCCATCTCTTAAAAACAAGCATGAAGGATCATCCAGTTGTTTCTGACAAAGAATATGCATTCCTTCACAACTATTCTTATGAGCTTTTATGTAATTAACTAAAACCTCTCTGCGACTTTCAAAACTACCACTCTGTTTGTCTGTCATTCTTGCACCAGGCATGTTGATATGAATCATATGCCGAATCTGAGACATCATATCCCTAGCGAGATCCATATTTTGATCTGACGATTCCAATGCAACACGCATCAAAAACATAGCTGTGCTTAATGCACTTTTTATTTTTTGTGGCGGTAGATAAGGTTGTTTTTTTGCATTGGACAAACTCATGGTAAGTTCAAACACCATCGCCCTTTCTTGAGGATTTAAGTCCTTATATTCTTGTATCAACCTAGTTTCCTCCTGCAGAGTACTCTTCCATCGAGTCAGTTCAGCACTTGTTTTAGGAGCACAACTTTTCATTGCAGGCCAAGACATAACATTCAACCCATGAATTCCATATAAATCATTTCCAGATGATGTCATAACCACATCAGGACGGTTACAATAACCTGTATTTTTAACAAGAGCTCTACTTTTAAATTGTTCAGCATCTTTTTGATAAGTGCGCCAATCTGTCTGTGAGTAAAGATCCTGATACTCACGCGCCTCAAGGGGTATTATAGAGTCAGTTTTATAGTTGTAGTTCATTAGCAACCATTTTGACTCATCTCCTTTTTTTGCTACAGGTATAACCATATATTCATATGAGCTATAACCTTTTGTAGAGTTGCCATATATTTTCGTCATATAACCTTCTTCCCCTAAATCATAATGACTATCTATTGTAGATTTTGGGTTAGGGTATTTAAAAGGCTTTAAGACCAAACCTCCCCTAGCAAGGTTATCTCGTATAACAGGGATAGCATCCATTTTCCCCTTCGCATAATCGTTCGCCTCCTTGATTTCATTTACATTCCCCGCAGGATCCTCATAGAATGCTTCATAATCATCAGTAACTAGCTCTGTTTTACAAGACTCCATAGAAGCAAGTAATTTCAAGTGCTCAGCAATATCTGGTTTCAACTCCTTATTTAATAATCCTGTTGTCAACAAATCCAGAACTCGTCTACCATTATTGTACATAACATAGCCACAACCCTTACTACTAGCTTCATTCAATGTTTTACAATAAACACTTTGCTCATCTCCATTTCCATCAGTCCACTTTAAACTTTCTTGTACTTTCTCTCTTAAGAGCAAACTTTTAATATAGCCTATGCTTTCAGGATAATATTTACTAGCCATATCCATAACAAGGGTATTGGTTTTTTCTGCCATCTTTTTAATACCATCATGGTCTGAATAAAAAATGCTTTCATATGTCTTAAAATCAAAATTTGTTACTGGAGAGAATGTGTTCCTCAGATCACTATGACTACCTATGTCAAAATCCTTGATGATTTCCAGATCAGTATTAGCTAGTTCATTAGCAACATGTTTCTGATAATACCACTCCATGTCTTTTAGATAAATCGGAGTATCATTAGGCGTCTCATAACTATTGATAAAGCCATCAGTGATCCGCAGAGTCGTAGCATCAATATCTCCATTTAACAAACACATATTAACATTTTCACTGTATGCTTTTTTTACTTGCACTAATCGCTCAGCATAAGTCATGTCCGCATACTCTTTATTGTCTCTGCCCATTAATTCTTTCAGATTTTTAGCCACTTTGTTTTTTATTGTTTTCAATTCATCTTTAGTTCTAGGCATCCATAACTCACCCATCTCGTCATTATACTTTTTGAATTTACTCTTGACCTCTTCAGGAAGGTCATCTGGTGGATATAAGAAACTGTGGTTCCGCTCTCCACCTATATAAAACTCAACCTCATCTTCATTATTGTTAAATAACAAGTGCGGTTCTGGAATAATACCCTGGACGTTTTCTGTCCAAGGGATTTTTTTCTGCTCACCAGACTCAGTACTATTGGTATGGCAATATTCATCATTGTAGCATATATACACCTTCTTTGGATGGTCATTATTCTCATCAAGAATAATGGAAAATCCTTTATATACATTATCAAAAGACATATTATCTGTTGATGATACGGATCTATTTGCTCCCTCCTGATACCCCTCACCGCTATGATGCATATAAGTCATTTGTCCCAGGTAATAACCATCAACCTTGGTGCCAGGGAAAAATACATCATGGTATTTCTTCGCAGCTTCTTCACTGACTATTACATCATACTCGCCATTTTCTGGAGCATACCTTAAACTACCATCATTCCAGTAGTCGTATAAAGCATCAAATTTTTCCGCATTCCTTCTTGATTTAGCATTTTCAATCTGAGACTCGAAAGTTTTTATTTTAGCAGCATCCTTTTCAATAAAACTTTTCCAGTCTTTTGGCTCTTCTGGAAACTTATCTTGAGCTACTTCAATTTCTGCAGATACATCTCTTGCTCCAGAAGAAAAACCGACGTCAACTTCCTGAGTCATTTGCTGATCAACACTTGTTGTGACATCTACAGATAGATTTTGATGTACCTCATATGATATCCCCCCCACTACGGTCCCATCATTAGCACCCATCTGCACCTCAGGCAAATGGTTAATATAATACTTATCTTTATCACTGGTAAGTTCTCTAGCACCGTCTATATTATTGCCTGCACCTGTATCTGTAACTCCTACCCATGAATCAAACGGAGGCACAGGTGAAACAATAGAGTTGTTACTTGTTTTCATTTTGGGTATGGTATTATAGCTTGAGTCTATGTTATGTTCTTTTTCTTTTTCTTTTGATTCACGTTTTTCCTTCCCCACTACTTCTTCTTGAATTCCTTTTATTTCACCCATAAGATATTTTAAATCACTGAAGACTGTATGATTTCTTACTCTGTCACGTACCCCGTGAATCAATATTATATTGGTATCTAAGTCTTCATATATTGTTTCATGATCACAAACGATAAGCCCTGCGCTAGCTTCCAGCTCTTCATTCTGTTTCTTATCATCAGCTGTGCTGCCTTTTATTATCACAAACTCAGCATTAATTTTATTCAGCTCCTCAGTCAAACTCAGATTCGAATTAACTACAAATGCACCATCTAACTCTCCATTGCTTATTTTACTTCTTATCTCTCCTATAGACACCTTAACTTGTTCCATATCTGACTCTGCTTGTGTAAACATATTTTTTTTCTTTTCTATATCTACATACAACTCTTCTTTCTCCTTTCCAAACGCCTCGTATTTATTTATTCTATCCTGCTCTTCTACACTTTTCGCTGACGCACTTGTAGCAGCCTCAGCTATAATAACTTTCTTGACTTTATCCAAAGCATCCTGAAGCCCTACTCCCTCTGATCCAATTCCTTTTAGAACATATAATTCTTTTGAAACTTCTTCTTTATTATTAATACTATCCTTTCCGTTATTAGAATCATTATTTTCAAGAGCCAATATCTTGGATCCCACCTGTTTATCTAAATCACATAACCTTTGCGTCATGTTACATATTTTTACAACAAGATTACTATATGCGTTCGAAGCTTCTTTCGAGTTTTGCAAATTTAATTTAGACAAAGCATCGCTTTCTATTTCGATAATCTTTACACCTTTTCTAATAACACTAAGCTCTTTTCTATAATCAGTCGCTTTAGAATCATTACCTTCTTTTTTATCCTGGATGTTCGCAGCATTTTTTTTACTAACGTTGTCTATATGTGCATTTACCACGGTAACTACCGAGTCTGATGAAGATGAGAAACCACTGAAATTCGAAACACTACTAGCATCATCAGAATCACTCTTTATCTCTATTATCTCTTCTAATGCTCCTGCATCTACTACACTTCCTTTATCTGCTTTATGATCTAAAATCCACGCTGCTACTTTTCCTTTATCAAACTGCTTAGGTAAATTTTCTAACACATCAGCGGAATGGTTACTATCTACATTATCCTTATGTTCATTGACGTTATCAATCATTTCATCAGAGTTTGAAGAGGCACTTGAAGAGGTACTTGAAGAGGTACTTGAAGAGGTACTTGAAGAGGTACTTGAAGAGGTACTTGAAGAGGTACTTGAAGAAGCACTTGAAGAGGAAAGCAGGGACTTAGAGCTCTTACTTTTAGCCGTTACTTCATTCATCATACCAGCCTGGAAATTATTTTTTTCCTTTGATGAAATATTACCATACTGTCCAGACTCTTCTGATTCTGACTCTTCGACAACTACACTCTTTCTGCCCTCCTTAATCACCCCCAGCTTTACTTTAAGATCCTCTACTTTTTTATAAGTTTTTCCTATGTATTTATATTCTAATAAAATATTATCCATTTCTTCTTTCTTTAGATCAATCATTTTTACAATAACATTCTCATTACCACCTAGATGGTCTTTATCACCCTCTATTTCTAAATACTTACTTCTCAACAATTTAATGGCACTTGACAGCTTAGAAAAATCACGACCATCCGGCATCTCCAGGCCAGACAACTTCTTCTCTACTTCATCTATTTTGCTATCAATATCATAACTGCCATCCCAAGAAGAGTTAGAATTTAACAAACTTACATCCAACGGAATACTATAGTCATTAACTTTACTTTCGATGTTATTTATATCATTTTCAATAACATAAATAATTTCACGATAATCATAACCTTGATTACTAATTTTCTTTTTTGTATCCGAAAGCATTTTTTCAAACACCTCAAGCAAGGGCACTAATCTTTCCTCAGGAGTTTTTATGTTTACGTTTGCACTCTTTACTGATGAAGATACCTCTACCAAGGACGATGGTTCTTCTGGAAAATGAGATATGGAGCCATCAAACGGAACATTATTTGTGCTATCATAATTATTTCTTGGATCATTTAACCAGTCTTGCACCATTTTATAACTTCTAATATCCCCAGGTGAGTCTACTCCTTCCAAATTTTGCTTGCCAGGATTAAATATATCTTGCACATCAAGGGGCTCTCTTGCCTTCTCATAAAACTTTGAGACATCCACATGTTGGCTCTTAACCTCTTCTGGAAATAAATTCTGCATTTTGCAATTCCACGGATAATAATATGGATTATTTAACCCAACCATAGTTCCTAGCGGCGTAGGAACTATATAAAACCCTGGGTGAATAAATGCGGGATTTTGCTCAACTTTATTTGTATACGAAGGGACTGCCGTGGTCATGGATTGATATGGTGGAATACTCCCACCTGTAGCTTGCTGAAACCAATGCGGTATTTGAGCTCTGCTATTTATAAGATCAGGCAAATATACAGGTTGTGGCCATACAACAGGAGGCATAATAACCTGCATCAAGTCTGGAGTTGGCTGCAAATGACCAAGGGAGAGGATATTGATAATTTGTTGTTTTTGTGCTTCAATATCCACCAACATAGCATATAGTATTTCGTTGTTATATTGTTGAATCATGGCGAGTTGAGAGTTATACAATGCCAGCATGTCTTTACTTATATTATTTGAATTTAAATCAACCTCCACGGCAGGACGGCCAGGATGTTGTTGGTATAGTATTTTAAAACATTCTGGAACAGCGCCGCCTTGTCCAATATGATGAGCGCATGAAAAGGCTGAACTATGCTGCGCAATCATCTCGTGCGCATTACTGATATCTGGATGAAGATTGGATGGATTCAGTATTGTCGTTAATGATCTGCTTTGTATAGGCTTGTCTGAAGACTCACCACACCATAAGTGATTTTGTGATTCCTGGATATGAAGTGTCGCATCGACTTCTGTTATTTTGTCAGATTCATGACTTTTTATCGGTTTATCACCTGTTTCTGCCAGATAATTATGCGGCTGAGTTGTTATATTATTCTTACTGGGTGGAATAGGCATTTTCCATCACTCTTCATTACAGTTATTATAATTAATATGGTACAGAAAAACCATGACTGAACATCACTAAAATGCATTGTTTTTAATGAAATAATATGAGATATATTACAGCAACAATAAAATACTCCCATTATTATTTGTTTAAAACTACTTATATAGAGAAATTTGCACGGCAAAACAATTTATTTCGACAAAATGAATTTCTTTTCTACTAAATCTTTTATTTCACTTTCTTTGTTCATGAGCCCAGCGGGCTTCTTCCATTTTTAAAGTATTATCTATCACTATTATTGCTGGATCAAGATAACTAATTACTGGTTGAAGCTGATGCTTCAAAGAACTCTTATCAATATTTCCGTTTATGTGTTTTTCTACTGCTTCAAAAAGTTCACCTCGTTTTGCCTGGTACCCATTTAGTGTGGGAGGCAGGTCTTTATATTCAAGACCCATACTTTGAATATGCTCATCCTTTCTCGCAGGGCTTGATAACTGAAGATAATCCATTAGTTGCTGAATAACTCGACTATCTGATGACAAAACCTGCTGTAGCCGACGCATGGCGCCTTTGTTATTGGCTGGGCCTGATGATTCAATCGCATCAGATCCACCAGTATTTTGAATATCTGTAGACGTGTTTTGCATAAGAGGACGGGAAGCAGTTTCAACAACTGCGCTGGATACAATGGTAGATATCAGTGTTTGAAGCTCATGACTTAGGTTAGATCCGTCTCGTAAGCCTTCAAATGTATTTTTTAATTCGTCAAAAGCCACTTGATCATTACTAATCTGCTCTACATTTTCGCTGATACTGATGGTAGGTTGATTATCCGTTATTGTTTTTTTATGCACTCTGTCATTACGAATCGCATCCGAATCATAAATAAGAGTTCCCTGCCGATTATCGATATTGTTGCTCATTCAACATCCTTATTATTTTACCATGGATACTAAAAGTGTAGCCTAGAATAGGGAAGAAGAAAGCGCACTAACTATGTGCGGAATAAAAAATATGAAACATTGATATTCACGACAAGACTCAGCATCACCAACAACTTTAGCCACCGTCATTGAGCTTTCCTCATTGTGCATACCATTACTAAGCTACCTAGGCATTTAACATTAAGTTATCAGCTTTACTACACTTTTTTAGTGTTTATGACTGCTTTTTGACGCACCTATACCCATTATCATTGAAGTCGTGAGTAGGCGGCAAACGAGCGAGCCTCAACAAGCCTACGCGTGGAGTGAGTCATAACACTAACCTCACAGATGTAATGGTAACAGGTATGACAGGTGGTAAAAGAACACTCCTCGGGCCCCGCCCGTATTACTGATATTTCTTTGTGATGCGTCCTATTTTCTTTCGATATAGGCTTCTCTCTTGCAATCTCTACTTTGAACTTGATCCTCAATACCATGCCTCGCTAATTTCTCTCGGGTCTTCCTCTATCTGTAAGCTGCATCTGCGTAAAGTGCTATTCCATGTCCCCAGTAACAAAGTGTCGCGCTCCTAATAATCGTGAACATTTCTCAACGTCACGCTTTGACTATAAATAACGCCAACGTCATCACACCTGTATGAACGGAAGGAGCATAGCGAACTTTCTTGTTACCACTACTTCCATTATTGACATGCCAACCCACTTCAGAATCTTTTGTCTCCCTGCCGTCTTTATAATCGCCAGAACCTGACTGAACCACTTCTATCTGTGTGGCATCAATGATCTTAATACGAACTTTACTCATGATGATGTTTTTTACTTCCAGCTGACGATTAATCTTCTCCAATCATTGATCCCACAAATGACTCTCGACCAGTCACGTTCAAAACTGTATCAAGGAATAGGTTTCCACCGAGTTCAAGATGACAGAATTTGCGAAACAACAGGACTCATACCTTTCACCATTGAAGGTGTGAGTATGCGACAAGCAAGCGAAGCCCCATGAGACTTCCAGTAGTAGGGACTGGGTGTATGAGAGCAGTTAGCAACCTCACATCTCCAATGGGGATTGATATATATGCATTAGACCAACTATAAAGGATACGCGACATCATGTTCAGATAGGCCCTAAACAAAGTCAGCAGCGGATAGTTGGGTCGACCTGTGTTAAGCGCCTAGATTTAGGACAGCAACTCCTCAATATCTGCCCATTTCAACAATGCTTACGTATAATCCAACCTCAGAAGAATGGGATTATTTAAGGCAGTGACTGATACGAAGAGTATGGACTATACAATAAAAGATTTTTTGCATGCCCATATTTTACCAGAATATGATAGACTTTGTTGAGTCATGCCAAGTCCTCACTACTCTTATAGAAACACAAAATCATGATTTTGGCCACTTTCATTCGAAACAGCAGATGAAGCCTTGGGAGCAGTGCTAACGCATGATTTGAGTACCAGGTGATTTAAAGTTTATCTCTCTTGCCGCTTATTCTTACCTTCAATGATAACAGGCATATCTATAGCTTTTTTTGATGGATTCAGCCCTTTAACAACACATAAAAGAGATCCTATTCAAATTTATATAAAGTTTAGCCTTGATTATTTTCCAACAAAGGATATAGACTGTTGACTAAAGGGTCGCTGTTACTCACAAAGAGCAGACTCTATGAAGCATCCCGTATTAATTAAGCAAACTCGCAGGCGTCGACTCGCGGTTGCCTAGGATTAAATAAACCGAACAATATTTGATATCCTGCAACGACGACGGCCACCCCCCCCTTCAATATAAGTAATTTTTGCAAACTGTTATGCATCTTACCGAGCTAAAAAAGAAACCTGTCCCTGAACTACTGATGATCGCAAATGAAATGGGGCTAGAAAACCTCGCACGATCTCGGAAACAGGATGTTATCTTTACCATTCTGAAGCGCCATGCTCTTAGTGGCGAAGACATCTATGGTAACGGTGTTCTGGAAATATTGCAGGATGGATTTGGCTTCCTGCGCTCTGCAGACAGCTCCTATCTCGCTGGACCCGATGACATCTACGTATCTCCCAGCCAAATAAGACGATTTAATCTCAGAACTGGGGATACTATTTCTGGGAAAATACGCCCCCCAAAAGATAGTGAACGTTATTTTGCTCTTCTCAAAGTCAATGAAATCAATTACGACCAACCAGAAAATGCTAGGAATAAAATTCTTTTTGAAAATCTGACGCCACTTTTCCCTGAAGATCGTCTAATGATGGAAATGGGTAGCGGCTCTACCGAAGATTTGACCGCCAGAATAATTGATCTGGTAGCCCCAATTGGCAAAGGACAACGTGGCCTAATCGTTTCTCCTCCCAAGGCTGGTAAGACACTAATGCTGCAAAACATTGCAGCCAATGTGGCACGAAACAATCCTGAATGCCACTTGATCGTTTTGTTGATTGACGAACGTCCTGAAGAAGTGACTGAAATGTCGCGCTCTGTTCTCGGCGAAGTGGTTGCGTCCACATTCGATGAGCCTCCATCACGACACGTTCAAGTTGCAGAAATGGTTGTGGAAAAAGCCAAACGCCTGGTTGAGCACAAAAAAGATGTAGTTATTCTTCTAGACTCCATCACTCGTCTGGCTCGAGCCTATAATACCGTTGTCCCTTCTTCCGGCAAGGTTCTGACGGGCGGGGTAGACGCACACGCACTAGAACGCCCAAAGCGTTTCTTTGGTGCCGCACGGAATATCGAAGAGGGTGGTAGCCTTACAATCATAGCAACAGCTTTGGTTGACACTGGCTCTAAAATGGATGAAGTTATTTTTGAAGAATTCAAGGGTACTGGTAATATGGAATTGCATCTAGATCGCAGATGCTCAGAAAAACGCGTATTCCCTGCCATTAATATCAATAAGTCTGGCACACGACGAGAAGCCATGCTGACTTCAGAAGAAGATCTGCAAAGAATGTGGATCTTGCGCAAGATACTGCACCCAATGGATGAAATCGCTGCAGTAGAGTTTCTTCTGGATCGGATGAAACACACCAAAACAAATGGCGAGTTCTTTGAGGCAATGAAGAGAAAATAAAGGGGTGGGTAGCTCCATATCTTGGTTATTTACACGATGAAATGACTCGGCCTCATACAACTTATATTATCATCGCTACTTCAACATGCTTGGATGGTTCCTGCAGTCACCTTAGCACCTGACAGATTGGACGACAACTTACACCTATGCCCGTTTATACTAAAAGTGGGGGTTGTTGCCACCCTCACAACCACCTAGCTTTCGTAGATTCTTGAAGCCTCATACACATGTCGCCTACTCACGCTTTCAAGGGTAGCTCGTATAGCCAGCTCAATCATTCATTTAGAATACGTGAGAGAAATACGCTGCACACCTGTCGCTTATTGGTTTTTTAGCAGCACATGTGCGTCTCTTATGCCTACCCCTTGAATGATGAAGGTTATTGACTAACTCCCACCTTCAATGGTAACGAATATAGGAGCAATACTTTCTTGCTCACTTACTACGGAAGACTTCAAAAAGACCATATATTGTAAAACCGATAAAAATCAGCAGCGTCCAACCAGGTATAGTCAACCCAATAAAAACCCACTGAACTTGAGCACAGTCACCCGTGCCTGTCAGCATAATCTTAACCAACTCCGAAAGTGGCAAAACATCAAACACATATTCCAAGCCCGCCATACACGCTGGAACCTCATTGGGCGGCAAACTCTGAATCCATAACTGCCGGCTGGCCAGCGCTACCCCCATACTAGCAAATAATGCAGCGACACCTCCGTACACCCTATAACCAAGACAACCAGGACTATGAATCACTGCCAGAACAGCAACAATAAACAAAATAAAAATAACAATTCTCTGAGATATACATAGCGGGCAGGGCTCCAACATTTCTATATATTGCAGAAAAAATGCACTCCCCATTAGCGCAACACATACCAACGCAGCTAGAAAAAAAAGATGCTTCGATTTGGGTAAAGCCGTCATATTGTCTTTTACCTTTGGTCTATTTTTCGATCCAGGAACTCAGCCAGATCACTAGCTACACCTACTACAGTTGACGCTGCGAGATGGTTAACCACTCTTCACTCGCCTCAAAATCTACCACTAACTAGTAGGCACATGTAGG
This sequence comes from Candidatus Endonucleibacter bathymodioli, assembly GCA_030674915.1. Lineage (GTDB taxonomy): Bacteria > Pseudomonadota > Gammaproteobacteria > Pseudomonadales > Endozoicomonadaceae > Endonucleibacter > Endonucleibacter bathymodioli. The sequence goes on from JASXSV010000013.1 coordinate 19,315, forward strand.
CACGCTTGCCCCCCCCCTACTTACACCTTCAATGATGCAGATATACAATACTACAAAATACTCTGTAAAAAATCATCAAACTCCAACGTATCGGCCTTTTCAATAGCAATCTGATCACGTTTCGACTGCTCTGCAACTTGCAAAAAATAACCGTACCTTTCAGTACTCAATGGATTGACTTTAAATCGATTATGATGTTTCTCTGACAGATAAATCATCAACTCGGTATAACTAACGTTACGTTTTTTCATCTCAGTCACTAATTGCGCAGAAGGAGTTTTACTAACATTGACAAGCTTTTCTTTCTGCACACCAAGACTATCCAAATAACAGCTAGAACCAGCAGCAGAGTTCATCAGCGCAGCAATCGGCTCCATGACTTCAAGCAACTCCCTCCCCCACGTGGATAACAAAACAGAATCACCCATACGATCCAATAACAGTCCAGGAAAACGACCTTCCAATACTGATTTCCTAAAGTTACTCGTCACACTCCTAGCCTCTTTCTCCATCATGAAATTGCTTTTTTCAAGTGCACAGTAGACAAGAAAAACATCAAGAAAGTGCACATCAGAACGGCTGATACCCATCCCTTCAAAAGGGTTCATATCCAGACAGCGAACCTCAATATACTCAACCCCACCCCTGCTAAGAGTTGTTATTGGTCTCTCCCCTAAGCCAGCGTTCCTCTTCGGGCGAATGGTTCCGTAATACTCATTTTCAATCTGCAATAGATTGGCATTTAACTGCAGATACTCTCCATCGACTTTCACCCCTGTTTTCAAATAGGGACCATACGGAGTCCGTATTGCTTTCCAAAGACTGCTTACATATTCACCAAGAGTGTTGTAGCAAATATTCAAAGACGACTGAGTGTTGTTAATATAGCCCACATCACTCATTCGCAGAGATGTAGCGTAAGGCAAATACAATGTGTCCGTGCTGAAGACTTCAAGCCCTGAGCCTCCAGCTCCATCACCAAAGAAACTTTTACTAACTACTGGTGATGCACCAAATAGATACATCAAAAACCATTCATATCGTCTAAAATTGCGGATTAAATCGAGATAACCCTGAGACGTCTCTCGTCCCGTCAAAGCCCAAAATTCCGTAGGCAGTGAAAAATTATAATGCAAACCTGCAATGGTTTGCATAGCAGCGCCATAACGATGTGATAATCCCTTCCTATAAACAGTTTTCATCCTACCAATATTGGATTTGCCGTACTCTGCAATAGGTATTTGTCTTTCTTTATTCAAAACACAAGGCATACTACCCACCCAAAGCAACTCTTCTCCCAAATTTTGAACTGTGAAACGGTGTAAATCCTCCAAAAAGGCTAGAAGATCATCCAACCCACAACAAACTGGCGTAATATATTCCAGCAACGCCTCAGAAAAATCGGTTGTTATATATGGATGAGTCAGCGCTTTTCCAAAAACTTCAGGGTGGGATTTTAGCGATAATTCTGCTTTTTTTGAAACTCGCAACCCTTCTCGCTCTATCCCATGGCGAATACTACAAAGCAGGTGTTTATTTTCTGAAAGCCCTAGCAACTCTAGACGGGCCTTATAAAGAGCTGTCAACATAGATTCCAAATGATTTTCTAATTTAAAAATAAAACTGCACCTGCATCACCTCATAAAACTTCTGCACTGTGCAATTATATGCTGCACTTAACGATAATGCATGCTCGGCTTTCATTGAAGATGCGAGGCTATTAACCAATATCAATAACCTCAAATTTACTCCTCGTAGACTTATGCAGCCTCTTTCGTTTCTGCCTACCCACACCTCCAATGGAAACCGGTACAGAGGCGAGCTCCCTTCCCGCCACCTAAAAAAAACACCTCACTATCCCACAGAAAATCACTAACCTGCTACTACAACCCCCATATTCGCGCCTCACCAGGAAGACACAAAACACTTAACTCGCCCACCAGCATTACTTACGCATCTTCTTTGCCCCAGCAAACAGCTCAGCGAAAGTACCTACAGTGATTTCTGTTTTTTCCCTCGCGCTCTTTTTACTACGATTATTATTCGATGAAACCTTTGTCTGCGCCCCTCCATCTTTGTTTTTTGTCCCCCTTTGAACGCTCTCATCAGCAGAATCGGCCATACGCATCGTCAATCCTATTCGCTTCCTACTGACATCAACTCCCATGACTTTCACCTTGACGATGTCTCCAGCTTTAACCACTTCTCGTGGATCTTTTACGAAACTTTCAGACAACGCACTTATATGAACTAAACCATCTTGATGCACACCGATATCTACAAACGCACCAAAATTAGTAACATTGGTTACCGAACCTTCCAGCTCCATATTCAGTTTTAAATCCCGAATATCCTCAACTCCTTCCTTAAACTCCGCAGCTTTAAACCCTGGTCTTGGGTCACGACCAGGCTTATCAAGCTCTGAAATAATATCTATTACTGTGGGAACCCCAAACTTATCATTCGTGTAATCACTAGGCACCAGCGCTTTTAAAAATGCACTATCGCCAATTAAACCTCTGACATCTCTGTCATAACGTGCTGCAATTTGCTCGACAAGAGGATACGCTTCAGGATGAACAGCAGAGCTATCCAAAGGGTTATCGCCACCCATAACACGTAAAAAACCTGCCGCTTGCTCAAAAGCCTTAGGACCAAAACGATCAACCTTCTTCAAGTCTTCACGAGTCTTAAAAACACCGCTTTTGTCACGAAGAGAAACAATATTATCGGCGATAGTTCGACTTAAACCTGATACTCGAGACAACAGAACTCCTGATGCACTGTTCACGTCGACTCCTACCGCATTTACGCAATCTTCAACAACAGCCTCCAAAGATCGAGAGAGCTGTGTTTGACTTACATCATGCTGGTACTGTCCAACACCAATGGCCTTAGGCTCTATTTTTACTAGCTCGGCAAGCGGGTCTTGCAATCTGCGAGCAATAGAAACGGCACCCCGGAAAACAACATCCAAGTCTGGGAATTCACGAGCAGCCAGTTCAGAAGCAGAATACACCGACGCCCCCGCTTCACTTACAACAATGCGCGTTAAACCAAGCTTAGGATAACTTTTCATGAGTTCCGCCACCAGCCTATCCGTTTCCCTAGACCCAGTTCCGTTACCAATACTTACCAGTTCCACTTTGTGAGTCAGACATAAAGTTGCCAGCATTCCCAAAGCCTCTTTCCATTTTTTTCTAGGAGCATGAGGGAAAATAGTAGCATGCTCGACCAACTTCCCAGTGCCGTCAACAACAGCTACTTTAACACCTGTACGTAACCCAGGGTCCAAACCAATCGTTGGTCTCAACCCCGCTGGAGCCGCCAGTAGCAAGTCTCCCAGGTTTTTTGCAAAAACAGTAATAGCTTCACTTTCCGATCTCTCACGCAAACGAGTCATTAACTCTGCTTCCATCTGGCTTAGCAGCTTAACCCTCCAAGTCCAGCGTACTGCTTCTTTTAGCCAAGCATCAGCAGCACGTCCTTGATCTGAAATACCCCAAAAATCCGCAACCATGAGCTCACAAGGATGGGCTTCACTCCTGTCTTCCGGCTCTCCTTTAAGGTGAATACTGGCCTGCAAGAAACCTTCATTGCGACCACGGAAAATAGCTAGCGCACGATGAGAAGGTACAAGTTTAATCGACTCATCATACTCAAAGTAATCTCGGAACTTGGCTCCCTCCTCTTCTTTGCCCTCTATAGCAACGCTTTTTAGTAACCCCTCCTCCCACAGGAACTCTCGTAATTTACCCAAAACTTCCGCATTTTCACTAAAGCGCTCCATCAAAATATAACGCGCGCCCTCAAGAGCAGCCTTGACATCTACGACTCCTAGATCTTCATTAATATAACCAACTGCCTCCTCCTCCGGAGACAGTGTAGGATTATCAAATAACTCATCAGCCAAAGGCTCCAGCCCAGCTTCTCTGGCAATTTGAGCTTTCGTGCGCCGCTTGGGCTTATAGGGCAAGTAAAGATCTTCCAGGCGAGTTTTAGTATCAGCAACCTGAATATCCCTTTCAAGCTCCGGTGTCATTTTTTCCTGATCAGTGATGCTCTTGATAATAACCTGCCGCCTCTCTTCCAGCTCCCTTAAATAACGCAGTCTTTCTTCCAATGTTCGCAACTGAGTATCATCTAAACCCTCTGTCGCTTCTTTTCTATATCGTGCAATAAAAGGCACCGTAGAGCCATCGTCCAGCAGATTAACTGCACAGATCACTTGAGACTCATTAACACCCAGCTCTTCGGCAATACGCTGAGATATGATATTCATAAAACTTACTCATACTTACTGAGAAATAAACACTATACCCATGCCACTTTTGAAGGCGTGAGGGTTGCTGACAACTAGCTCATGGGCTTCGCTAGTTTATCGCTTACTCTCACCCTTCGTGGGAACGGATATGCTCTACAAACTTCATTAGAAAAACCAACCAATAGCGTTCAACTATGCTTGGCTTAGTACAGCTATCCCTAACTCCCAGGGAAAACATCTTCCCTAATTTTCCAATAACTTTGACAACACTCTTCCAGCAACATAATGCTGTAACCGCAGACAATGATCAACCAAGCTTAGGACCTACACTCACTAATGCCAACCCTTCTGGCGTATCAGTAAACTTCACAAAATTGTCAATAAAACGCTTAGCCAGATCTCTAGCTTTGCGATCCCATTCGCCTTTATCCTGATAAGTCTCCCTAGGATCCAAAATGGCACTATCAACTCCATTGACACTCTTTGGAATGTGCAGGCCAAAATACGGCAAAACAGATGTTTCTATATCGTCAATAGATCCATCCAAAATGGCGTCAATAACCGCACGCGTTGCATGAATAGATATACGCTGCCCAGTACCATTCCAACCTGTATTAACCATATAAGCCGTGGCACCATTCTCCTCCATTTTCTTAACCAGCTCACGGGCATACTGGGTAGGGTGCAAGCTTAAAAAAGCCTCACCAAAACAAGCAGAAAAAGCTGGCGTAGGCTCGATTATACCAAGCTCAGTCCCCGCTAGTTTAGCAGTGAAGCCTGACAAAAAATGATATTTCGTTTGCTCTGGAGTCAGTTTCGCAACCGGGGGTAAAACACCAAAAGCATCAGCAGTAAGAAAAATAACTTTCTTTGCATGACCCGCTTTGGAAACCGGCTTTACAATATTTTCCATATGATAAATAGGATAAGACACCCTCGCATTCTCTGTTTTCGATGCATCATCAAAATCAATTTCACCCTGCTCGTCTACGACAACATTCTCCAATAAAGCATCTCGGCGTATAGCCTGATATATTTCCGGTTCATTATTTTTATCTAACCTAACCGTCTTTGCGTAACACCCTCCTTCAAAATTAAAGACTCCATCATCATCCCAACCATGCTCATCATCGCCAATCAGTGCCCGTTTTTTGTCTGCGGACAGCGTTGTTTTTCCTGTACCTGACAAACCAAAGAAAATAGCAACATCTCCTTCTCTACCTACATTAGCGGAACAGTGCATAGAAGCCATTCCATTTAAAGGCAGCAAGTAGTTCATCATAGAAAACAGCCCTTTCTTCATTTCACCACCGTACCAGGTACCACCTATCAGCTGAATCCTTTCTGAGAAGTTGAAAGCTACAAAATTTTTAGAGTTCAGCCCCTGCTCTCTCCAGTCTGGATTAATGCATTTTGCACCATTCATAACCAAAAAATCTGGCTCAAACATAACCAGTTCTTCTGGATCTGGACGAATAAACATATTCTTAACAAAATGTGCCTGCCAAGCCACCTCTGTAATAAAACGCACTTTCAGGCGACTATCTAAGCTAGCACCGCAATAACCATCAATAACAAACACCCTTTTACCAGACAACTGCTTAGTCACAAGTCGATGCAAGTGACTCCATACCTTACTGCTAATTGCCTTATTATCATTCTCTCCCTGGTCAGACCACCAAACGGTGCTTTCTGTGAGCTTATCCCGAACAATATATTTATCTTTGGGCGAGCGCCCAGTGAAGACTCCTGTATCAACAGCAACGGCTCCTAAGTTCGTGATAACACCTCTCTCAAAACCTTCTAGCTCCAACTGCGTCTCTTCAGCGAACAACTGCTCGTACGAAGGATTATAAACAACCTCCTGAACTCTCTGAATACCAACCTCAGCCAAAGCTGATGCATGCATTTCAAACTGTATATCTTCTTGGCTCATAACAAGAAATACCCTAATCAAATGAGTACTATCTAAGCACCACATAAAAACATATTGCAGCAGAGGAGCATCTTACTGCTTCGATTACATCTTCCTTATCTGAAGATATCGGCGCACCAGCTGCGCTCATTTATCACTTACCGTTGTATCCCATTACTCTGTACATACAAACATAATCAGTGTAAACGTAACCCGTGGCTATTGAAAATTCTCATAATATCTTTAGCGTCGAAACTGTACTGTCTATTGCAAAATTGGCAATCCATATCAATGCGACCCTGCTCACGAATAACTGAGTCAGCTTCCTTTCTGCCAATGCTCTTAATAATCACATCGCTTCTCTCTCGAGAACAAGTACACTGAAATTTAACCGGCTCACTATCAAATACTAAAACCTCTTCTCTATTGTACAGTCTCCTTAGCAAACTTTCAGAATCAAGCTCAAGTAATTCAAGGCTTGAGACAGTATTCGTTAGTGCTGTTATTCTTATCCAGCACTCGTCTCGATCCAACAAAACATCCTCCTCGCCATTATTATTTTTATATGGCAAGACTTGAAGTAACAAGCCTGATGCTCTCACACCATCACTACTCAACCATATACGGGTAGGCAACTGCTCAGACTGAGAAAAGTAATGTTCTAAGCACTCAGACAAGGTCGGCTTATCCATCGGCACAACACCTTGATAACGCTGACCTTGATCAGGGTCAATGGTTATAGCAAGCGTACCATTCCCCAATAAATCTGCCACTCCTGACCGCGAACATTCACCACTCCATCGCGCAAGCACTCGAAATGAGTTTTTATTAGTGCACTCAACCATTAACAATGAAACAGCCCCTGACCCTTTGGCTTGTAACGTCATAAGGCCACTATACTTCAAAGTATTACTCAAAAGAATCGCCGCCGCTACCAGCTGCCCTAACAGTTCACGGATTACATCCGGGTAACAATGAGCTGCCAGAGCTTCATTTAAGCTATTTTCAACATAAGCCCTCTCACCGCGAATATGTATGTTCTCAAATAAAAAACGCTGCACAGAATCTCTATTAAATATCAAATCATTCGCACCATATAAAAAGATAAGAGTGTTTGAGTATATACCTATATCCACTCCCATTGAAGGTATGAATAGGCGACAAGCTAGCAAAGCTAGCAAAGCTAGCAAAGCTCCATGAGTTTACTAACTAGTAGGCGATAGGGGTGAGTGAGAGCAGTCAATAACCGCAAACCATTAATGGCACTGATATAACAAGAGTGACTACGGAGAGAAAAAACTATAACTCAATGTGAAGGTGAGAATGATCACCGTTAGAAAGGTTGATAACTATAAAATGAAGGTAAAACCTGCGAGCCTCAAGGACAGTGCTTTTTCATTTAATATCTAAGAAAACGGAAAACCGTCAAAAGGCCCTAAAGCGCGCCGGCATGCTAAGAATGGCAGCCTCGGTAACAATACAGCCATCTAGGTTTTTTGTTAAATACCCTGGTAATTTTCGTACCGACTTACAAAATGAGGAAGGTTTAATAACGGTGGCGGAAGTAGTTGGTTCTGAGGTCTAATTATATGTATCGACAGGCTTAAATGACACCCTGACGCCATTGCATCGATCTTCCCAAGACTCGATACAACTTTGCACCGCGAGTATGATATGCAACTATATGCAGTACACTCACGAGAAAGCCTAAAAACCCTGTTCCGGTTGACAACACGAATACTCTACCTAAGATGAATCCATATGCACGCTAGGCCAGCTTGATGACTGCATATGACCATACCAAAATCCTGTTATTTTACGCCTGTTTCATGCGCTCTATAGCGATACTCTAACATGAATATTTTAATTTCACACGTACACTTTATACACCAATGGCTCCGTGTAACATCGATACTTCTTCCATCATTCTAAGGCCTCCACTACTGAAGTCAAGACAGATGATTTTTTCATAACACACCATGACCGTATGATAATCTAAATCACAGCTTAACCCACTGCCGAGGAAATATATCAAATTTTGCTTTGTGCCGTATCAAATATTATTCATAAAAATAACTGCTACACTGCAACTAACTGATGCGTTGCAATTCTCCCAATGTACCATCATCACCATACGTAATTTCAAAAGTGCCATAGATGCCTTCGCGAGTAACATGCTGGACAAGTATATTATAGGGTAGACTCATAGATTGCCCTTCAGTCGTTCTTACTTGCACTCTGTGCTTTAGACCCTTATAAAACTGCAACACTTGATCTGAGCTAAGACTTATTGAAAACACTGCTTTAGGCATAACTAATCCTTCTAAACTATATCCTTTATGGTACTGATTTTACTCTACAAAAATCTCGACTATAAAAGATTAACACCTTGTTTTTCCGGTCAATCAATATATCCGCACTTTAAATTTGCCGGAACAGCAATATCCATCATTTTTGGACGAGCTAGCTTTAACTCATTCATTAACTGACAGTATTGCTCTGCATTGGCAACTTGCAATCTTGGGTTATGACGCTTCTCTTCCCCAATAGTACTTACAGTCCACCCTTTATAATCGTGACCAGGATAAACTTTCGTGCCTTCAGGTAGCTGGAGCAATTTATCAAATAAACTATGATATTGCGCAAGAGCGCTGCCACTTTGAAAGTCGGTTCTCCCAGTACTGCGAATCAATAAGGTATCACCAGAAAACAACTTACGATCATTACCGTTGTCAATAAAAAAACTATAGGAATCATCGGTATGCCCAGGCGTATAAAGACTCTTGATCTGATAATGGCCAAAGTGAATGAAATCACCATCAGAAATATGCCTAGAAACTCCACCAGCCTGTGATTCTTGGCCTTGCACAATGTCGCAATTGGTAGCTGCTGCTAGTTTCGCAGCAGCCGTTATGTGATCGGCATGAGTATGGGTTTCCATACACGCTATTAATTGTAAGCTCAACTCGTCAAATAACCGAAGGTAAGCGTCAGTGTGTCCCTGAACAGAATCAATAATAATGGCTTGTTGCGTTTTCTCATCCGCAAGAATATAAGTGTACGTCGATGTTTCTGCATCAAATAATTGTCTGAACAGCATAGCAACATCCCGGAGAAATCTTGTTGGCTAACTACATATGCCTGCCGCTCAGCTCCACCACCTAATTAAGCAAAACAATTTATAGCTATTTTACTTGAAAATTCAGGAGTGCTGACTTCACCCCTTACACCAAACACCTTCATCGCCAGCTACTTTAGATATACACCAGCCCCACCTGAGATTATTGACAGATCTCGCTCACCCTAATCACCCAATACTCGTAGGCTCATAGGGTTTCACTCCTTTATAGTTTACTGCGCCATAACGACGGTAACAACGTTCTCACATCTCACCAAAGTTTAGGGCTTCAGATAAAGCTTGTTCTACCTCAGAAGCAGATACCTTAGTAGGAGAATCGATCTCACGCGCTTTATCTTTAGTTTTACGTCTATTAGCGTGATAAGCTAAACCTGTCCCTGATGGTATCAATCGTCCGACAATCACATTTTCCTTCAATCCTTGCAAGCGATCCCGCTTTCCAGTCACCGCAGCTTCAGTCAAGACCCGAGTGGTCTCTTGAAAAGATGCCGCAGAAATAAAGGACTCTGTCGCTAAAGACGCCTTGGTAATGCCCAATAACACGCGCTCGTATTTAGCCGGAATACGATCATCCTCCTTCAGACGCAAGTTTTCTTCCTTGACACGAATAAGCTCAGCCTGCTCACCTTGAATAAAGATAGAATCGCCAGTGTCTCCTACCTCTACCTTACGCAACATCTGTCTCAGAATTGTTTCAATGTGCTTATCGTTGATCTTAACACCTTGCAGGCGATATACATCCTGGATCTCATTAACCACATAACGAGCCAATTCTCCTACACCTAGCAAGCGCAAAATGTCGTGGGGATTAGTCGGCCCATCAGAAATAACCTCTCCACGAGTTACTTGCTCACCCTCAAAGACATTCAGGGCACGCCATTTTGGTATTAGCTCTTCATAGGGATCACTACCGTCATTAGGCGTAATCACTAACCTCTTTTTACCCTTAGTTTCCTTACCAAAGCTAATAGCACCGGTGACTTCAGCTAAGATAGAGTGCTCTTTCGGCTTGCGGGCTTCAAACAAATCCGCCACCCTTGGCAAGCCCCCGGTAATATCTCGGTTTCCGCTGCTTTCCTGAGGAAGACGGGCAATGATATCACCCACCTCAACGGCATCACGATCCTTTAGTGTTACAATAGCCTTATCTGGCAGAAAATACTGAGCAGGTACATCAATATTAGGCAGCTTCAGCTCTTTACCATTCGCATCTACCAGCTGAATCGTTGGGCGAATATCTTTACCCGCGGAGGGACGATCCTTGGCATCCATAACTTCAGTATTAGACAGACCAGTTAACTCATCAGTTTGTGTCTTGACCGTGATACTCTCTTCCATACCAATAAATTTAGCGGTGCCTGCCACTTCAGTAACTATGGGGTGTGTATGAGGATCCCATTTAACAACATTCTGACCACCCTTAACCTCCTCACCGTCCTTAACAGAAAGTATTGCCCCGTATGGTAGCTTGTAGCGCTCACGCTCACGACCAAATTCATCAACCAACGTCAATTGACCAGAACGACTGACGGCCACAAGCCGCCCATCTTTACGTCCAACAAATTTCAAATTTTGTAATCTGACAACACCGGAGTTTTTCACTACAATACTGTCTTTAGCAGATGTCCTCGATGCGGCACCACCTATATGAAAGGTGCGCATAGTAAGCTGCGTGCCTGGTTCACCGATAGACTGTGCAGCAATAACTCCAACCGCTTCACCTTGGTTAACCAAGTGCCCACGACCAAGGTCTCGTCCATAACAGCTGGCACAAATACCGAAGCGAGTTTCACAAAATATAGGTGAACGTACTCTCATTTCGTCAACGTTCATTATCTCAAGGCGCTTAACCCATTGCTCATCGATCAAAGTGCCAGCTACAACAGCAATCTGATCAGCTGTTCCAGGCTTAATAACATCCTCGGACACAACACGCCCCAGAATACGATCACCCAAGGGCTCAACCACATCTCCACCCTCAACATTTGGTGTCATTTTCAACCCTTTCACCGTCCCACAGTCAACTTCTGTAACAACAAGGTCCTGAGCAACATCAACCAAACGACGCGTTAGATAACCGGAGTTAGCCGTCTTAAGAGCAGTATCTGCCAGACCCTTCCTTGCTCCATGAGTAGAAATAAAATACTGTAGTACATTAAGACCTTCACGGAAATTTGCCGTAATAGGCGTCTCGATGATAGAGCCATCGGGTTTTGCCATTAAACCACGCATACCAGCCAGCTGACGAATCTGAGCAGCACTACCCCTAGCGCCAGAGTCAGCCATCATATAAACACTGTTAAACGACTCTTGCTTTTCTTCCTTACCTTCACTATTAATAACCGTGTCGTTTTTGAGGTTATCCATCATACGCTTAGCTAACATTTCGTTAGCACGGGACCAAATATCAATAACCTTATTATACTTTTCACCCTGAGTCACCAAGCCCGAAGCATACTGGTCTTCAATTTCACGAACTTCAGTATTAGCCCCTTCGATAATCTGCGGCTTATCGCCTGGAATAACAAAATCATTAACTCCGATGGAAGTACCAGATATCGTTGCATAATGAAAACCCATATACATCAACTGGTCAGCAAAAACAACGGTTTCTTTCAAACCTACGTTTCGATAACAGGTATTAAGAATTTTGGAGACGGCCTTCTTTTTCATCGCTTCGTTCACTAATTCAAAGGGAAGACCGTCAGGCACGATATCCCAAAGAACGGCACGACCAACCGTCGTATCAGCCAAGAACGAGCTCTTAGTGACCTCACCGTTTTCATCATTGCACACCTCACTAATACGAACCTTAACGCAGGCATGTAACTCAACAACACCAGTCCGGTAAGCTCGCACCACTTCACTGGTGTCAGCAAAAACCATACCTTCACCTTTAGCATTAATACGCTCTCGCGTCATGTAATACAAACCTAGTACCACGTCCTGAGAAGGTACGATAATCGGTTCGCCATTAGCAGGTGAAAGAATGTTATTGGTAGACATCATCAAGACACGGGCTTCAAGCTGGGCCTCCAAGGTGAGAGGTACGTGTACCGCCATTTGATCACCATCAAAATCGGCGTTATAGGCTGCACAAACCAGAGGATGCAATTGAATTGCCTTACCTTCAATTAATACCGGCTCAAATGCCTGAATACCGAGACGATGCAGCGTCGGTGCACGGTTAAGCATAACCGGATGTTCACGGATAACGTTCTCCAGCACATCCCACACGTCTGGAGTTTCCCGCTCAACCATTTTCTTGGCAGCTTTTATCGTAGTGGCCAAACCTCTTGCCTCTAACTTGCCAAAAATGAAAGGTTTAAATAGCTCAAGAGCCATTTTTTTCGGCAGACCACATTGATGCAAGCGTAGCGTCGGACCGACGGTAATAACAGAACGACCCGAGTAGTCCACACGTTTTCCAAGCAGGTTCTGACGGAAGCGACCTTGCTTACCCTTAATCATATCCGCCAAAGATTTCAGCGGGCGTTTATTGGATCCCGTTATAGCTCTACCACGACGACCATTATCTAGTAGCGCATCGACCGATTCTTGCAACATTCGCTTTTCATTACGAACAATAATGTCTGGTGCATTCAAGTCCAATAAACGCTTTAGTCGATTGTTCCGATTAATAACGCGCCGGTAAAGATCATTCAGATCTGACGTTGCAAAACGACCTCCATCAAGAGGCACCAGAGGACGCAAGTCAGGCGGTAAAACCGGCAGAAGAGTGAGAATCATACACTCAGGCTTATTCCCTGAGTGATAGAACGCCTCAACTAACTTTAATCTCTTGGTTATCTTTTTTAATTTTGTTTCAGAATTTGTTTGAGGAATTTCCTCCCGAAGCGCATTAACCTCGTCCTTCAGATCAATATCCCTTAATAATGCCTGTACAGCCTCTGCACCCATACGAGCATCAAAATCATCACCAAATTCTTCTAAAGCTTCATAGTACTGCTCGTCTGACAACAGTTGTCCTTTCTCTAAAGTGGTCATGCCAGGATCAATAACAACGTAAGACTCAAAATATAGCACACGCTCAATATCCCGCAGAGTCATATCTAGCAATAGACCAATACGACTAGGCAAGGACTTCAGAAACCAGATATGAGCAACAGGGCTAGCCAACTCAATGTGCCCCATACGGTCGCGCCGAACCTTCGCCAAAGCAACCTCAACACCACACTTTTCACAAATAACCCCACGATGCTTCAACCGCTTGTATTTTCCACACAGGCATTCATAGTCTTTTACTGGACCAAATATTTTAGCACAAAACAAGCCATCCCGCTCAGGCTTGAAGGTACGATAGTTAATAGTCTCTGGCTTTTTTACTTCGCCAAAAGACCAAGATCGAACCATATCTGGTGAAGCCAAACCAATCCGAATAACATCGAAATCGTCTGTCTGGCCTTGCGTCTTGAGCAGATTTAATAGGTCTTTCAAAATCGTCTATCCTCACGGTGCAAAGCTACCTTCTCAGACAGCTTCAGCCACATGCTTGCATTATTCGGTGTCTAGTCCGATATCAATACCTAAAGAACGGATCTCTTTCAACAGTACGTTGAAAGACTCCGGCATTCCGGCTTCCATTCTATGATCGCCATTAACAATGTTTTTATACATTTTAGTACGACCCGCCACATCATCAGATTTCACTGTCAGCATTTCTTGAAGGGTATAAGCCGCACCATATGCTTCTAGCGCCCAGACCTCCATTTCACCAAAACGCTGGCCTCCGAACTGTGCCTTACCGCCCAGAGGTTGCTGAGTAACTAGAGAGTAAGAACCAGTTGAACGTGCATGCATTTTATCATCAACCAAATGATTCAGCTTCAATATATACATATAACCAATAGTTACTGGTCGATCAAATTTATCTCCTGTGCGACCATCAAACAACGTTACCTGACCTGTATCACTAAGATCCGCCAGCCTTAACAACTGTTTGATTTCAGCTTCCTTGGCCCCATCAAATACCGATGTTGCCATTGGCACACCATCTCTTAGGTTATTCGCCAAAGTCATGACTTCTTCATCACTGAAAGTCTCAAGATCAACATGCCTGTGACCGGGAATACCGTTATAGATCTCATCAAGAAGCTTGCGGAGTTCAACCATCCCCCTCTGAGCCTCTAGCATATCGTTGATCTTTATTCCGAGACCATGAGCCGCAGCACCCAAGTGGATCTCAAGAATCTGACCAACGTTCATTCTCGATGGCACACCCAGTGGGTTCAACACGATATCAATAGGCTTACCCTGCTCATCGTGAGGCATATCTTCAACAGGCATAATTCGCGAGATAACACCCTTGTTACCATGACGACCCGCCATCTTGTCACCAGGCTGAATGCGACGCTTAATAGCCAAATACACCTTGACTATTTTCAACACACCCGGCGCCATGTCATCACCAGTTTGCAGCTTACTCTTCTTATCTTCAAAGCGCTCATCAAGCTGCGCACGACACTCTTTCAATTGCTTGCAAGAAAGATCCAGCATTTCATTGCAAAACTCTTCCGCCATGGATAACTTGAACCATTGCTCATGTTCTAAGCCCTCAAGATACTCTCCAGTGATAACGTCACCATTCTTTAGATCGGCCCCCCCACGATTAACAACTTCCCCACATAACGTTTCTCTCAACCTCTCAAACGTATCGCCCTCGACAACACGAAACTCCTCCTCTAAATCCTTGCGGTATTCAGTCAGCTGCATCTTTTCAATAGCCTTAGCCCGACTATCTTTTTCAACACCATCACGAGTAAACACCTGAACATCGATGACTGTTCCCATGACACTTGCCGGTACGCGAAGGGAAGTATCTTTAACATCAGATGCTTTTTCACCAAAAATAGCACGAATAAGTTTTTCTTCTGGTGTTAGTTGAGTTTCACCCTTCGGTGTCACCTTTCCAACCAGAATATCCCCTGCCATAACTTCTGCACCCACATATACGATGCCCGACTCGTCCAGCTTATTCAATAAGGACTCTCCGATATTCGGAATGTCTCCACTAATTTCTTCTGGACCAAGCTTGGTATCACGCGAAATACAGGTCAGCTCTTGAATGTGGATAGAGGTAAAGCGATCCTCCTGTAGCACTCGCTCCGAGATAAGAATGGAATCCTCAAAATTGTAGCCATTCCATGGCATGAAAGCGACGCGCATATTTTGACCAAGAGCCAACTCTCCCAAGTCAATGGACGGCCCATCAGCCAGAATATCACCCTTTTCGATGACATCACCTTCTTTAACTAAAGAGCGCTGATTAATGCATGTATTTTGATTAGAGCGAGTGTACTTGGTCAAGGTATAAATATCAACACCAGCCTCTCCAGCTTGAACCACATCATTGTTAACTTTAACAACAATACGGCCTGCATCAACAGTATCCACTAAACCAGAACGACGGGCAACAATACAAACACCAGAGTCAGAGGCTACATTACGCTCCATACCCGTACCAACCAATGGCTTTTCCGCACGAAGAACCGGAACCGCTTGCCGTTGCATGTTAGATCCCATCAAGGCCCGGTTAGCATCATCATGCTCCAAGAACGGAATAAGAGACGCTGCTATGGAAACTACCTGCTTGGTGGACACGTCCATATACTGAACTTTTTCCTTCGGCATCATAGTAAATTCATTACGATAACGAACATTAACCAACTTCTCCGTTAATGTATCACTTTCGTCGATTTCCGCAGAAGCCTGAGCTACAACAAAGTCACCCTCTTCAATAGCGGATAGATAAGAAATCTCATCCGTCACTTTGCTATCCACCACCTTACGGTACGGGGATTCCAGAAAACCATAACTATTAGTTCGGGAATAGGCAGCCAAAGAGTTAATCAGACCAATGTTTGGCCCTTCCGGTGTTTCGATAGGACATACTCTCCCATAATGGGTAGGGTGCACGTCTCTAACCTCAAAACCCGCTCGTTCACGGGTCAACCCTCCAGGCCCTAGTGCAGAAACCCGGCGCTTATGCGTAATTTCAGATAACGGATTATTCTGATCCATAAACTGGGACAACTGGCTGGAGCCGAAAAACTCCTTGATCGCCGCTGCAATCGGCTTGGCGTTGATCAAATCTTGAGGCATATAACCTTCAGATTCAGCATGACTCAAGCGCTCTTTGACGGCACGCTCGACACGAACCAGCCCTACTCGGAACTGATTTTCAGCCATCTCACCCACAGAGCGAACACGGCGATTACCCAAGTGATCAATATCATCACACGCACCAATACCATTACGTATACTTATAAGCGTTTTCAATACATCAACAATATCGTCTCTATTCAAAACACCAAGCCCTACATCCTCTCCTCGACCAAGACGACGGTTAAACTTCATCCGACCTACAGCAGAAAGATCGTACCTCTCTGTAGAGAAAAACAGGTTTTTAAACAATGCTTCTGCAGCTTCCTTGGTGGGAGGCTCGCCAGGACGCATCATGCGGTAGATTTCTACTAAGGCATCACTCCTACTGGTCGCGGTATCAATACGCAGCGTATCTGCAATATAAGAACCGCAATACAGCTCATTTATATACAAAGTTTCAATCGATTTAATACCCGCAACCAATAGCTTATCGTATAACTCCTCTGTGATTTCCGCATTGCACTCAGCGATAATTTCGCCAGTTGCCTCATCAACGACAGCTTTAGCCAAAACCAAGCCATAAACATCTTCAATAGGCATCTCAAGGCGTTTAATATTGGACTTCTCCAATAGGCGAATGTGCCGTGCCGTGATACGACAACCCTGCTCTACAACAACAGCACCTTCAGAGTCTTTCATATCAAAGCCGGCTGCTTCTCCACGTAGACGCTTAGGGATCAGATCAGTACTGACCCTTTCTTCTCCCAGAGTAAGTTTTACTGCAGTAAAAAAACAACTAAGAATATCTTCATTAGACATGTCGATAGCACGAAGCAGCATCGTCGCTGGCAATTTACGGCGTCGGTCAATACGAACAAACAACAAGTCTTTAGCGTCGAACTCAAAGTCCAGCCATGAACCACGATAAGGAATTACCCTTGCTGAATAGAGTAATTTGCCGGAAGAATGCGTCTTTCCACGATCATTGTCAAAAAACACACCAGGCGAGCGATGCAACTGAGATACTATCACCCGCTCAGTGCCATTAATGACAAAAGTACCGTTATTGGTCATGAGCGGAATTTCGCCCATGTAGACTTCCTGCTCTTTTATATCCTTAATCGCAGCTTTATTGTGGGTATCTTTATCATAGATAATAAGACGCACTTTAGCTCGCAACGGCACAGCATAGGTAACCCCCCTGAGCTGACACTCCTTAACATCGAAGAAAGGCTTACCCAGTCTGTAGCTCACGTACTCCAAAGCGGCATTTCCCGTATAACTAACAATAGGGAAAACAGACTTAAAAGCCGCATGCAACCCAATATCATTCCGCTCAGCCGGCTCTTTGTCAGACTGCAGCAGCCTGCAGTATGAATCAATCTGAATTGCGAGAAGATACGGCACGTCCATGACATGCGGCAGCTTACCGAAGTCCTTTCGAATTCGTTTTTTCTCTGTATAAGAGTATGCCATCAGCGCTCCCCAGCTTGGTCACCTCATTTGGCAACAGCCCCCACGACCTGACCGTCGAGACGTTAGGGGCGGGCGCCCCTTTTCAATAACCAAATAGTTTCTATGCTTGATAAGAAGACTTCCAATTAGAAGCCTTCTCTAACAGATACGTCAGCTAATACGTTAGAATACGAAGGCACCCAAAACAAATACCCACCTGATTTTTAACTGTACTTTCAAACCAATCATACCTAACGTACTTAATACTATTCGCAGGCTTATGGAACGTAACCCACCACCTGATCACACACTCTAACGGAAACTGGTATAGTTAATCTTTCAAGTCATCATTACGGACATCAAGCCTCAGCAACATCATGACTAGACACACAGTGCAGTCTGAACTGCCAGCACTGCTATCCTCAATAGCACTTACTGCTCCCCCAATCACCTAGAACTAGAATAACCAATACTCACCGCAAACCGTCAACCATACAGTCTTCGGCACAAACACCGCACAAAACAACACATGTAAGCCTCATAGTGTAGTCGAGGCGTTTCAGACACACACAAAATATACGGTTCATATAACGGAAAAAAGCCAGCCCTAAAAAAGGGCTAGCCACCCAAGCCCATAAAAGAAACAGCCCAAGATTATCCTCAACGCTTTCGTAGGAATTACTTAATTTCCACGGAGGCGCCAGCTTCCTCTAGCTGTTTCTTTAAATCCTCAGCCTCTTGCTTGGTCACACCTTCTTTCACTGACGACGGGGCACCATCTACAACGGCTTTAGCCTCCTTCAAACCCAAACCAGTAACTGCTCGCACAACCTTTATTGCATTTACTTTCTTTTCACCAGCGGCAGTTAAAATCACATTAAATTCCGTCTGCGCCTCAACCTCCACACCGGCCTCTGCCGCAGCAGGAGCGACAACAGCGGCTGCAGCAGAAACGCCGAACTTTTCCTCCATTGCTTGCACAAGCTCAACAACCTGCATAACGCTCATTTCAGCAATAGCAGTTAATACATCATCTTTAGACAGAACCATAATTTAAATCTCCGGAAATTCATGCTGGGAGCTACCCATAACCTTTTCCACTAAGAGAAAAGAATCGTTAGGCTGCATTCTTTTTCTCTTCAGCAACCGCTGCTATGACACGGGTAATAGACGCAGGTAACTCTTTTAAAGTTCTTGCAAGTTTGGTTACCGGCGCAATCATAACACTCAATAGCATTGCACGAGCCTGGTCTAATGTTGGTATTGCAGCCAAAACATTTAGTTGTTCAGCAGCTAAGACTTCTCCTCCAATAGACAAAGCTTTCACTTCAAGATTTTTATTCTCTTTGACAAAATCCTTGAAAAGGCGCGCAGCAGCACCTGGATTTTCCTTAGAGAACGCCAGCACAGTGGGACCTACCAGAGAATCCTGTAGACACTCAAAATCAGTACCGATTACTGCGCGTTTAGCCAGAGTGTTACGTACAACCTTTAGATATACGTCATTTTCACGAGCTTGTTTACGCAGACCAGTCATTTGAGCAACAGTAAGTCCTCGGTAATCTGCAATAACAACTGATAGAGCGCATTTAGCTGCCTCATGAACCTCAGAGACTATCGCTTTCTTACCCTCGAGCCTTAATGCCATTGACTTTACTCCACGCTTCTGAAACCACACCTCACACATCGGTACAAAAATTACAGCAGCCTGTAACAGATAATACCCTCTACCCAGCGCGAGACACCCCTAATTACGGTGAAGGGTTAAGCCTGAAAATAGAGTTTTCAGACAGCTAACTCACCGTCTACGCAGGAAATTAAGCCGTGCGTCTTTTCGTACAATCTGCCCTTGAATATACACTGCGAATTGACCAATATCTTCAACGACATTTTATATGCACAAAACAGGCATCAGCAAGACAGCCCAGCCTCAGACACAAAGCACCTGCGATCTTTGACGAGCCCGAACAAACGGGAACTCCAAAGCTCTTGCAAGAAACAGGCGTAATAATTTGAAAGCCTGCATCTTTATAACGCCCCCTCCTAGATATCCAAAGACGACATATCAATGGTGATTCCAGGCCCCATGGTTGAAGACAGCGTCACTTTTTTCATATAAATACCTTTGCTTGAAGAAGGTTTCAGCCTCTTCAAATCAGCTATCAACGCTTCTATATTTTGCTTCAGCGCCATAGTTTCAAAATCGATCTTTCCAACACAAGCATGGATTATGCCATTTTTATCAGTACGAAAACGAACCTGTCCAGATTTAGCATTCTTAACAGCTTCGGAAACATTAGGCGTAACAGTGCCTACTTTAGGATTAGGCATCAGACCACGAGGGCCAAGAATCTGACCCAACAAACCAACAACACGCATGGCATCTGGAGACGCAATAACTACGTCAAAATTCAGATCTCCAGCTTTAACTTGCTCAGCCAAATCTTCCATACCAACCAAATCTGCACCAGCTGCTTTAGCCGCATCAGCATTAGCCCCTTGCGTAAAAACAGCAACTCGTACATCTTTACCTGTGCCATTAGGCAGCACCGTAGCACCACGCACGACCTGATCCGATTTACGAGGATCAACCCCCAGATTCATAGAAACCTCAACAGACTCCTTAAACTTTACTTTGGAAACTTCCTTTAGCAAACTAGCCGCTTCCTCGAAAGAATAAACTTTGTTCGTATCAACTTTTCCAGCAATCATTTTTGCGCGCTTGGTCAGCTTCATCATCTCACAACCCCTCCGCATTCAGACCCATAGAACGGGCAGAACCAGCAATTGTGCGAATAGCAGCATCTTCACTTCCTGCCGTAAGGTCTGGTTCCTTAATCTTAGCAATTTCCAATAGTTGTTCACGTGTTACTGTTCCAACTTTATCAGTGTTAGGGCGACCAGAACCCTTCTTAAGCTTTAAAGCCTTCATCAAAAGAACAGATGCCGGCGGTGTTTTGGTTTCAAAAGTGAAGCTACGATCACTATAAACAGTGATTACAACAGGAATTGGCATTCCTGCATCCAAACTCTTAGTTTTCTCGTTAAACGCTTTGCAAAACTCCATTATATTCACGCCATGCTGACCCAGCGCTGGGCCAACTGGCGGAGACGGGTTTGCCTTGCCCGCAGGCACCTGTAACTTAATATACGCTTGAACTTTCTTAGCCATTTCCACCACTACCTTTTGGGTCAACGCTACCACAACACACTGTGCTAGCTTCCCTCTTCCAGAAAAAAACTGCTCCCCTCAGGGAGCTGGACTTCAAACTATGATGCTTTACCCACCATACGTGAAAAATAGCTTCTCGCCATTACTCCATCGCCACCTGTCCACCCAATAACGCCGAGCATAAATATGCCGACTTAAAATTTTTCTACCTGACCAAAGTCAAGCTCAACTGGCGTAGAGCGGCCAAAGATCGTAACAGCCACATACAGGCGGCTCTTTTCATAGTTAACTGTTTCTACAACACCAGTAAAGTCCGCAAATGGCCCTGCAGTAACACGAACCATCTCACCAGGCTCAAACAATATCTTCGGCCGAGGCTTATCAATACCCTCATGGACACGCTGAAGAATAGCATCTGCCTCTTTTTCAGTAATTGCCGCCGGCTTATCCGCCACACCACCAATAAACCCCATTACCCGAGGAGTAGCCCTGATAAGATGCCAACTCTCGTCATTCATCTCCATCTGGACCAGCACATACCCAGGGAAGAACTTCCTTTCACTTTTTCGCTTTTGGCCATTCTTAATTTCTACCACTTCCTCCGTAGGAACAAGAATATCACCGAACAACTCCTCCATCCCGTGCACCTTAACGCGATCTTTAAGAGAGTTCATTACCTGCTTTTCGTAGCCGGAGTAAGCATGAACCACATACCACCGTTTTGTCATGTCCAACTCCTATCCTATAAGACTGCTGACCGCCCAACCCAGTGCAGAGTCGAGCAACCATAAGATGAGCCCCATAATCAGAACAACCACAACAATAATCAAAGTCGTCTGAACAGTCTCCTGCCTGGTCGGCCAGACAACCTTGCGGATCTCCACTTTAGCTTCTTTGATTAGCAGCCAAAACGCACGACCTTTCCCTGTCTGTATAGCAATCACGCAGCCAGCAAGCACCAAGCCCAACAAACCCACCACTCGATACAACAGAGGCTCCGCCGAGAAATAGTAATTACCATACGTACCTGCAGCCATAATCCCCGCCACAAGAAGCCACTTCAGGCCATCCAGACGACTTACAACAACAACTTCTTCTGATTTTCCACTCATCAAATTGACTATCTCTAGACTAAACAATATTTAGATACAGGTATGGCAGGCCAGGAGGGGATCGAACCCCCAACCCCCGGTTTTGGAGACCGGTGCTCTACCAATTGAGCTACTGGCCTGTATCTTTAAATCTCCAAAACACTGGAGGCGCAACAAAATCACTGAATTCAAGCCACAACAAACTTAAGCGATTCTATTACCCTATCCAGAACAATGCAAGGCTTAAAAACTAGATGCGCGTCAAAAAATACTCCAGCCACAACCTTGATATGGAGCTCATAACCGGAATTGAACCGATGACCTCATCCTTACCAAGGATGCGCTCTACCAACTGAGCTATATGAGCATTGCTCAAAATATGATGGAGCGGGTAGCGGGAATCGAACCCGCATTATCAGCTTGGAAGGCTGCGGTTCTACCATTGAACTATACCCGCACTAAAGCGCAAACCCTTATCAAATCTCAATACTAACTATACACACCAAAACAAAACAGAGATAATTTGGTGGTGGGAGCTGGATTCGAACCAGCGAAGCTTTCGCGTCAGATTTACAGTCTGATCCCTTTGGCCACTCGGGAATCCCACCTAACACCACTCTATTTTACCTGAAACAACAAGACTAGTACTGTCTCAATTCACCCCTAGATCACTCGTGACATTAAGAAATAACTCTGCTTAAACTGAACCTCATTTCATATCCAACACCACACCGAAGTGCGAGGCGTTATAGTAAAGAAAACTATTGTCAGACGCAATGCCTTTACAACGTTTTTCTATTTCCTTTATTTCATTTACCCTATAACTCACATCATTCCAAGCCGCATACCCAAGCAAATTAGCGCCTCTTTGATTCAGCTCCAACCACCAAACACAGACCTATTATTTAACAGTTTAATTCCCGTGAATACTCCCCCACTGAAAAACTATAGCCTATGCCACCTAACTCCGTCGACCAAACATCCCCCAGATAGATTCTATTTTTAAGCTCTATCGTAGCAATCAAAGTCTCTCTCCACTCGCAACTTTTTCAGTAAGAGGGCTGTTTCGCTACGATTAAACTTTGGACGAAGGCACACCAACCAAGACGAGCAAGACGATCAAACACACCAACATGATTTACACGGCCCTCAGCCCACAAAGATAGTACATACTGTTGGATTTTTTTGACGACATCTGACTAGCCGAAAAAGCCAACCAGAAGATAATAACCAGTCCCCTGCTAGCAAAGTACTGATTCTTTTCATTAATAGCAACCCAGCGCTCAGAATCTCCATCTTTGCTGCGAAACTTACACATATCACACTTAAAAACAAGAAAAGGGACAGACTGCATTCCCACCCCAGCTTAGTCTCCTACACTTGTATACCAATTACAATTGAAAGTCCAAGTAGGCGACAAACGAACAAAATCCCATGAACCTACAAGCAGCATATGACTGGAGTAAGTGCGAATAGTCACCATACTCACACCTTTCTTAAGGAGCCTCTGATTAAAGCCACTTTCGTAATCCCAGCCGAGGCGCGGATCCAGCAAAATCAATACCTTGTAGATTCCTTCCTGTGCGAGAATAACCTTGTTCAGAGCTTCCTTAAGGGAAAAGAGTATAACTCAGGATTCTACACTAATATCATCCGCTCTGAGAGAAACTTCACCACTATGAAAAGCCATATTTCCACTTATGGTTTCCAAAATAATCCCACCCCACTCATTAACCCCCAGCGAACGTCCATATATCTGCTTACTAGAAACATCCAGCATCACTCTTTTCCCAAAATAAGCGTCATAGTGATTCCACTGCTCCTGAAAAAAAACAAACCCATTGCGCTTATAACACTCAAGCGTCCGGTAAATCTCGCCAATCAGAGCACTACCAACATGGTTCCTACTGACAGACATACCGCACGCCCTCTGAAGATCAGTCGCAGGCTGGTTGATAATATCAAATTGATCATCACTAAGCCGAATATTCACCCCTACACCAATAGTCACCTCGCACTCACCTACAGGGTCACCACACACTTCCAGCAATACACCAGAAAGTTTTTTACCTTTCCAGAGAACATCGTTAGGCCACTTCAAACTCAAACCTTGGGCTCCGCACGATCCAAGCGCTTTCACAACCGCAAGCCCAACAGCTAGACTCAACCCCTCCAAAGAAGCAGTGCCATCACACACCCTCCATAAAATAGACAGACAAATACTCCCTCCAAATGGAGTAACCCAGGAACGTCCTCTCCGACCTCGCCCGTTAGTCTGGTGCTCAGCCATACAGAAATGCATTTTTTGATCAGATGTTTTTCCTGCAACTTCTCGAATCAAATCATTAGTAGAGCTGGTGACCAAGCAGAGATGCAGTGAAATATGCTGCAATACATTTTGCTCAAGACCCTCATAAATTTTGCTTCTATCAAGGAGCTCAATCCCTGGCGCTAGCCTGTATCCTCTTCCGCAAACAGCGTCTAACATCAACCCCAATACCTTCAGTCCCTTTATTTTTTTCCATACGCCCGCTCGACTAATACCAAGCACCTTCCCGATTTCCTCGCCTGAGTGGAATCCTCTATCAGAAAGCAGCTTGAGCAATTTTTCCATTATTTAAGACCTTTCCACGAACCTCAGCTTTACTCTACAAAACAACAACCGCAATTAAAAACAACGGCGAACCTTACAGCTTTGCTGATGCCTTGCAAGCCTCTAACCAGCTTATCAAATAGTTTGACGGCATTTTAACGATAAATCCGGTACACTTGTTATTGCAAGACCTACTAACACAAACAATATATTCATCTCGACCATTCATGCAAAAATCTCATAAAGGAGCTCAAGATTCAGAGGTGGGGACTTGAATATCCAGTTCTTTTAGGCGCGTACCCTTTATCATTGAGGACATGTGCAGGATAGTAGCAGATGACAGGTAAGTAAGAACAGTCAACCATCTCACACCTTCAAGAAAAATTGGCTAGATATTTCTCTTGATGCACCTGCCAAACTGCAAGTTTGTGACCATTTTTACAGTCTGAGTAAAAAACCTTATGCCGTACTCAACTTTTGATGACATAATTCATCAGCCTTTTCAGATACGAAAAATCTAACACTTAATCACGAGACCTCCTATGAGTAGCATAATAAAATGGATATCTATGATAGTAGCAGGCATTGTGCTACTCCTAGTGATAGCTGCAATTCTGTTACCCAAGTTCATAGACCCCAACCATTACCGTGCTGAGATATCAAAACTGGTTTATGAAAAAACTGGCTTAACACTAAAGATCAATGGCTCTATTAGCTGGTCTCTATTTCCTTGGCTAGGCTTGGCCATAGAAAACCTGTCTATAGCAGGAATACAGCACAGCAAATTGGCTGAACTAGATAGCGCGGAAGTCAGTGTTAAGCTCCTGCCACTACTCAGAAAAAAAGTAGAAATACAAACAGCCAGATTTACAGGCCTGGATCTGAACCTAATTCGCCACAAGGATGGTCACGGAAACTGGGAAGTTGGCTCGTCGAAAAAGCATCAGCCCAACAAGCACTCAGTAGCCAAAGACATCTCCTCGAATAAAACCAAAAAGACCCTCAACCTTAAACTTGATATAGCAAATATCGAAATCTCTGAACTCAATATTCGATATAACGACCAACAATCCGAGAACCTTTATCTTATCAACCTCACCAACTTGGTGACAGGAGCTATTGCAGACCAAAAACCTTTTGACCTTAACCTCAACGGGCTAGTTTCCAGCAAGAAGCAGGATCTCAACTTTAAAGTCAGCATGCATGCCACGCTGACTATTAATCCCAAGGATGGCATTTACTCTATTGATGACTTGGACTTCACTGCCCAACCTGACCTTACCGACAGTGAACAGATAAACTTGACAGGCAATCTACACATTCAACAGCAACCCTTATTGGTAAAGGGACAGCTCAGCACTAGCTCTATTAATCCACAGAACTTCCTTACTCAAATACACATTAAACCACCCCTCATAGCAAACACCACCTCTTTCCAGCGATTGGCCGTTGAAAGCAATTTTGAAAGCGATGGTAAAAGTATAACCTTCCATACCCTCAACCTCGCTTTGGATGATTTCAATATCAAAGGCTCTCTCAATATAGCTAATAATAAGAAAAAAACTACGACCTTTGAATTTGTCGGCAATGATTTCAACCTAGACCACTACCTGCCAGCAGCAAGCACAAATACAGACCAAACTCAGGAAGTAAAGAGCAACAAAAAGAGAGAACAACAGCCTATTACTGATGGAAAAGAGCCACCTTTGATCCCAGAAAACCTTCTGAAAGATCTTGATATCAATGGTTCTGTGAGCCTAGCATCGCTGACCGTACAAAAAATGAAATTTGAGCGGCCTTCCATCACGCTAACTGCTGCGGCCGGACACTCACAAATTAAATTGAAGTCAGAGTTCTACCAAGGATCCATTAACATGGATAGCCAAATGGATTTTAACACCCCAGGAACGCCGAAGCTTTCCAGCGCTGCTACCTTCAAAAGTATCAACCTTCAAGCCATGGCCGAATCTATACCAACATTAAAAATCGTTCAAGGGGCAGTTAATGCCGACATAAAACTCAACACTCAAGGTCAAGTACAAAGTATATTGACTAAAAACCTCAACGGCACAGTCCGACTTTCCATTGACCAAGGAGCCTTTACTGAAGCCAATTTTGATAAAATAGTTTGTGAAAGTATTGCCCAAATACGCAAGAAAACACTACAGAAAAAAGAATGGGCAAAATCCACCCAATTTCAGGACCTCAGAGGCTCATTCATTATTCAAAATGGCGTAGCCAGCAACAAAGACCTCACTGCGACTCTTTCTAATCTAAACCTGAAAGGAGATGGTGTAATCAACCTAGTTGAGCAAACTCTTGATTACCATGTCGGACTTAATATTCGAGGTGATGGCGCGCCAGACAGTGACCCTGCCTGCCAGATTAATGCAGATTATATAGGCGTAACCTGGCCGATACGCTGCCAAGGTAAAATCGGTGCGCTAACCTGCGGTATAGATAGCGACAGGTTAGCCAACACCATTGTCGATCTGGCAAAAAAAGAAGCCCAGAAACGACTCAAGGAAGAGATAAATAAAAATGCAGGGTCTTTAAAAAAGATCCTGAAAGGCTTTTTCAATTAGAGGCGGATCTAGTTTCAACATATATATCCGCTACCTTTGAAGGGGTGATTAGGCGACAAGCAAGCGAATCCCATGAGCCTACACGTAGCAGGTAGGTGAATCAGCGAGATCAAAACCTCACCTATTCAAAGAAACTGGTGTCTGGCTGCTTTTTTTACCTCAACAAGAATCAAGCGCAGACAAAACTTGCTACTCCTCTATTCCTGCGTTATACACTAAACTACAGCTGGCACTTTTTCCATATGACTATTACTTGTTCGAACTGGGACAGAGAAAGCTGGATTTCTTCGGTTGAATATATTGCTCACTCGGTGAAAGTTCTCTCTGAATGCCTGGAAATTACTCCAAACAGCAAGATTCTAGATATTGGCTGCGGTCGCGCAGGAATTACCACTGCGCTAGCTGAAGCAAATAACGTAGAGACCCCTGTTGAAGGAATTGATATTTCTGACACTATTAGCGAAGCCCCCAACTGCAACAAAGTTAACCTATTTCAAATAGATGCTCTCTCCTACCTCAAGGGACAACCTGACAATCTATACCACGGCATCATCTTAAAGCAGATGCTTCACTGTGTTAGCACGGACATCAGGAAGCAGTTGTTGCAAGAAATCCATCGTTGCCTGAAGAAAAGTGCTCGCGCCCTAGTATTTTTAATGCCTCCAAAAATAACCATACCTATGTTTACTCAGGGCAAAGATACATTTCTACAGGAGCAACTTCATTTTCAGGATATCATCAACCTTGGGCAAGACTGTTTATTTGAAACCGATATCTCTGAGTTTTGTTTCAATGTTGAGATTAGCAAACAGCAATATTTTGACTTATTACGCCAACGTTTTATGTCTAACCTTCGTAATCTTTCTGATAGTGAAATTGAAAATGGAATTCTGGAGTTAGACCTCAACTACCCCACTGAAGTACTTAAATTTACAGACCTCCTGCATATTATTCATCTGATTAAAGTGGCACCAGCATAACAAACCAGTTGACCTGTCATGAACTAGAGCTACGGATGATGCCGGAACATATCCGCCACCATTAAAGGTGTGAGACTGTTGACTGCTCTCACTTACTCCTTAAATGGTAACTGATATAATTAACGTGAAATTATGTAGTCTTAAGGTGTTCGGGCAAGGCACCAGATATCCACTTGTTGAATACCATTTCTTTTTAACTCTTTGCTAACTTCATTGGCAGTTTCTGCAGTAGTAACAACATCGTCAATAATTGCTACGTGCTTGTAACAAATATTTTTCTCCACTGTAAACGCACCTTTTATATTTTTATGCCTGGCTCTAGCAGGCAAGGATTGCTGTGAGAGAGTGTCACGATGTTTTGTGACAATTCCTGGCCTAAGCAAACAAGGTATATCCTCTGGCAGTAAGCTCGTGATGACTTTTGCCAATAGTAAGGACTGGTTAAAGCCTCGCACTCTTATTTTCTTTTTATGTAGCGGTATTGGAATAATGGCTTCGGGCCACGATTTTTCTAAGTAGTGTCTCATCAACACTTCCACTAGGGGATGCGTTATTGGTTCAATCAACTCTAGATGCTGACCATACTTTATGTTTTTGATAACGTGGTTCATGGGATAACTATAGAGAAACGCACTCAAGCAACAATCAAAAGACGGTCTCTTTTTGAGGCACTGCGCACATAGCTCTGCCCTGGAATATGGCATAGGTAGGGCACACTGAAGGCACGGAGCACTCAACCGGGGTAAGCAACCAAGGCAATAGCTGCACAATGGCATAGCTAATGAGGCGCAGCCCTTGCAAAGAAGGCAACGGCTTTGAACAAACGGGCTCATGAGACGGCGTCTAATCATGCCAAACCCAGCTTTAATAACACGTATTTTGTTTTTTAAGTGCATTTTCATGATTCTGCTGTAAACTTATTTTGCTGTATTTAGTTGACGAATCCTTTGTTTATTGTCGCAATGGTCGGCCTTTTACAATAGCGATATATATACCCATTACGATTAAAGGTGTAAGTAGCAAGTGGTTGGGATGAGTAAGATCGCTCACTAACCACACCTCAAGGAGAATGGGTATAAACTCAAATACTTGAAAACGCAAGGACAAGTATGATCCAAACGAACACGGTGACTACAAACATTCACAACAAGTGGACTCTTGACGAAGTTGAAACCCTTTTCAACAAGCCTCTTAATGACCTGCTACTCACCGCACAACAGGTTCACCGCGAGAATTTTTCTCCTAACGAGGTTCAGGTTAGTACTTTGTTGTCAATCAAGACAGGTGCTTGTCCAGAAGACTGCAAATATTGCCCTCAAAGTGGTCGCTACAATACTGGATTGGCTCGGGAAAAATTGATTGCAGTAGAGAAGGTTATTGAGCAAGCACGGCAGGCGAAAGCATCAGGAGCTACACGTTTTTGTATGGGCGCAGCCTGGAAAAATCCACCAGCTAGGGATATGCCTCACCTTGTTGCTATGGTGAAAGAAGTCAAGTCATTAGGACTGGAAACCTGCATGACTCTAGGAATGCTCAACGCTGAACAGGCAGGCATCCTTGCTCATGCAGGCCTAGACTATTACAACCATAATCTTGATACCTCGCCGGAGTTCTATGATAGCATCGTGACAACCAGATCCTATACCGACCGATTAGACACATTATCACATGTTCGTGCATCCGGTATGAAAATTTGCAGTGGCGGCATTGTCGGCCTTGGTGAGGCGATCAAAGACCGGGCAGGATTATTGCTACAGCTGGCAAATCTACCCACTCAACCAGAAAGCGTTCCTATAAACCGGTTAGTACGAGTGCCAGGTACTCCGCTAGAGTCAGTGGATGAAATTGATAGCTTTGAGTTCGTCAAAACCATTGCAGTAGCTAGAATTATGATGCCAAAATCCCATGTTAGATTATCTGCCGGGCGAGAAACCATGAGTGACGAACTACAAGCATTGGCATTTATGGCTGGAGCTAATTCGGTTTTCATGGGAGACAAGCTACTAACAACCGGAAATCCTGAGCATAGCCGAGACATACAATTGTTCAGTCGTCTTGGAATCAAAGCAGAGGTAATTAATGACGTGGAGTTGAATAATCATCACTTAAATCACCACCCCCTAAGAGACGAGGACAATGACCAGTATTACGACATCATGCCATCAGAGAAGGAAGCTTAAGCATGACGGCCTTTGACCTTGCGCCAGCTCTACGCTCTCGCCAGAATCAAGGTCTTTACCGTTTTCGGAGAACGCTTTCTTCAGCACAAAAGCCGGAAGTATGGATTGATGGCCACCGGTACTTGGCATTTTGTAGTAATAATTATTTGGGGTTGGCAGACCATCCTGATGTTGTCTCAGCTTTTAAAAAGGCAGCTAATAAGTACGGTGTTGGCGGTGGAGCTTCCCATTTAGTCGTAGGTCATAGCGAACCCCACCGTCTGCTAGAAGAAGAATTGGCAGAGTTTACTGGTAGAGACAGAACGCTACTTTATGCTAATGGTTATATGGCTAATCTGGGAGTGATATCCGCACTTTTGGGCAAAAAGGATGGCGTCTTTTTAGATCGTTTGAACCATGCATCATTAGTAGATGCAGCCCTGTTATCCGCGGCTAGTTTTCAGCGTTACCGCCACTGCTACTGCCAAAACCTTGAAGAAAAACTACAAAAAAGTTCGGCATACCGCAAGCTTATTGTTACCGACGGGGTGTTTAGTATGGATGGTGATATTGCTCCTTTGGACAAACTCCCGGCAATAACCAAGCAGTATGATGCTTGGTTAATGGTTGATGATGCCCATGGATTCGGTGTACTAGGAGAAAATGGTGGAGGTGTTGCTGAACACTTTAACCTCTCCCAGCAAGAGCTGCCAGTTCTAATGGGAACACTGGGGAAGGCATTTGGTTGTTACGGTGCTTTTGTTGCGGGGAGTAATGAATTAATTGAAACTATGATTCAGTTTTCCCGCCCTTATATTTACACTACATCTATACCTCCCGCAGTAACAGAGGCGTCTCGTGCCAGTCTTAAATTAGTTAAAAGCGAGTATTGGCGACGAGATCATTTAAAAAAACTTATTAGTTATTTCCGTCAACATTGTCAGGCATCAGGTATTGAGCTAACGGCTTCTTCCACTCCCATCCAGCCACTGGTGGTAGGTTCTGCTAGCGTAGCAACGGCCATTAGTAACACTCTAGCAAGCAAAAATATTCTAATAACGGCCATTCGTCCTCCCACAGTTCCAACTGGAACATCACGGCTGCGCATAGCCCTAAGTGCCTCACATACATTTGAGCATATTGATTATTTGCTTGAAATTCTAGGTAAGATTGCTGGACGTCATGCCATGAAGGGTACCTAAGCCTGAACATTCCTCTGGTTATTATTAACGGCTGGGCTGCTCCTAGACAAGCTCTTGCCCCCATACTATCTAAGTTAAGTCCTATAGACGTAACGATTATTAACCCCTGTGATTTAGTAAGTGATTTAAAGCAAAGCTTGGGATATGAAGGTCTGGTGAAAACTCTCCACGAACGACTTCCTCAACAACCCTTTGTTCTGGCGGGGTGGTCTTATGGAGGTACTCTAGCTTGTGCTTATACAGCATTGCATCCCACACAAGTGAATTCACTGGTAACCATGGCTGCCACCCCATGCTTTGTACAACGTTCTGATTGGCCCGAAGGTATGCATCAAAAAGTTTTTTCGAAATTTTTAGCTGATTTCCAGTCTCAGCCAAAGAAAACCCTAGAGCAATTTATGCTGCTTTGCATCATGAGCTGCCGCAACAAAAAAACTATTATGAACGCATTAACAAATACCTTTTTTAATGAACGAGACGATGTGTGCAACTTGTTATTTATTCTTAAATCAATGGGAACTACTGATATCAGACATTTAATCGGGGATATTCAGTGCCCTACAGTACACTTTTATGCACAAAAAGATGCCTTGGTTTCTGCTGCAACGGCTGCAGCCATGGCTAGAGATTATCACCATCATCACATTCATATAATCAGTAGCGGGCATTCTTTTATTATTGAGTGCGCGGAGAGTATTGCAGAACAGTTAAGTAGCTTTTGTCTTCAGGGAGGAGGTGAAAACCAATGAATTACGCTAAGAAATCCAACGGTAAGAAACCTTTAGTTACAAGTTTAGACCGTAGTTTCAAAAAAAGAGTCGCAAGCCACTTTAGCAGAGCAGCCACTTCTTATGACGATGTTGCTAGGCTGCAAAAACGGGTAGCTGCTAGCACAATGATGCTTTTGCCGTCATCGCAAATTCCTCTCACGATCCTTGACCTAGGATCCGGAACTGGTTGCCAGACTAACGTCCTTGCAAAACAATATCCTGGATCTTTGGTAGTAGGAACAGACTTGTCGTCAGGCATGGTTCAATATGCAAAGTCTAAATATAGTGAAGTTTGCAACAGTGTTTGGAGTATAGGGGATATAGAAAACATACCCTTTCAAAGTAGTTCTTTTAACCTTGTTTATTCTAGCTTAGCTATACAATGGTGTGACTTACAAACGGTAATTCAGCAGGTTAAACGAATTTTAAAGCCTAAAGGCACCTTTATATTTTCTACTCTGGCGGAGGGGTCTATATCAGAACTTCGTGCTGCTTGGCAGCTAGTTGATGAAGGCATACATATCAATTATTTCCCATCATTCTTTGAGCAAAAAAAGTTACTAGAAAATGGATCTGTGCAACTAAAAGCTCTGCGATGCCAGCATGAAACTCTTTTTTATTCAGATACACTCACACTACTTCGAGAACTAAAAGCTTTAGGCGTTAATGCGATCCGCTTACCCAGAAAAGGATTGATGAGTCGAAAAAAATTGAAAGCTCTATGCACTGCCTATGAAACATTTAGAGAAGACGCAGGCCTGCCACTCTCTTATAAGGTTATATATGGTAAGATTGGGCTCCTTTGAACTTGGTACATTAGGTGAATAAAAAAATATACTTTGTTACAGGGACAGATACTGATGTCGGTAAAACAATAGTCAGCTGTGGTTTACTTGAGGCCGCTAGACTCCAAGGATATAAAACGATAGGATTAAAGCCTGTATCTGCAGGATGCTACCAGACCAAAGACGGCCTTAAGAATAAAGATGCTTTAGCATTAATGGATGCCATGACTTGCAAACTGAGTTATGAACAAGTTAATCCTGTGTCTTTTAAACCACCGATTGCACCCCATATTGCAGCAAACCTTGCGGGTACAATTATATCGATTGAACAACTGGCAGACTTTTGTCGTGGAACACTACTGAACCCAGCAGAATTTATATTGATTGAAGGGGCCGGAGGCTGGAGAACTCCTTTAAACAACCATCAAATGTTATCAGATTTAGCTAAAGAACTTAATACTCCTGTAGTTCTTGTGGTTGGAGTTAAGCTTGGTTGCTTGAATCATGCTTGTTTGACTGCTGAAGCCATCATTAGAGACGGCCTTAAATTGGCAGGCTGGGTTGCGAACTGTATCGAACCAGAGATGATGTGCTACGAAGATAATATTAAAACTCTTCGCTCCTTAATCCCTGCACCCTGCCTTGGCACGGTACCATATTTATCTGAGCTAGATAAAACATTGGTTGCGTCTTATTTTAATCTTGAGGGGATTAACAGCCGCAAATAAAAAACACTTCCTCAGTGTATACTGCAAGTCACGCACAATAATACCATATTATCTTGAAGGCGTGAGGTTGTTGACTACTTCTGAATAACAGAGCCGTACACAGTTGCCGCATACCGTTCAAAGCAGACCCCGGAGAAACTAGCACCGCTTGGTCTTGGCGATAAAATTCAGCGTAAAGACACAGAGAAAAGTATAAAGCTATTAACCTCTCTCACCATCAAACGTAACATGTATAGATGTTACCGAAAACCTCAACAATCACTAGCCCTGCCCCTGAATATCAAGATTCCTCAGAGTATTTACGGGCCGAGTCCATGGATGAAGGAATCTGGCGGCATCGCTCATTTTTGCGGACTTAATAGTAGATATAGCATCTGTACTACTACTGAATTGCCCCTGCAAAAGCACATACCAATCTTTGTGGTTACGTTTAAAATGAACAGTTACCGCATTAGATAGCTCGGGAAAACGCTTCTGCATCTTCTTGATAGCTTCTGGTTTGTTAGCCGCATACCACTGGATTGTATAACCTCTCTCAACAGTAGATATAATCTTTTGTAAAGGAGTAGCCTTTTTTACAATTCTTCTGCCGCTTTCCCCTCTATCTTTGGCAGCCGTAATCATTTCCTGCAAAACTTTAACAGGCCTAACCCATGGATAAAGTCGAGCAGTTAATCTGGAGTATGGAGGAAGCTCAAGAGCCGCTTGTGCCGCCTGTCTACTAATGAACGTACCACCAACCAGCAGATACCAGTCCTCATTGTTTTTCCTATAATGAATGATCCTCGCATTTTGTAATGCCGGATACCTAAGTTGAATTCGCTCAATAGACGCTTTTTTGCTCGCAGAAATCCACTGGATAGTATAACTATCCATGGGTGCATTAAGTATTATTTCATTAGAAGTCTGGCCGTATTCTAGACTAAGCTCTTCTGGTCTAACTGCTGAAGAATAAGGATTACTTCTTCTGTTTCTAGGTGCT
This sequence comes from Candidatus Endonucleibacter bathymodioli, assembly GCA_030674915.1. GTDB lineage: Bacteria > Pseudomonadota > Gammaproteobacteria > Pseudomonadales > Endozoicomonadaceae > Endonucleibacter > Endonucleibacter bathymodioli. Next base: position 54,260 of record JASXSV010000013.1, read on the forward strand.
GACTCAGGAGCCTCACGATAAGAATCTGGGTTATAACCGTAGTCGGAATATGTTGATTGCGGCATATTGTAATCAGTCTGTTGCCGAGCCGACCCTTGCCTAAAATCCTGGTTGTGATTATTTGAGTAATCAGGTCTTTGACTCGATTTCGATCTCGATCTCGGTTTCGGCTTCGGTTTCGGTTTCGGTGGTAGCATTGATTGATTACCGATCGACGCCATTGCATACCTTAGATCGTTATTATATGTCGAAGTCTGCGTATAGACAGGATCCGTTGCCTGGCGCTGCTGGCTATAAACCGTTTCTGGTGACAGGTTGTCATAATACCGCTTCTTAGATGACTGCTTGTATCCTTCTCTATAAGAATCCTGAAAAGGACTCAATGCGCGACTGTCGTCTTGTTGCCGCGACTGGTTACCGATAGCGTGGCCTTCCTGATAAGTGTACCTGTCAGCACCTTGGAAATTGCCAACAGGAGTTTCCATGTATGAGTAATCATCAGAATAACCACGCGCAGACGATTTCTGTCGACTAACATTAGACTGGGTCTGGTTATCATATCTTAGTCTAAGTGAGCGCCTGTAGTCTTGTTGGCTTGATTGATTACCAATAGTGCGGCCTTCCTGATAAGTGTACCTATAATCAGGAGTGGTCGGACTATTTGCACCTTGAAAATTGCTAACAGGGGCTCCTGCGTATGAATAGCCATCAGAATAATCAAGCATAGATGCCTGCTGCTGACTAACGTTCGGCTGAAGCTGGTTGCCATAGTTGTGATATTGCTGAGTACTACCATTACTAGAATACTGCCTGTTAATCAGCCCTGGCTGGTTAACGTGTGAGTTGTAGTCACTGCCTAATATGTCATTATACCTATTTTCTGCTCCTTGACGGCTTATTGGTATCTGCTGGCTCGGAATAAATGACTGCCGATCAGAAGTCATTGTCTTATACTCGTTATTAGAATAACTACCAGATGTGTTTCCGCGCGCCGCTATTGAAGTTTCAGAAGATGCAACACTTTCATGATTATTCTGTTCCGGTCTTATTAGGTCTAAGTTCTGAATACTAGACACTGATCTAGTCCACGGGCGAAATCTACTCGCAAGAGCTGCCCTGTCACCCACCCGTAGTGCTGCCATAGCAGCAATACGGCTAGGATAAGGACCGTCAAGTAATATAAACCATTGTTTACCCGCTCTTTGGTACTGGGCTATAGTACTATCCCGAAATACAAGGTACTGAGCCTTTAGTCGCTCCAAGGGTTTCCGGCTGTGTTCAGCCTGCCATTGAAGCACATAACTGCCTGGCGGAGCGTTTAGCAACTCCAGCAATATAGCACTATCCGCAACGGCAGGATTGAACACTGGCTGCTCATACAAAACCTGATGTCTTCCGATAGATTCGTAGAAATCCTCTTCAGCCACAGGTGAATAACCGTAAGACTCCGCTACAACATTGTTACGGCTCGCTTGCTCACCGTAATCAACTGAGTTACTATATCCTACTACTGCCTTAGAATGACAAAGCCTCTCGTTTCGATTGAAACTGTCAGAACGACAGTCCCAACTAGAGCTAAACGACAAAGGTTCGGGAGGCAAAAACAAAGCCTCGACCGTACTTACAGCGGATCCTGCAGCTAAGGTAGTAGCAACACAAAGCCTTAGCTGCTTATCTTTAAAAGTTGCTCGACCGGACATAGGTCTAATCCTTTTGACCAAGAGTTAAAACATTACTTCAGTGATTATTAAATTACAGAATCTATATTCTTAAAATACCAATACTTGCACTTAGCAGTCAAGAATTTTTAGTTTAAAAAACCCCAGAGACTTCCTCCAATATTTACTACTCATTGAAAATACTAATAATAATTTTTATCCATCTTATAAATGGAAATCGCTTCTCCATATTTTTTTACTTTTTACAGCCGGCCTCAAAAATAATCACAGCCTCCCCAAAGTTAGCTATCACTCCAAAGAGCCACGTTAACTTTAAAACCCAGGTTCACACAACAACCTATCCCCTTGGAATTAATTTAAAAGTCAGCTGCTCATAGACTGTAGTTTTTACATAACAACCCACGTCACTATATGAAGAACTCTTACAAACAGTCGACTTTGTCTGAACTATACCAGATTCCCTCCCTCAGCCAGACCGTATTCTCCGCGAATAGGATTAGTAATTATATGCACTATCCCAATAAAGAAATCGCCCTGGAACTGAAACGCTGCAATTTTGGAACTTATAACGCAAAGGTCTCTTGGCGTGCTAGTTATTGCGGGAATTAGAACTTAACGACTTAGTCGGAGTATATATACACAACATCTGTAGCATCGACAAAACGTATATTGAGCCATACTCCAAACTCAAACTTTGGAGTATTCTTATATGGAGTCATAGAATCTAGATGATAACCCACCTCCTTCGTAAAGCTAATCGTATCTGTATATATTAGAACTTCACAAGCTTTTTTAGGCAAAATAACACCTAGTAGTCTCTCAAACCTTTTATCATTTTCTAGAAGTTTATGAAACTTTTTTTCAAATTCAAATGAATTGTAACCAATGTTTTTAGCTTCCGCTATGAGATGAGGTGGCAATATAGGAACGCCATTAAATTCAGTCGCAGACTTCATGAAATATCTTATATCTTTGCTTTCATCGACTACCGGTACGAAAGCAACTGTATTCTCCTTAGTCCTACCACCAAACTTACCTATAGCCTCTTTAAGTAATTTATATTCACCATCTTGGTCGTATAGATATAATCTTTTGTAGCCATACATAGTCTCAGATTGAGCATTCCCACCCTTGCCAAGTTCAACAATAACTTTAAGAATCTCCCCACCAACACTCTCATAAAGACTCTTAACTATCTCACCCCTGGCATCACCAACAAAGCGGCTCTCATCTATATCACTAGCACGTCTAGGAAAATCCATACATCCATTGTCTTCCCATAATCCTTTAACAGCTACATTTGCACTTTCATCAATGGTAGATCGGTCATTAAAAGTAACGCAATGGCATACCATCTTTGGCTTATTTTCCCATCCACACACAACACCTTTTTTAAACTCTTTTAAAATTTTATCTTTTTCTTCGCCTTCAACAACCATTTTCTCATTTATCATTTATCATTTATCATGATATCATCTTCCCATAAATATCAGATTCAAAAGTTTACGCATCCATAGCTACGGTATATCTGTATCGGTATCATCGCAGCATTTAAAAATACAGCATCCATTTCTGGAACTCCTCCCTCTCACTAGCACTTCTAAACTAACCTTTCTAATTAGAGAGTTACTACCCCAAATATTTCACTGCATTCCTTTGTTTCATTTACTTCAACCTTGTTTTATAGCTTAACAGCATAAGACTCAGCTCTCTGCGCAGGAGACGCACCCTTTCCGTTGCTTATGAAATCATATTTTATCCTGGAGAATACGTCCGCAAGGTTTGATTCTATAAAATGAAATAGACCACACCAGCACCAACATCAAAATTAGCTACATCCTCCCACACAAAAATCATGGATAGACACATTGGCTACATATCCACTCCTGCAACTCTGTAATATCTGCAAATAGACAACACTCATATTTGCATATTGCCTATACGCTGTTCAAAAAACTCCTTAAAATTAGTTGACCGAATGATTTGCTTCTTGTAGCATTCCGCAATAAGATTCTTACTCTTGGATTTTTACTGCTTATGATAAGTACTAAGATCAACCACAGCGCTAGAAGATGCAGGCGTGCATACTTACCTCTGTTTATTCCCTCGTCTTCAATAATTCTGAGAAGAGTGGGAATTAGGTAACCCTGATAGTTAGCTTGTAGAATTACTTATTGCGTCACTTTATCATAAACGTTCAATTTTATAATTTTATAATTTTACAACAGGATATAGTATAAAATGTTCATATTACACAAAATGCGCTTATTCAGGGAATGCCTATTAGCTCCTCTGCTACTACTTGCTTTATATGCCATCTCAGCCACCACTAACTCTTACGGCTACGGCCAGAGAGATGAGTCGTTACAACAAACAAAAAAAGATACAACAACATCTCTAGATCATAATCCGGTCGCAGCAGAAACAACCAACGAGAATGAGATACCAACAACAGACTCAGATACGGCAGACACAACAAAAGTCGACACTGAAACGCCAACAGTAGCCACAAAAACCACTCCTCTCATGAAAGCTGATACATACGTACCCATACCAAAAACCAACACCAACAATGCTAACACTGAGCCTAATGACTGCTTCTTTATGACAGTCAGATCCATCCTAAAAGGAGCAACAGCATCAAATCCTATCCCCCCCCAGAACAGCAGCAACACAAATCATATCGTGCTTAAGGATGGCGTCTCTATAAAAGAAAGCGACCCCTTAAATAATACAGAAACAACAAGAGCAACAGATGATAAAGAACAAAATAATATAGCACCCTCAGTACCCTCACCCTCTACAACAATAGAACCGATAGGAGCACCAGACGATAATGCAGTACGCACAGCAGTAACAATAGCAACAGCACAAGCATTAGCACGAGTCCACAACATAGATCTGGAATCAGATGAAACAACAACAGAAACAATAGAACCGATAGAACCACCAGACGATAATGCAGTACACACAGCAGTAACAATAGCAATAGCACAAGCATTAGCACTAGCCCACAACATAGATTTGGAATCAGATAAAACAACAACAGAAACTGCAGGTAACAATAACTTACCAACAACAGACGAAACAATGTTTCCTACCAGCAGCTCTAACACCTTGATATCCACTCCAAAGCCTACTACCCCTCAGAACAGCACCAATACGAATCATATGGCGCTTATGGATGGCATCTCTATGAAAGAAACAGCAAGAGCATTTGAAGCAGCAAAAGGATCAGCCCACAAGATAAAGCTGGGAATGGATCAAGAAACAACAGAAACTGCACGTAACAATACCTTACCCACAACAGATGAAACAAGGTTTTCTACCAGCAGTTCTGAGACATTGACATCCACCCCAAAGCCTACTACCCCTCAGAATAGCACCAATACGAATCATATGGCGCTTATGGATGGCGTTTCTATAAAAAAAAGCGAGCCCGTAAACAACACAGACACAAGAACAACAAAAAAGAAAGAACAAGGTAATATAATACCATCAGTAGGCTCGACCACAATAGAAGCATCAGACAATCATGTAGTACGCAAAACAAGAACCCCAGGAATAGCAGCACTGGAAAGAAGAGCAATAAGCGAAGGAAGAGCAGATGACTATATCGAGCCTGCAATAGATCAAGCAACAGCAGAAATGGCAGTAACAGCCGTAACAGCCGTAACAGCCGTAACAGCAGAAATGGTAGGTAACAATAACGCTTCCACAACAGAAGCAACAATGGTTTCTGATAATTGTGCCGACATCCATCAACACTCATCAAAAAACAACACCACCCAAAGCCACACCGATAAGAATAATAATATCTCGATTACAGACCGTTTCCTTACGGGACTAATTGCCACCTTATATGACGATTTAGGTATTCCAGACGCCTATCACTTGACCAAATCGCAATCTAGGTTATCCTTAAAAACAGCACCAGATTATTTTATTTCTGCTGACGCTCAACCTCAACTTGCCGCCATCTTATATAATGCTAAAGAAGCCTTTTCTCCTGACAACTATAAACCTCAACTGCTTTATGGACTAACTATTACCTTTTTCAACTCATACACTGCACATGCAAACGAAAGCGGTAAAGCAATAAACTCAACAGAGCGCAGTCGCATAATGCTTGGAGTAGCATCAATACTACTTATGAGAGCTAAAATGACAGAGTCAGATGACAAGATGTCTAGAGATCATATACTCCCAGAACCTATGATAAATAACCTTTTAGTAAAAACACATAAATGGAGAAAATATCCAAAATCGGCTCAAGACTATCTGTCATCACTCTATAACAATATTATATTATGTGACTCTACACCTTATAAGATAAATAGTGACACTAAAGTTTTATCATCGATTAACCATGACATGACTTTCATGAATATCACATGGAACACAAAATGCTATCACTATATGTTCAAATCTGAAGCATGGGAATATGTAAGCATCGAAGACATCCACAGCATTCCAGATGACGATAACCAAGACGAGAAAGATAAAGAAGATAAAGAAGATGAGGACGATAAACAATATGAGGAGCATGAGGAGTATGAGGTAAATGAGGAAAATGAGGAAAATGAGGAAAATGAGGAAAACCTCACATCCACTCCCACCTATATTGACGCCACTAATCCAGCTGACGCCACTGCCCAAGAAACCACAAATAGACCTACCAACTATCTTTTCTCAAGACGTACCGCGGCAATAATGGCGCTAGTCTTCACACCCATAATTTTATGTATATTAATAGCGCATTCCTAGCATCTGATACCATCGCATAAGCAACCGATGCAATGGTGTTATTCATCAAAAAATGCAATTAGGGAAAAAATCGACGAAGTCCTCCAATTACAGTGGGTAGCTGAAGTGTGTGAGAACAGTCAATATCCTCACACATCCAGAGTAACTGGCATGCAGGACTCACGGCACTCTGCACCCTGTCCTAGCATCAAAATTGCGGTTTTTATTATTAATAATACTCGTTACCATTAAAGGCCTGAGTCGGCGAGAAACAAGTGATGCCTCATGCTCTGATTGAATTAGCCAGACCCTTCAATAAGCGACAACACCAGTCCATTATTAGAGTGCTATTATGGGACAGAAATTCAGTTGCAAATTAATGCGTAAGGTTTTCTTAAGCACAACAATCACTACTGAATATTACAAAATTCACCTAGTGATCACTCTTATTTAAACACATCCTACCTAAGCTCTAAAAACTTCGTTCCCTGATGGAATAAACCAAAACTTAGGGAAAGGAGACCCTAAGAACAATCACCGTAATGCCGCTCATAAAAAAGCCTGCATATATGCAGGCTTTTAGTGCAATATTAACTACTAAACAACAAGTAGCCTCTTAGGATAGACTGATGTTACTTTACATCATTCCGCCCATACCACCCATACCACCCATACCACCCATGCCGCCCATATCAGAAGGCGAACCCTTGCCATCTTCAGGCTCATCAGCAATCATAGCTTCAGTAGTAATCATCAGACTTGCAACAGATGCTGCAGCCTGTAACGCAGAACGGGTTACTTTAGCCGGGTCCAATATACCCATTTCGATCATATCGCCATATCCGCCAGTAGCAGCGTTATATCCAAAGTTACCTGTGCCAGCTTTAACCTTGTTCACAACAACTGATCCTTCGTCCCCAGAATTAGCAGCAATTTGACGAATAGGGCCTTCCAAAGCACGCAGAATTAACTTCACACCTGCTTCCTGTTCAGTGTTGGTAGCATCAACCTTGATAGCAGACATCGCACGCACTAAGGCGACACCACCACCAGCCACTACCCCTTCTTCAACAGCAGCGCGAGTTGCATTTAGTGCATCTTCCACACGAGCTTTCTTCTCTTTCATTTCTACTTCACTGCCTGCACCAACCTTGATGACAGCAACCCCTCCAGCCAACTTCGCTACCCTCTCCTGGAGTTTTTCTTTATCATAATCAGAAGAAGATAGCTCTATTTCAGCCCTAATCTGACTAACACGGTTAGAAATTTCAGTCTGGTTGCCTGTACCACCTACAATAGTGGTATTTTCTTTAGAGATAACAACACGTTTGGCAGAACCCAAACTCTCCAGAGTAGCGCCCTCTAGAGACAAGCCAACTTCCTCAGAGATAACTGTACCGCCCGTAAGGACAGCAATATCCTGCAGCATACCCTTGCGACGATCACCGAAGCCTGGTGCTTTAACTGCAGCTACCTTAACAATTCCTCGCATGCTATTAACAACCAACGTAGCCAGCGCTTCACCCTCAATATCTTCAGCAATAATTAACAACGGCTTACTAGCCTTAGCAACAGACTCCAAAATTGGTAGCATATCTCGAACGTTAGATACTTTTTTGTCAACTAACAAAATAAAAGGAGCTTCCAGTTCAGCAGAAAGACTCTCTTGATTATTTATAAAATAAGGAGATAAATAACCACGGTCAAACTGCATGCCTTCAACAACATCCAATTCGTTTTCCAGTCCAGTGCCTTCCTCAACGGTAATAACACCTTCTTTTCCTACTTTATCCATAGCCTTAGCAATAATTTGACCTACCTGCTCATCAGCATTGGCAGAAATAGTAGCCACTTGAGCAATAGATTTACTGTCTTCACAGGGAGTAGCCATGGATTTCAGCTGCATAACAACAGCAGCAACAGCCTTATCAATGCCTCGCTTCAGGTCCATAGGATTCATTCCTGCCGCAACGTATTTCAGACCTTCATTAATAATTGCTTGCGCCAGAACAGTTGCTGTAGTAGTACCATCTCCAGCTTGATCATTAGCTTGGGAAGCCACCTCTTTAACCAACTGAGCCCCCATGTTTTTAAATTTGTCTTGAAGCTCAATCTCTTTGGCTACGGAAACTCCGTCTTTAGTAATGACTGGAGCTCCATAAGACTTAGCTAAAAGAACATTGCGACCTTTAGGGCCCAAAGTAGCCTTTACTGCGTCAGATAGTACGTTGACGCCGGCTAGCATTAACTTGCGAGCTTCGTCTCCAGATTTAACTTGTTTTGCTGTCATGATGTGTGATCCTCTGATAATTTCAAATAGTTATAATCGAATTTTAAACCTGAAATCAGGCCTCCAAAACAGCATATATGTCACTCTCAGACAGAATGATCAATTCCTCACCATCATTTGTTATAGTGTTAGAATCTGCGTACTTCCCAAAAATTACCTTGTCTCCAGCCTTCACTCCTACACGACGTCTCTCACCGTTATCCAAGTACTCACCATCACCCACAGCAACAACGACACCTTGATTCGGCTTTTCAGACGCAGATCCGGGCAAAAAGATACCACCTACAGTAGTGGTTTCTTCTTCTCCACGACGAACAATCACGCGATCACGCAACGGACGAATTTTCATCTATTATATCTCCAACTGTTTTATTAGATATACTGAACGACCAGCACATATTTAAATTAATAACCCGCATAAGTCTGCCCTTAGCAACACGTCTGCTTAATACCCAAAGCAAACATATGCACTTCCCTTCAAAACCAATAAACCTACGGTAGCTATGCTATCTTTTGTTTTACTTACCAAAATGACGCTGTTTTCGGCTTACATCGATAGTCAGAACCAACCTCAGACTAGAATACAGTCTCTGAGAAGACAGAACAATCGAAGCACGATCAGATGTTCATCTTTATATGGCTTCTTTCACTTGATTTCAAGAGCAACCAAGTTTTTTTTCATTTTTTATACCTGTATCTAGTGTAAGCTTCGGCAAACTTCTCCATTCAAGGCACAATACTCTTTGACATTGGAGCTATATCTATTGCCATTAAAGGCGTAATGCTGTTGACTACTCTCACCTTCAAGGGTAACTAGCAGATATCTACAGTTGTTCAGTAGACCAGCAGGCGGCTAAAGTACACCTACAGAATTACTGAAATGGTTGATAATAATAATGCTTTTATTCGAAACACCATGCCCTCCGTACTTAAAAAGGAAAGCACCACTGCTTTTTAAAACAAATATATACCAGTTACCATTGAATGCGCGAGTAAACTACCAACGATCCAAGCCCAGCAAGCCTACGAGCAGTACGTGACTGAGGTGAGTATCTCGCTCCTTACAAGAGAAATTGGCATCCTTGGCACTTGCCAAACCGCGTACCTATCCGGATATAATGTATAGTCCCCCGTTTACCTATAAAGAGTAATTATGCCTTCATTTGATATCGTTTCTGACGTGGATATGCATGAGTTAACCAATGCAATAGATCAAGCCAATAGAGAGCTGGCTACTCGTTATGACTTTCGTAATGTAGACGCCAACTTTAGCAAAAGTAATACGGAGGTTCAGATGACAGCTGAGACTGATTTTCAACTAACTCAGATGTTGGAAATGCTGAAAACTAAAATGATCAAACGTAATATTGATATTAAATGTCTGGACGTAAAGGAGCTGTACCCTTCTGGAAAGCAAGTTAAGCAAGAAATCATTGTTCGCCAAGGTTTAGAGAAAGAGCAGGCTAAAAAAATCAGCAAAATGGTTAAAGATGCCAAGCTAAATGTACAGCCTGCTATCCAGGGTAATCAAGTACGAATAACAGGGAAAAAGCGAGATGACTTGCAAGCAGCTATCGCCCTACTCCGAAAAGCTGATTTAGACATGCCGTTGCAATACAGTAATTTCAGAGATTAGACTTCATGATTTATACTCATTACCATTGGAGATATAAGCAAGCAGCAAGCAACAAGCAACAAGCGAGCAAAGCCTCATGAACCAATTATAAAGTTAGTGATAGCAGTAAATTATACACCCCACATTTTCAAGGGAATTGGACATACAAGCCCTTATTTTCTTCTAGAAAGTCTATTGCACTTATTGCTTGCAATATACCGATGGTAATGGTGATGGGTGTACTCTCCCTTACTTATTCTTTTTTATCCACTTCATCTATCGGAAAGATTAAGCCTTGCTTATCATGCTCACCGCCTTTGGTAGACAAGTTAGCAACAAACGGAATAAGGAATAATGTAGGGACTCCCATCAAGGCGCTCAAACTGAAAAACACGGCATAACCATAGCTATCGACCAATACTCCAGAAAACCCTGCAATGAACTTCGGAAACAATGCCATCATGGAGCTAAAAAGTGCATACTGAGTTGCAGAGTAGGCAACATTAGTCAGCTGCGACAAATAAGCTACAAAAGCCGCCGCAGCCATTCCTCCAGCAAGGTTATCTAACGTCACAACAACCGTAAGCCAAAATATATCGTGACCAATGATAGCCAACCCCGCAAACAGCACATTTGTGAGGACAACCAGCAAGCCCGAGGTAAATAAAACTCGCATCACACCAAGCCTTATCATTAAACCTCCAGCTATAGCCGCACCAACCAGAGTCATAACAACGCCTACTATTTTTGTAATGGTAGCAACCTCCTGCTTAGTGTAACCAAGATCAAAATAAAAAGGGTTTGCCATAATACCCATAACAATATCGCTAATACGGTAGGTGCTTATTAGCGCCAAAATCAGAACAGCATGCCAACGGTACCGAGTGATGAAGTCTGCAAATGGAGAAAAAACGGCTTCATAACTCCATAGGGCAAACCTCCTCAGCGGAACAGGAATGCGAGGTTTTGTCGCAAGCCACTGTTGTGCTTTTATATTCAAGTTAGGCTGAGACGTAATTTGTGGTTCAGAAATGAGCAACGTTGTAACGATACCAATGCTCATAAAACAAGCCATGGTTAAATAGGCAACCTGCCAAGGAAAAAACTCATATACTTTACTGTCGGGTGTACTAAACCACGCAGCGATAGAAAGAACTCCAGCGGTGGCAAGAACCATAGCAAGCCTGTAGCCCACCATGTATGCTGCAGCAAAGGCAGCCTGCAACTTCCCACCCCCAGATTCAATGCGGTATGCGTCTATAACAATATCTTGTGTTGCTGATGCAAAAGCGACAATTACGGCAAAAATAGCCAAATTCCATAAATCAGTCGCCGGGTTGGTTATCGCCATACTTGCCAGTGATAGAGCAATGGCTATTTGCGAAACCAGCAACCATGCGCGGCGCTTGCCTAATAATGTACTAAGGAGCGGCACAGGCATTCGGTCAACTAGCGGAGACCAAATCCACTTAAAACCGTACGCCAACCCAACCCAACTAAAAAAACCAATGGTTGAACGACCAACATCAGCCTCTCTAAGCCAGAATGACAAGCTTGAAAAGACCAGCATGATTGGCAACCCTGCCGAAAAGCCAAGCAAAAAAAGGATAAGTACGCGTTTATTACAATACACAGTTAGCATCAAGGAGATCCCATTATTTTTAAATAGCATTTGTCAATCTCGTATGAATTATAGCCACATCATGCAGATGTGCAGAAATATTAATTCTCTTACCCAGCCCTATCATCTGTTTTTTTACCTTACTAGGACGCTATATCTTATCCAACACCTTGAAGGTATCAGGCTATGGACGCACTCACCCTAATCACCAGTTACTCCCAATATAATAAGCCTTATCACTCTTGCCCGCACTCATACACTCAATAGAGACAGGTATAATCTCAATGAAAAGATTATTCACCATTTATTTTAGGTTTAGCCATATTTCGCTCATTCTTGATGACAATCATTATCATTATCATTATCATCCCCCTCTCGTCTTAATTTAACTACCAAGGTATGACTTTATGCTTACAAATTGCATTCTTACTCCACTACTCCTTTTGATGATTGGTTATTCTTCCATATCTTCAGCAGGAGCTATAGAGCAAACTACAGAGAACCAGAATTATCAGCTAGAGAACGTAGAAGCACAAGACCCTGGAAAAAAGACCGCACAAGGTACAAAAAAAACGGTTAATGACGATAAAGCGTTAGATCATAACAAAAGGACACGACTTTCCAAATTCGAAATCGCCGGGACCACTCTCGTAATGTCTGCCATGATTATTCGCTTGGTATTGTACATATACGCTCCTGGTGCTTCTACCCTAGAGAGCGCTGTTGCTTATACGGCAATTTTTGGTGGCGTCGTAGGGGGCGCAATGAAAGGCTGCCTAGGCGCTCAGCGCGTTAGTGAGTTAAAAGAGTGGATTAAGTATTGTTGGGCCGAGTCAAACTCATCAAACTCAGAGTTTTTCAAAAAACTCTTGGGGGCTCGGCATGGAAAAAAAGAAATAATTAAAAGGTCAGCATTAGCATTCTTTGGCTTGTGGGTTACAGTCTCTTCAGGGTTGGATGGAATGAGAATTATCAAGCAAGCGATGCTAGATTATGGGACAGTCACTGGTGTTTTTTTAGGGATTCCTGAAATATTTACCATTGCATTTACCGCAGTAGAGGCAGGATATCTTTTCGCCAGAAAACCAACATTATCTTCCACTGAAGGAGACGCCAATGGTCTGGGAAAAGTTATAAGCAAGACCACCTCAACTATAGAATCTAAGAATATTGATGTCATACCAAGTCCTGGTCTCAGCACGGAAAGAGTATCAACTCCTCCATTATCAATCTCCAGCAATAGTGCAGTTACCGTCAGCACTATTGATGACGTCACCATTATAGAAAGCGAGCTCAAAAAAAACAGTAATAACATGGGTACTGTATATAAAGTCGCAGTGCAAAATAACCAGGGTGAGAAAGGGATTGCTATTTTATTCGCCGCAACTTCATCTTATTTCTTAATTTCTATAGAACAATTAACCGCACTATACAACCATGACCCAGCCAACCTATGGATAAGTCATATAGTGAATATGCTAGGCATGGGAGGCCACCTTATTGCTAATTTCTTCATGGAATACACCAACCTTTTAGAGGCTATAAGGTGCTTAAAAAGCCAACTCCCACGAGTCACATGCAAAGGTAAACGCAAGAAGCTTGAGGGGGTGAGTGTCGAGGAAGGCATTGTTACTATTAGTGGCGAGCTTAATCAAACGTATACGCTTTGTGATTCTGCTAGCGCCAACAAGATAATCCAAATCGTCGAAAAATCAGAGTCTGATTTAAAAAAAGAACCCAACAATTATATTAGCAATGTTGGCGTAGTTATTGTTATGGGCGGTTTCGCTTGGTCAGAAGGGTATTATCAGTGGACTTTGAGTAACATCGTGAAGGATTGTCTAATATCGGTGGCAGAAGTTTGTGCTAATAATGGCGATGTTATGAGTGCAAACTTAACAGATACCTCTACCGCATGGAACTTAATGCAATCATCTACAGAAGCTTTAATGACTGTAAGTACTGCGACCTTGCGCCTAGCAGAGAGCTGTCCTCCAGCTGAAAATATTTGTAGTGCCAGCCAGCAAGCATTCTATGAATACGCTAGAATCTCAGCCACTGGTAACCAAATATTCACCTGGACCACAGCATTAAAGGCCTTCATTTTTATACAGGAGATGAATACTGTTAAACACTTTATAAGAAGAACTAAAGCTACCCTGATCGAACCATTCAAAAGGTTATGGCATTTATGTCGCCATGAATCCTATAATATGGCGACAGACTAACTTTCTTTTAAGGCAGAGTTACCAATATTATCTTTGTTCATTATGTGTAGCCCAACTATGAAGCAACGTATGCTATCGGACTTGAATATATTGGGGAGGGTGCTTGTTTTATTGCAGTACCTATGTCTCCCATTACTACTAGCATATATCTATTCTTTAAATGAGCAAGCCCCCCCGCAACCTACTACTTGCAGGCTTACGGGACTACGCTTGCTTATGGCTTACACTAACTGTGCAGGTTACTATTTACTTGAATACATCACCTTGGCCCCCTTATCTAATAACTCCTGCGCCTCCGGATGGACTCCATCAATCAAGTGCCTTTTTAATATTTCTGGATCACCTTGATAATCTCCATCATCACTCCACTTCGCCAATGTATCGTCTGCATCTGGGTGTGTCCCTTCTAAAAGGTTGCTGTCGGGTTTTATCTCAGTTGATGTTTCCACCTCACGCTGCCTGCTCTGTTTGCTAACTGCTCTGTATGCTTGAGATGCATCTGAAGCCGCCATAAATAACCACGGAACAATGCCAACGCAGGCCATAAAAACATGGGTTGCAACATGGTGGCTTTTAACACGGCTGACCCACTCTTTATAAGCTTTAGGTATGAGCCTTACTGGCTCTGTCCATCCCTTGATTTTACGCCCAAAAGCACTAAATTTCGCGAGAAGTCGGTTTTGGATTTTCTTTGGTGAAAAATCTTCTTTCCTAAAGATGGAAACCGAAGATTGCATTTGTTGAGTTTGATCTCTATTCATTGGATTCATAAGTAACTACTCCTTGTTTGTTATTATTCCGTCTATGGAACAGATTATCTCTCCTAAAGCCTTAAGAGTCACTAACAATGCTGTTGGTAATACTAACGAACATACTCCTCTCCTTTGGAGTAGGTAGCTGGGGTGAGTGAGAGCAGCCAACAACCTTACACCTAAATCTATACACAAAGCTGTAAAGGACATAAGGAGACAAAGGAGAAAGACCTCATAAGTTCACATTACGACGTTATTGGAAGGGTTGCGAGCACAGCCAAGACCCAGCATTTTAAAAGGTAACTGCTGTATTTTTATCCCTTATTTATTGTTTTATAGTCAAAACATTTGGATGCAAGCCATATAAGAATGAGTACTGGACTACCTAATAAAGCCGTCATAATAAAAAAATCATGATAGCCAATGCTGTCCACCATAACTCCGGAAAAACCGGCAATAAATTTAGGTAACAACAACATCATAGAACTGAATAAAGCATACTGTGTTGCTGAGTAGTTAATATTCGTCAAACTTGATAACCACGCAATAAATGCTGATGTAGCAATACCACCAGATAGATTATCAGCAGAAATAGTCAACGTTAACCAAAGAAGATCATGACCTGCATAAGTCATAGCGACAAAAAATAGATTGGTTAGAGAAGATAGCAAGGCACCAATAAAGAGCATGGGCATAATGCCAAATCGCATTGTCAACAAACCACCAAACCCTGCACCTACCAGAGTCATAACTACACCATATATTTTAGATATTGCGGCGACCTCCTGCTTAGTAAAGCCTAAATCAACGTAAAAAGGATTTGCCATTATACCCAAAACAATATCAGAAATACGATAGGTACTTATCAGGGCTAGAAGAAGCAATGCTTGCCAGCGATAACGGATAATAAAATCAGCAAAAGGACATACTATAGAGATATAACACCATCCAACTAGCTTAATGATTGGCGCTGGAAGGTGAGAATCTCCCATCATCCAGGTAACAGCTCTTTGTTCAAGTGCGGCAGGCTTGGCGTTAACAGGAGGCTCTGTAATAATTAGAGTAGTAATTATTCCTACCCCCATTAATACCGCCATACAAAGGTAAGCTATCATCCATGCTTGGGACATATAACCTTCAGCGTTGCCGGCGACAAAGCCTGCAATGGCAAGAGTTCCAGCTCCAGCCGTTATCATCGCAATGCGATAGCCTATCATATAGGTTGCAGCCAGAGCGGCCTGAAGTTCTATTTCTGCAGCATCGATACGGTAGGCGTCAATAACAATATCCTGGGTTGCAGAACAGAAAGCTACAACAACGGCAAACATGACCATTGCCTCCAGATTGAGAGCTGGGTCAGTAAAAGCCATTCCTACAAGTCCTGCCACAATACCTGCCTGACTAACAATCAACCACGACCGTCGTCTACCTAACAAAGGTTTCAGATAAGGTATAGATAGTTTATCTATCAGAGGTGACCAAATCCACTTGACACTATATGCAAGACCTATCCAGCTAAAAAAACCAATGGTTGCTCTACTTATTTCTGCTTCTCTTAACCAGAAAGATAGGCTTGAAAACAATAGCATTAAGGGCAAACCTGCAGAGAAGCCAAGGAAAAGTAAAGTAATGGCTTTAGGGTGCCGATAGATTTGCGCAGACTGCCACCAAGTGACGGTTTGCTTTATAGGCATAAGCATGGGCATACAGTTCCTAACATTTAATTAGTCAGTATTGCTAGTGTGAGCAATGCAAGCCCGAGGTGTTAGCCAGCTCCAGTGTGATTTTATTGCGCCATTTTTCTCTATCATGCTCATCAGGCAGTTGACTCAGGGTATCTCGACAAATATAAATCATAGCTTGAAGAATACTGTCTGCTGGATAGCTAAGATTTTCAAGCTGCCTAATAATTTCCACAGCCAATGCCATCTCTTCTGGTGCATTGTCCATAATTATCATTCCCCATTCCAGCAGTATGTTTTAAGGTTTATTTTTTCTGAAACCAATATTATGCCCTCCTTTTCCAAACGCATCTTTTGTTTTTGATGCCTTGGGGTGTTTTTCGGAAATGAAATTTTGCCTTTATGGTTGACAACTCTATGCCAAGGTAAGCCAGTACCTGCTGGCAACTGCTTTAATATATTGCCGACAGTGCGGGCAGCTTTTGGGGCATCCGCCATTTCCGCAAGCTGCCCATAAGTAATAATTTTACCTTCGGGAATTTGACTAAGAATGTACCATACTCGTTTGGGATCAACCATGGCAGATAAACCAGAGCTCCAGTCAGTAAACAAGTGCTATTTTTACACCAGTTACATTTAAAAACTTATGGGACTAACTACGTTTTCTTGGTCTGAGACCGTGGGTTTCACAATCAAGAAGGATTACGCTCTTTGTCACCTATACCGATTACCATTGAAGGCGCGTGATTGCTTACTGATTAACTCACACCCTTACCCAGCTGCTACTCATAGGAACATAGGACTTCACTCGTCTGCCTCCTACTCAGCCCATGCTAACGGGTGTAAGTCTTTCATAGCACGTGTCGATAATAACATTCCTAGGTATTAGTGCCCACCACCTAATTTATCTGACGGTTATGCGCCTCCCATCTTACTTTTTTATTTTCAATTTTACGAAAACTACCCTATAGGTGATATACTTAGAAATGTATATTGCACCTTGCAGGCCCTTACCTGTACTGGGTTGATGTCATTATTCCTAGTTTCAAGTCACGTATTCGGTATCAATATATTCCCTCATTACATATGGTCACTCTTACTTGTGCTACTGCAGTCGTACGATAATGTAAATTACAGCCATTATCCTTGGCTTATTATACCCATTCACCTTGAAGGTGTAATATTGCTACCCCCCATCACCTACTACTCACAGACTTATGATAATTCTCTCTTATATCTACCACACCGTCAAAAGTAACGAGTATATAATTTTCGTCACCTCACCTTGTTTACACCCCTTTCCTTTAGGGCAAAAATCTGGCATCGTTGCTCATAGGTCAATTGCTGGTAATATCCCGTCATCTCTTCATCTCTTCATCTCTTGCCAGAGAAAAGAGTGGGATCTTACCTTAGCAAATACTTTCTTCTACCTGGCTATACACATTATCCTTTAGAGTGCATGGGTTCTGGCTACCCATCCATCTACTACTGCTCGTGAATTCACGGAGATTCGCTCGTGCACATCATCAATAGTAACGGATATAGATAATGCTGTTCATATTTGAATCCGCAGGATAATAAATGCAATCACTACAGGACATTAATTGGAACTCTTGGCACACCAAATATTCTGCAACGCTAACTTTTATAGTGAAAAATGACCTGATCTTGTTGATTCGCAAAAAACGCGGCGTGGGAGCCGGCAAAATTAGTGGGCCTGGCGGCAAGCTTGAACTGGGAGAAACTCTACTGGAGTGCGCCATCCGAGAAGTACAGGAAGAGCTTTGCATCACACCGATAGATCCCGAATTTATCGGGGACAACTTATTTCAGTTTACCAATGGTAACTCCCTTCACGTACATACCTACCTGGCATATGATTTTGACGGTATACCGACAGAAACCGATGAGGCTAACCCCCTATGGTTCTCTCTGATAACTATTCCATACCATGAGATGTGGGAAGACGACAAAGTATGGCTGCCAGAATTATTGAAGGCCCAGAAATTCCGCGGACTCTACCTTTTTGATGGTGATAGCATGTTAGATTATCAACTGGAATTACGTTAATTTTTGTAAATGTTAATTATGCCTAAGCGAAGTATGGATCAGAAGCATTGATGGCGCTCCAGGAAGTTAGACTTACCAATCGTTTTTCATGTTTTTCTCCTATGCCTAACAGCTTAAGAAGATGGTGGAAATCTATACCTCTTCCCCTTGAGAGTGAGAAATTATGAACTACTTTAGCTCCCACCAATCACCTCCTACTCACAGGATTGTGGGCTTTAGCTAGTTATCGTTTACTTACAACCTAACTGGAAACGGGTATAGTTAACCTTCCTAAGCTGTATCGTTATTGCTTAGGTTGATAGCTCCGTACTTTGTTTTTTGAAACACACCCTGATTTTAACGAAGATTTTGGCTTTTAGGACTTGTTATGAACTTATACAACAAAAACATTGTGATTACCGGAGCTGCACAAGGGCTTGGTCAAACTATGGCTATTCACCTTGCTCAACGAGGCGCAAATTTAGCCCTGATTGATCTAAACAAAGACAAATTGGAGACCACCGTCTCGCTTTGCAATAAAGTGGGGGTCAAGGTTATCGCCACAACTGCTGATGTATCAGATGAATCACAAATAGAAAATGCCATTAATAACATCAGTGAAACCCTTGGCCCATTACACGGCCTTATTAATAACGCAGGCATTCTTAAGGATGGTTTGCTGGTAAAAACCAGCGAAGGGAAAGTTATCGGAAAGCTCTCTCTCGACCAGTGGCAATCTGTAATTAATATAAATCTAACCGGTGTTTTTCTTTGTGGCAGGGAAATTGCCGCCCATATGATCGAAGCCGACTCAAAAGGCGTCATTATCAATATTGCTAGTATTTCAAGATCCGGCAATTTCGGTCAAAGCAATTATGCCGCAGCTAAAGCCGGAGTGGTAGCCTTAACTACTACATGGGCCAAGGAGCTTTCTCGCCACAATATTCGCTGTGCGGCAATTGCTCCTGGCATGATTGAGACGGAGATGACTGCAGCCATGAAGCCGGAAGCAAAAGCCAAGATTAATGCTGGCATCCCTCTTGGGCACATGGGGCTGCCTGAAGATATTGCCCAAACAGCAGCTTTCATTTTTGAAAATGATTATATTAATGGACGTGTTATTGAAGTAGATGGGGGGTTAAGATTATAAACAATAATAGGTAGTGGGTTAAACCTTAATTTTGCATAAATATAGACTCCAAACTCAACCCTATTAACCAACAGACCCACAATTCGATGTTAAATACCTTGGCAAGCTTAGTAATGGCTTACACAATGCGGAAGGTTCAATAACCCGTGGCTAAAGTCTCTGGTTATGCTGATGCCTCTACTTATAACAGCTCCCTTACTGTTTTTTAAAACTATTGCTGTGTCACAAATACCACTGCTGTTTATGACCATATCAATAGCATGTTGTTTTACGCTATATTCATACACTCTGTAACGATATTCCAGCATAAATATTTTAGTTTTACATGCGGCATTTACACACCGATATCTTTGTATGCTATTGTCACTTTTTCCAAATTGCTTAAGGCTGTCACTAATGTAGTCATAGCAGTTAACTTTGCCATAACATGTCATGAAACGCATGGTACTCAAAATCACAGATTCAACCAACTACATAATCGCTCACCAGTTTGACCCACACGCAGGTGAAAACCAAAAACCTCTTTCCCTGCAATAAATTCTCAACCTAGATACTTACCTTGCCATAAAGGCATAGTAGAAAATTGGACGGCACTCATAAAAAACAAAAAAATAACAACAAGCCCTGTATTATCTAGTTAGCAGAGTAGCTAACTCAATATATAACATTGTGCGATTACACAGAATATTTTACATCCTCTACTCAACCAATTAATAGCCATAAAACAATAACGACCTGAATTTAAAGTTTTTCAGGAGCATACCATTTTCGCATTTATCTGCTTTATGCTTTTCCCAAGAAAACAAGTTACCAATTAGCGGTGAGTTTATGCTTTTTTCAAACCATTGAATCATCTGAGTAGTGCCATCTGGATAATTGAAATTATCTACTACACAGGCATTAGACTGACAATTAGATACAGTTTTATAAATCATATAAATAATACACTCTTCAAGGTCAACAGACCCATTTTTTTCAATGTTTGCTTCAGCTTGTTTTAATAAACATTGTAGCTGTGTTTGCGAGGTTTCTGCCATACTGTCATTGACAATAGACACTTGAAGTTGCCTGAGTTCCTCAATGCTTATAGCATTACCAACAGCTTCTAAATACCACTGACCTCTTGCGTTAATAATCTCTTGATATATTTCTTTATCACCTTCGAGAGCCATCGCAAGCATCATCGCTCTCTGCTTGGCTAGATTTGCAAGAGACTCTCGTTCATCCTCAAATAAAACAGGGTGCGATTCTATCCAATCCGCCAGACTGATGAGGCTTTTCTGACAAGCTGATGGGCTAGCAAACAGGTTTTCAATCATGGACATAAAATGTTTAGCAATTACGTCATCACCATCTCTCAATAACTTGATTATACGAATCAACGACTCTTTACTTTGAACAGGGAGTATTAGGCTATCAATCCGACTCAATAGACTATTTTCTTGATATATCCCTTTGCGGAGTGAAACCATAAAAAGCAAGGACATCAGATTAACTTTTTGATCTTCTGAGATCTTATCACTACTGCTTATAGCCTGCTCAAGATCTGTGCAAGTTGCAAAGGCACTACTGCAAGTGATCGTGTAAATCAATTCTTTGAATTCTTGATAATCTAGGTATCCAAACTGTTTATTATATAAGCTGTTGTGTTTCATATTTATTACCTCCCTATTTTATAGTTATGTTAGTTATACCCATTTTCCTTAAAAATGTAAGATTGTTGACTCCTATCACTCACCACAAACCACTCATTATTCCGTAAAATCATGGAGATCAGCTCGTTTGATACCGATTCATAACTTCAATGGTAAAGGATATAGAATGCCTGACTCTATGCATAAAGTCCCTGACAATTCTGTAAGCACTACTAACAATAACTCTGATATTGTTTTCTGATTATTCTATTGATACCCAGAAATACTATGCGCTAAAGTCAATGCTCGGCATTAGCCTTACGATAGCTTCCGTTATAATCAAAGATTTTTTCACGAATTTTCCAGTAGCGCTTCTTTCGTTCCGCAATAACAAAGTCAGGTTTTCTGAATTTCCTATTATGGCCAATCACCGTGGCAACAGAGTTAGCGCGAAAGGGTTCTCCCCTATTAATAAGTGCATACTTCCCAAAATAATGATAAAAAATCCCTTGCTGCGTCGGTGTATCTAGCTGAAAAAACTCACTGAGTTCTCCTCCATCTTCATCATGGTATGTTATTTTTATGAGAGCAAATCCATGATTGTCTACGCTTTCCTCCATCGTCATGCCCGAGCACCTAATAACCATTAACGAGCTGAGATTAAGAGCATCACGGAGTTTGTCATCTGGATCTATAAGTATTTTGCCACAATCATGACATTTTCTTGCGGCAATATCATTTTCAGAAGAGCAATGGTCACACTCTTTAAATCGAAAGCGGAAATCACATTGCACGTTGCTATTCCCATACTGTTCAACACCTTTGCAGCGCCGACCATAGTGCTCAACTAAGCTTCCATCGTCGCTCAAAACTCCCCAAAATGTATTTTTAAAACCACAGACAGGACAGGCTATATTAACAGGAACTGAATGATTACTCGGTTTCGGAGAGCCTACTTCGGGACTGAACAAATTATAATTATTTCCAGCAAACTCCATAACCAGACATCCTGTTTTTCCTGGAGATAACCGCAATCCCCTACCTATAATCTGCTGATAAAGACTGACAGATGCTGTAGGCCGCAGGATAGCAATTAAGTCCACATGAGGGACGTCAAAACCCGTAGTCAAAACAGAAACATTAACCAGATACTTCAGTTTCTTGCACTTAAAGAGACCAATAATAGCGTTACGATCTAGTCTAGATGTTTCACCAACAATGAGTCCAGCCTGACCTTCTGGCAAATAACTGAAGACCTCTTTGGCATGCTCAACAGTCGCAGCAAATATCATAACCCCCTGCCTCAACGTGGCTTCATGGATAACTTGATTGATGATTTTTGCTGTAGCCCTACTCTCACCATGTATTAATTGGTTCAGATCACGCTCCCGGTACTGCCCAGAGCTGCCCGTAGTCAGCGAGTGAAAGTCATAAAATGCAATAGGCGCATCCAGAATAGTTACCGGTACCAAGAATCTGTTATCAATCATGTACGATAAGGGAAGCTCAAAAATGCAGTCTTTAAAAAATCGATCATCCTCCGTGCGGATTGAGTATTTTTGATTATCGATTTTGTGATATTGGTAAATCCACCCAAGACCAAGACGGTACGGGGTAGCTGTCAATCCTAATATTTTAAGGTCAACATTCAAAGTTAGAAGATGATTTATAACATTTTGATAGCTAGTATTCTTTTCTAGGGAAATTCTATGGCACTCATCAATAACTAACAAGGTATACCTAGTATCATTAAAGCAGTTCAGATTTTTACATACCGATTGAATACTACCAAAAACCACCTGTTCTGACGCTTCCTTCTTACCCAAACCAGCACTAAAAATAGAAGCTTTCAGATGATAGCTTTCATATTTTTCATGGTTCTGCGCTACCAACTCTTTAACGTGGGCCATAACTAGAACCCTACCACGAGCTAGTCGAGCCAGCTCACTAATAACCAGACTTTTTCCAGCCCCAGTCGGTAAGACAACAACTGCCGGATCACTAGACTTTTTAAAGTGTTGAATAACACTGCGAACAGCTTGCTTTTGGTAAGGACGGAGTTTGTAATCCATTTAAAGAAGTATACAAAAAATACTGCATCTGTAGTACTGGATAGATTCATTTCCATTGAGTGTATAAGCAATCTACAAACGAACGAAGCCTAAACCCCGCACCTGCGAGGGGCATAGGTATAAAACTCTGATGCCATTTAATCAGATGAACCAACCTGTTTTCTTTGCGCGAGATCTACAAAAAACAAAAGAAGAGCGGCTGTTATAGCTGCGGAAATGGTAATAACAATAAAAAAACCAGACCATTGATAGTATTCAACAATCTTAGCTATTGGATACCCTGCCAGAGCAGCACCAGCATATGAAAAAAGCCCAATAAAACCAGTTGCTGCGCCTGCTGCCTCCTTATCTGAGTGCTCCGCTGCGGCCATTCCTAATAACATTTGAGGGCCAAATATAAAGAATCCTATGAAAAAAAAGCAGGCCGTCAGAACAATATAAGAAGAGGATGGTTCCCACAAAAAAATGATGGAGGCTAGCAAAACTCCAAGAGCAAAAATAAAATTCATGGGACCTCTGCTCCCCTTAAAGAACTTATCAGAACCCCAGCCAGCAACAAGTGATCCCAGAAACCCTCCTATCTCAAAAAATGTAACAGCAGAGTTAGCCGTAACCAAATCAAAACCATGTACTTCGGTAAGGTAGAGGTTACCCCAGTCATTCATAGCTGTCCGAACAATATACACAAGTATGGACGCAAACCCGAGCACCCAAATTAGCTTATTGGTGAAAACATGGTCACGCAATATTTCTATTGCAGTCAAACCTTTTGAGCGTCCCTCATGAGCTTTCTCAAGCTCATCATTTCGCCACTGGCCTATGGTCGGCAGTCCCATGGTACTTGGTTTGTCTCTTAGCCGCCAACAAAGAAACATACCAATAATAATACCTATTATTCCCGGAACGATTAACCCATAACGCCAACCAAAATGCAGAGCACAAAACCCTACTATTATAGGAATTAGCGCTCCTCCAAAATTATGAGCTGTATTCCAGACGGACCACCAGCGCCCTCTTTCAGAGCATGAATACCAAAACGTAAGAAGCTTCGAACAAGGAGGCCAGCCCCACCCCTGAAAAAAAGCATTTAGACCCCACAACAAGGCAAAAGCTATCAAAGATGAAGACATGCCAAAAAAAATGTTGATCACTCCCGTTGCTATCAGTCCAACTCCCATAAAAAATCGAGGATTGGCTCGATCGCTGACGACCCCTGATACAAATTTCGAGCAGCCATATATAACGTAAAAAAGAGTTGCGAGAATGCCGATATCAGCCTTATCCATCCCCAGCTCTTCGATCATTGCAGGCATAGCAAAATTAAAACTCTTTCTCGTAAAATAAAAAGTCGCATAACCAACATACATGGTAAACATAATATGAATACGCCAGTACTTATATCGCTGATCTACGATTTCAGGATCACTGATTACTGGCACTTCCTGAGGCGCTCTGAAAAGTCTGAACATTATAAGAACCATATGTTACTGCAGACAAACTGATCAATTGAAGAAATCAGCAATGGCATCTGTTAGTGTAGTTTAACTACATACTGACTATCCTAGAATTCTCTCTAACTACTCTCAAAATAATTATAGCCAGAACGGTTAACTTTGCTGATGTTAATTTATAAATATTTATTAGGTTGTGCAACTCTTTATTGCTAGGATTTATACGTATAAGAAATACATCCCTATAGCTCTCGGTTTGCATAATACACCAAAACACCAAAAATGTCTGACAAAAAGAACCAACCGGTCAACCAAAGAACAAATCTCATGAACATAGGAAAAGATAAGAGGCATGCAGGCACAGCTAATGTACTAATTCAGCACAAGGAAAAAAGCATTCAAGGCACATTTCCTGCTTGATTTTCCAAACACCAAAAACAATCATAATTCAGACACCCTAGCTTTAATTCAACCATATATTTCCACTATAACCGACATACTGGAATGAATTTGAAAATTGGATGGTCGTAGGCTATAGCTCTCAAATAACGAAACAGGTGGTCACATAAACACACTTACAAACCGCTAACTCTGACTGGATGACATCCAGATGCAAGCCCTCTGTAAACTAGTATCTTATGCGTTCAGTATTCGTACTTATACCTATTTATTACCATTGAAAGCGCGTGTAGGCGACAAACGAGCTAAGCACTATGCACCTGCAAGCAGTAATTAATTGGCGCAAAGGAGATGAATCAACACACCACAGCATCAAGAAGGAATAGGTGTAGCTATGCATCATTAAAATTCGCATAAGAACCCGGTGCCAGGTTTTCAAATCTTGTATATTTACCTATAAAAGCTAACTTAACACTACCGATCGGGCCATTTCGTTGCTTACCTATGATAATTTCCCCCACCCCTTTGTACTCTGTATCAGGGTTATAAACTTCATCCCTGTAAATAAACATGATAACGTCAGCATCTTGCTCTATCGCTCCTGACTCTCTGAGGTCAGAATTAACCGGCCTTTTGTTGGGTCTTTGCTCCAATGAACGGTTCAGCTGAGAAAGCGCCACAACAGGGACGCAGAACTCTTTAGCGATAGATTTTAATGATCTCGATATCTCAGAAATCTCGTTGGTTCTCCCCTCACTAAAACCTGGTATCGTCATCAATTGCAAGTAGTCAATCATAATCATGCCTATTTCACCATGCTCTCTAACAATCCTCCGCACTCTAGAGCGAATTTCCTGAGGGCTAACACCAGACGCATCATCAATAAACAATTGACGATCCTTGATTCTCTCAACCGCAGACAACAGCTTAGGCCAGTCATCCTCTTCCAGCTGACCACTTCTTGTCTTTGACTGATCAATCCTCCCTAACGACGACAACATACGCATCATCAACTGCTCACTAGGCATCTCCAGACTAAATACAACCACCCCCTTCTCGCTGGAAAGCAGGGCGTTTTCCACCAAGTTCATGGCAAACGTTGTCTTCCCCATTGACGGTCGAGCTGCAACAATAATCATATCCGATGATTGCAAGCCAGACGTCATTTTATCCAGATCTTGGAAGCCAGTACTAATACCGGTGATGGCATTGCCAGTATTAAACAACTCATCAATTTTCTTAACTGTTTTGTCAAGAATTTCACGAATACCAACCGGTCCATCAGTGCTAGAGCGCTCTTCAGCAATATTGAAAACCAGTCGTTCTGCTTCATCAAGCACCTCCTGACTATTTCTTCCTTCCGGATAATAGGCTTTGTCTGCGATCTTCTGGCTAGCGTTAATGAGCTGTCTCAGTATTGATCGCTCATACACAATTTCTGCATACGCCCTAATATTCGCAATACTTGGCACACTCCCCACCAACTCGGTCAGATAAATAAGACCACCTGCTTTTTCAAGATCACCTTTATTTTCAAGGTTTTCTGCCAGTGTCAATGGATCGAAAGGTTTACTCTCTGATGCCAATTCAGAAATGGCTCCGTATATCAAACGGTGAGATGGATTATAGAAATCCTCACTTACTATCTTATCAACGACTTGATCCAGCGCCTCATTATCCAGCATCAAACCACCAAGCACAGACTGCTCAGCCTCTATAGAATGAGGAGGAGTCCTAATAGAAATGGTCGATTCATCAATCGGCAGCTGACCTTCCTGGGATAGAGCTTCAATCATGATAACTGCCTGGCAACCCAAGAGACATACTTAACAGAATACGCGCCAACACAGAAAACTGGGCCGTATTTCAACACCCGCAAGATTTCTCACACCTCCTACAGGTAGGCCTGATACAGTAGTTGACATCAGAGACAAATCCACCTGAGGTATTGTGAAAAATTAAGCCATCACCTTAAAAATTAGAAAATAAGTAAATTTACTGCACTAAAACTTATCCCCCTTCCACAAATACCTTAACCACTGCAGAAACATCAGCGTGCAATTGAACAGTCACATCATACTCACCAATCGCACGGATAGGCCCATCGCGCAAACGAAGCTCACTCTTCTTCACTTCAACACCTGCGGAAGTAATTGCTTCGGCGAGGTCACGAGCACCAATGGAGCCGAAGAGCTTGCCTTCATCTCCAGCCTTGGCAGTAATCGTCAGTTCAATTGTTGCCAGATTAGATGCCCGCTTGGTTGCACCAGCCAAAGCCGCTACAGCAGACTTTTCCAGCTCTGAACGACGAGCCTCAAAAGATTCAAGATTATTTTTATTAATAGGCACAGCTTTGCCAAACGGAATCAGAAAATTACGAGCATACCCCGCTTTTACGGAGACTCTATCACCCAGGACACCAAGTTTGGCGGTTTTTTCAAGAAGAATAACTTCCATTGCACTAGCCTCTTAATTTTAATAGCATAAAAATAAACAACTACCCCCTCATTACCCTATCCTTTGGCTATCTGATCCTGCCCAACTTTACTCCAGTAGTCATACCGTAATCAACCTGCATGGGGATTACTATGTCCTGTTTTGCGGAAATCAAACAAACTGTCAAGACATGCTGCCAAAGCAATCACCGGATATGCCAGCTGCGCAAAAAACACTACAGCTATATAAAAAACAATTAACCACAAGGCACCCATGTTTTTCAACTCAACGAGTCCATGAACCAAAGAAATACCTGCAACGAAAAGAGGCAAAGACGCCAAAGGCGCTAACACTAGCAAAAACGGCAATAATGCAGAACCAGCAAAAATAAGTATCAACAGAATAACAGCAATAGGAGCCGACAGTCTGATATTTTGAAATTCCTTACGGAAACCACCGGGATTATATAGCCATGATTGCCAAACCCTAGCCACAATAACTCCAACAATACTGCTCAGCAAATTAAACCAAGTCAGCATACCAATCACTCCGTACTGTACTCGCAGCTCGAGCGACTCACCCAAATCATCCAGTGCCTTATCGGCCTGTTTAAGGAATGAAGCCAGAAACTCCATAACCATATTCGTCAACTGTGCTAGCTGCTCAGGAGCAAACTGCGCCAACACTAACGCCATCAAACCACCTATAGGCAATATCACCAATAAGGTTTTTTGCCACGAACAGGTTGCGCGCAGCACCAGAGCCAGTACCGCTACTGCCAGCAGGCCCATAACCACGCTGTATTGACCCATAGCTGCCCATGCAACTCCAGGCAACAAGGCCCACATCAATACCTTAATCCCTTGACCAGCACCATGTCGCAATATTACCAAGGCAACAATGCTCGCGCTAAGCCAAAGCAATATCGGGATACACGCAAAAAAAACAGACATAATCACGGCCTGCTTGGAGCCACGCATAACAAGCTCTGCCAATCCTCGCATTAGTGTTGCACCATACACCTCATACTAAACATCAATGGTGATTACAATATGGCAGCAATGCCAAATAACGAGCACGCTTGACTGCCGTCGCTAGCTGCCTCTGATAACGAGCTTTTGTTCCCGTTATACGACTAGGTACAATCTTACCCGTTTCACTCACATAAGCCCTCAGAATACTCAAATCTTTATAATCAATCTCTTTCACATGTTCCGCAGTAAAACGACAGAACTTTCTACGCCGGAAAAA
Organism: Candidatus Endonucleibacter bathymodioli; assembly: GCA_030674915.1. Lineage (GTDB taxonomy): Bacteria > Pseudomonadota > Gammaproteobacteria > Pseudomonadales > Endozoicomonadaceae > Endonucleibacter > Endonucleibacter bathymodioli. The sequence goes on from JASXSV010000013.1 coordinate 83,315, forward strand.
GCGTGGCATAACAACACCTCATTGGACTCAAGATAAAAAGGGGCTCAAGCGCTATTGTATATAAATCATACATATTAGCATTCCCATCAGCACAACACGCATAGCCTCTCGACAAACAAATAACACCTACGCCTCAACACTCTCCGCTTCATCGCCTACGGCAGCACATTCAGCATCTTTTCTGGGCTCATGAGCATCGCGTCTAGGGCGTTCGCCACGATTCTCACTTCTGTCATCAGCTTGAAGCATAATAGAAGATTCAACCATAGCCTCATTACGACGTATAACCATGCTCCGAATGACTGCATCATTATAACGAAAGTTTTCAGTCAGCTCTTTCAAAGCTTCAGTACCGCACTCAATATTCATCAGAACATAGTGAGCCTTGTGAATTTTGTTAATAGGATACGCAAGCTGTCGACGACCCCAGTCTTCAAGCCGATGAACTCGACCATTGTGCTCAGTAATGTTGCGATTATAACGCTCCACCATTGCTGGCACTTGCTCACTCTGATCTGGATGCACCAGAAATACAACTTCATAATGCCGCACGCTGACTCCTTACGGGTTAAATAGCCTTCCAGAAGGACTGGTAAGGCAAGGAGATACTGGACAGAAGGGCTATTAAAACAAAAATGGCCGAAGATCCACCTCAGTACTATAGAACAGGAATTCTAGTGAAATTTAGCTGTCGTTGCAACCCGTAGCAATGTTCTCCAATCAACAACACATTAAATATCTATACCTGTTACCGCTGAAGACATGAAGTTTTGACTGCTCTCATTCCCGCCCGATAACCCGCCGTTCAAAGGATTGCTGGGTTTTGCTTGCCGCCTACTCACTCCTTCAATGGCAACGGGCATAGGATTTATTTAAACATTTCTGCTTAAAAGGCACCTCTGATAAGCGGAGAAATTGCGTCCATGCCGCTTCTATGCTATTTTTTTGATACAGAAACTTCTTTCTTCGCCTTCCTCAAGCCACTTCCTGCACCCTCTTGAAAGTGTACGTCGTCGAAAAACGAAAGCAGCCCCATGAGTCTACAATAGTAGGTCATTATTGGGGTGAGTGAGAACAATCAACATCCCTACTTTCAAGGGTATGCGTATAAAACTATCTGAAGCATCAATATGACGAGTAGTGATTTTGTTTTCGGTCTCCATGCTGTTAAGAGTCTTTTTGAAAGCAAGCCTGAACGCATCCTAGAATTATGGATTCAAAAAGGACGAACTGACAAGAAAGTGAGCCAACTGCTTAATTACGCCAAAGATAACAGTGTCATAATTAACTTTGCCGATAGAGAAAAGCTGGACATCTTGGCTGACGGCGTCCATCAAGGCGTTATTGCCAAGATTTCTGCGGCTAAACCTTTTCGGGAAGGAGATCTGGAAGACTTACTAGATGCTCTTGAAACACAGCCTTTATTACTTGTTCTTGACTGCGTGACAGACCCCCATAATTTAGGAGCATGTCTTCGTACCGCAAACGCTGCAGGCGTTCATGCAGTTATCACCCCTAGAGATAAATCCGCCAGCTTGAACGCAACAGCTCGCAAGGTAGCTTGTGGTGCAGCAGAGGCTATCCCCTTGATACAGGTAACTAACCTTGCTCGCACCTTAATCAAGCTCAAAAAACGTGGGATATGGCTGACAGGAACAACTGATGAGTGTTCCGACACTATCTATCAGACCGATTTAAACGTCCCCATAGCACTTTTAATGGGGGCGGAAGGCAAAGGCTTGCGCCGCCTGACGCGTGAACATTGCGATACATTGGCCTGCATCCCAATGACCGGCAAAGTGAGCAGCTTAAATGTCTCTGTAGCAACCGGAGTCTGTCTGTTTGAAGCGGTGAGGCAAAGAGAGAATTACTCTAGTAAAACCCCTTAATTCCTATAACTCGTTACCATTGACGGTGCGAGCAGGTGACAAACCAGCCAATCTCATACTCCTGAGTGTAGCAAAAGACTGGGGTAGAGCGCACCCGTCAACAAGCTCAATCCTACAAGCTAGGAAGTAACTTGCAGACCTTATCAAAGCGGTAGAATATCACCGGATTCCTGACTCATTTAATTATCAACCTTAACTTTTTGCTTCGGCCGCCCCCGTAAACCAGACCTCTTCTTCTCCACAGACACTCCCGACTTTTTAGCCTGACTCTTCTCTACCTTTTTTTTACCTGCTTTATTATTAACACGTTTTTTCTTGCTATCTGAATTTTTCTTCTTTTTAGTATGCTCTGACGACACTCTCTTCTTGTCGCTCTTGCTACCTTTAGCCTTTTCATCCGCTTCCTGAGCCGCTTTGGCCTTGCTAAGCAACCACGCTTTGGCAGCAGTAGACTTTACTGTTCGTGACTGGTTTCCTCCATTGCGAGCAATTCCTCTTTTATTTCCAGCATTAACACTTCCAAAAGAAGATGACAGTTCAAAATCAATTTTTTTATCATCCTGACTGACACGAGAAACAGTCACGTTAATTTCATCTCCCAACCGAAAAGACGTTCCCGTTCTTTCACCATTCAATCGGTGATGAATAGCATCAAAATGATAATAATCTCCCGGCAAGCTACTGATATGTACCAGCCCTTCAACAAAAATGTCTTTCAATTCAACAAAAAGACCAAAACCAGTCACCGATGAAACAACTCCTTTAAAATCCTGCCCCAAGTGCTGCTGCATATATTCACACTTCAACCAGTCTGTTGCATCACGGGTGGCTTCATCAGCTCGACGCTCCGTTCTGGAACAGTGCTCTCCCAATGTTTCTATGGCCGCAGCATCATAAGGATAGATAGCTTTCTTGTTTAACTCCTTTGCCTTTGTTCGCTTGACTTGGCTACTTTCAATATTTGAACGAATAATATGACGGATAGCTCGATGTGTCAGCAAGTCTGGATAGCGGCGAATAGGTGACGTGAAATGGGTGTAAGCTTGAAATGCCAAGCCAAAGTGCCCCTGATTGCTGGCAGTATACACAGCCTGACTCATAGACCTGAGTACAACCGTTTGAATCACATGAGCATCAGGTCTCGTCCGTACTATCTCCATCAGAGCCTGAATATCTTTGGGCTTAATTGCACCAGCTGGTACAGAAAGCCCAAAACTTCCCAAAAAGTTATTCAAATTCAGTCGTTTTTCCATGGTCGGTCCTTCATGAACACGGAACAAACCCGGAATACCATGATGTTCAAGAAAACGTGCCGAGACGACATTCGCACACAGCATACATTCTTCAATCAACTTGTGAGCTTCATTGCGCTCAGTAGGAACAATTCGATCAATTTTACGATTTTCACCAAAAACGATACGGGTTTCAACAGTGTCAAAATCTATGGCTCCTCTTGTCTCCCTCACTTTCCTCAGGGCCTGATATACACAGTACAACTCTTCAATATGAGGAACCAAAGCCACTCGCTGCCTACGCAGCGCTTCACCTTCCGAACTCAATGGCATGGACAACATTTCCCATACTTGTTCATAAGTTAATCTGGCATGAGATCTTATTAAACCCTCATAAAAGATATAACCGGATAGTGTTCCTTCGGCGCTGATGGTCATTTCACACACCATCGCCAAACGATCCACTTCCGGATTCAAAGAACAAAGACCATTAGAAAGCACTTCTGGCAACATGGGCACAACATGGCCCGGAAAGTAGACAGACGTTCCTCTTTCTTTTGCCTCAACATCAAGAGCCGAGTTAACTCTTACATAATGGGAAACATCGGCAATAGCAACATACAGTCGCCAGCCTCCTCCTTTTTGCACTTCACAGCAAACAGCATCATCAAAATCCCGAGCATCCTCACCATCAATAGTGACAAACGGAACCTCCCTCAGATCAACCCTATCCCTCTTATCACTATCCAGCACCTCGTCATTAAATTTCTCACACTCTTTTTTTACTTCATCCGACCAAACATGGGGAATATCGTGCGTTCGTAAAGCAACTTCCACCTCCATACCAGCATCAGACCGATCACCTAGAATTTCCTTGACCAATCCAACAGGCAATGAACGACGACCAGGCTGCTCAATAATCTCCAGCAATACATATTGTCCGGAAACCGCCATCAATGGCCCAGGCGTCACAATCACCTCACGACCAATTCTAGTATTCTCCGGAATAACATAGGCAACACCTGAGTCTTCGAAATATCTCCCAACAATCTGAATGGTATTACGCTCAAGAACCTCAACGATCTTCCCCTCTTTTCGACCTCGCCGATCTAGTCCTCTTTCACAAACTAGCGCCCGATCGCCATCAAACACTTGCCGCATTTCTCGAGCGGAAAGATATAAGTCTCCTCCACCATCATCCGGAACCAAAAAACCATAACCTTCTTTATGCCCCTGTACACGCCCTTTTATAAGGTCTAGTTTACTCATTAAAACAAAGGATCCTTTACGGTCCTGCAACAACTGCCCGTCACGTATCATCGCTTTCAACCGATACATCAACGCTTCTTGCTGCTCTTCCGTAACCCCCAGCCCTTGGCAAATAGCATTATGATTTACTGGCAATCCTCTTTCTTCAAGGAACTGCATGATAAACTGGCGACTTGGAATCGGGTTGGCATAACGAGATGCTTCCTGCTCCGCTTGTGGGTCAGAGTCTTTCCACCATTCAGACATGGTTTTTTTTGCACCTCATGGGAGTAAATAGCAAACCAGCTACTACTAGAACCCTCGCAACCAACCGAAGAATTAAGAAACAACATCCAGATATTTTAAGAAACACTTGAAGCTATACAAAAACTACAACCTTAACGCCAACACAACGTAAAAAGCCAGTTTAATATTGATTACGAAACAGCTGTAAATCAAAAAACAAACATACGATTACTGAAAAAAGCCAACATCTAAAAACTAAAATGTTACCGAGCTCGCAGGAAGAAGGCTCTTGAATATGCATGCTGATAAAACTCATCACCTAGCATCTTACCACCCTACCGAAACGGCTGCTCTAAAATAATTGTCTCCAACCGATCAGGACCAGTGGAAACAATATGAATCGGCGCACCTGTTACTTCTTCCAGCCTCTTGATATAAGCTTTTGCGTTAGATGGCAACTCCTCCAAAGCTGTCACACCTTGCGTAGACGCATCCCAACCTGGCACTTCTTCATAAACTGCCTCTAAGGCGTTATACTCGTCAACATCAACAGCAGGCGTGGCAACAGATTCACCCTGAACATTTTTATAATCAACACAGATCCTGATAGTCTCCATACCATCCAAAATATCCAATTTAGTCAAACACAAGCCAGAAATACTATTAATTTTTATAGATTGTCTCACAGCAACCGCGTCAAACCAACCACAACGCCTCGGACGTCCGGTGGTTGCTCCAAACTCATGACCAGCTTCTCTTAAATGGCGACCTACTTCACAATTCAGCTCAGTAGGAAAAGGCCCCTCTCCCACACGGGTGGTATAAGCCTTGGTAATACCGAGTACATAATCAAGACTCAAAGGACCAACACCGCTACCGGTAGATACTCCACCAGCAGTAGTATTTGACGAGGTAACATACGGAAAGGTTCCATGATCAATATCCAGCATCGAACCCTGGGCGCCTTCAAACAATATTCTATCGCCTTTTTTAAGATGCTCATGTAACCTGTCAGTCACCGGCTCAATTAAAGGTAATAGCTTATCCCCCATAACTAAGGCTTGATCAAGAACTTTCTGATAATCAACTTCTTTATCATTGTAGTAATTCTTTAAAATGAAATTATGGTATCCCATCACTTCTTTCAATTTTTGCGCAAAACGCTTCGGCTTCAACAGATCAATCAAACGCAGGCCTCTACGAGCTACTTTATCCTCATAAGCCGGCCCGATGCCCCGCCCCGTAGTACCAATTTTAGACCCAGACTTATGAAGGGCTAGCTCTTGGGCATTATCAAGGGATACATGATAAGGTAACAGCAGAGGACAAGACGGACTCAATTTCAAACGTTCACGAACAGGCACCCCTCTTTGCTCTAACTGAACCATCTCTTTTAGCAGTGCCTCCGGAGAAAGCACCACTCCGTTACCAATATAGCAAACCACTCCATCACGCAAAATACCTGATGGAATCAAATGCAGTACTGTCTTTTCTCCATCAATAACCAGAGTATGCCCTGCATTGTGCCCTCCCTGATAACGCACGACAGCATCAGCCTGCTCGGTCAGCAAATCAACAATTTTGCCTTTCCCTTCATCACCCCACTGAGTGCCCAGCACTACCACACTATTGCCCATGAAATCAGTCTCTTAACTAACAGCAAAAAATAGATGCTAGGTTCAATGCCCCGATTCCAGCCCTAAGCATCCTAACGGTCATTCGTCGCAGCTACCTCATTTCAAATTTAAAAATTGTTAAATTTAGTTGTCATTAAAGGTATAAATAAGCAAAACTCCATGAGCCTACGAGAAGTCAGTGACCGAAGGAGTGAAATCTACCACTAACCTCCCTCCTTTAATAGAAACTGACATAACAAAGCTAATGGTTAAACAAATATAGCAGCACAACACCAGCAAACATACTAACAAAACCTCCAACCCTTAACTGCCTGTCATCAACGCCAGCCAAACTTGTCGCCATATGCCTCCAGCATTTCGGATACAGAAAGGGGAGTATACCTTCAAGCACCAACATCAAACCAAAAGCCGCACAAGCCTGCTGTCCAAAACCCATAGCCCATCCTTTTTATACCCATAACTATTGAAGGCGTGGGGTTTTTGACTAATCCCACATTCAATTGAAATAGGTATCACCTTTTCCCACTCTATAACCGCCGACAAAACAACTCAACGCTTTACCTCTTTCGTTTTTCGAAACAGACCAACCACAAATTTTTAAAGATAGCATCTTACTTTTTATTACTTCCTTTCATGTTATTAAAGTACTTAAAAAAGTCGCCATCAGGTGCCAGTAACAACATATCACTTGAATCATTAAACGCAGCTTTGTAAGCTTGAAGGCTTCGGGAGAAAGCATAAAACTCAGAATCTTGGAGATAAGCTTTGGCGTAAATTTCCGCTGCCTTCGCATCCCCTTCACCACGGATAATCTCCGCTTTTTTATAAGAGTTTGCTAACAAAACTCTCTTCTCTCGATCTGCGCCAGCCATAATCACTTCAGCCGCCTCTTTTCCCTTTGCACGATACTCTTGAGCCTCTTTCTCCCTCTCAGACGACATTCTATCATATACAGAGTCACTAACCTGTGGCGGCAAGTCAATACGTTTCACCCGCACATCCACGATAGAAACACCAAGCTCAGTCTGAGCCACGCCATCCAAAGATTGCGTAATATCATCCATCAATTGGTCTCGCTGACCAGATACCACTTCAGTCAAAGTAAGACCACCAAATTTATTTCTCATCCTAGATTCTGCTCGCTGCGCCAACAGCGCATTAGCACGCATCAAATCCCCAGCGGTTGATTTGTAGAAAGCGTACACATCAGATATTTTCCATTTTATAAAGGAATCCACGATAACCGCTTTCTTCTCCAACGTCAGATAACGCTCTGATGGCACATCAAAGGTTTGAAGGCGCCCATCAAACACCTTGATTTGATCGATAAACGGAACCTTCCAATGCAATCCAGGGGCAATATCCTCTCGAGTAATCTGACCAAAACGCAGTTGCACTGCCTTTTCACGAGCAGATATAACAAAAAGTGCGCTGTAAGCAATGAGTGCTATCCCAGTTATAGCAACTAATCCGCTGAAGGTTTTCTGGTTCATCTCCTACTCCTACCATTGCTGTTACTACGAGCATTATTCATTCGCTGATTCAATTCATCTGTAACCCGATTAGTTACTTCATTAAGCTCCGTCTCCGTAAAATCCCTCGTCAGCGTATTTGGAACATCTCCTTTCGTTTTAGTCAGTTTATCTAACGGCAGATACATCATATTATTTCCACCTTTGATATCCACCAAAACAGTACTGGCTTTAACAAGAACTTCTTCAACTGCTACAAGATACAAACGCTCACGAGTTACGTCGGGAGCCTTGCTATACTCTTTATACAAATCATTGAAACGACGCGCCTCACCCTCTGCTTTTGCGATGACCTCATCGTGGTAACCATTAGCATCTTCCATAGCTCTCTGAGCCAACCCTCTAGCCTCCGGAATAATCTTATTAGAATAAGACTCTGCCCTGTTTTTCGCTCGCTCTTCATCCTCACGAGCCCTAATCACATCATCAAATGCTGTCTGCACCTCTTTTGGGGGTTGAGCGCTCTCAATGTTAATCTTCCTGATGCTCAAGCCAGCCCCATAGCTTTCAAGGTAATTCTGCAGACGGTTACGGACATCAACACCCATAATTTCTCGGCCTTCTGTAAGCACCTGATGCATGTCCGAACTCCCTACAACATGGCGCAATGCACTTTGAGCGGCTTCTTCAAGGCTCATCAAAGGTTTGGCAACATTCAGAACATAGTTCTTAACATCAGCAATGTTGTATTGCACTGATATTGCAACTTCAACAATATTTTCATCCTTTGTTAACATCTTCGTTCGCAAATTATAGGTTCGGAACTCAGTAACCCTCTCTTGAAACTTTTCTTCTATACCAGGAAAATACAGGTGCAATCCAGGACCTACGGTCTCGTGATAAACACCCAAACGGAGAATAACAGCTCGCTCTTTTTCATCTACAACATAAACTGCATTCCAAAGATAAACTGCTGCCAACACTACTAGTCCAATAATAACCATTCCTGATGACGATCCAGAGACGTTTTTTTGACCTGAGCCACCGCCACTATTTCCACCGAAAATATCATTTATTTTGCCCTGAAGCTTACGGAAAATATCGTCAAGATCAGGAGGATCCTGTTTTTTACCCCTATTATTTCCACCCCAAGGATCCTGGTTATTTCCACCCGGCGAGTTCCAGGACATATGCATCCCCGTAAAGTCAGTATCAAAGAAAATGACTATAGTTGCATTCGAGAGCGATTCCCCTCCAGCCAACGAAGCCTCTTGAATTGCGGGTAACCGATGAATGAGAGCGGTTAACAATATCGTGCGTTTAACGCACACTAAATAGAAACCAGTATAACAATCATCATTCAATCATCATTCCCGTGCTAGATTGTATGTCTGCGACAACAGATTGTGCAAGCTGAATATTGATGTAGATTCTTAAATTTAGCCATTACTCAATATCATCTCTATTAAACTGCAACCTTATTCTCGTGGATTGTACCAAGCTAGAAATGTTATCAGCCCCCTGTGCCAACAGAGTTATCTCCTCTCATGGCTGTTTCTACGGGCATCTCCGTAAACCAGTACTCCATTGCCGCTGCACTCTGATATCGGAAGCCCCGTACCATACCTCCACTCTGCAGCGCCTCGTGGCAGTAACTCATTTGGTCGCCCAAGAGTCAGAGTTATTCCTACTTATTTTGAGGCAATGTGCAGAATCCTTAAGAAAACTCTGAATAAGCACGTTGAATTTTTACCGAAACCTAAAAATTCAAACTTTAAATTTATGATAGGAGACCTTTGCACGATTGCTCTTTTTCCAGCAGGCCTCGTTAGAAACGTACTCAATCGATTATTTACAAGCATTAACTCTCCATTTTAGTGCGCTTTGCCTCACCAACTAACAAAATTACGGCTCGTGCAAAGGCCTCGATGTATATTCACACTCATAAGCGTGCTGCTAGATGAATTTATCCTGTTTTTTCATTATTTCTGTTGTGATAGCTCATCATTTTCTTTGGTGCACGCTTGTCATTGAGCTTTACCGAGGAGAGACCTCGAGGAGCAACATGAGAACCCATGGTTATCCAGTATGGCGGAAGGCACTTCTACGTTAAACTGATTAGCATTATTTCCTATGCATTCCGGCGCTATTGAGGCGCGAATGAATTCAGAGGAATTTATCTATTTTGTGACGAAACTTAGAAAAGATTCAGCAATTCCTCATATTATCATTACTGATAATACACAGTATCATCACAGAAATAAAACTCAAAAATTTCTGAAAACACAAACGAGTGAATTCATGGGGATTTTTCTACAATCCTATTTACTCCAGCTCATAGTCAGATGAATAAGCTTGGGATCATGCCAAAGAAGATGTAGCTAAGAATTCTATTCAAAGCAAAGAATATAGAGAAAGAAATTATCATTCCTACTAAGGCAATTCAGAATAAGGTTGTTTTAGTTACAATACATTCCTGTCGATCAGATATGTTATAAATCTAGATTGTACTACGAAAACCCTATAGTTTAACATTCTAATAATTTTTACATATTTGACAAACTCACCACCATTATTAAATGGTAGTGGTCTATTCATATTGATAATTTTTATTCAGGTTCAAGGATGTAAACCTCATGATTAAACGTTGATCTTTTTGCTATCAAGAAGCTTTGCTTGTCATCAGGAGACTGAGAAAAATATTTATGTTCATGTTTTACTGTAATTTCTGTAATGCGCTCAAAGATAGTTTTTTTATGAATTAAGAGGGGAAGATCTTCAGCCTTTTTCTCTTTGTCATTCCAATATCCTCTAGCCACCATGGTTGTTTTTTGGACGTCTGCTGATACGCAAGTTCTTTTAAACTTTTTAGGCCTTCCTTTAACTGGACCATACGTACCATTTTCAAGTTCTTGAACTGAGATAGGTTCAGGAAAGCCATTATTTTCAAGAGCCTTCTTACATCTTGGAGTAACATCAGTGGTAGTAATGTCTGTGATTATATAAGGACTTTTTAGTGTATAGAATTGTAACCGTCCCGCTCCCATAACTATAATGGGTTCTTTTGCATAAAGATGTACATATCGATATGCGTCTAACACCTGCTTAGTAGTCACACCTCCACTATTTTCAGAATTCTGAATCCTAAGGCTTTCGGCAATAATCGTCGTTGCAGGACCCGGAGTATTATCTAAACATGGAGTAGATATTTCTATTTTTGCGAAAGAGCCGTGCACGTATTACTTCACCCCACTATAGTCAGCGCCAACATAAAGACCTTTACCATAAACGATCTTTTTCCTATTAACCGTTCCCATATCAAAAGGTGCTTCTCCTCTCAATAGGTTCCTTTCGCACTGGAACTCTAACTGACTGCCTCCTCTATATAGCGGTTGTTTGACAGATCCCCACTTCTCAAGCTTGCCAGATTATACTGGCTTTTTAAATTGAATATCCATTCTCTGTATCTCGTCAAAATGACTCGTATAATAATCAAGTTCACCCTTGTGCTCACTCATCTTCGTTTTAGAAATTCCTTTATCAAAACCCATACCTCGAATACGAAGATCATAAAGTGCATCTTTTTTTTTCTTCAATTATTTCATCACCACTCAAACTATGCATTGATAGATTCTTGTGCTTCAGCCAGGCTGTAAAAAAAGCATCAAAAGATTTATCAATATCCTCGTTATTCTGCACCATGTTCTCAAGAATATTATTTTTCACTCTTTTCTCATCTGACACTCTGTCTATCGGTGAGCGCTTAGCCACTTTCTTTTGTTTAATTGGCGTATCACTGTAGCCTCAGGAAAGTAACGACACTTTGTGTATCTCACCACGTCCTGTACTAATGTGATAATGGGAGACCGAGCACTGGATCCTAGACTGCAACTCGGTTTACAGTCATTCAACATATAATCATATGCCCTATTAATATTGCAAATATTCATTATCTATTCCCTCTCAATAATTAATATTATTTTTAATACCACATTCAAATATATTTATTCTTTCCCTTAACAGTTACATAAAACTAACTACATCGTGTAAAAACAATCCATCTGTTTACAATTCAATCACTTAGTAAATATTTTGCCTGATCCCTGACTGCGCGTCACTAACATTGATATTATCTGAGCTGACAAAGATCCAACAAGGAAGATGATAAGAATAAAATGGTCATATTTGCTATTAACTAAGGAAGGTGCGATTAAGTCAAGATTTTTTAAGCACATCGACTCATTGCTTTTCTTTGCTCTGAAGAAAGTTACGCTACATATATTTTGCTTTAATAGCTTATGGAAATGATCTACATATTTGCAAACCAGTAATTTAGTCAAGACCTTGCCAGATCCCTTACTGTACTCCACCAACATAGATGTTAGCTGCGCTAACAAATATCAAACAAAGGAAAATGGCCATACTTACTATTAACTTAGGATGACAGCATTTTCGGTTTAGATATGGTCTTATTAGAGTCCAATAGTCTTACCAATTTTGCGTGTAGAAAATCTACCTCACAGAGAGATTAGAATCGGGTATTGTTCAGCCAGAGTCCGCTGTTTGTAAGAGTTTCCCATATTGGACGCCTAGTTCGCTGCGTGAGAACTACAGCCTATGAGCAGCTCACGCTCAAATCAACTCCAAGTGTGTTGTTCTTGTGGGAATCTAGGCTGCACCTTTTTTAGGTTAACGATAATGAGAAGTCATACCATTTTTTTACAGCCTCACTATATTTGTAATTTCGCTAAGTTGAGCAAATATTTACAAGCTTACCACATGGACTCTATTTCACTCCTGATACATTATCAAACACTCTTATAATGTGCTTTTAAATGTTCAGAAAAGACACTGCCACTATATTTAATTCCGTTACGTATCTTAGAGCCTACGATATCATCTATAACTGAATCGCTATCAGTTCTGAGAGATGTCATATCCACCGTGAACTTTTCTTTTAAATATTGACCGCAAAAATGTTCGTGATTTTCTAAATCATAATAAACATTCATCCATGGATCTATTACCATTATCTTCTTTGCAACTGTATCGTGAAGATAGCACATAGCATGCCCCATCTTATAATTACAAGAACTAACAAATTGTCCAAAATCATATCTTTGATCAAGATTAAGACTATTAAGAGTGTTGACAGAATTATTTGCAAAATGATCACAATCACCAAAAGATCCTGAAAAACTACCTGGCTTGAAGTCTGCTTCACCTCCATCATCTTCATTCGCATACCTTTCGGCAGTCTTTACAGAAATCATTTTGCTTTCTTTGTTAGCAGCAGGAGACCAGTTATCATCATTAAAACCTGGCCCTGACTCCCTAGTGCTGCTGTATAATAGTTCATGATTGGCCTTTTCCATAACGTAATTGCATATTGCAGTAATTTTATCATTTTCTGGAGCAGAACCTATCTCTTTATGCAAACTACTCAACTTTTTGTCAACTATATCATGAATTTCTTTATTTTTCGAATGATGCATAAAGGCACCTCTAGAGCGTAGAGGGAGATGACCATCATCATCACCACCAGTCTTCCAGACCTGTTTTTTTTCAAAGTATGTAACGCTATTTTTTATATTCTCTATATATTCATCATAAGAATCATGGATAGATTCCTCACTCTCATAACTTAACAGACTATTTCTTTTGTTTTCTATTAAATAAATTATTTCATTATGATTCTTATCGTTAACATTATCACCCAACATGGTTTCAATTTCCATAACTTCGGCAACGCTTTTATCCTTATACTTTTCTGAAGCTGACAGCATTAACATAAAGCTAACTACAAATTCCTTTCTTTTAGCCTTGTGCCCCCAATTAAAAGTATCCATATAAAATAGACTCATGTCAGTATATTTTTCATTAAACATTAAATTAATATATTTCAATGAACAATCCTTAACCTCTTGTATTTGAGTGTCAGATAGATACTTGGGCCTGCTACTTTTCTCTTTATCATTCGGCAACATGTTCTCAACAGTATTACTCCTCACTCTTTGTTCATCTGACACTCTATCTACCGGTGAACACTTGTCAATATTCCTTTTTTAATTAGCGTATGACATGTAACCTCCGGCAAGTGACGATGCTTTGTGCCTCGCATCACATCCTTTACCAATGTGGTAATTGGAGACCGTAAACTGGACTCTAGACTGCAATTCGGTTTACAGCCATTAAATATATAATTATACGCACGATTAATATTGCAAATATTCATATGTACTTCCTCTCAATAATTGATAGCTTTTAAATACCTCATTCAAATATACTTATTACTTTTTGCTGATAATTAAATAAATATTAACTATAGCTTATGGAAATGATCCACATATTTGCAATACAGTAATTTAGTCAAGATCTTGCCCGACACCTTATTGTGCGCCACCAACATGCATGTTAGCTGCGCTGACGAAATCAAACAAAGGAAGATGATAAGAATAAAATGGTCATGTTTGCTATTAACTAAGGACGGTGCGATTAAGTCCAAATTTTTTAATTGCATCGACTCATTGCGGTCGATTCTTAGGTTAACAGTCCAATTTTTGTTAGTTTTTTAGTGCCTGCATAATTAGAGTATCTCCATTGACTTAATAATTAAGCAATACCCTTCCACTGCCGACAGTGCTTTTCTTTTCTCTGAAGAAAGTTACGCTACACATATTGATAGCTTGATGGTTTGATGGTTTGATGGTTTGATAACTTGGTAGCCTGGTAGCCTGGTAGCCTGGTAGCCTGGTAGCCTGGTAGCTATTGAACTCCGGAAAAACTCTGAACTACTTCGACCTGCAATTTGCTCTGGCGTATCGACCATTCCAAGATGCGCCTTTACTTCACCGAGTCAGTTATTTTGTGAAACTTATCAGCCTCCTTACACAGCTCTCAACTGTTTTTATGAGCATCATCAGCTAGGATGACAGCATTTTCTGTTTAGATATGGTCTTATTAGAGTCCAACATTCTTACCAATTTTGCGTGTAGAAAACCTACCTCACAGAGAGATTAGAATCAGGTATTGTTCAGCCAGAGTCAGCTGTTTGTAATAGTTTCCCATATGGACGCCTAGTTCACTGCGTGAGAACTACAGCCTATGAGCAGCTCACGCTCGAATCAATTCCAAATGTGTTAGTTCTTGTGGGAATCTAGGCTGCATCTTTTTTAGGTTAACGATAATGAGAAGTTATACCAATTTTTTTACAGCCTCACTATATTTGTAAATTCACCAAACTGAGCAAATATTTACAAGCTTACCGAATTGATTGTATTTTCACTCCTGATACATTATTAAGTACTCTTATAATGTTCTTTTAAATGCTCAGAAAAGACATTTCCACTATATTCAATTCCGTTACGTATCTTAGAGCCTACGATATCATCTATAACTGAATCGCCACCAATTCTACTAGATGTCATAGCCACCGTGAATTTTTCTTTTAAATATTGATTGAAAAAATGTTCGTAATTTTCTAAATCATAATAAACATTCGTCCATGGATCTATTACCATTATCTTCTTTGTAACTGTATCGTGAAAATAGCACACAGCATGCCCAGCCTTATCACTAGAATCACTAAAAATACGTCCAAAATCATATCTTTGATCAAGATTAATACTATTAAGAGTATTGATAGCATTATCTGTAAAATGATCACAATTACCAAAAGACCCTAAGAAACTACCCGGCTTGTATTCTTCTTTACCTCCAACTTTTTTTCATTCGCATACCGTCCGTTAGCCTTTACGAAAATCCTTTTGCCTTCTTCGCGAGTAGCAGGAGACCAGTTATCATCATTAAAACCTGGCCCTGACTCCCTAGACTCTCTAGTGTTGCTGTATAATATTTCATGATTGGCCTTTTCCATAACATAATTACATATTGCTGTAATTTTATTATTTTCTGGAGCAGAACCTATCTCTTTATGCAAACTACTCAGCTTTTTGTCAACTATATCATAAATTTCTTTATTTTTTGAATGATGCATAAAGGCACCTCTAGAGAGCAGAGGGAGATGGCCATCATCATCACCCGTCTTCCAGCCCAGTTTGTTTTCAAAGTATTTAATACTATTTTGTATATTTTCTATATATTCATCATAATAATCATGGATAGATTCCTCACACCCATAAGTTAACAGACTCTTTCTTTCGCTTTCTATTAAAGAAACTATTTCATTCTGGCTGTCCTCGTCCATATCACAAAAACCAATTTCAAGACCCATGATTTCAATAATGCTTTTATTCTTATG
>JASXSV010000056.1 GCA_030674915.1 Candidatus Endonucleibacter bathymodioli
CTGAAACAACGCAGTCTAGCAGATTCAATGCGGATTGATCACGATACAGTGAAAGAACTCGACTCTGTCCATGAGTTCATTAATTGGGCTCGCTTAGAGCATCATCTGAAAACCATTACACGCAGCTGACTATGAATGAAATATTTTTCTACATAAGAATATGAAAGAACAAATTCACCTCCTTAGCGACGTTGCTCTCACTTTTCCTAATGTGGATGAAGCGTTAACAGAACCGAACGGCCTTCTTGCTGTTGGCGGTAACCTCCAGCAGGACACGATTTTACACGCTTATCGGAAAGGAATCTTCCCATGGTTTGGAGATGACGAACCTATTCTTTGGTGGAGTCCTGACCCACGCATGGTACTTCAGCCACAAAACATAGCCATTTCAAAGTCTATGAAAAAGATGTTTATAAAAAATATTTTTCGTATTCGCTTTGATTCATCATTTGAGCAGGTGGTAGAGCAATGCGCAAAACCCAGGTCTTACACAGACCAAACTTGGATAACCAAAGAAATGAGACAAGCTTATAACACTCTTCATTCCAGTGGTTATGCTCATTCAGCTGAAGCATGGGAAGGAGATGAGCTGGTAGGTGGGTTATATGGAGTAGCTATTGGGAAAGTTTTTTTTGGCGAGTCAATGTTCAGTAAAAAAAGTAACGCATCTAAAATGGCCTTTATTTCACTTTGTCAGCACCTGCAGCACTGGCAATTTCAATTAATTGACTGCCAGGTATATACACCACATTTGCAATCTCTTGGAGCTAGTACCATTTCTAGACATGCATTTGTCAAACTACTGGATTTTTATTGTCCACAAACTCCATGCAACGCAAACTGGAAAGCTCATGGCCCAACCGGACATCCTAACCCAGCTTCCCCATGAGTGTGGTTCTCTATGCTTATAGAAATAAACCATTAACAGAACATGATAAGTGTTTTAACCGTTTACATTCCGGCGTGCGCTGCACTGTGGAGCGAGTGTTTGGCGTTTTGAGATTACACTATGGCATGGCGAAAGCTCGTTATCTTGGCTTAAGCCCAAACCGCACGCGTTTTGAAATAATGTGCGTGGCGCATAATATTAAACGAGGTTTATCGATTCAGCAGGCAAGTTGCGTCTGAAAATCGAAAATGGAGAGTAAAATGGCTCGAATAGCGAATATTCGAACTGCAATCATGTTTTTTAAGGCTTTATCCTCAAAAAATACTATTAATTAATAGCTGGGCTTGTGCGCCGTTATCGTGCAAAGGTCGCTAGTTATTATTGTAGGTGTGTACATTTTCTATATAAGGGTTTAATTTGAGTGTGTATCTAAAAGAGTTAAGATTGACTCCTTTTCACTACTTGAGTACTTTGGCAGCGTGCAGTATAAAACTTTATAGTTTACAGTGTCTTATCTAATGTTTGCGCAACTAACTTAAAGGAGATTAATGAAACTCACACTCGATACGTTAGCGCAATGGTTATGGTCATCTGCGGATATTATGCGTGGCACGGTTGATAGCTCTGATTTTAAAAACTACATTTTTGGGTTGCTGTTTTTAAAACGCGCTAACGACCAATTTTTAGAAGAGGCAAACAATGCTGTTGCAAATGATGGTATTACATTAGCAGAGGCACTTGAAGATGAAGACCTGCACGATTTTTTTATTCCCAGAGAGGCGTATTGGTCTGAGTTAACTAAGAAGACTGAAAACATTGGTGTAGCGCTTGATAAAGCGTTTGCAGGGATAGAAGAGGATAATGAACAGCTTCAAGGGGTAATGACCGCCGTTCATTTTGGTGATTCTGAAAAACTACCCGATGCACTTTTATCTCGGCTATTACAACACTTTAACAAATACTCCCTTGCCAATGCAGATTTAGACAATCCGGATATTTTAGGTAATGCCTATGAGTATCTTATTCGTGAATTTGCCGGCGACGCCGGTAAAGCAGGCGGTGAGTTTTATACTCCTAAAGAGGTCGTTCAGCTTGTAGTCGGTCTCATCAAGCCTCAAGCAGGTAACTCTGTCTATGACCCTACTTGTGGATCAGGTGGCATGTTAATTGAGTCTGCTCATTACATTAAAAATAACGGTGGCACAGTCGGTAAACATATCAATGTGTCACTGTATGGGCAAGAGCGCAATCTTGGCACTTGGGCGATTGCGATGATCAACATGATTGTTCATGGGTTTAAAGATAGCGATTTGCGCAAAGGTGACACACTGGCCGCCCCTAAACATGAAAGTGACGCGCAATTAATGACTTTTGACCGCGTGATAGCCAACCCGCCTTTTAGCCTTAAAAAATGGTGGTCGCCTGCTGAAGTCGATGTAAAAAGCAAAGAAGATGGCAAGGAGATAGCCCCAAAATATAACGATCAAGTCTCTGATGAATATGGCCGTTTTAAGTATGGCATTCCTCCGCGTGGTTATGGTGATTTAGCCTTTGTACAACATATGATTTCTGTGCTTAAACACGATGGGCGTATGGGGGTTGTGTTGCCTCACGGTATTTTGTTTCGTGGAGGCACAGAGGGCAAAATTCGTAAAGGTATTTTAAATGACGATCTCATTGAAGCGATTGTTGGACTGCCTGAAAAGCTATTTTACAATACGGGTATTCCTGCAAGTATCATCGTCATCAACAAAAGTAAGCCTGCTAATTTAAAAGATAAAGTCGTTTTCATTGATGCAAGCTCTGAGTATAAAGACGGTAAAAACCAAAACACCCTTGAGCCTAAAAACATCGCGAAAGTTATCGAGGCTTACGACAGTCTTGAAGAAATAGACAAGTTTATGCGCGTGGTTGATATGTCTGAAATAGCAGAAAATGATTATAACCTTAATATCTCTCGTTACATCGACACAAGTGAAGAAGAAGTGATAGTGGACATCAAATATGTTAGAGGTGAGATAACGGAGCTTGAGGGGAAAGAGCAAGCCATAGACGAGAAGCTTAATGCGTATTTAAAAGAGTTGGGGCTTTAAGATGAAACATTCTCTCGTAAATCTACAAATTATTGAAGATATCAAAAACCTACTGGTTGCATCTAGAGAACAGCTTCAGCGCTCAGTGAACAGTGTCATGGTGCAGACCTATTGGAATATAGGGCGCATTATCGTAGAAGATGAACAAAAAGGCGAAAATCGCGCCGAGTATGGAACTCGACAGTTAGAACAAATATCTCAGAGCTTAAGCAAAGAATTTGGCAAGGGTTTTGAAGTACGAAATATACGCAATATGCGACAATTTTATCTTGTGTTTCCAATTTGGCACTCAGTGAATGCCAAATTGAGTTGGACACACTATAAAAGACTTATTAGAATAGAAAATGATGAAGCGAGAGATTGGTACATCAAAGAATCTGTTGCTAATAACTGGAGTGTAAGGGCTTTAGATAGACAGGTTTCCAAATTGTATTATGAAAGATTACTCTCAAGTAACGCAAGAACATTTGTGGAGCAAGAAGCAAAAGAAAAAACTGATGTTTTACAAATAGATCCAAAAGAGTTATTACGAGACCCATACATTTTAGATTTTTTAAATTTACCCTATCGATCATCACTCGAAACAGATGTAGAACAGGCTCTTATGGACAATCTGCAAAAGTTTTTGTTGGAACTGGGGCGTGGTTTTGCCTTTGTCTCACGGCAGCAACGTTTGAGTGTGGAGGAGCAGGATTTTTACATCGACTT
>JASXSV010000014.1 GCA_030674915.1 Candidatus Endonucleibacter bathymodioli
TTGGTGCAAAGGTCGCAAAATCATTTTTTTGGAGGATTTCAAGGAATCAACTTTGTCGGTACATTTTGCGTGGTAATGGCAAATGTGTGAATATGACCTGCCTATCTACAGCGATGTGTATTTCACCGATATTTTTTCCTGTATCGTGCCTTTATTTTAGGAATCAGATCTGTTTTTGAATGTTTCTCAATAAAAGTGGGGTTATTATAGTTAGGAGTTTTACTTCATTTTTAGAAATAAGAGTTAACCATTTGCTATTTTGAAAATTGACAGTGAATCATGCGTATTGCAACTGCTTGCAGTGATTTAGGGTGGCGTAATGATAGATAGGAGGTATAACTAAAGTTTATAACGGTTGGTGTAAATTGGATGTATCTGTAACTTATCAGGTGAGGGTATAGATCATGAGTAGGGCTCTAGCTCTAGGTGGGTATTAAGAAACCTTGCTAGCACAAAAGAGTTGAGTGGTATATAATAGCGTTCACTTTTCTCAATCCACTACTGTTATTACTATCACTATTTAATATCGTTATGCGGTATGTGGTAACAAATATAGTTTCACTCACGACCAGAAGAGAGGGTAAAGCCAGACAGAAAAGTAGGTTGCAGAAATGATAGAAATGTGTTCAATTAGTTTATCAGGAGTGGTCTAATTAATTTTTTATAATCTATATCGTGATGGTTTAGGTTAACGGTTGCATATTTCTGTATCAAATAGAGGTTGTTGATAGTGTGGAGCTATATTTTGAATATATATAATTCTTTAGAGAATGGGAAAGATGAGTTGTATCATGTTTATAAGACTATTTCTAATGTTCTATATGGTATGTCTTTTATGTTGATATTGGTTTTTTCTAATCCAGTTTTTTCTGTTATTGAAGGTGAGGTTAGTGATGTAGGTGATAAAGCTGGATGGGAGAAGCGTCAGCTAAAAGAACTTTTTTTTGATAGTATTATGAATTCTTATTCTTGCTGGCTACGTAAGAATAGTGTGAAAGGTGGAGTTATTGGGTCTGCCGGTATAAGGATTATGAATGGCGATAGTTCTTTGATAGGTATTAATGATATTGATATAGTTTTATGCGATAAGGATAAAGCTGAAGATCTGCGAGAATATCTAAATGGCGAAATACAAAAAGTTATATACGCTATTACTGATAAGAATTTAGCTCATTTGGTTAATGTTGCATCTCGTACTGTATGGTGTAGGCGAGGACTGCCAGATAACGCGCTATGGAAAGGGCAAATAACTATGTTTGATATTAGTTCTAATGAGCCATTAGCTGCAGTAGATATTGTAGTAAAAGATTTTGATGAATATGATGTTATGTTTACTGCATTGGATTATCAGTTCCAAACTGAATTTAATTTTGAAGGTGAAAAAAAGGTATCAGTTTCTATTCTAACCAAGTTTGGTTATGCATCACTGGATCATAGCTCAATGAAGAGGGATATTGAGTGTTTTAAAAAAACTAAAGATCATGAAGGTAAGACATTAGGAGATACTATGGATGAAATCATCTACGCATGTCAAAATTTGTATAAAATAAGAAATAGATTTCCTTTTTATAAACAATTAAAAAAAGAGGAAAGTGGTGATAAAAAGCTTATGGAGGAAATATATGGAGTACATGGTTCTTATGGTATTTTGTTAAATGAGATTAATGAAAAAGCGCATGTAGTGAGTATGATATATAAAAATGCTTTTGACTTTGATTATTCGGTAGGTGAAAGTGTTGGGGGGAGGTCATTACTCACGCAGGTTGAATGGGAGAAAGTTTTAGGGAAAGATTTTTCTGTATGTAGCGTTGAGTTAGGAGATGACTGTTTTTGTTGCGTTGTTTCTAATGCTATCAACGGCAATTGCATGGTTAGGGCTAGATTTTTAAGTGCAGCCAATAGTTTGCTGTGTGGGGAGTTAGATGCTGAAACCGAGTATGTGACTCCAAAGTTAGTAAGGAGTGTTATAAATAAATGGGTTAAGGAGGCGATATGCGTTCTTGTTAATACAGGGCATGGTAAAGAACAGGTGTCTAAATTCTTAGATTTACCTTGTGATGCAATTGATTGTCTGATGTTCAGTGAGTCCGATAAGTCATCGAACCATGTTCAAGATGTTATAAGCTTTTTCGGTGAGTCAGCTCCTCTATTGCCTTTGGCATTATCAACAGGGATACCATTTGTCGTTTTTTCTCCTGAAAAATATGAAAGTAAGGTTACTGTAAGTTTATTTAATCCTGAAAATGCTTGGAATAAATGGCCAGATATGATGAAGGTTCTTGGTGAGAGTGAAAAGTTGCTAGCAACAGGAAATACCATGGTTAAAGACGTGCTGTTTATTGCCCACTCTGGGAAACATAATTATTATTTGTGTATGAAAAAATTTGATGCAGCAAAAAGGATAGATCCACTGTTAATAGCATCGGAAATTTTGATGGATAAAAATATATTTCAAAGTGGATTTTGTCAAGATGAGTTGTCTGCAGAGCTGGTTGCTGGTAGTAATGTTATGCCTATTATGGGTGATTTATTTCCTTGGGATGAAAAAGCTACTGAAGCAAATAATCATGATGTATATGTGAAGTTGGTCAAAAAATGTATGGGTATATGCTTTAGTGGAAGTAATGAAATAGTTGGTAATACCCATGAGTCACAAGAAATAAGTACAGAAGAAGACATAAGTAGTAAGCCGATATCAATAGTAAATAAAGAAGATAGTGGGTCATTACATATAAATATAGATACTATGTGTAGTCAAAGATTGTTAGATTCAGATACAGAAGACGTAGCACGTATTGTAGAAGAAATAAGAAAGATGAATGAGAATATCTCGTTGGGTTTGGTAAAGTTTGCAGATATTTGTGAGGTGGAAAATCGCATAAGATATAAATCTATAGAATGCAAACATAAAATACAGTATGCGAATAACATAGAGGCAATAACTAAAGTAATGACAGATGTATTTGATGCAGTTAGCGAACAATATCAACGGAATGAAGATATGGTGGATCATATGGTCGTTGTTAACTTGAATAAATGCTGTAGCGTTATAAAACAATTAATGAATGCTGATGACCTTGGTTGTCCTTTGGCGCCACTCATTTTGGGTGTGTATCAGATGATTAATCATGATAGTAAATATCTGGCTTTTAATGATATAGTCGTTATTACCAAGTACTTTATAAAAGCAGCAGAGAGGGGGAATATACAGGCTCCAGCTTGCCTTTACTGGCTGGCTAAAATCACAGGTAGTCCAGAAGCATTGAGTTTAAGTTTTTCTCTTTCAGCAATATTTAATCAGAGTTTTTCAAATGGAATGTTGGCGTTGTATTTTGTGTTCACTAAAAATGAAAATGATCATTTAGTTAAGGTATGTAACAATCTTTGGTTGCCTCTTTTTCTTGGAAGGTGGAGTTATCAAAAAAGGGATTTGGATGCGTCTAAATTATTAGGTGAAATCTACCATAGGCACTCAGAGTTAGGAGAAGATTCTTCTGGATGGCAAATTGACCAGCATTTAAGTGTGGTTGACCGTATTTCTTACTCTTCACATTTAGCCTTTTTTTATTTACATAGTGGAGATAAGGAGATGTCGCTGCAAGAGTTTAGAAAGGCAGCGCTTGCATATGTATGGTTGGTGCAAAAAACTGATGATATATCAGTGATTCCAAACATCACAAAAGCAGCAGGGTTGGCATCTGTTTATAATATGATTACGTGTAATGAGATTGTTGAGAAAGACCAGCGTGAGGTTGACGATATGATTTTATCTTTAAAGGAGTGTGGTTCTAATTCTGATTTTTTATGGACTTTAAAAAGCGGTGGATGTGATGAGAAGTTATCATCTGTTGCTGATTTTATAAGCAAGATTTCTTATTTTTTACTTAGAAAAAATGGAGGTGTAGTATTTAAAAACATAGATGATTTGGAAACTGAGCTAAATGAAAGAAGACATTTTATTGATTATCAAATACTGCATTATGGTAAATGCGGTAATGCAAAAAACATTCTTGAACTAGACATGTCTGATATAAGCGTAACCATAAGTTTTGAGAATGATAAAAAAATCAAGCCTGTGGAGCGGGTGGTTAAATTAAAGACTAGACAGCGTGCCAATAAATCTGTTAACAAGGGGAACAGTAGATTATTAAGTATTGGTGTACCTTTTAAAGAGAGTAACAGAATTCAGGCGGCAATAAATAATGTCGGTAAACATTCGGCTGCAGTTCTTAAAGGTTTTGATGGTCATGAATATGTTAGGGCGTTAAGTCATGATGTGTGTGCAGATGTTCGTGGAAAAAGTATTGAGATGTTTAAGGAAAATGTGCGTCAGTTTGAGAAAATTGATATTATAATGGTAAGTTGCACTCCTAAGGTTGTGAGAGAGATGAGTACTATAATATATGATTGTTTATGGATATTTCTGCAAGTAATTTCTAATTGTGATGTTAGTGATGATTTTGATCAGTCTCTAGCAGAAAGTATTGCGGAGTTTTCTTTGAGGGTTTTTGGTAAAGGTTTTGATGATGTCAGGGCGTTCATAAGTGCGAATGAGTTGGCGATTAAGTTATGTTGTTTATCATTATTGAATCCTCGGAGTTACCAGAATATTGATAAAAATATGCAGGTCAAAATGATAACAAGATTGTTTGTTTTTCTTGGTAATTTTGTACGAGATCTAGGAACAGATATGCAGGCAGTAGATGTAAAGAATAAAGAGTCAGTCAGTGGAACTCTTGTGCTGTTGTTAAATTCTATAATGGATGTTGTTGATGACCATAAATTTTACTTACTAATTATTGATATAATTTGCAACGCAGTAGTTGGGGCTGTAGACGAGGATTTACTAGGGGGTGCTTTATTAAGATATTTTATTGGCGTGGAAAATGAGGTTGACTGCGATCAGAGAGAAAAAGATTATTTGATGGTACAAAAATATCTTAGGAATGCGAAGAATAAAGGTAGCCTAAGTGTCGAGTTTTGTACGAACTGGAAGTTATTTGTTGTATCTCCATACAAATGTTTAAGGGAGGATAATGAGAAACAAAAAGAAGAATGTGCAAAACTTATAGCGGATGCTCTTATACGGGAAGAGGAGATAGTACAGAATGAAGTGGAACGAAAACAGAAAGACAAGCAAGAAGCTATTGCACGTATTTTGGAGCGTAAGATAGGTAATGTTATTAGACATGATGAAGAGCATTTAGGTGAATCCTTTGATGGTAGAGATCTAAGTGAAAGTATGCGATCTTTAAATTTAGGAGGAGGGGGGGGGTGTGAAGATGAAAATAATAAGAACCTTATATCTTTATATGAAGAAATGTTAAATATGGAATTTGGAACAGCCTTTAAAGGATTTTGTGACTGTGAGGAAAAGGAGGAAATAAAGTCAGGTAGTGTTGGTAGCCTGCATTTGGCCATCATAAATATTTTACAGTTTGAGTGCCTTGTAGAGCGTGTTAAACATGAGTGTTCTACTTTTTCATGTTTGTCAAAACAGTCTAAAACTATCAAAAAATATCTAGATTGCTTTGTAGGGTTACAATGCGGTGATAAACTTCCCGACTCTGTTTCAGCGGAGCAATTAAAATCTGCGTATGATGAAATAGAACCGTTAACTATTGTTCTTAGAGAAAAAGAAGGTATGCTTAATAAAGCAATAGAGTATGCAGGCAAGGCTGTCAGTATATTACATCAATTTCATGAAGATGGGAAAGAGGAGCTGGGGTTATTGTTACTTCAGGAAGAACAATTAAGAGAGAAAATAGTACAGGCAGGGGAAATTTATCAAGATATGGTATATATCTTAAAAATGAGGAAGGCAATTCTTGGGAGAATAAGGAAAAAAGGTACGACTGGAAGTGCTGGTAAAAGAATTGATATAAAGGCAAATGATTTACTTAAATGTTGTAGCGAAGCAATTAAGTGCGTGGATAAATTAAAAGGTAAATTAGTTAACTTTGATGAATTGACCTTGTAAATAACTCTGTGTATCTGCCTTGGCTAAATAGGGTCTGACAATCTCTATTCAAAAACAATCATAAAGTGGTTTAACGCTGAGCGCTAGTTATGAATAGGCATCGCCCATCTTTTAGACGCTCCACGTATGGCTAGGGAATCTCTGATTGAAGTAGTTTGCAAGTCGGTTGTCAGATTTGCGATAAAATTCTCTGGCTTTCGAGCTTATTTCATCGTGATTTTCGACGCATTTTGTCGTTTTGCCCATTTATCCGCTCTCGAGGCGGATTTAGGGTGAAATTATGCCGTCACGCATTACGTTGCAGGTATAAATTGGCCATCGCCATCAGGCTCATAACTTGCACCCTGTTTTTTTCCAAACCACGGTAACGCAATTTGTGGTAACCAAACTGACATTTGATGGTGCTCTACCCTAGTTCGTATTTTTGATTGCTGGAGATTACGTTTGCGGTGACTGCTACTTAGGCTGCCTTTGCTTGGTTAGCGCTTGTGATTGACCTTCCAGTGTAATCCTATGCAGCCCGCATCTCCAAAGATTACTTCGTCGTTTTCTCTCAACAAGGTGGGAAGTTCGCCAATATCCGCTTTATTGGCTGGGGTAACCGTTACTGTATGAGCAGTACTACTATTCACATCCGCACCGACATGGATCTTCATGCCAAAGTACTACTATTATATCTTACAAAAAGATGGTAAAGAACAACAGGGATGCAATACTAACACTTCGTCTGAGAATATGAATGCGACATACTTGCATCAAGATTGGGTGTTTATTAAATTAGAGAACAAAAAAGAAAACGAAGAAAAAGACGAAGATGGAGGTACGAAAAATATTATTTTTTCTTTAGGTTGTAGTAAGGGGGCAGCGGCTACTATCAGAAAGATTGTTACTGTAGCATTACCGTTATTAATGATAGCAAATGCCATTCCTGGTGGTTATTCAGCACCGGTACCAAACTATAGTGGCGACCAATTTGCACCGGCTATGATAAAGATTACTAATGCAACAGGGTTAGGCATGATTGGGCGTAGCCCGCAGTACCCAACTAGCGGCAGCTATCAATTCATGAATAGCTTTGATGTCAGTAGTTTTAATCAGTCAATACCTTCTTTTACGGGTAGTATTAATGGAAATTTTCACACCATAGATAATCTGAAAACTTGTTTGATAGATAACCTTATAGGGAATGGTATCGTTCAAAATCGTGTTATCAGTAATGTCAATATGAGTAATGGCAAATGCTGTTCAGCAGTTGCCGGAAGAGCGACAGATAATGCGGTGGTGCGCTTAATTGAGATTAGTCATGGCTATTTTCATGATGGTGACGTAGTGTCTAAATCTGGTTGGCGCAGTCTAGGTGCTGCGGTTAGTGTACTGTCTGGTGCGTCTTGTCTTGATCAGATAATTATAGTAGACAGCACAGTCATGAGTGGAACTGCTAAGAATCTTGGCGGTGCTGTTGGGATGATGGAGGGATCACCAAAGATGAGTGATATCGTTGTAATAAATATAAATATAAATATAAATATCTAGAAGCGAGGATCTTCTGGTAATGTTGGAAGTACGGGAGGCGTGGTTGGATTGTTTGCAGGTGATGGTATATTGGAGAATGTTTCTATTATAAATTCTAATATAACAGAATTTAATGCTTCTGAATTTCATTTAGGAGGGATTGTTGGGTATGGGAATGGGTATGGCGATCGGACATCAGATAGTAGTAATGGTAGCCATTCTTTTAAAAACTTGATTAGCATTAATGCTAATTAAGGATACTCCATTCTATTTCTGAACGGGAGGGGTCATCAACCGTGGGCTGGGTGATGGGGGAGAATGTATAGTTGGAATCGTTGTGTAATGACAAGCAATATCCTTATCATTGATAGTTCTATCAAAATGTTGCGCTCTAGTGGATATTTTGGTGGTGTCATAGGATACGCACAAGGAAAAGTTGAAACAACAGGAAATATAATAATTAACAGCACTATAGGAGTCTTTCCTTTAGGAGTTGCGAGCGTCAAAGTGAGCAGTTGTGTTGGTAAGTCAATCGTTAATGCCAGCTGTATGCTAGATGAAAATATTGTATTTTCTGGTCCAACAAGCATTACTACTGCCGACGGAAGTGGTAGCATTTATAGATATGTGATGTCAGATGCTACTGATAAATGCAGGTGGAGTAAGCTTCCCTTTATAACTGATAATTGTGCAAAAGATGAGAAGGTATTTATGGTTTATAAGCCTTCCATAAGCGGTGGGTTATATGGGGATGAGGCAGCTATAGAAAAGCGTACATTAGAGCCTGCAACAAAACCAACAACAGTAATAATTGTTGGTGCATCTGCGGCTGTTTGCGCTCTTTGTGGTGGCTGCTATTACTGTAAAAAACATCATAATGGCGCATTTTGTTTTTCAGGTCATAGAGCGCTGTCTACAGATGAGACAGTCGCCACAGATAATGAGCAAGACGGTGACGAAAGTTATCACGCTGTGAGCCTTGGAGAGTTATCAGGTAATTAGCAAGACGGTGAAGAAAATTATCACGCTGTGAGCCTTGAAGAGTTATCAGATAATGATCAAGACGGTGAAGAAAATTATCACACTGTGAGCCTTGGAGAGTTATCAGGTAATGAGCAAGACGGTGAAGAAAGTTATCACACTGTGAGCCTTAAAGAGTTATCAGATGAAGAGTCATCAGATGAAGAGTTATCAGGTGAAGAAAAATACTGTCTACAAAAGAAGGTATAGTGAAGCATAGAATGTTAATGTGGGAAAGTAAGGTAAAGCCATAGAATACAATCATCTGATTATAGCCGTATTCTAGGTATTAAAAACAGGTAATGAGGCTCAGAATTAAAATATTTGATTCAAGAGATAATTGGCACAGGCCTTACCGTATATAATGCTGCGCACCTTGTGAGTAATGCTGTATGTGCCCTAAGAGCTGGGTAGTAGGCTTTTCTGTCCAAGAACCAATTTTATCGGGCAGGATAGACTCGTTACAATTGAGGGTGAGGTGAGAGGCAATAAGCCAGTGTAGTCTTATGGGCCTAAGGGTAGTGGTGGTTAAGGTTAGTGAAAGTGTTTAATAGCCTCATACGCTCAAAAGGAGTGAGTATAGATTAATTCTAAATTACCAGCATAAGTACACACTATGCTAGATGTGCACCAAATCTTACTAAAGTGGTTTAGGGAATTTATTCAATTACAGTTGAATGAAGTGTTTTTTATAATAACGCATTTCCATAATAGACTCTTTAATATCGTCAAGAGCCTGATGGCTTCCCTGTTTTGTTAAGCCAGACAATAGCTCTGGTCGCCAACGATTAGCAAGCTCTTTAAGAGTGCTAACATCAATATTTCGATAATGAAAGAAATCGTGAAGTTTTCGCATATACTGATAAAGAAATCTTCTATCCTGACCGATAGAGTTGCCACACATGGGAGAGGCCCCCGCATCAACGTGTTTTTGCAAAAATGCCAGCGTCTGCTCCTCGGCTTCCCGTTCTCTCACCGTGCTTTGTCGAACCCGCTCCGTCAAACCTGTTTGGTTGTGTGTTTTTACGCACCACTCACCCATAGATCCTAGTACCTCATGACTTTGATGAATAGCCAGTACAGGCCCTTGTGCAATTTCGTTTAGTTGACCATCGGTAACAATTGTCGCTATTTCTATTACCCTGTCCTTGTCTGGATCTAGTCCAGTCATCTCCAAATCGACCCAAATAAGATTATGTTTTTTAACCATTTAGCACCTATCTTTAACCCTCAGGGTGGGTCATAAAATAAAACATATATACGCATTTTCATTGAAAGAGTGAGGTTGTTGACCGCTCGCTCTCTCTTACCCTATCGCCTAATGCGTATAGGATTATGGAGTTTAGCACGCTTGTCGCCAACTCACACCTCAATGGTAAGCGGGTATATCGCCATCGTTCTTGAGTATGAGCGGGTGTTTGCGGAACATGCAGGCCGACCTCACTTAAATCATTATAAAATGGAAAAAGTAGGAGCTGACTTCAGAATGATTCATACTGAAAACCTAACTGTGATAAATACATAATAATGAGCAAGTTTGCGCGCAGACATAACTGACATAGGTTGGAGGATCATGCTACAATCAGGCTCGTATGAGTCTTGCTCCAGGGAGCCTGTGAATAGATAAGGATCCTGCGAAAAAGTTCCTCATTTTGCTGTAAGAGCTTATGTTTATCCGTACCAGTTTTCAGAAGGTGTGTGGTTGTTGATCGTTATCAGTTGACGACTTTGTTCATGATGGTTTCGCTTGTCTGTGCCTGCTCACACCTACATAAGTGGGATTAGTAAATGCTATCATAATCATAAAGTTTAAGAGTAAAGATCGTCATAAAATTTTTATATTGAGTGACTTAATCTAGATTGATGAAGGGGTGTTATGTTTTCATTTCGTAAAAGTATTTTTTTTCATTTCTCACAATACCTATTTTCATTATGCATGCTGATAATGGTTACGCATGTTTCTTTTGTGAAAGGAGGCGTATCTGAGGAGAAGAACGCTGTGAGTCCAGATATAGTTGCGAATTACGTATCTATCATATACAACGATGTAAATTGTTCCAAATTAATTGATCAGATACTTTGGAGTCCATTGGTACTGGTTAGATCTCAGGTGTCTGCGCCTTGTGGTAGAACAAAATACAAAAATTTGGACATTATCAGCGTGAGCGAAAAAATATTACGTTTGCACCGCAGAGAAAGAGAGTATGCAGATGAGATATCAATGCTCATCAATACGCCTTGCATAATTAACTCTAAGTGTATAGATAAAAATGGAGAGCTTTGGGGTGATGATGAAGACCCTGAGAATGTAAATTCGATTGAAGGGGATTTTTTAATATACCCAAGTACCATAGCGGCGTACATGTTTTCCTTATTTAATGCATTTGATCAGTCTGACTTTAGAGATATCTTGGCAGAACAGGGGGGTAGTTATCCTCAGAGTTCCAGTAAGGGGATAGAATCCCGATCTCACATTTCATTATTAAGTGACGATAGTCGTGGTGGCGCTAGCAGTGTTGATACTTCTATGGGTAATGTCTCCATCTTATCCTATGAGCAAGAGCCATGTTGTCGCCAAAAGGCAGAATGCGATATTGTTTCTAGTGTTCTTGATGTGTATTTTAAATGTGCGAAAAAATTATTTTCTGGAATATTAACAACATTACTTAAATATGAAAATCATGCACGTCATCGTGATACAAAAGAGCGACTAAATTATTTAGGGCTTAACATTAATTATAGAGGCCTTGACTGCAGCATTGCTCTCAGTCCTAGGGATATATCAGCATTTAATTATGATGGTGATAGGTTTTGGGAGCTTGAACCATTTAATATTTGGCAAAAAAGGCTAAAGAGTACTCAGTGGAAAAGCAAAAAGAAATCCGAAATAAAAAGTATAATTCAAGACTATTATCCAGATTGCGCAGATTCTGACAGCACTATTATGGAGATAAAATCTATGGATCTGCAAGAACTAACTGCCATGGTCATGCAGTTGAATTCTCAAAGCGTCCTAGCGAGCAGAGAGCAGTCAGGGTGGGTAAGGAGCTCTCAGGAAATCCAGCAGAGTCAACAGAACTGTTTGCTTAACATTTATCTTAAAAATAGTTCGTTATATAAGACCAAAGTTGTGACTCCTGAATGTATAGCTATGATGTTTGGCGATACAGACCTTTTGGATATAATATGCGGAAAGCGCCCCTGCGACGTTATCGACACTTCATCTAGGGGTTTTAAGCTAAGTAGTTTATTTGCATGTTTATCCACGGGAAGAGAAACAAAAAAATTCAATGCACTAGATTATTGGGCTGTAAAGAATGATTGGAAACACCCATTTCTTACTCATCTAGATGATGAATATAAGAAAACAAAGGCATCTTTCAATAAGGATACCTTAACGCTAAAGGAGCTTTTCTATGTGTTGTGTGAGTACATCAATCGTCTAGAAACTGACAATTTTATCCTGACGAAATGGGCTCGTAACGAAGGAATATGGCCCGACCTTGCTATAGAGGAAGAGCAGAAGTTTAGACGGGAGTGGGGGCAAATTATACAAAGTGGTAGTCAACAGTCCAAGGAAGACCATAATATTCTTATGCTGTTGAAAGGAGACCGTTTGTTAGAGACATTACTTGACCGTAGCTGCAGGAGCTACATCGATGATAACTTTGAGTATAGCTATGATAGGGCGCATACATTTAATGCAGGGAATGGCTGGGATTGTATAAATGCAGAGTCCAATATTTATGAACGCTGCACAGCCCACGAGTGTATACTGCGTCTCAGGCCTGATGTAGAGGTTATAGATTTAGATGAGGCAAAGAAAGTGAGTCCGTTTGCATGGCTTTCCGCACATCGCGCATCCCCTGGTCGAGTGACGAAGCGTGGTGGCAATCCGCAGCCTATAATAAACCGAGGCAGCCGCAAGAAGAAATCTGGAAGAGCTCTTCCTGGGACTCTGCATCTGGATATACCTATATAAGACTCGAGTATAATCAAGGATTTCAATCGATGTTATTGAATTCCCCCATTTTTTCAGCTTTATTAGGGTTTTACGCTAAAATATCGGTTTTATGCACGGTTTCTAGTGTTTAGAGCTGATTTTTTATGCATCGATCCTCATCGCAGGGTTTTTGCTCACCATAGAGCACCAAAAATCTAGTGATTTTGCGAATGTTTGCGTGGGAATGGCCAAACTTGTTTATCTGAGTCTGTAAAATATTGAAAATGTAAGGTTGTTGGCTACACTTTCAATCACCTTGAGCACACCCGATTGTCTGCAATCATTATTAAATGAAAAATCAGGCTGACACGATGAGTTTACTTCATCATAATACATACTGAAAACCGAACTGTAATAAATACATGACAAAGCGTAATCTTACGCGCAGACAAAACTGGCGTATTCAGAAAATTCAGGACGAGCGAATTGAACGGGCTCAAAAGCAAGAAGTTAAAATTGAACAACAATTTGACGATGGCGACCTAGGTCCTGAGCAGCTCGGCTTGATCATTAGTCACTATGGAGCTCAGCTAGACATTGAGTCTGTTGAGTCTGTTGAGAGTTTGGGAGGCGTATGGAGATGCCACCTACGAGCCAACCTGCCCCCACTTGTCACTGGAGATAGGGTGGTCTGGCGAGCTTCGGTTAAAGATCGTTCGGGTGTTGTTGTCGCGCTGGTGGACCGCAAAAGTATCTTGTCGCGTCCGGACCAACGGGGAAAAGTAAAGCCGGTGGCAGCCAACATAGATTATATTGTGCTGGTCATTGCATCGTTACCTACGCCCTACACCAACCTGATTGATCGTTACTTGGTGGCTGCAGAAACCGTAAATATTGAACCTGTGATATTGCTTAATAAAATAGATTTACTTACAGACCCTGAGTGTAAGACTTCGCTAAATGATATGCTGAAAACCTATAAGCAGATTGGCTATACAGTGTTAACTGGGTCAACTGTGTCCTCTAACGGATTAACTTCACTTCAAGTTTTGTTAAGTGGAAATACAAGTGTTTTCGTAGGTCAAAGCGGTGTGGGGAAGTCGTCTTTAGTCAATGCTCTGTTACCGGGTATTGATGTTCGGGTGGGAGCACTGTCTGGAGTTACCGGTAAGGGTGCCCATACAACTACTACTGCAAAACTGTATCATTTTCCCACTGGGGGGACCTTGATTGACTCTCCAGGTATCAGAGAATTTGGTCTTTGGCATATGACGCAGAACGAGATAATTGAAGGTTTTAGAGAGTTTCGACCATTCCTTGGTTATTGTCGCTTCCGTAATTGCAGTCATAAGAAAGAGCCAGGTTGTGCTATATGTCAGGCGTTAGAAGAAGGAAATATTTCACCAGAACGAATCAATAGCTATTGGCAGATTATTGGCTCTTTGTAATGTCGCCAGTTATTCTCATTTAGCACTATTTTTATACAGTTTAGCTATGTGCGGGACAAAGCATTGGTAGTAGGTTAAACCTGTTTTTTCGAGTATCATACGACGCATGGCGTGTTATGAGAAAGCCATGAGGCGCTAGGCCGGAGCTGGTCTGAGAAGTCTGTACTGGTGGATATCCGCAGGCAAAAAGCTAATTAACGGTGTGTCGGGCTAGCTATTGATCACTGTACAGATATATTATGGGCTATGTATTTGGCAAGTAAAAAGATGAAGGCCGGTGGTAAGAGAGTAAAGCTAATATTCCGGCACTTTTAGGTAGTGTAAAGTAGGATAAAGTAGGTAAGAAATAGGAATCCGTATGGAAAACTTCCCCCATTGCTATAAGGTAAAAGGCAGCGCTTCACAAAGTAGTGACATAAGCCTATCAGAAGAAGGCGTGCCAGATATCATTTCTGCTCCTCCGATTCAGTTTGGTGGGCCTGGAGGGAAGTGGTCACCGGAATCATTGTTGGTTGCGGCTGTATCAGACTGTTTTATATTGAGCTTTAGAGCAATTTCCAGAGCTTCTAAGTTTGATTGGGAGTCAATTCAATGTACGGTTGAGGGAGTTCTAGATAGGCAAGATAAGGTTGTAAAATTCACGGAATTTAAAATAAATGTATTATTGATGGTCAAGCCTATGGTTAGTCATGATACGGCAAACCGGCTATTGGAAAAAGCAGAGCATTTATGTTTGATTACCAATTCATTATCTGGTGAAGCTTATCTTTCTACGGAAATAAAAGAAATTTCTGTGTAGTGTTATGCAGTTGAATAAGGCATGACCCTGGGTGTGACTGTCTCTATTTATGGTTAAGAATCACTTGTTTTTGATGATGTGAGTTGCCATGGTTATAATAAAATACCAAGGTTAAGAAAGGTTAATATCATCAGTGTATCGACGAATGTAACAGATAATTAGTGTTCTAAAATGATGGAGTCTAATTAACACGGTGCCGAGATGCCTTTAGTGCTCGTTACACTGAAGGAATAGATGTGAGAGATGCTCCATGAGCCTGTGGGTAGTAGGTTATCGATGTGATTGAGATCGGTTAACAATCTCACGCTATAAGGAAAATAGAATAAAGCTTTGTGCAGGCACAGAAGAGTAGGGCGGAGCGGCCTAAGATTAACTGTAATATATGTGTTCATCAGTCGAGTAGGTTCCAGCTATAAAATAAGAAGTCTGTTCTCAATACTAGTTTTTTGGTAGGTTCAGCGAAAGGAGAATTATGGTGTGGTATAAATGGGGCTTCATTTTATTAGCAAGCATACTGCCCCACGCGCCAAGTGTAGTAGCAGAGCCGGTAAAGGTGGAGATAATGACGAAAAAAACTATATTAGCGGGAGGATGTTTTTGGTGCATGGAGTCTGATTTCGAAAAACTTGAAGGGGTAGTCAATGTTGTCTCTGGTTTTACAGGCGGAACGTTGGTTAATCCAACTTACAATGGTGATCATAGTGGGCATTTTGAAGCGGTTGAAATCACATATAATCCTGAGGTTATTAGCTATAAAAAACTATTAGATTATTATTGGGAGAACATCGACCCATTCGATGATAAAGGACAGTTCTGTGATAAAGGGCCAAGTTATCTAAGTGCTATTTTTGTGGCAAATGACAGCGAGCGGAAGATAGCAGAGCAGTCAAAGAAAGAGTTGGGGGAGCAATTTTCTGGGAAAGCAGTTGTTACACTAATCTTAGGGGCGTTGGTTTTTTATCCTATTAAAGGTGAAGAAAGTTATCATCAGAATTATTATAAAGAAAATCCAGTCCGCTACAGCTTTTATCGCAATAGATGTGGTCGAGACCAGCGACTGAAAGAAATTAAGTCAGAAAAGAAAGAAGGTAATAACTTAACGCATCGTTCCAAGCTGTCACACAAGCACGATAGAGGAGAGATTGAGAAGAAATTAACACAACTGCAATTTGATGTTACTCAAAATGGTGGTACCGAACCAGCATTTAAAAATGAGTACTGGGACAATAACAAAGATGGGGTTTATGTTGATGTTGTATCAGGAGAGCTTTTGTTCAGCTCTCTCGATAAGTTTAAATCTAATACGGGTTGGCCAAGTTTTGCCAAGCCTCTTGTGCCGGCAAATATTATCGAAAGGGAGGATAAAGGTTGGTTTAGTGTAAGAACCGATATTATCAGTAAACATGCCAACTCTCATCTTGGGCATGTGTTTAATGATGGGCCACAACCAACAGGGCAGCGTTTTTGTATTAACTCTGCAGCTTTGCGCTTTATTTCCAAAGATGATCTAGAAAAAGAAGGCTATGGTGAATACAAAAAACTTTTTCAAAAATAAAGTAATGCCTGTATTTCTGCAATCACCGTAGTAAGTGGGATGGCTTTGAGAGCCAGCATCGCTTCTGTCGGCCAGGAAGTGTTTTTTCCGCTACAAAGTATAAGGTTTTTATCATCTACTGCGCTAACAATAGTCCTGTTTGAGTTGCGAGGGAGGGTAATTGTATCGATTGCCGAAGCTATGCGGGTCGTGTTGCGGCAGCATGCGCTTCCCATGCAGGAAATCAGTTTGTTAGTTTCCTGAGGTAAGGAGGCATGCTACATGGGTCCTTCTCATTAGGTATACTTCAGATAAATGGAATTTCTTGTCTTCCGTCAGATACCTTCCGCGACTTAGTGGTAAGGTTTAGCGATAGTACAGATACTAAGTTTAAGGTGTCTAGAGCGAGAGTTCTGTTGAATTAGGTCTCTCTCCCTCTCCGAGGGTTTAAGTTAGTCATGCTGCTTCTCTGTTGCTCTGTGTGGCGCTATGCTGATCCTATCTCACTTCTGGTAAGCAGTCACCTCTGAGGACTTGAATGCTTGTGTGTTCGCTGATTACGAGACAGAGAAAAACAAAGGGAGCGAATCAAGAGCCTCAAATAATCGGAATCGGGATGCTAAAAAACAGCTACGTAAATGAGAAGGCTGAAGGAAGAGGATGGAGACTCAGAAGGAGGGGCTAAGGGGGGGTAGAAGTACTATCGCCAAGTGTCAGAGGTTTTTGGTAAGCTATCTGGCACGAGGTATCTCTTTCATACTGTAATTTTTGGCGTGTGAAACTGTACTATTTGGAAAGCTCGTACTCTCCTTAATGCGCAATCACTTATTATCGGAAACCGAAGCCTGTAGGTGAGGTAATCATGGCCTATTTACCGTTTGAAGGGAAGATTCGATACTCTTCCCCCTCTAGTGCTCATAGCATCAGTGGTAACGAGTATGTCATATGTATGAGTTTTAGCGGGCAAGCGTATGTTGAGTAGTTTGCTGTTGAACATTGAGAAAACAACTAATGTTATCCATATATAAAGTTTAACCAAGGTAATCCTACTAATAGTAAAACAGCCAAATAAATTCCTCCCATAACAGCACCTAGAATCCAAAAGTTTTTTGCTGGAAGGAATCCTGAGCCATACCAAATAGGGCTTGGTCCAGTAGCATAAGGTGTAATTATCCCCATAATACCTAATAGAAAACAAAACATCATGCTTGTTTGTTGGATTGATACTCCAGGGGTTATCATTGCTAGCATTACAAAGACTGGCAGTAATGCTGTAACGTGCGCTGTAATACTAGCAAAGAAATAATGTAACAAGAAAAAACAAACAATTAATGAAATAGTCGGGTATTGGCCTACTACAATGCCCTCTAGGTTTCCACTTAACCAAGTTAAAATTCCTGTTTGTGTTAATCCTCCTGCTAAAGTTACCAGTGTGGCAAACCAAATAAACACATTCCAAGCTTGCTTATGTCCAATAACGTCTTGCCATGATACTATGCCAGTTAGCACCATTAGGCATAAAATAACTAAGCTAGTTCCAGTTGCAGTCAACAAGCTGCCACCAGCAATCCATAATATCAAAGCCAACGATGCTAATAACAGCATATATATTTCACTACGGCTTAAAGCGCCTAGGGTTTTAATTTGTTCGCTAGCCCATTGAGGCATTTCTTTAGATTGTTTTTGAGTAGGAGGATACAGCAAATAATTGATCCAAGGTGTTGAAAAGAATAGTAGTAATCCAACAGGTGCAAAGCCAATAAACCAATCGCTCCAAGAGATCGTTATGCTTGCGGTGCGCTCAATTATTGATATAGCTAAAAGATTAGGCGCTAAGCCTGTCATAAACATTGAGCTTGTAACGCAGGTGGTGGTTATGCCAGTCCAGTATAAAAAGCTTCCTATTTTTCTTGGGTTATTCTCACAGCTAGAGTTGTACATGGTAGGGATATTACTAACTATGGGGTAAATTATGCCGCCACTTCTAGCTGTGTTAGAAGGAACAAATGGTGCTAACAACAAGTCAGCAAAGGCTATTGCATAACTTAATCCTAGGCTGTGGCCTCCTAACCACTTGATTAAATATAGAGAGATGCGTCTTCCTAGTCCCGTTTTTTGATACCCTAAAGAAAAAATATAGGCAGTGAAAATTAACCAGACTGTGCCATTTTGAAACCCGGACAATCCCCATTCCAATGCTATTTTTGGTGTTATAACTTCTACGCCAGGATGTAAAGCTACCAGCTTTAGTATAACTATTAATATGACGCTAATTAACCCACAGAATGCGGCAGGTAAAGGCTCAAGGATTAATGCGGCAATTGTTCCTATAAAAATAGCTAAATAGGCCCATGCATCGGAAGTTAAATCTTCTGGTGTCGGTATGATATAAATACCAATCCCAGTCGCTATGGGGATAGCATATTTTAGCCACGGTTTCATTTTATATACACATTTTAAGAAAGAAGGTTAGTTGCGTCATGTTTCGATGCGCAATGATAACATGATGTATTGATGTTATCAACAATTCAGCACACTTTGTAAATTTATTTGATGTAGATTAGTAATCCAATGGAATATTATAATTTGTATAAAGTTTGAAAAAACTGATTGTTTGCTGTGTTTTCTTTACAGTCATAGCCAGCATGAGGATGATGAGGTAGTGGGTTAAATCTGTAATATCTAGGGTAATGCGTCTAATTATGCGTTATGGAAAAGTTTATTGTCATGACTGTATTAGTAAGGGTTGAAAAAGGCTGTGAAATGTGGCAATGGGTTACAAAAATATTGGTGCGTAAGTTCAGTATGTAAAACTAAAGCATTCATGCTGAGATATCGTTAGAGGGCGTATGAAGCTGGTGTAAAATGTTATGTTTAGTGGAGTTGTTATCTTTTTAAAGGATGTAGGCATGAATATGCAATAAGGATTAGTTTAAGCCGCGGTTATGAGCAAGGCCACTTGGGGGCATTTAATTGGGTTGCGCCAGTATGGATAGGTGGCACACGAGCGAAGCCCCATGAGCCTGCAAGTGTTAGATTTCATGAGTATAAAATCGTTGTTTTATGGTGAAGGTATTATCTCTATGAGAAATTAAGTTAATATCCAGGGATGCTGTGAGGGAAAAAATGTTGAATTGTACGGTAACGGCTATCTTTCTTTTCCGGCGACTGATCTCAATATCGTTATTCTGCAGGCATAACAAGCAGAAACTAACTCGCTACTTGAGTTGACGGCAAACCTTGTTGTCAAACAACGGCTTCAGACGGGATATACCTGTGGCCATTGGAGGTGTAGGATTGTTGACCGCTCTCACTTACCTCAATCAATTGCTTCTCGTAGGCTCATTGAGCGTAACTAGTTTGCCGCCTATTAACCACCTTCAATGGTCATGAGCGTAGAAGCGTGTTAAGTTCGTTAAGAAGTAGTTGTCTATTTAGTATTACTAAGCTTTATTGTGATCGCCTAGGTTAACAATTGCGGACTGTGTTTTTTGAGGTTCGCCCTGATTTTGGCGAAGGTATGGCTTACCTAGCACCATTGTCTTTTGGATAGTGATATTTGGGTTTTGCTGCTACAAGCGCTAAGAGGAACTGTCATGCTGGAGGATTGTAGAGCGGCTAAAGAGCGTTGGGGGGGGGTGTCGAAAATTATTGACCGTTGGCTCAGCGAACGGCAGGATATGATTGTTTTATACTGCTCTATTAATGGAGTAGAGCAGCTGGGGAGCGATAAAAGGTCTTTAATAATTAAGCTCAAAGAGTTCTGCCAGATTATGGTGGATTATGTTTCAGTAGGTCATTTTGAGATTTATGAGCAGCTTAACCAAGAAGGATTTGAGTTTGACGATGGAGGTATTGAGATAGCTCAGGCCCTCTATCCCCAGATTGAAAGCAATACGCACGAGTGTCTTGATTTTAACGATAGGTGTGAGTTGATAAGTAGCGTTAAAGGGTTGCAGGAGGCGTTGTCAGCATTAGGGGAAGCCTTAGAAGAACGATTTATACTTGAAGACAAATTGATCGAAACATTGCATGAGTCTCATCGGGAAAGTGTCTCGTGACAATTGCTCTGTGGATGTAGTCATGTTGTAGTGATATGAAAAAGCACTCAAATATTAAGGTCTGAGCCTGTCTGACTAGAAATGGTAGTGAGAAAGGAGTCCGTGTACAGCACTGTTTCATCCACCAGTAGCAAGGTGCTCGTGAGCATTGCCTAGCGTCACGCTGTGACTATAAATACAGTCTTCTTCATCGACACAGGTATGAACGAAAAGCCATAGATGACCTTCTTGTTATTGAGGCTGTCATTTTTAACGTGCCAACCAGCTTCAGGATCTTTTGACGGCTTTCCGTCTTTTTCGTTCCCGATCCTGACTGCGCCTCTTTTATCGGTGTAGCATCAAGGATATTTTAATGAGACCTTTGCTCATTATAATGTTTTTGGTTTTCAGTTGACGGTTGATCTCCACCAATAATTAATCCCACAGATGATGCTTGACCAGTCATGCTAGAAACCGTAACAAGTTGGAAGTTTCGGGAGTTTCTTCATCGAATTTAAAGTAACAAAGCTCGAAGCAACAGGCCTCTCTACCAACACCTTCAATGGTAGCGGGTATAGGTCAGAGTCTGATGCTAAGAGCTATGGCTGTATTGTAAAGTGTTTGTGTGTGCCGATATTTCACCAGAATATAATTGGCTTTGTTGAGTTATGCCGAGGTCTCAATTAGTCATACCAGTTTCGGACATAAGATAAAGATCTTATGTGTAGACTGTCTAAGATGGGGCTCTTAATTCTTGCATAATTAGTATGCACCTGACGAGGGAAAAGTTTTTCTCCCCGAGGGTGCTGTTATTTTTTGTATCAAGGGACTTTATGTTGTAATGCTCAGTAGCTCTACTTTAAAGATAAGTGTTTCGTTTGGGCCAATCGAGCCACGTGGGGCGCCTCTTTCGCCGTAAGCCAGATCTGCTGGAATGTATAGTTCCCACTCAGCACCGCTAGACATGAGTTGCAGGCATTCTTGCCAGCCTGCGATAACCTGATTCACCTTGAAAGAAGTGGGTTCGCCGCGCGTGTAAGAACTATCAAAAACCTGCTGATTAATTAGTCGTCCTTCATAATTGACGGTAACTTCATCTGTTGGGGATGGTTTTGGACCCTTGCCATTACGTATTACTTTATATTGAACGCCGCTTGCAAGTGTGATTACGCCAGGTTTTTTGCTGTTTTCTCGGAGAAAATCCTGTCCTTTTGTAAGGTTTGCTGTTGCTTCGCCTAGTTTGGGTTTACTCATATCTTCTGCTTTTGATGGTCGCTCATCCATTGCTTCAGATATAAAGGACATCATTTTTTGAGGATCTATTTTGGGATCTTTGTTATGAAAAGCATCATTCAGACCTTGTGATACTAACTCAGCATCCAAATTTTTTGTCTGTTCTTTTATATTTTTTGCCATTATATAGCCTATGCTGTAGCTTCTCTTCGCTTCTTTTGTTTCTAATTCGGTTTTATGTTGACTGTCAGTGATAGCCTGTAATGGATATAATGCTATGGTGATGGCAATGACTGTTTTCATTTTCATTGGAGCTCTTCCTCTATTGTATTGCTGTGGCTGCATTTGTAGCTTACTGTAATTTAGAAAAGACAGAATCATAACATGTAAGAGTTTTATATATCTACGCTTGTCGGTTGTGTATGCTGCTTGTTGAGTTATGGTTTGGCAAACATCTATGCGTGTGGCTAGTATAGGTGTTTGATTTTAAAGCTATTTTCTTTGCTATACACCATGTCAAATGCCAAAAAATAACCTCACCTCACAGCAAAAAAACAGATTTGAAGTCACGTCATAAAGAAACAGTGAATCCAGAATAAGTCGTCATCTGAATGAATACCTTAAAAAGGAAAAGCTGAGGTCTGAAAATGGTGGCAGAAAAAGTCACCTGAATGACGAACAGGTTAGGCACTTGGTCGAGCATATATCTGAGTATACTCATACCCATTAGATTATTGCGTATATTTCTGAGCATGGGCATATTAAAGAGACCGTGTCCAGTCTGAGCAAATTGCCTTATCAAAAAGGCTTTGTTTGCAAAAAACTGAAGAGAGTACCTGGCAGGTTTAGATCCTGCAAAACAGGATGAGCTTGTGTAGCATTACGAAGCTTTGAACACCGCACTCCCATAGATAAGTGTTGTTTTTCATGGATGATATTCATCCAGCGAAAGCGACAAAAATAACCTTAGCATGGATTGGGAAAGGAGTTAGTAAAGTAATTAGTATGACGGGAATACGTACTCGGCTGAGTGCTGTCGGTGTTATTGAGTTGGGCAATTTAGCATGAGCTGTTTTTGATCAATTGAAGACCGTTAATGGAGTATTTATTAGCGAATATTTTCAAAAAAATAGGAGTATTTGTGCATCAATGGATGTTATTTATATGGTTTTTAATGGTGCTGGCTACCATCGTTGAAATGAGTGGGTAGAGGCGGTCAAAAAGGTGAAAATAACGCTACATCATCTGTCGCATTGCAGTCCAGACCTGGACTCAATTGAGAAACTATAAAAGGTCATAAATGAATATGCTAAGAATAATAAGTGCTTTGAGGCCTTTGCATGATTGTTCTTTTGCCAGCTGCTTCGTTAAAACCTACTCAATCGATCATTTGTAAGCATAAACTCTCTCTTTCCGTGTGTGTTTGCCTCACCCATGAACAAGATTCCGGCTAGTGCAAAGGTTTCACTTTGCAACTGAGAAGGAGTTACGGCAATAAATAATATTCTCTACGAAACTCCACCCGGAGTTGGAGTTTCGTTGCTCAACTGGGTTGGAGAAAGTTTTGAGGTGATGAGGCCTGAATTTTGAATTAGTTTGGGTATATACCTTACTCAAGCATCTGTAAGATTGTGATGTTTGATAGAAGAGGAAAGTTATCTGTCTGCGAAAATATCGTTCTGGGGTTAACAGTAGGGTATATTTTGTTAAGCAATATGGAGCATGGAAATGTGAATTCAACTCAAATAATAATGGGCATTTATTACTACTTTTACCGAAGGAAATGAATATTTATGTGGTGCTAAAGAGTGAAATGGGTGAGGTAAAATTTCTCGTTAACATGAGGGCGTAGGAAGTCTTACAAAACATTAATCAGATTGAGTTTTTATTCAGTAAATGTGTATCATCTATACTGACAATCTAGATTTCATGGCGCTATATAACTGGTAACTTAGAAAAACCTTATGCAGAGCTGGGTTGTAAGTTTTTGTATTTTTTTTTAAATTTTTTAATCATCGAAAAAGTGCGAAGATTATCATTGTGATATAATATGAAACTATCTGTTTTTATAGGCTGTTAATTTTTTCTTGGAGTGGTGAATCTCATGTTTTTCTGGTTTTTTTTTGATGCACATATGACAAAAAAACAAAAAAACTTTAAAAAAAAATTGCAGTCTGCTAATAATCATTCTATTTTTTTAGTAACAGCGGGTAAATTATCCGGTGATAAGTTTGTGAAATATTTTACTTAGGCAATGATGAGGGATGACCATGCCAGTATCTAAAAAAAGTGCAGTGAAGAAGCCTGTAGCTAAGAAACCTTTAGCTAAGAAATTTTTAGCTAAGAAATCTTTAGCTAAGAAATCTGCTGTTAAGAAATCTGCTGTTAAGAAATCTGCTGTTAAACGTAGTTCAATAAAAAAGGTAGACCCTGTTAAGAAATATGAGCAGGTAGTTGCCAAGCTTAAGAAAGACATGGAGAGGGCAAAAAAGAGTGTGGCAGTAATTATGAAGAGGCTGGCTGCAGCTAAGGCATCGTTGATGAAAGCTAAGGTGTCAGCCAAGAAGAGGGTAGAGAAGGAAAAGGCCGCAGTTAAAAAAGCAGCTGCTAAAGATCTGGCAGATAAGAAGAAAGTTATGGTCAAGAAGGGTGTTGTGAAAATATCGGCACTTAAAAAGAAGTCTCTTTTGAAAGCTAAGGGTGTCAAAAAAAAGGCGGTTGCCAAAAAACCTATAGCTAAGAAAAAAGTAGTCAAGAAAAGGTCGCCGAATAAAAAGGTAGTAGTTAAAAAAATATCTGAGGACAAGGAAAAAGGTGTTGCTGTGCAAATCGTGGCAGTTAAGAATAAGTAACTTATGCACATATTGCATGCATGACTGGTTGCCATAGTAATGTTTTCTATGGTAAAAGTCTTGTTCCAATAGTGCTTTAGTGCTTTGGGGCTAGATAGCAAACTACAATAAGAGCGTTGAGGTCTTTTCTCAGAGCTCTTATTTTTTTAGTAAGCACACCTAAGAAAATTCAATATACAGGTTTCAATATCTCAAAATTGTCGTTAATTCTGTTGAGCAGCGAAGCGTCAATTTCTGGTATGGTTTCGAAGAAAGAATTATTTGTTTTTTGGAGAGCTTACTTTATAGTTGCGATGTGTTTATTATTCTTATCATATTAATTCATTACCTTTCATAGTCGCTCAATTAGTTCCAGGTTTTGTATGTAAGGCGGCAGGTAATATAGCTTTATTTTTCTGCTCCAACCCTTAGACTAACCTGAACTGGTTACACTTGGAATTGAGTTATAAAACGCTGTAGGCAGTTCTATTTGCATGAGGGCTTTCCACTGCTAGGACTGAACTTGAGTTTGTTGGTTTACTGTATTGACAGTTGAGTTCACTGTAGTCCGA
Source organism: Candidatus Endonucleibacter bathymodioli (assembly GCA_030674915.1). GTDB lineage: Bacteria > Pseudomonadota > Gammaproteobacteria > Pseudomonadales > Endozoicomonadaceae > Endonucleibacter > Endonucleibacter bathymodioli. The sequence goes on from JASXSV010000014.1 coordinate 24,913, forward strand.
TAGATGCGGGTGATGACGCTTTCTCCTGCTCCTCTGAACATATACTTGAGTTGGGGGATTTTGCTGCATTACTGCATTTCTGAGTGCAATAGGTGTAAGGTGAAGTACGATGCTTTGGGAAGTGTATACCCATTCTACTTGGAGGTGCTAGGCTGTCGACCGCTTTCACCCACTTACTACTCGAGGCCTATACGATTTCCTAAGTTATCGGTTATTCATAAGTTCAGTGGTTATGGGTGTAGATAATATCAATGTTAAGAGCTGGGATTTGGCTATAATGCCGCCATGATTACATTAAACTCAATTAGCTTGTTCCGGAAGGGTAAGATCTTACTGGAGAATACCAGTGTTATTATCCATCTTGGGCAGCATGTAGGGCTTGTCGGGGCTAATGGTGCAGGGAAGTCTAGCCTTCTTGCTTTGTTAACGGGTGAGTTGCAGCAAGATACAGGGGAGGTTGTTATTGACTCAGGTAGAGGCATTTCTCATATGTCTCAAGAAGTTCTTGCTCTGAATAGGAAGGCAATTGATTATGTTCTTGATGGTGATCTGGAGTTTAGGCGTATTGAAAATGCCATGGTGCAGGCTGAACAGAAGCAGGAGCACGATAAAATAGCAGGTTTGCATGACGAATACTTGGTAGTAGACGGTTATACGGCCAGGCCAAGGGCCGAGCAATTGTTGGTGGGGCTAGGCTTTTGTCATGATGATATAGAGAGGAATGTTCGTGATTTTTCTGGAGGCTGGCGTATGCGCTTGAATTTGGCAAAAACCCTGATGTGCCCAGCGGATGTGCTATTACTTGATGAGCCTACAAATCATTTGGACCTGGATGCCATTGTTTGGCTGGAAGGTTGTTTAAAAAAATTCCAGGGAACCTTGCTTGTCATTTCACACGATAGGGATTTCCTGGATGCGGTGACAGACACTACGCTGCATATTGAACAGAAAGCCTTGAATAAATATCGAGGAGGATATTCAGCCTTTGAACGGCTAAGATCCGAGCATTTGGCGCAACAACAGGTTTCATTTGAAAAGCAGCAACAGGAAAAAGCACATATGGAGAGCTTTGTTGAGCGGTTTAGGGCTAAGGCTACTAAGGCTCGACAGGCGCAAAGCCGGCTGAAAGCATTAGAGCGTCTTGAAGAAATTGCGCCTGCTCCTGTAGATACGCTATTTTCGTTTCGCTTTCCTGAATCTGACAAAATATCGTATCCGTTGCTTACTTTGGATCAGGCCTGTCTTGGCTATGATCAGCACAGTCTGCTTAAAGTCAACATGAGCATACAGCCTGGAAGCAGAATCGCGTTGTTGGGATCTAATGGCGCTGGCAAATCAACTTTGGTCAAAAGCCTTGCAGGAGGTCTTGCTTTGATTTCTGGGCAGCGGCAACCTGGAGCGCATCTGAGGATAGGTTATTTTGCTCAGCATCAGTTGGAGAGCCTTGATGAGGATGCTAGTGCGCTGATTCATTTGCAGCGACTTGCTTCCAGTGCTCGTGAACAGGAGTTGCGTAATTTTTTGGGTGGATTTGGGTTTGTTGGAGATAAGGCTTTTGAAGAGGTTGAAGGCTTTTCTGGAGGAGAGAAAGCGAGGTTGGCACTGGCAATTATTGCTTGGGGAAAGCCCAATATATTATTGCTAGATGAGCCAACTAACCACCTTGATCTGGATATGCGCTCTGCGCTTACCGTAGCGCTGCAGTCATTTTCCGGAGCCATGATTCTGGTGTCTCATGATAGAAGCTTGATACGAAGTACTACGAATGAGTTGTTGCTTGTCAATAATGGTTGCGTAGAGCCTTTTATTGGGAGTATTGATGATTATAGTGAGTGGTTGTTGCGGCAAAAGGATGAGGAAAACGATAGTAAGACAAAAGATAAGAATGTCTCGAAAAATTCAGCGAAGATAAAAAAAGAGCAGAAGCGTCTTGAGGCTGATAAGCGACAAATGCAAAGACCGTTAAAGAAAAAAATCGAGGATGTCGAGCATAAAATAGACGAGAATCAGGGTTTATTGTCTGAAATAGAGGTTATGCTTGGGGATACTTCCGTTTATGATGAGCATAATAAAAGTAATTTGAAAGAGTTGCTAGCCAAGCAGGCAGTTTTAAAAAAAGTACTATCTGAAGCTGAAGATAAGTGGGTGGATCTACAGGAGATGCTGGAAGAGCTAAATAATCAAACATGAAACATTACGCAAAATAATCTCTTTCCTGTTTATGAGCTGCCACACCTTCTGGTGTGGCTTGTGCTCGCCAAGCTTATTTTGTGCTGGTCAGGTAGTAGCGCTTTCCAATTGTTGTTCAGTCTCGATATCCTCTTCGTCTTCGGCGGCGCTCTTTAGCTTACCTAAAATAATACTGACTTTTTCGTTCCACGCATGCAGTTCGTGCTTAAGTTGGGCGTTTTCCTGTTCTAGTTGGGTATTAGCTACTTTGATTTCTTCAATCTCCATTCTGGAAAGTTCCAGTTTGTCGATGAGATTCTGTAGACTAGACTCCAACTGACCTAATGATTCTATGGACATGGCAGACTCTTGCAACTTGATTTCCAATTGACAATGTTTATCTATATTTCGCATGATAAGATAACATATTGACTACAGAGTGTGTTCATAATTAAATATTTTTCTATAAGTTACAAGCTTTAGTAATCTCCATGTTTGATTTACTCACGTTATAGTGTGGTGGTTGGTTGTGACTGCTTGCGGATTTCAAGCATAACCTGTGTATGCGTATGACCCTTAAATGTGAAAGAAGTTAATATCACCACACATTCAATGGTATCTAAGGCAGGGGTAATAGTCTGGGTGACAAAAGAACTATACTCGCTTCCATTGAAAGTGTGGGCAGGAGGCAAACGATAGAATCCCCGTGAGCCTAAACGTAGTAGGTGAGTGGGGTAAGCTAGAGCAGTAAGCAACTCCACACTTCCATGGGAAATAGGTGAAGTTAATGAAATTTAATAGATGGCTTCTCGTTGCCACTTTTGTTGTTGGTTTCTCCTGTAGAGGCTTTGGAATTATCGAAGGCTCTGTCCCTGATGCACGAGAGTTGGTTAATAAGCCTGTTGATATCAATGGTTACCAAGTTCATTGTAGCGCGTTTAACAGTAAGTTTTTGTCACCAGGAATAGCTACAAGCTACAAGCTAACGCGAAGATCGAGAGAGGGCATAATAAATGTTGCTGTCCGTGATACTAAGATAAGTCAGGTGGGAACGGCAGCTTCCGCCAAGATTAAAGGGAGGGTAGCGAACTTATTGGGGCAAGGGGTTGAGTTGAACTTCCAGGAGGTTAGGGAAGATGATGCTATTTATTATTTAGCCAGTTTTAGTTTCAGTAATGAAGATATACTAACGTTTACCCTGGATGTTCAGCCTGAGAAATCCCCGCGCTCAGGGCAGGTGAAATTCCGGCAACAGTTTTTTTCTGAATAACTTTTTAAATATTACGCGGATTTTAGTCATAAGTGCGCCCTTAAAATTTATGCAGCTAACGCCATTTCACTATAAATCTCATCAGGTGTTTTAAAGTCTAACAGTTTTCTTGGTCTTTGGTTTAGTCGGTTTTGTATATCTAAAATTTCTTTGTCAGTGACATTATCCAAAGATTGGCTTTTGGGCAAATATTGTCTTATCAAACCATTATGATTTTCATTCAAACCTCGTTCCCACGAGGAGTAAGGGTGAGCAAAATAGGTATCTACGTTAAGCTTTTTCTTGATTTTTTCATGAAAGGCGAACTCCTTTCCGTTATCAAATGTGATCGTGAGTAAGTCTGATTGGTAAGGCTTGAGCATCGTTATAATTGCTTTCGTCACCACGTCAGCGTGCTTTGAAGGAACACGTTTTACCAAATTTAATTTACTCACTCTTTCCGTTAATGTAACCAGTACACCCTTGTGTCTTTTGCCAATTACAGTGTCTGCTTCCCAATCGCCTAAACGTATTTTTTGATCCACAATTCCAGGTCGATCATCAATGCTAACACGGTTTCGGATCTGGCCTCGTGCATCGGGCTTTCTTGTTCTTTGCTTATACTTCTTGTGCCGAAGATGTTGATACAAGCAACCACCCCCAGCTTTGTCCTCTCGAATAAACTGGTAAATCGTAGAGGGACATACAGAAGGTTGATTATCTCGTTTAAGGCGTCCTTGTATTTGCTCAGGGCTCCACTGCTTACTTAGTCTGTCAGTAATTTTATCTTTCAGTTCAGCTACCATCTTGGTCGCTTTTGGTTTCTGTTGATGACGTTCCTGCGCAAAATTATGTGCTTGCTTCGGGCGATAACCTCTAGCCCCTGTATTTCTAGCCAACTCTCTTTTAACGGTACTCAAATCACGCCTTAAGTCTTGGGCGATAATTTCATTTGAAACTCCTGCTTTTTTCTCTGACCAAATCTGGTATCTTTCTTCTTGAGTCAGGTGGGTATAACGCTTATTCATAAGTGGTCTCACATTGGTTTTTGGTAGAACCGTGAGTGTACCCTCTGGCTCAACTTTTTCAATATGGCGCACTTATGACTGAAATCCGCGTTATAATAAAACAACTATATTCACTTCTCTTTGATGGTGAGAGCAGCCTTGCGCCTTCCAAGGGTGGTGTCGGTGGCTCTTCGCAAGCCTTTAGTTTGCTTGCTTGTTTTGAATGGTATTTATAGAGTGAAAAAACGTATGGAGGGTAAACTTCTCCGGGTAGTGCTTGCCAGTAGTAATAGTGGAAAGCGGAAAGAATTTCAGGGGATGCTGGCTAACTTGAACATTGAGATGCTAAATCAAAGTGATTTTAATGTGAGTCCTATAGAAGAAACTGGTTTAAGTTTTGTTGAAAATGCAATTTTGAAAGCGCGCCATGCAGCCAAGATTACGGGTTTCCCGGTGATTGCGGATGACTCTGGTCTTGAGGTTGATGCTATAGGGGGGCAGCCAGGCATTTATTCAGCTCGATATGCAGGAGACCAAGCCTCAGATCTAGAAAACAACAAAAAGCTAATTGAGAAAATGGAAGGAACCGCCCCAGAGAGGCGTACGGCTCGATTTCAGTGTCTTTTGGTTTTCCTTAGGCATGAGAGGGATGCAACTCCTATCGTCTGCCAGGGGAGCTGGGAGGGCCTTATATTGGATGAATTCAGAGGTGGTGGTGGTTTTGGTTATGATCCGTTGTTTTTTGTGCCTAGCGAAAATTGCACATCCGCTGAATTATCACCGGGAAAGAAAAACCAACTAAGTCACAGAGCCAAGGCTATGGAAAAACTGGTAAGAAGGCTGAGAATATTTTGTTAAGATTGCCGCCCCTTAGCCTTTATATTCACGTGCCCTGGTGCATTCGTAAGTGTCCATATTGTGATTTTAATTCCCATGCGCTTACGGATGGGAATATCCCTGAGGAGGAGTATATAAACTCCTTGTTGGCCGATTTTAAAGAAGAGTTAGGTAAGATTGAAAGCCGAGAGCTGATAAGTATTTTTATTGGTGGAGGAACTCCTAGTCTTCTGTCGTCGAAATGCTATCAGCGATTATTAAAAGAGCTTGGGAAATATGTTCATTTTTCCTGTGATATTGAAATTACGCTTGAAGTGAATCCGGGGGCTTGTGAGTATGATCGTTTTCAGGGGTATTGTGAAGCGGGAATAAACAGGTTTTCGTTAGGGGTGCAAAGCTTTCAGGATGAAAAGTTGAAAGCTCTAGGGCGCATCCATAGTGCAGAAGAAGCTATCAGGGCAATAACGTCTTTAAATGATATTGGTTTTTCTAACTTCAATATAGATTTGATGCATGGTTTGCCATGTCAGACTAAAAATGACGCGCTGTATGATTTAAAGACTGCTATTGATCTGAGTCCTGCACATATTTCTTGGTATCAGTTGACTATAGAGCCTAACACAGTTTTTTATTCAACTAGACCTGTGTTGCCTGTTGACGATACTCTCTGGTCAATCCAGGATGCGGGGCAGGCATTGTTAGCAGGATGTAATTATCAACAATATGAGATATCAGGTTATAGCCAGTCTGGAAGGCAGTCGCGGCACAATCTGAACTATTGGAAGTTTGGGGACTATATTGGCATTGGTGCTGGAGCTCATGGTAAATGGAGTTGTAAAGACAGTGGAGAGATATGTCGTAACTGGAAGACTCGGATGCCGAAGGACTATCTTTCACCGGAAAAACCATTTCAGACTGGTCAGAGATCACTTGGTTCGGAGGATAAGCGGCTGGAATTTATGATGAATGCGTTAAGGTTGCATCAAGGGGTGTCCCCTGAATTATACGTTGAAAGAACTGGGCAGCCTTTGGCTACTCTGTATGAGGCCTGGTCGCTATCTCGTAAAAAAGGGTTAATGGTTTCAGAGCGGCGATTGGCTGCGTCAGCACAAGGACGATTATTTTTGAATGACCTTCTTGCACTTTTCGCCTAGAAAAGCTGAGAATAAATTTCTAGCTATGTGATAATATGGTATCTCTACAGGCTAGTCTTGTGAAAGTTTGAGATGGTTTGCTGCAATCACACGGATGCAGTAAGTAGGGTCATGGGGCTGCGCATGTTTGTTTGTCGGCTACGCAATCTTCAATGGACGCGTGTATAAGTACCGACAGGCAAGTAGGATGAGTGGCGTGAATATAAATAAAAAACAGTCCTAGCGGCAAAATGAGTGATTTGTGCACAGGTCGTTGGCTTGTCGTTTCGATACATGTTAAATCTTCGAGAGGGATAAAATAGGTATGACTAATGGAATGGCTTAGTGGTGGTGTTATTAATCTTTCACATTTTAGCAGGTCTTATCTGTCACTTATTTCGTTAGCGTTGACGGCTGTTATTATTGCTTATGCTGGGAAGTCCTCGCTGAGTCGTGGTGGGCGATGGCTGGAGCGGCTTCCTGCAGCATTAAGGATTCCGATAAGATCTGTGTTTAATCTGACAGTATTGGGTGGGGTTCTGTATTATTTGCCGAATGTATTAACACACATGTTTGGCTTGTTTAGCGACTTAACGTTGGCGCCAATTCTTTTTGTAATATTTGTGCTGTCGGGCGTGTTGGCTGACAGGTATGGTTAGCGTTCTAGCTGTTTTTCAAAGAGCAAGTCCAATACATTATGGCCGAGACGCTGTCCACGCTTTTCAAATTTGGTCAGAGGGCGGTAGGTTGGGCGCTCTGAAAAAGCATGTTCACCTGCTTGGTTTTTAAAGCCTTCAGCGGCAGACATTACCTCCATCATCTGGTCAGCGTAATTTTCCCAATCTGTGGCTAAATGAATGGTTCCACCGGTTACTAGTTTGGCGCTTAAAAGCTTTATGAATTCAGGCTGTATCAATCGACGTTTGTGATGTCGTTTTTTATGCCATGGGTCGGGGAAGTAAATCTGGATACGGGACAGAATGTTGTCAGGGATGCACTGATTGAGGACTTCTACGGCATCATGGCAATAGGATCGAATGTTAGTTAATCCACTATTGTTGGCTTCATTCAACAAGCTACCAACACCGGGGCGGTGAACCTCTATACCAATAAAGTGAGAGTCCAATGTGTTTCTTGCCATTTCGACCAAGGATAACCCCATGCCATAGCCAATTTCCAGTATGGTTGGTCCTTGTCGACCGAATGAGGCTTCTAGGTCAAGAAAGCCATTACTTAGCTTAAGGCCCCACTTCTCCCAGCACTCATCCCAGCCACGCTGCTGGGCTGTCGTCATGCGACCATTGCGAAGAACAAAGCTTTTTATTTTTCGATAGTGTTTCGTCGTTTCACTCATTCAAGCACCAGTTATAAGGTTAACAAAAATAGTCAAGATAGCTCACTTCAGCTTGTTTGCAACTGCTCACCATCTAAATCATTGGTAAATTCCGTACTAATACGCTAAAGTGCTGTAAAATGCTAGTAGGTAGTTGAGTTTTTATTGTGGTTACTTCCCTCGCCATGAAGAAGTTAGTAATTGAATCTACTTTGAAATAAATTTGTAAGCAATGCGGCTAAATCTAAATTTTACAGTTGTTTTTTGTGAGATCATTGTTGATGAGTAATACCGTTACCACGGTTGCTCATGTAAAGACCCTCTAGGAGGAATCTAGTGTTGAATAAAATAATCACTATGGCTATCTTGCTTTTTGGAGTGGCCCTTGAAGTTCATGCAGTAAAGACAGATAAAATAGGTGAGAGGGTAAAAGGTGTACTTGCCGTTCCGTCTTCCGATATAGGCACTACAATGCCGTCCGGTGGTTTTTTTGGTGCGTCTTTTAACGGTGGATTTAATTTTGGTACGCCTAGTGGCGTTGATTGTAGTTTGTCTCAGAGCCCGGGAATAGACTTAGACTCAGGCCATAGTGCAAAGAGGTGGATCTATCAAACGGTAAGTGCAGAATTACCAGCGCGTTATTCTCTTAAAGAAAATCGTCCATACCATAACTATTTCAAAACAGCTTTTGAAGATAAAGATGAGGGAGGTATCATGGGAAGTAAAATGAAATGTCATATCTACAATAGCGAATGTATGGGCGACAAAGCTTTTAAGGAATTATTTCCTCTAAGAGGTGAAGTAAACTCAATGAAACAAGATGATAGCATTGGGCGTAGTATATTAAGACATGATTCATATTATGTGCCGAGCATAAATCACAACAAAAATTATGAGCCGGGCAACAATTACAATAAGAATTATGAGCAGGGCATAGATTACAACAAGAACCCATACCTGTGGTACTGATTTGAGAGTTAGCTGATCATAGGCTGCAGTTCTCACACAAGGAGCCAGATGACAACATGGGAAGCTCTTCCAAGCAGCTGGCTCTGGCTGAGCAATACCATGCCTAATCAGTCTTGTATTTTCGGCGTGAAGGATTGGTAGTTGAATACACCGCTCCAATAATACGGTCTCCTAGAGCTGAAACGTTGTCATTCTATGTTTTACGGAGGCCAAGTTTCAAAAGTACTGATGCGGTCAGTAGGAAGTAAAGTACCAGTTGGCTTAGTTTTACATCGGATCAAATCGCAGTGAGTATTAAAGCTTGCGTATTATAATGGGGTGATTGGTTACAGGCCATCTATCGCTTGATTAAAAAAACCAATGGAATTGTCTGCCTTCTCCCGAGGAAAGGAAGGTGTTATCAATATTGATGGCTTGCTTCTGCTGAGGCTATTCTTCCTTAGGGGAATAAAGAGTGGCTGTGTGCGAGAAAATAAAATTTATGAGGATAATACCGGTTTTTAATGAAGGATATGTGATTGATGAAGTAGGCTATCTAAAAGACCTTTTCTGTAGTGCTGAATCCAGGCGACGGATAACCTGTGGCTACGAATAATAGTTTGCAGGTCCCGTAGCGCCAAATCAAACTCCTCATTGACGACAATGTATTCAAATTCGCTATAATGAGACATTTCGGTGACAGCTTGCCCCACTCGTTGCATGATAATATCATCAGAATCTTGAGCTCGGCCAACAAGTCGCTCATGCAAGGCATCTCTGGAAGGAGGGAGCACAAAAATACTGACAGCTTCAGGCATTAATTTACGAATTTGCTGTGCTCCTTGCCAGTCAATCTCTAGAATGACATCTTCGCATTGATTCAGTTTTTCTTTAACCCATAATTCAGAAGTGCCGTAGAGGTTACCAAAGACTTTCGCGTGTTCCAGGAAGAGGTCGTTACCTAGCATGTTTTTGAAAACGGCAGGCTTGACAAAATGATAGCTTGCGCCATCAGTTTCACTGGGCCTAATAGGGCGTGTTGTATGAGATACGGATATGTGAATATGTGGTGTTGATTCTACTAAAGCCTTAACCAAACTGGTTTTTCCCGCGCCAGAAGGTGAGGCGACGATATAGAGTTTACCTTTGTGCATAGTTGCTCCAAGAATTATTCATATTTTGAGTAAGCGTGTTGAGTAAATGGATGCGCCTTAAGGGCTTCAATGAGTTAGCGAGATGTCAAAAAAATAAAATAAGCAGTTTCCAATGTAAGTCGAGACCTCATGATAAGCAATGACTTTAGCCGTCATCATTGAACTTTCCTCACTTTGTAAGCCATTACAAGGTTTGCCTGAGCGTTTAACTCCAAATTATCGTTATGCACTGTTGTTGGTTATTTCGAACTGATTTTTGACGCCCTTATCCCGATAACATAGTTTCGGTGCATAATAGAGCACCAAAAGCTTAGTGCCTTTGCAAATGTTCGAAGCGGTAGAGGGTACCCCCATAAATAGTTTCATTTTTGGCAAGGCCCATGAGCCTAGCTCTAGTAGTCCGGAGAGTCTATGGTAGATGCCGCAATCATAGGAGCTCCAATACCTACTAAGAGCAAGGCTAATCAGTGCGACCCTGAGATGCATCAGGAAAAAGGTAATCAGTGGTATTTTGGAATGAAGGCTCATGTAGGAGTTGATGCTAGGACAGTGATTAGGCATAGAGACAATCGAATGAGTTTAACACGTCTCTAGCCTGCGTGCACCCGTTGTTTTGATGTCATAGGTTACCGCCAGTCTCGGAATATTAATTAAGCTCTGTTCGTTCTGCCCTTTAGGTAGTGATGTTAAAACTCAGTCGGGGATGGTAAGGTGGAAGCTAGTGTATCGGGAAGTATTTTTTTGTGAGTAAGATCACTTGATTTATTTATACTCGTTACCATTGGAGGTGATAGTCGCCAATAATCTCTCAACTGCAGTGGAAACTGGTGCAAAAGCTCTTATTAACGCTGGAAGCAGAGTAATTTTACCTCAGATGAGAGCGCAAATGTACAGGGCTGCGAATGCTTACTAGAGAGAGTTAAGATCGATATATTTCTCAGGGCCGTTGATTATGGCTATAATTGCACTTTTCTAGTAGACCATTTTTTTAAGGTGACCCTCCTATGCGTCCAAGTAGTAGAACCGCTGACCAGCTTCGAGAAATTTCTATTATCCGTAACTACACTAAGCATGCCGAAGGCTCGGTATTGGTTGAGTTCGGTGATACCAAAATTATATGCACTGCTTCTGTTGAAAAAAGTATACCTAGGTTTTTGAAAGGCTCAGGACAGGGCTGGGTTACCGCAGAGTACGGGATGTTACCACGCTCCACCTCAAGTAGAATGGGAAGAGAGGCGTCCAGAGGAAAGCAAGGGGGGAGAACTCTTGAGATTCAGCGCCTTATTGGGCGCTCTCTGAGAGCGGCAGTAAATTTGAAATTACTGGGTGAGCACACTATTACTATTGATTGTGATGTTATTCAGGCAGATGGTGGCACCAGAACTGCATCGATAACAGGTGGCTGTGTTGCCATGGTTGATGCGATTCGTTCCATGCAGCGTCGAAAAATGATTAAAACTGATCCATTTCTACAGATGGTAGCATCTGTATCTGTGGGTATTTATAAAGGTAGCCCAGTTTTGGATCTGGACTATCCAGAAGACTCTTCTGCAGGCACAGATATGAATGTGGTTATGACTGAGGAGGGGGGATTTATCGAGATTCAAGGTACAGCAGAGAGCGCGCCATTTAGCCAGAATGAAATGATAGCAATGTTGTCTCTTGCTCGTCAGGGAATTCAAGAGCTGGTGGTTTGTCAGAAGGAGGCATTGGCAAAATAAGTACAAGGCTCAAGGGTTATTGTCGGAAATAAATTTGTTGTAAGGTGGCATCTAATCATTAAGCTTTTTATTGGTAGTATCTCTGCCAAAAGCAGGCTAATTTCGGGAAAATCAAGGAGTTGCCAATCTAAGGAATCACGATAAAGCTTAGGAGGTTAATGAAGCTACTATACCCATTACCCTGGGAGGCGTGAGGTTATTGGCGTCTCTCGCTAGCCCTCAAACCACCTACTACGCGGAGGCTTATGGGCTTAGTTTGTTTGTCGCCTACTCATGTCTTCAAAGGGAATAGTTGACTTAATAAAAACAATATAAAGCAAGCGACAACGACGGAAGGCCCTGCAGGGGTGTCAATATACCAGGAAGCGACAAGCCCTCCAGTTACACCAATCATGCCAAGTAGGCTGGCTTTAATGGCCATTTGTTCAGGAGAGTGGGAAAAGCGTTGAGCTGTTGCTGCAGGGATAATAAGAAGTGATGTAATCAGTAAAACTCCGATAATTTTCATGGAAATAGCAATGACTAAGGCCATGATTACAGTGAGAGCTAGGCGTATTTTTTTAACTGGAATACCTTCGACCTGAGCGAGTTCTGCATGAACTGATATAGCGAGCAATGGTCGCCAGAGCCAGACCATCATGGCGATTACCAATGTACCACCAGCATAAATCCAGAAAATATCTTGAAGGTTCACTGCCAGTAAGTCGCCGAAGAGATAAGCCATCATATCAATACGGACGTTATCAGCAAAACTAACGGCGACTAGCCCTAAAGATAGGCTGCTGTGGGCGAGAATTCCTAGGAGTGTGTCAGATGCTATTTGTCGTCGATCCTGAAACTCGGAGAGTACAACTGCCAGGAAAAGGGCGCAAACAATGATGGTAAGGTTAATGTTTATGTTGAGTAGTAATCCTAGTGACACGCCAAGTAGAGCTGAGTGGGATAAGGTGTCACCAAAGTAAGCCATTTTACGCCAGACAACAAAACAGCCAAGAGGGCCGGCAGTGGCGGCGACACCGCAGCCGGCTATTAGGGCGTAGCTGAAGAGGTCAGACATTATGAGTCTTTCCTGTGGTTATGAACGACATGGCCGTGTATGTTATGGTTGTGATCGTGGTTGTGCGTGTAAATGGCAAGATCGGCAGACTCCCTGCCAAACAGCTCTAGATAGGCTGGATGACGTCTTACTATAAGGGGGTGGCCAGAGCAGCAGACGTGCTGGTTTATACAAACCACTTTGTCCGTGGATGCCATAACCAAGTGAAGATCATGGGAAACCATTAATACGGAACAATTTTGTTCGTTTCGTATCGCGGTAATTAGCTGGTAGAGTTCGCGCTGACCGTTAATGTCAACGCCCTGAACGGGTTCGTCAAGAACCAGTAAATTGGGTTTATTTAATAGTGCTCTGGCCAATAATACTCTTTGTTGCTCGCCGCCAGAAAGTGCTTGCACGGAAGAGTTGGCTGCGTATTTAATGCCTGTTTTGTTTAGGGCTGCTGTAATTTCATGGCTTTTGCTGTTTGTCAGTGCCAGAAAACGCTTGACTAACAGCGGCATGCTATTATTGATATGCAGTCTTTGTGGCATGTAACCTATTCTAAGTCCAGGCATAAGACTTCTTTTTCCTGAGTCGGGTTTTTGTAACCCAAGAGCTATCCTTACAAGTGTGGTTTTTCCAGCGCCATTTGGGCCGATGAGGGTGACGATTTCGCCTTTCCTTACGTCAAGGTCTATTTTATTTAGAGTTGATCGCCCTTGGAAGCTAATGCTTATTTCTTTTAGGCTTATTAGTGGGTCAGTCATGGGATGGTTTTTCGTTACTGCAGTTATGACAAAGTCCAGTTAGCTCTATGGGGGAGTTTGATAGAGAAAAATCATGATGGGCTGCGCAGCTTTGCGTGGCACTGGTTACGTGTGAACTTTCCACTTCAATAGTGGCTCGACAATTATTACAGATAAAGAAACAACCCCAGTGGGCGCTTTCTGGATTGACTGAGGGATTAGAGCAGCCGATATAAGAATTAATTGAAGGTAGCTTGTGAACAAGTCCGTATTTTTGTAAAAAAACCAATATTCGGTAAATAGTTGGTGGTTGTGTGTGGCGCTCTTCCTGATTTGCCAATTTTGCCAGAATATCATAGGCACCTATGGGGTGCTGGTTTTGCCAGATAATTCCAAGTATTTTTTCTCTAAGAGGAGTAAAATTTACTCCTTGTTTTTGGAGTAGTGCACGGGTCTCACTCAATGCATTCTGGACGCAGCGATTATGATTGTGAGGCTTATAGGGGTTGTGAGAGGCCAGCATTTTGCTCCTATTATATGTGTTGCAAGGTATGTTATAGCATAACATCTTTGAGTAAGACTGCTGATTTTTATACACGTTCTTCTCATTGAGCGTGTAATAAGTAGCCAATATGCAACCAATTCCCTTTGAAGGTGAGAAGATGTTACTTGCTCTTTTAACCCCAGTTACCTGCTACCCCTTAGACTCAGGTGCATGCGTGTTTGTCGCCTACTATCACTTCAATGGTAGCGGGTATAGCGTCAGAAGTACCAAGGAGTGTAGCGTTCGCTTAACGGCTGCAAGATATTACCGTAAGGCGTATCTTTTTTGAAAAGCAACTCTTATGAATACAGTCGGCCCCTAGCTTTTAAGTGTGACGGCTAAGAACTATTCTCGGACAAGCATTCTGGCTCAACGGAAACAAATAATGGAAGAACAAGTAGTAGCGCCTCTAATTCTAGTTGATGGATCTTCATATCTTTACAGGGCATATCATGCATCTGAGCGCGCTAACCTCCGTACCTCTGATGGTCGGCCTACCGGCGCCATTAGGGTGATGACAAATATGCTGAAAAGCCTAATGAGGCAATACGCTAAAAGTGATGTTGTGGTTGTATTTGACGCAAAGGGAAAAAACTTTCGTCATGATCTTTATCAGGACTATAAAGCTACCCGGAAGCCAATGCCTGACGATTTAAGGTCTCAAGTGGAGCCTATTCACAATATTGTCAAGGCTCTGGGTTTACCTTTATTGATGATTGAAGGTGTTGAGGCGGATGATGTTATCGGCACATTGGCGCGGGAGGCGACAGAGGGAAAAATTCATACGGTTATTTCAACCGGGGATAAGGATATTGCTCAGGTAGTTAGTACACATGTTACTTTGATAGACACGATGAGTAATACCAAAACAGATTTGGAGGGAGTAATTGAAAAGTTTGGCGTGCCTGCGGATCTGATTATTGATTACCTTGCGCTAATGGGCGATACCAGCGATAACGTTCCTGGGATGCCTGGAGTGGGGAGTAAAACAGCTCAGGCTTTACTTCAAGGGATAGGGTGTATTGATAAAATTGCTTCAAACCTTGATAAAGTAGCGGGTTTGGGTTTTAGAGGCAGTAAAACCTTTGCTGATAGGTTTGAGCAACATAAAGATGTTGTCTTTCTTTCGCGAAAATTGGTAACTATCAAGACGGATGTTGACCTACCTGTTTCTATTGAGCAACTTAAGTCTGAGGAAGTAAAAACGCAAGAATTACTTGATCTCTATGAGCAGTTTGAACTTCGCTCTTTGATTAGTGAATTGGAGGGTGATAACGAGGGTGCAAAACAGACGTTAGCAACTGTTGACTATGAAATAGTCACGAACCAAAAATGTTTTCTGGAATGGGTTGATCGGCTTAAGAGGTCGGAGCTATTTTCTTTTGATACGGAAACCACTGGCCTTGATTATATGGTGGCCGACTTGGTTGGGGTATCTTTTTCCTGTGAGGAAGGCAAATCAGCTTACGTGCCGGTTGCCCATGATTATATAGGTGTGCCAGATCAACTGGATCGTCAGTGGGTTTTACAAAAACTCAAACCCCTGCTGGAAGATTCCGAGCAGAATAAAGTGGGGCAGAACCTAAAGTATGATAAAAATATCCTTGTACGCTATGGTATAGACCTTCAAGGTATGGCTTTTGATACGATGTTGGAGTCAGGTGTTTTCAATTCAACGGCAACTCGCCATGATATGAATAGCTTGGCCAAAAATTACCTTGGGGTTTCCACTATTTCTTTTGAGGATATTGCAGGGAAAGGTGTTAAACAGCTTACGTTTAATCAGGTTGACTTGGAAAAAGCTGGGCCTTATGCGGCAGAAGATGCAGACATTACCTTAAGACTGCATTACACCATTTGGCCGCTGTTGAGTGTGGTTAGTGGCCTTAAGAGTGTGTTTGAGGATATTGAAATGCCACTGATTGGCGTTATTTCTCAAATAGAAAGAAATGGTGCATTGGTTGATGGCGCCTTGTTGGGGCAGCAAAGTCTTGAAATTGGTCAAAAACTTAAAGAGTTAGAAACGCTGGCGTATAGAGAAGCAGGAGAGATATTTAACCTTAATTCTCCGAAGCAGTTACAGGAGCTATTGTTTAACAAGTTGGGTTTGCCTGTTGTCAAGAAAACTCCCAAGGGGCAGCCGTCGACAGCGGAGGAGGTATTGCAGGAGTTGGCTTTAGACTATCCTCTGCCTCAGCTTATTTTAGAGCATCGAGGCCTAAGTAAACTCAAATCGACTTATACTGATAAGTTACCGAAGATGATCAATGCTGCTACGGGAAGAATTCATACATCTTATCATCAGGTTGGGACGGCAACGGGTCGGTTGTCGTCTTCAGACCCTAATCTTCAAAATATTCCGGTTCGCACAGAAGCTGGGCGCCGAGTACGACAGGCATTTATTGCCCCTGAAGGGTTCCAGCTGGTAGCGGCGGATTATTCTCAAATTGAACTGAGAATTATGGCTCATTTGTCTGGGGATCAGGGGTTGCTTAATGCATTTGCTAAAGGGCTTGATATCCATAAAGCTACAGCGGCTGAAGTTTTCTGTGTTGGGCTTGATGATGTATCCATTGACCAACGTCGTAGCGCCAAGGCCATTAATTTTGGTTTGATCTATGGTATGTCTGCTTTTGGTTTGGCTAAACAGCTTGGAACGTCAAGGAAGTCAGCGCAGGAGTATATTAACCTATATTTTGATCGATATCCTGGTGTTCAGCGCTATATGGAAGAAACAAAGGTGCAGGCCAGAGAAAAAGGTTACGTAGAAACGCTGTTTGGTAGAAGGCTTTATTTGCCAGAAATTAATGCTCAGAATGGTATGCGTCGTCAGGCAGCAGAACGAACAGCGATTAATGCACCGATGCAAGGTACTGCGGCAGATATTATTAAAAAAGCGATGATATCTGTGGATCAGTGGTTAAAATCTAGTTCGTTTGATGCCCGCATGATAATGCAGGTTCATGATGAGCTGGTATTTGAAGTTGCTATAAAAGATCTGGACGAGCTGATCGCGGGTGTTGAAGAAAAAATGTCCGGTGCAGTCTCCCTTAAGGTGCCTTTACTAGTTGAAGTAGGGGTGGGGAAAAATTGGGATGAGGCTCATTGAAGTAAGGTCATACCTATTTCTCGCGAGGAGGTGTGAGATTGCTGCCTGCTCTCATTCACACCAGTTACCGCGACGCATAGGCTCATGGGGTTTCTTTATCTGTTTCCTATCAAGCCTTTTGGGGTGCTTAACTTTTTCCAGAGTGTCCGAAGCCGCTTGTGCCTCTTTGACTTTCCTCAAAGCTGTCAACAATATCAAGCTCAGCCTGAATAACCGGCACCAGTATAAGTTGTGCGATACGATCTCCAGGGTTGATAGTAAATGTTGAATGGCCTCTATTCCAACAGGAAACCATCAGCTGGCCCTGATAGTCGGAGTCAATCAATCCAACAAGGTTGCCTAGTACTATGCCATGTTTGTGCCCGAGGCCTGAGCGGGGTAGAATCATGGCCGCTAAGGAAGAATCATTAATATGAATAGCCATGCCTGTTGGCAATAGCTCTGTTTGTCCGGGCTCTAAGGCGATAGATGCCTTGACGCACGCACGCAGATCTAAGCCGGCAGAGCCTTCCGTTGCGTGGGTTGGCAGGGGAAATTCCGTACCTAAACGTTTATCAAGAATGATTGTTTGTAGTTTTTTCATGCTAATCCTGTTCTGCTTTCCACGTGTTATAGACTCGGCTAATGATTTTCAGAAGCATTCCTGATAGTACTTTTTTTGATGTTCTTGGCAAAGATTCTTCAAAGTCGTGCCCCAATATAGTGACTTCATTGCTGTCACTATTAAAGCCATTTGTGCTAGAAACATTATTGGCGACAATAAGGTTCAGTTTTTTGCGTTTTAGTTTATCTTTGGCGTAACTCAAAAGTTTTTGAGTTTCTGCAGCAAAGCCGATGACAAAGAGATGCGGATGCAAAGTGCTTACTGAGGCAATAATATCTGGGTTTTGTACTAACTTGATATTTTTTGTTTCGCCACTATCTTCTGGGTCTTTTTTGATTTTTTCTGGGAAAGTTTTTTCAGGGCGATAGTCGCAGACAGCTGCACAGCCAATAAAGATATCAACTCCCTGAATGTTATTATGAACTGTTTGGTGCATTTCTCGAGCACTGATAACATTGATGCAGTTAACTCTGTCTGGCACAGGAATATGAACAGGGCCGCTGATCAGCGTGACCGTCGCCCCAGCTTCAATGGCTGCCTCAGCAAGGGAGTATCCCATTTTTCCTGAACTATAGTTGGAAAGATAGCGGACAGGGTCAATATTTTCATGGGTTGGACCAGCGGTAATCATTAGACTAACACCGCTGAGAGCGTTGTGCTGGAACATTTCTGAGATTTGTTCAACAATGAGTTCAGGTTCAATCATGCGCCCTGGTCCCTCATCGCCGCAAGCTAGGCTGCCACTTGCTGGTCCTAAAAGACGAATATTACGCTTTAGCAATTCTTGGCAATTTTGTTGTGTTATATCATCGCACCACATGCCTTGATTCATCGCCGGTGCTAAGGAAATAGGGGCGCTGGTGGCCAAGCATAGTGTTGTTAGTAAATCATCAGCATGCCCTCCTGTCAGTCGGGCAATAAAATCAGCGGTTGCGGGAGCTATTAAAATCAAGTCTGCCCATCTAGCTAGTTCTATGTGTCCCATCGCAGCTTCAGCTTTAGTATCAAGAAGATCAAGGTGGACAGGGTTATGAGAAAGAGCCTGCATGGTTAGTGGAGTAATAAACTCACAGGCTCCAGCGGTCATAACGACCCGTACGTGCGTTCCGCAGCTGGTGAGTTTTCGGATCAGATCGGCGCTTTTGTAGGCGGCAATGCCTCCGCTAACGCCGAGAATGATCCTCTTGTTTCGTAACTGTTCCATGGTTGGGAAGGTCTCTGGAGTTTTTCTGATATTTTTTGTCTCATTTACTGGCAGCTGAATAGGCGGCAAACATTAGTGGAAGCAAAGAGCTGTCAGGAAGAAGGCGTTAGTATGATGGTAAAATATGTTCAAGGAAAATCTGCTAAAATATGGAGCAAGATCGTTGTTTGATCAAGAGTTATTAGTACTCTATGAAGAGCCAATTGTAAAAGGGTGAGCGTGTGTTCCAGTTGGCCTTTTTTCGTGTGGAAAGTTTAGTGTAGTCAATAACCATGCTTCATGCGGTGCATGAATAATTAGGGAATATTCAGATAAATGCTTCA
This sequence comes from Candidatus Endonucleibacter bathymodioli, assembly GCA_030674915.1. GTDB lineage: Bacteria > Pseudomonadota > Gammaproteobacteria > Pseudomonadales > Endozoicomonadaceae > Endonucleibacter > Endonucleibacter bathymodioli. Next base: position 44,033 of record JASXSV010000014.1, read on the forward strand.
TTGTGTTGTTAATATGGATTTTATCTGTGTATTTTAGCTGGGTGAACTTGTTTTTTTGTTGATGTCTATACCTGTTTTTATTGGAAGTGTAATATTGTTGACTTGTTGTTCATAAGATTACTGGGGCTTCGCGCGGTTGTCAGCTGTTCGCATATTCATTGGTAACGGGTATGATGCATGCGTTTAATAGATAAAGTTATTTGTTGCGAGGCGGTCGATGTTTGCATCGGGGGCTTGGTTCTGGTATAAAGTTTGATCGTTGTGTGGAAATGGTTCTGGGTAAGGTTGAGAAGGCTCTACCCCAAAAAGCCAGTTTTGGAAATTAGTGAATATCATTTGGCCATATGGCCTGGTTATTTGGTTTGAGAGGCCATAAAAATGTCCAAGGTTTGTCAAGTTACCGGTAAGCGTCCGGTTGCGGGGAATAATGTGTCTCATGCGAACAACAAAACCCGTCGTCGCTTTTTGCCTAATTTGCACTATAAGCGATTTTGGGTAGCGAGCGAGAACCGTTTTGTGCGGTTACGTGTTTCTGCTAAGGGAATTCGTATTATTGACAAGAAGGGCATTGAGGTTGTTCTGGCTGACTTATGTTCAGCGGGTTTAAAACTCTAAGCACTGGGAGCTATTAATCATGGCAAAGAGCGCACGTGAAAAGATCAAACTGGTTTCCTCTGCGGGGACGGGTCATTATTACACCACTACCAAGAATAAGCGTAACACTCCGGATAAGCTGGTATTCAAAAAGTACGATCCGGTGATACGTAAGCATGTTGAGTATAAGGAATACAAAATAAAGTAGAGTTTTCTCTGTTCTTAGTGCTGGCTTGAGCGCGTGTGAGTAATTTTAGAAATCAGAAGGTAAGTTTGCATGCGCGCCTAGGTTTGTTCTGGTGGAAATAGTCATTATACTGTACGGCTTAAATGCCATACTGGTTTCTATAATTAGCAATTGCTGGGGCATGCTGCTTGATTGACTCATTTCCTAGTGTGAACTCAAGGAGATGCTCCAGTTTAATGATACTGATAACTGGGATGTTGAAGTCTTTCTCGATTTGTTGAGTGGCTGATAACTTGCCACTGCCCTTTTCTTGCCGGTCGAGAGCAATCAAAATTGCTGAAGGTGTTGCACCGAAGTTCTGCAAAATGTTCATCACGTCACGTATAGCTGTGCCAGCAGTAATTACGTCATCAATAATCACTACTTTTCCTTGGGGTTTTGCTCCTACTATGCTGCCACCCTCGGCATGTTCTTTTTCTTCCTTCCTGTTGAAACACCAGTAGACATTGCGCTGGTGCTTTTGAGCTAAGGCAACGACTGTTGCTGTTACTAAGGGAATGCCCTTGTAAGCGGGTCCAAATAAAATATCAAAGTTTACTCCCGATGAGACTAGAGCTTTGGCATAAAACTGCCCAAGTTTACTCATGGCTTTACCGGTATTAAATAGTCCAGCATTAAAAAAATAGGGAGACCTGCGCCCAGACTTAAGGGTGAAGTCACCCAAGCTAATGACCTGTTCCTGCAGGGAAAGCTGAAGAAATTCTTCCTGATAATCAAGCATAGAGCCGAGATATCTCTTTTTTTGCGATAAACTGACTTTTAGTTCAATGAAGAGCTGTGTTTTCTGCTATTTCAAGCTACGCTGTATATACCAGTTTTCATTGAAGGTGTGAGTAGGCTGCAAACGAGAGAATCCTGCGAGCCTACGATTACTAGGTAATTTGAGTGTGAGCGAGAGCTGTCAATAATCTCATGTCTTCAAGGGTAATGAGTGTAGCATTCTATCTGAAGATTGGGTATAGGTGGAGTTTCTTCATAACATAGAGGTTGCAAAAACGGATGTTGCACGAAATTGTTTAGTGGCTGAGAGTTAGCGTTAGATTGATGTGGCCGTGAAGTTATTAGAAGCGCAGGCAAGTGGTATGTGGGCGGAGATTCATTTAATACTAGGCGGACAAGTGGTTGGGGGGAGCTAGGCTCTCTGTATCTCCGAGTGCGGTGGGTATATTGTTGAAAGAAAAAGAAGAGCTAGACGTGATTTCATTCATGTGAGTAAGCAATTCGGAGATAGTCCGCTGTTATTTATAGTTGTTCTACGGTTCTACTTAGTCATTGAGCATCGGCCGCCAGCAGCAATGAGGACGCTGCTTTATGTTGTGCTCAGTGCGTTATGTATGTTGGCAGGGTGTATTCAATGAGAGTTATAAGTTTCAATTGTGAGGGCCTGAATAGGGCCAGAGGAAAAGGGCTGTTTGGCTGGCTTGCAGATCAAGATGCAGATGTTGTATGTCTGCAGGATATACGTGAAACAGAGTGCTCCATGGCTGAGGCTAAATATCAAATGGATGGCTACTTCTGTTACGCGTATTACGGCTACAACAAAGCCGATCGTGGTGGAACTGCCATGTATACGCGGCAATCCCCCAAGGCAATTATCAATGGGCTTGGCTGCCCTGAAGTAGATGAGACCGGTCGTTATTTGCAAGCTGATTTTGACAAGATGAGTATAGTTAATGTTTATGTGCCTGAAGGTCATGATGAGGCAAGTCAGAATTTTAAGTATTGCTTCCTTGATGCTTATTCTCACAACTTGAATAAACAGCGCCGAAAACGTCGGGAGTTTATTATGTGCGGAACATGGAATATTGCGCATCGTAATATCGATATTGCGGACTGGGAAAAAGCAGAAGAGGTATCTGGTTTCAAAGCATCGGAAAGAAACTGGATGAAGGGGCTTTTAGGGGATATGGGATTTTACGACGCTTATCGAGAGGTAGATCAAGAGCCAGGTAAATACTCTTGGTGGCAGGATGAGTCTCTAAGGCGTGATAATGTTGGTATGCGAATTGATTACCAAATAATCACTGCAGGTATGCGTAATAGAGTGCTAAACGGTGGTATTTATAAGGCGCAGGGGTTTTCTTCCCATGCTCCTGTTATTATCGATTATGATTGGGATCTGAGTACTTGAGTTTGCTCGCTGTTTATGATTGTTGACAAAGGAAATTCCGTGAACGTATTGCATATGACTGACCTGAATCTATCCGGAAAGCGCGTGCTGATCCGTGAAGATCTCAATGTTCCTGTAAAGGGAGGGAAAGTCGTGAGCGACGCCCGCATACTGGCATCGCTCCCTACTATCAAGTTAGCGCTTGAGGCCGGGGCAAAAGTTATGGCAATATCTCATTTGGGTCGTCCAACAGAAGGAGTATATGACGAGCAATACTCTCTAAGACCTGTTGCAGAGTATATTAGTAACCTGTTAAAACAAAATGTCCGTTTTATAACAGATTGGATTGATGGTGACTTTGAAGTTGCTGAAGGTGAGTTGGTTATTCTGGAGAATGTACGCTTTAACAAAGGCGAGAATAATAACGATGAAGTCTTATCTAAAAAAATGGCTGCACTCTGTGATGTGTATGTAATGGATGCCTTTGGCACTGCTCACCGAGCTCAAGCCTCAACGTACGGTGTCGGGATATATGCGGACATTGCATGTTCAGGTCCTCTGCTAACAAGGGAGTTGGACGCGCTAAGTAAAGCATTTGATGATCCTGAAAAGCCTATGGTAGCCATTGTTGGAGGCTCTAAAGTTTCTTCTAAGTTAACAGTGCTGGAATCTTTATCTAAGGTGTGCGACCAGCTGATTGTTGGCGGTGGTATTGCCAATACATTTCTGGCTGCAGCGGGCAAAAATGTGGGCAAGTCCCTGTATGAAAAGAACCTGATTCATCAGGCTAGAGCGCTAATGGAAAAAGTTGATGTGCCGTTACCTGTTGATGTCGTCTGTGGTAAAAAGTTTGATGAAAATGAGCCTGCTGTTATCAAACACGTTAACGAAGTTAGCGACGATGATATGATTTTTGATGTTGGACCTGAAACGCAAAAGTTGTTTACAAGCATTTTGAAAAATGTCAAAACCATCCTATGGAATGGCCCTGTTGGTGTCTTTGAAATCGAGCAGTTTGGTGCAGGCACACGATCCATATCCAAGGCTATTGCTGAGTCGTCTGCTTTCTCTGTTGCGGGAGGTGGGGATACGTTAGCAGCTATTGATAAGTATCATGTCAGTAAACAAATTTCTTATATCTCTACTGGAGGAGGTGCTTTTCTGGAGTTTGTAGAAGGTAAAAGGCTGCCAGCTGTTGTTATGCTTGAGCAAGCATGTTTAAAATAATCAGTTTTAGCTCATGATAGTAGCTTCAAGTCAGCAATGCTGTTAAATATGTAAATATTCTGTTACTCTGCCTCGGTGCGTTCAGAGATTCCCTGAACAATGTTAGGTTGTGTGGGGGGATAGGCTTAAAAATACTAGTCTTGAAATGCCTCAAGGCATGAGGTGTTAAATCTAGCAGCGTGTTTGTTAATAGGAGTTCATGATTTTCATTGCGTAGGAATAGCAGTATTATATCGGATGATTTAGGAGGCAGGAGTAGGAAGCAGGGCAGGGGAGGGTGAGGCTAGGATTTTTATATCTTCAAGTACGACTGCAGAGCTCTTACTGGGTACAGAATGGTTATACAAAAACACATGAAAGAAGGTTGGTATTTGCTCAAGACTAAACCAAGAAAAGAGAAAACGGCTTTCTACCATTTAGAAAATCAAGGGTTTGATGCGTACTGCCCAAGCATTCCTTTCAGAGGGTCAGAGATATCTGTTTTGTCAGTTGTGTCGGATGTAAAAGAGGAGGTGCTATTCGGTGGTTATATTTTCCTCCATCTTGCCCCTCAAGACCTAAGCCAATATCATAAAATCCGATCAACACGGGGTGTTGCTGAAATTGTGTCGTTTAATAAAATAACACGCCAGCTGTACGCCGACGGGCGTGTATCGGCCAGAGAGTTGGAGCTGTATAGCTTGTTGCCGCAACCAATTCCTCGTGGTGAAATCATCATCGAACAGATCAAAGAGATGGTTGGGTGGTTTCAACAAAATGATAAGACAAAAAGCTCCTTCTCAAAAGGTGAAAGCGTTATAATATCTAACCCTTTATATGAGCACTTAAAAGCAACTTTTATTAAAGGATTAAGCTCCAGTAGGGGGCTTGTTTTGATTGAGCACATCAAACAGCAGCGCAATGTTGGCGGCATTATTCAGGTGACAAGCGATATGCCTGTAAAAACCGTGGCGATTAAAATGGATGACTTAAAAAAAGAAGATGGATATCAAAAAACTTGAGAGTGTAAATAACTCTGTGTATTTGCCTTAGTTAAACGTAATCTGATAATCGTGTTTCAAAAACAATCATAAAGTGATTTAGTGCCGAACGCCAATTGCGTATCGGCAACGTCCAATTTTTCGAGGCCTCGCGCGTGGCAAGGTAAACTACCTTTTTTGCCGAATCATCATGCGGAAATAACTTACGTTTCTTAATCTCTTTTCTGGTCATACTGTTCAATGATTCAATCGCATTGGTAGTGTAAATCGCCTTGCGAACTTCTTCGGGATACGCGAAAAACGTATTCAAATTGTCCCAGTTTTGACGCCATGATCGGCTTATCTGAGGATACTTTGAAAGCCATTTCTCTTCAAGGTTATCAAATTCTCGCAACGCTTCCTCTTCTGTATATGACCTGTAAACTTGCTTTAAATCAGCGCTTACTTCTTTGTAATCACGCCAAGGTAACGCACCATATGAACGATGCAGAGTTGAATGTGCGTGTCAGGGTGCACCGCTTGAATGGCTTCAGGAAATACTTTAAGGCTATCCACGCAAGCGATTAGAATGTCTTCTAAACCGCGATTCTTGAGCTAAGTGAGGATGCCTAGCCAGAATTTGGCACCTTCATTTTCTGATAGCCACATACCAAGAAGCTCCTTGTGGCCCTCAATATTTACTCCAAGCGCTAGATAGACAGCCTTGTTGATCACCTGCTTATCTTGCCTGATTTGACCACAATACAGTCTAAATAAACAATGGGATATACCTGATCAAGTGGTCGTGTTTGCTACTCTATGACCTGATTCATAACGGCGTTTGTGACCTTAGAAATTAGGCTGGGGGATACATCAGCACCATACAATTCTTTAAAGGTTGCGCAGATTTTTCGAGTTGTCATTCCTTGGGTATATAGGAAAAGAATTTTATCATCCATACCAGTGAGACGAGTTTGCTGTTTTTTTACAAGCTGAGGTTAGAATGAACTATTTCGATCACGTGGAGCTTCAATATCGATATCCCCCCGTCGTCGGTATAAAGTGTTTTTGAGGAGTGACCGTTACGGCTATTTGATCTAGTCGTCGGCTGATTTCTGTGGTCGTCCAGCTCAGCGCCAAGAGCTGCCTCATCGGTGACTTTTTTTAGCATGCGACTAAAGTCACTGAGATCTTTCTCAGTTTTCATGCTTTTCGCCGCCTTTTTTGCAAAGGCTAACATTTGATCTTTATTCATAGTGCTTATCTCCCATAAGGAACCTCTGATTAAAGCCACTTTGGTAATCCCCGCGGAGGCTTGGGTCCAGCAAAATCAATACCTTATAGATTCCTTCCTGTGCGAGAACAACCTTGTTCAGAGATTCCTTAAGGGCTGCAGAGAGCAATCTCTATCGAAAGATGAGAAAGCTCAGGGCAAAGGAATATCCGTAACATGCTTTGGAGGTGAGTGTTCTTTTGCCTTCTATTAAAGGACACTACGGCGTTCTATGTTTTGTCTCATTGGACTTGGCAAGGATGGAGTTATTTATTGGATGGATGCTATTGCCGCAAATATTCGAAAAGGCGCTAAGGTTTTGGTGCTCTATTGTGAGCAGAAATCATGCTATGCGGGATAGGTGCGTCAAAAATCAGTTAGAAGTGCTAGGAATAGCGCATAAAGCTGGCAACTGAATTGCATTTTTGCTTTCATGTATTTAGATTGCCGAACTTTGGCTGAGGGGACTGATGAGCTGATGAGCTGATGAGCCATTCTTCTTATTGAGAACGACTTTAATCGGCATGGCGACCTGAGTTGTCCACAGCTTAATCACAGGTGGGGCATGATTTTTTCTCTGTGGATAAGTAGTGTAGTTTGTTTTATTTGTCTATTTTAAAAAGAGCGGAATAGTGTCATACGAGTGCAGGTTTACTTATTACTTTGTCTGTGATCGACACATAACCCTTTAAATATAGATCTTTTGTGGAGATATTGAATTTATTTTTGTTTGTTTGAAAAGTTATAAATCCATGTGTGTTTGATTTCATTTATCAGGACAGCAAAGTTAGATCGATGCTCATAGCAGTTAGTGGGAAATAAGTTTTCCACAATTTGTCGTCTATCATGGCGCCACTTCAAATCCATGAGTTACAGTAAATATAGCCGAATGTCCAGAACGACCATAACGAAGCTTAGACTTAGAATACCAGCATATCCACGCTAATGCAACATTCAGGTTTTAACATCAGAAGGCTGTCGTTAATACTGCGGACCAATGAAGCGCCAATTTTTGCTAAAGTTTGATCGGCGAAAGGATTTCTTCTTTGCCGAATTACATCGAGGTTGCGAAGCATTTATTATTCCTGGCATATTAACTCGTGACCCTCCATTGTTACTCAACTGGGGTCATATTTGGTCTGTAGGACAGAGAAGGTAATGGCTAGAATGCGAGCATAAGTTACACATTATTAGGGATAAAAGCTCAATCATGCGGAAGTGGTTTAAGGCTTTTCGTGGTTTGATGCTGATTAGAGATTGAGTCGCATCAATTTCATTTTTTTATAAGTTGCTAATCTTCATTCACTGTGGGACGAAGCGCCACAGTAAGGCATTAGTATTCTCGTTAAGTCAGCATTGTTATGAGAGGTATGGCTGCAAGATATATCTTACAGCCCAGTGCTCGTGCTATACTCCTGTGGCGGGAGAGCTTGTCGCAGTGATCACGTAATGATTTCCCATCTGAATACCATACTTGATTTGTTATTTGAGAGCGGTAGCCTGCGAGAAGCTAGCTCTCAAATCCATTTCAATGGTGTCGGTTATTGTGGGAATCTATGATGTGGTTTTATGTTCATCTTTCGGGTATCATACATTTTATTATAGCTTGATTTCAAATATGTTTTTTGTAGTGGGTTGGGTGATGATGACTCTTAGGGAGTCTCTGAATAAGTCTAATAAATGTGAGATAATACAGCCACACAAACAAACAGTATTGTCGTATGAAATAAATCACTTTCGCATCTGCAGAATACACTCATAAAAAAGTTATCACTAAACGTGAGCTCTTTCTAAATGAAATGGGAAAAACCGTACCATGGGTACGCCTGCTTAATATTATAGAGCCTTACTATCCCAAGAAAGGCAAAGGTCGCCCACCAATGCCAATGGAAAGTATGTTGCGGATTTATTTCTTACAGCAATGGTACTCATTATCAGATTCTGCAGCAGAGCATGCCTTATACAATATGGACTGTATGCGTCGGTTTGCGCAACTTGATTTATTAGATGCCATACCTGATGAAACTACCATACTTAATTTCAGAAGACTAATTGAAAAGCACCAACTTAGTGCAACCATCTTTGCGGATATCAATCAATATCTTATTGAAAAAGGCATCAATGTATCTCAAGGCAGCATGGTAGATGCGACCATTATCCAAGCTCCTAGATCTACTAAAAATAAAGACAAAAAACGTGACCCTGATATGCGCTCCACCCGTAAAAACAACCAATATTATTTTGGTTTTAAAATACACATAGGAACAGATATCAATAGCAACGTCATACACAGCGCAACCGTTACACCGGCGAATGAAGCTGATGTTAACGAATTACTCAAGTTACTGCGCAAAGATGAAAAAGTAGTATTCGCAGATGCGGGTTTATACTAGTGACACTTACAAACGAGGAACACGCAGCCTTGGCATGAGCTGGAAGGTTAATGATAAACGTAAACCAAAGAAAAATATGAGTTCATCACAAAAGAAACAAACCCGCAAAAACTCACAGATTCGTGCCAGAGTAGAGCATTGCTTTAGAGTGATAAAATGTAAGTTCGGATACAAGAAAGCCAGCTACAAAGGCTTAGTAAAAAATGCAGCTCAAGTATAACCCTGCTTGGACCGGCCAATCTTTACATGCTACTAGGGCGCTTGGGGGGTTAATCCGCCCAAAACTCGCCAAAAGCGAGGGAAACGAAAAAAATAGGGCTAATTTACCTAAAAACACGCCCATAAGATGAATATATACACCATAAATTTAAATTTGGCTTTTTAAGCGCTGGTAAAAAACAAACGTGCTTGTTCAGAGACTCCTTGGCAGAAGCAAATAGTGTCAAAAGATATTTCAAAAACCAGCATTTTCAGTAGAAATCGTGATATGTTGGTTTTTTCTACCAGTAAAGGCACTGTTAACAGAATTTTTAATCTGCTCCATGCCAGCAGTCATTAAATCTAAAAAAGAAACATTTAAGTCTTGTTTTTTCAAAGATAACTGGTACTGTATCGACAAGATAAACAGTGAGAAGTACTACTAATTACTAGATAGAGGCGTAATATATGGGGTTGAAATCTTTAACACTAATCATGGTCTTCATGGCGTGTACACAAATGGGCTGTATGAGTACGCAGGAAAAACAAGTACCAAGCAATTCCGATGCAGTAGCCAAGCACTCAGAGTACTTTCGTGAAGAGGAGCAGTTTAAGGCAGCCCTTGCTCACGATACCCTATCATCATACCAGGATTTCATTGCCAGCAACCCACGAGGTCTCTGGATAAAGAATGCTATTTATTACCGTGATCGTGCCGCTTTTATGGGTGCAAAAAAACAAGATACAAAAGAGGCTTATCAAAATTTCCTAAACAAATATCCGGATAGCGACTGGACGGAGCAGGCTGAATACTTTCTGAAACAAAGCAATAAATGAGGCTGTATTGGACGACTTTCATGCAATTAGGCAAAGTTAATAACTTCGTGTAGTTTTGGTGATAGGTGCAGCATCTAAGAAAGACTGGTAGAGCGTATTATTTGGCTTTTGCTCACTAGAAAGATGCTCTCAAGTGAGCGTTACCGGTTACCATTGAGGGTGTTAGTAGGCAGAAAAGGAACGAAGCGAAGCGCTATAATCCTACGAGTAGGTGATTATGGGTGATTCTCAGCAGTAAACAATCTTGCGCCTTTTTTAAGGGTAGTGAGTATCAAATTATAATACTGTCAGTAAAAGTAAAGATATGAGTAAAGATATGAGTGAAGAATCTTGTCTGTCTAGAGTTATAAAGATCATTAGTACTACAACCTGAATTTGTGACTTGAGATCAAAAATAATCACCTTAATGCAAGGCAGTATAAAGCTTATAAGGTGTGATGTTCCTGTTTTAGTATTTCTCTTGCATGGTGAGTTTTCGTGAAACGCGGATTTTAGTCATAAGTGCGCCCTTAAAATTTATGCAACTAACGCCATTTCACTATAAATCTCATCAGGTGTTTTAAAGTCTAGCAGTTTTCTTGGTCTTTGGTTTAGTCGGTTTTGTATATCTAAAATTTCTTTGTCAGTGACATTATCCAAAGATTGGCTTGTGGGCAAATATTGTCTTATCAAGCCATTATGATTTTCATTCAAGCCTCGTTCCCACGAGGAGTAAGGGTGAGCAAAATAGGTGTCTATGTTAAGCCTTTTCTTGATTTTTTCATGAAAGGCAAACTCCTTTCCGTTATCAAATGTGATCGTGAGTAAGTCTGATTGGTAAGGCTTGAACATCGTTATAATTGCTTTCGTCACCACGTCAGCGTGCTTTGAAGGAACACGTTTTACCAAATTTAATTTACTCACTCTTTCCGTTAATGTAACCAGTACACCCTTGTGTCTTTTGCCAATTACAGTGTCTGCTTCCCAATCGCCTAAACGTATTTTTTGATCCACAATTCCAGGTCGATCATCAATGCTAACACGGTTTCGGATCTGGCCTCGTGCATCGGGCTTTCCTGTTCTTTGCTTATACTTCTTGTGCCGAAGATGTTGATACAAGCAACCACCCCCAGCTTTGTCCTCTCGAATAAACTGGTAAATCGTAGAGGGACATACAGAAGGTTGATTATCTCGTTTAAGGCGTCCTTGTATTTGCTCAGGGCTCCACTGCTTACTTAGTCTGTCAGTAATTTTATCTTTCAGTTCAGCTACCATCTTGGTCGCTTTGGGTTTCTGTTGATGACGTTCCTGCGCAAAATTATGTGCTTGCTTCGGGCGATAACCTCTAGCCCCTGTATTTCTAGCCAACTCTCTTTTGACGGTACTCAAATCACGCACTAAGTCTTGGGCGATAATTTCATTTGAAACTCCTGCTTTTTCCTCTGACCAAATCTGGTATCTTTCTTCTTGAGTCAGGTGGGTATAACGCTTATTCATAAGTGGTCTCACATTGGTTTTTGGTCGAACCGTGAGTGTACCCTCTGGCTCAACTTTTTCAATATGGCGCACTTATGACTAAAATCCGCGATTTATTGAAAAGATCAGCAAGAATGAACTGCAGCCAGCTTTGTTGCCACAAGGCTGGCTGCGCTATCATTGCGTTGGTAGGGATATTTTGGGGGCTATAAGCCTGCTTTCCCCTGTAATAGGTGGAAGTCACTTTTGTCTCATGAATTTCAAATTTATCAACATCAAACAGATTCTCTTTCAAGATAATAAAATCTGCAGATTTACCTTCCGCAATATTGTATGAAGGTGGTTGGTTGAATCTATGGTTTCTAGCATAATGCATCTCATTACGTGTTGTGAAAAGGTTGGCTATCCTGACTGTAATAGTGACAGCTTTAAGAGGGATGGAAAAAGCAGTTGTGAAGATGTCTCAGCAAAACCAAGGGTTTTAGTCGCTGTCATTGATTTTGTCCCGTTTTGTTAGCGACGATGAAGGTTGCGCCCGTAATTTTGATGTGGAAGATCACGAAGCATAAAATAGAAATATGCATAAGTTGAGCGGTAAAGTCTAAATTTCGAAGCTTGGATTGAACGGTTGCACACCAGAAGATTTGTTTTTTGGGGTTGGAAGAAGTGTGTGTTATTGTTATTGGGCTATTGATTAATAGGTCGAATTTAAAATAGATGTTTATGCAAAATTAAGTTTTAAGCTACTACTCGATGTGTATTGGTGTTTAGCAACAAGTATTTATGACCTTATGCCAAATCTTGGTATTTTATTTTTGAGAGCTGACTAAATGATGTTCCTAGATCGTACTGGAGTCAGTCAGCGATGATAACTATATGATATAAGGCTAAACAAAAGAGTGCTCAAGAGAAAAATATTCTGCGTACTATGCTAAAAGGTATTAATTAGTGAGGTTATATGTCAGTTAGTATTGAATTTGTGAGCAGGAGACAAGCGAGCGAAACCCTATGAGCCTGCGAGTCGTAAGTGATTTTTGGGTAGTTAGGTGGCCAGCAGTTTCCCGACTTCGATATGAATGGGTGTAAACATTTGTTAGTTGGTATTCTTCGTTGGCTGCGTTAGATTAATACTACTCAAATAGCGATGCCTTCTACAGAAAACAAGCAAAACACACGGCATACTAGGAGGCGTAAAAAATGTATGCAAAGCTATGGCCTTTAGATCTTGGCATCTATGGGGGCTACGAAAAGCTGGGGCTGCTAGGGGTTATTAGATGGTAAGAAACCGTTCACTTGCTATTTGGGGCAGTATGCGAGATGAGCTGTATGAATGATGTCAGGTAGACAGGAAAAAATCCCAGAAAAGCTGAACGACACCATAACGTAATCAACATACTCGTAAGATAAAAAAATATAAAGATCAGCATAAATAGGTTATATTACCCAAACTCTTTGTGGATGCTGGTAGGAGACAGGTGAGAGGAGTTGCATGATCCGACAGTATAGGTGATTGGGGGAAGTGATAGCAGTCAATAATCAGGAGGTTTGTGATCTTTTCTTAATCCTTGGTATATAAGGTATGTGGTGCTGAGTGGTTTTTTATTTCGGGTGTTTCCGAATTTATTGTATTATTGTATTATTTTATTTGCGTAGATCAAGTTGGGTGGTACTTATGCTAACAATAATGATTGCTAGGTAGGATAGATGTTGGGAGATGCTGTGATGTTATGTCGTGTATTTTCTTGTTGTATTTATTTATTATTTATTATTTATTTCTGCGACTGGGAGTTAATAGGAAATGCTTGTATTTAAGAATATGAGGGTGTCTGGAAGGCGCTATTTGATGCCTGTATTTGTTCTGGCTTTATATGCAGTCATAGGAGCTTCTAGCTCTTATGCAACTAAAAGAACACACTCACAGGAAGCAGGGAATAATATAGTAACTTCCAGCAGTAGCGGGTTAATGGATATAGGCCCGTTGCCTGATAGCTCGGACCCTGCTCATTTGGCGCCCAACAGTAGCGTCATGAGTACCTGTAACAACAGTAGTGCCACTAGCATCAAAAAACGCAAAGGTCATGGCTGTAATGCAATACGCGACTCCTTTCTTGTTGAATTCATTCCCCTTGTATATAAAAGTCTAGGTGTTAGCGTTGCTTACCGACTAACCCCAAAAGGGCATGTGTTGAAAATAGATGAAGCACCGGATTATTTTATGGGTGGTAGTGATTGCATGACTGCTATGCTGTATCATGCGAAAGAAGCCTTTTCTTATGAAGATTATAATACATTCGCACATAGAATTTATGAATTGGCTGATCTCTATTACATGTCATACTCTAGGCATGCAGGCGGTAGCAGAAAAAGAGATGTTTGTAAAAAAGAAGAGATGCGCATAACTTTAGGGGTAACAGGGATATTACTTTTACGCGCTAAAATTGAAGCAGGCGACTGTGGGCGTGTTAGTTTTTATGCTGTAAATAATATGGGTTCTATCTTTTCAGAACATAAAAAAAGGGGTGCACCCTTAGCAAATGCCCAAGATTACCTGAACGTGCTCTACAAAAGCATAATGTTAGGAGAAACTAATGACAAGGGTGGTGACAATGACTTTTATCGGATAAATAATAGTACGGTTTTCTCAACTCTTCATGACAAAATGTATAAGATGCACATTACATGGAAGGATAAAGTAGGGGCTGATAAGAAAGCTGAAATAAAAACCAGCAAATGCCATAACTATACATATGTCTATGAAATGATATCTAGCTCTTCAATCAGCAATTCTGGTAGATGGAAAGAGATAAAGTCCATAGAAGAAGGAGGAATCAGGCAAGATGAATCTTTACAGGAGTCAGAAGATTTAAGCCGTCCTGTTGAACCTTTGCAAGAGCCAGAAGGTGAGGAGGAAGGTGAGTGTTTACAAGGGCCAGGAGATGAAGATGATGAGTTGTTACAAAAACCAGGAGGTGAGGGCGGTGAATTTTTACAAAAGTCAGAAGAATTAGCCATTTCTGCTGAGTCTCCACAATTGGGGAAAGATTTAAAGCGTCCGTACTCTAAAAAGTTGAAAGCAGGCTTAGTAGCGGGAACTCTAGCGCTTACTGGATTTGTATGGTTTATAAAGTCTTTCTACTTTTAGCTATCGTGCTTTCAAGTAATAAGTGTAATTTGATTGTGCTACAAGTAAGTCTACGTGCGACCTCTTAAATAATTTGGTTGGTGGTAGGTTGTCGGTAGGTTGTCTGGGTCTATTGTTTAACAGATCCATCACCAATACCCCATCAAAACAAGATGGTGATTCACAAATAGTAAAGTAAGTGTTGCCCGTGCCTAATTTTATATAAAGGTGTTAGGTTGTATAGGGGCGTTATGTGCATCAATTACCTGCTGCTCGAGGGTTATTAGAGACCCGCTCGCGTGCCGTCTACTTACACCTTCAATAGTAATTAGTATATGGGAGTGATTTTCGTAATAAAGTGGTGGGTATGAGCAAAGGCGGTGTTTGTCAGCATAACTTTCTCCTCAGTTCAAGCTTCTTTTTAAGTTTATTCAATCTTGTTTGTGACAGTATAAAATCAGCGATTATGCGGAGGCCTGAGATGATGATGGAAAGCCTTTATAAATGTAATATCGCTTTAGTCCTGTCGCATTCACGAAGATCGTGCAATTCTTATGTCTGGATTTTAAATATATTTTAGTACAACCATATTACCCTAATAAACTTTCTTCAAGTGCATCAGCCTGCCTTTCAAGTTCTGTAGACGTACTCTCTGAAATAGCGCTAATTAATACAATTCCATCGCCGTGTTCAGATGCCTGTATTTCTGTGATGTCTGCTGGAAGCCAACTCAATTGTGATCTCAGCATGTGGAGGCCATTAGATTCTAGTAAGCTTGCAAGCATTAGTGCCTGACTTGCTGCGCTGTCACAAAGTGCAGGATGTTTCTCTTTCGGAAATTCTGGTATTTTATCACTCAGGCAAAGGCCTATCCCTGGTTTTATAGAGGCAATACTTTGTTCACCTATTCTTTGAGAAAGCATTTCTATCAATAAACCACAACAAAGTGCATCCATGGCAAAGCTGTCGCTTTCTGTGCTGACAAACTGGATATAAACATTGCCTTCTGGAGAATAGCTCAGAGATCCCTCGTAAAGGCTGGCGGCTTCCACTGCGATCTCCATCTGTAGTTGGATTATATTCATTAAGTCTTGAGGTGCTAGTAGCTGTTGAAATCGGGCAATATTTTTCACATTGATGCTGATAATAGCTGTGACTTTATCATCAGCATGGTCAACGTTCTCCTTGTTAGACAATAGGCGTGTTTCTGTGAGCTGCTGCTCGACCAAATTAGCGATACGATCTATTTCCCCTGATCCTTCAGGGGGAGATGATTGTAGTGGTAATACAGAATGTAACTGCCTTTCAATAAGAGAAAGCTTACGCGCTAGATTATCACTATAAAAATATAGAAATACCATGCCAACAATAAGTAATATGCTACTCACGGCAATAATGATCTGAATAGCTTCCTTAGGTTTTTGTGTTAGGAGTTTTTGATTAAGAGATAGGCGAACATACCCTGCAATAACATCCTGATAATTGATTGGTGCTGAGTATATGGGGCCATCTCTTTCAGATGCATTATCGCCTTTACTAACTGCATGGCCTATTCTTCGGTCATCAATACTGTAAATTGATGCTTCTGATATGTAAGGGTCTTGAGCTAGTCGATTGAGTAAAACGCTGAGGCTGAGTCGGTCGCCAGTTACTAGCATATTGGCTGCAGCGCTGGCTGTTTGACCACTAATTAAATTACCCATAGTATCCGCTTGATGCTGATTGGCATGCTCAATTTCAGAGTATATAAGTAGGCTACTGAAAATAGTCAAAGCCCCCATAAGTACACCATAGATGAGCATCAACTGTGTCTTTAGGGGTAAGTTAAATATTTTTCTGGCTAATTTGCCGCTTTTTTTCGGCACAGTCAAAATATCTTCTCCTATGTCTAATTATAAGGGTGTGCGTTACGGTGTAGTAAATCTAAGCAACAGATATTCACGACGTTCTGCTGTTTGCTAGTTGATAGATTCCACAAAGGCTTTATTTGTTATTGTACTCTTTTATAGGTCGCGGGTTATAACAATACTTTCGCTATTTGGCAGAGATCCTATTGTCATGAATACTAGTAAGCACGGAGATATTGTTATCAGCGGCTGGATATTAATTAATTTAGTGTTTTCATGTGTCATTTAACGGAAGTTGCGAAATAACGAATAGACTAGTTTCCCGTGAGGGTGTTAGGTTTCGGTGACGTCTGGGTGTCCTGGGCACCATAGACGCTGTCGAGACTAGACGCGTTGGGTTTTTGGAGAAGGCAGTGTTCTATAAGCCGCATGGGTCAAGAATGTATGAATTCTTTCTGCGAGTGCTGAGAGTCAGCTCCAGGGCGCAGCCCAGATACTAGATTTTCTGCTCAAGATAGGCGTCAATCGGTGCAAAGCCATCATGATATTTGTAGGTATAGGCGATACCTTAATTTTTGGTGCTACTGTTCTCCGTGGGTGAAATATCAACATCTACAGTAATGTGAGTATTCTTATCAAACTGGTTCGGGGGGCAGTAACTATAAGCATGCATATTAACGACTACCTCCGTCATAGCGTCATTAATCATGGCTATAAGTGCGGAAACGTCTGCATCAAACAGCTATTGGTTTTTATATACAGCAAGGCAGAGTTAATAAGTGGTATTATTAAGCTAAAATATCAGAATATAAAAAGGATGCTAAACAGTGAGTAATAAGTTCCTACTGAGTGTCACCGGTCCATATCAAGATAATACAATGGCTTATCTATTATCTATTATTGTTGGTTATGATCTGGATGTTTTGGATATAACACAGTCATTAATTAGTAATTATATGATTATTGCTATTATTGCTAGGCGGGCTAAACAACCTGTAGATATTAACTTTATTGAGGGAGTAAAAAAATCCATCACTGAATATGGCTATTTGTGTTGTTGTTGCCCCCTTGGCAGTCATGAAAATTTGTCTTTCAGGGGAACTGGTTTTTCAGTATTGACTCTTATGTCTGATACTCTGAAAGCAGTCGATATACAGTGTGTTTTTGCTGCTATTTCCTCTATAGGGGTAACTATTGTCAATATCAAAAAGTTGTCCCATAGTTGTTATGATGATCAAGATTTTGATAGTAATAGTTCCTGTTTAGAAATTTTGTTAACGGGGAAATCGATACAATTGACGCACTTAAAACAAAAATGTTCGGTGCTTGCCGATGAGCTGACTCTTGATATCGTGTTTCAGATTGACGCTGCTAACAGAAAAAATTACAGGTTAGTGGTTTTTGATATGGACTCTACACTCATAAAAGCTGAAGTTATCGATCTTTTGGCGAAGGCTGCTGGTGTTGGCAAGGAAGTGGTAAAAATCACAGAACAAGCCATGCTGGGCGAGTTAGATTTCAATGGTAGTTTCAGGAAGCGGCTGGCAATGTTAAAAGGACTTGATGAGCTGTCTTTATATGATATTGCTCAAAATTTACCGCTCATGAATGGAGCAGAAAAGCTGATTGAAAATCTGAAATATCTTGGTTATAAAACAGCAATTATTTCTGGTGGTTTTACTTACTTTGCCAAATATTTGCAAGACAAGCTAGGTATTGATTATATTTACGCCAACGAACTGGACATTAGCAAAGGAAAAGTTACTGGTCATGCTAAAGAACCAATTATAAATGGTGAACGAAAGGCACAGATATTGCAGCAACTTGCTTTTCATGAAGGACTAAGTCTTGATCAAGTGATAGCGGTAGGTGACGGAGCTAACGACTTACCTATGCTTTTAGTGGCTGGACTGGGTATTGCTTTTCGCGCTAAACCAATGGTAAAAGAACATGCGAGTCATGCTATTTCAAGAATGGGGCTTGATAGTATATTGTACGTGCTTGGCTTGCATGAGTCAGACAACTACGTTCCATCTGGACAGCTACCAGCCAATTAATACGATATATTGCTGAATTTTTTGGAAAGAAGTCAAGGGCTAAATCAAAAAGATACTGGTTGGCAAAGGGTTGGGTTTACAACTCACCGGTTGCAAGTTGGTAGCTAGTTATGGTTGTTGACTGCTTGCAGGCTCATGGGGTTTCGCTAGGTCGTTGTCTACCCATGTCTTCAATGGTAGCTGGAATAGAGACCTGCTGTTTCGCAATTTTTGTCACCTTGAAATCTGTGGAGAAGTTCCCGAAGCTTCCATCGTGGACTGTTTTGAACATGACTGGTTTAGCGCTATCTGAGGGATCAATTATTGGAGAATATTAATCGTCAGCTGGAAGCCAAAAACAGCATTAAGTGTGAATATCACATTAATATCAAAACCGATAATTTGGTGTTAAATACCCTGGTAATCTTAGTAATGGCTTACAGTATGAGTAATGTTCAATGATATTTAAAGTCGTTGATTATACTGAGGTCTCTTATTGTTATCAGACAGGTGTTTTACAAGGACAGTTGGTGGTCTCCCTAACCAGTCTTGGCACTAGATAACCTGGGCATTTTGCCATTATTGTTTTTATCAAGCGTTTTGCAATAGCATCATCAACATCAAAATGTGCGGCTCCCTGAACAGGGTCAAGAAGATGTAGGTAATATGGAAGAACGGATGAGTGAAATAGCTTCTGATTTAGTTCAATAAGTGCTTCGGAGGAGTCATTGATACCTTTTAGCAATACAGTTTGGTTAAGTAAAATTACACCAGCTTGCTGCAGTCGAGTCAGGGCTGCTTCCACGGAGGAGTCAATTTCATTGACATGATTGCAGTGGATAACAACCACTGGTTTTAGGCGGCTACTAGTAAGCCATCGAAGCATTTCCTTGGTAATTCGTTGGGGGATGACGATAGGTAGGCGAGTATGTATTCTCAAAGTTTCAACATGGCTGATCTCGCTCAGGGCGCTTACAAGATTTTCTAGGCGCTTATCGCTAGCGGCAAGTGGATCACCACCACTAAGAATCACCTCTTTAATGGTGCTGTCAGAAGAAATGTAGCTAAGAGCATTACTCCAGCTTTCACCTACTAGCTGATTATCACCGTAGGGGAAGTGTCTGCGAAAACAAAACCGACAGTTAATAGCGCAGACACCACTGGTTATCAGAAGTAAGCGTCCGTAGTATTTGTGAATAACCCCATTCTGGGGTGTTTGTTTATTCTCTGCCAGAGGATCAAGGCTATATCCTTTCGTTTCTAATAACTCTTTTCCTAAGGGAAGCACTTGCAAAAGCAAAGGGTCCTTAGGATTGCCTTTTTCCATTCTTGAGGCAAATGCCTTGGGCACTTTCAAGGAAAATTGTTTATCGGCCTTAATTGCCTCAGGTAGTAGGGAGGGGTCCAGCTCTAGTAGAGAAAGTAGCTCCCTAGGGCTTGAAATACTGTTAGAAAGGGCTTTTTGCCAATGAATATTTTCTTGTCCTATGAAGGTTTTTTGCGCCATAGAGGTTTCTTTCGAGCTTTGGGTATGCACTCTTAGTCTAGAACAAGGTATTATAACCATTTTGGATTTCCTGGTAAATTTGATGGCTAGTTATAATAGCAGTGAGTTTCGTTCCGGTCTCAAGGTAATGCTAGAAGGGGGGCCATGCTCAATCATTGAAAATGAGTTCGTCAAGCCTGGCAAGGGGCAGGCATTTAATCGAGTTAAGCTTCGAAATCTGATAACTGGACGTGTTTGGGAGCGTACATTTAAGTCTGGTGAGCGTCTTGAGGCTGCTGATGTAGTGGAGCTTGATATGGAATATCTCTACACTGATAGTGAATTTTGGCACTTTATGATGACAGATGGGTCTTACGAACAGCACGCTGTCGGCAAGATAGCTCTTGGCGATACCGTCAACTGGCTTAAAGAGCAGGAAGTGTATAGCATAACTCTATACAATGGCTCGCCGCTTTCTGTTGTAGCGCCAAATTTTGTTGAGCTTAAGGTGATTGAAACTGATCCTGGTCTTAAGGGAGATACGGCTCAAGGTGGCTCCAAACCAGCCAAACTAACTACGGGGGCATCTGTTAAAGTACCACTGTTTATAACTGAAGGTGAAATATTAAAAATTGATACGCGCACAGGAGAATATGTGAGTCGTGTAAAATAGAAGTATTTCCAGTGTTTTTGTAGAGAATAAGTGCCTCTCCATTGCCGTATTTATAGCAAAGTAACCTTCCTATACTCATTTCCCTTGGGTGCGAGAGGTCTTTTACTGCTCTTACTTATCCCTGTAGGTTTATAGGCTTATGGGTCTTAGCTCGTTTGTCGCCTATTCTCGCCTTGCAATGGTAACTGGTATATATCGATTATCTGATTATTTTTTCGCCGGAAGAATATTGATTATAGGAAGTAGTTTATGTCCAGCAATGATTGGAGACCATCTGCTTCCATGGCCGCTCTTAAAGAGCGTGCAACATTATTTCGTGGTATCAGATCGTACTTTGAGTCTCAAATGGTTATGGAGGTGGAAACCCCGATACTATCTACTTCAGCTACAGTGGATGTTCATATAGATAGCTTTCATTGCGACTTTCATCCAGTTGGCAGGTCAAACCCTCAAACATGCTATCTGCACACTTCTCCAGAATTTGCCATGAAAAGGCTTTTGGCCGCAGGTAGTGGTGATATTTACTCCATGGGGCACGTTTTTAGAAGAGGTGAAATAGGAGATTGTCATAACCCTGAGTTCACAATGCTGGAATGGTATAGAATCGGAATGGATCAGCAAAGACTAATGGATGACGTAGCAGCCATGTTAAAGTCTGTCTCTTTTTTTAATGAAGTAAAGAGATGTAGTTATGGAGATCTATTTGATGAGTACTTAGGCATTAATCCTCATACAGTGTCTGATTGTAAGTTAAGTTATTTAGTCCGACAAAAAGTTGATAGCCAGTTGGTTGGAATTGATAGGAATGATTGCCTTGATCTTCTATTTTCCAGCATTATAGAGCCGACTCTCGGGGCAGGTGACGCTAGCATATTGTCTGGAGTATTTGTTTATGACTACCCTGCATGCATGTCCGCTCTGGCCAAGATAAAGGAAGATAGAAATGGTGATATAGTAAGTGCTAGGTTTGAGCTTTTTGTGAATGGCGTAGAGTTGGCCAATGGTTATCACGAGTTGCAAGACGCTGAAGAGCAGCTCCATCGTTTTAAATGTGAGCAACGTAATAGAGGAAATCGTGGTTTGCCTGTTTATCATCACGATCACCGGTTAATAAGCGCTTTGGCCTACGGTATGCCAGATTGTGCAGGTGTGGCATTGGGAGTTGATCGTTTGTTAATGCTCATAATGAATAGATCTGATATTGCTGATGTTATCACTTTCAGTTTTACTAGAACATAGGACGCTGGTTACTATTAGAGGTGTGAGTAGGTGGCAAGCGAGCGAAGACCAAAATGTTGGTCAATGCTAGAGGGTACGTGATAGCGTTAATTTACGGCAATGGCTACATAGCAGTTTCTTGTGAAGTGGATGCTTTCTTACAAATATCTCATACGACCGCAATAAAAACAAAATCCAGACACCGCATCCTGCATCAGTAACCATTAAGTGAGTCGAAGGATATCACCTTTGATGGGCGGTAGCGTGCCTAAAGTCATCAATCAATACTTGGGCTGGACACACGTCAACGTGAAACACCTGATTATTGCACTATCATGGGTGGGTAGTATGGTTATGGATCAAGCCTTGTTTATCACTATAAAGTGACAACATTCAGCCGTTATTGACGTTAAGGTTTCAAGAGCTGGAGTAGTCCTATTATCAAACGCATGCCAGAGATCAGGTGTTTCCTTGAAATGCCACTTGGACCATGGCAAACGTGGGTATGCATTCGTAGGAGTATAGGGAAAGCCTTACGGACAGAACATTACAATCAGACCGTTATTTGAACAAACGGCTGCGTATGACTAGTTTGTAAGTGTCACTGGTATAGCATCTGTGAATCCTATTTTAGAAGCGTGGGTAACTCGGTAATAGCAGCTTTATTGGCTGGTATGACGGTTGCTCTGTGTATGGCGTTGTTATTAAATATTGGTTGTTTTTATGGGTGGAATGCATCTCAGGGTCGTGTCTTTTGTCTTTTGTCTTTGTTTTTAGCCGATCTGGGAGCTTTGATTATAGACGCATTCACCATGCTGCCGTGAGATACTTCGATGCTTTTGTGTCATAGGACGATGCTGTTTGTTTGTGTAGCTGCATTATCTCACATTTATTGTACTTGCTCAGAGATTGCGTAAAGTATGACTGTCTTTTCGAGGCTCATCAGCTAACCAATGTGTATATGACTAATAATATTAGATCGTGCATTAAGTATTGCAACTGAGACTACCTCTACGTATCCAATAATAGTTTATCGACGAAGGCATGCGATGATTTATAAAGTGGTGTATCAAATGTTTTTAACTAGAACAGGCATTAAAATAATCATGCGTATACGGTATATGGTTCTCTTCCTTTCAATCTTTTATCTAGTACCTGCATACGCGGTAGTAGATAACACATTGCCACTTCGCATGCAGTCTTTAACGTTAGAGGAAAGAGCTAACAACAGCACTAATTGCACGCATCAAGAAAATATAGATCAATCGGATTTAGAAAAGAAAACAGATACTACGTATTGCGATGAGCGTACACAAACATCTTCTAAAGAAAGTAAAACAATATGCAAATGGTTGTTGGCAAGCAAAGCGAAAACAATATGTATACTAGGAGTTCCGGTAGCTGTGATAGTATCAGCCATGGCCGGCGTAAGTTTAGCATGCCACAGCATAGTAACGCCACCAGTGCAACTACATCTACAAAGAGCAAAGAGGTTTAAAAGTTCAGCTGATCAGAAAGAAACTGATCAGAAAGCAACTGATCAGAAAGCAACTGATCAGGAAGAAGCTGGTCAAGTAGCAATTGATCAGGAAAAGATTGATTTAAAACGATATAATAGAAACTTAGAGTTTCTTTTAGCATCGCACAACTGGGATAATGAATGGTTAAATGCTCACCATCTACAAAGTGCAAAGAGGTTTAAAAGATCAGCTGATCCGGAAGAAACTGATAAGAAGGCAACTGATAAGAAGGCAACTGATCAGAAAGCAATTGATCCGAAAGCAACTGATCAGGAAGAAGCTGGTCAAGTAGCAATTGATCAGAAAAAGATTGATTTAAAGCGACACAATAGAAACTTAGAGTTTCTTTTAGCATCGCACAACTGGGATAATAAATGGTTAAATGCTCACCAATTAATGAGTGCTGTAACTGAATATAAAGCTGGAATATTATGTTATCAAAACAACTGGCTTTTATCTAAGCTAAAAAATCTAAATGATCTTTCTTCGAGAGTTTCTAAAGACATACAGATAAATAATGAGTATGACTCTATAAAGTTTGGTTTTTTGGCTGAACTCCAAATGTCGATAAGTAGTAGTATTAATCAAGTGAGTGAGTTACTTCAGCACCCTAATGTAGAGTATTCTGAAAAAATACTTTTAGAGGTTAAACAGAATGACATGATTCTTGCTGGGAGATTTGATTATATTAATGAAATAGACTTCAAAGGAAGTGTGATATTAGATGGATGGGAGGAATTCCAAAATAGCAATTTTATAGATGTTGATAAGCCGGGAGATCCTATCGCTATGGACTTATGCAGCAATCCATTTGAGTTCATGAAAGATAATATGGTATTGCTGAGCAATAGCTTAAGGAATAAGAAAGATACGCAGTTTTCTGATAATTTAAAACTAATAAAAGGGGATGGGAATATATATTTTCTCGCAGAAGACGCTAGTGGTGATGAAAGTGGTACCTTTTCTGGAGGGTGGTTAAGCTCATCCAGTAGTCAAGGTGACGACATCGTAAAATATATTGATATTCCTAAGGCATCACTTAAAAAGATATTTATATTTACCGAAATTCTAACCATTGGGTCTGTCTATGTAACAGACTATAATGAAAAGTTCTACCGAGTTTTTCTGGACTCTCGTAGTGGTCTGCAGCACGACTATGTCAATGTGGTGAGTCGCATTACGTCTATGGATTATAAAAAAACTAGCAGTGATGTTGAAGTGGCAAATATTATAATGTTTTTTGATGCGAAGGGCTGGCATACCGTACTTAACTCACGAAAGCCAAGGCATGTTAGTAAAAGATCTGTTCAAAATAGTTTACAGACAGGGCGTCAAAGGAGATCTCCGAATGATGGTATAAAAAAAATACCTCAATGGGTAAAATGGACAGGAGAGAATTTTGGTAATGTGAAAAGAGGTTATAAAAACCATCCTTTATTACAAAAGGATATGCTATCCATAATGAAAGAACAGAAGGGTTCCCCAGGAGCTGTAAATAGACCAATGCTAGCGAACGAGATGAAATATCGCACAGTATTGCATTCTGGTGCATTATCACGTAGTTACATGAGTTATGTTAGCAAGCCAGGGCGAGCTATAGTTTTAACTTATGGTAAAAATTATCATAGCTCGTTACTTGTTTTTGATAGTAGGCAAGGTGGTCCTGTTCTATTATCTTCAGGAGATGACGAGTTTCGTAGAACATTTACGCAAGGCACTAAAAAGCTTCTTACTATGAATGCGGAATTGGGTGTGAAAAATCAACTTTATAGCATGGGTGTGAAGAGGGATAATGTCGTTCGATTAAATGGATTAGATACGGATGCGATGGTTGACACTTGGGAAAATACTGTGCAGAAAAAAAGATACACGCTGTTAAAACAGAACTGTGCAAAGTCAGTAAGGGATGTGTTAATATCCGGCACTAAACCTTATATGAGAACACATCAAGATGGCAGTTTAAGAACAACTTTTAAAAATGACAAGATACGCATGTTGCCAAAGGATACTGCCAAACTTGCAGGTGAAATAAAAATATTGATTGATGAAAAACCGAAAAGACAGGAGAAAGTGCTTGCAAAAATGCACAAAAATGAGAAACATATATTCAATACAAAAAAGTTTGTTGAACCTAATGCGCAAAAAAGAAGTTCATTGTACAATAGTAAAAGTAGATCATCACTTAACTTGTATACAAGAAAGGATGTTTCTAGAATTAGAAGGTTAGTTCAATCTTACCCTCAATCGTCTCGTTCAGTATATCGAACTAAGGTTCCAGTTAAATTAGAGTCATTTAGTTATTATAAAAAAGAACAGCGACAAACAAAAATGAACACGTTCAAGCAAACAATTATGCGGCGATCAAGGTTGCTCAACTCAGGGTTATCTAAAATAAAAACACGCATAGGCACTGGTATGCTTAAGCATGGTGGCAAAGTATTTGGAGCAGCCGGAGCAGCCGGAGCGATTATATTAGGTACGTTGCAAGAAGTGCATATATTTGTTAAAAATCATCTAATGTATAATGATTTTAGTGAACATGATAAAAACATGTATAGGGAATATCTTACAATCACGGGTATAACATCTTTTATTCCTATGGTGGGGACTATAGTTCGAGGTTTTTTATCATGCGGAGCAGTAGATTGTGTCACTAAGGAAAATGCACGGGAGAATAATAATCTTAGGTACTCGCAGATTGTCAACGTTTTATCTGATGGAAAGTCTATGTTTATGCCTAGTGTTATACGCGATGACATTGCAATGGTTATGACAGTGCCCTTGAAAAGCTTTCACAAAATGTATATAGCAGATGGCAAGACATATGAGATGCATGCCACTCCAGTGAGAGAGGAAAATGGTTTCAGTAAAAATCTTGAGTTAACCTCTCCATTTGAGCAAAAACATATGGAAGGAAAGCAATGGGTATTTGTAGTAATAGAGCATATAGAGCTAAATGGTAGTATTACTAAAAATATAGTTTGCGCAGGTGTTAATGGGCAGTTATTGCAAAGTAATCTAGAGAAGTTTGAGCAGACTAAGGAAGGCTTATCTTCTAACTATGATATGGTTAGCTACAATATAAAAAAATGGATGTATCCTATTTATACAGTAGAGGAGCGTAGGGAGTATTGGGATGAGATATATTTTAAAACGATAAAGTGTAATGTAGGTTCTAGAATTAGCTACTGTATTAAGAATCCATTATATAGTGAGAAGGATGGATGGGCGAGGATTTGGAAGGAAATAAACGAATCAAAAAAAGAACAAAAAGATTATATTATCAATATGAGGAATAAATATGACCTTAATGCACATGAGGAAGATTTTTTTGGGCACTACAATAAGCTCGAATTGGATTTAACAAAAATTGAAAATAGTGATTATCATGATGTGAATAAAGTTTCAGATTATGATTATATTAAGCACTGCTCAGCTTTGATAGATATGATTGTTCACGGTATAAATTCAGTTGAATCACTAATTAGTTATACTGATGATGCAGAGGGTTTTGTTTCTAGGAGATATACCGCTCAAGATATGAAGAAGAGAATAAAACTGCCTGTAAGAACTATATCAGTAGCAGACTTCAAGCATACAGTTGATAGCCTTGATGAAAGGTTTGAATTTTTTGCTGAAGCTTATGATATGATGTTTTGGTATAATAAACCAAAAAGGTTAGAAAGCATTATTTTAGAAAAAGGAGAGAGGTTTTATGACAATCCATATGCCATTGTAAAGAATAAAATAAAGAAGTTTGAATATATGGGTTCACCTTTCGGTTCCGCTCCAAGTTCGTACAGTAAATATTTAGATCTGCTTACTTTAAGTGAAAATGATATAACACCAGGTCTGCTTACTTTAAGTAAAAATGATATAGGACTAGAAGCACTTTCCGTTGCATCTGAGACACTTGTGCCGAGAGCATTTTTTTCATTTGAATCGATATCCGACTCTGATAAGCGCGGGTATTTTGATTTTAGTCTACAGCATATAAAGCCATGCTTAGGATACATGGATTCAGAAGGTAATATATACAGATATACTCCTAGTTATGATGCTCAGGTGGGCCCACTTGCAGACTCTATTAATGTCAACATAGAGATACGACGCCATCGATGTGATCATATAGAATATTATCAAGATTCATTGTCATGGGTAACTCTTGACCCTCAGCCAACTGTTGTGCGAAATCAATACAAGAATAAGTATCTTGAAATAAAAGGGCTGCATAAGGCTGGTTTATATTCATTAAAAACAACCGAGGGCAAATCTTATAATTTTATGTTGTCTGCTAATGATTTGGAATCGACTCGGCCAAGTATGCTGTCAATGAACGCAGGCTTTTGTCTTCTTGCTGGAGATCAGCGTTATATGTCTGTTGTTGATTTAATAGCTAGGATGAGAAACCAGTTTGGTCGAGATCTAAATGTTATTAGGTATTATCATGATGTAAACAAAAAAATGTTCATCCCATATCAATTAGGAATACTCAATGACCTCGTTTCCGCTGCTAGCTTTGAAGATGGCATGAGTTATATGCGAAGATTGTGTGATTTCTTTAGTGGGGTGCATGAGCCTACGAATGAGCATGTACAAGCATTAGAAATGATGCTGGACCTTCCCCTACTTAACAATTATGATTTTTCTGATAACATACAGGCACTGGTTGATTTTATTAAACGTAATGCTACAGAAAAAGATGATGTGGAAATTAAAAGCATTACAAATAGTTTAGATAGTCTTGATTTGACTACAAGATCTACCTCTATGCAAGATGATGACTATAATGCAAAAAAAACAAATCCAAAAGCTAGAAAGGTTAGAAGTGTAGAAACTATTGTAGGTGCTAGCTCATTGAGTAATACTAATATTGAGGCAGAGTCACCTGAATCACTACGGAGTACAATAGAGCATACACCTATCCATATGGAGACTTCTTCTGATAAGGATGGTGATGCTGCAGATGAACATGCATGGTCTAGTGCCGATGAAGAAGCACAACGCGACCATAAAAGTAGATCATCTGAAGGAAATATGAATAGATACTATGTTGCTGGAGGAGTTATTGTGGCTTTAGCTGCGTCAAATTTTAACAATCTAGATGACAGTCAGGAATTTAATGATCTTAAAGAAATAAAAGTTAAAAAGACTGATGATAAATTATCCTGGTTGGAATTGTCACATATAAGCCCAGAAAGAACTTTTTGTAGCTCTGAAAACGTAGAGAAAAAACAAATGCTAGTACTTAATTGGCATTTGCACCGTATGGCTAATTTGGAAGAAGTCAATAAGTTGATTAGAAGAAGTACGCATGTATTAGATAAAGATTCTGGACTGATGGTAAGCCAGGAATGGGCTGGTTTCTTTGGAAGTAAAAGGGCAAGGGAAAGTTTTTTCAGTGATATTGTTGCTATGGGGTATACGATTTCTTCTAAAGATGATATTGAAGTGATAGTTGATTGCATTGATGAACTACCATGGTATTTACAGGATGAGGTAAAATATTGCACTATACGTGAGGTTCTTAAATATTTTGTTCCGACGAGGAAGCTGAGTACCTTTATCAATAGTTATTTGCCAAAATTATCTGAATTACAAGTGACAGAAAAAGGAATTGAACTGGGTGATGATCGTAAGTTCTTAGTTGGAAATGCACCTTGGTTTGCAGTAATGAATCGTATGTATAGTATTGATTGGTTTGAAGAAAATATTAGTGATAGAGACTCGTCTCGTCTTTTTGCCGACTTGAGTAGTAAGGGTTTTGATTTTTCGCGCTGGTTTGGCTTTCTTCTTGGTGACACAGAATTTGATAAGCGTCACAAAGAAAGGTACCCAGCTATGAATCATGTTTTTGCGGATATTATATCCCATAATCATAATATAAAAATATCTGAAATATGCAATCCAGATGAAATAACGGAAAAGTGGTTGATAGACATAGGTGTCTATGCAGAAGTGAATGGTTACCTAAACTCTCAGGTGATTGTTCCAAAGAATATTTTCTCAGTTCCAAGAAATGCTCTAGGAATATCTGATACAGTTGATAGTATTATTATATTAGATCCTATTTTTGATGATACTCTGTCAGATACTCAGTGTGATTGTAACATAATTTATGTTAGAGATAAGTCGACCTTAGATGAGTAAAACACTGAGTGCCTAAAAGGTGGAGTAAATGGTAGTGGGCCAAACCTAAGTTTTTCATGAAGATCAATGCAAATACCAATCATGAGTTTATTAGCCAGCAGGCGATAACGGTATAATGTATTTTTTTAGTATTGATAGTTTGTCGTGTATTTAAGGGTGTAGTAGTGCCGGTATTTACAGTATTTGTTTTGCAAAAGAGTAAAATAGTAAGAAAATCACATTATTCTGGATGTTTTTTTTAGTTGTCTGTCAACAAAAACAGAGTTTTATTTGTTGGATGACAGTATAAATACCGTATGGGTATATGATATCGTGCTAAAAATTATGTGATACTGCGTAGCAGATATGCTAGCAGTGTTTTCAGTATTACAGAGGGATATCTTACTGTTAATAATTTTGTTGTGCCAAATAAGGTAATGGGATACAGGTGGTGTCAATGTGTCCGCAGGAGCTAATTGTTTATCGTGCTTTTAAGTTTTCCACGTGTATTTCTTACCCATGCCCTCCGTGTCAGCTGGTGTTTACGTAAAGTGACTATAGGTAAAATAGTAGACGATTATTAGAGCTTTGAATGTAGTCGGTGCTAACTCTAGTTGGTATATCAATATCTTTTCTTTTATAAAAAGTGTGCGATAGTCAAAGTTATCTTGACAATAAGCGTGGTTGTTGTAGTATGCGGTTTGCTGGTGCTAACAAGTGTTAATCTTTCTAGATATACGTCTGATCTTGTCTGTATGTCTATAGCCAGATAGTTAGCATTACCCCCAGATAATTAAGTAGGTAAAGCAATGTTTTCATTTTGAGTGATTAGTTGTTTGGAATGTAAGGTAGTAGTCTGATTTTTTTGCTGTATGCTTTTTCATGCTTATTGTATCATCCAGGCTATTGTGTTTAATAGCACGGCAATAATGTTCTTTCTTTTGGTGCAGGAGTGGATGCGGAGTGAAAATATTGCATGCTAGATTTTAATCGTGGATGAGGTTGAGTGATGACAGTAGGATTCGCGCATTATTCTAGTTGAAATCAGGTTGCTGGATGTGGTGGGCTGGTGGAATGGTTCTGGAGTTTTTTGGAGGTTAGGTTAGGTGGCGCGACCTAGAGTCCATCTGAGATAGGGATTAGTTACGGTGTGATGAGTAATGTGCGGACTGTTGTGAAATGATGTGTAAGAAGTATTACTTAGTGATGAATTCTCTAGTGAGATTGTGTTGTGAGTGGAGAGGAACTAACGATTATTAAGTGCAGTTAATACTGTTGGTGCACTTGGATCTGAGCGAATCTGTTATTTAACATAAACAAAGAGTGAGGTCTATTATGACTGTTGTAAATAGGTTGTCTTTTGTAAGCAAGAGAGCTTGCATTTTAAAGTTTGTTTTTTTTAACTTTATCTTAAGTGTTATTTTTCCAGTTTGCGCTTTAGGTGTGGGAGCTAGTGCGGATGATTGCAAGACACTAACGTCCATAGTCGTTTATGGGTTTACCCCTGAGCAAGTGCTACTTTCTTCAGAGCATCCCGAGCGGAAGCAGAAGATGGAGGACTTTATGATCGGGCTGTCTTATACCTCGAAGCGTAATAGTATATTAACACTACTTGAGGTGGAGTTATGTCAAAGGCCTCTTAGATATATTTTAGAATACGTCGAGCATCATAAATTATATGATGCAGCTAATTTATTGAAGGAAGATAGCGCTGAGACGACCATGGTAGGGCTAATGAATAAGCATTATGAAAAAGGAGGGAAAGCTGGCTTACTACGGTTCATGATAGATTTATTTGCGCTAGAAGAGTATGAAATACCTTCTGCTGATAATTCAGCAAAAGATGAATTTGAAAGTAGTGTGGAGGAAATAGATGATAGCGAGGTGCAGAGTTATGTGGCCGAAATCACTTTATTCGCCATACGAGCGCGATTGAAGGGCATCTGTACGAAATATAATATTAAACCGGCACTTGCTTGTCAAAAGGGGGCTGTTAACAAGAGTATTGACTGTCTTTTAAATGGGTTTTCGAAGATGTTGATCACTACTGGATCAGCCTTGTATGTACTAGGGACTAGTGAGCTTGTGATGAGTGGCGTGGGTGTAGCCGCGGATTATCTACTGCATTATCGAGGACATAACCCGACGTGTCCTATGGGTAAGTCTGGGAACGATGACTGCCAGTACTTCTCTTGTGATAGCGGAGAGCAAGTGGATATAGCAACTGGCACCGAAAACCTTCCTGATTGTCTGATGATTAAGTCTCCTCATGGGTATACCGATAGTGATTTGTGCGCTATTCCAGTTGATAGTGATAACCATGCGAGAGCCATCCTGCCGCTAGGTGTGCATAAAGAAAAGTTGGCTGCTGTTAAATTGGGATCATATGGTAAGCCGTATACGGTGATGCTGAGTACCGAAAACTATCGTAAGAAGGAGAGTGCTGCGGTCTATGGTGCTGTGGCTGCATGTGGGGCTGGGTGTTTGATAGCTAGCGGGGTCGCTGTGACCTATTATAGGAAGACTGCGGCTCTTGAGAGACGAATAGATAAGACGAGGCGAAGCATGGGGTCTCTTGTGAGTGGTAAAGATGAAGGCTCTAAGACTTCAAATACATTGAGTCCTAGTCCTGGTTCTTATGCAGAGGATCGTGGTACAGGCTATCAACAGATTCCAGGACAGAGCGCTGGGCAACAAAGTTATCCAATGCCGCAGAATCCTCATGTCCCAACTTCGCAATATCCAACCAAAGGAAGTGGTCTGCCGGGCCCTCAAATCGGTGGATTCGGTGGTAGCGCTCCTCCTGAATATGGAAGCTGATGGATGTTGCAGTGCTTGAGTAGAGTCTTGACCGCACTACTCAGTTTCTGTGATTGTTACGAAGAATGAGTGATCCTGTACGATACAATACCTTGGTATATGGTTTTCAGTTCTGGCACTTTGCTTGGATTGGGTGGTGGAGTCGTTTAAACTTATTAGTATCCGTTGTAATTGAAGGTGTGAGGTGGCTTGCTGCTCTCGTTCATCCAGCCATCTGATGTTGCGGTTTGGGTGACTTAGCTCGCTTGTTGCTTAGCTATCTGTATCTTTATAATCAGATATGTAGCATTTTCCTTATAAAATGAAGTGGCAGAGTGAGACCTTTGCACGAATCTCGCTAAATAACTGAAAATCAGGTATAATAAGCCTTGCACAATCAATGCCTTTCGGTGAAATTATGGCTTGGAAAAATCTGAAACAACGCAGTCTAGCAGATTCAATGCTGATTGATCACGATGCAGTGAAAGAACTCGACTCTGTCCATGAACTCATTGATTGGGATCGCTTAGAGCATCATCTGAAAGATATACATTCAAGTTCTCGAGGCGAAAAGGCATGGCCTCCACTGATGATGTTTAAGGCACTGCTGCTGCAAAGTTGGTATAAATTAAGCGATTCGGCCCTAGAGAAACAACTTGCTCGCGATCTTTTATTTCGTCGATTTATTGCGCTCGACATTTCAGAGTCAGTGCCGGACCACAGTACTTTTTGGCGATTTAGACAGAAGCTCGATAAGTTGTTGCTTATGGATAAGTTGCTTCAAGAAATCAATTCCCAGCTTATAGATAAAGGTCTTTATATTAAATCTGGAGGTATCAGTATTGTTGATGCTAGCGTAATTGAGGCTAAACAGTGTCGCCCAAATAAGGATAAAGACAAGCACTCAACACAGGATCCTGACGCGAAGTGGAACGTGAAAGCAGGTTCTGACGGGAAGAGTAAAAGTACCTACGGCTATAAAGCGCACATAAATGTCGATGAGGATGGGTTGATAAAATCGATCGGTTACACAGCAGGAAATATTCACGATTCAAATTGTTTCACTGAGCTATTAGATGGTGTTATGCAGCGTTATCGTGCAAAGGTCTCAGAGTATTTGTTTTCTTAAATGCGATTAGTTATTGAGAAGCAAGATGACGGTTTTGTTGATTGGATGTATGTCTTGGCTCGCTCAAGAGATTACACGTAATGTGAGGTTTAATGGTGAGGTAGCATTTTTATTTCTCCAGCCCTAATAAGCGAAGAGAAGGGGGATATCAAGGGCGAGAGTTTAATCGTGAGTAGGTTTAGTTCAGGCGGCTGCCTTCACGCGCTATGTTATATAAAATATAGGTATCTGGATGTCGTCAGACGGCTGAATAGGTTTCAGGGTTTTTGGAAGCTAGGTGCAACATTTTGCTAGGGCAGATGCCGTATCTAGTCTGAGCGGTGCAGTCTTTTGTGAAATAATGCATGAAAAGTATTACTTAATGATGGTGTGGTTATGGCGATTATGCTGTCAGTGAAGAGAAGATGATATTCATTCATTGCAGGGAATATTGCTGGAGCACCTAGATTCTAGCGAATCTGTTATTCAATATAAACACAGAGTTGATTCGGTTGTGACTATTACCGGTATATTGTCTTTGATTAGTAAGAGGGTTTGTATAATGCGTCTTTGGTTTTTTTACTTTGCATTGAGTGTTATTTTTCCAATTTGCGCATTAGGTGCAGGAGTGGGTGTGGATGATGATGAGATGATAACGTCTGTTGTCGTTTACGGGTTTACACCTGCTAAAGTGCTATTTTCTTCCGAACGTTCTGGTAGGAGGCAGAAAGTGGAGGATTTTATAGTCGGACTGACCTTACGTTCGAAGCGTGTTAGGATGCTACAGCTGCTTGAGAAGGAGTTAGATGAAAGACCTCTTAGTGATATTTTAAAATACGTAGAGTACCATAAGTTAGATGCTGTGGCGCGTATTTTGAAGGAAAATATTAGTGACGGCGCCGACGTTATGTTGAGTGTTATGCATAAGCATTATGAAAAAGGGGGAAAATCTGACCTATTACAGTATATGATAGGTTTGTTTGGATTGGAAGCTAATGAAGATTCACAGTCAACGAGTTCGGTAATTGATGAATTTGAAAAGGATGTGGCGAGAATAGATGATAGCGACGTGCAGAGCCAGATGGTAGAAATTACTCTGTTAGCCATAATTGCTCGATTGAAGCGCATCTGTGAGGAATATAGCATTAAACCAAAACTTGCTTGTCAAAAGGGGCTTGTTAATAAGACTCTTGATTTTTTTACAAATAGGTTTTCTAAAGTGTTGATCACAACTGGCTCAGCTTTGTGCGCAATAGGAGCTAATGAATTTATAATGGGTTGTTTGTCTGTAGCGGCAACCAATTATACATTGCATTATAGAGGTCATGATGCTACTCACAATGAGTATGAGGACCGTTGTGAGTACTTTGCGTGTGATGATGCAGTAAAAAAAGTTGAGGTAACAGGCATCGATGGTCTGCCTGGGTGCATGGTAGTGCGTTCTCCTGGTGCTTATACGTCTGCGGATATGTGCGTTGTTGCAGTTGATAAAGATAATCATGCAAACGCTTTCATGAGGGATCGTAATTATGAGCTGTTCCCCGTTAAGGCTGGAAGAGGTGAGAAGCCTCCGTATCAAGTCTATCTAAGGGCTAGCAATGATGAAGTGTATAATGCTGCTGTAGAGAGAGATAGGGCTCGTGAGTTGCAAGATGCTGTGCTTGGGTGTGCGATTGTGCTTGGTGGTAGTGGGTTGATTGCTGCAGGATGCGCTCTGTATTATTATAGGAAGTCTGCGGCGCTTGAGCGGAGACTGGTGGATTTTGGTATCGATGAGTCTGGTGGGGGTCTTACTTCGCTGGTAGCGGATTTATCAGATGAAGAATCTGTTGCTAAGGATCAAAGGTCAGCAATAAGTATGACTGAGTTCTGTGATGATACAAAAAGCAGTGGTCTATATCCAGATCTGCAAAATGTTCTGGTTGAGGCGAGTGCGCCGCCTTTACTTTCGCTAGACGTAAACGATGGGATAGCATTAGAGTCTTTGAGAGGTTCTCAGGGTGCAACTAACGATACCTGTTTGTTATCTGAGACGATGAATGCTCTGAATATATCTAAAGAAAGTCAAGAGTGTCTTGCTCCATGTAGTGGTTTGGATGGTGCTCAGGTTGTAACTGAAGGGCGTATACCTATGTCGTGTGAAAATGAGGAGTCAAGCGTAGGTAGTTCTGCTCCATCTTTAGATTCGGGTAATGCTGAAATTAAAGAGAGTGACGCTGGATCTTTATCAGTAGCAGGTGAAGCTGGGCCTGAAAGTCCATCAGCGGCAGTGGACTCTAGTAGCTTAAATGGTGATGTTTCGTTTGCAGATCGGCTTTCAGGAGGATTGCTACGTTAGTCCTTTGGTGCTTAGGGTGGGAGCGGATTTAGGTCTGCAATGCTCAGGTTAAAGCGGGGGTTTCTAGGTCTGCCTTAGTAATAAGTGGAGTGGGGTCTGAGGGCTGTCGCTGTAGTCTAGAGTATAATGCTTTAAGTCGGGGTGGTTGTTCTAGGGCTCAAAGATATTAGCGCATATTCTTAATAGGAGTGATCCTATGCGAAGGAGTGCTTTGGTATGGGGTTTGCTAGTTTTGACGCTTTGCTTGGAAGGGGCGTTGAAGTGTTTTTTAGACTCATTAGTACTGGCGATCATTAAAGATGTGGGTAGTTGACTGTTTGTATTTGTCTCCGTCGCCTGATGCTTGCGGCCTATTTGGTTTTGCTCGCTTGCCTCTTATTCATATTTTTAATGGCTGCGAATATAGTTTGAAATTAGTGGTTCTTTTACGCTTTTTTTTGAAATAATAAAAAAGAACGCTTGACAATAAATGTTGATATGGTGAGAATGGCGACCTTACTGATCACAAGCTAGATGCAGTGATTGGTCGGTCGTAATCTTAATGGTTGGCCGTGTTCTTTAACAAATTATCAGATAATTCGTGTGGGCGCTTGTGTGATGGTATCAGTCAGCAGAACCTAGGTTCTGAATGAACGAAATGCCAATCAAACGAGCGAACAAACTTGTTAATTCAATGTGAAGTTTAATTGTGAGATTGAGCCGTTTTCTCTTGCTTTATGGTGGGAGGAGGCATAAAAAATTGAACTGAAGAGTTTGATCATGGCTCAGATTGAACGCTGGCGGCAGGCCTAACACATGCAAGTCGAGCGGTAACAGGTCTAGCTTGCTAGATGCTGACAAGCGGCGGACGGGTGCGTAACACGTAGGAATCTACCCAGTAGAGGGGGATAGCCCGGAGAAATCCGGATTAATACCGCATACGCCCTAAGGGGGAAAGCAGGGGATCTTCGGACCTTGCGCTATTGGAGGAGCCTGCGTCGGATTAGCTAGTTGGTGGGGTAAAGGCCTACCAAGGCGACGATCCGTAGCTGGTCTGAGAGGATGATCAGCCACACTGGGACTGAGACACGGCCCAGACTCCTACGGGAGGCAGCAGTGGGGAATATTGCACAATGGGGGAAACCCTGATGCAGCCATGCCGCGTGTGTGAAGAAGGCTTTAGGGTTGTAAAGCACTTTCAGCGAGGAGGAAAGGTTTAAGGCTAATACCCTTGAGCTGTGACGTTACTCGCAGAAGAAGCACCGGCTAACTCCGTGCCAGCAGCCGCGGTAATACGGAGGGTGCGAGCGTTAATCGGAATTACTGGGCGTAAAGAGTACGTAGGCGGCTATTTAAGTGGGATGTGAAAGCCCTGGGCTCAACCTAGGAACTGCATCCCAAACTGGGTGGCTAGAGTACGGCAGAGGAGTGTGGAATTTCCTGTGTAGCGGTGAAATGCGTAGATATAGGAAGGAACATCAGTGGCGAAGGCGACACTCTGGGCTGATACTGACGCTAAGGTACGAAAGCGTGGGGATCAAACAGGATTAGATACCCTGGTAGTCCACGCCGTAAACGATGTCGACTAGTTGTTGGAAGTCTTAGTACTTTTGGTAACGAAGCTAACGCGATAAGTCGACCGCCTGGGGAGTACGGCCGCAAGGTTAAAACTCAAATGAATTGACGGGGGCCCGCACAAGCGGTGGAGCATGTGGTTTAATTCGAAGCAACGCGAAGAACCTTACCTGGTCTTGACATCCTGCGAACTTTCTAGAGATAGATTGGTGCCTTCGGGAACGCAGTGACAGGTGCTGCATGGCTGTCGTCAGCTCGTGTCGTGAGATGTTGGGTTAAGTCCCGCAACGAGCGCAACCCTTATCCTTAGTTACCAGCGTGTGATGGCGGGGACTCTAGGGAGACTGCCGGTGACAAACCGGAGGAAGGTGGGGACGACGTCAAGTCATCATGGCCCTTACGACCAGGGCTACACACGTGCTACAATGGTGCATACAGACGGTCGCGAAGCTGCGAAGTGAAGCTAATCTGAGAAAGTGCATCGTAGTCCGGATCGGAGTCTGCAACTCGACTCCGTGAAGTCGGAATCGCTAGTAATCGTGAATCAGAATGTCACGGTGAATACGTTCCCGGGCCTTGTACACACCGCCCGTCACACCATGGGAGTGGGTTGCTCCAGAAGTGGCTAGTCTAACCTTCGGGAGGGCGGTCACCACGGAGTGATTCATGACTGGGGTGAAGTCGTAACAAGGTAGCCCTAGGGGAACCTGGGGCTGGATCACCTCCTTAAACGAAGACTGACGTCTGCAAGCGTTCACACGAATTATCTGATTTTGTAAAGAAAAATAACTTTGTTTATAGTCTGTTCTTTTATAGTCTGTTCTTTAAGCAAAGTATGTTATATGTAGGTTATTAATATTGGTATTTGCCTATCTGATTGGGTCTGTAGCTCAGCTGGTTAGAGCGCACCCCTGATAAGGGTGAGGTCGGAGGTTCAAGTCCTCCTAGACCCACCAAATACTGGGCTGAGTGTAGTTGAATGTGTGTGCAATACACATTTTTCACTTTGTGCAGAGCAATATTTTGGTGGTTGATTGGATAATCCTCAAAAATGGGGCCATAGCTCAGCTGGGAGAGCGCCTGCCTTGCACGCAGGAGGTCGGCGGTTCGATCCCGCCTGGCTCCACCATTTTATTTCTAAAAAACATCGCTGAATTTGCAGTTTAGTGACAATAAATAGTAGTTATCTCTTCCTTTAATGTTTTTGAGTATGCCTAAGTGTGTAAGGTGTAATCATTTATTGGAGGGGTATTGTAAACAATAAAAGTTGAATCTTGCAGAGCGCTTTGCCACGTGATTCGGTAGAAAAATACTCAAACATGGGATGCTGGCTCAGCAAAAACATCTAAGACGTAGCTCAGTAAGTTGTAAATGGCACTAGCGGTGCTTATAGTAAATCAATAGTAAATTATGCGTAGTAAATAGTTGCCACACCAACTTGCCTTCAATCTTTTGGTTTTCACTCCGGCCTTGTATATTTTCTCGCTGTTGATTAGGACAATGACTGATTGTGGCGAGATTTGCAGAGCTATTACCGATTCTGGTTAGTTAAATACAAAATCTTGCGTCCAGAGTAGGCCGTTTTCAATGGTCAAATATTAGTGGTCGGCATAGTCAAGTTTTATTGATTTACTGGTGTTGAGGCTATTTATGCTCGTGACCATTAAAAATGCTGGATTTTGGAGCTTATTTTCTGCACTCTCCGTTCATCCAAAAAACAACCTTAGTTCACAGCACAAAAACAGACTTTGAGTCACTTCATAAGAAAGCGAGTAACGTTGTTCGTGAGTGTGATCGCATTAAGGAGTCATTGCTGTGTCGTAGGGTATCTATTGCCCATACTATTGATCAATAGTGAGTCAAGCATAAGCCGCCATCTGAATGATTACCTGAAAAAGGAAAATCTGAGCCTGGAAAGTGGTAGTGGCAAAAGTCCCCGAAATGACGAGCAAACTCAGTAATATTTACCGGTAACCATTGAAGGTGCGAGTAGTCAAAAACCCAACACTATCAGATTGTCGCTTATATTTCTGGGTGCGAGCATATTAAATATATCGTGTACGGCCTGAACAAATGGCTTTATCTACAAAAAAACTGAGGTAGTGCTAACAAGTTTGATTCTGAAAAATAGACTAAGTTTGTGGATCACGATGAAGCCTTGAAAGCATTATTGCCAGAGGATTCTGGATAAGTGCAGTAATATTGATTAGGTTGGAATTTTTGTTATAGAGATAAAGGCAAGTGACAACGTAATAGGTTTTAGCATCTATTCGCAAGGTGTTTTAATAGCGGCTAACCTGCGTTAGGAAGTTGTTAAGGTGTATAAATATATCGTAGTCTTTGTCTTGTGATGGCGCTGTAAGAAGCTCTGGTCATGGCTATAGTTTTTTAGTGAATGGCGCCAATGCTTGTGAGGTTTTCAATATCTTGAAGATAGTAAGCGTACCATTGCAGTCCTGCGTGGCAATAATTATTGATTGGCCGGCCGGCTATCTTATTCGCATTAGTATAAGCTGACTCATAGCTGCATTGAGAATATCGCATCTGGTATGCGGCAATGACCTCACCTGTTCTGTCAAATCCTGACTGGCAATGAATGTAAATTATTTGAGGTCGATCTTTTTTATGGTCAATCTTTTCTTTAATGGTGCTTAGTAGTTGACTCATGTTGTCTATATTAGGAATCTTTTCCATCTCTTTTCTGATATTTTTAGGATAGCAGTTAGGGCTTGTTAGGGCACCGTATATTGGGTGATTAACTAATTCTCCTTTGTCAGGATTGTTTTTAAAAAATAGTTCTTCTATTTTGAGGTGTGATTCTTCAGCAATGTTATTGATTAATGATATATCGATAAGGTAAGGGTTGTCACCGATGATGCGATGTAGTTTGTTATTTGCAATATGTTTTATTTCGCGCATTAGTTCCTCGTAAGGGAAGCCATCGTTGCTTAAGGGAGTGTTTCCACGAAATATGTAGTTGCCAGTTCCTCTGTGGTAGTCTACGTAGTGGATGGTTTCTAGATTAAGGTGCTGTATAGTTTTTGACATGTAAGGCTGTAGTAAGTGTTGTGTGTCCTGTTGATAAATGGGTGTGTGCATTGATGTATTGTTGTTGACGCTGGCACTACAGCCATAGCCAAGAATGATCCAAATGATGAGAGGTAGAGTTATTTTATGCACGGATCCAATTCTCCAGTATGCATATAAAATATTTTAGTAACCCTTATTGCGCAAGAACTTTTGTTTATATTTTTATTATTCTACTGTTGTATCTAATTTATTGGGCGTGGAAATGAATATGTTTGTGTTTTAATAAGCTGAGAATGGCTAGTTTTCTTAAGGCTACGCAGTGGTGAAAATTACAACGGTATCTGATATCCCTAGAGGAAACAGGATGTAGGGTCTGTGTCGTGCAGCACGATACGGCTAGTCAAAATGAGTTGATGTGGAAATGGGTTTATATTTTGGCTGTAATGTGGAATTAAATGTTGCTTTATCTTCATCTTTTTGGCTGCATCTACCAGTCTCTTTGATCTCTGGTAGTTAACACCATTAAGAGCAATATGTGTGATGCGAAGTATGCTGTTTGCTGTGAGGTTATGGTGTGATCTTTGTCATGGGAGGAAAGTGTAGAAAATAAATTTAAAAATCAAACGTCTTCAATGGTGATGAGTGTATATGCTGTAGGACTTGTTGATGTCTGTACTTTTGTCGAGCGCTTGCAGCTCTAACTGTCGATTACTTTGGGTGCATAGTGCATAGTGCATAGTGCATGGTGCCCGGAGACGGAATCGAACCGCCGACACGAGGATTTTCAGTCCTCTGCTCTACCGACTGAGCTATCCGGGCATATTTAAAAATTATTATGTAAGGGAAGCGTATTAAACTGTCTTCGACAGCAATAGTCAAGTATTTGTATATAGCAATTAGTTTTTACTCAAGACTAACAGTACGACTCTTAAATAAAGAGTGGTTAGCATAAAGGAGAGCACAGCATAACACAACAAAGAAGATCATATTCTAGTAAAATAGAGACATGCAAAAATTCTTTACAAGACAGCCAAAACTATTCGTATCAGCACCCGTTACTCTTGAGGGTGTGTGGCTGTTGACTGATCTCGCTCTCACCTTCAATGGTAACTGGTATAGATACATGCTGTTTCGCAAGGTTTGTCACTTTGAGCTAGGTAGAGACGTTCCCGAAGCCTCCACTTTGGGATGGTTTCTAGCGTCATCTGAGGCATCAATTATTGAAGGTAAAGTTCAAAGTAAGAGCTGCAGAGGGAAACCTCTATCGAAAGAAGAGAGAGCTAGTAACAAAGAAATATCCGTAACACGGGAGGTTGGTGCACGTTTTTTGTTGCCTATAAAAAGACACTGCGGGTTTGCCAAAAATGAGACGATTTATGGGTTGACCGCTATTGCCGCGAACATTCGCAAAGGCGCTAAGTTTTTGGTGTTCCATGGTGTGCCAAAACCATGCTATGTAGGACTATAGGTGTCTCAGAAAACAGTTCTAAGCACTAGGAACAGTGCATCAAGCCGATAATTTGGTATTAAGTATCTCGGTAATCTTGGTAATGGATTACAAAATGAAGAAGGAGCTAAAGTAGTTTGTTATGCTTAGGTCTCTAAAAGGTATCGTAGGAGTTATTGTTGGTCTTTGGGAACATAGCCATCAACTGCGTCAATATTTTCGTTCGCAAAATATTTATCCA
Source organism: Candidatus Endonucleibacter bathymodioli (assembly GCA_030674915.1). Taxonomy (GTDB): domain Bacteria; phylum Pseudomonadota; class Gammaproteobacteria; order Pseudomonadales; family Endozoicomonadaceae; genus Endonucleibacter; species Endonucleibacter bathymodioli. Next base: position 85,873 of record JASXSV010000014.1, read on the forward strand.
TTTGCTCTGTAAGGTATTTGCGAGTGTCAATATCTAGCAAATTTAGGCGTTTTTCATTGATTAGTCTGGTTTGATGAATTTGCCAGTCAGTCCAAGCCTGCTGGGATATGTTTTCAAATACCCATTGCCCTTTTTGACCTGGTAGCGGGGGGATCAAAAGGCCTGCAGCTTCTTTTTTCAATTTTACACAGTGAACGGTACGAGTCATATTATCCTCTAGAGCTTTGCCTGTTATGCTTGAAGATACAGGACTGTTAGCTTCCCTAGCTTATCATTAGAATAACGAGGTTATTCTATGCGTATGGAGCTTCGTCGTTGCAGCTTGTGCCTTCAGTTATTGTGGGTACACCTGTAATGATACCCATTCCACTTGAAGGTGTTCTCACCCTCTGCTCGTAGGCTCATGAGGGGCTTTGTTTACATGTAACCTGCTTACACATTCAATGACAACGAGTACACATTCAATGACAACGAGTATAGTGTGCTATTAGTCTAAATCAATATGGGACGTGATGTTATTTTTAAGATGAGCATCCAGCCTCTGTTTCTTTGTTCGGCCCGGTGGTAATCTGCTAAATGTTAGTACTTTGGCTGTATCCTGCGTATGGAGCCTTCAGTGCCATCATTAGTTTTTTTATTGTGCTGAAATGCTATTTTCTGCTTTTTCTATTGTTAGGTGCGTAAAATGGTTGTTTGGAATGATTTTTTTGTTTGAGTTACATCGTTCTTGGGGTGGTTACTGATCAGTTTCTTATAGGTACATGTTTTATACCTATGTCTCTTGAAGGTGTCGGTGGGGGTGACTGTTCTCACTTCATCCATGCCTCTCCGGGGTATGAGCTAGAGGTGTTGGTTGTGCTTGTTTGTCTCAATAACTTAGCTCTTTGGGATTTTTTCTTGTGTTTCTGAAATAGCAAGATGGGTATAACTACCGCCCAGCATAGCAACTCTCTGTAGAACTTGTTCTTGGAATGCTGTCAGCTCTTCTCCTTTTAGGTTTTTACTCAAAGGTAAATTGACTAACATGGTATCGACGGGGCGATTATTTATTTGTAGCTCATAGTGAAGGTGGGCGCCGGTACTTCGACCCGAATTCCCAGTTAATGCTATCTTTGCACTCAATGATACTTTATCTCCTGTCGTTACAAAAAGTTCGGAAAGATGAAAGTATCTGGTTATGTAACCATTGTAGTGTTTTATAGTCAGATAATTGCCTGTGCACTGCTGGTATCCTGAGCTGATAACTTTGCCTTCGGCAGGAGATATTACAGGAGTTCCTATTGGTGTAGCAAAGTCTGTACCATAATGAGGGCAGGTTTGGCCTGTGATGGGGTGTTCGCGACTTAGGTTGAAGTGGGAGCTTATTTTGTAAGCGCTGAGTAGGGGGTAGCGGTAGAAGCTAGGGTCAAGACCATAACCGTTCTTATCGTAATAGTAGCCATCGGAGTGAATATAAAGAGCTGTTTTGATTCGATAGCCATCAAGTCGTATTGCTTCTATTTGCGGTGAGAAAAGCTCACCATCAACTTCATCGGATGTTATTAATAAGTCAAACTTGTCTCCTTGGCGTAGATCGTCGCGAAGGTTGTTTCTTTTTTCTAATAATATGCTTGCTTTAGAGGCCAGAGAGCATGGTACATCCTGAGCTTGCATTGAGCTGGAAAGAGTTTGTGATATAATGCCTTTATAGATTGAGTGTGTTTTGGTTAGTGTTTTTTGGATTACCTGTCCCATAAATGTGGACTCTTGGCGTATTATCAGGAGTTCTATATTATATTTAACGGGAATTTTCAGCTCCTGAAGTGCGCCTTCGCTATTTAAACGGTATTGTATGGTCTGCCCTGTTTGCAACTGGGCAAGATTAGCAATCTCTTTTGCCTGATCAGTTACTTGCAGTATTTCGTATGGGGTCAGGCTAAGGTGTTGAGACGCGATTATACTAAAGTTCTCCCCCTGGGTAATCGTATGAAAATTCCATTCTGGCTCGTATAAATCAGGGTGTTCTTGACAAGAAAGGTTATGCTCGAATATCAATTCTTTATAGGTATTAGAGGGCTTTTGAAGATTCTGGTTTCTTGTTTTAACCCAGAGTAAAAGTAGCGATAACGAAACTATCGGTATTATCAATGATAACAGTAGGTTGGAATGCGTTGTTTTTTTCATGGTTGCTATCTGTAACCTGTGTATCTTGGCATTATTTGTGAAAAGCTTGGATGCTAAGGCAGATCACGTGTAAAACTGAGTAGCTAAAGCATTGCCTAAAACGAATGTTGTTGCATATTATGGGGTTTCCTGTTTTTAATGTATACCTATATACCATTTCTGTAGAGCTAACAACATTTTCTAAGCAGGATCAATAACGACCTGCTAGATTAAAACGTAATAATTACAGTGGTCAAATACTGATTTAATAAAAGTTCTTTGATCATCAGCAGCTACCGGAAATAACTCCAGAGCAATAGGTATACCATACCTATATTTCCACAATAACAAACACACTTATCTGTGATATGTAGCGGAGTTGGTTGCATATTGTTGAAATGCTGTAGCGACGAGCGGCGTCTGCGTCATAAATCCCAAAGGTAACAGCGCTTTATCTTCAGGGAGACCGTTTTATTGGAGAGGTGCATATAATCATTAGTGCTACGTGTCGAAAATACAAGCGTGCTGAGAGATTCAATCTGGTATAGTTGGCAAGAGTCAACTGCCTGTAAGAGTTCCTCGTGTGGTCACCTGCTTAGTTGTGTGAGAACTACAGTTTATGAGCAGCTAACGCTTAAATAAATTACTAGTGTGTTAGTTATTGTGGGAATCTAGGGAATTCTGTTAATATATATCTGACTGGCTAATTTCAAGCTTATCAAGAGTTGCAAAATGTGGCGAAAGATCTTCCGCTTTACCATAACGAGGATAAGCGTGCATTTTAAGATATGGCCTTGAATTCACCTCTAAGAAAATACATTTCTGTTCGCGATAATCAATCTCAATACCTTTTTCTAAAATCACATCAATCCCTAAAATATTAGCATCAAATAGTTTTAGCACTTCTTTAAACAGTGTTTGATTGGTCTCTGGTAGCAAAGTTTTATCAATTACTTCTACCACACCACCTGGGGCAAGAGAGATGCGATAAAAAAGGGTCACATTTGCATTTTCAGCAATAATACTTTGCAGGTTATAACCAGATTTTTTCAGGAACGAGATAGTTTTTGCCCCTTTTTGGAGAGGTGACATGCAGGGATATAAGCCCATCTGTTCACGCACTTTATTCTCTTTATTGATCAACTGCTCAATTGTGGACTTTCCATCGCCAATGACAAAAGGCACATAACGCTCTAATACCGACATTATTTTTCCGTTAGCAATTACCACACGATAGTTATGTCCTTGTAGATACTGTTCAATCACGGTAAATGGCCACCATAATTTAGCGAAAAAGATTGCTTTCCAGAGTTGAAGATAATTTTTAATTGGGAAGTGGCTGCCGCGAGAAAAGCCACCGACATTGGGTTTTATCACTAACGGGAAACCATGTTTTTGTGCAAATCTGATAGCTGTAAATGGATTAAAAAAGATAGCACCTTGTGCACAAGGGATATTACCCTGTGCAAATTTATCACGTGCCTGTTTTTTGCTGCGGCAACTTTTGCGCACCTGCAAGCTGTTGTAATTACTACAGTCGGACATAAAGTTTTTACTGATCCACGCATAAATTATTTTTTTTAGTTTCATATTTTCTCTTTATGTGTATCTACTGCCTGGATTAAGCAGATCGTGTTTATGTTGTTTTCATGAATATTTTTAAACACCGAGCAATATGTGGTTTTTTGAAAAACACTGGTTTAGTTAACTGGCCTTTGGGGATGGATTGAGTTACCAAAACCAGTTGTTTCATATTTTGTTTAATAAAGTGAAATTTTTCTAGGAGTGTAAAATCGCTGACCAATAGCAACAGTGGCATCGGAGTATACAAATTAACTTCAACAACATGAAAATTTCCTGAGACTAACTCATTTAGGCTGTTTGCGCGTACGCCATAACGTGCAATACGATAGTTGCCCATCTGTTTTAAGTGCGACCATATTTTATGTAACTGTGCTTCTGTTAGTTGTGATGCGCAATTTTTATAATAACTATCTGGGTTATAAATGCCATTGACAGGTAACTTATCTGCACTGCGATTACAGGTTTCGGTCACTGATAATGTGAAAAATTGCTGTGAATTTTCGATCTTGGGGATCATAAATAGTTCAAATTCACATAATTCAGGAGCTGCTTGCTGAATCAAATAAAAAGAATGGCGAGCTGTGCGTTTTTGGCGCTGCGCATTGAGTTGCAATAAATTGTCAACACGTACTACCCCTTGTGAGTTCTGCCCCCATTCTGGTTTGACAAACACAGGGTAGTGACTTGGGGAGTACACACCTAAATCTATAAACTGTTCAAGCAACCACTGCTTGGGGATACGTTTATCCATGTCTAATTTAGAAAATATATCTCGATGTTCATTAAAGTAAGGGGCATTTAACTGGAAATAACGCCACGGTGCAACGTTCAAACGGATACAGTAGAATATATAGGTAAAAATAAGTGATAATCGAATTAGCATATTTTATCCTTTTTTGTATTTGATAATATTAATGGTGGCCATAGAAAAACCTAAAATTAAAATAGAAATGGCAGCATAAAAGAGTGTTCCACCATCACTTTTACTTTCATGAATAACCTCAATGCCTAACGGTGTAAATAGGTGAAAGAAAACAGCCCCTGCCATCACGCAAGAGGCAAGCACACCTCCAGTAGCATGTAAAAGGTAAATATTTGGAGTTTGTGTTAACAACCCGATTTTCTTTAAGAAGAAAAATAATGCAGGGGAAAGTAAAATAAGTGAAATCAATAACTCTACACTGCCCACGGCATAAGAGCCATAGGTTATAAAAAGTTGACCTACTGAGTCGCCAATAAAGTTTTTCATCCACTGCCCAATAATACCAAAAATGTGTTGCGTATTTGGGTGTAAGGTAAATTTGTAAGGCAGTGAGAACAGGAATACTTTGCAAATCCACACTATAATCATCCAGCTTATCATTGATGTTTTATTGAATATCTTCATGGTTATGCCTTTCCATATTTGCCAAATAGGTATTTGCTGTTTTAATAAATCTTTCTTTATATGAGGTCAAGAATCTAAAATATTTTGATCATAGCTGCGGTACAACTTGTCTTTGTAGATAGACCAGTATGAGGATTACTTGAAGCAGCTTTTCAGTTCGTGTAAAAACATGAATCCAGTGGCGTACGGTTAAAGTGAAAAAGTGCGGATTCTGGATTGGTTATTTTGTAGCGGTTTCTACCCATTAACTAGGCTCCGTATGCATTCTCACGCTGAAGCATGGGAACGAGAAATATCAGGGGCTTTATGAATTGCGCGATGGTTGGATCAAGCTCTTCACCACTTTAAGATTTAAACCTGAATTTTGGCAGGCTGATATTATAATATATAGATAATAGTCGAGACACAAATATACCTACTCCTGAAATCATAGCTGATGCTGTTACATCAATATTTAAATACATAAGGCCTATAAATATTAACGATCCTATCCACGACACTGTGGCGTAGAGTGGGCTTGAAAATATTACGGGCTGCTCATTACAAAGAATGTCACGGAATACACCACCCATTGTACCTGTCATTACACCCATAAAACTTGCTATTAGTGGAGGAACACCTGCAATTAGAGCAACTAAAGTACCTGCAACGCCAAAAGTTGTTAAACCTGCAGCATCAGCTATTAAGAAATGTTTGTGTGATATTTTAAATACTCTGGCTATAAAAAACATTAATGCAGCACTGGCTATTGAGGCTATGAAAAATATTTGATCTTGAACCCAAAATACTGGTCTGTTAAGTAACATATCTCTTAGCGAGCCACCGCCTAAGCTAGCGGCTACAGCTATTATAATTACACCAAACAGGTCAAACTGTTTAACTCCAGCTTTTAGTACACCAGATGCCGATGATACGATTACTGCTAATAGAGTAATCCAATATAGATCGCTTAATAAATGTGACGTTTCTTCTAAAATCATTGTGTCTTTCTTTTTTCTTGCCGTCATGATAGAACGTCCAGATACCTGACCGCCCGATATAGACTCGTCCATACGGAATGACCGCATCCGGCTATTTAGTTATATCTTTACTCATGTAATTGACGAACCCTCAATACCAGTCAACCACCACGTAGAGTTTGACACTCGTAACGTTCGTAACGCTCGTAACGAACGACGGATGAGTCTGGAAATATGTTAGCATATATTTAAATGCCAGCCAGTTAAAACTATGCTTCTGTCTTCGCTTATTTAACCACGCATACAATAGTGTAGGACGAAGTTAGAAATATGATTCATGCTCCAGCTATTATCCGGAAGACCGAAGTAGCTTCTAAGCCCAGCCAATTTTCTTTTTAACGCTGGCATGAACTGACTCAACAATTTTTGTCGGTTTAGTTTTATTCAGTGTACAACGCTTGCAGGGTGTATTTATGCTTTTTAACTGCTGTGCGCCGCCTCAAACATGCTCTCCTTGCAAATCCCTATCCTTGCATAATTCAAACTCCAGAATTAGCTTCACTACCAGCTGTACTTTATCGGCAGGAACAACGTTGGATATCACAAGTTCTCAAAAACATCTCTTTGATCATGCCACGTCTTCAGGCTCCGCTGAATCGTCATAATATCTCCTGTAGCGCCTACTTTCGGTACCTTAAGATTGCTTGGCTTGGCCTTCGGTGGCGTTACAAACCTCGTCCATCAGACAATTTATTGTCGGATCGATACCATATGGATTATCACTTTTATGTGTGTACGCACAGCATTGGCATTGTTAGGTATTTATTGTTTTATTTGCTCTAGCACTGCCTTCGCGACAGGATCTGATGAGGCCGGATTTTGGCCGGTTATCAAGTTGCCGTCAGTAATAGCATATGGGTGCCAATCATCGACCTTTGAGTAGTTTGCCCCTTTCGCTTTTAACTCGTCTTCCAGCAAAAAAGGCACAATAGATGAAAGTTGAACGGCGTTTTCTTCAGTGTTACTAAAACTAGTCACAGACTTCCCCTTTATTAAAGGCGTACCATCAGGGGCTTTAGTGTGACGGAATACCGCAGGTGCGTGACAAACTGCAGCAACCGGCTTTCCAGAGGCATACATTGTTTCAATCAAGGCTATAGAGTTATGATCTTCTGCCAAATCCCACAGTGGACCATGTCCACCAACATAAAATACCGCATCATAATCATCAGCTGAAATATCTGATAGTTGCAACGTATTTGCTAGTTCAGATTGAGCATCATCATCTTCCTTGAAGCGTTCAGTTGCTTCTGTTTGGAAGTCAGCCACGTCACTTTTTGGATCCAGAGGTGGTTGTCCTCCATTAGGCGAGGCAAGTGTGATATCTGCATTTGCATCCTTGAATATATAGTAAGGCGTAGCAAACTCCTCTAGCCAAAATCCAGTTTTCTGTCCTGTATTTCCCAGTTGATTATGTGACGTAAGTACAAGTAGTATTTTCATATAGGTTTTCCTTTTTGAGTAAGTATTGTCTAAGATGATAGCCTAGCGCCTGACGTACTGGACGGCGAAGCGAAGTTGTATTTTATGTTAACGAAGCGACAACGTAGTGTACAAAATACAAAATGCAGCTTTGATGTTCCTCGTAACGCGACTTGTTATGTTACTTGGTACAGGCTTATTTATATTATTTATATTACAGGCTTCTCTAGCTCGGCAATCATATAGCTTAGCTCGTCAGATTTTTCTGCAAATAAAATATTAGCATCAGATAGGCCGCGATTATAGAAATATGGGCCAATCTCTTTAGCGAAGAACTCAATTAGAAACTCTGCGTCGAAACCCCCTATTTCCTGATTAAGTTCATTATTAAAATGACTCTTGATTCTACTTACCATTCTATCTATCTCGTCTTTCGAGAACTTAATATGACTCATGGTTTATCTCTGATAGAACATAACGCTTTGCTTAGCGTAGAAGTAGGAGCGCAGCTAGTAAAAGCTCCTTGTGTGGAAACATCGACTTGTTTTAGTGTTGTGCTCACACCACTGCTAGTATGCATTCCCATGCAGAGCGAGGGAGCGAGAAATTCTAATTTATTATTCAATGCAATTCAATTAGTTTATTCTAGGATGACAACCAAAAACCGCTTTCCCTAGCAGACCAATAAAAGTCCCAAGAACCATTCCAAGTGGTACACCAAAAAGCAAAGACCATATTATTTTCCATGGTATTGTGTCAGGGATGATGTTTCGTAACATCTCTGGAGAAATCCGGATTGAAGAACCTCTAGGAGCCGCTCTCAGTAATGATTCTATAAAATGGTCTGGTTCTGGTGAAATAGTAAATATAAAAATAGTTACAGAAACAACAAACCAACCTAATAAACTACCGAGTTTTGCGTTACGCCCCCAAAGACAGCATGCTATAAGAAATATTACAAATACAAAGCCATTTCCAATCGAAAAAATAATCAATATCGGACCTGTCAGTAATAAGTAGTATTTCCATAATAATGGTTTAAATATTAGTTTAAATGTTCCTATTAGATGTTTTATAAACTGTTGATCATATTTATTCACTAGGTATTTCCCCCATGGTTTTACTCGTTCCAACGCTCCAACGCTCCTCACCATTATCTGGGTCCCATGCTTCTGCATGGGAGTCCACACGGAAAGTGAATAAAAAAACTTTAAAGGTTCCAATAAAGTATCCACCTTTTAAGCTCGTGTAAAAACATGAATCCAGAGGAGTACGGTTAAAGTGAAAAAATGCGGATTCTGGATTGGTTATTTTGTAGTAGCTTCTACCCATTAATTAGGTTTCGTATGCATTTTCACGCTGGATCGTGGCAATGAGAAATATAGTATTATAATCTATGTAAATAACGTTTTTCAATTAAATGCCAAGATAGATATGCTGCAATAAGAATTGATGTAAAAAGCATGATGCTACCTATTATTTGATTGGAAAATAAGTTGAAATGCATGAATAATTGAATAATTGGGAAGTGCCAAATATATACGCCAAATGATAAATCACCTAATTTACCCCAGTTACCCATATACTTGAATATATTAGCAGTGTATAAAACTATTACCGCTAAGGATATTGGGTATAGTGCATATAGTTCAATGATGTTTTTATGCGCTACCATAATAATGGAGGCAACTATAATTAGGAAAAATGATTTATTATAAAAGAATGTATAATGATAATAGATAACAGCCCCAGAAATAAAAAATGCCAACTGCCCTGGTATTTGTCGTTCTAGTTCTATAAATATTTCCATATCATAATTGGAACTAAGCCAAAGCATAAAATATGAATAAAATATTGACAGTATATATATTACGGTCAATATTAATAATCTGTATGATTTAAATTTTGCAATAAATATAGATATAACTGGAACTATTACATAGAACATTACTTCTACTTTTATCGTCCAAAGAGCGCCATTAACAGCTGATATGGTATTGTTTTCGAACACGCCAGGTAAATTTGGATGCAAAAAGTTTAATGTAAACGTATTGAATGCAATATATTTCAATAGTTCTAGATTGAAGTAATCTATTGATGTTTTTGATGAGATTAAATAAAAAGCTATAGAGCAAAAAATAATGACAAAAATATATCCGGGAAATATCCTACGTATTCTTTTTCTTGCATAACTTGCTAGTGATTGGGATGACTCGTAACTCATGAATATTAAAAAACCACTGATTACAAAAAATGAGTCCACAGCAACTTCAGAGCTGATGTACTGACTAATAGTGGTTATGACTCCAACTCCAGACAATGTAGCAGCATGAACAATAGCCACAATTACTGCGAACAACAGCCTAAGAAAATCAAAATTATTTGAATGCCTATTGATATTCATAATATTTTTCTAATTTTTTAATCATAAAGCCTTTCTCAGCGGAGAGTTAAACTGGCGCTTGTTTTGCGGTTTTTTGCAAAACAAGTGACAGGTTGACGAGTTTGACTGCAGCAACTTGTTAGTCGCTCTCTATTTCACTAACCATTTGTCGATAATTTTTGATAAAGCTAAAGCTGTATTTTATCTGGAGATACATTGCGATATATGCATTAATACCATTTCCAGGAAGAAACTTAACTTCACCTTCATACTTTTCTATCATATCCATGTCGAAATCAGATCCTTTCTTTTTACCTGCTTTGGTATTTGGTCGATTGATAATATAGTTGCTGAAATCTAATTCCCTGGTATTGCGTAGAAACTCGAGACAAAGAGTTTCAATGTTTTCCCAACGATGCAGGTAACCATGCTTTATTGCTTCTTCAACAGCATAGTAAAGTTCCTTATATTCTGAAAAGTAAAAATTTACAGCGGGTGTGAAATGGTGGTCACTAAGCCTTAAGGTTGGTTTAAACATATCTTGCATATCATTGAACGAAAAATCTTCATTCAACTCTCCGTCTTTTCTGTCTGAAATTTTTCTGGTGACAGGGATGGTATAAGTTAGATAGCGAAGAATATGCATTTCCACTAGCCGATTAAAGGCTGAAAACTGTTTAATGTCGTTACTAAGCTCCCGTGCTTCTTGAGCTGCTTTTTCCTTTTCTTGCACTTCAAGGCCATGCTTGTGGGATAGTGCATTCAGAAACAGTCCAATTAAGGTTAGGCCCAATATAGATTCGATGGCGACTAGAATCTGTGTGAACGATCCAACAGGAATAATATCCCCATAACCAAGTGTCGTTATTGTTACAGCACTAAAATAGAAATACGTAAATAGGTCTTTAGCATGATCACCTAAATTTAAAAAGTCACAGGGTAATACAGC
>JASXSV010000057.1 GCA_030674915.1 Candidatus Endonucleibacter bathymodioli
TACTTACAGTTTAAATCACTCTTTTAATAATGCGCATGGGGGTATATTATTGATTACTTTATGCGGTTTCATCGTATTATAAAAAGTCACAAGCCATGCAAGGGCAATTCTGCAATCCTGCAATCCTGCAATCCTGCAATCCTGCAATCCTGCAACCCTGCAACCCTGCAACCCTGCAACCCTGCAACCCTGCCTCGAATCATAGATATGTTTAGTATGCAACATCTTGCTGGGGTGATTTTTGTTGTAGCGTCTTGCTTCTGCTTTTTCCTTGCGTTGAATTAAGGCTTCTACTTTTGACAGGTGCTCCATGCCAAACTTTGCGGCCAAGAAGCGCCTATTAGTGTAACTTAGTGGCGTGAACTCCTGCTTTCGTACTCGGTCATTCACCTTGTAAATAGTTGACGATACCCTGAACTCCCGCGAAAGCTCCTCGATCATCCAGCTTCCTACGGCTAAATATCTTCACAAGACAGCGGCGTTAAACTGATTCTTATGTGCATATACAGGTCTACATTCTTTCAAAAAGATGTACTCAACTCCACTAAATCACTCACTTACTACTTTTTAAACTGAGACCTTTGCACGATTATTCTTTTGCCCGCTGGCTTCATTCAAAACGTACTCAACAGATCATTTATAAGCATAAACTCTCTCTTTTCGTGCCGCGGATTTTAGTCATAAGTGCGCCATATTGAAAAAGTTGAGCCAGAGGGTACACTTACGGTTCGACCAAAAACCAATGTGAGACCACTTATGAATAAGCGTTATACCCACCTGACTCAAGAAGAAAGATACCAGATTTGGTCAGAGAAAAAAGCAGGAGCTTCAAATGAAATTATCGCCCAAGACTTAAGGCGTGATTTGAGTACCGTTAAAAGAGAGTTGGCTAGAAATACAGGGGCTAGAGGTTATCGCCCGAAGCAAGCACATAATTTTGCGCAGGAACGTCATCAACAGAAACCCAAAGCGACCAAGATGGTAGCTGAACTGAAAGATAAAATTACTGACAGACTAAGTAAGCAGTGGAGCCCTGAGCAAATACAAGTACGCCTTAAACGAGATAATCAACCTTCTGTATGTCCCGCTACGATTTACCAGTTTATTCGAGAGGACAAAGCTGAGGGTGGTTGCTTGTATCAACATCTTCGGCACAAGAAGTATAAGCAAAGAACAGGAAAGCCCGATGCACGAGGCCAGATCCGAAACCGTGTTAGCATTGATGATCGACCTGGAATTGTGGATCAAAAAATACGTTTAGGCGATTGGGAAGCAGACACTGTAATTGGCAAAAGACACAAGGGTGTACTGGTTACATTAACGGAAAGAGTGAGTAAATTAAATTTGGTAAAACGTGTTCCTTCAAAGCACGCTGACGTGGTGACGAAAGCAATTATAACGATGCTCAAGCCTTACCAATCAGACTTACTCACGATCACATTTGATAACGGAAAAGAGTTTGCCTTTCATGAAAAAATCAAGAAAAAGCTTAACGTAGATACCTATTTTGCTCACCCTTACTCCTCGTGGGAACGAGGTTTGAATGAAAATCATAATGGCTTGATAAGACAATATTTGCCCAAAAGCCAATCTTTGGATAATGTCACTGACAAAGAAATTTTAGATATACAAAACCGACTAAACCAAAGACCAAGAAAACTGTTAGACTTTAAAACACCTGATGAGCTTTATAGTGAAATGGCGTTAGCTGCATAATTTTAAGGGCGCACTTATTAAAATCCGCGTGTGTTATTAGTTTATTTTTTTGACTAAATACCTTATTACACCCATACGATTCGCACTTTTACTGTTTTACATTTTTATGGGTGGTCATATGTGTTACTAAAGTACACTTTTGAAAAAATGCCATTTTACACCCATTGTGTACACATTTGTATTTCTTATTACCTGAATGGATGGCTCTATGTTTTGCTAACGAACCATTAGTATTAAATACTTTGTCACATTGTAGGCAGCTGAAATTTTTTTCATTCAAATGCAATTTTTCATGTTGATCCAAAGAATTTTTATAAGAAAACAACTTGCTACAAAAAGTGCACTTAAAACTCCGCTGACCTGTATGAATCACTATATGGCGTTCTAGCAAACTTCCGTAAGAAAACTTCTTATTACACCATTGACAATAAAAAGGAGTGTCGTTGTTATGTTTTTTTATATGGGTGGTCAAATTAGAGTTTTGACTATATGCCTTGTCACAATTTTTCCAGTTACACCTATACGGCTTTTCCCCTGTATGAATATACGTATGTTCTGTTAACTGAGATAGTGTCACACATACCTTACCACAAGTATCGCACTTGTAGGTTTGTTTCTTTGGAAGTTTTGTATTTCCTGGTTTTTCACACCCAGAAACATTAGACTCACAAATACGTCTACGTTCAAAAAGTAAATCTACCTCCTTAACACTGCTACCTAATAATTCCCCACTATTGTTTTTCGTCTCAATATCAACTTCCTCATCAAGTAATATAATACCATTAGGATATGCATTTAACTCCTGATAACCAATCAACAGATTTATATCTAGCATTGCATTATCATTGGCATTATTGATTTGAGTACTATTTTTAAATGTAACGTCTACATCATTAAATAATAATAGTTGGTTTGATATAGTTTGATGCAGATCATCATTAATATTATTTTCAGCATTATTCCTTTGAGAGTTATTTTCAGGCACAGATCTTATATGCTTACATGATGCAAATCGTGGTATTAACATATTAATTCTATTGCCAAGATCATTAATCATTATATTCTTATTATATATTATGTTATAAAGTTCTATTTGTTCTATTCTGAAAATCAGATTATTATCATTGTTGGTAAATACAACTACAAGTGCATATTTATAAATTTTCTGTTCTGAATTTAAGGCACACAAGAGATTATTATATTCTACTACTGATAAATTTTCCGCACTACAACACGTAATACTTTGACAATTATTAACATTTGGGACTTCCTCAATATCATTATCTTGCAACTCTATTAAGATGGTACTAATTTTCTGGCCAATACTTTCATTTACCATTATTGTGTTATTAACCATAGCTATATAGCAAAAATCTTTTCTATGCCCAGATATATCACTATTAGGAGCAAGCATAAAAAACCATTGCTCTTTCTTCTTATCAATATTTATACTTTTATAAACATCATCATCTATCGCAGCTTTAATACACAGTGACGCTAACAAGCAATAAGCAAATAATATACCCTTAACCATGGTTAAAATATCTAATTTATATTTATATAACTTTGGAATACACAGAAACTTCAATATCATAAATTTCACCTCTAGAACTCTGACGTTTATAAAATTACCTGCATTATTCTTTATTTAACGTATAAATGCAACAACTTACCACTTATAAATATCTCACATATGTTTTTTGAGTATGATATTTCGTCCAAT
>JASXSV010000015.1 GCA_030674915.1 Candidatus Endonucleibacter bathymodioli
TGTTTCAAAACACTTGAGCAAGTTTGCCCATCACAGGAATAAAATGTGAGTGAAAATACAGAAAAAATGGACTCAAAAACAAATGCTAGATTAGATGAGCTTCTTGATTATGTGCATCATGTAGGGCGACTCAACCAGAAGCCAGTGTTCAGAATAGAAGAATATAAGCAACTTACTATTTGGGAGCATGAGTTAAAAGGGAAAATTGGAATACAGCATAATATTGTTGATGATGACGGTGTTTCTATATGGTTGCGAATAGAGCGATTAAAGAGATTGGCACCGCCACCAATTTCTGAGCAAATAAAAGAATGGGTTGCTGTTGGAAATGATCCAGAAAGCAGCCCACAGATTAAAGAAAAATTAATAAAAACATTACCTGAACAAGAAGCTCAAAACCTTATTGATGAAGGTGTTGTCTCTGAAAAAGATGTTACTACCCCATCAAAAGAACAAAATACTGAAATAAGACTGAAGGATGTAATATTTCGATTAGAAAACAATCCACAAGTAAAAGTAGATATTGATAGCTATCTTAACGAACAGTGGCTCCCTTGGTCAGAGGAAGAAAAACCACGCAGAGAAACAATTAAAATATACGACTCTTTATTTAGCTTACAACAAACTATTGAAGCTCAGGGTGATGAGCAGCCGATTGAATTAATCTGGGGTATTGGGATTAGCCGGTGGGTATGCGAAGGGCATAAAATTAATCACCCACTGATAGAAAAGTCGATTGAGATAGAAATTGATAGAAAAGATGGGGCAATATTAGTACATCCTCGAAATATTGACCCAACGATTGCTGTTGGTGCATATTTCGCACTTGAAAATTCCGGAGTTGATGCGCTATTGCGATTTTGGAAAAAGCATCTTTCTGAAATGTCGGAAGATATTGAATTTTCGCCCTACATACATGAAAGTTTTGAACCTGTTCTAAGGCAAGCCTCAACACACTTGAGTGAGAGCGGAACATATTGGCCAAATGTGAACCCCGATAAGGAAAATCGCAAACCAAATAATATAAGTGAGTCTCTTGAAATAACAGATAGTTGGGTTGTTTTTGCAAGACCGAGAAGTTCAACTGGATTTATTCAGGATATTGAGCGCTTTCGGAAAAAACTGGAAGAATCAAAAGATGCTGAAATACCGCTCCCTAATCCTGCAAAAAAACTTGTCACAGAGTTGTCTGACAAAAAGCCGTTACAACCAAGTGGCGGATTTTTGTCAGGTGGTGGGCTGCCTTCCTCCTCAAGCCCATCATTAAAATCAACTCAAAAGTCAGAGCTGTTTTTTCCAAAACCCTTTAATGATTCACAAGTGCAAATAATAGATAGGCTTGAAGAAAATGATGGTGTAGTAGTACAAGGGCCACCCGGTACAGGAAAAACTCATACAATCGCTAATATAATTTGCCATTATTTAGCTACAGGTAGGAGTGTTCTTGTTACATCGAAAGGTGAGCCTGCATTATCAGTATTGCAGGAACAAATACCTGAGGAGTTGAGGACTTTAACAATAAGTCTTCTTGCCAATGAAAGACAAGGGATGAAACAGCTTGAAGCTGCTGTTGAGCTGTTGGCAAGTCTGGTTAGTCAAACCAGTTTGCGTGAATTAAATCAAGAGGCTGAATCAAACGAGTTAAGAGTTAAGAGCCTCAATAAAGAAATAACCCAAATTGATGGGAAGATAAAAGAATGGGGTTTAAAACAGTTGAATCCTATTAGGCAAGGATTAACAGGCGCAGTTTCAGACATTACAGCAATGGAACTAGCTCAACTGGTTATAAATGATACTGGTGAACATAACTGGTTAGTAGATAAGTTAGGTTCATCTGAAAAATATACTCCAAAATTCACTGATTCTGATATTGCTAAAATTAGAGCTGCACGCAGAAAAGTGGGTAAATATATTGCCTATGTAGGGAAATCCATTCCAAATACTCAGGACTTGCCAGATAGTGCAAATATCGCAGCCATTCATGATGATCTTGCAACATCAGCTAAAATTGCTGAAAGTTCTAAAAATAGTCATATTCCACCGCTTGCTGTTTCTGTAGAGCAGTCCGTTGATCGAGCCAAGAAACTAACTAAACCACTGCAAATATTATCCAACCTTTTGACAAAGTTTGAAGGTAACCTTTGGATAAGGCAGCTTTTTGACTCTTGGCTTGAAGATCTGCCAGAACTTGATGGTGAGACATCCTTGGTTAATGAGCTATTAGCATCTTTGTCTACATTGATAGAAAGACGACAACAATTTGTTAAAACGCTTGTAGATATTCCTGAACCATTTGCTTACTTTGAAGATGTCCAAGAAGCATTGGGCAATCTTGTCAATAACAAAAGAGCATTCAGTATTTTTTCTTTCGGTAATAAAGAAGCCAAAGGGATTATTGAACAAGCTAAAATTGAAGGCGAGCCACCAAAAAATATAGAAATGTGGCAATCAATTCTTGATTATGTAAATTACCAAGATGATATGCGTAAATTCATCAGAAAATGGAACCATGCAGGTCAAGAACTTGAGTTGCCAGAGTTTGAGTATCGCTATGGAGATTTATTTAAAAATTTGCAGTCTACACATGATTTTATTTTAGATACTAGGTCAACAGCAGACCAATGGAGTTTCCTCAAAAAAGAAATTATAGAGCTATTTCCTCATGGTATTGATGTATCTAAAATCATACAAAGTAAAGAAGAAATTGAAAAAACAATCCAAGCTATTGAGTTGAATACATCGAGAATAAGCCTTGGTTCTCAACGTATTAAATTGCAAGACTTAATGGAAAAGCTTAATAAGTCAGATGGTGATATAGCAAGTGAAATAAGGGCTTTTGTAAAAAGCACTATAGGTAATCCTAAATATTCCTCGGATAGTATTATTCAGAAGTGGCAGGAATTAGTATCTGAATTGGGCAGAATAAATAAGTTATCAAGTGGTTTTCAAGAAATTGAAAATATTGCAGATAAAATAGACGCGTCAGGTGCACCTATATGGGGAATGAGTCTTAGAGCAGAACCATTACTTGAAGCTGATGATAACTTGACACCTGTCGATTGGTTTGAAACATGGAAGTGGAATCAACGGAAACAATATTTACATGAAATTGATGGGCGTGATCAGCTTAAGAAGCTTTCAGAAAAGAGAACGACCCTTGATAATGATCTAAAAAGAACATTCTCTAAACTTGTGCGCCTAAAAACGAATATTGGTCTACATATGAATATGACTGAGCGCGTACAAGGTGCGTTGATGCGCTTCGTATCATCAGTTGCAAAAATTGGTAAAGGCACAGGGAAGAGAGCGCCGAGACATCGTAGAGATGCTTACCGAGCAATGCAAGATTGTTATGGTGGCGTTCCATGCTGGATTATGCCAACTTGGCGTGTGAGCGAAAGCTTACCATCGGATTTTGGTTCCTTTGACTTGGTGATTATTGATGAAGCATCACAGTCTGATATTACTGCACTACCCGCAATTTTGAGAGCAAAGAAATTATTAATTGTCGGTGATGATAAACAGGTAAGTCCAACCGCAGCTTTTCTAGCTGAGGAGAAAATATTACAACTTAAACATAATTTTCTAAAAGATCAGCCATTTGCAGAGTTACTTTTACCCGGTGTTTCTATTTACGATCTTGCCAATGCGATATTTCCTGGGCAGCGAATTATGTTAACCGAACATTTTCGATGTGTAGAACCCATCATTCGATTCAGCATGCAATTTTATAATGAACCACTAATTCCGCTAAGGATACCAAAATCATCTGAGAAATTAACGCCACCATTGATTGATGTTTATGTTAAGGGCGGTCGTCGTGATGAGAGAAGTAAAATTAATGAAGTAGAAGCAGAGGCTATTATATCTGAAATTAAAATACTGGTATCTGATCAAAAATATAATGGGCGTAGCATTGGCGTCGTATCGCTGATAGGAGCGCAACAAGCTAAATATATTCAAGACCAATTACTTTGTGAGTTGGGTGAAGATGTATTTCAAGAATATAAAATTGCTTGTGGTGATGCTGCAACTTTCCAAGGAAAAGAGAAGGATATTATGTTCTTGTCAATGGTTGTTGGTGATAGCCAAGGCGCGGTGATGAGCAAGAGAGATGCGGAGCAAAGAATGAATGTAGCCTTATCTAGGGCAAGGGACAGAATGTACCTTTATAGAAGTATTCAAGAATCAGACCTTAGTAATGAATCAGATTTACGTTTAAAAATATTACGTCATTTTTCATCACCCATGCCGCAAAATGAGCATATTGAAAGTCCTGTTGATTTATGTGATTCGGATTTTGAAAGAGATGTATATGCACGTCTTATTGAAAAGGGATACAACGTTGTACCTCAGGTGAAAGTGGGGGCGTTTTCAATTGACTTGGTTGTTGAAGGGGAGAATGATCAAAGGTTGGCAATAGAATTAGATGGTGATAAGTATCATCCGCCTGAAAAGTGGATGGATGATTGGAAACGGCAACGCACGATGGAAAGAGTGGGTTGGCGATTTTGGCGGTGCTGGGGTTCGAGCTACACAATAGACCCAGAGGGATGTATTGGTGATTTGATAAACGTCTTAGATAGTATGCAAATACTTCCATGTGAGGGTAGTATCAGTGCAAATATTTATACAGAGAAGCGAGTATACGAAAGAGAAATTAAAGAAGAAAGTGATGACCAAGATTTTACTTTGACGGCGAATTAAAAAACATAACAAGTTGCTGCACACGGACTCCGTAAGCTGTCACGGTTTTTGCAAAAAGCCGCAAAAACACGCGCCAACTTACTCCGCCGGTGAGCAAGGCGTTATATACCTAAGGATAGGATATGGATTTCATCTCAATAATTCACGTTACTCTTGCTGTTACTGCCACTCTAAGCGGAGCTATAGTTTTAGCACGCAGAAAAGGTGACGTACTTCACACTAGGTTAGGAAAATTATTTATTGCATGTATGGTGTTAGTAAATATTACTGCATTTGCTCTATGGCCTAAATATGGGTTTACTTTTTTTCAACCTTTAGCACTATGGAATTTAGTTTGGGTGCTTTTGGGCTATTATTATGCGACCAAAAAACCAAACAAAAATTGGCTGATTAATCATTACTACTTCATGTCATACGCTTATGTTGGTGTGCTTGCTGCGGCACTTGCAAGAATTCCATTAAGCTTTGGCTTTCTACCAAATGAGGCAGCGTTCATTTCTATAGCTGTTGTTTTTGGTGTTTCAACTTATATAATAGAAAAGCAAGGTAAAAGGTTAAGAGTAATCGGTATATAACAAGCTGTTAAACAAGGACAAAAAACAGTTGGTTTTGCTCCTTCGTCGCTATTTTAACCAACTATTTTTTGCCTGTTAACAGGGCGTTAGCTTCCTTTGCCAATAATTCACATTCTTTTACATCAGAAAAGAAAAAGTACTAGTTGCATTTTTTGCTATAAATGAATACTATAAGTATCAATTATAAGAGGACAACTAATGACTGATTTTATCAATAAAGTTTTTTCTGGTGACTGTAGGAAAGTTTTAAAGGAGTTACCCGAAAATTATATTTCTGCTTGTATTACTGACCCTCCATACAATTATGAGTTCATAGGGCATAAATGGGATGAAAAAGAAATTCAGCGTAGAAAAAATAGAGTCAAAGACAGTAAAACTCTTGTTAAAAATATTCCCTATGGAAGTGGACTATCTGGTGGAGTCAGAAATAAACGCTGGTATCAAAAAAATAGAAAAAATATTATTGAATATGAAGAGTGGTGTTATGAATGGGCAATAGAGCTATTTCGAGTTTGCAAACCTGGAGCTACAGTATTAGTCTTTAATAGTACGAGAACTGTAGCCCATATACAGATAGCTCTTGAAAAATCAGGTTTTTATGCTAGAGATATGCTTGTGTATAGGCGTTCAAGCGGAATCCCTAAAGGAATTAATATGCGAAAAAAACTGGAACAGAAAGGCTATGAGAACCCAGAAGAGCTGGAAGGCTGGCATAGTTGTTTAAGAAGTGAATGGGAAGCTATTTGTGTATTACAAAAACCCCTTGAAAATAACTATACCGAAACACTGTTAAAATTTGGAACAGGTTTGTTTTACACCAAAATGGAAGGTGAAGGTTTTCAATCTAATATTCTTGAAAATATTAAAAGAGACAAAGCACCAGACTATAATATTCATTGTACTGTTAAGCCATTGGATTTAATGAAAAAGATAGTTGATATTTTTGCTCCTAGAGTAAAGGGGTCTATAGTGATAGACCCATTTGCAGGTTCTGGTACAACTCTTGTTGCCGCTAAACAAGCAGGTATAAATTATATAGGAATAGAAATCGAAGACTCGTACTTAAATATTATTGAAAAAAGATTAGAAGGTATTACCGATTTACAGAAAACTGTAGAGACCGCATAGTTAAATATGTTTTCATATCAAACCCTGAAATTTCTTGAATAAAGTCAAATGACTGATCTGCAATATAAATACTCCAACCACCATTCTGGCAAGCGGTCATAGCTGCGGGAAGATTATCTTCTCTTAAAAATAAAAATACAGGAGTATAGCCAAGATTTTTTAATGTCGCCCCATATTGTTTGAATTTTTTCAATGTTCCAGAATCTCCAGAACCAACCCGATACTTTGTATCAATAGCATAATTTTCAACAATTAAATCACAAGGTTCATCAGCATTAATTCTTAATGCAGGCTGGAATGTGGGAATATTTTTGCACACTTCAATGACCAAAGACTCCCAGCACTTTCCAAGCTCTCTTCCCCAGTATTGTTTGTTTTCACGTTTTAGCTCTGGGCTAATTCCAAAGGCTGCCATCAATAAATCGCTATCATTATTCTCATTGTTATAAACCTTATTGCTAAAAGAACTTTGGTATCCATGTAAAATATTATCTAGGTTTTTTTCAAGTGTCATTATTAATTTCCATAAAAAAAGCAATCAATGGTTCTTCTAGTGCCTGAGCAATTTTTTCAGCATTTATAAGTGTTATATTACGCTCACCTCTTTCTACAGAACCAATGTAAGTTCTATGAAGCCCACATATATCGGCAAACTCTTCTTGTGAAAGATTTTTTAATTTACGATAGTGTCTAACGCGTTGACCAAATATTTGTGTTATATTCATTGGTATTAAATTAACTAAAAGAACTCTATAAGTCGACAGACTATAAGTAGCATAATAAAAAGCTAACAAAAAAATCCAGCGGACAGCCAAAAGCGTCACGCCTTTTGCTGTCGCAAAAGATCGTGCCACTTCTGTCTGCCGCTGATTTAGGCGTTATGTGTAAGAGAATGGAAAACTCAAATTATGATTACTAAGATCTCAATGAATGGTGTTGCAAGCTATAAATCAACTTCAGCTCTTGAAACTGAAAAAAAAGTAAATCTTATTTATGGTCTTAATGGGACAGGCAAAAGCACCCTTTCCAATTTTTTATATGAAAAGGACGGTGATATTTTTTCAAACTGCAGTATTGACGGTTTGATCAATGAAGATATCCGAGTTTATAATCAGAAATTTATACAAGATTATTTTTACGAACCGGATAATCTAAAAGGAATATTTACGTTATCCAAAGAGAATAAAGAAGCCGAAGAAAAAATAAAAACGGCACAAAAAGAGATTGGGAATATTGAAGTTGACAAACAAAATAAAACCGAGCAAAGAGCTAAACAGGATCGTGTGTTATCCAAGAAAACACAGGATGCCGAAAATAAAATATGGGAAATTAAAAAAACGTTTGCTGGTGGTGATCGAGTTTTAGAATATTGCCTTGAAAATCTAAAAGGAAAAAAAGATAAGTTGTTTGCCCACTTGGCAAGTATCAACAAGCCAAACGAACAGCCTATAAAGACAATCGATCAGTTGAAAAAGGAAGTAGAAGCCATTCAGGGTTCAGACGCACAGAAACATGACCCACTTTCAAGAATTAATTTCACTTCCTACAATGTAGAGAAAAATGAAATTCTACAAAAAAATATTGTGGGGAACGAAAACAGCACGGTCTCCTCATTAATCAACAAACTAAAAAATTCAGACTGGGTAAAAGATGGTTTGCAGTATCTACCAGAAACTATTGAGGGAGATAGTGAAAGTTGCCCTTTTTGTCAGAACAAAACAATTACTAACTCACTGCTTGAAAATATTCAAAATTTCTTTGATGAATCATATGAAAGTGACATTAAAGACCTAAAAAATCTTTTATCTTCCTATGAAAATTCTATTTCAACATTCCCTAAAAAAGATGATTATAAAAAGAACCCATACTTAGTTGAAAGGAAAAATGAGTTTGAAAATCTATATAATTCTGTAAATAACCTGTTTGAAGAAAATAAAAATAAACTTGAGAACAAGACAAAAGCACCTAGCCAAAAGGTTACACTTTCAGATTCAGAAAATGCCATACAGGAATTAAACGGTTTTATTGAAGAGATTAATCAAACCATATCCACCCACAATAAAAAAATTGATAACAAGGATAATACGCTATCTGAAATTAAGGAGCAGTTTTGGACATTAATGCGCTGGAATTACGACCAAACCATTTCAACTTATCAGAAAGATAAAACAAGTATTGAAAAAAATATCAAAGAACTTACGAAAGAGTTGGAGGGATTTGACGCATCTATAATACAACAAAAGCAAGTCACTACTGAACAGCAGAAAAAAACAGTTAATATTGAGCAATCGATCACTTTTATAAATAATGGTTTGGTTGAACTCGGGTTAGATGACTTTCATATAGAAAAACACTCGAACAATCTATATAAAATAGAGCGGGCTGAACAAGGTGCTGATATTTTTCAAACTCTAAGCGAGGGTGAAAAGATGATAATCAGTTTTCTATACTTTGTTGAAATGTGCAGAGGCAAAAAAAGCGCAGAAGATGTAGGCGGGAAAAAGACAATTGTCATTGATGATCCTATTTCAAGTTTATCTCATATTTTTATATTTAATATCGGTCAGTTGATTAAAAAAGAATTTCTTAATTCTGACTCCTATGAACAAATATTTATCCTTACTCATAGCCTCTACTTTTTTTATGAATTAACTGATACTAACCATAAACGTAGAAAAGAGAATCAAAAATTATTCAGATTGACTAAAAATAGTGGTGGCAGTCATATACTTGACATGAAATATGAGGAAATACAAAATGATTATCAATCATACTGGCAGATAATAAAAGACGAAAAGCAACCTCCTGCTCTGATTGCAAACTGTATGCGTAATATTATCGAGTATTTCTTCAATTTTATTGAGAAGAAAGATTTGAATAACGTTTTTCAAAAACCAGAATTGCAGGGTAATAAATTTCAAGCATTTTGTAGGTATGTAAATCGAGAGTCTCATTCTTTAGGTCAAAACATATTCGACTACAAAGAGTTTGATTATAATACCTTCAAAGAAGCTCTTGGATTAGTTTTTCAACAAAGTGGTTATGAAGAGCACTACATAGAGATGATGAAAGGGTGAAAAAACACATAACAAAAAAATCCAGCGGACAGTTTAAAGCGTCACATTTTTTGCGATGCAAAAAAAGCGCCCCTTTAAACTGCGCGCTGATTTAGGCGTTATGTGTCTGAGATACTAAAGGTATATTGTGTAAAGATGAGAGATTGAGGAAAATGAAAATTAAAGACCTTATAGAAAAGTATCACGCAAATAGACAAACGTATCTGAAAGCGAATTATAATGAAACGCAACTTAGGACTGATTTCTTAGACCCATTGTTTGAATTACTTGGTTGGGATATTAAAAATTCAGAAGGAAAACCGACCAATGAGCGTGAAGTTTTAGTTGAAGAAGGTTTAAAAGCAGATGCTACCGCAAACACAAAAAAACCAGATTACACTTTTAGGCTTTTTTCTGAACGAAAATTCTTTTTAGAAGCAAAAAAACCAAATGTAGAAATTGAAAAAAATAACGAACCTGCAAAGCAGGTTCGTAGATATGGATTCACAGCAAAACTGAAAATATCAGTTTTGTCAAATTTTGAATATTTAGCAATCTATGATTGCTCACAAAAAGTTGAAAAGGACGATTCGGTAACAAAATCAAGAATAAATATTTACCACTACACCGAATATGAATCTGCTTTTGAGGAAATAAAAAAGCAATTAAGCCATCAAGTAGTTTACAGTGGTGAATTTGACGAAACTTGGAAAGACATTGAAGAACAACTCAAATTAGCGAGTGTTGATAGCCTTTTCCTTTCACAAATAAATGATTGGAGAATCATTCTTGGTAAAGAAATATATTTACACAAACCAGATATTTCAATTGAAGAGCTAAACGACATTGTTCAATTGTACATAAACAGCATTATCTTTTTGCGAGTTTGTGAAGATAGAAATTTAGAAACTTACAAAACACTTTTAAACTTTGCTGATAAAAATGACTTCAACTCATTAATAAAAAAGTTCAAAGAAGCAGACAAAAAATATAATGCAGGACTTTTTAATCATCCATTAACAAAGGAAATTATATCAAATAATAGTTCTGCATTTTGGGCAATTATTGAGCATTTATATTTCCCTGAAAGCAGTTATTCTTTTTCAGTATTCTCATCAGATATTTTAGGGAATATCTATGAAATATTTCTTGG
This sequence comes from Candidatus Endonucleibacter bathymodioli, assembly GCA_030674915.1. Classification (GTDB taxonomy): domain Bacteria; phylum Pseudomonadota; class Gammaproteobacteria; order Pseudomonadales; family Endozoicomonadaceae; genus Endonucleibacter; species Endonucleibacter bathymodioli. The sequence continues at coordinate 10,620 of JASXSV010000015.1, forward strand.
AGAACAATTGACCATTGGAACTGATGAAATTTCAATAAAAAAGAAACCTGAGAATATAGACCGAGACATTGTTACAACACCAACATTTATCATTCAAGAGATTTTACGACAAACAGTTGTAAAACATTGTGAAGGAAAAACGGATAAGGAAATTTTAAATTCTTCTTTTTCGGATATTGCTTGCGGTTCGGGTGCATTTTTATTAGAAATCTACCAATTACTACAAGATACATTGGTAGATTATTATTTAGAAAATGACACTAAAAAACTAATCCAAACATCAATTGAAACTTTCAAACTTCCATTTGAAATTAAAAAAGAACTTTTAGAAAATTGCATTTATGGAATTGATAAAGATTACAATGCTGTAGAAGCTTGTAAATTTGGATTACTTCTTAAATTACTTGAAAATGAAGACAATTCAACAATCTCAACACCAGCACTTCCAAACCTTGAAAACATTCAATTTGGAAACAGTTTAATTGAAATATCCATAACAACTAAAAAGAATCAAGACGAAATAAATCCTTTTGATTCTAAAGAAAGAAGGTTTGATGTGATTGTGGGCAATCCCCCATATATGGCAACAAAACATATGAAGCAGTTTACACCTACAGAATTGCCTTTGTACAAAAAACACTATTTATCATCATATAAACAATTTGATAAGTATTTTCTATTCATTGAAAGAGGTTTGAACCTATTAAAACCAAAGGGATATTTTGGATATATTGTTCCAAGTAAATTCATCAAAGTTGGTGCAGGAAAGAAATTAAGAGAATTACTTATTTCAACGAAATCAGTAGAACAAATTATTTCATTTGGAGCAAATCAAGTTTTTCATAACAAATCAACTTACACTTGTTTGCTTATTCTTAAAAATGAAGAACAAAAAGAACTAAACTATTTAGAAGTTGACTCTTTAAAGAATTGGAAAACAAGAAAAATCAATGAAGAGCAACTTGACTCTATTACGTTTGATGAACTTGAAAAAAATGATTGGATTCTCGTTCCAAGCATATTGAAACCCGTTTTCAATGCTATAAATAAACAATCTGAAACTTTAGAAAAATTAATTGGTTCTGATAATATTTACAATGGTATTCAAACAAGTGCCAATAATATTTATATCCATTCCAAAATAAAAGAAGATAAAAAATACGTCTACTTTTCTAAAGATAGCATTGATTGGAAAGTAGAAAAGGTATTAACAAGACCATATTACAAAACATCAGGCGGAGATGATAATCTAAATACTTATCGTCCTTTTAGTCCAAATACTTTTGTTATTTACCCATATTTAAAAACAACAAATGGGATTCAATTTGTCAAAATAGACCAATTGAAAACCAAGTATCCTAATTTGTTTTTATTTCTAAATCACTACAAAAGTAAATTAGACAATTCAAAAAGAGATATAAAACCAACACCTGAAACAGCAAACGAGTGGTATCGTTTTGGAAGGCATCAAAGTCTTGAGAAATGCGATGTTCCTGCCAAAATTATAGTTGGTGTTTTAGCTCAAGGTAATAAATATGCAATTGACTATTTTGGAACTCTAATTTCATCAGGGGGTACAGCAGGGTATTGTATGATTACATTGCCTGATAATTTTCTTTATTCAATTTATTATATTCAAGCCCTCTTAAATTCTAAATACTTAGAATGGTTTTCAGCATTAATCGGAGAAATATTTAGAGGTGGTTACATTGCAAGAGGAACAAAGGTATTAAAAAAATTACCCATCAGAATTATTGATTTTGAAAATAAAAAAGAGAATGCAATACACGACAAAATTGCTTCAATTCAAAAAGATCTAATTGATATTCAAGGTCAAATTGATAAAAACAAAGGAAACAACAGAAAACTAATTCCCTTACAGCGTCAATTTGATAGCCATAAGAATGAATTAGATCAGACATTAAATATATTATTTAACTTAGGAGAAAGCGATAGTCTTATTCCTTTAATTGGTGAATTATATGCAACTAATTAAGGAAGCTACGAAAGAAAAATTAAGGGGCGGTTTTTACACTCCTGAGCCAATTGCATCATTTATTTTAAAATGGGCTTTTAATGGCAATAAGGAATTAGATATTCTTGAACCAAGTTGTGGTGATGGTGTTTTTTTAGAAGAAATTCAAAAAGGAAACTATAAGTATAATTCTGTTACAGCAATTGAATTTGATGAAATTGAAGCCATTAAATCAAAAAAAATTAGACTGAATAAATCCAAAATTATCAATTCTGATTTTCACGATTTTTGCATCAATACAAAACAGAAATTTGACCTGATAATTGGTAATCCTCCATATATTCGTTATCAATACTTTGATGAAGAACAACAGAAATTTGCTTCTGAAATATTTGGCAAAGCAAAGCTAAAATATTCCAAGCTTACTAATGCTTGGGTTTCATTTGTTGTCGGATCCTCCTTGCTGTTAAAAGAAAAAGGAAGGATTGGTTTTGTGTTGCCAGCGGAAATATTACAAGTTTCTTACGCACAACCTTTAAGAGAATTTTTAGGTCAATTCTATAATAAAATAAATATTGTTTCTTTTGAAAAATTAGTGTTTCCTGATATTCAACAAGAGGTTGTTTTATTGTTATGCGAGAAAAACAATACAAACACTCATTTAATTGAACATTTAGAATTACGAGATGCAGAAGAACTTAAAAAACTAGATGTATTAAAACTAAAAAGTCCAAAGAAAAAGATAGATTTCAAATCTAATAAATGGACATTCTATTTTCTTGACCAAAAGGAAATAGATTTTTTAGAAAAACTCCAATTAAATAAAGCAATTCCAAAATTAGGCGATTATGCAAAGGTTGAAGTAGGAATAACAACAGGTTCAAACCCATTTTTCACTGTACCACTTTCGACTGTAAAGTTTTATAATTTAGAAAAATATGCAAAGCCATTAGTAGGCAGAAGCGTACAAGTACCAAGTGCAATATTTACTGAAAAAGATTGGCTTAAAAATAGAGATTCAGAAGCAAGAACACACTTCTTATCCTTCCCAAAAATGAAAGATTTAAATGGTTCCATTGGAGCAAGAGATTATATTGCTTGGGGAGAAGAATCTAAAATAAATAAAGGATATAAATGTAGAATTAGAGAAGAATGGCAAATTGTGCCTTCTCAACGAATTTCAGATGCTTTATTTATTCGTAGAAATAATAAATATCCTAAGTTGATAATCAATGAAGCAAAAGCTTACACAACAGATACAATGCACCGTGTTACGGTAAAAGAAAATGCTGAAATAAAAGCATTGACGGCAAGTTATTATAATTCACTTTCTTTTGCTTTTTCTGAAATATGTGGAAGAAGTCACGGTGGCGGAGTTTTGGAATTAATGCCTAATGAAGCGGAAAGAATTCTTTTGCCTTACCATGATAGTAACGCCGAATTATTGCCAGTAATCAATAAAATGATTCGCGAAGAAAAAGATGTTTCTAAATTACTGAAAATTACGAATGAAAAAATATTAAAAGAAAATTTTGGACTAACTGATTCAGAAATTGAATTAGCAGATAATATATGGAAAAAGTTATCTAAAAGACGCTTAAACAGAGGGAAAAAATAAAAACACATAACAAAAAAATCCAGCGGACGCAAAAAGACGCGCCGCTGATTTAGGCGTTAGACTCAAGTGAAATTTAAAATAAGGTAGGAACATGGACTTAATAGATAGCATAAAAGGTATTGCTTCAAGAATACCTAAACAAATGGAACACATTCAAACAGAAGAAGCTACCAAGAATGCTTTTATAATGCCCTTTATTAGCACACTTGGGTACGATGTATTTAATCCGTTAGAGGTAATTCCAGAGTTTACTGCCGATATTGGAACGAAAAAAGGTGAAAAGGTAGATTATGCAATTAAAAAAGATAATGAAATTATTCTTTTAATTGAGTGTAAGTGGTCAGGTGCAAACTTGCATAAAGACCATGCTTCTCAGTTGTATCGTTATTTTTCAGCTACTGCGGCAAGGTTTGCAATATTAACTAATGGTATAGATTACGAGTTTTATTCAGATATTGATGAACCAAATAAAATGGATGCAAAACCATTTTTCTCCTTCAACATATTGGATTTTGAAGATCATCAAATTAATGAATTAAAGAAGTTCACAAAATCATCATTTTCTCTCGAAGATATTTTAACAACAGCAAGTACCTTAAAATATACAGGTGCTATTAAAAAAATTCTGGATGAAGAGCTAAAAAACCCATCTAAAGAGTTTGTTCGTTTTTTTACAGCGAAAATTTATGATAAAAAGCTTACACAGCAAGTGATAGAGCAATTCACTCATATAGTTAAAGAAGCAAGAGTCCAGTTCATCAACGAACAAATCACGGAAAGGTTGAAATCTGCATTATCTGCAAATGAAACTGCACCAGAAATAGTACAAGCTCAAGAAAGCGATAATACAACGGTTGAGGATCAACCAGAAAAAGATGGAATAATCACTACACAAGATGAAATCGATGGTTATAACATTGTAAAGGCTATATTGTATGAGGCTGTCGATGTTGATCGTGTAATTATGCGTGATACTAAAAGTTATTGTGGTATTTTACTAGATAATAATAATCGTAAACCTATATGCCGTCTTCACTTCAATTATTCTCAAAAATACCTAGGTGTTATTACAGGTAAAAATGAAGAACGTATAGAAATTGATGGTGTTAATGATATTTTTAAATATGCAGAGCGTATTAGAGCGACAATAAAAGAATACGAATAGTAATCAAAAGAGTCTAACAATCAAATCCAGTTGACCGTAAAAAGCGTCATAATTTTTTGCTATCGCAAAAATTACGCCCCTTTTTACGGCAACTGATTTGGGCGTTATACACCCAAAGGGAAGATTGTGCATATACCAGAGAAATTAATAAGTGAGTAAAGTAGTTCAATCAAAATCAAAAAAAAGAGTTGCTGACCACGGAGAGGTATTTACTTCTGAGCGTGAAGTGAATGCCATGCTTGATTTGGTAAAACAAGAGACAGATAGAATAGATTCTCGTTTTTTAGAGCCTGCTTGTGGCACGGGTAATTTTTTAGCCGAAATACTGCGAAGAAAATTAGCAGTTGTAGAAAGTCGATACAAAAAAAGCCAGATAGAGTATGAAAGATATGCTGTGATTGCGGTTACAAGTCTATATGGTGTCGATATTTTAGAAGATAATATAATAGAATGCAGAAACCGACTTTTTAAAATATTTGATAAACAATACACCTCTTTTTACAAAAAAAAGGCAAAAGAGGAATGCAGAACAAGCGTTAAGTACATTCTTGAAAAAAATATGATAAGAGGTGATGCACTCACCTTAAAAACAGTGGGTAACGGTGATGCGCCGATTGTGTTTTCTGAGTGGTCTGCGGTCAATGGTAGTATGATAAAAAGAAGGGATTTTACCTTAGATAATTTACTGCAAACCGAAGCGTGTAAAGTACCTGATTCTCTTTTTAGTGATTTTTACGAAACAGATCCTGCTTTTTTACCCAAACCGATAAAGGACTACCCATTGACCCACTTTTTAAAGTTGGCTGATCATGCTTAGTGTTAATTACAACCCCGATGTGTTGTCTTGCCTTGCTAATTTGAGCAATGATGAAGTATTCACACCGCCCAAACTGGTGAATGATATTCTGGATATGTTACCCCAAGCATTATTTACCAGTAAAGAAACCACTTTTCTTGATCCTGTGAGTAAATCAGGCGTGTTTTTGCGTGAAATAGCCAAACGATTAATGGCGGGATTAGAAAAAGAAATCCCCGACCAACAACAACGCATTAACCATATTTTTAGCCATCAACTCTATGGGATTGCTATCACCGAGTTAACTGCCTTGCTCTCGCGTCGAAGTGTTTATTGCTCAAAAACAGCCAATGGAAAATACTCCATTTGCGAAACCTTTGAAGATGACAATGGCAATATAAAATTTGACTACACCAACCACACTTGGAAAAATGGAAAATGTATTTTTTGTAATGCCAGTGAAGAGGTTTACAGCCGAGACGAACAATTAGAAACCCATGCGTATCAGTTTATCCATACGGATAAGCCAGAGGAAATATTTAAGATGAAATTTGATGTCATTATTGGTAATCCGCCCTATCAAATGAGTGATGGAGGTGCTCAAAAAAGTGCAAGTCCTATTTATCATAAGTTTGTTGAGCAAGCTAAAAAATTAAACCCAAGATATTTAACTATGATTATTCCTGCTCGCTGGTATTCTGGAGGCAAAGGGATTGATAACTTTAGAAAAAGTATGCTTGGCGATGATAAAATTTCAATTCTCCATGATTTTCCAGAAACATCTGATTGCTTTTCTGGACTTAATATCCGTGGAGGTGTTTGTTATTTCTTGTGGGAGAGAGAGCATAAAGGTGAATGTAAAATCTATTCGCATAAAGGTGAACATACAGGTATTCCAGTAGTCAGACCTTTACTCGAAAAAGATAGCGATCTATTTATTCGCTACAATGAAGCAATTAGTATCCTAAGAAAAGTTAGAGAAAAAAATGAAAGTTCTTTTTCAAAATTAGTGAGTGCCCGTAAAGCATTTGGATTGAGTACCTATGTAAAAGGTGAAAAAGAGCCTTTTCAAGACAGTGTAAAGCTCTATCAAAATGGGGGAGTAGGTTATACGAAAAGAGAAGTAATTGTAAAAAACACAAAATGGATAGATAAATGGAAAGTAATTGTTCCTTATGCCAGCCCAGGTACTGATAATTACCCTCATTTAATATTAAGTAGACCTAAAATTTCCGAACCTGGTTCATGTTCAACAGAAACTTATTTGGTGATTGGTCCTTTTACTTCAAAAGAAGAATGTGAAAATGTCATATCATATATGAAAACAAGTTTCCTTAGATTTTTAATCCTTTTAATCAAGCCTTCTCAGCACGTAACACAAAAAACATATCAATTTGTTCCAATTCAAAAATTTAATACAGAATGGAATGATAAAAAACTATTTGAAAGATATGGAATTACGAAAAAAGAGCAAGGTTTTATTAATACTTTAATAAAACCTATGGATTAAGCCGTGAGTAAAGACTTCTTCCCCCAACGTCCACAGGCAACACCTACCATCTACGCCTACGAATTACCCCATGACAGCTCTCGCATAGGGCAATTAAAAATTGGTGATACCAACCGAACAGCACAGGAGCGTATTAAAGAGCAAATTGGTGCAGCCAGAGCTAAATTCAATATTGTCCTGGAAGAATCTGCCATGCGAAACGATGGCAGTTCTTTTCGTGATTATGAAATCCATAAATATTTACGCAATAGAGGCATTAAAAACACGGATGGTGAATGGTTTAAATGCACCGCCAATGATGTACAAGCCGCTATTATTGCTATTAAAAAAGGCGAGTTAAACGAAGAAAACAGAACGCTTGATTTTAAAATGCGACCAGAGCAAGCACAAGCCGTTGATAAAGTGATTCGTTATTTTGATAGCTATAAACAAGAAAACCCAAACAGTACGCCGCACTTTTTATGGAATGCAAAAATGCGTTTTGGTAAAACTTTTGCCTCTTATCAATTAGCCAAAAAACAAGGTTGGAAAAAAATATTGGTGCTGACTTTTAAGCCTGCGGTGCAAAGTGCATGGAAAGAAGATTTATTGTCGCATGTTGATTTTGAAGGTTGGCAATTTATTGCTAAAAATGGCTCAACCTATGATGAAGCAGACAAAACAAAACCCATTGTGTGTTTTGGCTCATTTCAAGATTATTTGGGTAAAAACACATCAACTGGGGGTATAAAAACTAAAAATGAATGGGTGCATACGACTAATTGGGATTGCGTTATTTTTGACGAATATCATTATGGTGCATGGAACGATAATGCCAAAGGTTTGTTTACCGAATTGTATGAAGAAGGCAAAGATGAAGATTTAAAATTTGTCGATAAAATTGAAAATTTTGATGAAGAGATTATGCCGATTACCACCGATGCCTTTTTATATTTATCAGGCACACCCTTTAAGGCATTAAGTTCGGGCGAATTTATTGAAGAAGAGATTTTTAACTGGACGTATTCAGACGAGCAAAGAGAAAAAGAAAACTGGCAAGGTGATAACAACCCTTATGCCACCTTGCCAAGAATGGTGATGTTGACCTATCAATTACCCGATTCTATTCGTGAGATTGCTTTAGGTGGTGAATACAATGAGTTTGATTTGAACACCTTTTTTACTGCAAAAGGAGAAAAAGAAGATGCTAAATTCACTTTAGAAAATGAAGTGCAGATGTGGCTTGACTTGATTAGAGGCGGTTTGAGAGAAACCACTTTAGACAATTTAAAGCAAGGGGCTAAAAAACCACCGATGCCCTTTTCACACGCAAAGTTATTAAATGTACTAATCCATACCTTTTGGTTTTTACCCAGTGTTGCTGCTTGTCATGCAATGAAAAACCTAATGCAACAACGACAAAATACCTTTTATCAAGATTATGAAATTATTGTTGCGGCTGGTACAAGTGCAGGTATCGGGGTTGAAGCATTGCCCCCTGTTTTAGATGCAATGGATAATCCATTAGAAACAAAAACTATTACCTTGTCTTGTGGGAAATTAACTACAGGCGTTTCTGTTAAACCGTGGACGGGTATTTTTATGTTACGGAATTCTTCCAGCCCAGAAACCTATTTTCAAGCGGCATTTAGAGTGCAAACACCGTGGGCAATTAAAAACCCTGATAGTCAATCGCCTAACGAAATTGAGATAATAAAAGAAGAATGTTATGTGTTTGACTTTGCTCCCAATAGAGCGTTAAGCCAAGTAGCAGATTACGCATGTCGTTTAAATGTGAATGAATCTAATCCAGAGAAAAATGTAGCAGAATTTATTCATTTTTTACCTGTCTTGGCGTATGACGGTAGCTCAATGAAACAAGTTGATGCGGCTGGTGTTTTAGATATTGCCATGAGTGGTACTTCTGCCACGCTATTGGCTAGACGTTGGGAAAGTGCCTTACTGGTTAATGTGGATAATGCCACGCTTGCACGGTTAATGGATAACCAAGACGCTTTGGATGCTTTAATGAGTATTGAGGGTTTTAGAACACTGAATCAAGATATTGAGACCATTATCAATAAATCGGAAGCGGTTAAAAAAGCGAAAAAAGAAAAAAATGATGAGGAAATGACCAAGAAGGAAAAGAAAGAATTAACCGAAGAAGAAAAAAAGTTTAAAAGCTTACGGAAACAAATTCAAGAAAAACTGATTAAGTTTGCCACAAGAATTCCTGTGTTTATGTATTTAACGGATTACAGGGAAAGAAGCTTGAAAGATGTCATCACTCAATTAGAACCCTCTCTTTTTAAAAAAGTAACGGGTTTAAATGTATCCGATTTTGAGCTGTTAGTAAGCCTTGGTGTGTTTAATAGTGGCTTAATGAATGATGCGGTGTATAAATTCAAACGCTATGAGGATGCAAGCCTTGAGTATATTGGAATAAATAAACACGAAGGCGAAGAAATTGGGCTTTATGATACCGTGTTAAGTGAAGATGATTACACCGCAACTTTTGAAAACAAGAGCATGATAAATGTATAACAAATTGCTCAACATTGACAGCTAACTCAGCCCGCCTTTTGTGTATTCGCTATCGCTCATTATCACACAAAAGGCGGGCTGAGTTAGCTGCAAGTTAGCAAGGCGTTAGGCGTAAAATAAAGCATTATGGAAATATTGAAGATATTAGGTTTATTCATCATCACTGCACTAGCTGAGATTATTGGTTGCTATTTACCATATCTGTGGCTTAAAGAAGATAAATCAGCATGGTTACTTTTACCTGCCGCAATTAGCCTCGCTATGTTTGCTTGGCTGCTTACTCTTCATCCACACGCAGCTGGCCGTGTCTATGCAGCATATGGCGGCGTTTATATCAGCGTTGCTATCATGTGGCTATGGGCTGTTGATTCTGTACGCCCTACAACCACTGATTTTGTAGGTGTAGGAGTTTGTTTAATTGGTATGGTAATCATTATGTTTGGAGCGAATCATGCGTAATAAATCACTCGCCTTGACAGTTGTGAGTAGAAAAAATGCTCAATACTAAAAAACAGTAGGCATAGTTATGGAAGTAATATTAGAGTCTGCACTTACATGTCCCAAGTGCGGCCACAAAGAAACAGAAATCATGCCTACAGATGCTTGCCAATGGTTTTACAAGTGCAAAGGCTGCGGTGAGCTGCTTAAACCAAAGCAAGGTGATTGTTGTGTTTTTTGTTCCTATGGCACAGTTCCTTGCCCTCCAATTCAAGAGGGCTTAAGCTCTTGTTGTTCATCGCAGTAAAAACGCATAACAATGCCCATCCAGCGGACTGCCATAAGCGTCATGTCTTTTGCAAAAGAGCCGCAAAATCAGCGCCACTTTTTTCTGCCGCTGATGGGCGACGTTATGCTTATCAAATCCATTAATAATAAAAAGGAATAATAAATGAATAGTTACAAATTAATTACAGCTATAGTTATCGGAGTATCATTAACTGGATGTGCTGCGAAGCAGATAAATTTAGAAGCAAGAGATGTCGAAATTGTTAATGAGAAACCAAATTCAACCAAATGTAAATTTGTAGGTGAAATAGTTGGGTCTCAAGGAAACTGGTGGACAGGAGATTTTACATCTAATAAAGATCTTGTTATTGGTGCTAGAAACGAACTTCGAAATGAAGCACAAAAATTGGGTGCAAATGTTGTTTACATCCAAGATATGAGTAATACAAATGCCTATGGTTCTTTAGGTACAACTAATACCACTGCTGTTGGTAAAGCATATAAGTGTAAAAACTAAAGCATAACAAAAACTTTAACCAGACCGCGGCACTTTCAGTGCCAGCTCCTTAAAAGTGTGAGCGCGGACGGGTTAAGTAAGCGTTATATTTTCATCGAAGGATTGAGTATGGGTTACTGGTATTTAGCAATAGCAATTGGTGCTGAAGTTATTGGGACATTAGCACTTAAAGCATCTGAGGGGTTTTCTAATTCAACCTCTAGTACTATTTGTGTTATTGGTTATGCTGTTGCATTTTATTTTTTTGCCTTGGTACTCAAAACTGTTCCTGTGGGGGTTGCGTATGCCATTTGGGCAGGAATGGGAATTGTATTAATTGCCTCAATCAGTGCTGTAATGTACAAACAAATACCAGACTTTCCCGCAATAATAGGTATGCTATTAATATTAGTGGGTGTGGTTGTTATTAATGTATTCTCAAAAACCGTGAGCCATTAAAAATATAACAAGCTATTCAAGCAGGACAAAAAACAGTTTGATGTTTCGTTCCTCAATATTTTAGCAAACCATTTTCTGCCTCTTAACAGGGCGTTAGCTTCAAAGATAATGACAAGTTCTATGGCCGTAATTAGACAAAAAATCGCACATTATTTACGAAAATTTCATCTTCTTCTGTTCGCTGACTATTTAATGTTCCTTCGAGACATGTTTAAGAATAGGAAAAGCAATAGAATTTACCAGGATAATCATCCTGACTTTATTCCTCCACCTGCTCATCTTGCTTATGATGCTTACCACCAAACAAATTGGCAGGTATACCATAATACGGGACTGGAACATTCCTGCCTTATTTCTGATTTGATAAAAGAGTATGTCCATGAGAAAGAAATAAAAATATGCGAATGGGGGTGTGGTCCAGCAAGAGTTATTCGTCATTTAGAAAAAATAGAAGGGTTTGACAAAATTCAATTATTAGGTACCGACTACAACGAAAATTCAATTAATTGGTGTAATGAAAACATAAAAAATATCCGCTTTTTAAAAAACGGATTAGAGCCCCCATTGCTAATCGAGAACGAGGTATTTGACTGCGTTTATGCCATATCTATTTTCACGCACCTTTCTGAAAAAATGCATTATGCTTGGGTCGAGGAAATATTCAGGATCTTAAAGCCAAACGGAATTTTAATTTTCACAACCCACGGTGACCTTTGTGCAAAAAAACTTTTGCCAGAGTATAAAGCGTTTTATGACTCCGGGTTATTAGTAATAAAAGATCAAGTTACAGAAGGCAAAAAACACTTCTTAGCCTATCATCCTCCGCAATTTATCGAAAATCAGCTATTGAAAGATCATGTGGTTATTAAACATATGAACAATCCTGCCTCTTACCATTTAGAACAAGAAGTATGGGTTGCTAAAAAATATTAAGCTAACAATTGCATCAAATCGGACGGCAAAAAGCGCCGCCGGTTATGCTGAGCGTTATATTTTCTCATAACCTAAGGAGAGTAATATGAGTATCAAAGATACGATTCATTCGGCAGGCAGAATCTTTACACGATCATGATCACCGCTAGCTAAAAGGAAGGTTCAGTCGAAACAAGAGAAGCTAAGCCGTATAGCTACCGAGTGACTGCCGGTACTGAGAAGTTTTTCTGCTATGACATTGGTAAAGATGGCACCAGAAATCTATTTGTTTCTAATATTATTTCTGTTGTAGAAACGCAGAGCTAGTTTTTGCCACGTTGGCCCGTTGAGGTCTAAAGCGAATAGAAAATATAACAAGGCAAATCAACGCGGACATTCAAAAGTGACGTTATGGGGTATAAGTAAGATAAAGAGCATTTTCGCTACTCATCGAGTGTACAACTACTCCCCTCCTGCAGCCCGAATCAACATAATCCTGCATTAAATAGCGCTAATCGTTCTACCAGTGTATGGCTTCATGCTTTATATTTCTAGAACATAAAAACAAGGCAGGAAAACTCAGGTATTGACGAAAAAACGCCAATGTAAGATGGTTCTTGTCTGTCAACTATGACTACATCCCTGAAGAGATCAAAGCTCAAGGACAGCGAACATACCGTTCGATCACTGTTTATGGTGATGAGTTGGAGTTTTCTGGCGGATTCACTGACCTGCATACCCTTAGCTACCAAGAGATCTTAAAAGGCAATGGTTTTGGTCTTGATGAGGACTATGGTTCTATTCGTACAGTTTCAACCATTATAAACCTTGAGCCTGTTGGTCTTAAAGGCGAGTATCATCCGTTCTGTAAAAAAGTTTTAGGATAAGGCAGAAGGCAGAAGGTAGAAGGAATAGTTATCGTGATCTGATTGTTTGGCAAAAAGCCATGGATTTAACGAAACAAGTCTATCAACTAACTAAAACTTTCCCAAAGGATGAAATTTAAGGATTAACATCTCAAATCAGGAGATGTGCTGCCTCTATCCCAAGTAATATTGCTGAGGGAAGAGGTAGAAATTCGGATAAAGAGTTTATTCGTTTTCTCAATATTTCACTTGGCTCACTTTACGAACTTCAAACACAGTTAGAATTAGCACTGTCTTTTAACTACATATCTAATTATGAAAATTTAAATGAGTTGTCAATACAAGTTGAAAAGATGCTATATTCACTAATCAATTCAAAAAAACCAAATGTGTAACTATGTCAGAAATATCCCCTTCTACCTTCTACCTTCACCATTCATCCTTCGTTGACGATTATGTAGAAATCGGCAAAGGAACTAAAATCTGGCATTTCTCTCATGTGCGTTCAAACACGACCATAGGTGAAAACTGTTCATTTGGACAGAACTGTGTTATTGGTCCTAAGGTGACTATAGGCAATGGTGTTAAAGTGCAAAACAACATCTCCATCTATCAAGGTGTTGAAGTGGAGGACGATGTTTTTCTTGGGCCTTCTATGGTCTTTACCAACGTTATCAATCCACGAAGCTTTATCGTTAGGCGTGAAGAGTTTGGAAAGACCCTTTTGAAACGGGGATGTTCCGTTGGTGCTAATGCGACCATCGTTTGTGGTGTGACTGTTGGTGAGTATGCACTCATCGGTTCTGGTGCTGTTATCAACAAAGATGTAAAGCCTTATGCCCTGATGGTGGGTGTTCCTGCCAAGCAGATAGGCTGGGTGAGTAAAGCTGGTAATACACTTGTGTTCAATGAAGAGAATATAGCTGTTGATGTATTTGACAACTCAACATATAAAATAGTAGATGATCAATTAGAGGTGATATCGTTAAAATAGATTTTGCAAACTTACAATACCAGTACCAGTTGTATAAAACTGAGATCGATGCAGCAATGCAAGCAGTTTTAGCGAAGTCAAACTACATCCTATAAGGGTAAAACAGACTCAAACTTAGGCGACATCTCAACAACTTCATTTTTCCCTGCTAAACCATTAGGATGTTTTGGAGATGGTGGAGCAGTATTTACCAACGATGATGTCTTAGCGGAGAAGATGAAGTCTCTTAGAGTACATGGGCAGTCTAAGCGTTACCATCATCAGCATATTGGTATGGGTGGTCGCATGGACACACTTTAATGTGCGGTGGTTAATGTAAAACTAAAATACTATAAAAAAGATCTAGCATCAAGACAAGAAGTAGCTTCAAAATACTCAAAAGTTCTCAGAGGTGTGGCTTCAGCCTCACAAAAAGATAAATCTATAATACTCCCAACTATTGCAACAGACACAACATCAGCATGGGCACAGTACTTTTAGCAGCAGAAGATCATATTCTGCTTGGATGACGGTAAAAAATGCTTTATCAATGAAGTGACCGCCCTTTCCAAAGCCTTTGCGATTGCCATACCCCATGAGCAGGCAATGGATGTTAAAGAAGAAGTGGCCTTTTTTCAGGCGGTAAAAGCCCGCTTGGTCAAGTTTGATGCAACGGGTTCGGGGCGCAGTGATGAAGAGATAGAGACCACTATCAGGCAAGTGATTGATCAAGCCTTGGTTTCTGAAAAAGTGATAGATGTATTTGATGCCGCAGGCATCAAGAAACCTGATATTTCTATTCTCTCAGAAGAGTTCTGAGAGTGGAAAATCAGCCTTTAGCATAGATCAGATGTATCAAGCTGCTAACGCATTAGGAATGACTAGCAAGGAAATAGTAATGAAAGTTGAACGTTATTCTTCTCACCTAAAAGGAGAAGGGGTTAATGTTGTACCTCAAATTAGAGGAAACACATCTAAAGCAACACAAAACAAAAATACGGGTAATGAAATACCAAGTTTTATTGCTGGGGCAGCATTAGGTGCTTTACTCATCGCAATATTAAGTAAAAAATAAGCTAAGGAAGGTGCGATTAAGTCCTCGTAATGAGATAATCCCTTTCACTTCTCTTTGATGATATGAACCATGGGACACCAACTCAGTGTCTCCGACAGCAATACTAACATAAACGCTGCCAAAAGCCCGCAAAGAGAAGTTTCTTGAACGGATGGAAACGCTGGTTCCCTAGCAAAGGCTGGTATCAATTATCTTGTCATATTACCCAAAGTCTGGTAATGGTCGCAGCCTTTACCCCTTAATGACGATGCTGCGGACTCACTGTATATAGCAGTTGGTACAACATGAGTGATCTTGAGATGGTGTATGACATCCTAGCCATTTGCTTGTTTACTGGCCTATCACTGCATGGGATGATCCCTGATCACACCACGATCATGAACTTCCGTCACTTGTTAGAGCGTCATGATTTGGCGCGCAAAATCTTCAACTAAGTTAATGATTGTCTGAGTTATGCTGGTGTGCTAGTCAAAGAAAACGCGCTGATGGATGCCATCATTATCGAAGGCCTAACTCCACCAGGAATAAAGTCTGAGAGCGTGATCCAGAGACGCATCAAACCAAGAAGGGTAATCAGTGGTACTTCTCGACATGAAGGCTCATATCGGTGCAGATGCTCGAATCAGGCACCTACCACTGCTGCCAACGAACATGACCTGAATCGCATAAAGTCACTAGAACATTGGACTGTTAATCTGCGAATCTACCGCAATGTGTCGATGCACTTAAAAAACAGGGCTTTAAATGCACCTTCTTAAGTTTTTGATTTTACAGTTGTTCTGGCATTGAAAAACATTTACTATCGTCTATATTTTTTTAATCAGCCTGATTTGTGCGAATTATTTTGCGATCAGGCAACTAACAAGTTGCTTAATCGGAATAAAAACAGCTGGGCATCGCTGTGCGATTATAACCAACTATTTTTATCCGCTTAGCAAGTCGTTAGCAATCAACAAAGGCTCCCAATGCGATTATCTATAGAAAGCATCATTCTTCTCTTAACGCTCTTCTTGACTGAAGCATGGTTTCTGAATGGCTACTTCTCCGGGCAACCTGATTTTGGGCCAGCTATAGCATTTTTGGTAGCGCTAGGGGCAATGTTTACGAAAGATAAGATTAAGAAAAAACTTGGTTTTTCGGACGAGGTTTTAAGCCATGATATTGAGCTTTTCGAGGCATTTCAAAGAGCATTCCCTGTAGATCCAACACTACGACTATTAAAAGAAAAAGATTTTGAAAATTCATTCTATCAAAATTCTATTCAGCCGTTATACAACTTCGTTGAGACTTGGGACTCTGTTGAAAAAGAGTTCTTGAATAAGAAGCTAGAGAAAGAAAGAAAATCACTTTATGTAAAAGCAAAAGATTTAGCTATGGAATTTGCTAAACACACTGTACCCGTAGGTTCTGGTTATTCTAGTTCAGTCTATCCCGACAGGCTGCGTGAACAAGATGGACCGCGGCCACAGCATGTTATTGATTCCGCGGAAATACTAAATAAAAAATCTAAAGAATTTACACCAAAATATGAATCTTTCGTTCGTTCTTGCAAGGCAGTACTGCAAAAATGATTTATAACAATGCGCTCGTGCGGGCGCAAACTACGCTGCGCTTATTTTTATCCGCCCAGCTTTGTCGTTATGTGCTTTAATATGTCTGAGCATCATGAGGAACTAATATGTCAGACTTAAATTATTGGTTGTTATTTTTATCTGCAGCTTTTGCTTTGAATATAGCTCCCGGGCCTGATCTTTTATATATCTTAACCAAACAATCGTAAACGGTAAAAAGGTTGGTGTTGCATCTGCTCTTGGTGTTTGTACTGGGGCTATTTTCCACGTTTTTCTTGCTTCATTTGGTCTGTCAGCAATTATTGCTTCGTCAGCTATTGCTTTTACTTCGGTTAAAGTTATTGGTGCGTGCTATCTTATTTTTCTTGCCTATCAGTCATTTCTATCTTCTGGGACTAGTTTAGATATCTCAAATACTACGCAGCCCCAAGAGACGCCTTTCGCTGCTTTTAAGCAAGGCATCCTTATAGATATATTAAACCCAAAAGCCGCAATATTTTTTATGGCATTTTTACCTCAGTTTATAAGGAATGATCATGGCTCAGCTCCATTGCAATTATTATATTTAGGCTTAATTATTGTCGTCATTGCAATAATAGTTGAGGTTATTTATGTCCTGATTGCTTCAAGTTTGACAGAAAAAGTTAGAGATAATAAAAAAACAAGTATGTGGCTCGATCGTATTGTTGGTACCGTGTTTCTTGCTCTTGGCATCAAGCTGGCTACAGCAAGCACATAACAAGCCAATCATGCAGTACAAATAACAGTTGGTTTTTTGCTCGTTCCTAGCTTATTTCATGTCTAACTTTCTCAACGATAACATAAATCAAAGTGTTTTCTTTGTTATTAATTACCTTGAAGTGCTAGGTGAAAATACCTTCGAATACAGCCTTTACAAGCTGCTCGAAAACGATGGATTGTTATGCGCGTTATAAGAATAAACCTAGATTTCCACAATAACCGACACACTTACCCGATAAAAACTCAATCGGACTAAAGTAGTTTAAGGCTTTTCGTGGCCGTATGTTGATTAAAAATTGTGCCTCATCAATTTTATTTTTCGACACATCGCCAATCTTCATTCCCTTTGGGAAGAATCTCCGTAGCAGGCCATTAGTATTCTCGTTAAGTCCACGTTGCCATGAGTGGTATGGCTTAGCAAAGTAGATCTTACAGCTTAATGATTGAGCGATACTTGCGTGGCCGGCAAACTCGCCACCGTTATCAAATGTAATGGTCTTACAGATACTCTTGTAAGGTCGTAGCATCTTTTTGATGGCCTGGGCTCACTGCTGTTTTTGTCTTGTTTTTCACTCTGACCGTTAAAAGAAGTTTCGAGACACGCTCGGTGAGCGTCACAAGATATCCATCTTGGCCGTGAACGGTATCCCTCCCCTGCGCTATATCACCATTGAGCGAATGAGAAAAATATATGAATATTGCAGGGACGTGGAAGGTAAAATCACCACCGCCGTCGGCATAAAGCAAAAGCAAATCACCAACCTAAATGAATATAAAATTACGCTAATCAACGTGGGGGTGGCAAGGCTAGCGATGAAAAGGATAGCCAGGGTTAAGCCTGCAAGTTGAGACAAATACTACGCTCTTTATGTGGTTGTTTCTGTGGGTTATCGCTTCAACTACACTCAGGGCACTTAGTTTATAATTTAGGCAGTGACACTGATTATGCTCTCACAAGAAAGAATCCAGAAGATCGCATTACTGCCAGTAAAGTAGTTGAGATGATTAAATGATATAGTACAGAGTAATCGTGACTCTGAAGATGGTGGGGTGACTGTCATCCGGCTAAAATAGATGAATGTTTTTATGAGTACAGACAGGAAAACGTGTTGTGTGATAGTGGGTATAGATCAAGTTTCAGTGGGGGTTACAACAACACTTTAACGGTATACACTTCACAATTAGATGTCTAGGAAACCAAGTTTCGTAGTCACTCTTTAACCTCTATGAGTTACCATAAGGAAGACGATAATGCTGAACAAGACTATTACTGTACTGCTCATCTTTGCATTTCTGAGCGGTTGCTCTGCAACAGGAACTACGCCAGCAGACAAGAGAGCATCAATAAACCAGATGCATAATAAGGTCCTTTCAGAAATTTATGCGAAATCATCAACAGCAAAATCTGACGTATCTTCTAGTGCTGGTTACGCCGTGTTTAGCAATGCACAGATAAATTTGTTTATTGTTTCTGGGGGTACAGGTTTTGGCGTTGCTAAGTCCAATGGGAAAAGTATATACATGAAGATGGCTGAAGCTGGTATAGGTCTAGGGTTGGGGGTGAAAGATTTTCGGGCTCTGTTCGTCTTTCATACGCAAAAGGCTTACACAGACTTCGTCGAGAAAGGTTGGGCATTTGGTGCTGAAGCGGATGCCGCAGCCAAAACATCCGACAAAGGTGGAGAGACTGGGGGAGGGGTAACCATTGGCAATATTACGGTGTATCAGATAACCGATACTGGACTTACTTTGCAGGCAACCGTTAAAGGGACAAAGTACTGGAAAGATAGCGAACTAAATTAAAATGATGAAAGAAGGTAGGCTGAAGTATGTGCTAAAAAGAGCCAGTATATAGCTCTGTGTAACGGTCAAGATTAAAGGTAATCGACCCCGTGGCCTTCGAATTAGCTGATAAATAAGTTTAAGGCCGTTTCCCAACTTTTGATTGGTATCTTTCATTTTTCTGATGCATCCATGATTGCAGGGGTGCAGTTTTTTTAGCGTAGTATTAGTTTGGTAGCAGTGTGCGGTTTTTGAGCTAGCATTGATGGCAGTAATATATCATCAAGGGCTTTGCTATTGATGATAAAAGGATAAAAAATGTCCGCTATTTCGAAAAAGATTATTTTCAGGAGATGAGCAAGCTGGTACGCTCCACAAAAGCATTTGCATAGCATATTTTGCGTTTCGCACGCTGTAAAATAATTTGTGGAGTCTGCACACTTCACCAAATAAAGATGGTGCTTTAAATTTTCAGATGATAGACAACAGGCACAATTAATAGCAAGAGGCGGGAATAAATAGTGGTCAGCGAAACCAACGAGCAGGAGCTGGGAGCCATGATTGAATGGTCAGTGTTTAGAAGCGATGGCAAAGAATAAAGAGGCGGAAGCATGAAGCCCTATATCCCCAATGAATTACCGTTGCAGGGGCTGGACTATAAGCAACTTTTTGCGGTGGTTGGCAATGCCAATGCCGAACTTGCCCGCTATGATGGTTTATTGCAGGGCATTCCCGCCCCCGAAGTGATGCTTTCTCCTTTAACGACCCAGGAAGCCGTATTGTCTTCAAAAATAGAAGGCACTCAGGCGACGGTTGATGAGGTTTTGGAGCATGAGGCTGGAATGCGAAAGGACGGCGAAAAAGAGAACGACATTTATGAGGTTTTGAATTACCGACATGCCTTAATAATGTCTCGTGAAGGCCGTAACGATAGGCCTATCAAGCTGGGTTTTATTTGCGAGCTGCATAAAATATTGCTCGATAGTGTGCGAGGACAAGACAAAACACCTGGTGCTTTTAGAAAAGATCAAAACTGGATTGGTAAAGCAGGCTGTTTAATGGAAGAGGCCAGCTTTATTCCGCCATCACCTTTAGTGTTAGGTGAGTTTTTGCAAAAATGGGAATCCTATATGGGCTTTGATGATAGTGACTTTTTACTACAAACGGCCGTTGTTCATGCTCAGTTTGAACTACTTCACCCATTTAAGGATGGTAATGGACGAATTGGGCGCTTGCTCATTCCTTTGTTTTTGTATCAGAAAAAAGCACTGTCTCAACCGATGTTTTATTTAAGTGAGTACCTAGAGGCGCACAGAGACGAATATTATCAAAGGCTTAAAGCCATATCGCAAGAGAATGACTGGAATGGCTGGATTTTATTCTTTTTAAAAGCGGTAGTAGAGCAAGCCAAGCAAAATAGTGTTAGGGTTCGTTCCATTATGGATTTATACGACAAAGTAAAAATAGAAATGCAGGAGATCACTCGCTCTCAATACAGTGTTTATTTGTTGGATGCTATTTTTTCTAAGCCTCTTTTTCAGGTTTCAGACTTGGTCAAACAACTTAATAATGAGTGTGGTATTCACGAAAAAACAACGTCTGTCTTGTTAAGAAGGATAATAAAAGATGCTGACATTTTAAAAGAGGTACGACCTGCGAGGGGTAGGCGCTCTGCAGTTCTTTATTTTCCTAGACTGATCCGGAGGGCCGAAGGGAAAGAAATATAACAAGTCTTGGAGGGCGTATTTATTGATTTAAGTTCCACAAAAGTGTTTGTGAAGTCTCTACGCTCCACAATCTCTATTGTAGAGCGTAATTTTACATTCACGCTCCGCAAAGGTGTTTGTGGCGTCTGCACGCGTCACAAAGTAAATATGCTGCTTTGACTTTTCAGATGATAGACAACAGGCACAATTAATAGCAAGAGGCGGGAATAAATAGTGGTCAGCGAAACCAACGAGCAGGAGCTAGAATCCTTAATCGGAAAAGCTCTCATGGGACAGTGTCTGGAAAAACTTAAAGCCGATGGAGTGCGGGAGACGAATCATGACTATGACTCAAGCAAGCACGTTAAAATGGGATTTGCCGCTGATTTTGGCGAAAATCCTTGCCTTTGGGCACAGTTAAGCGATGCCTGTTTATGGCAGCCCCCCCCCAAGCCGAATAACTGGACAAACTGTGCAAAACTATCGACTGGGAATGCAAATTTATTGAGTGCTTTAGTTAGTGAAGATAGTAACTGAGGTATGCATTCCCACGCTGGGTATGGGAACGATAAACTCTTTTAGTTGGGCGCTAATTTTGGTGTTATCTGCAAACACTAACATGTTATCAAATTGTTTAAGGAGTAAAACTTATGTGGGGGAAACTATTATCACGGAAGCGGTTCTATGGCTATGGAAAAATTGAAGCAGATAAGGATGATACAAAATATAGAAACAGCTTTCATAGGGATTATGATCGCCTTATTTTCTCGAAATCATTTAGACGGCTAGCAAAAAAAACTCAAGTTCATCCATTATCAAATAATGATCATGTACATGATAGACTCACACATAGCTTAGAAGTTGCGAGTGTTGGGAGAAGTTTAGGGCTTAAAGCTGGTGGAATGATGAAGAATAGAGGGGAGAGCGTTGATCCTCATGATGTAGCATATATTATTCAAACTGCATGTTTAGCTCATGATATAGGCAATCCTCCATTTGGCCATGCTGGTGAAGAAGTCATCAAAGAATGGTTTTTAAAAAATAAAGGTGAATATTTTTTAAGTGAATTGCCATTAGACAAAACCAGTGATTTTCAACACTTAGATGGAAATGCCCAAAGTTTTAGGATAGTAAGCCAGTTGGAACATAATTTATTTAAAGGTGGAATGAATTTGACATTTGCTACGTTGGGAGCACTTGTTAAGTATCCATATTCATCTGATGAGTGCCAATCAAGTGGTAAATCAAAATTTAATTACTTTAAAAGTGAGGGTGAGTTCTTTTCCATTTTATTTTCTGAACTAGGGCTAAAAAGTAAGGATGGAAGCTATAAAAGGCACCCATTCTCTTATTTGATGGAAGTAGCAGATGATATTTGTTATGGGTTACTTGATTTGCAAGATGCATTTGAGCTTAAAGTAATAGATAAGTCAGACATGCAGGGTATATTCAACCTTTTGTGTGGAAAGAAAAAAACAGAGGAGGTGTATTCAAGTGATCGTAGTGATATTAATAAAGTATCTAAACTTGTAGGTAGTTCTGTTAATCAATTGGCTTTACATGCAATGGATGTATATGAAAATAATTTACACTTAATTTTAGGAGAAAAACAACCTACAGATTTAATTTCATTGTTTTCAGAAGAAAGTTTAAAAGACGGTATTGAGAAGGCGAAAGATTTAGGTAAGAATAAAATATTTAATGAAAAGAGAAAGGTGGAGCTGGAGCTAGGTTCTTTCAATATTATTGAGACATTACTTGATCATCTTATCCGAGCGACCTTTGAGCTTTATACTAATGATGAAAAATGTCTCTCTTTTCGGAATAAGAGAGTATTAAAATTGATGGGAAATGAAGCATATGAAAAGTCTGATAATTTATATGAAATGTATCAGAGAGTAATTGACTATTTAGTTGGCATGACAGATAATCATGCGAAATATATTGCAAATCAAATAAATGGCATGGGGTAACATCGTGTTTAGTAATGTTCTCATAAATAGCTAACAATTTAATTTGTGATCGGTAGCCTAAAGTATTTCTGGGTCTATTATGTAATTTATTAATCAGATTCTGTATTTGTTCATTTATTACGAGGTTGCAATCAGCAACTGTCTGATCCAACCGTTTGTATTTTTATCGATGTCTCTATCCAAGAAAGGATAGGGTGAGAAAAGTAAATATCTATTTCCAAGTCTTTAGAAATAACACATGCTTTGCAGCTCTCAACTCATTGTGGAATGTGGTCGTTTTTATTTTCCCTTGTAAATATATTAGATAGCGCACCTCTGTAGCAGCTAATAAATATGCATCCTTACCGGCTCAGCGAACAATGACTTGTAGAATAATGAGGCTTAGCTGTTTTGATCTCGAACCAAGGCTATAGTCTTTTCTTTTAACTCTTTGTGTACTGCTTGTAATTGCGTTTTTGTCCAATCATAACACTCTAATAATTTACGGGTATTGTCTCCTGTTAAAGTGTCCGATTCATTCAATCAGAACACACCTTCAATGGAGATGGTTGTAGTCGCCCAATAATTAGCGATGATAATCATTGTTCTGATGCTATTTCTAAAACCCTTAAGCCCGTCGTAACTATCAACCAAGGACATTTGCACATATTGAAGCCGCACGCAGGTTGGTACATGGTTTTGTTTAATGGTACAACCACATAGGGTGGCATCCGAGGTGTTCATGAATAACAGCCAAAATGGTTACGAACAAGCAAGACAGCTAACTCTTGAGCTCTGGGGTAAGAGGCCAGCAAGAAGTTGGGGCTTGTTCGGTTGTCGCCTTCCCCCCAACCTTGAATGGTAACGAGTATGTGGAGCTACTTGCAAAAGCAGGAAAAGAGGCGAGATTTTTTTCTACGGCTATAGGGATGGTTTATGAGGGATGGTGCCCTCCGAGTGGTTAGGGTCTCGTCTCTAAGGCTATCTTCTGGCTTTTGTGCGACCCAACCCTTCTTGATTAGGGCCTCGTCTTTGTATGAGTGAAACGTGATTATCACGTGTTTTATAATACCTTCTTTTTTAAATTTTCTGATTATAGAATGTAACAAATACTCGTCAGCACCATGAACAGCAGACTCTTTCTCCATCTCAAGTTGTGAATATGGATTAGTAACCATGTGTTTAATGTGACAAATACATTCGCGCGTGTCTAGTAGCGCTACAGCTAGATGTTTATTCATGAAAGTGCATGAACAGATATATAGTGAGAACGAGAACCTCTTTCGTTGATTGGATATTGTATTTCATCAATTTCGTCTATGATCATCTTAGAATGTTCCACGCAGAGAGTGTATGAAGATAGATTAGGGTCGTGGCTCAAAGATAGCCATTGATTTAAAACTGGTATTTGTTTCTCTAGAAGTGGTAGTGTGCGAGTGCAACTTTTATCTTGACATGTAATGGTATAGCATCCTTGTGTATCGTCACGCTTAAAACTTATGAGAGGGTTGTAGTCTGAATTGTGGTCGTCCAATATTTTTTGAATACATTCTAACCTTGATGTTATGTTGTTCAGGGTTGGAGCGATAGCCCAACCAGATAGTGCATTATCCACACCTAACTGATTTATATAGTTATTAGAATCATTATTGTCCTACTCTGTGGAGGTCTCTATGGGGTATGTCTCAAAGCTAAAAGCACACTCTTTATCGTCAATCATATCTTTATAAAAAGTAGGATCTCCTTTTGTATTTTTGGTTGTTATCCATTTATATGGCGTTATAACGTCAATATTTTTATGAAAAAATTTGGAATCGAGTATCATCTCTTGAGAAAAAGCAAAGCTTATGGTCATTACTAGGGGGAAGCACAATAAAAATTTCATTTTTAATACTCTCATTTTCTTCAGGATACCAAAAGTCGTAAATTTCAAAAGAGGGAACAATGCATTGAGCTTTGAGCGTTAGTTCGCATCGACTAAATGCAGTTATAGTAATATGCCTCCACTGAATGTGTGAGCGGCAGGCACACTACTCATGGGAGCTAGTATATGGGATTATTTTCGAAAGCAGCAAAAGGCTTTGTGTTTTTTTCTACGGCTATATTCTGGCTGTTCTGTGTTGTTTAGTGACTTAACCTCATTGGTGGTTCCGATGTCGCTACGGCTATATGTGGGCTGCCCTATGTTGTTTAGTGACTTAACCTCATAGGTGGGTTCGTTGTCGCTACGGCTATCTTTTGGCTTTTCTGTGTTGTTTAATATCCAGCCCTTATTTCGCAGGTCCTCGTCTTTGTATGAGTGAGACGTACTTTTCACGTGTTTTATAATACCTTCTTTTTGAAACATTCTGATTATAGAATGTAACAGAGCCTCGTCAGCTCCCTGAACATCACGATGTTTCATCTGACAAAGCTGTGCATATGGATTAGTAACCATGTGTTGAATATGACACTTATCTTCGTACGTTTCTAGCAGCGCTATAGCCACAGGGTTATCCTTGTATAATGCCACATGAACAGATATATCATGCGAATCTCCTTCGGTGTCTGCCTTTTGTATTTCATTAATGGCTACCCTTATCCTGTTAGAATGATCCACGCAGAACAGGTATGAAGATAGATTAGGGTCGTTACGAAAATCCAGCCATCGATTTAAACTTGGTGCTTCTCTATTTATCTGTCTTATTAAGGGAAGGTCATTTCTAGCGTGACTTGTAAGGGTGTAATATTTGTTTGTATTTTCATGCTCAAAACTTATTTGAGCGTGAATGTTAACTGGATTGTTATTATGCTCATTCAAGAGATTTTGAATATCCTCTAGCGTGGATTTCACACTGCCCAAAGAGGGAGCGTTCGCCCAATTAAGTAATGAGTTATATCCATCGAACTTATTAACATGGTTAGTCCCACCATCACTGGTATTTATTGAATGTGTCTCAAAGCTAAAAGCGCACTGTGGATCTATGGTAGGATTTTTATAAGTAATAGGCTCTCCTTCTTCATTTTTGGTTGTTCTCCATTTATATGGCACTATAACAGCAGTATTGTTATCAAAAAAATTGGAAGAAAGATACATATCTTGGGAAAAAGCAATACTTATGGTCATTACTATGGGGAAACATAACAAAAATTTCATTTTTAACACTCTCATTTTCTTCATGACCTCAAAAGGCGTAAATTTCAAAATCGAAAACACAGCATTTAACCTTGAGCGTTAGTTCGCATCTACTAAATGCAGCTACAGTGCTATACCAGTCACCACGGAATGTGTGGGCAGTAGACAAAAGAGCGCACCCGGCACATACGAGTAGTAGGTGACTGAAGTGGTGAGAGCTGTCAACCCATTGAGTGATAACTAAGTATATGGATCTATTTTCGAAAGCAGCAAAAGGAGGGGCGTTTTTTTCTACGTCTATCTTCTGGCATTTCTGTGTTGCTTGGCATCCAGCCTTTATCTCTTAAGTTCTCGTCTTTGCATGAGTGATTCGTAAGTGTCACGTGCTTTATGATACCTTCGTCTTGAAACATTCTGATTATAGAATGCAACAGAGCCTGTTCAGATCCCTGAACTTGATACGCTCTTGTGCTATAAAGCTGTGAGTATGGATAAGTAGTGATATGTTTAATATGACAACTATCGTTGTG
Organism: Candidatus Endonucleibacter bathymodioli; assembly: GCA_030674915.1. Taxonomy (GTDB): domain Bacteria; phylum Pseudomonadota; class Gammaproteobacteria; order Pseudomonadales; family Endozoicomonadaceae; genus Endonucleibacter; species Endonucleibacter bathymodioli. The sequence continues at coordinate 37,111 of JASXSV010000015.1, forward strand.
AGTTTCTAGCATAGCCAAAGATTTAGGTTCATTCATGTCTAATGCTATATGAATAGAGAAACTACGCGGATCTTCTTTTTGGTATGCTGATTGTACGGTATTAATTTCGTCAAGTATTATACTAGCATGTTTAACGCAGGACGTGTACGAAGATAAATTGATGTCGTTAGCAATATAAGCTCTCCAGCAGTTTAAGTCGGGTATTTTTTTATTGATGTATGACACTAATTCATGAGAATTACTTAATTCACTTGCAAGTGAATAGCATTTGTGTTTATGGCCAAGACAAAAATTTATTGCAATACTGTTGTTTTGATGATAATCGGCCAGAAGCGTATTGATATTTTTTAGCTCGGATCTTGTGCTTTCAGAAGTGGGAGCGTTAGCCCAAGAAGATAGGTATGAGTTATTTCTAGATAGCTTACGTATATAAGCATTATAATCATTTACATTATCCGTGGAGTGCTTTTCAAAGCTAAAAACACGATATGTATTTGCAGTAGCGGCATCGTCGCACACATCATAATGCTTACCTTGTATGCACGGAATTTGGGTGTCTTTTGTATCTGAGGTTATTCCAAGCTTATATGGCACTATTATATCAGTATTTTTATCAAAAGAATCAGAATGAAGATGCATCTCTTGAGAAAAAGCAAAACTTATGGTCATTACTATGGGGAAACATAACAAAAATTTCATGTTTAGTACTCTCATTTTCTTCAGGAGCTCAAAAGGCGTAAATTTCAAAATCGAAAATACAGCATTTAACCTTGAGCATTAGTTCGCATCTACTAAATGCAGTTGCAGTGCAATACTAGGCGCTATGGAGTGTGTGGACAGTATACAAACAATCGCGCACCCGGCACATGCGAGTAGCAGGTGACTGAAGTGGTAAGAGCTGTCAACCCATTTAGTGATAACTAAGTATATGGATCTATTTTCGAAAGCAGCAAAAGGAGGGGCGTTTTTTTCTACGTCTATCTTCAGGCTTTTCTATGCTGTGTGGTGCCTTGATCTCATTGGCAGGCTGCTCGTCTATACGGTTATCTTCTGGCAGTTTTGTGTCGTTTGGTATGTCCTCGAATACAGGGATATCTTCTGTCTTTTCTGTGTTGGCTTCGACCCAGCCCTTCTTGATTAGATCCTCGTCTTTGTATGAGTGATTCGTACTTATTACGTGCTTTATACGGCCTTCTTTTTGAATCTTTCTGATTATATAGTGTAATAGAGCCTCGTCAGCTCCCTGAGTATGAATATTTTTCATCTTATCAAGCTGCGCTTGTGGAGTAGTAATCATGTGTTTAATGCGACAACTTTCACCACCATTCGGTTCTAGCATAGCCACAGCTATAGGCATATTATACTGCAATGTTGTATGAATAGATATATTATGCGGATCTTTTGCGTTGAATGTCTCTTGTGCTTCATTAATGTCATCCATTATTCTTTTGGAGTGATTCACGCAGAACATGTATGCAGATAGATAAGCGTCGTTACTAACAGCCAGCCAACGATTTAACTGGGGTATTTGTTTAGTTATAGCTACTATTGTGGGATGATCATTTCTAACTGCGCCTGTGATGGTATAACAGTTTTTTGTATGGTCATAGTCAAGACTTATTCTAGGATCAAAGGCATTTTCATGATGATCGTCCAAGAGTTTTTGAATATTCGTTAGTTGGCATGTTGTACTCTTCAACGTGACAGAGTTAGCCCAATCATATAATAACTTATGTCCCCCTAACTTATTAAGATATTGAGTATAACCCTCACAGGTATTCATGTCATACGTTTCAAAGCTAAAAGTACAATCTTGGTCTTCAGACCTATGTTTATAAGGAATAGACTCTCCTTCTGCATTGCTAGGTGTTCTCCATTTATACGGCACTATAACAGCAGTATTGTTATCAAAAAATTCGGAAGAAAGATGCATCTCTTGAGAAAAAGCAAAACTTATGGTCATTACTATGGGAAAACATAACAAAAATTTCATTTTTAACATTCTCATCTTTTTCAGGAGGCCAAAAGGAATAAGTTTCAAAAGCGGGAATAAAACATTTAGCCTTGAGCGTTAGTTGGCATCGACTAAATGCAGTTATAGTACTATGCCTCCACTGAATGTGTTAGAGGTAGACGAACTACTCATGGTAGCTAGTATATGGGATTATTTGCGAAAGCAGCAAAAGACTGGACATTTTTTTCTACGGCTAGATCTGGGCTGTTCTGTGTTTTTTAGTTCCATGACCTTATTGTTAGGGCCGTGGTCTCTACGGTTATCTTTTGGCTGTTCTGTGTTGTAGGTTATGTCCTTTGATATAGGGCTATTTTCTGTTTGTTCTGTGTTGTGTGATACCCAGCAGCTCTTGAGTAGGTCTTTTTCTTCGCATAAGTGATTAATAATTATTATGTGCTGTATATGACCTTCTTTTTGAAGATTTCTTATTATAGAATGTAACAGGGCCTTGTCAGCTCCATGAACATAATCATGTTTTAGTTGATCAAGCTGTGCGTATGGATTAGTACATATGTATTGTATACGACAAGTATTTTCGTGCTTTTCTAGCAGCGCTATAGCTACAGGTTTACTCAGGTGTAATGAGGTATGAATAGATATATCAAACTGAGCTTCTTCGTTGGATGAGGTTTGTCTTGTCTTTATTGTGCTCAGTATTGTGCTCAGTATTGTGTTAGAAAATTGCACGCATGACGTGTATGAAGATAGATTGCGGTCTTTGCTAATAAAATTCATCCAGCGGTTTAAATCTGGTATTTGCGTTTTTATATAGGATATTAAGTCATTGTCATGACTCAAGTCGCTTCTAATGGAATAGTATCTATATTGACTGTTAAGCATAAAATTTATTGGAGTGTTAAGGATGTTTTCATTGTAAGGGGTTAAGAGATTATGAATCGTCTCTAGCTGGAATTCTGTGCTGGTAAAAGTGGGAGCGGTAGTCCAAGAATATGGAATTAAATTCTCAATACTATCAGTATAGGTGGGTATGTGATGCGTTTTAAAGTTAAAAGTACTATATTCCTTTGCAGTATCTCCATCCGTGCACCCGTATGGAGGCGTACACGCAAGAGGGACGTTTTTTGTCTCTGGGGTTGATCCTAATATATATGGCACTATAACGGCGGTATTTCGACTAAAAAATTTGGAAGAAAGATACATCTCTTGAGAAAAAGCAAAACTTATGGTCATTACTATGGGGAAGTACAACAAAAATTTCATTTTAATGCTCTCATTTGTATTAAGTGGTCATAATGTCATAAAGCGCGGATTTCAGTCATAAGTGCGCCATATTGAAAAAGTTGAGCCAGAGGGTACACTCACGGTTCGACCAAAAACCAATGTGAGACCACTTATGAATAAGCGTTATACCCACCTGACTCAAGAAGAAAGATACCAGATTTGGTCAGAGAAAAAAGCAGGAGTTTCAAATGAAATTATCGCCCAAGACTTAAGGCGTGATTTGAGTACCGTTAAAAGAGAGTTGGCTAGAAATACAGGGGCTAGAGGTTATCGCCCGAAGCAAGCACATAATTTTGCGCAGGAACGTCATCAACAGAAACCAAAAGCGACCAAGATGGTAGCTGAACTGAAAGATAAAATTACTGACAGACTAAGTAAGCAGTGGAGCCCTGAGCAAATACAAGGACGCCTTAAACGAGATAATCAACCTTCTGTATGTCCCGCTACGATTTACCAGTTTATTCGAGAGGACAAAGCTGAGGGTGGTTGCTTGTATCAACATCTTCGGCACAAGAAGTATAAGCAAAGAACAGGAAAGCCCGATGCACGAGGCCAGATCCGAAACCGTGTTAGCATTGATGATCGACCTGGAATTGTGGATCAAAAAATACGTTTAGGCGATTGGGAAGCAGACACTGTAATTGGCAAAAGACACAAGGGTGTACTGGTTACATTAACGGAAAGAGTGAGTAAATTAAATTTGGTAAAACGTGTTCCTTCAAAGCACGCTGACGTGGTGACGAAAGCAATTATAACGATGCTCAAGCCTTACCAATCAGACTTACTCACGATCACATTTGATAACGGAAAGGAGTTCGCCTTTCATGAAAAAATCAAGAAAAAGCTTAACGTAGATACCTATTTTGCTCACCCTTACTCTTCGTGGGAACGAGGTTTGAATGAAAATCATAATGGCTTGGTAAGACAATATTTGCCCAAAAGCCAATCTTTGGATAATGTCACTGACAAAGAAATTTTAGATATACAAAACCGACTAAACCAAAGACCAAGAAAACTGTTAGACTTTAAAACACCTGATGAGATTTATAGTGAAATGGCGTTAGCTGCATAAATTTTAAGGGCGCACTTATGACTAAAATCCGCGAAGTAATAAATTTCAAAAGATGGAGCAATGTATTGAATCGTGATTGTTAGTTGGTAGTTATTAAGTGCAGATATAGTTCTATGCCAATTGACACTAGTGGTGTGGCAGAAGACAAGCAAGCGCACCCACGGTACGCGAGTAGCAGGTGACTGAAGTGGTGAGAGCTGTCAATCCCTTCAGTGGCAACTAGCATATGGATTTATTTGCGAAAGCAGCAAAAGGAGGCACATTTTTTTCTACGGCTAGATCTGGGCTGTTCTGTGTTGTTTAGTGACTTAACCTCATTGGAGGGTCCGCTGCCTCTACGGTTATATCCTGGATATTTCGACACAGGAGACAAGGGTTTTCTTTGCTAGGGATAAGCATGGGTCATTGTTTTTTTATCTGACAATGGATGTATGGCAATCAGTTGGCCCATGAAAAAATTCCAGTTCCATGAGCGCTGCAATTTTATCCGGTGTAAAGACTAAGCACCGCTGAGACTTTGCCAGACGACCCACCTAATAAGTTTTTTATGAGGGCAGGTCATCTCTTACGCCGCTGCAAATTGTTGAGATGATCTGTCTTAGCGTATAAGCCCAGGAAGGAGTCTCTTCAGCTCCATAGAGGTTGTTTGTTGGAACGGTGCATAGAGCCACTAATCCTGAACGCTGAAAATACTAGTTTAAGAGTGGTTGAATTTGGTAGTGTTAGGGCAGAGCTGGCTGCTTGCTAGGTTGGATTTAACTAAAGCCTGAGAGAAGCAGTCGCACAAATCCAGTCCAGCTGTGTCAGTTATTGTGGAGTTTATGGTTGTCTTCGAGTAATATGATTTATTTCTGGATTTCACATAGTGTGCATTTATCTGGGTTATAAAGAATTAGGCGCAACATTTTATTGTCGTGTTTATTATGGTAGTGATGCCTGTATTTTGATCACAAATCCCATTATTCCAGATTATCCAGATTAACTTGCACGACATTACACATTTTTAAGGGGTAAATAATGAATACTGCGAATTATACTATGAAAGAGGTTTTGGTTTTGATGTTGTTCTTATCTGTTTTTTATGTTCTAACGCAATCAGAGTGCCAAGCGTCCAAAGATATAGAGGGTCTATCGTCCAGAGGTACTTGTGACCAAGTGGAGGATGAGCTCGAAACAGTAAAGTTCATTATGCCTAGCAGAATGACTGAACGAGCTAAAGAGCGATTTCTAAAGTGGGGGGGGTATGTCTATCAATTATGCGTTACTGCAGGGTATGTAGCTGCGACTATACAGATAGTCGGCACTCTTCCAGGATTAACCGCTGTGCTGGGGGCAACTTTACTTGCGAATGGGACATACAAGACGCTAGAGGCAATATTGGCTGATCACCCAAACAACAAGATATATATATCTACGCTTGCTGACGGCGCAGCTCATTTGATCTTAGGTGTGTATGTAATAACGTCCTATGGTATTCTGTATCAAATTTCTGCTTCTACGTTATTAGCATCAGTATGCCTTGATACAATGTATACACCTGTGGCTATGAATCCGATCGATAAGTTTAAATCTTTACTAAGTTTGACTCTTGGATCTACTTTGACGGTAAGCGCTTTTACTTCTGGTGCAGTCTCTATGTCTTTTCTTATTGCTGGCGTTGTTTCGGCTGCTGCTACAACACCTGGAGCATTATATAGCTATTTTTCTCGAAAGATGAATGATTTTGTGGCAAGAAAGAGAGCTGGTAATGTATTAGCTACACAAAATTTGAGTATCGGTGGAGTGTATGCCGCCACTCCAATGTGACAGGTTAATGATGGTGCCTAAAGTTGTTTTTCATTAGCCTTTATCTTAATACTTATGGATTCAGGTTATCTTAGGATAGGAATGCTGTTGCGGTAGAGTAACATTACGATTGTCTGTTATTGAGGGATAGCGGCAGCAAATAGTGAAACAATGCACGCCGACAACGTTGGCTTGATCTAGGCTAGTCAGATAGTGGGTCTGCCTAGTCTGTCAAGAAAATTATATGGTTTGCAAGGCGCATTGCTTAAGAAATGTGCTATATTGCTGTGCACCTTGCGCCAATAAGCAGTACTAATTCGATAGCTATGAATACTATAGCTTGTGGATTATGGAATTTGGCTCGTTTGTCACCTGGCCATGCTGTGAATGGCAATAGGTATAATCGTTGTTCTTGTCTGAAATCCGCTAAATCAGCGTTCAAGTATTGGTTTTAAAAATAGTCCTGTATAAGATGCAGGGCAGGCAGCAATCTTTTCCGGCGGGCCTATTGCAATAATCTTTCCGCCAGCATCACCACCTTCGGGACCAAGATCAACAACCCAGTCGGCTGTTTTTATAACGTCAAGGTTGTGCTCTATAACCACAACGGTATTTCCATTATCGCGCAAACGATGGAGCACAATAAGCAGCTGCTGTATGTCATAGAAGTGAAGGCCTGTTGTTGGTTCGTCGAGAATATAAAGCGTTTTTCCTGTGTCTCTTTTTGAGAGCTCCTTTGCCAACTTGACTCTCTGAGCCTCACCACCAGAAAGTGTGGTTGCATTTTGCCCTAGATCAATATACGACAAGCCAACATCCATCAGTGTTTGAAGTTTGCGGTTTATTGCAGGAATTGGTTCAAAAAACTCAAGTGCACGTTCCACAGTCATGGATAATACTTCATGTATGCTTTTGCCTTTGTATTTCACTTCCAGTGTTTCTCGGTTATATCGTTTAGCTTTACAGATATCGCAAGAGACATAAATATCAGGAAGGAAATGCATTTCCACCTTGATCACACCATCACCTTGACATGTTTCACAGCGGCCACCCTTCACATTAAAACTAAATCTACCAGGTTTGTATCCGCGTGATCTAGCTTCTTGGGTGCCTGAAAACAGCTCTCTAATAGCGGTAAAAATACCAGTATACGTTGCAGGATTTGATCGAGGAGTTCTGCCAATAGGGCTTTGATCAATATCAATACATTTATCGAGCAGAGATAGGCCAGTAACTTTTGTATACGGTGAAGCAGAAAGAGTTGTCGCTTTGTTTAATTCTTGAGCTGTAATAGGGTATAGGGTGTTGTTTATTAGTGTCGATTTTCCGGAGCCTGAAACCCCGGTAATACATGTCATTAGCCCTATGGGTATTTCCAGGGTAACATTTTTAAGATTGTTGCCAGAGCAGCCTTCTAGTGTCAGTATTTTTTCTTTGTCTATAGGAAGCCGAACGGAAGGAATGTTGATTTTCTTTATTCCTGAGAGGTATTGTCCGGTTAGAGAGGATTGGGTGTCCATTACTTGGGCTGGAGTGCCTTGAGCAATAATGTTGCCGCCATGAATGCCAGCCCCAGGACCGATATCGATCACATGATCAGCAGCTAGTATTGATTCTTCATCATGCTCTACGACAATAACAGTATTCCCTAGATCCCTTAGTCTGGTTAAGGTGTGGATAAGACGTTCGTTATCTCGTTGGTGTAAGCCAATGCTGGGCTCATCAAGTACATACATGACTCCGACTAATCCAGCGCCAATCTGGCTGGCTAGTCTTATTCTTTGAGCTTCACCGCCAGACAGTGTGTCAGCACTGCGATCAAGGGTCAGGTAGTTTAGTCCAACGTTGACCAAGAAGCTTAGGCGATCACATATCTCTTTTAGAATTTTGGATGCGATCTCTCCTCGTTTTCCAGGTAGCTCAAGACGTTGAAAATAAGATAGTGCTTTTTCAATAGGTAGTTTAACTAGGTCGGGTAAGGTTTCATCTTTCACAAAAACATTGAGGGCTTCTGTGCGTAATCTGGCGCCTTTACAGTCTGGGCAGGATTGAGTGTTGATGTACTTTGATAGTTCATCGCGAATAGATTGAGACTCAGTATCTTTATAGCGGCGGTCAAAATTTGGGATGATACCTTCAAAACGATGACGTTTTCGGTAAATATCACCTCGATCATTAATATAGCTGAACTCTATTTCTTCATCACCAGATCCGTACATAATGATTTTTTGGTTATTTTCATCTAAGTCCTCATAAGGGGTATCAAGATCAAATTTGTAATGTTCTGATAGAGATTTTAGTAGATGGAAATAATAAACGCTTCTGCGATCCCAGCCTCTAATAGCGCCCTCGCCCAGTGTTAGTTCAGGGTCTTGGATAATTCGATTCTGGTCGAAAAACTGTTTCACTCCGAGACCGTTGCAGGATTGGCAGGCACCGGCGGGATTATTAAAAGAAAATAGGCGTGGCTCTAACTCATCAATGCTATAACCACACTCAGGACAGGCGAATCGAGAGGAGAAAATTTGATCCTCTTGATCTCCATCCATAAAGCTAATGGCAACAAGTCCGTCAGTAAGTCCTAGCGCCGTCTCAAATGACTCTGAGAGTCTTAATTGCAAGCTTTCCTTGACTTTGAATCGGTCGATTATAACTTCTATCGTGTGCTTTTTGTTTTTATCTAGTACCGGCGGGGAGTCAAGGTCAGTAACCAAGTTATTAACCCGAGCACGAATGAATCCTTGGCTTTTTAGTTCGCTGAATACATGTAGATGCTCACCTTTACGATTTCTGATAATGGGCGCTAGCAGCATAAGCTTAGTGTTTTCAGGTAGTGCAAGCACTAAGTCAACCATTTGGCTAATTGTTTGCGCCTCTAGCGGTAATTTGTGGGTTGGGCATTTAGGAATGCCTGTTCGGGCGAATAGTAGTCTAAGATAGTCGTATATGTCAGTGGTGGTGCCAACGGTTGAGCGTGGGTTGTGGCTGGTGGATTTTTGTTCTATAGATATAGCTGGTGATAAGCCCTCTATGTGATCAACATCAGGTTTTTCCATCATTGATAGAAATTGTCTGGCATAGGAGGATAATGACTCAACATAACGTCTTTGTCCCTCTGCATAAAGAGTATCAAACGCTAAAGATGACTTTCCTGAGCCTGATAACCCAGTGATTACCACCAGTTTGTCGCGAGGAATCTCTAGACTAATATTCTTTAGGTTATGGGTGCGAGCACCTTGAACCGTAATTTTATCCACGTATTATTACTCCGCCCCTTAGAGTCTTGTTAGGGAATGATGTCAGACCTCTATGCGAGGATGTATTATATAGGACGAATGAGTTTAGGTATAACAGATAGGATAAAAAAAATAAGGTTTAGGTATTTTTGGTTATATCCGTACTCTATGGGTGAGGAAAAAACTTAAAGTCTTTGATTTTCAAAGCATATTTATCATGAGTAGGACCCCTTATAAGGTAGTCTGCAAGGTCTTCTACTCCAGAATATGGTGTAATTTACGCATAAAATAAACCGCGGATTTCAGTCATAAGTGCGCCATATTGAAAAAGTTGAGCCAGAGGGTACACTCACGGTTCTACCAAAAACCAATGTGAGACCACTTATGAATAAGCGTTATACCCACCTGACTCAAGAAGAAAGATACCAGATTTGGTCAGAGAAAAAAGCAGGAGTTTCAAATGAAATTATCGCCCAAGACTTAAGGCGTGATTTGAGTACCGTTAAAAGAGAGTTGGCTAGAAATACAGGGGCTAGAGGTTATCGCCCGAAGCAAGCACATAATTTTGCGCAGGAACGTCATCAACAGAAACCAAAAGCGACCAAGATGGTAGCTGAACTGAAAGATAAAATTACTGACAGACTAAGTAAGCAGTGGAGCCCTGAGCAAATACAAGGACGCCTTAAACGAGATAATCAACCTTCTGTATGTCCCTCTACGATTTACCAGTTTATTCGAGAGGACAAAGCTGGGGGTGGTTGCTTGTATCAACATCTTCGGCACAAGAAGTATAAGCAAAGAACAAGAAAGCCCGATGCACGAGGCCAGATCCGAAACCGTGTTAGCATTGATGATCGACCTGGAATTGTGGATCAAAAAATACGTTTAGGCGATTGGGAAGCAGACACTGTAATTGGCAAAAGACACAAGGGTGTACTGGTTACATTAACGGAAAGAGTGAGTAAATTAAATTTGGTAAAACGTGTTCCTTCAAAGCACGCTGACGTGGTGACGAAAGCAATTATAACGATGCTCAAGCCTTACCAATCAGACTTACTCACGATCACATTTGATAACGGAAAGGAGTTCGCCTTTCATGAAAAAATCAAGAAAAAGCTTAACGTAGATACCTATTTTGCTCACCCTTACTCCTCGTGGGAACGAGGTTTGAATGAAAATCATAATGGTTTGATAAGACAATATTTGCCCAAAAGCCAATCTTTGGATAATGTCACTGACAAAGAAATTTTAGATATACAAAACCGACTAAACCAAAGACCAAGAAAACTGTTAGACTTTAAAACACCTGATGAGATTTATAGTGAAATGGCGTTAGCTGCATAAATTTTAAGGGGCACTTATGACTAAAATCCGCGAACCAGTTAATTGATGGGTAAGAATAAAACTAATCTGTCTCTATATCAAGTTGACGATTAATCTCCGTCAACAATTGATCTCACAAATTGTGCTCGACCAGACGTGTTAAAAACCGTCCCGAGGTTTCGGGAATTTCTCCAGCAAGTTTAAGGTGGCAAAGCTTGCTAAACAGCAGGTCTTTATGTCAGCATTAAGGCAACTGCAATCGAATAAGTGATACTATATCTTAGGCAGTATAGGCTCATAACAAAGTCCGCTGAGGATAGCTAGGCGACATGTGCTAAAGTCCTGGGTTGAGGGTAGCAACTTTCAATTTCTGAGCATCGTAGCAGAGCTTGCGTATCATCTAGGTTGCCAAAATTTGGGTCTTTTAGGTCAATGGCTGAGATCAAGAGTTTGGGTTGTGTTGTAAAGTATTTGTGCATGTCGGTATTTCACCAGAATAAATCGGCTTTGTTGCGTTATAATGAGGTCTCATTTCATAAAATCAACTTGTTGATTCGTAAAAGAATATCTATACAACAGTTTTCTTTTTCTTTGGAATTCCTAAGCGATGGCGACGCTCCCAAAGGGTTTTCCTGCTAATGCCAAGTTTTTGAGCGAGTTTGGTTTCTGTCATTTCCTCCTGATGTTTCAGGACAAAACTCTGGAAGTAGTCCTCTAGAGTTAAACCATTTTGTGGCTGATTATCGTCCCCAGAGTTGAGTGTTATTTGACTCTCTTGGATTTTAATATCTAGGTTTTCTGGTGTAATAATATTGTCTCCAGATAGTATTACAGCTCTTTCTATAGCATGCTGTAGCTCGCGAACATTACCTGGCCACTGATGCTGGCTTATGGTCGCCATAGCCGCAGGTGAGAATGAATATAGTTTTTTCTCCATTTGTTCGCAGCTTTTCTTTAGTAGTGTTTCCGCCAGCAACAGAATATCACTCCCTCTTTCACGTAAAGGAGGAATTCGTAGTTCAACAACTTTTAATCGATAGTAAAGGTCTTCCCTGAACTTTGATTCTCCAGAGAGTTGATACAAATTTCTGTGGGTTGCGGCCAGCAAACGGATGTCTACTGTGTGAGATGTAACTGAGCCTACACGTCGGATCTCTTTTTCTTGTAAAACCCTTAGTAATCGGGCTTGAGCTTCTAGTGGTAGTTCGCCAATTTCATCAAGAAATAGAGTGCCACCATTTGCTGCCTCTATTAATCCTGTACGGGCGGAAGTAGCTCCTGTAAACGAGCCCTTTTCATGGCCGAATAGTTCTGACTCAATCAGTGTTTCTGGAATTGCGGCACAGTTCACTGAAATCATGGGTCCTGAGGATCGCTCACTGTGCTTATGTATTGCTTTGGCTACTAGTTCTTTGCCAGCACCAGATTCTCCATGAATAAGCACGGAGGCAGTCGTCGGCGCAACCTTTTTTATAAGCTCAAATAGTTCTTGCATGGCAGGACTCATGCCAATCATTTCGCAAAAGCCACTGGAATTATTTGCTGGCTTATCAGATGATAAAGATGAATCCTGCTCCGTATTGTGTATATTTGTCTCATATTTTCTCAGGATTTCCTTAATGCGCTGTACCATTTCATCGTGATCAAATGGTTTGGCAATATAATCGACGGCACCTTGCTTCATGATGCTAACGGCAGAGTTTAGGCTTGCATAGCTGGTCATAATTAGTACAGGTATGCCCTGTGCCAATGTTATCATTTCGGTGCCTGGTAATCCCGGTAATCTAAGGTCACTGATAATCAGGGAAAAATCATCAAAACTGTATTTTTCTTGAGCTTCATGTACTGATTCTGCTTCGCTAACTGTGTAGTTATTGCGTTCCAGTAATCGCCGCAAGGAAGACCTGATGATGGCTTCATCTTCAACTATCAGTATGTGTGCTTGGTTCATGCTGTTTCTCCTAAGGCTTAAGGTCTAGCTGCTGTTTGGTCTTATTGGTTTTCAATAATCGGCAGAGAAATAATGAAGCAGCTACCTTTTGTGCAGCTCTGATTAGTTGGACTGATAACCCGGATAGTACCAAAATATTCTTCTATAATATTCCATGTTAAAGCTAGTCCTAGCCCGGTTCCCTTTCCCGCTTCCTTTGTAGTAAAAAAAGGATTAAATAATTTTTCTTGGACTTCCCTTGGGATTCCATGTCCATTGTCTTCTACTTCAATGTCGACTGTATGTTTCATTATTTTAGATGTAACAGTGATCGTACCTCCACTCTCTGAAGCGTCAGATGCATTACTTAAAAGGTTAATAAATACTTGCTGAAATTTTTGATAATTCCCCATGATTTTATGCTCAGTAGGGCAGTTATTCTGGAATATCAAAGAGTCATTTTTTTTACTTAGTTGCAGCAGGGTAATAGCCTCGCTTACGCAGTCCTTGACTACAACTGGTGCTAGCTGTTGCTCGCTATTTTGTTGTAACTGACCACTGTGTGCATAACTAACCAATATTTGCACAATGCTACTGACTCTTTTGGTTTGGTTTAGTATCTGCTGCGCAGTATCTTTAATCTCAGGCTCTGACGAAAGCGCTTTAAGTTCCTGAGCCAAACAGTCAATTCCTGTAATGGGGTTGCCAATCTCATGGGCTACTCCTGCCGCCAGCTGACCAATTGAAGCGAGTCTTTCACTATGGATCAATTGTTCTTCAAGCATCTGGTTTTCTGTCACATCTTCAATCAGCATGACTTGGCTGCCCTCTGATTCCAGTATTGCAACATCAATGCGTGCTTTATGCAGACTAAAACAACGAGCTGAACCATTAACCTCAATATGCTGTTTATTTAGGTAATCAGTATCACTAGCCATAAAATCATTCAGGAATTTTGACCAAGGTTGCGGTATACGATCCAGTGATGTGCCTAATACGCTAGTAGAGTTCAGGCCTGTCATCTGTGTAAGGGCATAATTCCACAGTGTAATGTTGTCGTTGCCTATAGCGCAAACACCCAGCGGAATGCTGTTTAGTGTGTCCCTATGGTAACGTCGAAGGCTGTCGAGTTCTGCAGATAATCCGGTAAGTTCAGAGTGATATGCCTCAAGTCGAGTCTCAAGAAAGTGAAAATCCTGGGTAACAAATTTTTTATCACTGATCGGAGGAAGGCATGTGTTAATAATTTCATGGGCTACTGTAGGTCCCATTAAGCCAGAAAGGTTAATTTCAAGCTTATCTCTGAGTCTGGCCAGGGCATGAGGATGATTGTCATCCGCTCTCATGCCCATAGCAACTAACGCCATATTTACCTCTTTTTGTGCGGCTTCCTGCCCTAAAGGAGTGCTAAGTTTTTTTTGAAACTCTATAGATGAGCTTGCTTGCGGTATCTTATGCACACCCAATTTTACATTTTGTACAAGGCAAGATTGAGCTGCACTGATTTCAGTTTCACGGGACTGGGTTACGCTGGAGACAATGTAAAATACGATTGAATTGATGGCTAAGGAGCCCATGGCAGCAATATTCCAGTTATCCATTATAAATACTTTGGCGTATGCACTATCTGAAAATGGCAATAATGGTTCCAGCGATAAAGGTATCATAAACAGTAAAAACCAGCACGTTGCACCCACTAGAAGTCCTGCTATAAATCCCTTATTATTACCTTTGTCCCAATAGAGAGTGCAAAGTGCTCCGGGTAACAGTTGAAGGGCGCCAACATAAGCAACAATGCTCAGACTGTATAAATCTCGGTCATCATGTAGAAATCGATAAAAGGCATAGGCGGCAATGATAAGCGTAATGATAACTAAACGCTTTAGCCAAATCAGTCTTTGGTAGATGTTCACCTGAAGTTTAGTTCGAGCTGTAGGTTGGTACCATGGAAGAACAAGGTGATTTAGTGTCATGGAGGATAAGGCGAGCGTGGTCACAATAATTAATCCGCTAGCCGCGGAAAGACCTCCCAAATAACCGATAATTGTTAGCCATGGACTATCTAGTGCCAGGCCAAGAGCGAGAGGGAAATATTCTGGAGCCGTGTCTACGCCTAATTTAATGCTAGCCCAAAGAATTAATGGTGTAGATATGCTCAACAACAATAAGAATAATGGAAGCCCCCAGCTGGCAACGTGCAGCGCTTTGCTGCTATTGTTTTCTGCAAAGGTCATATGAAACATATGAGGCATCACTATTGCCGAAGCAAAAAACATTAATAATGTTGTTCTCCAGGGGCCGTTTTCCAGAGAATCACTCATTCCTACGAAATTGTCACCATTTTCTTTCAGCCATTGTTCAACTCCAGAAGGGCCGCCCAGTACATGAAATAGCGCAACACCACCAAGAATAAGCATGGTGGTCAGCTTTAATAATGACTCCAATGCAATAGTAAATACTAATCCTTGATGGTGATCACGGCTGATAATATGACGAGTGCCAAATAGGACAGTAAAAAGCATCATAAAAATACAAAACCCTATTGCGAGGGTTTCTGGGGAAGATTCGCTGCTAATGAGATGAATACTATCAGACACCGCCTGAATTTGCAGGGCTAGTAAGGGCATCACGGTTATCAACAAGAGCAATGTACTTAAAACTCCTGCAGCAGGACTACGAAACCTGAATGCAAACAGATCCGCAAGGGAGCTCAGCTGATTAGTTTTGATAATCTTTAATATAGGACTCAATAGTACTGGCGCCAGTAAAAAGGCAGCGCTAAGCCCAAAATAAAAAGCAAGAAAAATATAGCCACTCTCATGGGCTATGCCGATGCTGCCATAGTAAGCCCAGCTACTGGCATAAACGCCTAATGAAAGAACATAGATGAGAGGATGTTGAACAAGCGCTTTGGGGATAAATCCCTTTTCGGTAGCCCATGCGCAAAAAAAGAGAATCAGAAGATAAATCGTGCTAGCAACAACTAAATACTGGAGGTCAAACATCATCCGACCTCTCTCTGGGCTGCAATACAAAAGCTACTATAACCATAATCAACCAGAGGACCCAAGGTTGATACCAGTGTTTATCAAAATGAAGCCACCAGCCCATAATAGCTGGTGAGAATAAGTAGATACCTATGATTAAAAGTACTACAAGGCGATTTATGTACATAAGGCTACAGTTCAAATTGCCAACTGAAGTCTCATGGTAAAGGGGATTTTAACAAACTGCAAAGTAACTTCATTTAGACCGATAACTTTAGGTATACATAATTTATTTCTCAAAGTCTGGTGCTTGGTATGTGGCCCATAACACCATATTGCCCGGACAATCTGAGCCAAGAGCAGCCTGCATCAAATCTTTTACTTTGATTATGCCTTTTTTATCCAGCCAGGTATTATCCAAAAGCCCTTCTTCCAGCATCCAAGTGGGGATGGAATTTAAATGTCGATCGTAAAGTGCTGCAGGAAGAGTTAAGTCTTTTGGGAGTAATGGCCTTTTGGCGTTTAATGCCATATTGCATTGGGCTAATAGCCGGCGAGCTATGTTTTTTCTTCTATTGATGTAGCCCTGAGCATCACGAAGATAACGGTCATCGTAGGGTTTCATCAGCTCGTTGTAGCGGCTTTCCACGCATCTTTTATAATCTAACTTGTTTCTGTGTTCTTTAGATTTTATGGACGTGCAAGCATTGGCTGCTTTATCTGTATTTGTTTTGCTTAAAGCTATATGCCAGGGAGCATAAGGACCAAGAATAATTTGGGCTTCCTTATTGGCAGCAAATAATAAATGTTCTTCTGGAGAAAAACATATGTGGGAATTATCGAGACGTACTAAGCTGCGTGGCTTTAAGTCAGGATTAGAATTAATGCTTTTCTCTCTTTTAATGCGAACAGTCTGACAAAAATTTAACTTTTTAGCATGAGCTTCTAACTTTTTTGGTTTTTCCTCTATTTTTGGTTTTTCCTCTACCTCTATAAGTACAGGCATAGGTGGGTCGAAGTCAAAGGGATTTACCGGTTCATCCATAGATGACGTCTTTGTTGCCGTAGCAAATGCGCTGGCAGCGAGTGTCATCCATAAGCAAGATGTGAGTATTCTGTTTGTTGACGACATATTCGCTCCTTGAACACGTCAAATATTGAAAGACAGTTAATTAGTTATAACATTATTACGCACCACATGGAACCATCTTCTGAATATTGGTTCTATGGTTTATTGCGTATCTGAGATGATAGACAAAGGAATAGCATTAGTTGCGGGCACTCTATGAATATTCCAACGATCAACACCCCATTGAATAATATTGGTTACAGAGGCATCTCTGAGTTGTCTGTCGGGATTAAGACCCAGAACTTTCATGGCCTTCACCAGCAGGGGGCGAGGCTCATCAAGAGGAATGGGTTGTGCCTTGTTTTGCTTGCTGAGCTTTTCGCCACCATCTACTTCTGTAACTACAGGGATATGAGCATAATTAAGACGACGGTAGTTAAGAACCGACTGCAGGTAGATCTGCCTAGGTGTTGAGTCAATCAGGTCATAGCCTCTTACTACGTGAGTAATTTTCTGAAACTGATCATCCACACAAACTGCTAGCTGGTATGCATATAGTAAATCTTTACGCAGAAGGATGAAGTCACCGAGTTGAGTGAGCTCAAACTTTTTCTTTCCCTGGATGAGGTCATGAAACTCTATCTTAATGTCGGGGCATTTTAGCCGTAATGAAAACAGGCTTCCGGCAGGTGGAGGCTTGTTGCGACAGTAGCCAGGATACGTACCATTGAGGCCTGAAAGTTTTTTGCGCGAGCAAGTGCATGGGTAAAGCGATCGATGTTTTATCAAATGCACTAGAGCTGTCTGATACGCCTCATGGCGACGGCTCTGATAGATGACATTATCATCCCACTCTAATCCATAGGCTTCGAGCACATAAAGAATAAGATCGGCAGTCCGAGGTTGTTCACGGTGAGGATCGATATCCTCTATTCTAACCAACCAGGTGCCTCCGTTTGCCCGGGCATCTAAATAACTTGCAAGAGCGGCAGTTAGTGACCCAAAGTGCAGCAAGCCTGATGGTGACGGAGCAAACCGACCCTTGTAGAGTTTTGAGGCCATGAATAAGTGCTGTTCGTTGTGATGACGCGCAAGAAATATAACTGCTCATAACAGCGGAAAGGCTTCGACTCCTGCATGCAATATAAACTAGTAAGGCCACAAATGAATAATAGTTTGTAGCTCACAACCTTTATCATGAGCCAAGCTGTCGCTCTTTGATTTCAGCAAGTGTTTTACAGTCAATACACAAAGTTGCTGTTGGGCGTGCTTCTAGCCTGAGAATACCAATTTCGATACCGCAGCTGTCGCAAAAACCATAATCGCCATTTACGAGGCGCGCGATGGTGTCATTAATCTTTTTGATCAACTTTCGCTCACGGTCACGGGTTCGCAGCTCAAGGTTGAACTCCTCCTCTTGGCTGGCGCGGTCTGCGGGGTCAGGGAAGTTGGCGGACTCATCCTGCATATGATTAACAGTTCTATTCACTTCTTCCATTAGCTCCCGCTTCCAGTTGTGCAGGATGTTGGTGAAATGCGTTATTTGCTGGTCGCTCATGTATTCTTCACCTTTTTGTTTCTTGTAGGGGGTGAAGGACTTGAGAATGTTTTTCTGCTCTGCTGTATTCTTTGCTGACATGGTTACAGTCTCATCACTTGTCTGTAAATGAATCATAAATATTCATGGCCTTGCTACTCACCTGCCTGAGCAAAGGTGTTTTGAAAGCTGAGACCAGTATTATGGGTATATGCGGACGAACAAAACCCATTACCATTGAGTGTCTGGGGTTGCTGAGCGCTTAAACTAATTTCAATCGCCTATTGCTACTAGGCTGCGGGGCTTAGCTCGTTTGTTGCCTACCCGTACCTTAAATTGAAACAGATATATGCATTTAACTCTCCTGCTATGGCAAAAAATTACCAAACCCAGCGACAAGATGCCACAAAAATTATTTTCTATTTTTTGTGGCAGATCTAAAATCATAGGATAATAAATAGTAAACGTGTCTTTGGGTCAATGTATTAATGTATTTAAACCAAATGTTTGGGTGTGTGTTGTGGAGGTTGTGGTTGGGTTAGTGTGTAACCTTGCCACCTATTCCTAGTTTTATATGATAAAATCTCACTATACAATATCAAACATTAAATGAATTAAGTTGATAATGAAATACGAACACACCCTTTTTGAAGGCTATCTGATAAAGCGTTATAAGCGCTTTATGGCAGATATTGAAAGGCTGGATGGCACCCAGCTCACTATTCATTGCCCTAACACAGGTTCAATGAAAAACTGTATCTATCCAGGAAAGAAAATTTGGTACTCCGACTCCAAAAATCCAAAGCGGAAATATGTTTGCACCTGGGAGCAGGCCGAAGTCTCTATAACTATAGATGGAAAAGAGAAAACAGCAACAGCTGGCGTGAATACGGGAAGAGCTAATTGGTTAGTAGAAGAACTCCTGAGCAAGGGTGGCGTGCCTGAGTTATTAGGCTATAGGGATATTTCAAGAGAAATACGCTACGGGCATGAAAATAGTCGTATCGATTTGCTATTGCAGTCTGATGAGCAGCCAGACTGCTTTATCGAAGTTAAGAGTGTAACTCTGTCTGTAGGTGACGGGCTTGGCCTTTTCCCTGACGCAGTAACTACCCGAGGCACCAAGCATTTGAGAGAGCTCATTAGTATCCGCAACGAAGGTAAGCGTGCAGTCCTCTTTTTCTGTGTTCAGCACACGGGGATTGAGCGAGTAGGGGTGGCGGAGGAAATAGATCCCGAGTATGCTAAGACAATGCATCAGGCCGTAGCTGCTGGTGTCGAAGTCATGGCTTGGGGGGCTGCAGATATGTCACCTGAAACCATTGAGCTCACTCGGCCGCTGCCTGTTATTTTATAAGGATATTGGTGTGATGGTTCGTGGCGTCATAAATAGTACAATGACTATATCCGTTACATGGAAGGTGTGAGTAGGTGATAACAGAAAGAGCCTCCATGACCTTACTAGTACACCTTCATTGGGAGTTGGTATATGGGTCTATAGGCGTCTATTGTCCTTTACTTACCGAAAGGCAGTGAGGGCTGGAGTTTTCTACAGGCATTAGATTTTTAAGTGGGCAGAAGTATAAAAACATATTAAGTTTTTCTTCGTATTTGTAACCGTGGTTCTTAATAGTTCTGCGCTTAGATTTCAAATTACTATTCTTCAAATGGCGTCCTCTCCGGCCTCACCGGTACGAATGCGAATAGCTTGCTCCAAAGAGGTTATAAAGATTTTACCATCGCCAATTTTTCCTGTATTGGCTGCTTTTGATATCGTTTCGATAACCTGTTCAACCAGTTCGTCAGGCAGAGCTACTTCAATTTTGATCTTAGGCAAGAAATCCACCACATACTCTGCCCCACGATAGAGCTCAGAATGCCCTTTCTGACGACCAAAGCCTTTTACCTCAGTTACGGTAATGCCCTGGACGCCAATGTCAGAAAGTGATTCTCGGACATCGTCCAGCTTAAACGGTTTAATAATGGCAGAAATTAATTTCATAAAAGCACCCTTATGAAGCGTGTACGTCGAATTGTCCCATTGCAATTTAACAGTAATTTTAGAAGATAAGCTAGACTGATTGAACTCACCAGTATTTTTTCTGTAGTAGCCATAGGTAAAGTGTGAGCGTTATTCTATACTGGTTACCAATTATAAAGGTAAGAGTAGGCAACTAGCTATAGCATCCAATGGCAACTGTTATACATACTTTGTACGGAAATAGGCCAGAAAATAAGTCGAAACTGTATACTGCGCAAAAGGTGGCGTGAAATTATTTGGTGAGTTCTGTTGTGACATTATTTTTGTAGCAAAAGCATAGATTGGCTGCTTTTATTCAGGTGCTTTATAAGAAAGAAGTTTCAACATTACCGGAAATTAATCAATGATAGACAAAGTCACACTCATCAATACTATTGCCGAGAAAGTTGGGAAATTGCTGGGAGGAGAGAAAGGTCAGGCTAGAGAAGATTTGGAGAATAATATCAAAGCAATTGTTACTAGCGCTCTTTCCCGGCTGGATCTGGTTAATCGAGATGAATTTGACTCTCAGGCTGCCGTATTGAGGCATGCTCGTGAGAAATTGGATATGCTAGAGTCAGCAGTAGCGGGCCTCAAGTGTGGTGATAAACTAAAAAGCAGTGACTCATAACCTGCGGACACAAGATACTAGTTTTTATGGAAGGTGTGAGTTTGTTGATTGCTCGCACTTACCACAGTCACGACTGTTTATAGGCTCATGAAGTTTGGTTCATTTAGTTTATAGGTTGCTCACACCTTCAATGATAACGGCTATATCCATAGCTAAGGTGCTTGAAAGCGAGACTAGGTAGCAAGGGAGTTTCACTTTTTATTTTCAAGCACTTTAGGTAATACATTACTCGGTTGCTGTCATGCGGGGGAATGCGAATTATCAATTTATTTTATTTATTCTAGGCTAAGCTAAGGACTCGGCACACTTCCTTTAAACATGCTATTCTTCTATAGCTTATGGTCATTTTCATCGGGGGATCGGCGATAGTTTTGCCAAAACAAACACCGATCTATCACTCAGGGTCATTAATAAGATGTTAAAACTGGCACTGGTTCATACTCGGGCACAAGTAGGCTTAAAAGCACCTCCAGTATCTGTTGAAGTTCACATTTCACCAGGCCTTCCTGCTCTGAATATTGTTGGTCTGCCAGAGGCTGCTGTTAGAGAAAGCAAAGAGAGAGTCCGCAGCGCCTTAATTAACAGTGGCTTCGATTTTCCCTCTAATAGAATAACTATTAACCTAGCTCCTGCAGATCTACCTAAAGATGGAGGACGTTTTGATCTTCCTATTGCTGTGGGGGTGCTTGCAGCGTCAGGTCAGATACCAGCTGAAGCGCTTGAAAATAAATCATTCTTGGGTGAGCTTGCCCTTTCTGGCAGTCTAAGACCAGTCACCGCTATACTTCCTGCAGCCATTGCCTGTGGTGAGCAAAATCAAGAGCTGATAATCCCCAGTGCCAATGCCAAACTTGCATCGCTGATAAGTCAGACACAGGTAATAGGAGCCAATGACTTGTTAGAAGTCTGTGCCCACCTCTCCGGTCAAACCATTATTTCCCCTCTGGAAAAAGAAGTTCCACTAAAAACTACGGAGCATTCATATCTTGAATTCGCCGATATAAAGGGTCAGACTCAAGCTAAACGGGCTTTGATAGCAGCTGCGGCTGGTGGACATCATATTATGCTTTTTGGCCCTCCTGGTACTGGAAAAACCATGTTGGCTAGCAGATTGCCAGGTATCCTTCCTCCCCTTGAAGAATCTGAAGCGATTGAAGTCGCATTAATACAGTCATTGGCATCCACTCATACTCATATTCATTGGGGGTTGAGACCTTTTCGAAGTCCGCATCACTCATCCTCTCCCATCTCCCTTGTGGGAGGGGGGAGTAAACCCAGGCCTGGCGAAATATCCTATGCTCATAATGGGGTTTTGTTCTTGGACGAAATGCCGGAATTTCAAAGAAGCGCGCTGGAAATGCTGAGAGAGCCCTTGGAAAATGGCTCAGTTGTGATTACCAGAGCTAAGGCGCAGGAATGCTTTCCTGCCGCATTTCAACTGGTGGCAGCCATGAATCCATGCCCCTGTGGCTATCTTGGAGATGGCCGACGAGCCTGTCGATGCACTCCAGATCAAGTGAGCCGTTATCGTAATAAGTTATCTGGCCCACTACTGGACCGTATTGACCTGCAGGTAGAGGTTGCCTCTCAGGGATCCCAGCAATTGTTTGAAGCGTTTTCTCCGAAGCCAGAAGAACGATCTGTATATATTCAGGGGAAAGTGACGGAAGCAAGAAAACGTCAAATAAAGCGCCAGGGTAAGCCTAACTCTCAACTTCAATCAAAAGAATTACAGGTGTTCTGTAAAATAAGCATTTCTGATCAGTGTTTTCTTCAGGATGTTTGTGATAAATTTGCTTACTCAACTAGGGCGATTCATCGTATTCAGAGAGTTGCTAGAACCTTAGCTGATCTTGATGCAGTTGAACAAATACAGAAACGCCATTTGGCAGAGGCTGTCCATTACCGCAAGCTAGATCGATAAAGATGATGTTCAGCTTTTTGTAGTTAGGTTAAGCACTTTAGACTTTCTTGCTTTTGATTGTGCGGGGTTATGGACGGTTCTAGTTCACCCCAATCACCTACGACTCGTAGGCTAATTGAGGTAGTTAGTTTGTCGCCGACTCATGCCCTTATTGGTAACGAGTGTATATTCTATTATGCGTTCTTTTCAAAAACCAGTTGATAAGCAAATTCATTATATTGTTCATCAACGATGTCAGTGGAAAAACACTTTGATTGTGCCTTTAACATACGTGTTACAAATAGGACATTGTCTCATGGCTGGTGTACAATCTGAACAGCTGCAAAAATGCCCACATGGTAATAAGGCGAGCGCTATAGGGTGATCTTTGCATATTGTACACGTAAGCTTTTCTTTAAGCTCATTGTTTTCTCTTACTAACTCTACATGCTCTTGAATTTCTAGTAGTTCTTGTGATGTGGGCTCAGCTTCTGTGGCGTTACTGGAAGCAGCATTTCTACGTTCTTCCTCTATGTCACTGATAATCTGGGTGATTGCTTTTATAGTAATCGTTACCTCTGTCGTTATCTGTTGATTTTCATTATTGAAACGCTTAATTGCGTCGTTGATGGAGGAGGGTTTATGTTTATCACGTAGTAGCGTCGTTATAGAGGCTTCTTCTGCCATCTTAAGAGTCTCAGCATAAACATGTACAGTTATCGTCTGTTCAAGTTCTTTAATGCAGTTGTTGATATCCTCCCTATGTAATAACCTCTGTTCTAAGCGTGCGCCAGCGTCTTTAGTTTTAGTCGAGTCTGGATTTATGCAGTATCTCTGCGTAGCACCATCAACACCCATTGTGATCAATCTAGATAATTTATCTTTTTGATTATCAGAAACGAACAAAGGTTGCTCGCCTGCTTGCGGTAGTGTCTTATTTTGGTCTTGATTTACTTGTTTGTCTTTTTGTATCCATAGTGCAAACTGGCACTTTGGAGATATGCGGAGATGCACTGCTAAAGGGATATCCTCTGCCGACCAGCTTTTTAATTTAAGACCACAAAAGAAACAACATGTGTAGTCGCTATATCCTGAGTAAAAAAAACCAGCCTTTGCCAGTATGCTTTTATCTTGCCCCTTCTCACTAAGCAAGCTGCGGCAGTTGTCGTCGTCATAGGTCTTTTGTCTCGAGGTCAGAGTTGCCATATCAAAGAACTTTGGTGAATCAAAATTTATGCCTAGTAAATCGTTTTCTTTAAGATGTTTCGTACTTTTTTTGGTGGGGGCGCGCTCTGTATTGTTATTGACTAAGGAGTTAGTCATATTGGCAGAAGGGCTAGAGTTTTCTGTTATATTAGTGCTTTGTGGTTGAAGTAAAGGAGCATTATTCACCAAGTTGTGAGAACTTGCTCCCACTGGATTTTCAGAAGTATTTAAAGGGTGCTGTGCACTTGCGTTCGACATGCTATTTTGTTGTTGTTGTCGCTGTACTTGCGCCTGAACGGAATTTACAAAGGTTGTTCCTTTCTTCTCCAATATATAAGTGCATTTTGGAGACCAATGAGCATGCTCTACCCAGGGGTCATCCTCGGTATCCCAGCTTTTTAACCCAATACCACAACAGTAGCAACGGACGTGGTCATCAGTGCCTGTAAAGAAAAAACCAGCCTCAGCCAGAGCTATTGGAGTTTGTGTGATATGAGTAGGCCAGCTTGCATAGGTGTCTATTCTTGTTAAGGGGTCCCTATAAGCAGGGTATTTGAGGAAAGCTAGGTTAATGCTAGGCGTATTAATGTTGCTGTTCTCGGAGCCGTTATATCCTGTAGTTGAATGATTACTATTGTTGGAAGGTGGAGGGGGGGCATTGATTGAGGCATTAGTCATATTGGCAGAGTGACTTGGGTTTGCTGTTGTATTAGGAGATTGATGCTGAGGTAATGGATTATGAGTTAGATGGCTGCGAGGAATACTATTCTCTAGATTCGCTGGCGTATTGAAATACTGCGGGCTACCTGCTTTATTCAATGCCATTTTTTTTTCCTTTTCTTGTTTCTGGATGGCAGCTATAAATTTTTCTCCTTTAAGCTGTCGGATATACGCACATTTTGGGGACAAGCGGGCGTGTTCTGTATAGGGGTCTTCGCAGGATTCCCAGTTATACACCGTCCAGCCACAATGGAAGCAATGGGCATGGTCTTTATAGCCGGTGTAGAAAAATCCCGCGTCTGCTAGTGTCTCAGGACTTTGACTTAAATTTTTAGGCCAGCCTACATAGGATTCTTGTCTTGTCTCGACGTGGCTATAAGTAGGGTAACGGGACTTCTCTAAGCCAATATGTCTCGTGGCAATGTCGCTGCTCTCGGATCCGTTATATTCTGTAGTAGAATTATTATGATTGTTGGCTAGGGGCTGTGGAGTGGCATTGATTGAGGCATGAGTCGGGTATTTGGGTTTGCATAGGTCTTTGTTAAGACTGTCATTCTCAGAGCAATTAAGTTCTGCAGTAAGATTATTAGGATTGTGAGAGAGGTGTGGTTCTGTAGTGCTATTGGTAGAATGACTTGGGTTTTCTGTTGTATGAGTATGCTGCTGCGTACGTAATGGAATGCTCGTTAGAGAGTTGTTAGAAATACCACTCTCTGGATTCGCTGACGTATTTAAAGACTGAGTGCCACTTGCTGTATTCAATGCCCTTTTCTTTACTTCTTTCTGGATATCAGTTATAAATTTTTCTCCTTTACACTGTCTGAGATACTCACATGCTGGGAACCAACGGGCATGTTCTGTATATGGATCATACCCGGCTTCCCAGTTCCGCAGACCCCCACCACAATGGAAGCAACGAGTATAGTCGCCATAGCCCACGAAGAAAAACCCTGCGTTTGCCATCTCATGTGGTGTTTGATCTAAATAACTAGGCCAGCCTCCATAGGTGCTTTTTCTTATATTAAAGGGTTCATAAACTGGGTATTTGGTCTTGGTCTTGCTTAGGTCTTTGTTAAGACTGTGATTGCTAGGATTGTGAGCGAGGTGGGGTTCTGTAGTGCTATTAGTAGAATGACTTGGTTTTTCTGTTGTATGAGTATGCTGCTGCGGACGTAATGGAATGCTCTCTAGATGGTTGTTAAAAATACCTCCCTCTGTATTCGGAGAAGCATTTAAAGACTGCTGGCCACCTGCGCTACTCCATTCCTTTTCTTTTTTCTGGATTTCAGCTATAAATTCGGCTCCTTTATACTTCCGGAGATACGCACACTTGGGGGCCCAGCGGGCATGTTCTACCAAGGGATTATCATCAGGGTCCCAGTGATGTAGCCCTAAACCACAAGAGAAACAGCGAACAGAGTCGTTTCCCACGGTTATGGGCTCTGCATGGAAAAAACCTGCTGCTGCCATATCTGCAGGCAGTTGATTTAAATAAGTAGGCCAGTTCGCATAGGATTGTACTCTTATTTCGAGGCTGCTATAACGTGAGTATGGGTGGTCGTATTCACTATTATTTGCTTGGCTCGTACTGCTGCTTTGGGAGGACTCAAATCCTGTAGTAAGATCATCACTATTTCTGAAGGTGATACTTTCTGTGGTGTTATCGCCGGTATCGCCGTTATCGATGGTAATACTGGTATAAGAATTGTTTTCTGTTATTTGGAGCTGGTGCATGGGTAAGGCTATATCAGCTAGAGACTTAGTAAGAGGAACTTGTAACGTTCTACGAGGTGTTTTCTTATCTTCGTCATGTATAGGGTCATTATTGCTTTGCGCACCAGTCATATAAGCACAATTAGGCGAAATTTGTCGATGAATGTCATAGGGGTTGTCATGCTCCTTCCAATTTGTATATGTACACCCACAACAAAAGCATTTGCATTCAGTTGTTACGCCTTTATTCGTGTCCGTATAATAAAAACCTACTCGAGCTAGAGCAACATTAGCTAAGTGCTGGATAAAAGGAAATGATGAAAAGGAGCTAAGTCTTGCGAATTCACTCTTCATAGAATCATTACGTGACGGCCGCTCGATTTGTGGTTTAGATAGACCTTCGCAATATTGACTGGGATTATGAAAGACATAAAAATATTGTCCCGGTGGTGGAATAAGCGGACGATGATATTGCCTTTTGGATAAAAAATCCTGACCATAGTTCTTTGTTAGCCAAGGCAAAGCGCTATTGAGCTGTTTTCTCAATGAGTGTTCATTGGTGAGTGCATGAGAATGCAACGTTATTTTTTTGTTCTTTTCTGCATGTTGAATAATGCTACTTAATGTACGTGCTAATTCCTTTTTGAGGCTGTTATATTTTTTGTTCTGTGCTGGAAAACGCAATATTGTTTGACCACACTCATTTGGAAAGCGTGCATCATGGTTGTGCCAGCCTGAAAGGGCGGGAACGCAATGGCCTTCGGTGGGAGTGCTGATGGTAGCCGTTCCCTTGCCATTAAGTAGTAGGCGCCATTGCCAAGTTTGCTTGATGCTACCTGATGGGGTGATTATGAGGCTCCCTGCCTCCGGGGAAAAACTGACATTCTTGTGGAGGGCCTGCTTTGTGTCTGTATCTTGCTGAAGAAGAGGAGCCGCAATGGGTGAGTCACCGTCATAAATTACTGAAAAAATAAACTCTGCACCAGATTCTACCGGGATATCCCATTCTAGCTGACCATCTCCAGATTCAAGTTGACATCCGGTGCGACAGAAAGGGTTACTCTTGCTGAAGGTTTCAGGAATGGAGTGGCTGAGCGGGTGATGCTCGGTAATTCGATCTTCGCTGAAGTGAGGAGTACCAGGAGAAGCATTGAAAATATATCTATATGTCCTCAGGTTTGCCTTATGCTCAAGACATAAAATTTCTGATAATAACTCTGGAGAGTAAGGGCTTGACATGGCTAGCCAAAAAAACGTTCTTAGAGAGTTATCATCTTTATTGCTATTTGCCATAACATTGCAAGATAAGCCTAGCTTAAACAGCAGTAAGAGCAAAAAAAACCTTATAGATCTGGTATTGACGTTAATACTCATGGCTTTAACTATTATCTCCAGTATTTTTTGTTAAAAAAGGCGTGCTTCAATGGTGTTTACTGATGTTATATATCAGTTACCATTGAAGGTGAGAGCAGTCAGCAACATCACACCTTTGATGGGAAGTGGGTCTAACTATGAATGCCCTGAGATTGATATTGTTTATTTACGCACAATAAGATATGAGCTAACTTGAACAAAGAGAGACTCATGGTTAAAAGTTGAGTTATAGTACAGGAAAATGGCAGAGTGTTAAATATGAATTTGTAATTAAAGGTAGTTATCTTTTTTCAAAAAGGAATAAGTGTTTTTTGTACTAATCATAAGTTTGATTCCATGAGATAATAACCATAATCAAAACATAGCTGAGAGATATACCTATTATGGTTAAGAGTGCAGGACATATTAATTTGCTATGTTCTCGTGCTGGAACGGCGATAAATCATTACTCCCTAGATGCCTCCAATAATCTGTACGCCTGGCGTTGACTTGAGAGTCAACTGATCATAGGCCGTAGTTCTCGCGCAGCGAGCTAGGTGCCCACACGGAAAACTCTTACAAACAACTGTTTTGGCTGAAGGATGCCAGGTTCAATCTCTCACCACGCTCGTATTTTTGAAGCGAAGGATTGGTTACCATATACGGCATTCCAATAAAATGACTCCCTAGAGCTGAAGTGCTGTCATCCTAGGAGTTATGATGCAGAGGAAACTTATTGCAGCTGCCTGCAGCAGCGAGAGACGTAGATCAAGTAATAAAAGAGCTGAGTCGGTAGTCTGCAGGTAAAGTCCCAGCTGGGCTTAGGATTTACACTGGAATAACGGGAAGGACGCATGAAATTTGAGTCTTATGATGGGATGATTGGTTGCCAAGCTATCTATCGTCTAAGCAAAAAACAATGGCACTGCCTCCTCCAGCGGGAAGGGAAAAGTTATCGGCAGCATCATGGTGTTGATCTGGAGCCCGTTTAAGTCTTTATAGTGTGAATATTGATGAGCGCCCTGACTGTGAGAGTTTGAAAGAAGAGGTCGGACACTGGGAGAGGTATACAGTTCACAGCTAATAAAATAATATAGTGCGATGATGAATGCGCGTGTTTCGAAACTTCTTTTGATTACCGAGTTAAAAACAAGACAGAGAAGGCAGTGAGGTAGGCCATCAAAAAGATGCTTGGCCTTACAAGAGTACCTGTAAGACCATAGTGTAATAACGCTGGCAATTTCTCCCGCCTTGAAAGTATCGCTCAATCATTAGGCTGTAAAGTGTATTTTGCTAAGCCGTGCCACTCATGGCAAAGTGGATGCAACAAAAATACTAATGGCCTGCTGCGGTGAGTCTTCCCAAATGGAATGAGGATAGGAGGTGTGCCGAAAAATAGATTTGATGAGGCTCAATTTTTAATCAGCATACGGCCACGAAAAGCATAGACAGATTTAGTTTTTATCGTGTAAGTGTGTTGGTTCTTGTGGAGTCTAGTCCTTACTATGACCTAGGGCTTTCTCGAAATAATCATTTCAAAAATATATGTGTGATGTTCATAAATGAGGAAACTATTGCAAATGACAGTTGAATCGATAAGAATGCAGATGGGTTTCTGATTTATTTTTTGATTTTTTGATTTTTTGATTTTTTGATTTTTTGATTTTTTGATTTTTTGGGTGAGAGAATAAAGGTAAAATCAATGACATTAAACTTCTTGCGTATTGCAAAAGGATATACATATATTTTAACTATGGTTAAGGGTATATTGTTTTCTTATTGTTTGTTAACCTCCTTGTGTATTAAAGCTGCGCTAGATAATAACATTTTTAGAAGTATAAATATTGATAGTAATGAAGAGAAATGGGCTTTTATGTTTGTGCCTCCGAGTAATAAAACTCAGCAAATAGAAGATGTCTGCTATATAGCTATGATGGATGAGGCAATAATAGACAGTGAAGGTCTAAACGAACAAATGGATTGCATTTTAAAGGTAGTGCAAAATAATAATATTGAGGAGGATCCAACTGTTAATAGTTGTCAAAGTCGTGAGGTTTGTCTTATGAATAATTTATTAGACGTAGAAATTGGTGATTTTTTGCGTGCTTTAAATTCAGGGCACAGAATTCATACATATGCATCGACACCTAAATATGCATATGCATGTGTAATTGTTTTCACCGTTAGTGGAAAGAAAGAAAAAGTAGTATTCAAAATTGAAAAAATAGAACTTAATAATAAAGTATATAATAAGGATCTAATGATTAACGGCTTTAGCAACGGGCGAGATATATTGAAGCCAGTACTAGCATCATATAAGCACATGAGACTTGTATATGACGACATCTTTCAAGTTAATAATTGCGTTTGTAACGAAATGCCAGATATGAATAGGGATGCTGCGCTTGATGATAATGAGGAGCCAGATGCATATCATCGTGACATCGGGTTACTTAACAAGGATGATAATAGTGCTATTGAACCGAAAAATAATAGTGCAAAATCACCAGAGATACAAAATAAAAAAGATACTTTGTTTTGTAGTGGCGTAAATAATACCGAGAATACAAGACGTTCAGTAACAAAAAGCTATAGGTGCGATACTTGTGGCAAGGAGTTGAGTAGTAAACGTAATTTGAGTAAGCATATGGAAATCCATGTTCGTGGAAAGGATTTTATTTGCTCTAAATGTGACGGGAAATTTTTTTGTAGGCATCATTTAATCACATATATGAATTCCCATGTAAGTCAAAGGAAGTTCAAGTGCCTACAGGATGGATGTAACAAAATATATAATAGAAAATATTCTTTGCGCCGACATATTGAGAACTGTCACAATAAAAATAATTTCAAGTTCTTACGGAATGATTGTGACAAGGTGCTTAGACAGGAAAATGATTCTAGATTACCTATAGAAATTAATGTTAATGAACTCCATTTCCATTGAGAAGGGTGCGACAAGCTATATAATAGATGCTGTAATGTAAAAAAAGATATACAAGCCATACACAAAAAAATGGCGACAATAACTGAATAAATAATATTATAGGCGACCTGGTCAAAAAAACCGTACACCTTATTTGCTAAATGCGCGCCTAGATTTCCACAATAACTGACACACTTGGAATTGATTTAAGAGTCAGCTGCTTATAGGCCGTAGTTCTCACACGACGAGCCAGGTGCCCCGTGGGAAACTCTTACAAACAGCTGACTCTGGCTGAACGATACCAGATTCAATACTTCCGCACGCTCGTATTTTCAGCGAGTAGGAGTGGTGGTTATCTGCAGCATTCCAATAAAGCCATCTTCCTGGAGCTGAAGCGCTGTCACCGTGGGGCTTATGATGCAGAGAAAGATCATCGACACAGCCTGCGGAGGCGCAAGACGGCGACCAAGTTTCACAAAAGGACTGATGCGGTAAGTCGGCAGGTGAAGTCATAGCTAGGCTTAGGCTTTACACAGGAGTAAATTGTAGGGCGCATGAAACTTGAGTTTTACAATGGGGCTATTGGTTACCAGACTATTTATCGGCTAATCATAAAAAACCAATGGAGTTGCCTTCTTCAACGCAAAGCTAAACGTTATCGGCAGCGTCAGGGTGATGAGGCTAGAGCCCGATTCATTTCTGGTCACGTGGATATTGATGAGCGCCCAGACTTGCGTGGATCTGAAAAAAGAGGTCGGCCGCTGGGAGAGGGGTGCCGTCCACGGCCAAGATGGATATTTTGTGACGCTGACCGAGCGGGTCTCGAAATTTCTTTTGACATTCCCAGTTAAAAAAACCAAAAAAGTAGTAAGTCAGACCATCAAAAAGCTGCTCAACCTTACAAGAGTAGCTGTAATACCAGCGTGTGATAACGGTGGCAAGTTCTCCGGCCATGCATGTATCGCTAAATCATTAGGCAGTAAGGTGTATTTTACTAAGCCATGCAACTCATGGAAACGTGTATTTAACAAAAATACTAATATCCTGCTGCGGAGATTCTTTCCAAAGGGAGTAAAATTGGAGGCGTGCCAAAAAATACAATTGATGAGGCCTAATTTTTAATCAATATACGGCCCCGGAAAGACTTAAACGCCCAAAGTTAGATTAAGTTTTTATCAGGTAAGGGTGGTAGTTATTGTGGAGTCTAGGCAATGAGTCGGCTTGGGGTTTCTCGAAATATTACTTCAAAAAACATATGTGTGTTAATCGTAGGTGAGAAAGTTATTGCAGTTTTCCATTAAATAAAGAATAATGCAGGAAGCCGTCTAGTTGGTTAGAATTATAGAGGTAAAGTCAATGATTTTGAAATTATTGTGCATTTTAAACGTATATAGATATAGATTAAATATTTTAACTATGATTAAGGCTATATTGTTTTTTTATTGTTTGTTAGTATCCCTGTGCATTACAGCTGCGTTAGATAATAATATTTATAAAAGTATAAAGGTGGATGAGGATGATAGGAAATGGACTTTTATGTTTGTGCCTCAGGTTGTACCTGAGCGTAGAGAGGATGTTTGCTATGTGGCTATGATTGATGGAACAATAATAGTAAGTGTAAGTATAATTAATCAAATGAATGACATCTTAATATCCTTGCAAACTAATAATTTTGAGGAAGATCTAAATATTAATAATATCCCAAGTTTTGTGCTTTGTAGTATGGATAATTCATCAGGCGTAGAGGTTGATGACTTTTTGTGTGCTTTAAATTCAGAGTCGAAAATATATGTATATGTACGTGTGATTATATTTACCCTTCATGAAGATAATAAGACATTAAATTTCAGAATTGAACAGATAGAGCTTAATAGTAAAGTGTATATGGACCTAGCTATTAATCGCTCTAGCAATGCACTAGATATATTAAAGCCATTATTCGCATTATGTAAGCGTATGAGGCCAGTATTTAGCAACCATTCTCAAATTAATAATGCAGTTTGTAACGAAATACCAGGTATGTATATGGGCGAAGGACTTGATTGTCTTGATGGCAGTAAGAGGTCAGATATATGTCAGAATGATATTGATTTACTGAATCAGGATGTTGTAGTGAGTATCGATAGCGCAAGGTCTTCAAGTAAAGTAATCTACAAGTGCGAAGTTTGTGGCAAGGTGTTGAGTACAAACGGTAGTTTGAAGTTCCATGTAGGAGCTCATTTCAATAAAGACCGGTCGTTTACGTGTACGCTGGATGGGTGTGGCAAGTCATTTAAGCGACAATATTATTTGAATAGGCATATGGTATGCCATGACGATAGACGGTGTTATCAGTGCCCAGAGTGTGGCAAGAAGCATGTTAGCAGTTCTAATTTGCAAGGGCATATGGTTGTTCATACAGGTGAAAGGCCATATAAGTGCGATTTGTGTGGCAAGTCATTTCCTCGAAGACATTCTATGGTCAGACATGTGAAAATCCGCCATCCCAATGAAAATCCTTGACATTGTAAAAATGTGTGGCAGGGAGTTTGCGCTAAACGCTAATTTATTAAGATATATGGAATCCAAGCATAAAAAGGAAGACGCTAATTGAATAAATAATACTATAAGTTGCTCTGGTTAAACAACCGTACACATTAGCTTGCTAAAATCTAGTACGGAGTCGACGATAAATCCTTGCTCTATGAATGGGCTGGTTTAGGGTGCAACCTATATTTACACAATAATAGACACGCTTGGAATTGATTTGAGAGCAGCTACTCATACTGTAGTTCTCACACAACGAACCAGGTGACCAAGTTAGTTTCACAAAACTGATGACCAGTCGTCAGGTAAAGTACCAACTGAGCTTAGGATTGACGCCAGAGAAAATTGCCGGGCTCGTGAAGCTTGAACCTTATAATAGGGCGCTTGGTTGCCAGACTGTCTATCGTCTGATCAAAAGAAGCAATGGACCTGCTTTCTCCTGCGAAAAGGAAAACGTTATCGTCAGTGTGCAGAGGTTGGAGTCTACTAAATGCCTAGTCGTGTGGATATTGATGAACGCCCTGACTATGGGAATCTGAAAGAAAAGGTCGGCCACTGGTAGGGATATCGGTTACGGCTAATAAGATGATATTTTGTGATGCTAACCGAGCGTGTTTCGAAAGTGCTTTTGACTGCCAGAGTTAAAAACAAGACACAGAAAGCAGTGAGTACGGCCATCAAAAAGATGTTAGACCTAACAAGAGTAACTGTAATACCAGCGTGTGATAACGGTGGCAAGTTCTCCGGCCATGCATGTATCGCTAAATCATTAGGCAGTAAGGTGTATTTTACTAAGCCATGCAACTCATGGAAACGTGTATTTAACAAAAATACTAATATCCTGCTGCGGAGATTCTTTCCAAAGGGAGTAAAATTGGAGGCGTGCCAAAAAATACAATTGATGAGGCCTAATTTTTAATCAATATACGGCCCCGGAAAGACTTAAACGCCCAAAGTTAGATTAAGTTTTTATCAGGTAAGGGTGGTAGTTATTGTGGAGTCTAGGCAATGAGTCGGCTTGGGGTTTCTCGAAATATTACTTCAAAAAACATATGTGTGTTAATCGTAGGTGAGAAAGTTATTGCAGTTTTCCATTAAATAAAGAATAATGCAGGAAGCCGTCTAGTTGGTTAGAATTATAGAGGTAAAGTCAATGATTTTGAAATTATTGTGCATTTTAAACGTATATAGATATAGATTAAATATTTTAACTATGATTAAGGCTATATTGTTTTTTTATTGTTTGTTAGTATCCCTGTGCATTACAGCTGCGTTAGATAATAATATTTATAAAAGTATAAAGGTGGATGAGGATGATAGGAAATGGACTTTTATGTTTGTGCCTCAGGTTGTACCTGAGCGTAGAGAGGATGTTTGCTATGTGGCTATGATTGATGGAACAATAATAGTAAGTGTAAGTATAATTAATCAAATGAATGACATCTTAATATCCTTGCAAACTAATAATTTTGAGGAAGATCTAAATATTAATAATATCCCAAGTTTTGTGCTTTGTAGTATGGATAATTCATCAGGCGTAGAGGTTGATGACTTTTTGTGTGCTTTAAATTCAGAGTCGAAAATATATGTATATGTACGTGTGATTATATTTACCCTTCATGAAGATAATAAGACATTAAATTTCAAAATTGAACAGATAGAGCTTAATAGTAAAGTGTATATGGATCTAGCTATTAATAGCTCTAGCAATGCACTAGATGTATTAAAACCACTATTCGCATCATGTAAGCGTATGAGTCCAGTATTTAGCAACCACTCTCAAATTAATAATGCAGTTTGTAGCGAAATGCCAGGTATGTATGTGGACGAAGGACTTGATTGTTTTAATGAGAATAAGAGGTCATCTATATGCCAAAATGATATTGATTCACTGAATCAAAATGTTGTAGTTAGTATCGATAGTACAATATCTTCAAGTAAAGACATCTACAAGTGCGAAGTCTGTGGCAAGGAATCTAGTACAAAAGGTAATTTGAAGTCCCATGTAGAAACTCATTCCAATAAAATCCGGTCGTTTCCGTGTATGTATGATGGGTGTTTCAGTTCATTTAGGCAACAACGTTATTTGAATAGCCATATGAAATACCATGACGATGAAGTGTGTTATCCGTGCAAAGAGTGTGGAAAGAAGCATATTAGCCGTTTTAGTTTGCAAAGGCATATGGTTGTTCATACAGGTGAAATGCTATTTAAGTGCGATTTGTGTGGCAAGTCATTTCCTCGAGAATTTTCTATGATCAGACATGTGAAAATCCGCCATACCAAAGAAAAGGATTTCCATTGTAAAAAATGTGGCAGAGGATTTGCGTTAAACGCTAAGTTATTAAGACATATGAAATCCCAACATAAAAATGAAGAGGCTAATTGAATAAATAATATTATAAGTTGCTCTGGTTAAACAACCGTACACATTAGCTTGCTAAAATCTAGTACGGAATCGACGATAAATCCTTGCTCTACGAGTGGTCTGGTTTAGGGTGCAATAAAACAGATGTGGTACCATATACTCAAATAATAGATAATATTTCAAAGGATTCAGACATTGCTGGCGCAGGGATTATGCCCATGCATATGGGTATTTGGAAGCAAAGAAGAAGTTATATCCAAAGAGATATAGATCCGTAAAAATATGTATAGATATCCAGAAAAATATTGTGATTTGCTTATTAAAGTTTTTGATGCCTCTATATAGGTCTTGAATAAGAACGTATTCGTTGCTATTTTAGAAGAATCAAAAATAGATAAGATTACGAGTACGTGGTTATTGGAATAATATAAACAGTAGTCAGCAACCTTCATCTTCAAGGGAAATGGTATATTGTTTTCGGTTCTCGTGTTTCCAATAAATAGTCAGATACTTAATCTTAACGAGAGCATGTTACCCTAGAGTCAGATCACAGGCTGCCATATAAGGGTAATGAAAAATCCTTTTGGTTCACCATTATAGCCCCAGGCTGTTTGATACTTTTTATCAAAAAGATTAATTATTTTTAGTTGTGTCGTAAACTCTTTGTGTATTTTGTAGCTCACGCGCATATCAATGATTGCAAACCCTGCCAGTCGCACATTATTGTTAGCGTCGTCGTAGCAACGTCCCTGGGCTCTAAATGACCCTCCCCAACAAAGTTTGTTAACATTGTAGTCTACATTTGCCACCATATATTGCTTAGCTCGACGCTGAAGTACGGTATTTCTTGTTGTATCTTTTGGATCAAGCAATGTTCCAGAGATTGTTATACGCCACTGTTTAAATATGGTTGACATGGAGGTTTCCAGCCCATAAATACGTGCTTTATCAACATTTGTTGGCTTGAATTTCCCAGAAGTGTCAGCAGTCCAGTTAATAAGGTCATCAATAGTATTCTGGAACAGTGACAAGCTCCATTTGCCATGGCTATAAAGGCCCTTTAGCTCCAGCTCTCTTGTTTTTGAATTCTCAGGTTTTAGGTTAGAATTACCAGAAGAAAAGGTTGAGTCTGGATAATAAAGCTCATTAAATGAAGGAGGTCTGTAAGCGGTACTATAAGAGGCGGCAAGACGCAGATCTTTGGGTAAATGAACCATCCAGGTAATGTTGCCTGTTGTTTGAAAGCCGTAAGATTCGTTTTTATCACGGCGCAAACCAAACTGTATGGTACTCAAGTTAAGCTGGGTCTGATTTTGAATAAAAATAGCTGCATTATAACGAGAGTTTTTTTGGTCGCCTGTTTTTGGATTATTATAAGTATTACTGCTAGCCACGATGTCACGGTAGTAATCAATACCGGTAGTTAGTTGTTGGTTGCTCCCCCATGCAATATCATTTTGCCATAAACTTGATATCCGTTTTGTCTCATAGAAACTTGGGATGTGAGGAGCTGAAGGGTGGTAATTCTTTCCTAATTGTTTGTTTTGATCTTTTAAATATCCAGCATCAATACGTGAAAGCCAGATAGTATTAACCGGTATAACGGAGCTAATATTCAAGGCGGATCTTTCAAATAAGGTATAAGCTGAATATGGGTATGTTTTTATGAAATTATTCGGATCAATGGTATAGCCACCGTACTCTGTTTTGCCTGTTTGGTTATAAAAGCTTACCTCTATATCTGTATCAGACTTAAGTCGGCAGGATGCTTTTCCAGTTATAAATTTGTTTCGATAGGCTTTATTATCAAGATTCACACCTAAATTAACTGGGTAATTATC
This sequence comes from Candidatus Endonucleibacter bathymodioli, assembly GCA_030674915.1. Taxonomy (GTDB): domain Bacteria; phylum Pseudomonadota; class Gammaproteobacteria; order Pseudomonadales; family Endozoicomonadaceae; genus Endonucleibacter; species Endonucleibacter bathymodioli. The sequence goes on from JASXSV010000015.1 coordinate 74,513, forward strand.
ATTGGTAACATCGTAGCCAGCCGTTTCGTATAGGTTCGCTCCTAGGTTATAATGTATACTATTATTTCTGCCACTATAGTTTATTCCCTGCTCGCAAGTGTGAAGGCTGCCCATGCTTGTCTTTACCGTTAACTGTGATTTTCCTATTCCTTTACGGGTAAAAATTTGAATAACACCTCCTATGGCATCTGCACCATACAAGCTTGACTTTGAACCTCGTACCACTTCTATTCTATCAATTTGATCCGGTTGCAAATATTGAAACTCAGGAATTCCTGAGGTGGCACTATTCAGCCGTTGGCCATCAACAATAACCAGTGTTTGACAAGCACTGGCTCCTCGTATCAAGGCCGAAGTTAGGGAGCCAGGACCGCCGTATCTACTGATTTGTATGCCAGGAACATTTATCAATAACTCTGTAACACTAGTAGCTTGACTGCATTCTATGTCTTTGCGGCTAATAACCGTAACCGATGCCAAGCTTTCATCACTCATTTGAGTTGTAGAAGGGGCAGTGACGATCACTTCATCAAACCTATAAATATTCACGGCTTGGGCTAGAGTCGAGCAGGACAAAATTGTAATCATAGCCAAAACATGTCCAAGTAACATCACGTTATATAGCCGTTACTATTGTGTGAATAGTCGATAAATGAACGAAGCCTCATTAGCTGGTGATTGGTGAGGGGGAGCGAGGATATACAAAAAGACCCCCCATAACTTTTGTAGTTAGGAGGTTTTTGTTATCAATCGGTCAAGAGTTGGTTTGATTGCTTTTAGTATGTCTGCAGGATAAATAGCTTTCAAACACTGATTATCAGTACACGAGGTCTTTCGATGATTACCGGCACTAACACAAGGTGAGCACGCAAGCCCTGCATAAATATGGGTGGAATTTCCCAAAGAACCATACAGTTTAGGGGTTTCCGGACCGAAGATGACAAAAGTTGGCAAAGCTGTCACTGAAGCAAAATGTGGCGGTCCGGAATCATTGGACAGCATCAAAGAAGACAATGAGTAAAGAGGTACCAACTCACGAAACAGGAATAATCCTGCTGAGTTGTAACAGTGTTCATGATCAACAAGCGTGCGGAGTTTTTCTGCAGCTTCTCGTTCAGCGGAGGTTCCGGTAATGATAACCAGAATATCTGCATAGTCAGCAAGCACCTTGGCTATAACCTCAGCAAATCTATCAGTCATCCAGCGGCGCTGAGGTAATAAGTCACTGGCATTAGGATTAACGAGCATTAAACGCTGTTTGCCAGGATTATAGTCAGGGTGTAATGCTCTAATTTTGTTGATCACCTCTTGCTGCGACTCTTTGGTTACCTCGGCACGTGCCAAGCTAATATCTGCCTCATTAATACGAATGCGTTGGTATGGTTGTCCACCTGTGCTAAGGCTGGCCTTCACCAGTATCATAAAGTTTTTTGAAATGTGTATGTGTGGGTTGTACATTACTGGATGGGTCAGATACTTACCTCTGTACAACCCTTCTTCATGGACGGAGTCAAAGCCAATCCGGTTCACTGCTCCACTCGTTCGACTCAATATAGAGGTGATACGGGAAAATAGTTCAAGATCTATAACAGTATCCAGATTTTTTCTTCGACACCATAGTAGAAACTTTAAAACATCAATAGTTAAGGTGGCAAGGTTATTCGGGCGGATAGTATAGATGTTTTCAGGTGGTATGGTATTCAGAAGATTCAGGCTGGTGGCATTGTCTTTAAAAATAACAAAATATAATTCACAGCCCTGAGCTTTTAACCAGCGCATAGCCGGATCCACAAGTATAGCACTACCCATTTCTGACAGCTCTATAAAAAGAACTTTTTTAGGTTTTTTTGCCTTTGGTCGGAAGAGTGTCTCTTTTAGTTTGAAAAAACTGCTAATAATAAAACAGAGAGGGATGCCGATGTAACGGTCTATTGTCCGCATAGTATCGACTTTCATATTAGTGCTCCACGGTAGTAGAGGAAGTCTTGCCAGGGAAAATAAATAATGATGCAATGGTAAAGTTGAATAGCATGCCAAGTCCTACACCAGCTATCAATGCTAGTTGTTTATATTCAGAGAAAAATTGGATATACATTGTCAACATGTAGTACGTACCCCAGTTTGGCACGAAGCTTACCATACACATCCCTAGATATTTGATCCATTGTTCTAATTTTTTGGGCTTATCCTGATGTGAAAATGTGAAGTTCCTATTCCAGAACCAGTTCCAACTTGCGGAAACCCAGTATGAGCTCCCTCTGGCTAACAGGTGAGGAACCCCGAAAATGATAAAGAGCAGTGTGTAAATGCCCATATCGACAAGAAAGCCACTGGCACCCACAAGACCAAACCTGAGTCCTAGAGCAATCAAGTATTTATACTTTTGAAGAAGCATTTGTAATACAGAATTACTGTGGTTAGACACAAAGTCTTCCTTTGTAGGGTGGAATCTTTTCATACGTTAGGTCTTTTGTTTGCGTTTAGCAGAGTAATCTCTAAGCAGGGTATTAAGCTCTGCACAAGATAGTATGAGAGAGAGCGCTGCAAGAATATATTGTATTATTTGAACCACGGCAATGTCTTGGAACCCATTATCATAAAAAGGTAGTAAAAAAGCAGGGATAAAGCCAAGGAAAATAAAAAATGAACGGATCAGAAAGCCTGGCTCAAACCTTTTTGAAAGCATCTCGCCCACCGATGCGCAGACTAATCCTATCCATGCTCCTACAACAACATCAACGAGGAAATGAGCCCCCACAGCTACTCTAGATAAAGCAACAAGGATAGACAGCCCCACAACGAGCAGGGCTACTTGTTTGCGCGCAAACAGAATTGCTAACCCAGCTAAGATAAAGATAGTTCCTGAATGACCAGAAGGCATACTGTGACTTTTTACTTCAGGCCCTACAACGATGACTAATGTATCACCAAAAACCCCTAAAGGCCTAGGGGTATCTGCAATATACTTGCCAGTATTGAGAGCAAGAGCTGCCAGAATAATAGTTATGACCAGGGTTTGCTGTTTATTTGGATTCTTCTTGACCAGAAGCATAGCCAAGGGAAATACAAAAAAACCGTCTCCTAGATTAGTAAGCAGTGCCCAAAAGGAACACCCAGTCCATTCGATTAGTCTACTATTTAGCCAAAAGAATAGCGCTTTTTCATAAGGGATTGCCCACAGAACGATGCTTACAGGTAATAAAAAAAGTGTAGCCCATTTAATAAGAGTAAGGCTTCGACTATTGTTTGAGAGAGCCATATGTATCCGGAGGTTAATATTTATAAAGGTATTATGTTTTAACCCATTTGCCCTTTGAGATGAGAGATCGTTAAATGCTCTCACCCCCATAGTGGCCGTATACTTGCGGGTATTTGCAAACTTATGACGGTCTTCTCGCGAGTGTGACCTGATCATACCTTTGATGGGAATGAGTATAAAATCAATACGTACAGATAAATAAGGGACTTATTCGTAGGTTACTGGGCCGATTATGTGTTAACAGAGCACAGAAAGTCATTAAATAACTATTCCCTGGGCTTCTCGTGTATCTATGGATTTCAGTCTGGCTGTATATCTGGAGCGATAAAGTTAACTGATTATGGGGTGGGAAATGTTCGCACTGGCACTCAATCAGCTTTTTCTGTTACTGTAACCAACTTTCCATGCTTCTCTGCCAGTTTTATAACTTGATTCTTTAAGCTCACCTATATGATACCTCAGCATAACTCAATAAAGTCGATCATATTCTGGTAAAGTATCGGCATGGGAAATACTTTGCAACAAAGCCCAAGCTTTTCGTATCAGTCACTGACCTATGCTCGTTACCAATGAAGGTCTGGGTAGGCAACAAGCGAGATGCCCCCTATGAGCCTACGAGCAATAGGTGATTGGGGTGAGTTAGAGCAGTCAATAATCACGCGCCTTCAAAAGAGGGTTAAATCATCCAGTTCTTAGTAGTTTGGATAATACGGAAGCGCTGTTGAAATGGTCAGAGTTTGAGGCGTTGCTGTTCTCAATCTACGCTTCTCAGTTAGCTCCAGCTATCCTCTGCGGACTTTGCTGAGAGCTCTGAGCGTTAAAAGTCAGTTCTAAACACTAGGAATAGTGCATGAAACCGACAATTTGGTGTTAAATATCCTGGTAATCTTCGTAATGGCTTACAAAATGAGAAGGCTCAATGATCGTAGCTAAAGTCGTTGGTTATGCTGAGGTATTTATATATATTAGTTATCTGTGAGTAGGTTTCGGCAAGCTGAATGGGGTTGGATATTTGCTATATTTATGTGTCCCAAAAGATATAATCAGCTGAATTCAAATCATTGATCTTAAAATGCAGTGGTCTCATTACGGAAATTATGAGCAAGATCAAATTTCGTTATGCTTTTCTATAACACTAACTTTTTCTAAAAGACTAGCCTTTTCATCTCGGGTAAAGTTATTCCAATGTGTGTTATTCAAAGCGCCTTCAAGAGCATAAAGAAAAACTTTTGACGCTTTAAATCCTCTTTCACGAACCTTATAATAAATTGCAGCAGGGCCAGTATTACGAAGCTGTTCAAAAGTTCGTATTCCTACAGCGTTAAGCCATTGAACGGAGGTTTTGCCGAGGTTTGTTAGCTCAAGTAACTCGTTAGACATGATAGTTTCCTAATCAAAGCAAAGACGGTAATGTCAAGTTTTGATAATCAAAATATTATAGAAGGTGCTTTCCTTTAAGAATAGACGCTACTTTGCCATTAACCTATATTTTGACTAAACGTCATGCAAAACAAACTAGCTATTCAACAGGTAGTGAGTTTAATAGCTTGTAAAAAAAGCATATTATTTTCACTAAGATATGTTTAAAAAGTATTTATGTCTTTGCAATGCACTTTTAAATTACAGGGGCAATTTGATTATGCTGAAAACAGTCCGGCTGGCAGGAGCTTGAATAATTAATTTGGTTATCGATAGCCTGGTGGGGGTATGCGATTAAGTCCCGTTTTTTAAGTGAATCGACACATTGCGGTCGATTCGCAGGTTGGCAGTCCAATGTTATTCCTTTTTAAGTGCATGCCTATTTCCCAGCATACAGGCACACTGATACTATGCCTTGACCATTTGCCCCACTCAGACTATGTTAGCCAGAGCAAATAGCATGGTCAATTTGCTGTCATTCTTAGCTAAGTCTCGGTAGCGAGCTTTGGTGAATCTGAACTAACTCCGTTCAAGAAATGTCTCTTTGCGTGTTTGGCGGCGTTTGTTTGGTATTCGCTGTCGCCGAAGCTGAGTTGGTGCTCCATGGTTCATCCCATAGAAGAGCAATGACAGGGATTATCTCGTGGCTGGGACTTAATCACACTTTTCCTAGGTTTGTGACTTTTTTATTAAAAATGTGTGGATATATTATCAAACGTAAGATATAAGAATCACTGAATTACTATACTACGTCAAAAAAAAGCACCGATAAGACATCTACAAATAACAAACATCCTACAACGTAACGGACTGGAGGTATAGCTATCTATAATTTATTCCATAAAAGAATCTTACATAATGCAACCTTTCAAGGCAGGAAATATTTATGATTTCACTGAGATACACCTCTCAATTGTTATTGGTTCAGGTATCGAAAAGCAAGACTTCTACTTTTAATATTTTCACTTTACTGACCTCAATATTCATCCTTAGTCGTCTACTTGCAAGGTTGCAAAGATCAACCATATTGTCGTCTTGTTATAACTCCAAACGCTTAAAACATATATCCAACGCCTTTGAGGTTGCGATTACGTTGACAGCTCTCGCTCACCCTAGTCATTTAAGACTCCTAAACTCACGAGGTCTGCCTCACTTACCGCTACATGCTAACACCAAATCTGCTGGGTACATAAATCCTTTTCTTTTCTTATTAATGGCACTGCCGCTGCTAGTCACCTCGCTAACTTACGCTACCAACGATAATCGCCACAATATTACACCACCTCCACCAGTAACGATTTTTTTAAATAGCCCTAACTATTTGGCTAATTGTTTTGCTCTTTTAGCAGGACAACCGGTTATAAAGGTTCACAGCTTTCTCAAAAGAATGATACAGCTAGAAACTGATGAGGATGAGACGAGCTATACGGAAGCAAGCAGAGTTTTTTTTAGCCAAAGCCAAGGTTCAGAATTTAACTCTTTGTACTGCTTGTACCAAAATCTTTCCCTGCGTTATTACAAATCTCCCTCAGCTACTGATTTTATGCGTTACATGATATATAATGAGCCGGTTCAGGTGGTTACCCGCCCGTTGATGGCAGCTATGCTCAAGCTTTGTGATGACTATAATGATAGGCTCGGCATCACCATCGGCAAAATGCTGGCAGAAGTAGAGGGACATAAGTATACCGATGAGAATATTAACGCTTTCCTACGTTACAAATCCAATAGACTAGACGTTCATGATAAATATCTCTATATAAGTAAGGATGCCAGCACCAAAGAGAGCAACGCTAATAATAGTGATAAAAAGGAAAGACGCGCCTCATGGTTCAGCCGCTGTATCCAACGTGGTGTTAATTATGCCCAAAGCATAGTAACAAATGCGTCCGGTCTTGCGTCCAAAGCAATGCTCTCTGCATCTTTAAGCAGCTGTATGCTGTCGCCTGCTGGCGCCGATAATAGCCAGTTTAATTGTACTAACGGGCAGACAATCTTTCAGTCAAAAACCTGTGATGGCTTCTGGCACTGCAAAGACAGAAGCGATGAATCCGTATCAATCTGCTGTAAAAATGGAAAATTTAACGCTACAACTAGGTTTTGTGCCAAACATGATAATCCAAATACGGCGCTATTTGTTTGTAATGATAATCAGCAAACGATTCCTGAAAGCTGGAGCTGTGATGGAACTAACCACCCCATTGGTTGCCATGATCTCAGCGATGAAGTGCCTTCAAACTGCTGTGAAGGCGGGTTGTCTGGAGTTAACGCTACAACTAGACTTTGTCCCAAAAAGGGTAAACCATCAGATAAGATCTATGTTTGTGATAATAATAATCAAACGATCCCTAGTCACTGGCAATGTTCTGGCGTCAGTGCCTGCACAGATGGTAGTGACGAAAAGGCTTCAGACTGTTGTGAAGGTGGGACATTAGGGATTAATACTACTACTAAGACTTGTCCTAATAAAGGCGATCCAAGCATGCACTTCTTTGTTTGTGATAATAAACAAATTGTCAGTTTATGTTTTCGCTGTGTTGAATCCTTCGACTCCACCAATAACTGCCAAGACAAGAGTGATCTCAGCACCAGCGGTGCGAACCCTACCTGCTTTCGTTGCCATAATAACAACGCCCTTATCTTAGCTGGTCTTCGCTGTAATGGACAAAACGAATGCAGTGACGGCAGTGACGAATCTGTTTCAATTTGTTGTGAAAATGGGGTATTTAATACCACGACTAGGCTTTGTCCTAAAAAGGGTCATCCAACCGAAGAAATCTTTATTTGTAATAATGATCACATAATCCCTTCACACTTACAATGCACTGGCTTCGATGACTGTTTTGATGGTAGTGACGAAAAGGCTTCAGACTGCTGTGAAAATGGAGCGTTAGGGATTAACACTACTACGAATACTTGTCCTAAGAAGGGTGATCCCGCAACGCACCTATTTGTTTGCAATAACAATCAGACAGTACCTTTAAATTTCCGCTGTGTTAAATCCCTACTCCCCAACCATAACTGCCAAGACAAGAGTGATCTTAGTGTCAGCGGTGCGAGTCCCACCTGCTTTAGTTGCCATAATAACAGCGCCCTTATTTTAGCTGGTCTTCGCTGTAATGGCCAAAACGACTGCGGTGACGGCAGTGATGAAAGCGTTGCAGCCACAAATCCGAGCTGCTTTCATTGTGAAAATGGAGCGATTCTTTTAAGCGAAAATAGCTGTAATTGCGGAAATGACTGCCCTGACTGCCCTGACTACTCGGACTACTGTGCTGATGTCGAGTATACCAGTGCAGATTTTATTATACCCTGCGTGCTAGTAGCTGGAGTCATAACGTGTGCGTCATATGCTGCGATGCTTGTAAAGTACAGAAACATTAAAAAGATTAAAGGAACATTTAAATGGCTTTTAAGTCCCATTACCGAGTTTACGAATTTCTTCTACTCGTTACCACCTAATAAGCCTGAATCGCCACAATACTAATGGCCTACTTAGGCGATTATTCCCGAAAGGCATTAATCTTGGCGATGTGTCAAAAAATAAAAGTAACGCTCCCCAATTTTTCACTCAGCATACGGCTACGAAAGCCGTAAGCTACTTTATTCCAATTGAGTTTTTAGCGGGTAGGTGTGTTAGTTATTGTGGAAATCTAGGAATCACTTCCTAACTATTGCATTATCTAAAATTGATTTCTTTTAACCGTCATTACTAACAACTTTTTTGATAATTTAAAACCTGCATCTTGTACTCACGAGAGTTATATCCTCAGCATGGTTTTGATTGCAGTTATGGTTTTATATAATAAAATTTTTGGTGCGTACAAAGAGCTCTTATGCTTTTTTTAAAACAATATGTTTGGTTTTAATTGCAAATTGATATTAAGCATTATGTTTTTATTTCATATAATGAGACATCAGCATAACAAATAAAGTAGATTATATATTGGCAATATTTTGATATGCAAAAATACGTTACAACACGACCAAAACTCTTCGGAAATAGGATGCGCTGTTAGAATGGTCGGAATTTGAGAAGTTGTTATCCTCAATCTCCTCCTATAGCACAGCTACCCTCTGCTGACTTTGTTTAGCCTCTATTGATTGGAGCATGGTATTACCGGGTGCGCAGTTGGCTCAGTGCTTATATATACCAATTACCCTTAAGTGGTGTGCGGTCTCAACTGGCATATAACAGCAGTGAAAACAATTAAATTCCTTATTTTTTAACGATATACTAGAGATAATAGTAAAGCCATGAGCATTAACATCAATACCAAGTCTATAAGGATTCTTTTGTTATTATTGCTTTTTAAGCTAGGTTTATCTTGCAATGCTATGGCAATTAACAAGACAGATGATAGCTCACTAAGAACGTTTTTCTTGTTGGCCATGTCCAGAATTAACTCTCCTGAGTCATTGTCAGAAATCATATTTTTTGGAAATAAAGAAAACCTAAGGACATATCGATATATTTTAAATGGTCCTCCTGGCGGTCCTCACTTCAGTGAAAATCAAATTACCGAGCTCCATCCCCTGAGTCACTGTGTTTCTGACGTCGTAAGCAAGAGTAAAAATGATTCTCTCTCCGGACATTATCTTGAATCTGGAGATGGTCAGCTGGAATGGGATGTACCGGTAGAATCAAACGCAGAGTTCACTTTCTCAGTAATTTATGACGATGACGATGACTCATCCTTTGCAGCTCCTATTCTTCAGCAGGATGCAGATACAAAACAAGTTACTCGCAAACAGATAAGTTTGTCCCCGGAAGCAGGGGGTATCATTATCACGCCATCAGGCAACACAAAACAAGTCTGGCAATGGCGCTTACTCCTTACAGGTAAAGGAACAGCGACCATCATTACTCCCACTGGAGGTTGCTGTATTCCAGCTCTTTCAGGTTGGCACAATCATGATACACAACTTCCCAATGCGTGTGGTCAGACAGTATTGCGTTTCCCCGCAAAAAATAAAAAACAAGGGAGTATTGAGAGAGAATTGGCGTGTACATTAAGTAGGATTATGCAACCAGAAGAAAATAAAAAAATAACTATGTACCAGCAAGAGCTGACAAAAGAGCAAACATTGAGAACGCAGCTAAACACCGCTCTCCCTTGGTTAAAAGTGAACTTTGGTCAGGATTTTTTATCCAAAAGTCTCTATCGACGGCCTATTATTCCACCATCTGGACAACATTTTTGTGTCTTCCCTAATACAACTATGTCTTGCGAAGCTCCAGCAAAACCATCAAGCGAGCAGCCTTTACTCCATGATTATATGAAACGTGAATTCAATCGGCTTGGCTCCTTTTCGTCCTTTCCTTATAATCTGGAGGAGAGACTACATGGAGTATCTTTCATAACTCTATCTCGAGCAGGTTTTTACTATACGGGCAGCACTAGTGAATGCAAATGCTTTTGTTGTGGGCATACTTATAAAGACTGGAAAAGAGGTGATGATCCCTATGATATTCATAACCAAATTTCACCTAATTGTGCTTATATGACAGGTGAAGATAGCGGAAATATTCCCATCCATACAGATAATAGGAGGCGGCCTCATAGAACAGAGTTTAGCTATACTTCTAGTAGTAATATTACCTTACCAATGCAGCAACTTCGCATAACAGAAAGCCATTCTGAGGCCAGTATTACCGATGACACTGACGATAGCGCCACAGAAACTATCTTGATCAGAAATAGTGATAATCTTACTACAGGCGCTGAGCACTCCCAAAACAACAGTGCAAGCCAAGGGGGTTTTAGTGAAGGTAATCCGGAACGCCCTGACTATGCCGACATAGCAACAAGAAAAATAAGTTTAAGAAGCTTTCCTAGTCATGTAAATATATCGACAAATGATATAGCAGAAGCTGGTTTTTTTTTCGTAGGTTATGAAGACTATGTTCGTTGTTTCTATTGTGGTAAAGGGTTACGTAACTGGAGAAGTACTGACGACCCCTTTGTAGTGCACGCACAATGGTATCCATCCTGTGCGTATATAAAAGCCTACTTTGAAGGCCGAACTAAACGGCAAGAACAACAAAATACTGTCCCGGAAACAGGAGACCAGCAGTCTTCAAATACTTCTGCAAATCCACCGGAGGCGGCAACTCCTCACATCACTCCGATTAATGCAGCCTTACTTCCGCTGCAAGAACCTAACATAACAGAAAGCTCTCGTCCTTCTGCCAATACGGCTCACTCCTCAGGGCATCACAATATAGGAAGCGCTGCCAGCAATAATTCTACTACAGCACATAACGACTCCGAGAATATAAATTTCAATGATATTGGCATAAATATCGACACACCAAAACACCCTATGTATGCCGTATCAGTAACAAGGAGTGTTACCTATCAAAACTGGCTTGCGTATGAAGATCAAGATCCAGCAGAGCTGGTAAAGGAAGGTTTTTTTTACACAAAAGAGAACGACAGTGTTTGTTGTTTTTTTTGTGGCCTTATGTTGAATGACTGGAAGGCGGATGATATTCCCAGGAAAAGGCATGCCGACATGTCCCCACAATGCTGGTTTTTACAATCGAATAATCACGAGCATGCCTCTAATATGCGACAACGTGCAATTGAGCAATCTTTATGCGCTACCGACGCTCCAGAGCAAGCAAAGAACAACGAGCAATTATGCAAATTGATAGATGAAGGTGTGGAATTTATTATTTCCTATAAATTTCTTGAAGCCTCGAACCCAATTCTCAAAGCGGCTGCCATACGTTTAAAAAATAATCTATACAACCGGCAGGACCTTGATAAACACATTGCAGTATTGCAAACCATTCCAGGAACATACATGAATGCGATGATTTCAATTATACAAGCAGAACGCGAGGTGATTAACGACCTACAATATGATGGATTCAATGTTGCTCTCATCAATACCGCAATCGAGCATTTTAACAATGAAATACCGCCCTTAACAAAAGAGGTAACGATTACTACAAAACAAATAACCAACATTATCAGTAAAATAAAAGAAGGCGGTATGCAGATCAGCTCTGCTACCTGTAACGGAGCAAGACCTAAGGAGGTCTCAAAAGAAATGCTGCATATGGCTCAAGAATATGATGCGCTAACAGAAGAAAATGATCAGCTTAAAGAGATGCATATATGTAAAATATGTAGAGAAAATGAATCATCTCTAGCTTTTTTGCCTTGTGGGCATAAATGCTGTTGTCCAGATTGTGCTCCAGCTATGAAAAAATGCCCTCTTTGTAAAAGATATATTCGTGGCACAGTCAAAATTTATTTATACTAACATCATCGATGAGTAACCGATTTAACGATATTACTCCTCAGCAACCTTTTAAAAGAGTACATTGGATTTAGCTTTACATTTAAATGATTATGCTAGAAAAAGTATCAATATTGATTAGCCTATAACGGTTACGAATAGTAGGTGCTCAAGGTTAGTGAGAGCAGTCCACAACCTCACGTTTTCAAGGGAAACAATATGACACACCTATCAATACTTACGAGAAGCTGATGAAATGTGAGCAGGTCAAATATGGCCATGATTTAAAACCTTACGGGAGCTTTGTATGTTTTGCCCTGCGCTTATTTTTGCAGGTATTTCTTACCAGCTGCCGAATATGTTGATAATCAGTACAGGGGTAGTTATTCAGACACTCTCTTAATGCTGTTTTATCATTGCTGGTAGCTAGTCTCGCCAGCGTTCAAATTGGTGAAACCGTCGATGATACTCATTATTGGAGTTATCCAGTTGATGTAAAAATTCTTTAATGGAGTCTGTCTCCTGACCCTGCACGAGTGCTTCTATAAGAAGAGATGTGTCGTTTTTTGGCATTATGACTCGTGATGCGCTTACTCTCATTCAAAGCTTTCTTCAAGCGTTCGCCCAATGAAAGTTTTTCGAGCAATTATGGCTTAATCTGCATTAAATGGGCATCCATACCATTCAATGCCTGTTTTTCTCGTTTAATTTCTGACTCTGATATATTCTATTTTATCACTATCCAAGAGTCCGTGTGACTAGTTAGGCTCCATGGGAGACGTTTTGAGTGGCTGAAAGCTACTTCGACCAAGTAGTGAATAATTATATGCCCAGTGAAGATGTAAGGAGGGTACTAACCGCCATCGTGTACCCCAATCACCTATTATGTATCATGTGGGCTCGTTTGTAGCCAGCTCTACAGGCATGCATACGGAGCTACTGAGGGAAAACAGTGCGCTGTGAAGTCTCTATGAACTGACCTACGCCTTTAACTTTTACTATACAAGTTTAAATCAGAGGACTGCCCCATGAGCAACATCCCTTTAGAGTTACTCTACTTTCATTCACACGAATGGGTCAGAGTGGAAGATGACGATAGCGTTACAATAGGCCTTACTGAGCACGCGCAAGAGGCGCTCGGAGATGTAGTTTTTGTAGAGTTACCAAATACAAAAACAACCTTTGCGGCGGGTGATCACGCAGGTGTTGTAGAGTCAGTAAAAGCTGCCTCTGATGTTTATTCCCCGCTTAGCGGAGAGATCATTAAAGTAAATGAAGAGCTTGTAAACGCCCCAGAAACAATCAATAGCGACCCGTACCATAAAGGGTGGTTTTTTAAAATGAAATTATCTGCCCCCAGTGAATTAACTGATTTAATGGACGCAAAGAGTTACGAAAAATACGTTGAGGATAGCGCTTAGTTTTTTAGTGTCCCCCCATTCCCTTTAAAGGAGCGCTGCTTATCAATATAGTTGTCGGATCGGCTCAAGCTGTTTTCTTAAGTTGATCCGATACAGATATGTCTGTATTAAGCCAAACCTCGTGAGTCAAATCCCAGGGCCTTGTTAGCAGCCTCTTACCTCAGAATTCAGGAGGTTATCTGTTTTTCCTGCTCTTAAACTTATTGATAGACTAAGGATAATCGTGGCCTTGGCCTTACGACCACCTTCGTTAACCTCCTGTTTGATCAGGCTTACTATATTCTTTCAATCAGAAAGAGCGCTCAATTTGCCTCCCCCCCAGATCTGTAAAGTAGCTACAACTATTCCGGCACAGGGGTATGAGCTACTCGTAGTAGGAATAGGGGGGAGTCAAGATGATATCGCAAGGGCTGCCAGAGAAGCCAATGCGCAGGAGTTTTTTGATGACCTTTCAGAGGGGCTGGATACTATTGTTGGGGAAAACGCACTCGTCTGTCGGGTGGCCAGCGCCAGCGCATCGCGATTGCTCGTGCGTTACTAAAGGATGCCCAGATTCTGATTCATGATGAGGAAACTTCGGCTTTGGATACAGAGTCAGAGCGTAATATTCAGCAATCGCTGGATGCGGTGATGGCGGGACGTACCACTATAGTTATCGCAGAGTCTGTCGACGGTGGAAAAATCTGACCGTATTCTGGTGATGGATGCGGGTCGGATCGTTGAGCAAGGTAGCCATAGTGAGTTACTGGTGCGTGATGGCTACTACGCCAAGTTGCATGGGATGCAGGTTCAAGATGGCTAAGTGAGCGGATCGGCAATTAAGGTAATTTCTGATCAGTTTGAGCCTGCTTTGGTGGCAAAGAAATAGTACAATACCCCCTTTTGTTGGCGTATTTCATACAAATGGCCAATTTCAATTGAGCAAGGTAGTTAACGTGAAGATTCTAATCACGGGTGGAGCGGGTTTTATCGGTAGTGCGCTGATCCGGCATCTATTACAGAACACCGCGGATGAAGTGGTCAATGTCGATAAATTAACCTATGCTGGGAACCTCTCTTCTATAGATGAGGTACTGCCCTCCGATAAATACACATTCTGTCAGGTGGATATCTGTGATGCGGCAGCACTTGCTGAGGTGTTTGCAAGGCATAAGCCTGGTGGCGTTATGCATTTGGCGGCCGAATCGCATGTGGATCGCTCTATTGAGGGTCCAGGGGAGTTTATCCAGACCAATATTGTGGGTACCTATACCTTGCTGGAAGCTGCAAGAAAGTATTGGTCCGTCCTTGAGGGGGATAAAAAAGCGGAGTTTCGCTTTCATCATGTCTCGACAGACGAGGTGTACGGTGACCTGGATGGCCCTGGTGGATTGTTTACAGAGCAAACGCCCTATAACCCCAGCTCTCCTTATTCTGCGTCAAAAGCAGGTTCCGATCATCTGGTTCGAGCTTGGCAGCGCACCTATGGTCTTCCGGTAGTAATAACCAATTGTTCTAATAACTATGGTCCATACCATTTTCCAGAGAAATTGATTCCACATATTGTGCTTAATGCACTACAGGGTAAGGCATTGACTGTTTATGGTGATGGCGCTCAAACCAGGGATTGGCTCTATGTAGATGACCATGCGCGTGCGCTTCACAGAGTTTTTGCGGCTGGTGAAAATGGTGAGAATTACAATGTTGGCGGCCATAATGAAAAGAAAAATATTGATGTTGTTAGGGAGATTTGTGGGATTTTAGAGGAACTGGCAGCGGACTGCTGTTATTCCCGTGCAGGTGGAAGCCCAGAGGGCTTTGAAGGGCTAATAGAGTTTGTTCAGGATCGGCCAGGACATGACTTGCGTTATGCTGTTGATGCCTCAAAAATTCAGCGTGAGCTGGGATGGGCGCCAGAAGAAAGTTTCGAGACAGGAATACGCAAGACCGTAGAGTGGTATCTAAATAATCAGGACTGGTGGCAGGCTGTGCTTGATGGCAGCTACCAACTGGAAAGAATAGGAGGGGATGTGTGATGAAGGGAATTATTCTGGCTGGAGGGGTGGGCACCAGGCTGTACCCGATAACAAAGACTGTTAGCAAGCAAGTTATCCCTATCTATGATAAGCCGATGATCTACTATCCGCTAAGTGTATTGATGTTGGCCGGTATTAAAAAGTTTTTGATTATATCTACCCCAAGGGATCTTCCGACTTTTGAGGCTCTTTTTGGAAACGGCTCTGAATTAGGGACCAGCATTGAATATAAAGAGCAGCCTTCCCCCGATGGGTTGGCACAGGCTTTTGTTCTGGGAGAAGACTTTATAGGTGATGATAATGTTGCGCTGGTATTAGGAGACAATATTTTCTATTCGCATAATTTGCAGGAGTTGCTTAAAAAAGCCGCTAATAAAGAAAAGGGTGCAACTATATTTGGCTATTACGTGAGTGATGCCGGAGCCTATGGCGTAGTAGAGTTTGATGACAAGGGGCATGTGTTATCAATAGAAGAAAAGCCTAATATTCCAAAATCAAACTATGCAGTAACGGGCTTATATTTTTATGATAATCGTGTGGTGGAGATTGCAAAAAATATAAAACCTTCGGCTCGTGGAGAGTTAGAAATTACTGACGTCAATCGAGCATATCTTGAAATGGATGAATTGGATGTTGAACTGCTCGGAAGGGGTTCAGCCTGGTTAGATACGGGCACGCATGATAATTTGTTAGCAGCTAGTCAGTTTGTTCAAACTATTGAAAAAAGACAGGGCTTGAAAATTGCTTGTTTGGAAGAAATTGCATATCGCATGGGTTATATAGACGAGCAGCAGTTAAGGGCGCTAGCAGAGCCGCTGAGGAAAAGTGGCTACGGTGAATATTTAATCAATGTACTGACCGAGAAGATATATCGATGAAAATAATAAAAACAGATATTCCTGATGTTTTGATTTTCGAGCCTGCAGTCTTTGGCGATGAGCGTGGTTTTTTTATGGAGACATTCCGAGAGAGTTTTTTTGAAGGGCTAGGTCTTGGTGTGCGTTTTGTGCAGGATAATCATAGTTCGTCGGTAAAGGGGGTGTTGCGTGGCTTACATTACCAGTTAAAGTGCCCGCAGGGGAAGCTTGTCCGGGTTGCAAATGGGAGTGTCTATGATGTGGTCGTAGATGTAAGAAAAAGGTCGTCATATTTTGGGATGTATGTTGGTGCAATATTGTCAGAGGATAATAGGAGGATAATGTGGGTTCCGCCGGGTTTTGCGCACGGTTTTTTAGTGATAAGTGATCAAGCAGAATTTATTTATAAGTGCACAGATTATTACGCGCCTGAGTTCGAGCGCTCTCTAGCGTGGGACGATCCGGAGGTCAATATAGCTTGGCCTTTAGAGCAAGTAGGGTCTCCTAGTCTATCATCGAAAGATGAGCAAGGGATTTTGTTGGCAGATCTTGAGGTTTTTGAATGAGTGTCACGGCTGAAGCACATATTCTGGTCGCTGGGAAGGCGGGCTAGGTTAGCAGGGAGTTGGTGTTGTTTTTGAAAGAGCATTAACGCTGTAGGTTCTTGCACGTGCGCCAAAGTTGAATGCAATTGCATCCTCTCAGCTTCCTGCGCCCGCAAAGAGGCCAAAAAATTCTAAGTCCTAGATTTCCACAATAACCGACACACTTGGAATTGATTTGAGAGTCAGCTGCTCATGGGCTGTAATTCTCACACAACGAACCAGGTGACCATATGGGAAACTCTTACAAATACAAATAGCTAACTTTGGCTGAACGTTACAAGATTCATTCCTTCAGCATACTCGTATTTTTGGAACGTAGGATAAGCGGTTATCTGAACCGCTCCAGTAGAATAATCTCCCTAGAGCTCAAGCGCTGTCTTTGGGGCTTATGACGCAGAGGGAACTCATAGCCACAGCCTGTAATGGCGCAAGACGGAGACCAGTTTCACAAAAGAGCATTCGCCCACGAATAGATTTAAGCTACCTGAATCAGATTGAGTTTTATAGGGCAAGCGTGTGCCACTTATGCTGGCAATCTAGGCTGTACTTATTACTTCCATATATCAGGAATTGTTTTAATCAGATTATTTTTTTGTTCATC
>JASXSV010000058.1 GCA_030674915.1 Candidatus Endonucleibacter bathymodioli
TGGACTGCTAACCTGCTAACCTGCTAGCCTGCTAGCCTGCTAACCTGCAAATCGACCGCAATGTGTCGGTGCGCTTAAAAAATCGGGACTTAATCGCACCTTCCTGAGGTCTAAATATTTTAACGCACGTATTGCAATATGTAATACCGGTGATATATTGCGCATATATTTTATTAAATATTAAATATTAAATATTAAAGGTTAAAGGTTAAAAAATGAAGAAGATAAACTTATCACTTTTATTATCTATTATCCTCAGTTTTACAATAGAAGCAGGAGTAACTGGTGATGAAAGCTGTTCAAAGGCAGTGAGTAAAATAAATTTACTATTACAGGCCTCTGATACTGTAATACAAATCATTCCTGATTTCCTGGAAGAACTAACGGGTATTAATGATATGATTGCAGTACTAAAGTATTTTTATCACCCAGAATCACTAGAGCTTGACATAGACCACCTTCTGAATGCCAAAACAGATATTAACAAGTATATTATTGATGGGCGTCCATGTTTGCATCTGTTAGTGGAACTTTTCACTCCAACTATTATTAGTAAGATACTTTTGACAGAGCGAGATGTACCGATAAATATGAATATAATCGATGCTTCTGGAGATACGCCTCTTCATCGTGTTGCACAATTTACTTTCAAACCATTTGATGAGGAGTTGTCTCAGGTAGCAATAGATACTGTAACTTTCGTAACTAGAAAGGTTAATAGTGCTAGTTTTGATGAAATAAAAGAAAATGTGAGCCAAATAATCACATCGGACGAGGAAATTACTGTAGATGAAATGACTATAGCAAGCATAATTTCCAAATTTATAGTATACCACCTTGCTGAAAAATTAGAAGAAACAGTTAATCCTAACTTGACCAATAACGAAAAGTTCAAGATAGTTCTCTCATTGGAGCGTCTGCTACTAGATAACAATAATGAATCCAAATTTACAAAAGATAAGATAGGGATGATTCGTTTTTTAGCGACTAATGGAACAGATCCTGAATCAAAAAATAACGAAGGAAAAGCACCAAGGGATTTACTTAACGAACACGAATATGCAGATTATGATAAAGCATTTCCTTGTCCTAATAAGGAGTTTGGGCATCAGCATATGTAATCACAGGATTAAGCCTAGGGTATGTCATCTACTATAGCCAGATGCTTAGGGTGATGGTGGGGAATATACATAACAAGCGTTGCCCCCCGCTCACAAAAAAAGTGGGGAGTGGGTATACCTACGCAGTTAACAGCGGCTCAAATTAGCAGTTATCGAGTAACCAAAAGTACAAATATAGCTGCCACGATCTGGAGTTTTTCTCGTTCTCACGCCCCTGCGTGGGAACTGATACCTGCATAATCAGTGGCTACAAAGCTCCAACCACTCTCTATCACCGCAATTATTCCTAGCACTAGAATACGGCAGCACTCTTCTTTATCAACATAGCCTAGCATGACTGGGCATGACTGGGCATGACTGGGTTGTTGTGGACATAATCAATCTCCTGCCTCATCATTCCATTTGAAGCTGTGAGTAGGTGGCAAACGAGAGAGCAGCCTTTCACCATACGAGTAATTGATTATTAGGGGTGCATGAGCGGGTCAATAACTTCAGACCCTACATGGAAGTTGGCATATAATTACAGAGTAGCATTAACCATTATTGTATTAATCCAGCCCCAGTACACCTAAATATTCACAAAAAACAAAGCATTATTTTTACAAAACCCAGTCTGCAACAGTTTCTTGGGCTATAATACGGTATGCATCTTTGCCATAAAGTACCTCAATCAATTTAAGTGCAAAGCTAAAAGAACTACCAGGCCCCTTGGCCGTCACAACACATTTATTTTGATCGACCACAACCGACTGATCAGCTTGAGGTATAGCACCTTTCAACTTATCGATAAAAGAAGGATAACAGGTTGCTTTAACGCTATTCAATAAATCGTGACTAGCAAGAACAATAGCTGGTGCCGCACACATAGCAGCATACCAGCCTCCTCTTTTCTTTTGATCCTGCAACATTTTCTTAAGATAATTACAATTCCTAAGGTTTTCGGCTCCGGGCATACCCCCGGGTAAAACGATCATATGATAAATATTCTGTATGCAGATCTCTATAGGACAATCAGCCTTAAAAATAACGCCGTTGGCTGCGTGAATTTCAAGCTCATTCTCGAGACTGCAGCTAGCTACTGTGACTTCTGCCCCGGCACGTCTAAGTAAATCAATAATGGTGATAGCTTCTATTTCTTCACAGCCATCTGCTACTGGAATAAGCACCTGTTTTGACATAATCCACCCCTTACGAAATAAAACATTAATATATCAATATGCCCATTACTTCGAAGATGTGAAACTGCTGACTACTCACACCTTTAATGGTAGCGAGTATAGTTTGGCTATCCCTAAGAGATTGAGATAATTCCCCTCCCAATCCACATTAAGTAGCACTTAAAATAATTTCTTTGCTTAACTTTTCTGCAACAGCATAACCCTGGGCATAGCCCAAATGATAATCTACTAACAGCTTGGCTCTTTCCCTAGTATTTCTCCCTGATCTCAGAGGTATAGAAGGGGCTATTTGAGTTATCCGTACATTTTTAATTTGATCAGGGTTCTCCATATCAGTAAGACAATTATTGTAAACCGCAACATTCTCTCGAAGAAGGGTTGATATAGCCGGCTTATTCCGATATTGCCATGCTAAAAAGTGCCTACTCACCGATGGTTTTTTTTTATAATCAAAAGGGCGTGTTCGAATTAATATAATATCACGAAATCCGTCATTCAATGCTTTCACTACAGGAATAGGATCAGAGAGACTTCCATCCATTACGCACTGATGATCAACCTCTACAGGGGTTTTATAAATAATAGGCACAGCACTAGTGGCCTTGAGAATAAGCACCAACCTTTCCAGTTGGGTAGACTCTGCAATATCAAAGTATGCAGGTGATCCCGTTTCAGTATTAGTAGCCACTACGCAAAACGTACTTGAGGCCAACGTTTGTTTGAATCGTCTAGCATCAAGAGAATAGTGTCGATTGACCCTATCAAAGAAAAAATCAAGATCAAACAAATTTCCACCCTTCAAAAATCTGGTAACACTTATAAGCTGCGGATCTTTACATAACTCGATATAAATTCGTAAATTTCGACCCCTCTGCCCTGAAAGAAATGATGTTAAGTTAAGTGCACCGGAAGAAACACCATAATAGCCACCAAACTGGTGAAATCTCTTATCATGAAACGCATCTAGCACGCCGGCGGTAAAGACGCCACGCATACCACCACCTTCAACGACAAGTGCTTTTTTCTCGTCCATGGAGCTAGTAATTGCTTGCATTCGTGATTTTAAAACGCG
>JASXSV010000016.1 GCA_030674915.1 Candidatus Endonucleibacter bathymodioli
TACGATTTAATTAATAGTGGGGCTTATGCAGCGTTATCGTGCAAAGGTCTCAAAGTAAAAGAATTTTATCGCAAATCTGACAATAGACTTGCAAACCACTTCAATCAGAGATTCCCTAGTAAGTTTCGTAATGGCTTATAAAATGAGAAAGTTACATTACCGTGGTTCAAGTAGTTGGTCATGATGCCTAATTCTATCGATTACATACACTATATTTTAGAGTGGTTCTCATGAAAATTACCATAATGTTTGTTGTGCTACTTACAATACTTTTAAGTGCTAGATGTATACTTTCTTTTGGCAGCGTTGAGCAGCGTGAGGAGCTTGAAGTTGCAGATGCAGGTGATGTATTTTCTTACTTGCCTGATTATATTTGTAGTAACATTTTTAGTCATTTGAATGTGTGGGATCTTTGGCGATTTTCACTAACTTGTCGCCGAATAAATAATCTTATCGATGGTGATCCAATTATAGCTAAAAGTTTTTTTGCACTATCTTCTCCAGTGGAACAGGATCTATTTAAAAAGGATGTAGAGGCACTCGATGACTATGGAGTCCGAGCTTGGCTTACTCAGTTTGCGGGCAATAAGCAGATGATTGAAGACCTTCTTAATCGCAGTTACGGATGTAAATATTTCACTGAGCTGGCATTTTACAAAATTAGAGGACTGATGCGTCACTGTTTGAAGTTCGAGTTATATCAACAAGCCGTAATTGCCGATGACTATGCGATTTCTAAGGCCTGCTTCAGCAAAGATGGCCATTATGTATTGACAGTGAGTTATGATGATATTGTAAAAATCTGGGGTCAGAATGAGAGAGGGTGGTGGGTTGAAAAATGCTGGGGCACAAAAGCCATTATTGCCGATAGAGCAGGATTCTTACCAGAATTCCCAGGGATATTAAGAAGCTATGATACAGTAACGATGATCTCTCGTGATGAGTTGGATACTTATAGAACATTGGGCGTAGGGGAGGACGGAACATGGGAAGTAGATCTAACGTTTGCTAACGGTGTGCCCGGCGTGTTTAACCTTAGCGGCGATAGAAGTCACCTAGTGGTAGTCTGTAAAGATCGTGAGGGCTACGTCAAAATCTATGGTGATGATGAGTCTGGGGCGGCTATAGAAAAAGCTTGCGTTTGTGTTTCCGAACATAAAGTTAGATCGGTAGTCTTCAGTCCTGATGGACGCCAAATTATGACGGTAAGTAATGGATTAGTTAAAATTTTTGAACTTAGAGCTGCATACCCATGTTCAATAAAGATGGATAAGGTGATAAATGAAATAAGTCCCGTGAACACCCATATATATGAACATATGATCGAGGATAGCAATCAGGACTCTGTCATATTATCTTCAATGAGTGTAGGTGGCGTATTACGTAACACCTTTCAACGCGCAAAGAATAAGATACTTGATTTTTTCAATTATTTGTTTATCTGACAACAAGCAGTATGAGTTATACTGTAATTCTCCCAATAAATAATGGATTTAAGTAGAGGCTTTTATATGTTAACAACAGGAGTTATGTATGGAGGAATAAAAGTTTTCTGACAGTAAAATAATTATTATTTTACTGTCGCAAGAAAATGGTATATCGGTTGCATAGTTATTCCACTATTTCGTGAGAGCATCGTCAGTACTCCGTTGATCTGCAAATATCGTTCAAAGTGCGGAGGGATAGATGACCTTTTTATGAAGCGACTTAAAGAATTAGAACGCGGATTTCAGTCATAAGTGCGCCATATTGAAAAAGTTGAGCCAGAGGGTACACTCACGGTTCTACCAAAAACCAATGTGAGACCACTTATGAATAAGCGTTATACCCACCTGACTCAAGAAGAAAGATACCAGATTTGGTCAGAGAAAAAAGCAGGAGTTTCAAATGAAATTATCGCCCAAGACTTAAGGCGTGATTTGAGTACCGTTAAAAGAGAGTTGGCTAGAAATACAGGGGCTAGAGGTTATCGCCCGAAGCAAGCACATAATTTTGCGCAGGAACGTCATCAACAGAAACCAAAAGCGACCAAGATGGTAGCTGAACTGAAAGATAAAATTACTGACAGACTAAGTAAGCAGTGGAGCCCTGAGCAAATACAAGGACGCCTTAAACGAGATAATCAACCTTCTGTATGTCCCTCTACGATTTACCAGTTTATTCGAGAGGACAAAGCTGGGGGTGGTTGCTTGTATCAACATCTTCGGCACAAGAAGTATAAGCAAAGAACAAGAAAGCCCGATGCACGAGGCCAGATCCGAAACCGTGTTAGCATTGATGATCGACCTGGAATTGTGGATCAAAAAATACGTTTAGGCGATTGGGAAGCAGACACTGTAATTGGCAAAAGACACAAGGGTGTACTGGTTACATTAACGGAAAGAGTGAGTAAATTAAATTTGGTAAAACGTGTTCCTTCAAAGCACGCTGACGTGGTGACGAAAGCAATTATAACGATGCTCAAGCCTTACCAATCAGACTTACTCACGATCACATTTGATAACGGAAAGGAGTTCGCCTTTCATGAAAAAATCAAGAAAAAGCTTAACGTAGATACCTATTTTGCTCACCCTTACTCCTCGTGGGAACGAGGTTTGAATGAAAATCATAATGGTTTGATAAGACAATATTTGCCCAAAAGCCAATCTTTGGATAATGTCACTGACAAAGAAATTTTAGATATACAAAACCGACTAAACCAAAGACCAAGAAAACTGTTAGACTTTAAAACACCTGATGAGATTTATAGTGAAATGGCGTTAGCTGCATAAATTTTAAGGGCGCACTTATGACTAAAATCCGCGGAAATATAAAATGCGAGACATTAAAAAAATGTATGTTGAGGGGTAGATTAAATCTGTACTTCGCCAGGAAGCCTTAGATGTGAAGTTGTAACGCCATCTCGGCGCAAAGAGATGGAAATGTGACATATCACATACTGGACTCTACATATTGGCATGAAACTTATGATCTATCTTTTGGCTGTAAAAACATGATTGCATCCACATAGTTATCATTTCATTTAACCTATTATCATTGAATATGCTTGATTTTGAAACTGTTTTTCTCCATCATTCTTTCATGCCAAAAGTCACCCTAACCTCACCAAAAAGCAAGCTTGGAATCACGTCATAAGAAAGCACATGACGCCTATAAGTGTGACGTGATTAAGGCAGTATTGTTGGCGTCGGAAGGTTGGTATACATTATTTGCTGTTAAGGCATTGGGCAAAGTGGGTTCAGCATTAATTGCTATTTGGATGACTACCTAAAAAAAGCAACGCTAAGGCCTGAAAATGGTGGAGAGAAAATCATGTGAATAACGAGCAAATGCAGCAATTGGTCGTGCATATATCTGAACACGCCTACATCCATAAGATTATCTCTTATGTCACCATTCACTCATTGCCTTTAAAGGTGTGACCGTACTTACTGTTCTGACGCACTCCAATCACCCATTACTCGTCGGCTCATTGGGATTAGTTTGTTTTGTCGATTACTAACACGTCAAAGGAAATGGGTATAATGGTGTCCTACGCTTTTGTTGTCTCGACTCATTGAGTCTTATTTATGAGTTTGTTTGCCACGCACTGGCGTCTTCAAATATAAACTAGTGGTATATTACAATAGAAATCAGTCATGATAACGTTAACAGAAAATCAGTATGAAGCCTTAATGACCAATGCTAGGGTAATAGAAAGAGATACCTATGGGCCAAAGGTTCTCCATCTCACTGACGGTAGTTACCTGAAGATATTCCGGCGACGGAATCTGCTATCATGGTCTCTTATACAACCTTATTCCCTAAAATTTACAGCTAATGCCTCAGTCTTAAAAGGCATAGGCATTCTCACGGTAGAAGTTACAGAAACTATGAATTTACCCGTACCAAGAAAAACTGCGGTGCGGTACCAACCACTGGCCGGTGAAACAATTAGGGAAATATTTAGGAAAGGTCAGCTAACGCATGAATTGATAGAGAGGTTGGCAGGATTCATCAATCAGCTGCATCAAGCAGGGGTCTATTTTCGTTCGTTGCATTTTGGGAATATTATTCTTACTCCGAAAAATATTTTTGGGCTTATTGATATTGCTGATATGCGATTTTTTGACAGACCATTACGACAAGCAGAGGTGATTCGTAATTTTAGGCATATGAAGCGATATATTCACGATGACTTCCAATGTACCGAGCAGTTTAGTCAGTTATTAAAAAGCTATTCAGACAGTAATAATTATTTGATAACTCCTGAATGTTTGGATAGATGATATTTAAGAATAGTGATCAATACATTAAGTAGCAATGGAAAGCCCGCTTATGAACGGGCGCTTGTGGGGGTGGGGTGGGTGCAGGTAACTTATAACCGTTCCCGTTGAGGGATTATTTAATGCTCTCACTCACCCCAATCACTTACTATTCATAGGCTCATGGGAATTAGATCGAGTGTCGACTACCTTCACCTTTAATGATAACTGGTATATATTCCATAAAAACTAGTATAAATCACAGAAGCATTTTACGGATATCAGCCAGAATAGTGCTCATCATAGCTGTGAAACGAGCAGCTTCTGCGCCATTAATGACTCTGTGATCGTAGGATAGGGATAGGGGTAGCATAAGTTTTGCTTCGAAACTTTCACCGTTCCACACTGGCTTCATAGAGGATTTGGATAACCCAAGAATAGCTACTTCCGGAGCATTGACAATAGGTGTGAAAGATGTGCCTCCAATCGCCCCAAGACTGGAGATAGTGAAGCAGCCACCTTGCATTTCCGCAGGCTTGAGTTTTTTGTTGCGAGCCTTCATAGCCAGTTCAATACATTCTTCAGCTAGCTCCCACAGACATTTTTTGTCAACATTTTTTATCACAGGCACTAGCAAGCCTGCAGGGGTATCAACAGCAACCCCAATGTTTATGTAATGTTTGGTGATAATGGATTTTCCATCTGGGCTCAGAGACCCGCAGAACTGTGGGAGTTCTTTCAATACATAAGAGCAGGCTTTCAGGGTGAATGGTAGTAGGGTTAACTTAGTGCCACGAGCTGTAGCCATTGGTTTCTGTGCCGTACGGAAAGCTTCTAGATCCGTGATATCGGCTTCTTCAAATTGAGTAACGTGAGGGACGTTCAGCCAAGAACGCTGAAAATTCTGAGCTGCGAGGGTACGTAGTCGAGGTAGAGGATGTTCTTCGATGTCACCCCATTGACTAAAATCAATAGCCGGGATTTGAGGAATACCAGTAGTTGTTACAGAGCCTTTTGAATGAGGTTTCTTCAGACTAGCTTTGACATAGCCTTGTACGTCTTTTTTAATAATTCGGCTATTAGGACCAGAGCCTTTAACCAGAGCTAGATCAACACCAAACTCGCGGGCTAGTTTGCGTACGGCAGGGCCGGAATGGAATTGATGATTGATCTTCTCCAAAGACTGGGTGTCAATAGGGGAGAGGTCTGACTCTGTTGGCATGAGTTCTGGTTTGTCGGCTTCAGTGGTAGTGATTGATGTTTTGGTATTTACTGCTTGCGTAGGCATGTCGTCACTGACTTCAAGCTCCAGAATCAGGTCGCCCTGATTCATTTTATCACCATCACTTACTTTGATAGACTTAACTACACCAGATATTGGTGCCGGAATTTCCATAGTCGCTTTGTCCGACTCAAGAACGAGCATGGAATCTCCTTTTGCAATAGTGTCACCTGCTTTGACACAGATCTCGACTATCAGCACGTTTTCAGCACCGATATCCGGTATTCTGATGTCTTTTAGATATGATTTAGAAGAAGCTGCTTGTGCTGTTGGTGCTACTGGTGCTACTGGTGCTACTGGTGCTACTGGTGCTGATTGTACTGATTGTGCTGAGATTGGTGTATGATCCTGTGCTTTAGATAATTCGTGGCTTTTTGGCTCTGCAGCAGTGTTAACATCTAAAATAATTTTTAAAAGGTCGTTACCTTCAGCAATTATATCACCTACCTTCAATAAAATTTCTATAACTGTGCCTGCTGTGGAGGCTGGTATTTCCATGCTTGCCTTGTCGGATTCCAAGACAATCAGCGAATCTCCTACTTGAATATAATCCCCGATAGAGACGCAGATTTCGGTAACTTCTGAGTTATCGCTGCCAATATTTGGGACTTTGATGATTTCTTCACTCATGTGTTTTAACTCTGTAAATACAAGCTTCAGCACCAATAATCGGGAGCTGGGATTGGTATTAATTATCATTGCCCGAGGGCTTAAACCTAAACCAGCCGACTGCCCCTTAGCAATGCAGGTGCTAATTTTACACCCATTTTCATTGAAGGTGTAAGGTTGTTGACTTCTCTCACTCGCCCCAGTCATCAACTACTCGTAGGCTCATGGGGCTTTGGTTAGCTTCTCGCTTACTCTCACCTCAATGATAATGGGTATATATGGGTCAATACTGAATGTTTGTGTTTTCAAATATCTATAATTTCAATGGGCGGTCTTGAATAAGGGCCGACAGAGCTACAATACAACCATAAAGTAACGACCAGCCTTTTGCTGTATCATTAGCGTGGGTCATGCGTCTATATCCAGTTTCATGATGTGTTCCCCTTTAATAGCCTCATTACTATATTTCAATAAAATCTTTATACACGCGCCATTATAGGGGGAATATATGTTCATGGCTGTCCCGCTGGTCACTACGACAGCAGCTATGTCTCCTCTTGTATAGTGACCCCCAATAATTCCGTGAACTTCGTTAAATACTGCCCTGCCCGTGACCAATTTTGGGACTTTAATCATTCCAGTTACAACTCCAATCATCAGGCTCCATAGCTGGTATGCGTTAGCGTTGGCCTCAAGCTTAAATCAACATGGTGATCTTCAGCAATACAGCGGGTTAACTTTAGATGGATCAATATCAAATGTTTTGATGGCTTTTTCTAGAACCTCCGACGTCAAGGAGCGGTCTTTTACAAGGGCAGACAGTGCTGCAATAACCACAAAGTAACGGTCAACCTCAAAAAACTTGCGCAGTTGCTTCCGAGTGTCTGAACGACCGAAACCGTCGGTGCCGAGAGTAACAAAGGTAGCTGGTATAAATTCACGCACCTGATCTGCGTATAGTTTCATGTAGTCAGTTGCTGCAATCACAGGCCCCTGACGATTAGCTAACTGTTGTTCAACCCAGCAGGTACGTTTCGTGGCCTTTGGGTTCAGCATATTCCAGCGACTTGCTGCCAGTCCGTCGCGACGAAGTTCGTTGAAGCTTGTTGCGCTCCAAACGTCAGAGTCAACATTAAAGTCCTGACGCAGTATTTTGGCCGCAGCGCGAACTTCTTCTAAAATGCTACCACAGCCCATTAATTGAACTTTCAGGTCAGATTTTGTAGAAGAGTTATCTTCCACGCAATACAGACCCTTGGTAATACCCTCAATAACACCGGCACCAGAAGGTAGAGCTGGCTGAATGTAGTTTTCATTCATGGTGGTGATGTAGTACCAAATGTTTTCACCTTCGCTGAACATGCGGCGCAGTCCGTCTTGAATGATTACCGCTAGCTCGTAGCCGTAGGTAGGGTCATAGCTGATGCAATTGGGCACTGTAGAGGCTAAAATGTGGCTATGACCATCTTGGTGCTGCAGGCCTTCGCCGTTCAGAGTGGTACGTCCTGAGGTGGCTCCAATCAGGAAACCGTGGGCCTGTATGTCACCCGCTGCCCAAGCCAGATCACCGGTACGCTGAAAACCAAACATGGAATAGAAGGCGTAGAATGGGATCATTGGCACGTTATTATTGCTGTAAGATGTTGCCGCAGCAATCCACGCAGCGTGTGATCCTGCTTCGTTGATACCTTCTTCTAAGATTTGACCAGTTTTGGTCTCTTTATAATACATTACCTGATCGGAATCTACGGGCTCATAATTTTGGCCTTCTGCGGAGTAGATGCCTAGCTGGCGGAACATGCCTTCCATTCCGAAAGTGCGGGCTTCATCAGGGATAATTGGGACAACATATTTGCCAATATTTTTATCCTTAGCTAACGCGCCAAGAATGCGTACATAAGCCATAGTGGTCGATATTTCCCTCTCACCACTGCCTTTGGTAACGGCAGAAAAATATTCCAGATCAGGAATTATCAGCGTTACATCAGATTTCTGACGGCGATGCGGTATAAATCCACCGAGTTTTTCACGGTGCTTTCGCATGTAAACCATTTCAGGACTGTTTACATCAGGTTTAAAGAACGGCAGTTTTTCCAGATCTTTGTCTTTAATTGGTAGGTTGAATCTGTCGCGGAAGTATTTAATATCTTCTATCGGAAGTTTCTTGACATTGTGCGCAACGTTCGAGGCTTCGCCAGTTCCGCCTGTGCCATAGCCTTTTACAGTTTTGGCCAGAATAACGGTAGGCTGTCCAGAATGGTTAACAGCGCTATGATATGCAGCGTATACTTTGTATGGGTCGTGTCCGCCTCTGTTTAGGTGGTAGATATCGTCATCGGTCATGCCCTCAATCATTTTCATGGTTTCAGGAGTACGACTGAAAAAGTTTTCACGAGTCCACGCTCCGCCCTTGGCTTTACAATTCTGGTAATCCCCATCAACGGCTTTATCCATTATTTCTTGTAGTTTGCCGCTTTTGTCTTTGGCTAGTAGTTTATCCCAATGACGACCCCAGACAACTTTAATTACGTTCCAACCGGCTCCGCGGAAAGCTCCTTCGAGTTCTTGAATTATTTTTCCATTACCGCGAACTGGTCCGTCCAAACGTTGCAGGTTGCAATTTACAACAAATATTAGATTATCTAAGTTTTCACGGCCTGCTAGGGATATGGCGCCTAAAGATTCTGGTTCGTCCATCTCTCCGTCACCTAGAAAGGCCCAAACTTTACGATTCTGATCAGGAGCCAAGCCACGGTTGATCAAATACTTCATGAAGTGAGCTTGATAAATGGCTTGAAGAGGGCCTAGCCCCATGGAAACAGTTGGGAATTGCCAGAAGTCAGGCATTAGCCATGGATGAGGGTAGGAAGAAATACCCTTACCATCAACTTCTTGGCGAAAGTTGTTCATTTGTTCTTCTGTTATACGATTTTCTAAGAAGGCCCGTGCATAAATACCCGGTGATGTGTGACCTTGATAATAAATTAAGTCACTTTCACGATCATTTTCATGACCGTGGAAAAAATAATTGTAACCAATGTCGTAGAGTGTTGCACAGGAGGCAAAGGAGCCGATGTGACCACCGAGCGAGCTGTCTTTTTGATTGGCTCGCATCACCATGGCCAGCGCATTCCAGCGTACCAGGGAGCGGATTTTCCGTTCCATAAACAAGTCGCCAGGCATTCTGGGCTCCTTATCTACAGGTATGGTGTTGCGATAGGGGGTTGTAATGGCAAAGGGGAGCTGGGCTCCCTTATTACGGGCATAACTGAATAGCTTGGTTAGCAGGAAATGAGCTCTGTCTTCTCCTTCTATTGCAAGAACGGAATCCAGGGCCTCCAACCACTCTTGAGTTTCTGTTGGGTCAGTATCGTGCATATAAATCGGCTCCACACAAAAAAACAATAATGTAAGGTTAATGACATTTAGGGAACCTGCGAATAAGTTCCTTAGTGTATTTAGGCCAGTGAGCTTATTTAGCTTCCGCTGTCTATAGTTGACATGTGCCACAGGCAAGGGATATTTGCTTTTCCATATTCATTTAGCTGTAGAAATACTGCATTATTGCATGAATCTGGACTTATTGTGGTTTCCTTAATACTTATTTGGTCAACAGTTTGTTTATCAATCAGATGATATCTTCCTTCATCATTATGAAGAGAGCTCTCAACGATGAACATGCGGTTATATTATCAATACCGTCGCCATTACGCAGCCATCTTATTCTCATAAATTCACGAAGTACTAGTATGTTGTCCAATAGGCGTTGAAAATTAATCTATTTATCATTTTCAAGAATAATTTTAATGACTCCTAAGTTTAGTACAGAACATGGTGGACGGCGTCGGGAGCAAGAATATTTTTCTAAGTTGATTGGCAAGTCTAGACCAGTTAGCATGACGGTGTGAATAGTAAATAACCTCGCATCGTCCAGAACCATGGGTATGATTATGCATTTTGGATCATTATTAACACCCTGTAAACATAATGGTAGGCATGGAGGCAACGGTTATTTGCGAATCATTGCTGGTAAATGGCGGGGGCGAAAACTACCTATTGTTGAACAGGATGGTTTGCGCCCGACCCCTAATCGTATCCGAGAAACACTGTTTAACTGGCTTGCCCTCTATATTGAGGATGCTAGAATCTTGGATTGCTTCAGTGGTTCCGGCGCTTTGGCATTGGAGTCCCTTTCCAGAGGAGCTAGCGAAGCGATAATCTTGGAGAAAGCTAGTCACGTTGCAGATAACATTAAAAACAATTTGACGTTGCTGTCCTGTGCGCAAGGCAAAGTTATTAATACTGATAGCATGACGTGGCTTGCTAAACCAGCAGATCAATCTTTTGATATTATTTTTCTTGATCCTCCTTTTAGAAAAGGTTTGCTAAAAAAAATCTGTGATCTATTGGCTAATAATGGGTATGCTAGCTCTGGAACCATTGTTTATGTTGAAGTGGAGGCTGAGACAATGAAAAGTGATGATGTCTTAATGCTTATGCCTACGGCCTGGTCAATGTTTAGAGAGAAAATAGCCGGTCAAATTCACTATAGTCTTTGGAGGGTGGGATGAGATGTAATGTTTATCTCAGTTACCATTGAAGGTGTGATGTTGTTGATGTCTCGTAATCACCTGCTATTCTATTTTGTAGGCGCATGGAGTTCAGCTGCTTACATATGTCTCAATGGTCACGAGTATATACTCAAATGTAAGCATTCGGAAAGGTCATGCAATTAGACGTGAGCTTTAGGATTCGTTGCTCCTTGCACCACTGATAAAATAATAGCCGATCCCGGCTAAAATGAATTGACGATACTAAATAAGGATCGGCTCCATGAAACAACCAGTTCGTATTGCTGTCACTGGTGCAGCAGGTAATATTAGTTATTCTCTGCTGTTCAAAATTGCTTCTGGAGAAATGCTAGGTGCAGACCAACCAGTAATCCTTCAGTTAGTAGAAATCCCTCAAGCCATGGGCAAGCTTCTAGGTGTTGCAATGGAGTTGGAAGACTGCGCTTTTCCGCTACTGCATGGCATCTCTCTGAATGACAATCTTTTAGATGGTTTCCGTGGTATTCATTACGCCATGTTAGTGGGAGCACGTCCTCGCAGCAAAGGCATGGAGCGTGCAGATTTACTGGAAGCTAATGCGGAAATTTTTGCTACCCAAGGCAAAGCACTGAATAAAGTTGCAAACCGTGATGTTAAGGCCTTGGTTATCGGTAACCCGGCAAATACAAACTGTCTAATTTTAGCTGGTAATGCGCCAGATCTAAGTCCGACGCAGTTTTGTTCGATGACTCGCTTGGACCATAATCGAGCGACAGGTATCTTGGGTAACAAGCTTGGGATTAATCCATCCGATATTGACGGTATCTGTGTCTGGGGTAATCATTCTCCAACGATGTATCCTGATCTTCACAATGCCCATGTCCTGAGTGGCGAGCTTATTATCGATCAAATTGATCAAGCGTGGTACAAAAATGAATTCATACCGCGCATTCAAAAACGTGGCTCTGAAATTATAGAGGCTCGCGGACTGTCCAGTGCTGCGTCCGCAGCTCAATCAGCGATTGACCATATGCATGATTGGGCTTTAGGTAGTGAAGGGGCTGTCGTCAGTATGGGTATTATATCTGATGGAAGTTATGGTGTTTCCAAAGCTATTTACTATTCTTTCCCGGTTATCTGTGAATTTGGGAGCTACCAGATTGTGCAAGATCTGCCTATCAACGCCTATGGTCAAAAAATGATGAAGAAAACTGAACAGGAGCTTCTGTATGAGAAAGCTGCTGTTGCGCATTTACTGCCCCCAGGGACTGCCGAAAAACTAGAAAACATTCCTCGATGCCGCCGCTCCAATCATACTCTGTTTGATGCGGGTATTGATATGGATGAACTTTATTACAAAGCTGCTCGCATTAGCTGATTAGCTGTAATGGAACTCGGTTTGGTACTGACTTCAATCTAAATAATGGTTTGATTTATTTGCATTTTAAGCAGGAAAGCAGGATTTATTCACTTGGGTGAAGTCCTGCTTGAAGCTGTGGAGTTGTTAACTGCTATCGCCCTCTCACAATAACTTATTGCTCAAGGATAATGGGGCTTCTTTCGTTTGTCGCTTACCCGCCATTTAAGGAGCAGGATAAGCGACAGAAGGAGTTGTCGAAAACTTTCAATGTCCCATGAAGAGTTGACAATGTTGCCGAAAAAGCAACGTTTAGCATATAAGAGAAATATTTGCTTTTCTTGTCAAAAATGGTTGCTAAGCTTCAAGAAACCAAGAAATAGCCGTTAGTGGGGAGCAGTTTTTCATGATTAAAGTAATATACCCTGGTACTTTTGACCCCATAACTAAAGGTCATATGGACTTGATTAACAGAGCAGCAATATTGTTTGACCAGGTTGTGGTTGCAGTTGCAGAGAGCCACGGTAAAAATACTGTGTTTTGCCTTGCGGAACGAGTCAGCCTTGCAAAAGAAATATTAGGAGGCTGTAGTAACGTGGAAGTTATTGGGTTTAACTCGCTTCTTATTGACTTTTTGATTGAGCAAAATGCCCATGTAATTTTAAGAGGATTACGTGCAGTTTCTGATTTCGAATATGAACTTCAGATGGCTAATATAAATCGAATGCTGGCTCCTAATGTAGAGAGTTTATTTTTGACCCCTGCTGAGCAATATGCCTATATGTCTTCAACGTTGGTGCGGGAAATTTCATCCCTTGGTGGTGATATTTCCAAATTTGTTGAGCCCTGCGTTCAAAAAGCACTGGTTGCTAAGTACGCTAAAAAAGACTAGAAGGCGAGTAGTCTTGCATAATCTTGTGAGGAGGAGTACCGAGTCAAAATGGTATTAATCTATATTCGTTACTATTTAAGGTGAGTGCAGTCAACAACCTTGTGCCTTCAATGGGGATTGGTATAGTTGGTGCAAACCTTCTTTTCACAATTACCCATATAAAGTAGTCCCTCCCCCCTGTTGAGCTGCCATATAGCAAAATCTTCTGCCAGCTCCACTCGTCCTGAATAAAACTTCTGGGCTTCTTGTCGAATAGCATTAATATTTTGCTCCTCTGATTGGGCAGATATGCGGTAACGTCCGCTAAAGTGCGTTAAAATCAGATTTGGTAAATTTACTTTGGCTGCAACTTGGGCTACATTTTTAGCTGTACTATGCTTCCAGCGTGGTCCTACCTGCTGGAAGACTTCGTCTGTAAATGTTGCTTCATGAATCAATAAGTCAGCTTCTGGCAAAATGCTTTCAAGTAGCTCTGGCCGGTCATTATCTCCACCCACAATAACCACCCTTTTTTTCGGTGTTTTAGCTAATACTTGTTCAGGTAAAACTGTATGACCATTATCAAGCTGAACGATGTTACCCTTTTGCAGTTTGCCCCATAAAGGCCCTCTTGGAACTCCTAACGCTTCCATCTTGATAGCATTCAGATGATGGGGAATGATATTCTCAGAAAAGCGATAGCCATAACTCGGTACACAATGTGATAATGAGTGTGAGGTTATTGATAGCTCTCTGTTTTGGTAAGCGAAATTGGGAAAGTCGCTTCTAGTAAATGTTAACGGAAATGATAACTCGTGCGTATCTGTCAGCATCAATGAATGTCGAACAAATGATTCTACCCCTTCAGGCCCGTAGATAGTTAGCGGGGCAGTTCTTCCCTGCATACTTGCAGACGTCACTAGCCCTGGGAGGCCAAAAATATGATCACCATGAACATGGGTAATAAAAATTGCCTGTAGATGGGATAATGTGTAGCGACAATGAAGTAGTTGGTGTTGTGTTCCTTCTCCGCAATCTACCAAATACCAATAACGACTATCATCCATAGCCAGCGCCAATGCTGTCACATTTCGCTCAATCGTTGGCATTCCTGCCGATGTTCCTAAAAAAGTCAGTCTCATATACACTCTCAATTTTGAATATGTCTCAAGTTTTGCTACAAGCAACAGGTGCTAAGGTCAAAGATATTATGTTTCTTGAGCAACCTATTGACCTGCTTTATTAATTACTGTTTCCATGCGACATATGCTGATATTCTGATATTCTGATATTCTGATATTCTGATATTCTGATATTATAAATTTTATGCTTCAAACGAAATCAGGGCGCAAAACAGAACATATAAAGAGACCTCAGTATAAGTTAACAAAGCCAATTATATTCTGGTAAAATATCGATATGCAAAAATCCTTTAAAGTACATCCCGAACTCTTCGTATCAGCCACTAACCTATACCCGGTACCATTGAAGGTGTGATATTGTTTACTGCGACCCAGTCACCTTCCACTCATAGTCTCGTTGGGCGTAGCTCGTGTATTGCCTACACATTCTTTCAATGGTGAAAGTATAGATACCTGCGGTTTTACCAGTGGAGAAGATCCAGAATCCTCCACCTTGGGAAGGTTTCGAATACGACTGATATAGTATTATCTGTGGGATCAGTTATTAGCGGAGATGAATATTATTAATCCATACCGATAAAGGCTGCGCAATCAGGTTCAGGTAACGACAAAGACGGAAAACCGACAAAAGATCCTGAAGCGCGGGTGGGCACGTTAATAATGACCATCACGGTAACAAGAAGATCATCTATGATTTTTCCGTTCATACTGGCGTTGATGAAACAGCAATAAAACCGATAATTTGATGCAAAACGCCTTGGCAAACTTCGTAAGGCTTCCAAAATATGGAAGGTTCAATGATAGTGGTTAAAGTCGCTGGTTATACTGGTGTCTCATAAAAACTATTCTGTAACCGCAATAAGTAAGATTTTCGGCCAAAATCCAGTCATACTGCAACGGGATAATTACTATGAACACTGAGACAACTTATTAATATGAATTTTTTGTGCTTATTTTTTACCATCTTTATAATGCTCCCTAATGTAACATGCTCTGATAGTGTAGAAAAATCACCTTCAGTAGAGCTGAAAATTCTTAACCAAGGAATTTATCAGCTGAAGAGCTATCTTAACACGCTGAATGACAAACGTTCTTCTGTGGAAAAATACCTGCTTCAAGCTGAGCAGAATATGATGACTCTGAAAAGAGATATTAGTGCTATTGAAAAAGAAATTAAAGCGGGTAAACAGGCAATAGGAAGACTCCAGGTTCGCAAAAAAAAGCTGGACAAACAACAAGAAGAAGGAAAACGGCAGGTAATGAAAAGCCTTAGATCCATCTATCTGACCAGCGGCGATGATCAACTTAAGCTGCTGCTTAATCAAGAAAATCCTGAAGACATTTCCCAACAGTTGGTTTATTTGGAATTTTTGCAAAAGGCCCAGATCAAGGCTATCAAAAACTTCGAGGTTATTATTGAAGATCTCAAACAGAACAGGCAGCAACAGAGCGCTATCAATCAGGCGCTCATCACCAAACGAGATATCCTGAAACAAAAAGGAACAATGAGGACAAGGCAAAAGTCACAGAGACAACAGCTGCTTATCCAGTTATTATCTCAATATAAGAAAGGCGGAAAACAGCTGGATAGTTTAGAAGATCAGCGGGAAGAGCTCGAAACTATTTTGGCAAGCGTGAAAAGCCATGATATCAATAGTAAGGTACCATTTAGCAAAATGAAAGGTCTACTGCCCTGGCCGACTGAAGGAATTGTGCAGTCCAGCTATAACCAGCGCCGGAATGATACTCAGATGCGTTGGCAGGGGATTCTAATGGCTGCATCCAAAGGTTTAGAGGTTAAAGCAGTTCATGATGGCAGAGTTATTTTTGCGAATTGGCTTAGGGGCTATGGTCAGCTGATGATTATCGATCATGGTCAAGAGTATCTGACTCTTTATGCTCATAATCAGTCTTTATTAAAAAAGGAAGGTGATATAGCGCTTGCAGGGGAGCCTGTTGCTCTAGTAGGTAAAACTGGTGGTCAGTCCTCTCCGGTACTTTATTTTGAAATCAGACTTCAAGGACATCCACTGGATCCAGCCATATGGTTAGGTAAACCAAATTTTTTATGATTGGAGCTTTAGTTATACAAACTGATAAAGTAACAAAGTGGCTTTCCAGATGTCTGCTTATACAAAATACGACAACAGAGCCAAACGCTGGGCTAAATCCATTCATTAAAAAATGCGAAGGAGATTACATGACCATAACCTCTAGATTTCATCATTTATTTTGGGCAGCCATGGTAATCATGTCCTTTAGCTATGGTACACTTGGATGGACTAAAGATCGGCATAATGGTACTGATCCCGCCTTTGTCGCTCAGGATAAGGATGTTGCGGAAGAGAAAGCCGATGAACAAGAAAAAGGACGATTACCTCTTGAGGAACTAAGAATATTTGCTGAGGTAATGCAAAGGATAAAATCAGCTTATGTTGAAGAGGTTGATGACAAGACTCTTCTGGAATCGGCGATCAAGGGCATGCTGAGTGATCTTGACCCTCACTCAGCCTATCTCCAGCCTAAGGACTTTAAAAAACTGGGAGACAGTACTTCTGGGAAGTTTGGAGGGCTTGGTATGGAGGTTAGTATGGAAGATGGCTATGTGAAAGTAGTATCTCCAATTGATGACACCCCAGCACATAAAGCTGGCATTCAAGCAGGTGATCTGATTATCAAACTTGATGATTCCTCCGTAAAGGGTTTCACTCTATCTCAGGCGGTGGAAAAAATGCGGGGGAAAGCCGGAGAAGTCATCAAGCTGACTATTGTGAGAGATGGCTCGCCTCAACCGTTCGAGCTAAGCATCAAGCGTGATATCATTAAGGTTCTTAGCGTTAAAACGGCAACCCTTGAAGACGGTTATGGTTATATACGCATCAGTCAGTTTCAAACTAATACAGACAAGGAGCTACAAAAAGAACTAAAAAAGCTTCAGCAGCAACAAAAAACCAATACTTTGAAAGGTATTATTCTAGACTTGAGAAATAACCCAGGAGGAGTCCTCCAATCAGCTGTTGGAGTTGTGGACACTTTTCTTAAGGACGGACTTATTGTTTATACTAAAGGGCGCTTTGCCAACTCTGAATTTCGTTTTCATGCTACTAACAATGATCCATCTGGAGGAGCTCCATTAGTCGTGCTAATTAACAATGGCTCTGCATCTGCTTCAGAAATTGTGGCCGGCGCATTACAAGATAATCATCGAGCGCTGTTATTGGGGGATACTTCTTTTGGTAAAGGTTCTGTTCAGACTGTTTTGCCGCTGAGTATTGATTCTGAGCGAGGGCTAAAGTTAACAACTGCCCTGTATTACACTCCTAGCGGCCGTTCAATTCAAGCAGAAGGTATTAAGCCGGATATCGATATGCCACAGGCAAAGATCACTCCCCTGAAAGAAGAATTCATATTGAAGGAGGCAGATCTTAATGGACACTTAGTTAACGGTAATGACGCGAAGAAAAGCTCTCAGAAACAAGTATCTGAAAAACGATTATCAGCAGATGATAGTAAAGATAAGTCTGAAAAACTACTTGGACAAGACTACCAACTTAGTCAAGCTCTGAATATTTTAAAAGGGATGTATTTGCAGCAATCACCCGGGAAAGGAGAAAATAGCGCTGAAGCCCCTAGCACAGTATCAAGCAAGTAATTGTCACCGGGGGGGGGGGAGGCATTGCTGAAACTATCACATCCCTATTATCCTTTATGGCGTTAGATTGTTGACTGCTCTCACTCCCAACTACCTACTACTCGCAGGCTTATGAAACTTAGCTAGTTTGTAGCCTGATGACACCTTCAAGGGAAGAGGTAAGTCACAAGAAAGCCTTAATTGCATAGTAATCTAGGCTTTGTCCTCTTGCATACTATCTACATATTCAATTATTTTTAGTATACTCCTGATAAAAACCCCAGTGTCTTTATCACCTTTTGTTTGGCATTAGAGAGTCTATGCGTAATAACTATACAGCAGATGCCATAGAGGTGCTGAGTGGTCTAGACCCGGTTCGTAAGCGGCCGGGCATGTACACTGACACCACTAGACCTAATCATCTGGCTCAAGAAATTATCGACAACAGCGTTGACGAAGCGTTAGCAGGTCACGCCAATCATATCAAAGTGATATTGCATAAAGATAACTCTTTGGAGGTATCTGATAATGGGCGTGGCATGCCAATAGATACTCACCCTGAACACGGTATATCAGGCGTGGAGTTGATTATGACTAGACTTCATGCTGGCGCTAAATTCTCCAACAAAAACTACCAATTTTCTGGTGGTTTGCACGGTGTTGGTATTTCTGTAGTCAATGCTCTGTCTTCACGGCTAAACGTAGTGATAAAGCGTGACGGTAAAGTATTGGGTATGAGCTTTGCGGATGGATTTAAAGACACCGAGCTAGAACAAACTGACATCTGTGGTAAGCGCAGCACTGGTACAACTGTACACTTCTGGCCAGATGCCAAATATTTTGACTCTGCTAAATTCTCTATTCTACGGCTTACCCATGTGCTTAAAGCTAAAGCTGTTTTATGCCCAGGCCTTAGGGTGGAGTTTGAAGATCTTCATACTGGTGAAATCAGCGAATGGTATTATGAAGATGGTCTTTGCGACTACCTGAGAATGGCTACCTGCGAGAGTATGACCATACCAGCTGAACCATTTTCTGCCTCTTTTGCCAGCGATAAAGCTGGTGTGGACTGGGCCGTACAGTGGTTGCCTGAAGGAGGAGACCTGCTTACCGAAAGCTACGTTAATTTAATTCCTACTCCTCTTGGAGGTACTCACGTCAATGGGCTGCGCACTGGCTTACTGGATGCCATCAAGGAGTTCTGTGAATTCAGAAATCTGTTACCTAGAGGAGTAAAACTGAGCCCTGATGATCTCTGGGACAAGTGCGCCTATGTGCTATCAACTAAACTTGCTGATCCTCAGTTTTCCGGCCAAACAAAAGAAAGGCTATCATCTCGTGAGTGTGCATCTTTTGTCTCTGGCGTTGCCAAAGACTCCTTTAGTCTCTGGCTAAACCAGCATACTACAGATGGCGAGGTACTAGCTGAGTTTTGCATCAGTAATGCACAAATTCGTATGCGTAAAGCAAAAAAAGTCTCTCGGAAAAAAATTACTCAAGGCCCGGCACTACCTGGGAAGTTGGCAG
Organism: Candidatus Endonucleibacter bathymodioli; assembly: GCA_030674915.1. Taxonomy (GTDB): domain Bacteria; phylum Pseudomonadota; class Gammaproteobacteria; order Pseudomonadales; family Endozoicomonadaceae; genus Endonucleibacter; species Endonucleibacter bathymodioli. The sequence continues at coordinate 19,214 of JASXSV010000016.1, forward strand.
ACTGCTCAAGTCAGGATGTAACCAGAACTGAACTGTTTTTGGTGGAAGGAGACTCTGCCGGAGGCTCTGCTAAACAAGCTCGGGACCGTGAATATCAAGCGGTTATGCCCCTGCGAGGTAAGATTCTAAATACATGGGAGATAGACTCTAGTGAAGTTCTTGCCTCGCAGGAAATACACGATATCTCCGTAGCCCTGGGTATTGATCCTGGATTAGACAATCTAGAAGGTCTTCGTTACGGCAAGCTTTGTATCCTAGCTGATGCGGATTCAGACGGCTTGCACATAGCTGCTTTGCTCTGTGCTTTGTTTGTACAGCACTTTAGGCGGCTGGTAGAAAACGGTCATCTCTATGTTGCTATGCCACCACTGTACCGAATTGATGTGGCAAAAGAAGTTTTTTACGCTCTTGATGAATCTGAAAAACAAGGCGTTTTGGAGCGTATAAAGGCAGAAAAGAAAAAAGGAAAAATCAACATTCAGCGATTTAAGGGGTTGGGTGAGATGAATCCTCTGCAACTACGAGAAACCACCATGTCAGCAGATACACGGCGTTTAGTTCAGCTTACCATCGGCGATATTGAAGAGACCCTTCAAAGTATGGATATGCTATTGAACAAGAAGAGATCTTCTGACCGAAAGGCGTGGCTGGAGTCTAGGGGGGACTTGGTGGATATTCCCTGAGATTAGATTGGAGTTGTGGATTGGGATGATGGATAGTATCCACAAGCTGAAAGGTTTTCACGACAAATTGGTGATTCTCGGCGTGTGGTGAGCATTGTGGAAATATTGGTGTAAATCATCAGCTTTTGTGGGATAATCTGTCTCGTACTACTTAAAGTACAGTGGTGTTATCTGTGTTCTTTTGTCACTTTATTGCTCACTAGATATCTAATTATTAGAAAATAGCAGCAGTAATGGCTGTAGCTCCACCAAGAACCACCCCCAAAATGTTGCATGCAAAAATTGGCCAGTCTTTCTTTTCCTTAACCACAACATAACATGTCCATGCAATACAATTTATCATGGTTGCTACCGGTAAAATAATTGAACCAGTATTGCCGTCTATATTTAATCTTATCTGATCAATGTACGAAGAGAACATAATAATGGCAGTAAGCGATGCAAACCAGCCAATATGATTAACCGTTCTTTCTTTTAGCACTTGTCGAATACTCCATAAAATTTAATTTTACGAGCAGACTTATTTTGTACTGCCCTACCTGTCTCGACTGTTTGTTCAGACGAGATGCTGTTTTTTGGTATTTTTCTTTATTGGTTTTAGAGTGTCAAGAACAGCGTTACTTATATGCTTTGTATATATTTTATCCCGAACTAAATTGCTTTGTCTGTATCTTTTAGTACTGCATAAACATGCAATAATAAACTGCGAAATAATGCCTGAAAGCGCTAAATCTATTATTATTCAGAAGCTAATAGGTATTTAGCTTCTAGATTTTTGGTATCATTCATGAAGATAAGATCACTTCTTGAAACCTCAGTAGAACCAACTATTTTAACTGCCGTCATTTTTAAGACTTAGATTTTCTTTTTTTAGGTAGTCATTCAGCTGTTGATTGATGCTGGCTTCACTGTTTCTCAAAGCCTTAGCCGAAGATGATATAGACCAACCTTCCGACGCCAGCATTGTTACCTTAATGCGGTCACACTACCAAGCATTACGGTATTTCTTATGACGTGATTCTAAGCCTGTTTTTTTGCCGTGAGATGAGAGTCACTTGTGGCATACGCAAAGAGTGGAGAAAAACAATTTCAAAATCCAGCATCTCCAATGGTAACGAGTATATGTGGATGATGAACCAACATCACCTAAAGAATGCTTCCATATTAGCGCACTTGTTTCTATTTGTAACGCACGTACCCCAACTTACCCATATATTTAGGGGTTTTTCCTCTCTTAATGTCTGACATGTGTTGCCATCTGGCGCCTGGATACTTATGGCACGGAGTATGCATTATATTAAGTGCAACCACGCAATGAACTCTATGGACGGAGTGCAACAGGGAAGTAAAAAACAAAAAAAAGGAAAAGGAAGTGCTTGCTTCAGCTTTATGGATAACGTCCTGCAAGGATGCATGGATAACAAAAACAAGAAAGACGATCTTTGGACAAGATCCTATCCATAAAAAATGCACGGATGCTTAACTTACAACACGGATGATGCAACCAGGGATATCTAGAAGGAACTAGACAGAACTGGAGTAAACGAAAAAGCCCTCTACTCAGTTGACCTGAAGTGTTTTTTTTGTTTAATGGATTACATTTGGTTCGCCATGCCCTTTCTTGTGCGACTGTAAATCCCACTGTGAGACCTCAGCATAACTCAAGAAAGTCGATCATATTCTGGCAACATATAGACCCGCAAGAATCCTTTACAACACAACTCAAACTCTTCATGCCAACTACTGACCTATATCCGTTACCATTGAAGGTGTGAGTACAAAGACCTGCTGATCCGTAAATTGTGCCACCTTGAACTCGGTGGAAAAACTCCATAAATCTCCATCTTGAGATGGTTCCGAGCACTACTGATCGAGTAGTCTCTGTGGGATCTATTATCAGAGGAGATTAATCGTCATCTGTAAGTCAAAAACATCATCAAGAGTGAAAGTCGCATTAATATCATTGATGCAACACTGATAGATGAGGCTCAATCAGGTTCTGGCAACGACAAAGACGAAAATCCGACAAAAGATCCTGAAGCTGGTTGACTTGCTAGAACTGGGTGCATGGGCCTGGCCAAAAATGAAACGTTTATGGGCTGGCCGCTATTGCCACAAACATCCGCAAAGGCACCAGGCTTTTAGTATTCTGTAATGTCTAGAAATCACGTGATACAGGGATAGGTGCGTTAAAAATCAGCTCTAAGCACTAGAAACAGTGCATCAAACCAATAACTGAGTGTTAAATGCACTGATAAACTACGTGATGGCTTACAAAGTGAGGGAGGTTAGATTCACGCAGCTAATGGCATTAGCCATACTGAGGTATCTATGTATCACGAGAACCTGGTCCATAGGAGTTTCTATCATGACTCCCTTGAATAAGAAATATCAGCAATATAATTAGTCCTAAGAGCGGGATAAGTGCAATTAATTGCCACCAACCAGTTCGCCCAGTATCATGAAGTCGTCTAGCAGTCATGCTAATAGCGGGAAGAAATATTGCTACCTGAAACATAAGGCTAAAAGAGCCTGTTCCTACCGAATAATCGATACTCTCAAGGATAAGACCAAGGAGAAAAGAGAAAAACATAAATATCCAGTATTCTTTTCTCGGTGTGCGACTTGAAAAGTCTGTACACTTTTTAAATCCATATAAAAAGTATTTCATTCCATTTCCTCTTATATTTATATTGAGACCTTTGCACGATTGTTCTTTTGCCAGCTGGCTTCTTTAAAAACGCACTAAATAGATCATTTACAAGCATAAATCATCTATTTTAGTGCGTGTATTCCTCACCAATTAACAAAATTACGGCTCGTGCAAAGGTCTCATATTATTAAATACTTACTTATTTATTATGAACACATAAACTATACCATTACAAGCTATAATCAATGCTGTCTAGCACAACAGGTAATCCACAATTCCAGCTGACTATACCCCTGCCGAATAAATAGATGATTTAACTGGCTGTTTTCTTACCAGAGGATATTTGCAAAGAGAGCGATAAGGAGTTTACTGCAAATGAATAACTACCGATTTACTACATGGTAAAAGCAGCCTCAGTCAAAATAAAGAGGCCAATCGGATGAGTAGAAATACCCCGACAATAAGCAGGCAACTCACAGTTCACGGTAGACTAACTTCCGTCTATAATTTTTACTACCTCGTTTTGTGTGCAATCTCTTTTCTTTAGGATGGAAGTCTGGCATTGTTGCGAGAAGGTCAGTTATTGGTAATACTCGTTACCATGAAGGTGTGAATAGGCTACAAACGAGCCAAGATCCATAAGCCAAGCTTGCAACTGCGACTAATAGTAAAAGTTATAGTGCTGTTTGAGCTGTGGGAGAGCAATCTGTAGTTTAATATCTTCAGGGGAAATGGCATAAGAGGTGTTCTCTATTTGTACTCAACACACTTAGAGATGACTGTATTTCTGTCACGCTAGGTGTATACCGTTACTTTTTTTAATTTACCAGTTCCCATGGATACAGTTAGTAGATGACAAACGAGCTAAGCCCAGTCGGCCTGCAAATAGTAGATGACTGGGTGAGTGAGAGTGATCAATAACCTAATACCTTCCACGGTAATGAGTAGAGTAAGGCTAAAATAATGCGACGTTTTATTACTCCTTTGCTTGGTTTGTTTATTTTTTCATTGGCAAGTGGTTATTTAATGACGCTGGTTTCACTACGCATGAATAACAATCATTCTGATGACATTCTTTCAGGTTATATGGGAGCTGTATATTATCTAGGTTTGCTAGCAGGATCATTTAGATCAGACCGGACAGTGGTTAGAATTAACCATATTCGTTCTTTTTCTGCTTTTATCGCATTGTTATGCTCGTCTGTGCTGAGCCTTGCTGTGTTTAACTCCACGGGTTCATGGTTGCTTCTCAGGTTTATTAATGGTGTTGCTGTAGCAGGTATTTTTGTTGTAATAGAGTCATGGCTGTTGTGTGAAAGCAACCAATCAAATCGCGGGCGTATCTTATCCTATTACATGGTATCCCTGTACGGTGCGAATGCTCTAGGGCAAGTATTTGTTGAGATTATTGATACGGCCAGCCTAATGCCATTTGTTTTGCTTGGTATCCTTTTTTCTCTATCAATATTGCCGATTGCGTTGACGAAAATACCATCCCCAGAAATAAACTCAGTATCAGATTTAAATATTATTGCATTATTTAAATTGACCCCTTCAGGTTTGGTGGGTTGTCTGGCAGGAGGTATGATGCTGGGAGCATTGTATTCTTTGCTACCCATATATTTATCAGAGATGGTGGGACGTGTTTACACGGTCGGAGCCTTGTTAGGCACGGTCATGACAGGCGGTATGCTACTGCAGTATCCAGTCGGACGATGGTCTGATTATATTGACCGTCGCAAGGTACTGATTGTGGTTTGTCTTGTGGGTTGTTTATGTTGTTTGGCTTACGTCCAGTTTAGCAGCGAACATTGGCTACACCCTGTATTATTATTCCTGATTGGGGGTGCCACATTTACACTTTATCCTTTGGCTATTAGTCATGGTTGTGATCATATGCAACCTGAAGATATTGTTGCCGGAACCCAGGGGCTGCTGCTGAGTTACAGTTTGGGCGCATGTATTGGGCCAGTTTTTGCTGGATATTTCATGCATAACATCGAAGAAGGTTTAATGATTTATTTTGCCATTGTTATGGCTTCTATAGCCTTATTTTTCCTGATTCGTCTTCCTTATCGTCCGGCAATTTATTCCAACAAGGATCAGAAATTTATTCCCATGCCCAGAACAACACCAGTAACAGCTGAGCTTGATCCTCGGAGTGACACAGAAGACATTCAACCCAAATTATGAGCAGTGGAGCTGGTTTATTTCAAAAGTATGAAACCTCAGCAGAACTCAACAAAGTAGATCATATTCTAGTAAAATATCGCATGCGTAAATCCTTTATATGTGATATGTAGTGGAGTTCCTCACATCTTTTTTGAGCCAGATTCTGGAGGAATATCCCTACATATTAAATACAATTATTCTGACGATGCTACGGAAATAAAAGCCGGCCGGATCATAATTTTATGGAGTTGAGTAAAGATCACGGCATCGGACAGAAATACTTGACGAAATATCATATATTACAGAATAACGCACTCCGTGTCCTTTAAACCTACTAAGGACTTGAAGTAATGAATCCATGTGTTTTTTACGCTTTGCGGACCTAGGGGTAATGAGCTATCTACAGCTTCAAGCCCATAGAGTTTTATCCTGTAATCATCTCCGATGATTAACACAAAGCTACCATCAGGACTAAGTAAAGCCTTCTTGACACATTTACTGGAAACTTTAGCAGAGGCTTTTCCTAACCACTTTCCGCCTACCTCTTCCTCACCCCAAACCTTGACTCTTCCATCATCAAAGGCTATCACCATATTAGAGCCATCGTTACTAAATACGATCGAGTCAACATCCTCAACGGTAGAAAGACTTATTTCTTCTACCCCAACCTCACTCTGCTCCAGACTGGATCTTAAAAATTTACTTTTCTTAGAAGAAAAGATATGCAGATAAGCACTATCGTCGCTGAAGGAAACCGAATGACCACGACATTCGATGACGAGTTTATCTATCCACTCTCCTACTTCATTCTGGCTACATATAACGACGTCACCATTACAAAAGGCCGCCAGATGGCGACAATCATTGCTCAATACCACCTCCCTCTCGATACAACTATTTCCCCCTGTAAATCCATCATTATTGGCCTCTATAACACCGCGAGAAATGACTGCTTCTTTCAATAGCCCACCCACCCCTAGACTCAATATTTTGGCGATGCTTTTATTATCACCAGCCGTCACTAGATGGATGCCGTCGACATTGGTGCCTACTGCGTCAATGCAGATTCCAGAAAGACTGTATTTTTCTATCCATTTTCTGTCCTCCCCCAGGATAAATACAATAGTACAATGATCTTCCTCAGCTTTTTCTTCACATACTATATAGAGGTCATCGTTCCAGATGGTAGGTGGGAGGAGAAATCTGGTTACACTTGGAGTTTCTGCTTTTTCTACCCAACTCCCATTTTTCATAAGGCTAAATATTTTATAATAAGTAGAAAATTTTACCACCAAATAGGAGCTATCAGAGGTAAAGCAAACTGATTCAATACAGGCCACGTCTCTAACATTCATTTTTGCTGCCCAATCTTCACCCGTACCTGGACTCCAGACTTTAAGACCACTGCAATTGTAGGTTACTAGATGATGACTATCTGGGCTGAAGCAGACGGATGAGACAACACAATCATCGAATAGGGTTGTTCTTTTCCACTCCCCATCCTTATTAGTCCAGATTATGACAGAGTTCTCATTGCCGGTGGTTACCAGGTAATGGTTATCGTCGCTGAAACAGCCCACGAGAGGAGCGCTACTGCAGTAAATACCGATCTTTTGCAACAACTTGAATTTGAATGCATCAGGATCATATAAGCTTTTCTTTTCATGGAGAGAAAGTCCTGCAAACACTGTATTTAGCTTGGAACATTTGTCAACTTCAGCCATACTTAATCCATCACTCTTTTCTGAAAGACTCTCACTCTTAGGCCGTTGAGAGTACTCCTTATCCACTTCATCTGTTTTCAGCCCAGAAATCTCAGTGGTGACACCTAAAGAAGGTATACTTGTACCACTTAAAACTATTGCTAGTGTAATAATAAATAGTCTGACCAATTCCATAATACTTCCTTTAAGATAAAATCAAACGCAACACTTTACACTCATTACCCTTAAAGTCTTAGATATTTACACTATTTTTATTTATTGTTACTGGCAGGGTGCAAAAAGACCATGCGCATTATTACGCATACCCAGTGAATTCCAAGCTCTCAAACCAAAATAGCACCTCTCGAAATATTGCAATTTATGCTCATATTCTAGGTGAGTGAGTGTTTATTTTGATAGGACACTACACTCATTTATAATGCACCTGTGATGTTAGAAGGTGCCTCTTTCAATAATAAATTTGGGAAAATCTCTCATTTTCTGATCTGATATCAAAGTATGGTTATCAGAAACACTGATAAAAGATTTGCTCGAGTGTAGACCTCAATGGTAACTAGTATAGGTAAGTAGTTATACGAAGAGTTTAGGATGTACTGTAAAAATTTCTTGCATGTCAATATTTTACCAAAAATGATCAACTTTATTCATCTACACTGCATCTATTATTAAAAGACTTCTTGCAAATTATACGACAAATGAATATCATTGGATTTAGATAAACACTCCAGAAGTTTTTCTTTATAAATATAACCTATGGAAAATAGCTAGCCATATTTTTCAATATTAAATACATATCCCACCAAAACGACACTACCCTTTCCTTTGATTAAAGCATCGTGCCAAATGATAGACTCATCACCAACGTCGGCATCCAGATCGTCAAAAATCAAGGATACATAAAGATCTCCATATTGTTTATAGACTTTTTTCAATACCCCAATGACAACAGATGTATGACGACCTTGAGCTTCCCATGTAGTCACCTGGGTCGTTGCGTGATAACTACAGTCTATGAGAAACTGACTATCAAATCAATTACAAGTGTGGGGGTTATTGTGGACATTAGGAACAACCTCACTTCTTTCAGGGAAATGGTCTCTGCATTAAAATGAAAAGAGAAATCAACAACGTCAGGACTCCGGAGTGGATATATAATGCGCTGCTAAGCTGCACCACTCATTCTCTGATACATTTTATTTAATTTATAATCTGCTTGGCACTGTCGTTTATAAAGGCAATTCCCCAACCTTCTGGAAATATCAATCAGCCTATTATCTTCCTCTTCCACGGGATTGCAAAAGCGCGCCCATACTGATTTTATTTCGTCCTTACTCGTGTAGTCCGCAGCGCTTATATCTTGGTAAAACGGTAATGTATCTTGGAGCTTCCTGAAGCTATTTCCATGCATTATCTGTTCTAGAATAAACTTATCGGCTTCCTCTGGAGTCTTTGCATTCCGCATGCCTGTGAATAAAAAATCATCCCTCCACTTATGCCACGCGTCCATGGCTTTCATTGAATCATCCTCACTTACTTCCGTAATAACATCTCTCAACGAGCTTAATAACCCATCGAGCCCCTTGAGCCTTCCATCTTTACACGATCTAAGAACCATAAGCTTCTGATAGTAAAGCTGAAATACTGGCTCATAACTGGATATAACCTCATATAGCTTTCTACGAATACTTGCTTGATTGGCAATAGAAGAGTCCCTGATCTCGAGCTGATCTTTGAATTTTTCCTGCGATTCTTTACAATATAAACCAGTATAGGGATTGATATTCTCCGTACTACAGCTATAGTCAGGCATGGCATCCATAGTCATCAGGTTATGGACTGTACCAGGTCGTCCATTTCTGGCTACCCGTCTTTTTTTCTGAAGATCAGCTCTTTCCCCAGGGGGGCAGTCTATGGAAATCAGTACCGCATTGTACGCATCATAATTAAATCCGCGAGCAGAGGCGTCAGTGGAGTTTATAATGTATCCTTTTTTACGTTGATGACTCACACCAAAAGGTTGGTTCAAATCTCTAACCTTACTTGCAAAAACCTCATGATCTGGCTGCCTTTCTAGATTAGCAAGGGTAACAATAGTCGCATTATTGCTGGCATCTTCCACCTTATTCTTATATATATTCAATGCGGCATCTAAAGCAAAAGTGTCATCTAGATTGCTAGACATCAAAATTACATCTTTTCCTTCCTCAATATATTGATAGGCGAGATTAATGGCACTATCGTACATGTTAATTTTATTCGCATAAAACTGTGCAGGGTACTCGGTTAAGTTCAGTTTATAAGGAGATTGGAAGCAAATATTGGTCCGTCCCTTAGGAATTAACTCATCTCGCATTGCACCACTACCATAAGTTGCCGTAAGTGTGTACACTCCATCATCTGCAAATTTAGTCTCAAAAAAATCTTGCGCTACAGACGATGTCACCGTCTGAGCCAATGGAGCTAGGGGCAACCCGTGAAAATAAGATAGGTAGTTGGATCCATTGTTAGAAAATGAAGCATTTTTAACCATTTCTGACGCAGTTTTATTAATGGGATAAATTTTCACATTATATCCATCTACTTGAATTTTCTTGATATTCTCTTGGGTTGGATTCGATATAGCAATTATTCTTCTTTTACTGAGAGAACCAGTTTGTTCAACTTCATACCCAATCGCGTAAGTTTCATTGAGTCGGTATTTTTTAGCCCTATGTACAACAAAATCAATTAGGCTATCAAATCGTTTATTCCAGTCATCATCCGTCATCTCTTTAGCAATACTTAGTTCAATTGCCACCTGGCCTGTATCATTTAGACTTGATTCTTTAACTAAATATTCAATCACCTTTTCTTTGAATTCTTTATAAGAGACCCTATTTTCCATATTATTCAATACACTGAAATAAGCATCATAACTGAGTTTACCACAATTATCGGCGGGCTTTGTAGAGTTCTTCGAAATAATTAAAGCCCCAGCACTATCTCTATCTTTTACAGTATCGTACTCATCAATAACAACTGCGCGGTTAAAGCCATCTTCTTGTAATTGCATGACCAGAGCATCGGAGCACCGACCTCTAGCCTTATACATCCCATGGTCTTTCCCTATACGCTCAGCCATATCCATACTATCCAACCTCAATGAATCTCCCATTACCGTCTCGCTAGTGCCGAATACGAGCGCACATGGGTTTGTATATTTCCCCAAATTCCCTTCAAAATTGGCATCCAGTTTTAGTACAGGTATATTAAAAGCCTTACCCCAGTGCCTAAAATTATCTACATCCTGTTGCAGCAACACCTCATTATTTGTGACATAGATTGGGAAGTTCTTTCCTTTATTACGCAGTTGCTGGATGAAAATTAGAGCAGGAGTAATATATGCTGACTTACCTGACCCTGGTTCCGCAGCTATAGCAATAGAAGAAGAGTCTGAGTTTATAATAGCGATAACGGCGGCTATCTGTTCTGGCTTTGGAAACTTCGGAGGTTTATATTTAAGAGCAAAGACCATATTGATCATAGCTAGTACTTTTAACTGGTCATCTTTTGATCCATTGCTGGAGCGTAATAATTCTCGGTAGTTTTTCGCAATGGCATCAGCCCCCTGCTCAATGACTTCTAAGGTATACTGATTTAATGTATTAATTTGTATTTTAAGATCATCTGACGGGCACTTAATACCATTTTTCTCCTTTATTTGATTAAGCTCATATGCCGCAGCCTCTGACTCTTCAGTCTTTGTACTGCTGCTAACAATATTCGATAGTGCTAGGCACTTCTCTTGGTCTCTAATAGGATGTAAGGCATTTATGCATTTGACAATTTTTTCATTAGAAAAATCATTTAGAAACTCATCATATAAGTTCTTATTTTTTGTTTTTTTCTCTTCACTAATCTTGACTTGTTTCTGAATATTGTCGGATACAAGTTTTTTCAACTCATCCTGTTTATTTTCCAAGGCTAAGCTGATACAAGCAGCTTCATTATTACAGGTAATATCAATAATTGCTGCCTGAAGCCCCTGTAACGACAGGTAAATGCCTTGTGCACGCAGTGTTTCTAACTCAGCAATAAATAATTTACAGAGTGACTCTGATGGAAAATCACGAGTTCGTATCGGCCTTAATGCGACGCCTGTTTTACTCAACTCATGTACAAGGCGCGACATCCTATACCCTATAGTGTCTACGCCAGAGATCACAGATACTTCAGGTGGATAATGTATTTTAACATTGAATTTTTTACCCTCCTCCGTAATTGGTATAGCACTAATTTTCGTTCTAGGACTGACACCATTATCGGCATCTGGATACAGGTAATATTCTTGCCACTTTATACTACCCGTACCATCTATAGTCCTCAGTACACTATTGTTCAACACTTTTTGGTAAAGATTATCAAAGTTCAGGTTCAATCCTTCAAAAGATTTATTCATGTAGGTGATGAAATCTTTAACCTCTTGCTCTTCTCCTATCGCTGTAAGTTTTTTATAAAGTTCAACCTTGACTTTTTCTGAGCCAATAGCATTCATATTTAACTCTTTTATATCCATATTTAAATCTTCTATCCTATCTCCATATTTCTTTGTGAATTTTGATATGGTAGAACTAATTTCTTCGCAAGCAAATGCCCTAGAAAAAAGATCCTCTCTATGCGATTCCAGTTGTCTTAATTTGTCTGGATGCGCAGCTGAGCCATGCTCAAGCATTTCCCACATACTAAAGTCCATCAGATTATTAACGCTGCAATCTTCCTGTAACAAAGCTGCTGTTGTATATTGAATGATTTTCAGGCGATCTTCTGTTGTCCGCTTGTGAAAATCATCAGTCTCTGTTAGTTTAGCAATTCCTTCTATACAAGTATGGGATGGTGGGCGAACCATTGCCGTGGATAGCACTCTTGTCGCGATAGCCTTTGCACACTCTATGCTAGTAACAGAGGCTGAGTCATAACGACCATGTTTATCATGAAAAGGAATTGCCGACGCCCCTGATATGCGTGACATTTTCAGCCTTAGCGTGTCAGAATCTGCACCTTGTATGCCCCGTAGTGCTGATAACTCCTTAAAATCTTTTTTGCAATCATCCAATAATATCTTTTCAGACTCCTTATCCATTAACTTGCCATCCAATTTGAAGAGTGAATCAATATCTAGTTTATCGTCGGTGCTGCCAGTTTTTGTTATTTGTTGAACTTTACTATTAGTAAGGTAAAACGTACCAATCCATTCAGCAAGGTTTGCTGACGTCACAGAGCCATTAAACGCGTACAAGAATGCTGGAGATTTAGCAACTTGTTGCTGTAACTCTTTTAGAGTTTTTGCTTGATTATAATTTATATTTTTGATCATATTGCTAACAAAAGGCACTGCTTCTTTTATATCAATATTTCCACGTCCATCGTAATTCTTCGCTTCCACCAAGCCACGCTCATCCATATAAAATGGATGTCTTTGCATACTATATTGCATACTCTGATGAATGAAAGTATTGCCCTTCTCCTGCATCTGCCTGGCGTTTGCCTCAAGGTTGCCAGTGCGCAAAAATCCGCCTTGTCTGTCATATTTTAGGTTTTGTTGCAGTGCATGGTAACCTTCTTTCGGATTATCATGTGCTTTAATATAAGCAACCATGCGATGAAAGGACTCGCGAGAACTGCCATCTATAGTTACTGTTTTGCACTCCCTTGGTGTATTGATATGCATTAAGTGGCGAATATGGTGCAATCCTTTAGCCGCATTTTCATCAGAACCATTGGCATCATGGTAAGCTATTTCTGTTAGATATATGGCGGCATCCAAACACTCTTTAATTCTCTCAGGGTTTGTACCGGGCTGACGTTTAGCATTGGAAGAGGCCATAGTTAACTCAAAAACTATATTGCGTTGAGCAGGAGTAAGCTGTTTATACCTACGCAATAGCTCGGTTTCTTCCGCCAAGAGAGCACTCCACTCGGATGAATCCTTCGGTGAATGCAAGCTACAGTATCTCATACCGGGCCAATGCATAATGTTAAGTCCTCCTGAGCCTAACAAATCATGAGTGGCTGTCGTACTAACCTTACGAGGCTTTTTACTGGATTTTTCGTCATGAACTAAAACTTTGCTCTTCATACCTGTGGCTTTTTCTAAATAATCATCATAGTCTGTGAGGCCGCAATCGCCATAGGCATCTCGCAACATCGGCTCTAAAGAGTGGGCGTGCGGGTTATAACTCATAGGTAACCACCCATTGGCTGTATTAGGGTCATCTACAGCAACCACTTTACGAAGATGATCTCCAAAATTAACCACTGGCTGATTCAATGCTGGCGCTAAATAGCTGGGTGTTGCCTCCTGATGAAATGCACTTACTCGAGTGATTTCATACTTGTCAAAGGGTTTCACCACCAAACCCCCTCTTGATCGATAGTCAGTAATAACTGGTATGCTATCTTGCGGCTGGCAAGATCGATTGCCTTCAGTAGGATTCCCTTGTGGATCATGATAAAAAGATTCATAATCGTCGGTATTTAAGTCAGTCTTGACATCTTCCATGGAGCAAAGAATCTGAATATAGCTTTTGAAAGACTGCAACGAGCTAGGGTACTCTAAAATTGCTAGCAAACCATTCACTAGTCGTCGTGATATTTGGTATTGACGTAAGGCTGCTCCAGACGTTTGCGATGACTCATTTAAAGCATTGCAATAAGTTTTGTTTCCATCATTCTCATCATCCAACCATGTAAAGTTTTTTCGCATCCTATCTTCATCAAGCAATTGCTCAATATTGTTTATTAAATCATGGTCATTCGAAAAACCATTTCTGACAATATCTATCGTTAGCTTAGAAGTGATCATGGCAAGATCCTTGATCACGGACACGTCTTTTTGCATGACGGCTTCACTGGACATAAAATCCAGATCAGAAATAAATTTAAACTTGGTACCGCGTGGAATTTTACTTGACTTACAACTTACCAGTTTTGATTTTGGATTATCCAGCTGCTTGTAAGGGTGCGGCTGTAAAGCCCAGCCAGTATTACTAGACAACATCTTTGCGGCCTCAGTACCGTATTTCACCATTAGTGGTTTTATACTCTCCGGCAGTGCATTACTAGGGTTTAAAAAATCATAACTGCTTTCACCTTGAACAACCAATGCATCCTTGCCTCCTACATTCTTACATACTGATAATTCCGGTACCAGACCAGGCACTGTATTTTGGCGAGTATTTGAAGACTTACGTGGTTTAGATGTACTATTTTCATGGCAATAACTTTCGTTGTAACAGAGGTATACTTTTTTATTCTCTTTATCTTCTATTAAGACAAAGCCTTCCAGGATATTATCAAAATGCATATTCTCTTGTGCTATAGAATTATCACTTAACAGGCATGGCTCATCTTTTTTATACCTGCCAAGTGGAGTTCCAGGAAAGAATATTTCATGGTATTTTTTCGCAGCCTCTTCACTAACTAAAACGTCATATTCATTGTTATCTGGTCCAGCTCTGATATCACCTTTAGACCATAAACTGTAAAAGCCATCATAGCGTTTCTGTTGTCGACGAACGCCAGCATTTTTTACTTGCTCCTGAAATTGAGCAATTACTTTAGGATCAGTCTCAATGAAATCAGTCCATCTTTTTGGTTTTGTTTTTAGGTGATTTGGAACCATATCAGCTTCACTTTTAACATTACTAGCTGCCGCAGCAAATCCTTCTTCAAGCTCGCGCTCACTCTTGAACTCGGTTATTACATCAACTGCCGTCTCAACCGATATATCTTGGTTTACTTCAAAAGATGGGGTCTCTGCAAAAGCTTCTAAATTAGTGTCTACGCTAGCAAGACCTTTAGGTATAATTGGTAGCTCCCTTGCATAACAACACTTTGCACCATCCGAAGAGAATTTATCTCTGTCATTTGTCAATAATAGCGGTATGTCTCTGGCAACGGATATCCATTTTTCCGTATTTATTGCAGGAATAGAATATTGTATCTGATGCTCTGCGCCAAAAGATACGCCCCGTTTATGACCTTTGTCAGTTGACGAGTATTTTTCATCCTTCGGCTTGGTATTTTGCTGCAATGGCGGTAATTCTTGTTCGTACTTTAATTGTTCTGTTTTCTTCGGTTGTGAGCTTGCTTCAGTTTTTAGTTTTGCTGTTTCATCTTTTTCCAATTTATGTTTTTTAGATGTAACATCTGATAAGTTAGGACTCTGGTGTATATTTGTCTTATTCGAAAACAACTCCTCCCCCTCGGGCTTAGTATTTTGCTGCGAAGTTGGTGATTTTTGTTCGTATTTTGGCTGCTCTATTTCCTGCGGTTGTAAGTTTACTTCAGCTTTTAGCTTTGCTGTTTCCTCTTTTTCCAATTTATGTTTTTCAATTGTAACAGCTGACAAGCTAGGGCTCTGCTGCATTTTTATCTTATTCGGAAGTAGCTCCTCCACCTTGGACTTGGTATTTTGATGCTTAGGTGGTAATTCTTGTTCGTATTTTGATTTTTCTTTCCCCTGTGTTTTTTCTTTATCTTTTGTTTGTTCTGTTTTATGCGGTTGTGCAGTTGCTTCAGCTTTTAGTTTTACTGGTCCCTCTTTTTTCGGTTTATTTTGTTCAGGTGTAACAGCTGACAAGCTAGGGCTCTGCTGCATTTTTATCTTATTCGAAAACTGTGGAATCTGCTGACTAGCACCATCCAGCCAGGAGTTTGCTCCGTGCAGAGAATCTTTTTGCTCTCCATGTGGCGCATTTAATACACCTGGAGTCACCAGAGGCTGCTGACTATGCTGAAAGAAAGCTGCAGGATCAACTGGACGTCCCTGATTTAAACACTCTATCCAAGGCTCCATATGATTTAGCCATGGCTCGTAGAGTGGATTTGTTATTCCGTTAAACTGAGCACCAAACTGCGGAATCGCATAAAAACCAGTTGCATCAAAAGCTTGGGGAGCAGGCATAGATATCGATGGAGGCGTTAAAGTCCATGGATGACTAGAGCGACCAAGCATCTGTATCTGTGGGGAAAACTGCCAGCGGGAAGGCATGGCCGTAATAGCATGGTGTAAGTGAGGCAGGTAAACGGGCTGAGGCCATACAACTGAAGGCATTGCCATGTGCATCAACTCTATCGAAGGGGGGATCTGGCTGGCTACAGCCATGCGGAGAATCTGTTGTTTCTGCAGTTCAATATTATTTAATAATCCATATAATATTTGCTGATTATATTGCTGGATCACGTCAGCCTGTTGTTGATACTGACACCACAGACCCACATTTTCGTTTTGGGCCCCTGTGCTGAGATTAATGAATGGCTGATTAGCGGACGGTTGGTAAACTAGATGGTACATCCCTTGTAATTCAAGTGGCTGACAGCCCATCAAAGCTAAAGAGTAAGCCATACAGTCATAAGCCATGGCCTGCTGACTAGCTTCCGCAAATGCTTTTGGATCACCCACTGGTTGTGTAACGCCTCTTTCTGCTAGTAAACTGTGGGCAATATCACCGCTGCTTGATGGTACGTACTGTCCGGCCGGTAAGGGTGATACCTGCCTGCCGCTTACCGTTGCAGTACTTCTTTCAGAAGTATCCTTTTCTGTTTTTTTGTCATGCACACAATTTGGTGCCTGATTTGGCTTATTTGGATTCATGGGATCCATAGTAATTCACATACCTTTTTTTATTTTCACTATATTAAGTGTAACTACCCATATTTTTTAGTACTTCATTAAGGTTAATATTGAACCACGTAATGTGACTCACTAATGAATCATACACACTAATCCGCTCGCCTGTAACGGCATGCAAAGCACACAAGAACTCTCAACCACTTCATTATCAATAAATATCACATACTCTAAACGTTAATCCTTCTGATTGATCAAAAAAATCATGTGATTAAATAATGATATATTTAATACTATCGCCATTCCCAGGAATCACTTAACCAATTTTTAGATAGCTATCAGCCATATACAGATCATAGAACTTTACTGACACAAGGGACAATGTCTGTAGAGTAACGTTGTCCTCTTCACTGAAACAATCAATATGGACGTTTATCACTATTTGTGCCGTAGTAACTATACCAGACTCATTACGGTATGGGTAAGCTAATAATGAGGAAGCCTCATGATACTGCAAATAGTAGATAATTGGAGTGAGCAGAAGGCAACCAACAACCGCACACCTCCAATATAACTTGTATAAATACTGTATCTTTATTGAAAAGCACGCCTATTAAAGAATATATAGCAAATATCTACTTTCCAACACTGCTATTCCATCATGCTTTAAAAGCAAAAACTACAGTACAGGCATTCTCTATCTGACATACAGAGATCTTGACTGTGCCGCCGAAAATAACAAAACAATCTACAATAAACGGTGACAAGATGAGGTCTAAAATGAGACTCTTCAATCCAACACCTCCACGGCAGAGTCTCCCGCCCAAACTATCAAAATTATTGGTCTTTAAAACTAAAGGCTCATCATTTTCATACCAAAGCAAAGACTTATATAACCTCACTGCGAGCATCATTTAAGCAACTATGGTTATTCCTATATTTTCACAATTACTAACTAACATACATGTCTATGATACTAACAATAAATAGAACTTAATACACCATAACGCATCTAATAATCACACAATGACTCTGTACTATATAAATACAGAAACCATCTTTCGCCGAGACAAATAAAATATTTATCTCAATAATTCAGCTGCTCACAATAAATAAGCAAACAGAGCAACAAATAGGATATATGCCATGCACATCTCAAATAAGACACCAAAACTAGAAGCCCTTCCAACAGAAGCAGATAGTAATTCCAGCACCAATAAGAGAAAACTAAGCGCTACGTTTAGCGGCCACACAGTAGATACCACTGAGCCTACCAATCCTCCAAAAAGATTCTGCCCTACACACGGTGAACACAGTGGTATTGTAACCCAAAATACATATAGTAATGATCTCCCACCAGCACCAGCTCATACATCAGATCCCAGTAATGACGATGACGACGACACAGCTACAGCTAAGGAGACAATTAACCTTATCTTACAAGACGACGATGAAATATCTATAGCTCTTTTATCCCCAGCTGAATATACTGATGATAATCGTGATAATGAAAGTAATATTTCCTTATTGCAACTGGAAAATGCGTACGCCATGCTACATGGTGAGTGTATTAGACCATACTTCAAAATATCTATTGATACTCTGCGTGCAGCTCATATAAGCATACAAATGCTTGTTGACAACATAAGCAATAGCATGACGGAGAAGGCAACGGAGCTCGAGAAACACGGTCCTGCATTCTGTCTGCGTAAAGAAGTTGAAAGCCACGTCCACAGAGCTCAACACCCTAGCTCACTAGAACAAGCTGCACGCTTCACCGGACGTATCGCAGCAACTGCTTTATCCACCATCTCCACCATTGCAGCCACCGCAGAATCTCCAGCACGCGTGGTTACAGCTGTTTGTTCCGACATTCAAAACCAAGTTAACACCATGACGCTACAAAACAATCCTATTACAAATACCTTAAATAGAATAGTTGAGGCTCCTCGCAACTTTCTTGAGGCAGCATCATTAGTTAAATGGCACTTTTTTAATCCTGATTAGTTAACATACAGCAAGTTTAACTATACCACTTGACGATGCAGGGTGTTTAAACTAGCTCCCTAATTAAACGACCTGAATAAATTAAGACCTGATCTAAAGTTATTCAGGCTCAGGCTACCTGTTAAAATATCTATTACCATGAGCAGCGTGGGTGGTGTAGAGTGAGCGTATAAGACAGACACACCCTTCAAGGGGATTACTCCAACCATATCATCAAAGCTTTGTTATAATTCTCTGCTCAAGCTTAACCTGATCATTAGCAAAATTACGAATTCCTTCCGCCAATTTTTCAGTTGCCATTGCGTCTTCGTTCATGGCCCAGCGGAACTCACTTTCTGCTAGCACCAGCTTTTCGATCTGGCAATCCGGCTTATCCGCAAAAAGATTTTGCGTCAACTTTTCGTCTATCTTTTCCAGATCCTCCAAAAGACTTGGGGCAATAGTCAGACAGTCACAGCCTGCCAATTCCCTAATTTCACCAATATTACGAAAACTGGCTCCCATCACAACTGTGCTGTAATCATGTTTTTTATAATAGTTATAGATTTTCTTCACAGATAAGACTCCTGGATCCTCAGAAACTGCAAAATCTCGCCCTTCTGCTTTTGTATACCAATCTAAAATACGCCCCACAAACGGTGAAATCAAAAAAACGCCAGCATCTGCACAAGCTTGTGCTTGAGAAAAGCTAAACAGCAAAGTCATATTGCAACGAATACCTTCTTTTTCTAGTACTTTTGCTGCATTAATACCTTCCCAGGTCGAAGCAATTTTAATGAGTAAGCGTTGGCTATCAGCACCGAGCTGAGAATATAGATCCACCAACTGATGCGCCTTATTAATAGTTGCGTCAGTATCAAAAGAAAACCTAGCATCAACTTCTGTGGAAACAACACCAGGAATAACCTTCTGAATCTCCTTACCAATACCAACAGTGAGCCAATCAACCACAAATCGAGCCTGTCCTTCTTGATCAGACGCCTGTTTGCGACCATAGGCTAGCGCATCGTTCAACAGATCAGCATAAGCAGGCAGTTCAGCTGCCTTCAAAATCAATGAAGGGTTAGTTGTAGCATCAACTGGTGAATATCGGCTAATCGCCGCAATATCACCCGTATCTGCTACCACTTTGGTCATGGATTTTAATTGATCTAGAAGATTAGACATATAAACACCCTTTTAAGGATTATACCCATCCCCTAGGAAAGCATGAGATTATTAACTGCTCTCACCTTCCAAGGTAACGAGTTTAAGATCAAAATTATGGATTATAAACTGCCCGGTGCAAATAGCCAAAAAGACTTTCCTATAATAAAATAAAACTGCCAAATTTGATCGATCATCACGACTGCCAGATACATGCCAAGTCAATCAGAATCTGTTACACTTAGTGCATTTCTGCCTAGCTGATTTTGGAGCATAACATGACAACGAATAGGACAACTGACAATGCGTCTTGCTGATAAAGTACTGGCAACAAACAATGACTTGCCTATTCGCACGGTTCAGCCGATCCATAACGGCAAAGTTCGTTCTGTATATTGGCTTACCAAGAAAGATAGCCGTAGACTAATAGAAGAAAAAGGCTATCCCATTTCGGTAGACGCACCCTTGGCTATTATGATCATAAGTGACCGAATTTCAGCCTTCGATTGTATATGGAGAGGGGAGGAAGGCATGAATGGTGTTCCCGGAAAGGGCGCCGTGTTAAATGCTATTTCTAGCCACTGGTTCAAACTATTTCGTGAACAAGGTCTTGCTGATAGTCATATTCTGGATATTCCCCACCCTTTTATCTGGATTGTGCAAACAGCTCGTCCGGTGTTGATTGAAGGGATTTGCCGCCAGTACATTACTGGCTCTATGTGGCGTTCATACGAAAAAGGGGAACGTCTCTGCTGCGGTATAACTCTGCCCGATGGTCTGGAAAAGGATCAAAAACTACCTGAACTGCTGATTACACCATCGACTAAGGGCATTCTCAAAGGTATTCCCAGAATACCTGAAGTAGATGATGTTAATATTAGTCGTACTGATATTGATGAAAACTACCAGTCCTTTAATTTTCGTTCGTTAGACGATATAGACCTCTATGAGAAATTGCTAAAAGAAGGATTTAATCTCATTAACAACTCACTATCACAACTTGATCAGATTTTTGTTGATACCAAGTTTGAGTTTGGTTACGTCACAGGACAAGATGGCAAGGACAAGCTAATTTACATGGATGAAGTGGGTACCCCAGACTCTTCAAGAATATGGGACGGACCCAGTTATCGTAAAGGCAAAATCGTTGAGAACTCTAAGGAATCTTTTCGTCAACAATTGCTTAGTCACTTTCCTGACCCAGATCTCTTGCTTAATAAACAGCGCATGGCTGAGCGACTGGTATTAGCAAAGGACAACCTGTTACCTGAACGCTTACTGATGGATGTGTCAGCTACATACCTTAGCATTGCGGAAAAAATCACTGGCGAGAGACTGGTACTTTCTGACAACCCGAAGTCTGAAATTATTCAAATATTGCAGGATAAGTATAATTTAATCACTTGACATAATACTCCTGCAATCACAGATTTTATCTCTCGTCATCACACCCCTATTACCTTCTCCTAGGTTCACAGGGGTTAGCTAGCTTGTCATTTACCACACAGTCAATGAATATTAGTATATACATTTTCGTACTCAGCTTATTAAACATGATTTCTGGGAGAAACTGCTAAATAATATTAACTGTGAACTTGAATCAAAACACATCACTATCACCCAAGTGCATATTAGCATCATTGACTCTACGCTCATTGAGTCGGCACAGTCTAGTTCAGACAAGGGTATACAAAAGTAACACAACCACTTGCCTGTACTAAGTTCTATCTGACTGAAGTGGTTCAGAAAAAATTACAGATTTTAATGTCCTATGGTGCGCCTAAATCATGCAATGCAGGAGATGTGCGTCAGAAATCAGTTCACAACACTAAAAACAGTGCATGAAACTGATAATATGGTATAAAATGCCATGGCAAACTCCGTAATGCCTAAAAAATAGGGGGAATTTCAAATGACAGCTGTTAAAATATTTGATTATGTTGAGGTCACAAATTGTTTTATACTTTAATCTGCTAAAAAAATGTTGATGACTTAAGATTATACTCGCCTCCTGTGAATATGAGAGTAAGCCACAAACGAGATCATCATAAAGATCCTACTAATATCAGATGACCGTAACCACCCCCACCGCCCCTCTGTGCGATGGGCATATAAAGAGGAAGTTAGAGAGTGCCTACCATATTTCAAGTGCTTATACGTACCATTATTATTTTACTGGGGGGGATGCTAACAGTTACAGCTTTCTCCAAAAATACTGCTGACTTGAGTGACCTTGAACGTAAGGAAATCGCCGAAAGGATAGCCCCAGTAGGGAAAGTTTGCGAGGATGGCCAGCCATGTGCAAAAAAAGCAGCACCCGTAGCAAAAAGTAGCAGCGCCCCCAGAAGCGGCGAGAAGATTTTTAACTCATCCTGCACTGCTTGCCACTCAACCGGACTTCTAGGCGCGCCGAAAAAAGGTGATGCCGAGACGTGGAAGACCCGAACAGAAGCGGCAGGGTTCGATAAATTGCTAAGCAATGCTATTAACGGTATTGGTAATATGCCACCAAAAGGAACCTGTATGGATTGCTCTGACGAGGAGATCAAGCAAGCTATTGAATATATGAGCGGCGTACGTCATTAACGCTTGCGCTCTCATTGTATTTGTCAAAGGCTGCGCCCTTGCTATTTCAGCTATACACCTTATACCGTTGCAAGCGGGAGTAAGCCAAAGCCTAATGCTACTACGCGTAGTAGCAGGCGATTGAGATTAGTGAAAGCCGTAGATGAACCTCACACGACCAACCGGAATCTCCGGTTGACCGAAAAGCTTCTTTAACAATCATGCTGTCTATAGTATTTGTGATCAATATATTCAAAAACCCGCTTTCTTCTCTTTATAGTTTTTACCTATTAGGCTCGCAAAAGCAGCTTCCCCCCCTATGATTTTTGCTCCTGTTACCGTGCCTAATCTTGTGAAATCACTACTCTTCTCGAGACACCTCTCTTATTCTTGCTCTTACCTATACTATTAATGATTTGCGAATACACTAAAAGATTTGAAATTGCAATTCTGCGGCATGAGCAAATCCTAGGGAGGCTCTATACCAGTTACCATTGAAGATACTTGATTTTGAAGCTATTTTGCGCCACTCTTCACTCATGTCAAAAATCATCCTTCCCTCACAGAATCACGTCATAAGAAAGCGCGTGATTCTGGGGATAGTGACAATACTAAAGCGGTAGTGCTGACGTCGGAAGGTTTTTTACTTATATTTTTTCAAAAAACTATAAGTATTTATTCCTAAATGAAAGCCATTCATATGGTTTTTGATGATATTGGCTACCATCTTTCAAATAAGTTGGTCCAGGCCCAAAAAGTTTAAAATAATATACTCTCTTTAGCCTTACAACCCAAACTCAAGCCCAATGGAGCATCTATGTAAAGAATGAATGAAGATTCCATTAATAACAAATACTTCACAACTACTGAGGAGTTTCGACAAAAAACACATAATTTACTCTGTGAAACTTCACCAGAAACTGGCGTTTCATTTATCATAAGAATTAACGACAATGTTTAGGCACTTAAACATGCATCTTAAATTCTTTCGGATATATAATAACCGGCACATGCATCTTATGGTCAGAAATGAACTTTAGTAATATTATTTCAATAGCAATGGTCGCATATGTAGCGCTAGCCCATGCACAAATTACTTCTACAGTAGCTGTAGCTCCGACAGCAGTAAAAAAAGATAAACAACTTCATTTTTATAACTGGGTAGAATACATAGCGCCTAATACGCTGAAAGACTTTGAGAAAAAAACTGGCATAAAAACATCATATGATGTTTATGACAGCAACGAAGTACTCCAGGGAAAGCTGCTCTCAGGTAAAAGTGGCTTTGACCTTGTATCTCCCTCCCATGATTTCTACAAAGCTCAGATAAGAGCTGGTGCATTTTGCAAGCTAGATAAGAGCCAACTGCCCAACTGGAAAAATTTGGATCCGGTTATTATGAAAAAGATCTCTTCTTATATTGACGAAGACAACCAATACGGCATCCCATACCTATGGGGAACCACTGGCATTGGTTACAACAAGGAGGCGGTAGAAAAAATATTGGGCAAAAATGCTCCTGTTGATAGCTGGGCCCTGGTATTTGAACCCGAAAACATGAAGAAACTACAAGAGTGCGGTGTTGCTTTTATCGACGCACCCACTGAAGTTTTGCCTTCTGTTATTGCTTACTTGGGACGTCCAGGCGACAGTATCGATATTAAGGATTACCAGGCTGCAGTAGAAAAAATAAGCAAAGTCCGTAATTACGTGAGCTACTTTCATTCTTCAAAAAACATCACCGATCTTGCAAATGGCGATATTTGCGTGGCTATTGGCTGGTCTGGCGATATGTTAATGGCAAAAGAGCGAGCTAAAGATGCAAATAATGGCATAGATATTCATTACTCTATACCCAAAGAAGGGGCGCCAATGTGGTTTGATATGCTGGCAATACCTGCTGATGCATCTAACAAAAATGCAGCTCATGCCATGCTTAACCATTTGATGGATCCTAAAGTCATTGCCAACATAACCAACCATATTTCCTACGCCAACCCAACGCCGGCATCAAAGCCGTTCATTAATCCTGAAATTGTAAACAATCCCGGCATTTACCCTGGGAACCACGTCATGGAGAACCTCTTTATCTACAGAGAACTGCCTGCCAGAGATAAAAAAAATAGACACGATTTGAGAAGGTATATCACTCAGCAGTGGCGTAAAATAACAATGGGTAGTTTTGATACTAAATAAATGAAACAAACCCTACTGACCAATCTCCTATACCAGCTATCATTGAAGCTGTTGGTACCAGACAAATGTCGCTAAACTACCAAGATTAAGGATGCAACCTTTATTCATGCGTAGCCACAATATTTACACAAGCTTTTCCTTAAGGAATCTCTGAACAAGCACGTTTGTTTCTTACCAGCGCTTAAAAAGCCAAATTTAAATTTATGGTGTATATATTCATCTTATGGGCGTGTTTTTAGGTAAATTCGCCCTATTTTTTTCGTTTTCCCTCTCTATTGGCGAGTTTGGGCGGATTAACCACCCAAACGCCCTCGTAGCATGTAAAGATTGGCAAATCCAAGCAGGGTGAATACTTGAACTGCATTTTTTACTAAGCCTTTGTAGCTGGCTTTCTTGTATCCGAACTGACATTTTATCACTCTAAAACAATGTTCTACTCTGGCACGAATCTGTGAGTTTTTACGGTTTTGTTTCTTTTGTGATGAGCTCATATTTCTCCTTGGTTTACGTTTGTTATTAACCTTCCAGCTCATGCCAAGGCTGCGTACTTCTCGTTTGTAAGTGTCACTAGTATAACCCGCATCTGCGAATACTATTTTGTCATCTTTGCGCAGTAACTTGGGTAATTCGTTAACATCAGCTTCATGCGCTGGTGTGACGGTTGCGCTGTGTATGACGTTGCTATTGATATCTGTTCCTATGTGTATTTTAAAACCAAAATAATATTGGTTGTTTTTACGGGTGGAACGCATATCAGGGTCACGTTTTTTGTCTTTGTTTTTAGTAGAGCTAGGAGCTTGGATAATGGTCGCATCTACCATGCTGCCTTGAGATACCTTGATGCCTTTTTCAACAATATATTGATTGATATCCGCAAAGATCGTTGCACTAAGTTGGTGCTTTTCAATTAGTCTTCTGAAATTAAGTATGGTGGTTTTATCAGGTATGGCCTTTAATAATTCAAGTTGCGCAAACAGATGCATTCAGTCCATATCGTATAAGGCATGCTCTGCTGCAGAATCTGATAATGAGTACCATTGCTGTAAGAAATAAATCCGCAACATACTTTCCATTGGCATTGGTGGGCGACCTTTGCCTTTCTTGGGATAGTAAGGCTCTATAATATTGAGCAGGCGTACCCATGGTACGGTTTTTTCCATTTCATTTAAAAAGAGATCACGTTTAGTGATAACTTTTTTATGGGTGTATTCTGCAGACGCGAAAATGATTTGTTTCATACGACAATACTGTTTGTTTGTGTGGCTGTATTATCTCACATTTATTAGACTTATTCAGAGATTCCTTAAGGGAATAGCACATAGCTACCAGGTACGCGATAGTTCAAAACCCACTGTTTCTTAAAGATAATACGCTGATGTTACTTGGCGACGCTCGTGCAAATTCTAACATCTCTGTGAGTAAGTTGTTATGGATGGAAGGCTGCGGACTACACTTGACAGTGAGCAAGAAAAAAAACTGTACATCCTCAAATATTTTCTGTATTATCTAAAAAAAAGCCTATACCATTTCCAATTAAAGGGTTAGGTGTTGACCTCTCACTCACCACAACCTCCTACTACATGTAGTTTTGTTGATCTTCTTTAGCATCCTCTTCACACTCCAATGGTAGCGTGTATATATACGTATTTTATTAAATTACTGATGATGATTATTATGAAACATATTTTACTTGTGACTTGTATTTTTTTTCGAACATATCTATGAGCGATAATATATTTAACATTAATTATAATGAATGTAAAGCACGATCTAAACTGTCAATTATTGCAAACGCTAAATATAAGGTTTATTTGACAGCGTGTGACATACCTAATAATGACATCTATTCCGCATTTATCTGCATCGACATGAGTAATGAAAGACCTTACTATAAACTATATGTGATTTTCTATAACCATACTCATAAGGAATATTTATTTCGATGGGATATGGGACACTCAAGAACTCTTACCCATACGTCCAGAGTAGCTCAAAATGATGGACGCACTATCATATCAATTCAGCATCCTTGCGATCATATATGGCCTTTTGATATAGTGAAATGTAAGTTTCAATAAATATCAGATCCTAATATCATACTAAACAACACCAATTTTATTCGTATGTTTTTTAGCTACCCCCAGAAATCTTATGCCCGAAATCCTCTGAATCAAATAACTATGATAAAAAAAAGTAACAAGATTTTTTTTCTTGTCGACAGGTATCTCAAATCAGATTACCTAGATTCCCACAATAACTAGCACACTTACCAGACAAAAACTCAATCGGACTAAAGTAGTTTAAAGATTTTCGTGAACGCATGTTAATTAAAAATTGAGCCACATCAATTTTATTCTTCGATACGCAGCCAATATTCATTCACTTTGGGAAAAATATCCGTAGCAGGCCATTAGCATTCTCGTTAAGTCCACGTTGCCATTAGTGGTATGGCTTAGCAACGTAAATCTGAGCGATATTTGAGTGACCTGCAAATCTCGCCACTATTATCAAACGTAATGGTCTTACAGTTACTCATGTAAGGCCGTAGCATCTTTTTGATGACTTTCTCACTGTTTTTTTTGTTTTGTTTTTTACTCTAACTGTCAAAAGAAGACAGCTCTACCAGCATCACAAGATATCCATCTTGGCCGTGAACGGTATCCCCTCCCAGTGTCCGACCTTTATTTTCATATCCTCACAATCCTGGCGCTCATCACTATCCATGTGGCCATGAATGAGACTGGATCCAGCCTCAGCATCATGACGCTGCCGATAACGTTTACCTTTGCGCAGGAGAAGGCAGCTTCATTGATTCTTTTTGATTAGCCGACAAATAGTCTGGTGACCAATCTCCCCATTATAAGACTCACGTTTCATGCGCTCTGCAATCTGCTCCGATGTAAAGCCTAAGCCTAGCAGGGACTTCACCTGCCGACTTATCACATAAGTTCTTTTTTGAAACTTAGTCTCCATCTCGATCCTCTGCAGCCCATGACGATGAGATTCCTTGCATCATAAGCCCCAAGGTGACAGCGCTTAATATCCAGGAATATTTTTTATTGGATCGGTGCAGATAACCACCAATACTACTCGCCGAAAATACGAGCATGCTAAAGGATTGAGCTTGGTATCGTTCAGCCAGAGTCATCTATTTGTAATAGTTCCCCAAGTGGTCAGCTTGTTCGTTGCATGAGAACTACAGCCTATAAGCAGCTGACTCTCAAAATACATTCCAAGTGTGTCGGTTGTAATGGAAATCTAAATATCTCAAACATTTCCAGCGTTATCAAAAAATAGGTCTATACTGTTTTCATTTAAAGGGTGAGTTATTTGCCTATCACTCCCCAAAACTCCTACTACATGTAGACTTATAGCTCTTCGCTAGTAGTAAATTCAAACCCTTAATGATAACGTGTATATACACGCATTTCAATAAAATACTCATGGTTGTTATTATGAAATATATTTTAATTATTAGCTCTATCTTTTTTTCGAATATATCACTTGGTAATTATGTATTTAACATTGATTATAATACTTGGATAAATACATCAAAATTTGCATTATTTGCAAATAAAACATATACAGTCAATACAACGGCGTGTCTTAAAGACAACAAGGAGATCAATGCCGCATTTATCTGCCTCTCCTATATTCCTAAAAAAGATACCACTTACCCTGTGCTGTATTTAATTTTCACTGACGATACTCGTAATGAATATGTATTTCGATGGGATACTGACGGCACCAAAACTCTTCTTGATACGTTCAGATTAGAGGAATATGTTAAACACAAAGTTATTCGAATTCAGTATCCTGCCAACTGGCTAGAGGATAAGACTAATTCCGCGAAAGATATATTTGAAAAAAAATCCAATCGTACATACACATATCACGATTTCATATATGTTAAGTATAGCTATAAAACTGGTACTAAGGCTTCAGATAAGCATTATGTCAATAGTGTTTTATTAATTACCCAGCAATATAGACGTGGTTACACGCGTCTTCCTGAACTACAATAATATTTAAGAAATAATCTTATTTAACCCAAACCATACCAATTACCATGGACGGTTTGGGTAGGGAATGAGATATTAAGTACAACCCATAAGATAATCCCAGCGGTCCTTAAACCTTGTATTTCTCTAAGAGTCTGCAACTAAGTTTTGCAGACAATAAATTCATTCAAAAATGCATAAAGACACGTAAGCAATCTTTG
The DNA here is from genome assembly GCA_030674915.1 of Candidatus Endonucleibacter bathymodioli. GTDB lineage: Bacteria > Pseudomonadota > Gammaproteobacteria > Pseudomonadales > Endozoicomonadaceae > Endonucleibacter > Endonucleibacter bathymodioli. The sequence continues at coordinate 48,192 of JASXSV010000016.1, forward strand.
AACAAGTCTAATAAATGTGAGCTAATACAGCCACACAAACAAACAGCATTGTCCTATGAAACAAATCACTTTCGCATCATCAGAATACACTCATAAAAAAATTATAACTAAGCGTGATCTCTTTCTAAATGAAATGAAAAAAACCGTACCATGGGTACGCCTACTCAATATTATAGAACCTTACTATTCCAAGAAAGGCAAAGATAACCCACCAATGCCAATGCCAATGCCATTGAAAAGTATGTTGCGTATTTATTTCTGACCGCAATGGTACTCACTATCAGATCCTGCAGCAGAGCATGCCTTCTACGATATGGACTGTATGCGTCGGTTTGCGCAACTTGAATTATCATATGCCATACCTGATGAAACTACCATCCTTAATTTCAAACTACTAATTGAAAAGCACCAACTTAGTGCAACCATCTTTGCGAATATCAATCAATATATTGTTGAAAAAGGCATCAAAGTATCTCAAGGTAGCATGGTATATGCGACCATTATCCACGCTCCAGCTCTACTAAAAACAAAGACAAAAAACGCGACCCTGATATGCGCTCCACCCGTAAAAACAACCAATATTATTTTAGTTTTAAAATACACATAGGAACAGACATCAATAGAAATGCTATACACAGCGCAATCGTCACATCAGCCAATGAAGCTGATGTTAACGAGTTACCCAAATTACTACACAAAGATGACAAAGTAATATTCTCGCAGATGCGGGTTATACTAGTGACACTTACAAACAAAGAGCACGCAACCTTGGCATGAGCTGGAAGGTCAATGACAAACGTAAACAAAAGAAAAATATGAGATCATCACAAAAGAAACAAAACCGTAAAAACTCACAGATTCGTGCCAGAGTTGAGCATTGCTTTGGAGTTATAAAATGTCAGTTAGGATACAAGAAAACCAGCTGCAAAGTTTTAGTACAAGATGCAGCTCCAGTATTTGCACTTGCATTCGTGTGTTGTTGGTATTGGCTATTGGCCAAGCAGATATCCCTATGTTCAATGCCTATGTAGGGTTATCTACTGCAACTATGGGTTTGATGTTAGGTAATAATATCCTGATTATGTCTGGTGCAATAATGTACTCATCTGGCGCAAGTTTATCCTATATAATATGCATAGCCATAAATCATTCTTTTATTTCGGTTATACTCGGTGGTTTTGGCTATGATAGGGGTGTACCGATAAAAGAAAATATTGTTCTGGTAATTGGTGATAATGACATTATCAACATCTCTGCTGCTGATTACCATTCTAGCCCGATAGCAGGAATACCGAGACTTAAAGTATGGAATGCAAAAGATGTGATCGTATTTAAACGCTCCATGCCTACTGGGCACGCTAGAACTCAAAACCCGCTATTTTTTGGATAATACGTTGATGTTATTTGGGGGATTATCGCGCAACTATTACAGCTCTGTGAGTAAGTTGTTATGGAAGGAAGGCTGGTACTACACTTGACAGGGAGCAAGAAAAAAAAACGGTACATCCTAACATATTCTCTGTACTATCTAAAAAAAGACTATACTGTTTCCAATTACATGGTTAGGGATTGACTTCTCACTCACCACAATCTCCTACTATTTGTAGTCTTCTGGAACTTCATTAGTAGCCTCTTTACACTTCTATAGTAGCGTGTATATACGCATTTTACTAAATTACTGATGGTTGTTATGATGAAACATATTTTACTTGTGATGCTTATCTTTTTTTCGAACATATCTCTTGCTCGTTATATCTTTAAGTTTGATCATCAAACTTCTAATTTTGCACTACGCGTCAATAATAAATATGACGTTGATATAACAGCATGTGATCTATCAAATCATAAAGTCAATTCCGCATTTATTGGCATCGACAAGACTGGTAGCGCAAGTAAGAATCGTTCTTACCATCGACTGTATGTGACTTTCAGTGATAATACTAAGAAAGAATATACATTTCTAGGGGATTTTGATGACACAAAACATACTCTTAAACATACGTTCAGAGTAAAGGAAGTTTCTCACCATGATATTAGAGGCATAGAGCATCCTTCACCGCAAACAGATCTTTTTAGCGATGTGAAATCGAGATTTCAACGGATATACAAAAACCATGGTTACTACTACAATCACGATTTTTTTACTGTTAATTATAGCTATACAATTACTGGTAGTCCTCCATACCCACATGATTCTAGTAAGATCTTGCTGTTTGTAGATAAGTATAAACGGAATGTGGGATCGGGATCTATGTCTGAACATTGAGAACACTTAAGAAATAATCTTATTTTACCCAAACTATATCAATTACTATTGACGGTGTGGATAGAGAATATGCACTTAAGTACAGCCTATGGGATCTTCCTAGTTGTACTTAAGCCTTGTATTTAGCCATGGTATTGCAACTAAGCTTTGCAGACAATGAAACCATTCAAAACGTCTAAAAACAAGTAAAGAACGATTTCTTGTAAGAATGGAGAAACTTGTCCCTTAGAAATCATGATCCAGTGTTAGATTCCTAAGGTTTTTATAACATGAAGCCTCATAGATCTTCTTAAGTAACTCCAGCGACATCTAACTAACACTCAGGCTCAACATGCTGTAAAAGAACTAATTAGTAAGCTTTAAGAATAAAAAATCACAGTACGTTTAGACCTCCACCATTTAGCCGATCTCTTGCCAGTCCATATGAATGCACTGCTGGCTTAGGCGAAAGTACCATACGATATTATTGAAGAAATGGCCGAGATTAATGCTAGCTTTCACAATACTGATGTCGTTCTATTAATTAGTGCTAATTATATTGTCAACATATCTGCATCAGATCACAATTCTAGCCAGATAGCAGGAATGTTGGGACTTAAAGTATGGAATGCAAAAAATAGTATTATGCTTAAACGCTCCATGCCTACTGGGTACGCTAGAGCTCAAAACTAACTGTTTTTTAAGGATAATACGTTGATGTTATTGGCGGATGCTTGTGCAACTATTAACATCTCTGTGAATACGTAGTTATGAACTGCTGTTGACTACACTTTACAGGCCGCAAGAAAATAAACGGTACATCCTCAAATATTTTTAGTCCTATCCAAAAAATAGTGTATACTGCTCCATTTGAAGGGTTGGGTTTTAACCTCTAACTCACCATAATATCCTACTGCTAGAAGCCTTATGATTCTAGTTGTATCCTATTCACACTTCAATAGTAATGTGTATATACACGCATTTCAATAAACTACTGACTGATGGTTATTATTATGAAACATATTTTACTTCTGACTTGTATTTTCTTTTCGAACATATCTCTTGGTTATCATGTCTTTAAGATTGATCATATGGATTGTAAAACACGATTGGAGTCTCAACAACTATTAAAGCTGTCTATTATTGCAAACGATAAATATGCGGTTGATGTGACGGCGTGTGATATAGCAAATAATGACATCTATTCCGCATTTATTTGCATCGACAGGAGTGGTGACATACCTTGCTATAAATTGTATGTGCATTTCTATGACCATACTTTTAAGGAATATGCATTTCGATGGGATATGAAACACTCCAAAACTATTACCAACACGTTCAGAGTAGTTCCAACTAATGGACGCACTATTATATCAATTCAGCAACCTTGCGATTATTATCCTCCTTTTAGTATTGTGAAAAATAAGTTTCAAACAGAATCAGATCCTCATATCGAACTCAATAACACCAATTTTATTCGTGTGTTTTTTTTCGAAGAAGTGGAAATTCATCTACCAGATTTTCATAATCCAAAAACTAATATAATGAATGTTGATAAGATTTTGTTTCTTGTCGATTCGTATGTAAGATTAAATTACCTATATTCCCACAATCACTGACACACTTACCAAACAAAAACTCAGTCAGACTAAAATCACATGCACCCTGCAATTCGCACCGGTTAAAGCCTAAGCTTATCTGAGCTTTGCCTGCCGACTTACCACATAGGTCGCCGTATTGAGCCTTTGCAGGCTGTGACGATGAGCTACCTCTGTGCCATAAGCCCCAAGGTACAGCGATTCAGCTCCAGGGAGATTGTTTTATTGAAACGGTTCAGATAACCTTCTATCCTACGCTACGAAAATACGAGTGTGCTGAAATATGGAATCTGGTATCGTTCGCTAGAGCCAACTGTTTGTAAGAGTTTCCCATGTGGTCTCCTGGTTTGCTGTGTGAGAACTACAGCCTATAAACATCTGACTCTCAAATCAAGTCCAAGTGTGTCTGTTATTGTGGAAATATAGGATAGTTTATTCACACCTTCCAGGATAAAGTGTATACACACTCATTTTATTAAACCAATGGTTTTTATTATGAAACAGATTTTACTTGTGACTTATATTTTTTCGAACATATCTCTTGGTGATCATAAATTTAACATTGATTATGATACCATGGGAACAAAATCAAGATTTACACTGATTGCAAATCGTAAATATAACGTTAATCTTAGTGAGTGTTATATACCAAATAATAAAGTTTATTGCGCATTTCTCTGCATCGACAGGAGTACTAATATACCTATCCATCTACTGTATTCCATGCTAGTGTCATCACATAAAATCAAATATAACGTTAATCTAACGGCGTGTAATATACCAAAGCATAAAATCAAATATGCATATATCGGCATAGACAAAAGTCGTCATAGTTCTAACCATCGACTGTATATTACTTTCTGTGATGATACTATCAAGGAATATGAATTTCTCTTGGATCTTAACGACAAAGGAAATGCTGATCGTAATACGTTCAGAGTAGAAGAGAATTCTAACCACAGTATTATAGGAATCACGTATCCTTCCACGCCACGGAGATATATCCTTCTAAAAATGTGGTAGCTATGTTTGAAAAAATATACAAACCTCGTGAGTCATACAGGAAGTTCCATTGTTTTGATGTTCATTATGAATACACCAGCAATGATGATTCTCATGTGATAAGGAGACTAATAAGGTTTTATTCTTTGTCGATACGTATAGAAAGGATTGGTGAATATGCACTGAACTTTGATAACACCTCAGAAACCATCCTATTTGACCCAAATTATTCGCATTACCATTGACGGTATGGATAGGGAAATGGTGACATTAAGTACAAGTCACGTTATAATTCCAGCACTATTTAAGCCTTGTATTTCACCATGAGTCTACAATTAAGTTTTGCAGACAATACATGAATCCAAAAATGCCTACATATACGTAAAGAACGATTATTGGCAAAAATGTATAACCTTGTCCGTTAGAAACCATGACTATGATTTATATTCCTGAGGTTTTTATCATCTGAAATCTCATAGACCTTTTTAATTAATTTACTACAACCACACCAAATTAACTAGAGCTTAATGCTCTTCATTATTATGTTAGCATTTGTAAATGCTGAGTATGGAATAATATGTGTTTATCAATGAAACTTGAAATAAAATAGTAGCTATGATCAAAACCTTCATGAAATGCTAATTCTATAGGATAATTATTTTTTTTGGCTGACACTACTAATGTTTCTGGCTTTAGCTGTTCAACCATGAAACTATCGTCTTTACCTTGATCAACCTTGATTGGTAAAAACTGAATAGCTTTACGCATTAACACACTTGCATCATGTTGTTCCCATAATGTTTTGTCATCACCAAAGTATGCATTAAAAGCTCTTTTCCCCCACGTGCAATTTATAGGATTGCAAATTGGGCTAAATGCTGAAGCTGACATGTAGCTATTTGGATTACGCATCGCTATTGTTAAAGCTCCATGCCCACCCATTGAGTGGCCAGAAATTGATTTTTTGTCGCTAATAGGAAAGTTAGACTCAATTATTTCAGGTAGTTCATCAACAATATAGTCATACATTTGATAATGTTTCTTCCATGGTTGCTGGGTGGCATTAACGTAAAACCCTGCACCCTGACCTAAATCATAACCGTTATCATCTGCTACATCATGCCCCCTGGGGCTAGTATCAGGAGAAATAATGGCAATACCTAATTCAGAAGCCATACATTGGGCCCCTGCTTTTTGCATAAAGTTATCATCAGTACATGTTAAACCTGAAAGCCAGTATAAAGCAGGAATCTTTTTCTTATGTGATGCCTGCGTTGGCAAATAGATTGAAAAAGTCATTTTGCAATTTAATTTATTTGAATAATGGCTAAACTTCTGATTCCATCCATTAAAAACTTTATGCTTACTTACTTCTTCAAGTCTCATTATTTAACTCTTAAAAAGGAGAACATAAAAAATTATTTATTAAAGTTAATAACGGTACGAATACTTTTACCTCTATGCATTAACTCGAATGACTCGTTTATGTCTTCTAAACTCATGGTATGAGTAATAAAATTTTTTAACTCGAATTCACCTTTTAAATATTTTTCTACGTACTCAGGTAGTTCGCTACGACCTTTTACGCCTCCAAATGCAGAACCACGCCATACACGCCCTGTCACTAATTGAAATGGTCTTGTTGATATTTCTTGCCCTGCTCCCGCAACCCCAATAATAATAGACTCCCCCCAACCTTTATGGCAACACTCTAAGGCTGAACGCATCAAGTTTACATTACCAACACATTCAAATGAATAATCTACACCACCGTCGGTCAATTCAACAATAACATCTTGAATAGGATCATTATGAACTTCAGGGTTAATGCAGTCAGTTGCACCTAATTTTGTAGCCAAATCAAATTTACTTTTATTAATATCAATAGCAATAATCCTCCCTGCTTTAGCCATGGTTGCACCAATAACTGCAGATAACCCAATACCACCTAAACCAAAAATAGCAACGGTATCTCCTTTTTTAACTTTTGCTGTATTCAGCACAGCGCCAATACCTGTTGTAACACCGCACCCTAATAAACAAACTTCACCTAGAGGAGCTGCTTTATTAATTTTTGCCAATGATATTTCTGGAAGAACCGTATATTCAGAAAATGTTGAACAACCCATATAATGAAAAATAGGCTTGCCGTCTTTATAAAAACGCGTAGTACCATCAGGCATTAGCCCTTTACCCTGAGTTTTTCTTATTTTTTGACACAAGTTAGTTTTACCGGATAAACAAAACTTACATTCTCCACATTCAGGTGTATATAAAGGGATAACATGATCCCCTATTTTAACACTTGTTACACCTTCACCTATTTGCTCAACAATACCGCCACCTTCATGCCCTAAAATGGCAGGGAAAACACCTTCTGGGTCTTCTCCAGATAAGGTGAAAGCATCTGTATGACAAACTCCTGTTGCTATTATTTTAACTAAAACCTCTCCTTTACGTGGCAACATTACATCAACTTCTTCAACAGAAAGAAGTTGGTTTGGAGCCCAAGCTATGGCAGCTCTTGATTTAATAAACTGATTGTTCATATGTTATTCTCCTATGCTTAGAAGTATAAATAGAAGGTATGAATACTAACTGGAACCCATAGATTAACTATCGTGCCACTATGAAATCTTAGGGGCATACTCATGGCGAAAATCCATGGTTCACAACATCACTCTTTATGAACCTGGCATATTGGTGAAAAATGAAATACTCCACCCAAGAAGCAAAAACAACAATGCAAGACAGAAATTTGTTATTTTCTTTTTCTTTTTCTTCATGATTTCATTTTTATCTTTGATATGACGATCATAACCAATATGTGCTACTGCATCATTTTCAAGAACTACTGCAAACATATTGTTATCTAGCATATGTTGTGACAAAGCACTTTCTGTTGATGAAGAGCTATTGCATTCATCAAGAAATGAACTATACCCTCCAGATATGGCTTGATAATCAGATAAACGCCTTAGGCCCGGATTGAATGAAAAACCTTGCCATTTTTGTTTTGAACTAAGCAATCTATATGCAGTCACTCCATTAGCAGACATGTCTTCTCCTAATGTATGAAATGGGTAATTCTTATGAATATCGTGGTAATAACTTCTTAACCATACCTGGTATATATTATCCCTTGATGTTAAAATAGTTCTAGAATCCTCAACAAACCCTTTCCTATAGAACACCCAATCTTCCTCGCAGTGGAAAATATAGTTTGTATTTACTTCTGCATAGGATTTGTCAATAGAACGTATTTGTCCAATATTCTCGTTATTAATAATTACGGAAAAATATTTTTTATACTCATCAGGTATTACAGAGTAAACATCATGATTACCAGAGTCCTCAGTAATAATTATTTTATTTATGGGATAGGTGTTAAATTGGAAGAAGCTGTTTAATGTTTCTTTAAGAAGATCTATGCGACCACAACAGGTTATGACAACTGTCACATCACTTGTGTCAGAAAAAACCATTAAACCCATGTTTCCAGATTTGTTTTTATGGTTACTCATTTTTTTGGAACCGTTATAGCCATGATGGAGGATTTAGTTTTTTAAAAAAGCGTCTCAATTCTTTTTCAAGTATTTTAAATATATTTGTTTTTCTTGATACTCTACGCTTTATCCCTAGACTATCCATCATAGGGAATAAATCTTCCCTTATTGATGATGTTTCCAGAGCGTCATCAGTTATATGCACAGTGCGAGGATAAGCCGCAAAGGTAGATAATTGCTTATCAATATACCCGCCGGTCATATAATCATCAACTGGCATTTGAATTGGGTAAGCCTTATCCAGAAGTTTTTTTGCACCATCTGATGTCACCAAGTATGCTGTGGTACATGCGCTTTTATTAGAGAATTTTACCAACTGTGTTTGAGGTGTTATATTGAACCTGCCTTTAAAGGCAGGATAACACTCCCTGTAATACAACATAATAAGTTCCCACCCAGATACATCTTTATCTATTTTGTTAATGATTTGTATTGCCTCGTCAGTAAACACAGCATCTGACTCGATGACGAGGGCTTTATTGATACCTGCATCAACAATATGTTGCCATATTCTACTATGACTCAGGTAGCAGCCAATCTCGCCAGAAGCTAATATTCTCCCTCTTGTTTTTACTGAAAGACTTTCCGAATAATATTTTTCTTTTTCATCAACACTGAGAGTTCGTCCATCAACAGCATTGAAAAAATCGAATGCTACCTTAAATGAGTTAAGGTGGTCTTTTATGCATTTACGCCTATCAGCTTCCCGCTCAAGGCAAATAACAAATGCAGGTATGACAATAGAATTTTTGTTCATATAATAAGAAGTATATTCTTAGGTGATTTAAATATGCTTTTAGAAAACACATGCAATTTATACTCTTTTACCTTTTTTGCCTGTCCACTATAAACAGTTCATTTTGGCGAATGCTTTTTCTGAAATAAGGATTGCTTCCTAGCGGGTGTACACCCCTATTTATAAAGATTTTCTGCAACCAAAAGCGTATACGATGCTTTATTTTTGGTAACTTTCTAAGGTCATGCATCATTTCCAAACTGCATGCTTTATTTATTTGTGTTGATGCATCAACATGACATGAGTAAAAACTCTCTACCTGACCTATTCCTGGTGGAGGTGCAACAATGGATCCGTGTGGACCAAAAGGCCATAGGTCTGTGTTGTGTGAATGATTAATATAGTATAAAAACACTATATCTTTTAATTGATCTTTATCCACGGCTTCCTTTATAGCTTCCGTTGAGAATCGATGATCCATGTGTGCATCCATTTCAGGGTGCGGAGTAACAATGACTTCAGGAGAAAATTGCTGGATAATTTCTGACAAATCCAGACTTAGGGATTGCCAGCTGCACGATCCTTCTTTATCGCTCTGAAGCTTGAGCGTATTGAGCTTCCTAACTTCCCTTTTTACTTCTGAAGGGAAACAGGTAGTTTTGTTCGAATAAAGTTTTTCAAGGGTATTATCAGAATAACCAAGATTGACAGCTCTATTTGGCTTTAACCCTGCCCACAGAGGTATAGCGACACTATCCCAGGCTCTCAGCCTGCCTTTTAAGACTGAGGCTGCTTGTTTGTTTTTCGTCATATTGACTAAATGAGAGTCTGGCTCAGATTCGCCACTAGTAATGGTTACAACCAAACTATTATGGTTGCTGTACAATCCAAAAGCAGCTATTTCCGCATCATCTGCATGAGGGGCAATGACTAGAACTTTTTTTGTGCTAATATCAGGGTTCTTAGTTGAAATCAGCTGATAATCATTAGTCTGCAGACTACAATATTTAAGTCGTAGTGAAATCTCTGGCGTAGTTGTAAGCGGTAAGTGGCTAATATTTAAATATCGTTTACCTTGAAATCCCCTCTCAAAATATTGGCACGCTGACTGTTCTCCACAATGCATTTCAATAAATGGATCCATAAAGTACCCAGTGATGGCGGCTTTACAGGTTACCTCAAGAAAAATCGTTGAGTTGTCGCTGATATGATCTTCAGAAATATATGCAGTATTATTCTTAATTATATGTTTAGAAACAAGACTGTTAGTGCATTGGTATTGATGATTTTTACCAACATCATAATACACATGATCTGATCCAACAACCTCATTAAAAATGTATATTCCAACTCCAAAAATAAGGCTCGTAATATAATATCCTGCAACAATACCTATACAGATAAAGCAGAGAGAGAAAAATATTAAAACATATTGTAAATATTTGTATTTTATTTCTTTAACCATGACTTTATTGCCTTTCGTATCACATTAACCTTTAGTGCTGCTTTTTTATTACAAGGTAATGCCTTAAGGTATTGACTCCATGCTTTTTCATATTCGCCGGCAATGTATAGAGTACGGAATTGATCAAGATATTTAAGGCCAAGATAATGACTTCGGTAGCTCATAAGGTTACCCGGTATTCGCGAAGGGTTAAATATCTCATCCACGGACTGTTCTACCAGCCCATGATACACCTGATGGCGCAAGCTATTTGAGTGTTTTTGAACAAGAGCTACCGGTTTGTCTATTTTTATAACGTTAAAATTGGCAAGCATATATGCGAATACAGGCTCATCTTCATAAATACGGAGACACTCAGGAAATTGATAATTATCAAATGCTTTCTTTTTAAATAAGATCGAACTGCAAAGAAGTGAGTTATCGACATTCAATAAGTATGATTTGAAGTTTTCTTCCTGTGAATATGACAAAGACCATAGACACCTTTCTTTTTTTCTACCATCATTATAAACGGAGAAATAACGTGCAATTAGCATATCTGCTGAAGGTTGTTTTTTAATGCTACGACTAAACGTATCAAGGGCATCCTCCAGCATTTTATCATCACTGTCTAAAAAGTAAATATAGTCACCTTTAGCTAACTTTATACCTTTGTTTCGCGTAGCTGACACTCCTATATTTTTCTGTCGATAATATGAAAAACTGTTTTTTGTTTCTTGCAATAATGCTTGTATTACGTCATCAGTGGTATCTGTAGATCCATCATTTATGATGATTAACTCATAATTACCACCTGTTTGTTGCAGCACGGAACGAACAGTATCTGGCAGATATTCGGCATAGTTATAGGATGGAATAATAACGCTAATTAATGGGTTTTTATGGATCATAGGGATAACATTTCACTATCATTGATGATTCTACTTCCAGGCAAACTCATCAGCCACCTGAGTATAGTTTTTCCATCCTTGAGAAGAAAGCATCATTTATGGCCAACCGTTTAAGGGTGATTGTAAAATATTCTTGCAAATATACCAGCATTCCTAATAACTTTGGATATGCTTTCTAATGTTATTAATAGTGGACTGAAATATATGTATTGCTGAAGGAGTATTTACCCAGTTCTCTTCAAATCGATCAAGGTCTTTTCTGTAACTGTTTTTAAAAGTGCTACGCAGGAAAAAACTCTTTACCGAATCAAGGTCAATCATCACTGGGCCGCTTTCTGAAATAATAAAATTAGTTGATTTAAAGTCACCGTGGACAATATTGACCGACGGAAACGAAAATAATATATCTTCAATCTGCTGGGTGATGAATGACCATTGTTCTTTGTTTTCATCGTCTGAAAAAAAAGTTGACAGACATTGCCCCTGGATATATTCGGTAATCAGATAGCTTTTTTTAATCCAGCGATATTTTCTGACTTCCAGCATTGCTAAGTTTTCAGGTGTTTTAATGCCAATTTGCTGAAACAGTAATTCTCCACACCAACAAACTCGTGCTCGTGAGGGGATAAGACTACGGATTAAGCTATAGAGGATGCCCTTGCTATTATAACGTTTAATTATAACTTTATGCGTGCTAGACAAGGTGAATATACTAACGGTTGTCGCGGCACAGTCTTTTATCAGCTCTCCACCGGCAATAGCCTGATCCGGGTCGGAAAGAATCATCCTTAACTCAGAACTATCATATTTATTGCGGATAAGCTGAAAATGTTTTCTACTTTTTTCTATAGAGAATAAATCAGTGTTTTTGAAACAGATATCTATATTTTTTTCACGACATTTACGTTTCTTATAAATAGCTTTTTCAATAACCTGTAGAGATGGTAGCTTATGCTTATTTACCTTATAGTGATGCCACGTTAATGCTAGGTATCTATCATACCTAGGGTAAAGTCTGGACAAGCAATCTACCATATTATCACTATAATCGTCACTGCAGACAGGAATGCCTATGGCTGGGCATACTGTTATGTTGTTTCCTTGGCTTGGCTTGTATTTTATGTTGATTGAGGCAAGTTGCTGTGATTGATGAATGCCTGCAACTTCTTTGAGGTAGGCGGAGAGACTATCAATACGTTTTTTCCCCGATTGAAAGCAAAGAAAATCATTGATTGTTGTCATTCCCTTCCCTCAAAAAAACACAACACTCTCCGTATTTGCTGCTTATTCTTAGACGACAGTTTTGTTGTATTCGCATATCGATGATAGAAATACATTCTCTGGGAACGGCGTAATGCATATTTTGCTACTTTATCCAAGCACGCAAGATCCTTTATAATACCTCGTTCAACAATTCTCCTAAACAAAAAGTTTTCTGGCCAACGAAAACCAGCAGGGCAGTCAATTAATAAGACTTGCGGTTTCTTGGCCATAGTTATCAGAATATTGCGCCATTTAAAATCAGTATGAATAAAGCAGTGCTCATGGAGTATTTTGGCGATAGAGGCCACCTGATCGAGAACCGCATTAAACCACTGTGAGTCGTTTAATATTGGAGATTTGTGCCGGACAAGTTTAGCTAGGTCGGAGGTATTTGTTTGCTCTTGGGTGATTAAAGCCCCTCTTTTGAACATCCCTAACCGATGTTCTTCACCATAGGCAACCACTTTGACAGACACAATACCTGTTTTTTGGAAAAAAAGCAGGTTTTCCCATTCAGCCCTTATTCGACTTCTGCCTATGTATTGTCGTAATCCTTTTCCTGCCATTATGTAACGCTTGATATAAAACCGAATGTTATTGGTTTCGTAAAGAATAACATCACTTAAGTTGTCTTTAGTGATCTGCTTTCCGTTAATTTTAAATATTTGCTCAAGGCTACCAAATACTTTTTCAACGGCTGTACCCCTCCAGGGTTTGACTATGGTCCAGGCAGTTTTATTCATCAGTAATTAGGGTGCCCCGCCTTGCGTTTCATACGCTCGTAGAGCTTTTTTGCCTTCTGGTTGATTTTTTTCCACAGTGCCCAGTGCTGGGTGAGGCCATCTTTTAAAGGTAAGTCTGTATAATAACGAATAAATCGAAAAAGATCATTGCGAGTAAAACCATAATCCATAGCCGAATAATAAAGTCCAGAAAGGTCTTTCAGACGCCAGCGATTCGGTAAGGTAATATGTATCTGGGCACGGTGTAAATCAATCAAATAAAAACGAAGACCCTTACCAGTTTTGTGAAATTGATCAATATTTCCGCCAGCTATCAAAAAATGACAAAAATAGTAGTCCCGATGGCAAAGGCCATTGTTATGAATAATCCGACTTATTTCCGCCAGCTTTTCAAGAATGGCCTTTTTTAGTTTAAAAGAAGGAGGGCTTTGCTTCCAGCGCTCACATAAATCTTCTAGGCTTAGCGTTTTTTCCAACTCTTCTGTAACCAGAAATGATTGTTGTTTTGCAGGATTGCACCCTTTTTCACCAAAGGCTACAGGTGTCATGGTATCTATACCAAACCTCTGTAAAGCATTGAGTGCAATCCATTCGTTGCGGGCGCCCAACACTGGTATGCGGTAGTGCATCAAATTAATGATGATTTCTTTCCAGCCAACCCCTCGATGGATTTTGGCAAAAAAACCCTTACCCTGAAACTCAAAGCGATAAGTGCGGCGTGATTCCACATTGCGGAACTCCTCTCCTTCCATTTTGTCTAGCAAGAGATGAGGGTCTTGCCCTTGCCATGCTTTTTGGAAATCTTCTCGCAAATAATCCATGGGCTGCTATTTTTCTAAAAGTGTATTAATGACTTTGGCTGCTTGCTTATGCAGACTGTATATATCAGTGTTGCTGGCGTAATTTATTGCATTTTCATGGCACTGCTTAAGTCGATCGGCATTGAGTATTTCTAGGAGGCTATGGTTGAACATATTTTGATTAAATGGTGTTGGAGATACTATGCCTGCGTTGGCCGCTTCAATATGGTAGGCATAACCACAGTTGCTGGTAGTTAAAACAGGAAGTCCCGCAGCTAGAGCTTCAACCAATACCATTCCTGCGCTCTCGGTATATGCAGGATGAATAAGGGCGTCTGCACAAAGCATAAGTTTTGTAACATCACTTCTGGCTCCACAGAAAATAATATTATCTATGATCTTGAGCCCTGTTGCCTGCTTAACAAATGGCTCACGATTGTCTCTTCCTACAACTAAGAGTCGAGTGTCTTTTAATCGTAGCGTCGATAAGAATGCGAGTGCTGCAATTGTTCTATCCAGCCCTTTGGTTTTAAAGCTGGAGCCAACCATTAACAAAAGATTGCTATTTTCTGAAATATTGAATTGCTTTCGGTACTCGGCCCTTATGTGAGATTTATCCTGTAAAAACAGTTTTTTTCCTGCTCCAGGGGGTAGTAACTTAAAACGTGACTCTTGAGTCTGATATTGTTTTTGGAAATCATGTTTTTGTTGTTCTGTCAATGTTAGTATAAAAGTATTGCTGCTTGGTTTAAAAACTTCTCGTTCCAGTTGTTCATAAGCTTTGTATCTGGGGCTTAAACGATAAAAAAAATTACGTTCCTTAATTACTTTTTCCCGGTAACAAGGGTCGGATGCAAAATAAACATCTAGTCCAGCCAATTTATTGAAGCCTATCAGAAAATGCCCAGGCTCTTGTTTTGTTACTTTAAGGAGCTTATTTTGAAAGTTGGTCATACGTTGATGATTTGACAGCCCCGTTACTGGCAATAGGTGTATGTTAAATCCTTTGGGCCGATCTCCATCCCATTCGGTGGTATAAATATTAATTGAGTGGTTAAGTTTTTGGCACTCAATAGCTGTTTTTATACAATCTCTTTGGAGACCTCCATAGGGAAAATAGTTAAATAAGGCGAAATTCAGTTTCATTGTGGAAGTGTTTTTTTTAGGGCATGCCACACCAGCTCCGGTGTCATGGCAGCGAAAGCATCAGGATCAACCGGTGGAAACAAGCCGGAATGGCAGTGGTCAAGAGTTAGGTGAATCTGAGATTCACCGTAAGTTCCTACTCTATCAGGTCTTGTTGGCCCATAAAGAGACACTGTTTGTTTTTCCAGAGCGGCAGCGAGATGACCAAGCCCGGTATCAACACTAACAACCCCCGATGCATTCAATAGAAGGCATGCAATTTCGGTCAAGTTAGTTTTGGGAAGTACCTGTGTGTTTTTTGATGACTGAGCAATGCGATTAGCTCTTTTTTGTTCTACGTCATTTCCCCAAGGAATTAGAATTTTATATCCTGCATCATTTGCCAGATTAGCCAGATGACACCAATAAGGCTCTGGCCAGTGTTTGTCGTGTCGAGTGGTTCCATGAATAAAAACAACATAAGGCGAGTTCTGGTGGTTGTTGTCGTCGAAGTGAGATGGATCTAATGAGAAGACCCCTGTGGCTACAGGCACAGAATAGTTAAGAGACTGAGCCAGTAATTGTCTTATGCGTTCTACTGCGTGCTGGTTCCAGCATATAGGTTGATTACATTTGTAGAAATATGCAGAGATCGACTCTCTGGCAGATTTTCTATCAAAGCCGAAGGACGGCCCTTTGGCAAGAAATGTTAGTAGGGCGCTTTTTAATAATCCTTGGGCATCAATGACAGCGTCGTATTTAGTTGCAATCAGTTTTTTATGAAATTGCCGCCACTCATCTCTGGTTATTGCCGCTAACAACGACTGCCTCCAACGGCGTAAAGCCACAGGAATAATGTTATCAACCGCAGGGTGCCAGCAAGGAATTTCTGAAAAGGCTTCCTCAATCACCCAGTCAAACTTAATGCCTGGTATGGCTAAGGCCGCATCAGTTAAAGAAGGCAAGGTGTGAATAATATCCCCCATGGAAGATACTTTAATCAGCAAAACCTTCATGTTCGTACTTCTTTGGGTATAGTGATGACGGCCTCTTTTTTAAGGAGCTGTTCTAAAGCGCTGATGACGTAACTAGGATCAAGCTGATTCATACAGTTGTGATGTCCTAGGGGACATGTTCTTTTAAAACAAGGACTGCACTCCAGATCCAACCAAAGCGCTTCACTATTAATGCTCATCGGTGGAGTGTGACTTGTCGAAGTTGAACCATAAAGAGCAATCAACGGCCGAGAGAGTGCGGCAGCAATATGCATTAGTCCTGAGTCATTAGTGATAACGGCGCTAGTTAAAGACAACAAATCCACTGCGTCTCCCAGACTTGTTTCCCCTGCCAGATTACACAAACTGTGCTGATGCTGAGTCGGAATATAATTAATAATTTCTGTCGTTATCTGGCGATCTTTTTCTGAACCAAAGAGCCACACTTGCCAACCATTTTTGATCCTGTGTAGAGCAACTTCACTATAATAACCAGCAGGCCACTGTTTTGAAGGGCCAAACTCAGCACCTGGGCAAATACCCAAAACAGGTTTGTCTATTTGTAGTCGGTGTCTGTGCAAAGAACTATTGACTTTGGCTAAATCTACGTGAAAATTTGGCTTTGGTAATTCTGATGGAATGTGGGCGTGGGCCGGTAGGCCTAAAGCCATAAATCGTTCTACCATCAGAGGAAGTTGTTCTTTATTTAAGGTGCGAATATCGTTAAGCAAGCCGTATCGCATTTCGCCGCGCCAACCAGTCCGTACTGGAATAGCTGCCCAGAAAGGAATCAGAGCAGATTTAAACGAATTTGGTAAAATAATGGCCTGATTGTAATGCTCTGTCCGCAAAGACTTACCTATTCTTCTACGAACGCACAGCCCTAACTGCCCATGACCAAGAGGCATTTCGAGACAACGCCTGACCTCTGGCATGCATTTGAGAATAGAGCTACTCCAGCTTGGAGCCAAAACATCAATAATAACATCTGGTTGTCGCTTTATGGTGATAAACAGGGCTTGAGCCATAATCATGTCACCCACCCATGAGGGTGCAACAATCAGATATTTCACGTTGAAATGTGTCCCACTCAAGTATTATTAGATGAATTTAGGCACGCTACCGCCCTTCAGAGTGGTATTCCCTCCGACTCCTTTAGTTTTTACTGGCCCAGATAGATGTTGTATCTGGTTTTTATCTTTAATTACGATTTACAGAGATGTTGGTGGAAAAGTATGGAGTTTGTACGCGATGCTAAGGAACATACCCATTATCATTGAGGGTATGAGTAGTCTGTAAACTAGCGCCACCCATTAACCTACGAGCAATAGATAACTGAGGCAAGTGATAACAGTCAACAACCTCACACCATCATGAGATATACCCCCCGTAAACTGCGCTTACTTCCCACCTCCCTGCATCTCCTACTACATTGAATGCAAGCATAAATTGTGTAAGATTATAAGATAATTGCGCAAATTTCCAGATATACCAGTTTATATTGAAGGTATGAGGTTGCTGGTAGCTCTCAGTCAACCCAGTCACCTAAGGAATCTCTGATTGAAGTGGTTTGCAAGGCGATTATCAGATGTGCGATCAAACTCTCTGACTTCCGATCTTATTTCCTCGTAACTTTCGATTCATTTTGTCGCTTTTACCCACTTATCAGCTCTAGAGGCGGATTTAGAACGCAATTATGTCGGTAACGCATTACGTTACAGGTATAAATTGGTCATTGCCATCAGGCTAATAACTTGCGCCCTGTTTTTTTCCAAACCACGGTAACGAACTTTACGGTAACCAAACTGACACTTAAGGATTCGGAACAGGTGCTCTACCATGGCTCGTATTTTTGATTGCTGGCGATTACGTTTGTGCTGACTGCTACTTAGGTTGTCTTTTCTTGGCTTGCGCTTGTCATTGACTTTCCAGTGTAATTCCAAGCATCGAGCGCCTCGCTTATATGTGTCGCTGGTGTAGCCCGCATCGCCAAAGATTACTTCGTCTTCCTTTCTCAACAAAGCAGGCAGTTCGCCAATATCCGCTTTATTGGCAGAGGTAACCGTTACTGTATGAGCAGTACCACTATTCACATACGCACCGATATTGATCTTCATGCCAAAGTACCACTGATTTCCTTTACGTGTCTGGTGCATTTCAGGATCACGTTTGCCCTAGACGTTTTTGGTCGAGGACGAAGCTCTTATTAATGTGGTATCAATCATGGTGCCTTTTGAAAGAGCAAGGCCGTGTAATTGCAAATGCTCACTGACCGCAGTAAATAACTTGTCAGTCAATTGATTACGCTCCAATAGGTGACGAAATTTCAGGATAGTTGTTTCATCAGGTAACCGATCTTCGCACAGCTCCAATTTGGCAAATCTTCTCATTGATTCAATTTCATACACCGCGTCTTCCATCATCGGATCGGATAGTTGAAACCATTGCTGCATGAGATAGATACGCAGCATGGTGGTCAAGCCGATCGGCTGCGCCCTACAATACGCCCACTTTTCGGGTAATCTGGTTTAATGATTGCTTCAAAGGCTGCCCAAGGAACACAAGATTCCATTTTCTCAAAAAATAACTCTTTTCGAGTTCTGCGGTTTTTGGCTGCGTAGCTGAGCGACGCAAAACTTTATTGTTTCATTTTGGATAACCGGTTTGCCATAGCAATGCTATTGTACTAGGTTTTGGCGATTCAATCAGAGACTCCCTAGTACTACATATCCACGGGCATTCGTTCGCTTGTCCCTAACACCTCCAATGGAAACGGGCATAGCATAGATAGATGACACAATCATATATCGCAGCTCATTCAAGCAAGGCTTAGGATTCTTAACTGGCTGTTTCCGTGGCCTAGCCAGTGCCTACAAAAAAATTATCAAATTTCTTTTTACTTTAGCTTTACATGGAAGGATATATAAGTAATCATAACTACCAATACATGTTTAATTACAAATACTTAAGGAGGTGACGTTTGATTAGCATTTTACATTCGCTAAACTATAACTATAATAATTAGCATGAAGGTTCTAAAATGGACGGAGTAAAACCTCCTAAAAACATTCGAATATAAATTTAAAAATGGTTGGGGCATAGTCTCCAAAGACCAGTGATTAGAGGACATAACAATGGCACGGAAAAAGCCTAACAAAGCAGCAGGTTTTGATGGTGTAGATATTAGCTATCTCGGCAGTCGAGATGAGCCTGCGGAGGAGAGAACTGTTGAATCTAGGAACAAGCTAAGAAAGAGCCTTAGCAGTCAGATTGAGGAGTTTTTGAGCAAAGGCGGAGAAATTGAAGAAGTCCCCACTAATGTTACAGCTGAACCTATTCAGAAGCCTAATGGGCAGTACGGGAATAGACCAATTTGATCCATAGTATAGGGACCGATCAACAAACGAAGGCTGGATTTATTATAGGCTTTGTTTGTTGATCGGTTATATCCTTCTAACAATTTGAGGGGTAGGTGTCTGCGACACCTTGAATTTACCCACATCGTATGTCATAACAGCATTAATAATGTGCATAAGTAACTATGTTCAACTTCTAGATTTGGATGCAATCTTTCAAATGATCTTCAAACTCAATCATAAAGAGACTTAGTGCTGGCTACCAGTTTTTAGTTAGCATAGTCAACTTTTTTAAATCGTCTGGGATCGCTAAACAAAAGACCTTTTTAGCCGAGACGTCAGCAGCAAACAGCTTACTATTTTTGATGACCGTATAAATTGCGCTGTTAAATGATTAGATAGAGTTAATAGGGTAGATCGCACGTAGCATATATCCCATGCAGGTAAACATAGCACTCAAGCTTCCCCAACAAACCCACCATGAGCTACTGGCCTGATGTACTGTCCATTTCAGCTTCGCCAAATTACTATAGAGTGAGCATGCTCTTCTTTATTCTCTTAAGATTGCCCATAGCTAGGTATACATCTTTGCTAATGACCTTCTTATCTTTGCCAATTTTAACAGCCATACAATCCACGTAGACAATAGAGTAAACAGCATCCAGAGGTCGTGATCTCAATTCTACCACTCGCTCTTGTAAAGTTTTCTTTAAAGTTAGATACCTATCATACTGGATGGCGCTTGGTTGTCAGCTTCTCACCACTTTGTTGTCGTGGGATGGCATAGCAAGCCCAGTATCTGGCAATGAGGTTTCAGCATAAATCGTTATTGAGCGTCCAATCGTTCCTACGATGCCAGATCGCAAGGTCATGCCTTCATACTCGTTACCATTGAACGTGTAAGCAGGTGATCAGCAAGCTAAACCTCATGACCCAAAAAGTATTATGTCCTTGGTGAGTTGTTAGAATAGTCAGCAACCTTCATCAGGTACAACTACGATATCCCTGCCTATAGCCACAAACCACCTTGCATGAAAACATGGCGTTAACTTACAGCTCTATGTTTTTACGACTCACTCCTACGAGGTCTTCGTAAGAAAGTATTCAGTATTCGTAATAGATATTATAACTATTCTGTCTCATCTATTGATGGATTCTTGCTCTTCCAACGTGCTTCCCAAGTATTGAGCTCACTAGCGGGCATGGGGCTTGCTATAAAATATCCTTGGGCAAAATCACACTTCATATCTGACAGCAACCACCAGTCTTCTAAGGTTTCAATGCCCTCAGCAACTGTTTTCAAATTTAGGTTCCGAGCCAGAAAAATATTGGCCTCAACAATAGCCTTTAGCTTTTTATTCTGGCTAGCATTGTGTACAAAAGAGCGATCAATTTTCAGCTCTGAAAATGGAATGCGGCTGAGCTGCTCCATGCTAGAATAGCCAATTCCAAAATCATCAATTGACAATGAAAAACCAAACATTTTTAAACGCACCAGAGAAACTAACGCTGCGTCCATATTTTCTATTAGTCCAGTTTCAGTAATTTCAAGTGTAAGCAAGGAGGGACTAATATTTCTGGATACAGTTTTTTTGAGAATGTGATCAGCAAGTTGGGAGTTATCGAGCATTAGTGGTGAAATATTGATTGCTACGGATATTGAACGCCCCTGATCCTTCCATGCGTGAACTTGGTCAAGGGCTTGATCCATTAAAAGCATCGTGAATCGGTCAATCAGGCGACTGCTTTCTAGCATAGGAATAAAGGCTCTAGGACTTATCGTTCCCAGCTCTGGATGATTCCATCGCGCAAGCCCTTCAGCGGATTTTAGCCGCCCTGTTTTTAGCTCAACCTTAGGCTGAAAATACAGTTCGAATTGATTTTCATTCATTGCTCTTTCAAGCATAGCTGCGGTTATAGGGACATCCAAGTGCTCATATTCTTTCTGCACTATTTGATTCCAATAATTATTGATTAGCTCATCCAAAAGCTCTATAGAAACCGGTTTTGGCAAACTTCCTAATAAGTTAAGATTATGGTTTTTTGCAATATCCTCAACGGCTCGTATAAGAGAGGAATCTTTAGCGCTTGAAATAATAATAGCCGCCTCTGGCGCTTTTGTTTTCATTTTTTGAATAAGGAGAATACCATCCATTTTCGGCAGATCAAGGTCGCAAAGCACAATATTGATAGGTGCTTTTGCCCTTAGTATATTTAAAGCTTCAAGCCCATTTTCGGCCACCTCAATCTGTTCAATACCTATTATTCTCAAAGCCTGCACAATGATTTTTTGTTGGAATTTATGGTCTTCAACCACAAGTACTCTAAGTGTTTTTACATCTGTACTCATAAGTAACGTCCATATGAATTGGAAATACGCTCATATCACCATACCTTCACGATTAAGTATTATCTTACTCTCGTGCATTCCACCAAGCACGGGGATATTATCCATTGCCGCTGAATATCAATCAATTTAGCATTTTCAGCAATCAGTTTAAATAACTCTTGAACTCAACACGGTACATGCATGGTGGAGAGCTTTTAGAGCAAGAACGTCTCGCTTGTGATTGGTGACCGTTACCATTGACTGTATGAGTAGTACAAAACCCTACGCCTTTAAGGAAGTGCCTATATGTATTGTCTCAGGCACCACCTATTTTAGAAAATATCAGTGGTAACCAGCCTCAAGTATTTGGTACTCATCATTGCATTCCTTATTTTGCGCCGAGTACCATCTTTTAAGATGCGTCCGCTCTTTAGCAAGATGCACGAAGAAAGACCTACCATTGGGACTACTGACCTCAGAACATGTTCTACTAACTGGTAGCAAAACCAGGGATTATGGATCCACCTTGACCGAAGGAGTCACGGTAATAGATTTCACACAGTACTTATCGGCAACTATCTATGCATGCAGACGCTTGGTAACGAGGCATAAAAGTTGGAGGTTATTACTAATAGTGCGCAAGGTAAGAGACTACCTACCGGGAGTTGGAGCGCAATATATTATGGGGCTTGTATGACAATAATAGATATTTAGAGTTATTCCCTATACTATAATTCTGATGGGTAATTAGCACCATCAAGGAATAATGCTCTGTTTTCAAGGAGGTTTCATGATTTATTCAACCACTGAGTTAATCCCAGGAAAAGAAATAGAAAAAATTGTAGGCATCGTTACTGACAACGTAGTTCAAGCAAAGCATATTGGACGTGACATAATGGCAGGCTTAAAAAGTATTGTCGGTGGTGAAATATGCGGCTACACAGAAATATTAACCGAAGCTAGGAATGTTGCATTGCAACGTCTAACTGCAAATGCACAAAAAAAGGGAGCCGATGCGGGAGCCGATGCTATTGTAGGTATTCATTTTACCACAAGCTCAATCATGGATGGTTCATCTGAAATTATGGTCTTTGGAACAGCGGTTAAATTCAAAACATAACAAGCCCTTCAGCCAGCATTGTGTACCTCCCCGATAAAGTAGACACTTCAATCTAACAAGCTAGATGGGTGTATGTCGCAGAGCGCAGGGAGCACAAACGGTAAGAATCTACGAGTATTAGATAACTGGGCAGTCAACACCCTAACTCCCTTAAGATGAATTGATATAAATAATCACTGAGCCAACGGCACATCGAATAAGCAACACCAAATTCTAAGTAGTAATAAAGCCTGAAACAAAGTCAGCAGAGACAATCTGTGTAGAGGCATAGCTTGAGACACCGCCTCACTCTACGCCCACTCCAGCAGCACTTCCGTATCATCCAGGCTAAGAAGAATTGGATGTTTTAGGTCTATACCTGAAACTAATAGCTTGGGCTTTGTTAAGTTATGCTAAGGTATCTAGTTATTCTATCAGTTTTTTATTTTCCTGAAACGTACCCAAAATAGGTGGCGCATGCGTATCCAATACAACCTATAAGTCCTGGGATAACGTACCGTCGATAAATTTTTGGAAGCCGAAACATCAGATGTACACTAACTGATACTCCTGGGACTCCGTCTCCCTGTATGACTATATTAGTCGTATAATTTAAATAATATCTTTCATTAAAGCTATTTTCGATATACCTAAAAAATCTCTCATCAAAGTAATCAATGATATCGATTCCTACAGAGTCCGAATGCTTTTCGCCATCGTTTACTACAGATTTTGATATACTTAGTGGATCAAGATCAAGAGGGAAAGTAAACAACATTGTTAAATCATCGTTACCTTGAGTATTGCTGATTATAAAATGATTGGAGTCGAGGACGGTTATCGTCAATGGTCCATTGGTTGCCATACACTTGAATAGTTTCTGTATCCAATCAGGTGTATCATCATCAAATGATTTATCTTTCTTAACACTAATTTGTAGTATTTCCCAATTATTATCGATGTTAAAATAATTTGCAACCCCCCCCAGGCCAGGCACCGGCAAACTGTGACGATAGTAGTGCTACTGTAAAGAAAATCATACGTATATAAGGTGCATGCTTCATAAATACTCCATAGTTTGTTATGAATCATTATTCATTACATCCTATTATTGGCTTATTATTTAAAAAACCAAACATTTTTCCTCGGAAAATAGTATGCGATTAAACCTGTGTTTATTAGGCGTGAATTCAACTGAGTTCCTAGACCTAGATTTCCACAATAACTAACACACTTACCAGATAAAAACTCAATCGTACTATAAAGTAGTTTAAAGATTTTCGTGATCGAATATTGATTAAAAAATTTGCCTCATCAAATTTATTTTTCGACACGTCGTCAATATTCATTCCCTTTGGGAATAATCTCCAAGGTGACAGCGCTTCAGCCTAGGGATATTTTTATTGGAACGGTGCGGATAACCATCAATCCTACGCTCCGAAAGTACGAGTATGCTGAAGGATTGAATCTGGTATCGTTCAGACAGAGTCAGCTATTTGTAAGAGATTCCCATGTGGTCACCTGGTTCGTTGTATGAGAACTACATCCTATGAGCCGCTGACTCTCAAATCAATTCCCAGTATGTAGATTATTGTGGGCATCTATAAACATATTGTAATATAATCAACAATGAATAAAACTTTCTCTTTATCTATAATATAACTGTGATTATTGTCATATCTCATATAGGAATAAAAAACACGGACATATTCTTTCTTCCAGTATTGCTTATAAAAAGGATAGTGCATTCTAAAAAGCATTTCCACATGCGGAAAAGGATTACGCATACTTGAAAAACAAACATTTTTAACTGTATCAGAAAAATCCCTTACTACTCTATGCGTACTATTAAGAACCAGTCCATCTTTAGTTTCCCATACAAATACATATTTCTCCCAAGAACCATCACTAAAACCCAGAAACATTCTATAGAAAAAATCATTAACAATTCCTGCATCAGTGTCAGTCGATCGCCCTTCTATACAAATTACTACGGCAGAGACTGAGTTACCAGAAGCGCAACACTCAGACATATCAACTGGATATCTGTTATTTACAAGCAGGCTAAGTTTTGTAGTAGCTATAATTTCATCAAAGTCAATATTAAAAAAACAACTACCCAGAGCTACGCTA
This sequence comes from Candidatus Endonucleibacter bathymodioli, assembly GCA_030674915.1. GTDB lineage: Bacteria > Pseudomonadota > Gammaproteobacteria > Pseudomonadales > Endozoicomonadaceae > Endonucleibacter > Endonucleibacter bathymodioli. The sequence goes on from JASXSV010000016.1 coordinate 73,537, forward strand.
GAAAAAAACACACAAATTGCAAATGAAACCATCTTCATAGTATCAACTCTTAGTTTATTTAAGCTCGGACAATACACATTAATCAGTAACTTAGTACAATAAACAATGTTTCTAACCACTGGTAGGCAAAACCTACAAGATAAAATACACTTCCCAGTATTTCATCTGCAGGGTGCGTTTTGTGAAATCTAAAATATATCAGTTTGGCACTGACTTCATACTGCAACCGCCTGTATTTCGTAGGCTATATCATAAACAACAAAACCCTATATTCCCACAATACCAGGCACACCTGAAACTGACTCTAGGGTCAGCTACTCATAGAATAAAGGGTGATATCTTTCTCGGCTAGGATGGACATTTTGAGCCCATGCCCGAGCGTGTCTCAAAACCGCTTGTGATAGCCAAAGTGAAAAACAAAACCAAAAAAGTAGTGATCCAGTCCATCAAAAATATTCTATGACCTTATAAAAACATCTATAAGAACGTTACTCTTGATAATGGTTGCTAGCTCTCGCCCGACCGCAACGAAAGTAACGTTCAATCATTAATAAGTATAATGATCTACTGTACTCCCATAACACACATGGCAAAGTAGATTTAACGAGAACACCAATCTAATGTATGCTACGTCGGTTCTTCCCAAAGGGAATGAAGATTAGCTGCATGTCGAAAAATAAAACTTATGCGACACAATTTTAAATTAACATAATCCCACAAAAATATTTAACCTACTTTGGTCAGATTTAGTTTTATCTGATACGTGTATTAGTTATTGTGGAAATATAGGAACTAATTGTATTAATATCTACTTAAGTATTCTGAACCTTCACTAGTCTTAACTAGCGGAGCAAGCATCTGGTCAGGATTATAATGATACAACCTATTTCTAATCACACATTTTTCTCTATAAGTACGTGCCCAAAATCCTAATCCCATGGCAGTTCCACTAGCCAAAGCGAGACTAGACATCATTCCTACATATAATAAATCATCCGAAATACTGGCAAGATATTGCTCACTTTCTTTTGTCAGTACCTGCGAGAAGACCACTGTTTTTCTCTCTGTATTAGATACTATAGTAATGTTTTCATTATCAACCGAAAGAGGACAAATATCATTGAGGTGACTATATTGATAGCACTGACTTTCATTAACTCTATGATAACCTTCAGTATGCTCTAGAGTTAGGTGCGATGTAAACATATAATTACTACAATAACAAGCACTACTCAGAACTAACCCTATCCCTCCAGTATTCACGCAGATGTTAGCACCCTTCGCTATAAGGTAATTAAGCACCTTGTTATGCAGTCCCTTCTCATAAGCAAAGACCGGCTTAATATTATGCGTGTCGCAGATGACAGATAACCGAAGTCTTATGCCATAGAGCATAATCTCTCCAAGCCTCTCACTAATATCTATATCCTTTATTGACTGTAAATATTTTGTCAGCTGCCCTGCTAACGACTCAACACCACCTGCCATTGTTGTTAGCTGAAGTGCATTTATCATATTGTCTCTCAAGCCCTTTCTTCTACCTGTATCATACCATTCCAACATCAGATCTCGTATAGATAGCTCATGATTATAGCCAGCTAATGCATCAGCAGCACCTTCTATTCGATGATAACTTAAGTACTCTAAAACACTCCCAACTGATCTTTTATTTATCTCTAACTGAATCAACCCCAGTATACTGTTATAACCTCTACTCATAGATACTAATTTTATAAAATCCTCTAATTTATGCTGCTGCATAGAATGATCTGGAGACAACATTTTGTCGACAGGTGTCCACGCATAAACTAAGGCAGACAATATTTTTTCTTCATCATCAACACTACATGGTGATCCTAATACACAAACAGAAAAAAGAGAATAAAAAATAAAGCAAAAAACGGCAACCATTAATATTGCAATCTTTTTTTTAATAACAAAAAACACCCTAGTAATATCCATAAATGACCTTAATTAAATTTGTAAATACAATTCTATCTACTGGATAGAGGATAAAAAAGAAAGATATCATATTTTACTCACTAATGCTAGCAACTCATAACAGCATTGAGATTGATCAATTGTTCAGATACCACAATCAAGGCCGAGGATAGTGCTGGCCCAACAATGGACTGCAAGGCTACCTCCACGTTTGTCATCTCTTACACTCAGTGAATGGCAGCTTCTACTAATACCTGTTACAGTACACCTGTGGTGTATTCTACTGGCGACAAAAAGATATAATGATCTTCATATATAAGCTGAGCAATCCTTCCCGTAAATGTCTTGGCATGAAAATGCCAAATTAGGTATTTCTTAATATTACTCAGCTAGTTGTAGTAGCACGTTGAATCATTGTCATTAGTTAATCTAACGCATAACCGTTCTTTTTTATACAGCAAATTGTAACGACTGCTAGCGACTGCATAGATAACTAATTGGTGCAGCCATAGAGCTTACATGATGCCATATTTGGAGTTGGTTACACTTTTGTTATCTCCCCGGCTAGTCTACATACTATCATCTTCTTTATATTGTTACATTTTATCATGTGAACTACATTTTCATAGGCACCAGCAAACTGCAACCTAAATATTACGAAGATAGTCTTTAATAAATTTACTCGCTATTATTCTCTTGTCTTCAGTCAAGTCATCAAAGTCTCCAACGCCTTTCATAAACCATTCCACGGAATTCAGTAACTGTGTGTTATCAAGGGTTATAGACATAATACCCCACATATGCTTGAGATCATTGATCATAAATTCATTACAATAACTTGAAAGAGACGTCGTATCTTTTGACCAATCCTTAATAGTCTCCCCTATACGAAAACACAAAATATCTCCCGGAAGCCTATTATTAACATCAAACTGCACAAGCAGTTTTTGTAAAAGAAAATTCGAATTACGGGCAACATTATTCGGCAGATAATCCTGCTGATCACAGTAATCAGCATCGTATATTTGCTTATTACTCACACTATTAATAATCTTCAACAATTCTTCAAGACTGCTAGGTTGCGCTAGGTTAGCAAGGTGGTGCAACAAGTTACTATTATCTGATGCTAAACTAGAAGTTAATAGCTCATACAAGATGGTTACACTAATGTCTAAATCAGACAGAATATCAATAATGGCTTGATAAGCCATATGTCGACCCGTAGCCGCTGCAAAAACAAGGGCGCTGGAGCGCTTATCGGTTTCATCACATATAATAAAATCTTTAACGTTGAGCATTCCTGTCTCATGAAGACTCTTCAAAAGAGGATAAGCTCCCTTAACATTGATAATACTGAAGACGAAAAATCCAAGTGACATCTGGGAAGCGCTCACAGCGCAATCTATCGACGAAGGTGAATTGATGATATCGCTTTGCATATCAGGTATGAGTTTTTTTAAATCCTCACTAACTCCGATAACTTTATTCTTGATCTCATCGATACTCAAGCCCTTCTGAATATATCCGCATAGCATACTTTGAATCATACGAACCTGACTCAAATAGCGACCTTGCTCAAATGCTTGCTCAAAAAGCCTACTCTCCGCATCTTCAGTTTTCTCTCGCTGTTCTTTCAATAGCGGCTCAAGGGTACATTGTAAATTCTTAACATGTTTATTAATTTCCGATAAATTATCTGTTCTTGCTCTATTTTGAGTAGCAATAAGTTGAGTTACATATTCAATATCTCGCTGCACATCATGCGCATCATCGTCAGTATAACGTTCAAACTGAGATAACTTTGCAATATCTGGTAATATAGTAAAATCCACCTCCATATTTTTACATTTTATTAAAAGATCACTACACTCCTTCTCCTGTATAAGATTCCTTAGAAAACGTCCTCCAGAAGGTTTGCAACATTCGATAATACGCATAACCTCGCACTGCTTGCTAGAAGCATCAGCATTACCATAAGAAACCGCCCCTGCAACAAAATAAGAAATTAAAACATCCATGTAAGAATACTCTACACCAAACAAACTAACCTTTTCATTTTTTTTATCCCCAAGTAACCTCTCCATTTCTAAATTCATAGATGGCAGCTCTGCCACCTCAGCACTGTATTTTCTTTGAGTTTCGTTTACTGTTTTTTTCTCTATTGCCAACAGCCTTCTCTTCTCATCTACGGTCTCTAGGTAGAGTTTATGGGTATTCTTGCATGCAGAAAGAACTTTGTCCATATTAGTAATCTGAAATTCATCATTTTTATAACTAGGTTTAACCAATTGTTCCATACCCATCATATCAAATAAACTAATCTTTTTTGATGTTTGTTCTTCAATAATAGGTGCCTGAATAATAGCTAACAATTGCTTTTTTTGCTTAATACTAAGTACGCGATCTTCAAAACCTGATGCATAATTTTCATGGGAAGTTTTCATATTTCGAAGAATAGAAATTTTGGAATACTTCTGTTTCATGTCCGTTAAATCAAAAAGTTCGTGATTCTCGCACTTATATTCCTTTTTTACGAGGATATTAATATCTTCGTTACGGAAATCTTTAATTGCTTCAAAATGCATATGTTCTGCTAACGAAACATTAGACACAAGTACATCATTATTGAATGCAGATAGAATACGTTGCAATTCCTTCAACTTTTCAGACAGCTCTTCACTCTTGCCGGGGTAAGAGATAACCGCCTTATTGAGCCTGTCTTCTAACTCACCTGGATTATCACTAAAACTCTTAATCTCTTGGTGCTCCAGTGTTTTAACAAGCTGCGTAATTCTTAAACCACGACATAACATTTCTTCTATTTTGTTAATCTCCAATTTTGATACTTTATCTTGCATTACGACCATTGGAATACGTGTCCCATGTGTAAGATAAGCAATCCTACGACGTAATACATCTGCATCTACTATTGTATACGCCCTAAGTTTGCGCAGATCACGATCCAGCTCCTTCCATCTCTCATGAGCTTCAATAGTCCTGAGATGGATATCATGACTAATATGTGAAAGCTGTAGCTTTACAAATACTTTATGCAATTTAGCGATATTCTCGGCCATTTCCACACTTTCATTTATATCCATCATCCCTGTTATGCTGCTTTTCCCATGAGCAAGAGCCAATGAGAGGCTGTCCATATATTTATTAATATTGGGCCTGCAATCTGGTGGCATGGTACCATTTTCCCTAATTCCATCAACATGTAACATAATATTAGAAACTATTATTTTAAGACTATCACAAAGATAACCATGTGTTGAGAGATTAAATCTAGAGATACTGCTATTAACACGTCCTTCCGACGAATACATACCAATTCCAGAACCTTCACTGCCAGTTCTAGTACCGAGTAACTTATCACAGCATTCAACTGCCTTTCTAAGCAAATATTTTAACCTATTAGATAAATATTCTTGCGTAACTGGTGTACTATGAGGATCTTCTAGCTTTATCATAGAATTTAGATCATTCATCTCATTACGAGTAGAAAATATTTTATTGATTTCAGAAATAACCTCATACATCTTGGACGTATAAACCTCCAATGCAAGTTCATTTGTATTCGGCTTAACTTCTTTTAATAAGCAAGCCATTATCTCTTTATAATCACCATCCTTGGTATCCTTGCATGCTTTCATCAGTGCATATTTAATTCGTTTTCCATTATTATCACCTGGCTCACCCCAAGGTTTTTGAAGATAGTATTTAGCAATATCTGCTTTCAGGCAACGCTTATCACCAATCATAGTATCAGCAGTTCTGGACTGAATAGTATAAAGAAACTTTACTAAACTCTTAAAATCTATTTCGCCATTAACCTCTTCTATATTTATTTGATAAAACAATAGGAAAGCACAATACTCCAGTATTTGTTTACGATCACGGTTAGTTTTTACTATATCGAGATGATTCTGTAACTCCTGTAGAAAACATTTAATTCCTTTATTACCTTCAGGAGGAACTGTAACTTTATCTTGCATTATATTACAATTTTCACTCATTTGCTTTTTTACTGTAGAATAAACACAGCAGGTTTGACCGCTACTTTCTTTTCTAGCTAACGAAAATAAACTTTTAACAAGTTGTAATGTAGCCTTACCCCCTTTATTGCCACCAAGAATAATTTTATTGCACGCTTGATTCAAACTATGTGCCATTAAAGGGTGTCGTACGCATAGGTCGTCATCACCTGAAAAAAAGACACTAACAGGAATATCTTCTTTTGACAAATCAACACAAAATGACACATCCATTTTTTGTGGCACAAGAAAAAAATCATACAGGATTTTTTTGTTATCTCGTGTCACATAAGAGCCCCTTCTATTTTTATTATAATCATTATTGAGTCTGAAATGCTTATCCTTTGGCAATAAAAGATCATGAATATTACATGTTACTGTATTTTTATCACCATTAATTACAATGTCTGTAGGAATCGCAAGATATTTATCCCCTGGAGCCACATAGAAAAAATCATTGCCACCCCACTCATTGCCGGCACTCTCGTATGGAGTTACTAATTCATGTACAGCACGTCCAATAACCTCGTTATGGTGGTCAATAAGTAAGTTGGCTCTAGCCAAGACTTCAGCGCCAACATAAGCAGAGCTGTTTTCTGATATTAGCCTAGTACATAACGCTGCTCTGAGCAGTAATGTCTTCAAATAGCAGTTCGCTGATTGCTCTACGACAGATGGATAGCTATTGACCCCACTAGCAGAAAATTCATCATGATGAGTTAATATTAAAAAATACATGTATAGTGACTGTAATGGCGGATGAGAACAATCTGAGATCCCCAATAATTTTTTTACTAGGTTTGCATCAATGCATTTATTTAAAGTATATACGATAGCTAATCTGTGTTTAACAGTAACCTCTGGAGTCAGATCACATAATACTTTTGAAAAAAGATCAACTACTAAAGCAAGATCATTCACGTTGGTATTTTTTATAACAGGTAGTACATCCTGTATAAATGGAGATTCACTATCACACTCAATAAGCTCCTCTTGATCAATACTTAAGTCACAATCACCACCGCCAGATAGCTTAGTGTATAACTTACTTTTCGCCATAGATTCGATTCTAGACAGCATCCTAGAATTTAATTTACCCCCTATAAAAGCTTTATTCTTAGATGTCTGTTCAGAGCCATAATAATCACCCTTCATCCATGACTCCGAGAACCAGTAAATCAATGGCATCATTATTTTAAAACCAGGGTGAACAGACCAGGTCTCCTGACATTTGGATATTACACCCGCAACATTAAGGCACTCGTTGTGAGTGGCAGGAATAAGATCTTCTCTTGCAAAACGTTCCCCACGACCCAGCGCCTTGGCTATCACCTCCTTATTTATACTATTTTGAAAATAAATAATCTGAAGATAAATATCTTTCCAGTGAGTCATTGCTTTTTGTTGTTGTTTAGCAATCCTTGCTAATAATGCTTCCAGACAAGTGAATTTAGTCTTGCCTTGATCTTCTTTGCAAGATTCCATGCCCGATGATATTTGTCGGAAAGCCTCATCACCCAATTGTTCTTTAGTAAATAACTGCAAACCAATACCAATAGAATTAGTACCTTCTTCTTTCCCTGCCGCTTTCTCTTTCCCAGAAACATGGCCATCAATATACATTATAAAAAAGGCATCTTCTTTTAATGTGGCTTTAACTAACTCCAATAATTCATCTAACTTATAATTTTGCTGCATCCGTTGTATTAGTTCTAGAACCATAGCCTCTTGCAATTGTAAGGGGTCATCTAAAATTGCATCCATAATATTACGTTTTATCTTTCTCACATAAGGTATAAATTGACAGGCTTCAATCAAATCAGTAAGAACTCTTGTTTGACTACTGTTTTCCTTCTCCATAAGGTATGGTATTAAAGTCTCGAATAATCGTTCCCTAGCCACAGAACCGCGCCTATCTAACTTCCTCTTTTTATGTAGATATATTTCACCCTCAATCATTTTGACAGGTATCTGACCAAGAAAATATCCCTGAACAGGCTTTTGGAATATTGCATTAACTTTCTTTGACTGCGTAGCAGAAACAATATTATTGCTATTATCTTTATTATAGGGAGGTTCTCCACCCCAATCATGATCTTCACTAACAAGCAAACAACATTTTAAATTACCATCAAATAGCAAGTCAGTTGGTTTAAAGAAAGATTCTAATTCTACTAACCTATATTTACCAGCATCTGTTACATCATGACAATCGAACCTCAACTTGTGTTTCTGTAAATCATGTATATCTACAGTTATTTTCATCATGGAGATTAAACCATCAACCACTCCCAAACATGGTTTAACATGATCTTTCCAATTCCCCATGCATCCAACTTCTACAGCTTCTGGACAGTGAACTAAGGCCACTTGTCGAACTTTCCCGGATAAAGCTTCATATCTGAACAGAATTATATTTTCCTTCCTGCCTCGGCCAGAAATAATATTTCTGCTATCCTTATTTAAAGATTTAACACTAAATCCTCTACAACATGATTTTAATTTTTCCAGTATTTGATTTTTATGTGGAAAAGATAAACCCATAATGCTTGGTTGAGCATATGTAAGATAGTTATACATAGCATCAGAAAAATATTCCCCTGACAAAACTGGTGTAGGCGCCTCAAACCTTTCGATATCTTTTTGACTTATCTGAGGTGCTGCTAGATGATCATCATTCGGGAAAGACTGACCGACACAACTTATGCCAATATTTTCATGGGAGTCCTTAGAGAAAGCAAGAGAAAAATTCGTAAATCCTACAACAATATCTACGCCTTCAAACGACGCATCTTTTTCATTTAATAGACATAAATTACCGTCAGGTGTACTTATACATTTATCATTATCGAAGTCAGTAGAATACAGGTTAGGATCACTTCCTACCTTACTCTGCGTGCAAAGCAAAGTCAGTATAGGCTGATCTAATATAACACTCCCATAAGCAAAGTTTATAACTGCTATACCAATAAAAACAAAAAGCCTAACCATAACCATATACCTAATCCCTAAAACAAAAACATTATATTTCGTGAAATTTCAGCATAACTACCGGCTTGCGACCAAGCCATTGAACATCCCTAATTTTGTGAGCCATCAGCAGATTGCTAGAGCACTTTACAGCACATTATCTATTTTATGCCATGCCTCTAGTACTGAGAACTAATATTTTGACGCACCTATCCCTGCATGACATAGTTCTGGAACGCCACACGTTACCAAAAAATTAGTTTCTTGTCCAATATTCTGACAATAACTGTCAACCCATAAATTGCTTCATTTATGAAGGCCTAGAAACCTAGTCTTAGCAAGCCCGCAGTGTCTTTTTATAGGTAGCAAAATGACTTTTCCCTCAGCCTTATTACGGATAGCTCTTTATTCCGAGCTCTCTCTG
>JASXSV010000059.1 GCA_030674915.1 Candidatus Endonucleibacter bathymodioli
GCAGTCAGAGATTCCCTAGAGCTCAAGCGCTGTCACCTTGGGGCTTATGATGCAGGGGAGGTTCATCGCCACAGCCTGCGAAGGCGTAAGACGGCGACCAAGTTTCACAAGAATGGATGTTGTAAGTCGGCAGGTGAAGTCCAAGCTAGGCTTAGGCTTTATACCTTAGCAAATTGCAGGACGCATGAAACTTGAGTCTTATAATGGGCCGATTGGTTACCAGACTATTTATCGCCTAGTCAGGAAAAACCAATGGAGCTGCCTTCTCCTGTGCAAAGGTAAGAGTTATCGGAAGCGCCATGGTGATGAGGCTGAACCCCGCTTCATTCCTGGTTGCATGGATATTGATGAGCGCCAAGACTGCGTGGATCTGAAAAAAAGGTCGGCCAGTGGGAGGGGAATACGGTTCACGGCCAAGATGGATGTCTTGTGACGCTGACCTAGCGTGTTTCGAAACTTCTTTTGACGATCAGAGTTAAAAACAAGACCAAAAAAGCAGTGAGCCACAGGCCATCAAAAAGATGCTGCGGCCTACAAGAGTATCTGTAAGACCGTTACTTTTGATAACGATGGAGTGTTTGCCGGCCACACAAGTATCGCTAAATCATTAGGCTATAATATCTACTTTGCTAAGCCATGCCACTTATGTATACATGGACTTAACGAGAATACTAATGTTTGCTATGAAGATTTTTCCCAAAGGGAGTGAAGATTGGCGACGTGTCGAAAAATAAAATTAATGAGGATCAATTTTTAATCAACATACGGCCACGAATTTAGTCTGATTTAGTTTTTATCGGGTAAGTGTGTTAGTTATTGTGGAAATCTAGGATCTAGGGTTCAGAGATTTATTAACGACTCAATTGTGTTGAAGATGATCTGTCTTGCTTATTTTTGGTCAGTAGCAGATCATATGCCTTGTTCACAGTAGCATAGGTTTCTCTAACATAGATTGCTTTTCTCAGATAAGTCTTCATTCTCACATTTTTATTAAGAAATTGATGTATAGGTATGACGGAAGAGGTGGCAACAGTAGCATTGTCTATACAAGTGTCATCCTTTTTTGCAAACCAAGAATGTTTCTTCATATCCAGAATAGTTCTACCTAGTATATCCATCCAACTCTTACAACATGTTCCTTGATGATACTGGTTTTCAACAAGCTTCATAGGAATTTCTGTGTGATATTTTTCATCAATTTCTTTGGCAATATCATACATTGATTGTTGACAATTTGTCATTGTTGGGTCAAGCAGTAATTTGTTAATGGCATTAATAAAAACTTTTTCATGGGCAGGCACGGACTCTGGAATATTTTCGGTAAAAGAAGAGAAGTCTTTGTCATGATTTCTACAAAATACGTTCAAACTGGCGAAGATTACGCCCAGTTCCTTGTCATTACCATTAATATCAAGAAAGTTTTCCAAAATAGGCTCCCTTAACTCTTGATCTACACATAACTCACAGTCTAATAGATTGTTATTAACACAAGCCTGAATAATATTAAAGTCACGTAATGTAACAGGAACTAATACAATAGCTGGAAGGTTAGGTTGGTTTAACATGAACCAGGCATCTGTAAACTCAGTAATAACCCTCATCCTATTATATGAGTCAGGAGTATAGTATTTTGTGCTAAGTAATTTTTCCATTCTTTTAATATTCACATCTTTTTTGTAGTCATTGCTTGTGAATAATTGCTTTAATGATATGCCTTTGTATTGTATTTCCAACTCTTTGATAATGGATATTATAGATGAGGAACAGCTACTTAAAAGGTCAAATGTAGAATCCATGTCTTCCTCCTTATGCATGATGTCGTCTAACATTGAGGCAAATGGCTCAACGTCAATACGCTTATTGTTAACATGAATAAACGAATTGCAGGATAGAGACGATATTAGGTCTTCTATATTGCAATCCAGATTATTTAATATTGTACTGGCGGTAAGATGTTTGATCTTTGGTTTTTTTAATTTATGGTTTTTTAACGAACATTGTTGGTCATGATTCATGGGTGCTATGCTACGAAGAGCATCAATCCAAGAGGAAATCTCTGGTGACGTAATAGGATGAATGCTTTCAATAGACTGCTTGCTGTAGTTATCCACTACAATAGAATCCACATCATCTTGTTTTTTAAATACACCATTCATATTGCCTATGTATAAACCAGCGGTAGCCAAGCAAGCTGTTACCCAATGATTCAGAGGTTTCATTGTATTTGCACTAGAATGATAACTGTCTCCTAGAGATCTCGGCTTTCTATTGTTTTCACGAGTTTTACTGTGTAATCGTCTATTTATTTCCTTAAAGAAAATATAGTCATGTTTTTTGATACCTGTAGAGAGAGTTTGAACTTCAGTTTGTGCGAAATATATTTTTTTTGTCAGACTGGTTTTAATTAATGCCAACCTATGCTTGTTTTTTGAATTCAACTTGTTTTCAAACATATCTTGTGTCGTTTCAATCAATTTCTTTAAAAAACTACTGCTGCTGAATGTCAGCCGATATTTTAAGATGTATGCTTGCAATAAAGCATGCGAGGTTTTTAGTTTGTCATTGTATGCATCTCCCTTGCCTTTGAAATCTAAAGATCTTCCATATTTTGTGATAAATTTGATATATGCATCACCAGTCATAGAATCGAAAATATCCAATATCTTGTCAGGACGCGTTAATAATAATGGAGCATTGGAAGAGTTACTTTTATAGATTGAAGTATGAAAGGTCGTTATTTGGTGAGCAATAAATAATCCAGCATCCTGCAGAGCTGTGGTGAATTGAATGATTTCAGCCAATAAATATAGTAGCAGATCTCGTTGTTCCTCATTATTCAGTAAACAATTTATTGCACTATCTTTATTAAAATTTTGTATTTCTTCAGCTGACAGTTTAATGACTAGCGCTTGACTTTGAGTTTCTTTGAAAGTGCATATCAGTTTCTGAAAGTCAATAACTAAGTCGGGAAATGTTTCAGAGTCGTTGAGAATCTCATCCATCTTTAGCTGGAGATCATTAATTAGTTCTAGTCCTATTTCAATATTGATTTTTAATTTACCTATCTGGCTTTTGAAGAAAGCCATGTGTTGTTCTGTAATATTAAATTTATTCAGGCACTCTTGTTTTATCTTATTATCATAGATCTCAGTAACGTTTTTAGGAAATTCTAATTGAGTATCATTTACCATGTTGTCCAGATTAGCTAGTACGGCACCCATAGCAATACCTATAGTACCGCTCAGAAAAACACCTGCACCACCACCTGCACCACCAC
>JASXSV010000060.1 GCA_030674915.1 Candidatus Endonucleibacter bathymodioli
TATTTGCAAGCCAGCCACTGCAATATTTGCGAGTAACTTATTTGGATCATAATTGGTGCTAGAACAAGGAATCCATAGAGAGGTAGTTTAGTGAGTAGTGATGAAAACAATATATTTTTCTATCAGGGCGGAGATGCTATTGGTGGTGAAGATTGCTTAAAAAGCATCAAGCAAAAAATCGCTGAATTATCTAATATTAAAAATGTTAGTTTTTTGCTTGGTGCAGGCGCAAGTTCTGATGCCATTCCAAGCATGAAAACCATGCAGGTAGAAATAGCGCAAAGCATTGATGAAGGTTCTGATAATGAAATAAAAAAGCTCTATCAAAGCATAGATGGTGATAACTTGGAGAAGAAGCTAACCATACTCCATGCTAGGAAGAATTACCTACAAGGCATCACCAACGCGGATACAACAGAAATAGAAAATACTGAAAAGCTAATTAAGACTATCGAAGACTCAATGTATTCAAAAATAAATATTAGCCTTTCAAGCACCCATGCTGAAAAAAGTTTGGGATTGTATAAACAGCTCTATCAAAAAACAGCACTACGGAATAAGGATCTATCTCGGATCAATATATTTACAACAAACAATGACCTTTTTAACGAAAAGGCGCTTGATACACTTAACATCAATTACAACAATGGTTTTGGTGGTGGTCTTGAGCGTGTTTTTAATCCCGCAAGGTTTAATTTCACGTTCTCAAAAAAGATAGACGCAAATTTAGAAAAATTTGAACCATTAGAAAACATGGTTTATTTGTATAAATTGCATGGCTCTATTAGCTGGGTCCAACAAGAAGGTAACTCGTTATTCAATATACATGAGATTTCAGTAGCAGGTGGAGAGGCGAAAGGTGATGAAAGTCATGTGCTGATTTACCCAACTCCATTAAAGCAAGCGCAAAGCCTTGGAACTCCGTACGCCGATTTAATCAGGGAGTTTCAAACAAAATTATCACAGCCTAATTCAGTACTATTTATTATTGGTTATAGCTTTAGTGATGAGCACCTTAACAATATTATCTATCAATCTTTGGCATCAAACTCATCAATATCTGTTGTAATTTTTGGAGAATATAGTGATTGCCCACTGGCAAAAGTTAGGGATAGTCGAATTTATCGTATATATGGCACAGATAAAGAAGACAAAAAAATTCACTACTTTGAATATATTGTCGAAGAACTACTGCCAAATGCGGATGAAAATATAGACACCACTTTACTAGATTCTTTTGTATCTTCAATTAATGCTTTGAAGAGTGGCAGTACTTCATGAAAATTGGAAAAATAACTAGCATCAATTATAGCCAGCTTAAAGTTAAAATATCCTCAGAAATCAGAGGTAGCTCTGTTAACTTACATGGCAATATTTATTATTTTGGTAACATAGGAAGCTACCTTAAAGTTACCAATGCAGTCGAAGAAATTATTATTTGTGAAGTTATATCCATTTTTGACTCTGACATTCATCAAGAAAAATTGTCGTTTGATATAGAAAGCAATCGTGAACTTTTGCTTAAACCAATTGGGACGATCAATAAAGAAAATGAATTTATGCTTGGTGTCGGTGTTTTCCCTAGCCTGTATAGCGATGTTAGTATTGTGACCTTTCAGGATATGAAACTTATTTTAAGAACCAATTACCCTAAATCAGAACAAGCAAATGAAAGCCAAGTTCATCAATCATTTTCTTTAGGGATCAGTAAAAACCTCATTAACTATCCAATTGATGTGAGCATAGATAGTTTTTTCAACATACACTCAGCAGTACTAGGAAATTCTGGGAGTGGCAAATCCAACACTATTGCTCACATTATTCAAGAAATCCATAAAAAAGAAAATCACTCAGCTACAGGTTCGCGAGTACTTATATTTGATGTTAATGGTGAATATAAGCAAGCATTTGCAAATGATAATAATCAGAATATTTTAATTAAGTATTACAAGCCAAACATTAAGGAAGAAACTGATGGTTATAGCCCGTTTTATCTTCCGCATTTCTTGTTGTCTTTGGATGAATGGAGTGCATTTCTCTTAGCAACAGATGCTACGCAACGCCCATTTTGGGATAAAGTCTTACAGGAAAGCTATCGGTTTTACAGAATTGGAAATTCAAGCACAGAAGAACAGATCAAATTCGTTAATTATCTCAGGTATAGAGTCTGTAATCTGATTTTTAGTACTTTACGACAGGCTGATAGTGATACTGCAAGAATCACAACTGCGGCGAGTATTCTTGGTAGCATAACCAGCATTATCAATAGCAATCCTAGTCTTCAAAATGCTTCTACCGACCTAGTGACTGATATTGAAAACTTGCAAGGAGCGTGCTCACTTAGTTTTGGGCAAAATAATGATGCATTAGAAGGCGAAACTAGAACTGTTAATGAAAAAGTAGATAACGCTCAAGCTCAAGAAGTGATTAATTCAAAAATCAAAAATGGTGAATTTTTTGACCACAGGTTTTTGAAGATTGCAGCCGAGCTAATCCTTTTGGAAGAAGATGCGCGGGGTAATAGACAAATCCGAGGTTATACCGCAACCATGTTGACACGATTGGATTATTTTTTGGATAATCCTGACTGCGAATTCATGCGGCAATCACATGGAATTGACTCCATTAAAAAGTACATTGCAGAACTCTGGGGTAATGATGCTGAAAAGTCTCAGTTAGTAATTATTGATACCAGTGAATTAAGTCCTGATATTCTCGAAACATTGACTAGCGTTACCTCACGACTACTTTTTGATGAAAGGAAAAAACTAATTGGTGATGCCAGAAGAAAAAATCCTGTTCATTTGGTTGTAGATGAAGCGCATCGCTATATTAAAAAACACTATGATTACCTGCTTAAAGAAAATATTTTTGAAAAAATAGCTAGAGAAGGAAGGAAGTATTCATTCTATTTGCTTGTATCCTCCCAAAGACCTTCTGAGTTATCTGAAACAGTGCTTTCTCAGTGTGCTAATTTTATCATTCATCGAATTCAGAATGAGAAGGATATGCATTATATTAAAGCTATACTTCCTTATTTCTCTGATGATTTTACTAACAAAATAAAGCAATCTATACCAGGTGAGGCATTGGTGTTCGGCAATTGCGTTTCAATGCCTCTCCATTTAAAAATTCATAAATCAAGCCCAAGTCCAA
>JASXSV010000017.1 GCA_030674915.1 Candidatus Endonucleibacter bathymodioli
TCAACCATTAAGATTACAACCGACCAATCACTGCATCTAGCTTGTGATCAGTAAGGTCGCTATTTTCACCATATCAACATTTATTGTCAAGCGTTCTTTTTTATTATTTCAACAATGCTTCGCCAAAATTAGAGAAAATATCAAGAAAATACAGTACGCGACTCACCCAAAACAATCACGATAAAGTTTAGAAATCATAACTGTATCCGTTACAATGACAGACCGGACAGGCAACAAGCGAACGAACAGTCTATTTAGGTGAATGACAACCTCACCTCTTAAAGAGAAAAATCACCGAACCCTTACTTGAAATTGGCGCGTCTTTAATCAGCAAAATTAATGATAATTTTGAGATATTGAAGCCTGCATTTTGAATTCTCTCGGGCATACTACCCAATTAAACAAACATAGCATTTTTAATCTCACAGCAGACCCACACTACCGCACCACCCAAAGATTGACTCAAAATAATCTCTGAAACGCTAAATTAATGAGTACTCGACAGAATAGACAATAGCCCCATGCCTAGCGGATTCACAATGATTGTATCTCAATTTAATGGTGGCAGTAATGCTTAAAACAGATTTTTAAAACAAACCCGTCATCTTGATCTATGACTTACTACACCTGCATGGAGCCCTTCATTTTTTCCATAGCACTTTTTTCAATCTGCCTTATCCGCTCAGCCGAAACACCATACTGAGCCGCTAATTCGTGTAACGTTGCTTTGTTTTCATTAAGCCAACGCCTCTCTAAAATATCACGACTTCTATTATCCATTAACGAAAGCGCTTTCCGTAACTTCCCATTAGAAGACTGCGACCAATCGACTTCTTCTAATAGTGCAGCAGGGCCCCCGCGCTTATCTTCAAGGTAGCTAGATGGCACCTGATGGATATTAGCACTATCGTCATTCGTATAGCCGTCAAAAGCTGTATCCTGACCCGCCATACGCCCCTCCATTTCTCTGACAATGCGCTCATCAATTCCAAGATCTTCAGCAACAGCATTAACCTCTTTATTATTGAGCCATCCCAATCGTTTTTTAGAACTTCGCAAATTAAAAAAAAGTTTCCGCTGCGCCTTAGTAGTAGCCACTTTAACTATCCGCCAATTACGCAGTATAAATTCATGAATCTCAGCCTTAATCCAGTGAACAGCAAAAGAAATAAGCCTCACACCAACCTCAGGGTTAAATCGTTTAACGGCCTTCATAAGACCCATATTACCTTCCTGAATAAGATCCGACAGCGGTAAGCCGTACCCTGAATAACTCCTAGCAATATGCACTACAAACCGAAGATGGGACATTACTAAATGTCTGGCGGCCTCTAAACCATTGGCATCGCCATAATAGAGCTCCTCTGCCAACTTCCGCTCTTGCTCAATAGATAATATAGCTATACGGCTAACAGCCTGCACATAAGCATCAATACTCCCCCCTGGGACCAACATATCTATTGGCTGTAAATTAGTTCCCATAACCGACTCCGAAAAAATATCTATACACCCTACGCACGTGAAGATGCAAAAAGGTAGGCCACACACTCCCATACCAATCACGCTTAGCCACGCTTATGGAGCCTCGCTCCTTTTTTTTACTACTGCAGACATACCCAATGATTTTATACACAGATCCTTTGACACATAGAAGTACTGAAAGTTCCTCATACCACCACGAATTGTAGCAAAGAGTAAACTATCCGTGCTAAATATTCTTCCCACCACATATCTCCAGCTCAAAATTCTTATACTTTTCAGAGCGACGATAAGATAAAGACCAATATCACAAGAGGAAGACTGTTCGCAAGTACTCCAAAAAAACCAACCTTCTTAGGCAGCGTGCTCAAGCCTCCATCCAAACACCAAGAGCGAACTTCTATTCAGCGCGAAGAAAATTCTCTCAAGTATTTGTAACAACTGACTAGAGCTCCCAAAATACCTAATATAAACCCAGATAATAGCAATACAAAAAACATTGTACCCCCAGGGACAATAAGTTTAAACGCACTAGTATAAAGCCCAATCAAATTCATAATTGGCGGCATTATCGCCACCAAAACTAACCAAAGAATAACTACAGCTAAACAGGCGCCAGCAACACCATAAATAATCCCCATGTATAAAAAAGGAAGCATAATGAATCCATCAGTTCCACCCACTAACTTAACAACCTGAATTTCATTTTTCCTAGCAGCAATGCATAAGCCAACGGTATTATTAATCACAAGCCAAATCGCCAACCCCAACAAAATTGCCAGCACCTTCGACGACTGCTCCAGCAATCCAACAATTGCCAATAAACGCTTAACCCATTGCTTGTCAAATTTCGCTCGCTCAACCCCTGAAAGCTTTTCAAAGCCCTCAGTCAAAACATGCAACTCATTATGAGGCACATCGTCTTTCACCTCCAACTGAAGAACTCCAGGCAATGGATTGAAACCCAGCTCAGAAACCACCCCAGTAATACCTACCCGCCTCTGAAGCAATGCAAGGCCATCATCAGCAGAAATATAAGTAGCTTTCTTAATAGCAGCAATTTTAGCCACCTCTTTTTTCAAATCATTTAATTTATCGGTGTTGATTTCCGGCGCAAGATAAAGGGATATTTTGGGGCTCCCATCCCAACCCTCCCCAAGCTGTTGGATGTTTGCCATCAGTAAATAAAATAAAGCAGGAAGAACAAAGGCAAGAGCGATAGCTAAACTATTAATAAAGGTATCAATCGGAGCCCGCAACAACCTTTTAAGCGCCTCCACAAACATATTCCTATGCAGCTCCACCAAGTACCCTAGGGATAATGTGGCAACCTCCTGTTTCGCTACCCCTTTTACTAATTCCAGATCTGAATTTACACGATCTGTATTTCTCCCAGTCAGCTCATTCCCTTCTCTTTTACTGGGAAACAGGCTCATTTACTGCCCCCCCTATCACTGACCAACCGACCATTATCAAGCGTCAATATTCGACGCCTCATTTGAGCTATAAGCGCAAGATCATGACTAGCAAGCAAAACAGTCACTCCAATCTTATTAAAGTTTTCAAACAACTGCATAATTTCTGTTGACAACTGGGGGTCAAGATTCCCTGTAGGCTCGTCCGCAAGAATTAATGACGGCCTATTAACGATAGCTCGCGCCAAACCAATGCGCTGCTGCTGCCCACTAGAAAGCGCTGAAGGATAAAGCTTCTCTTTATTCAGTAACCCAACCATATCAAGAGCAGCGTGCACCCGCCTAACACCCTCCCTAGGCGAATAACCAGAGATCTGTAAAGGCAACGCCACATTGTCTAGCACTGTTCGATCAAACAACAGCTGATGATCCTGAAAAACAACACCCACGTTACGCCTAAAATAAGGAATTTTCGCTTGCCCTAACGAACGGAGATTGTGACCTCCAACCCAGATTTGCCCAGCCGATACACGCTCCAATAATATAATCAGCTTCAGGAGCGTACTCTTCCCCGCACCAGAGTGCCCAGTTAAAAATGCAAACTCTCCTCGTTTCAGGTGAAACCCTACATGCTCAAGACCAATATACCCGCCTGAGTATCGTTTACTAACATTGTCAAAACGGATCATTTAACGCTCCGCTATTAATCTTCAATTGTACTTTTGCATTCAACTGATGAATTAAACAATAACTCTCATCCTCTTGAACCTGTGAGGCTGTTAACTGCTCACACTTACGCCAACCACATGCTGCTCGCAAGATCATAGGCCCTCGCCGATTATCCCTACACGCTCCCAATGCTACGCGTGTATATTACTAAAGTGAGACCTTTGCACGATAACGCTGCATAAGCCCCACTATTAATTAAATTGTATTTTTTTGAGGATAAAGCCTTAAAAAACACAATTACAGTTCGAATATGCGCCATTCGAGCCATTTCACCCTTTATTTTCGATTTTCAGACGCAACTTGCCTGCTGAATCGATAAACCTCGTTTAATATTGTGCGCCACACACATTATTTCAAAACGTGTGCGATTTCGGCTTAAGCCAAGATAACGAGCTTTCGCCATGCCGTAGTGTAATTTCAAAACGCCAAATACTCGCTCCACAGTGCAGCGCACGCCAGAATGTAAACGGTTAAAGCACTTATCATGTTCTGTTAATGGTTTATTTCGATAAGCACGTCTTATTATTCTGTTATCAATATTTCTATCATCCAGCCATTCACTGTGCTTCTTGCTGGAATAAGCACTATCCGCATAAACAGACGACTCTTCACCATCTAATAGCTCAGTGAAACAATTTGAATCGTGAATATTTCCTGCTGTGTAACCGATCGATTTTATCAACCCATCCTCATCGACATTTATGTGCGCTTTATAGCCGTAGGTACTTTTACTCTTCCCGTCAGAACCTGCTTTCACGTTCCACTTCGCGTCAGGATCCTGTGTTGAGTGCTTGTCTTTATCCTTATTTGGGCGACACTGTTTAGCCTCAATTACGCTAGCATCAACAATACTGATACCTCCAGATTTAATATAAAGACCTTTATCTATAAGCTGGGAATTGATTTCTTGAAGCAACTTATCCATAAGCAACAACTTATCGAGCTTCTGTCTAAATCGCCAAAAAGTACTGTGGTCCGGCACTGACTCTGAAATGTCGAGCGCAATAAATCGACGAAATAAAAGATCGCGAGCAAGTTGTTTCTCTAGGGCCGAATCGCTTAATTTATACCAACTTTGCAGCAGCAGTGCCTTAAACATCATCAGTGGAGGCCATGCCTTTTCGCCTCGAGAACTTGAATGTATATCTTTCAGATGATGCTCTAAGCGATCCCAATCAATGAGTTCATGGACAGAGTCGAGTTCTTTCACTGCATCGTGATCAATCAGCATTGAATCTGCTAGACTGCGTTGTTTCAGATTTTTCCAAGCCATAATTTCACCGAAAGGCATTGATTGTGCAAGGCTTATTATACCTGATTTTCAGTTATTTAGCGAGATTCGTGCAAAGGTCTCAAAGTAATTTAAACTACCAGCAGACAACAAAAAAGTGAAGCCCCACGAACTTAAGCTACCAACGACTAGAAAAAACGGCTTAGGGCCAATAATCCTCGCGTACCCCACCACGCAGAGCCTATTGCACAGTAATCCAACAGAATCAGCCAGACATTTGGCTTGCCCAGTACACCAATTCACAAAAATTACTGGCTGCTATCAAAAAGAGCATCAACAAACTCCCCTGCCACAAAGGGGCGCAAATCATCAATTTGCTCACCCACTCCAAGAAAACTGATCGGCAGTTTCATCTGGTTTGCTAAGGCAAAGATTACTCCTCCCTTAGCGGTTCCATCCAGCTTAGTTAACACCATACTGGTCAAATTCATCGCCTTATGAAAAAGTTTGGCCTGACTCAACGCATTCTGCCCAGTACCAGCATCCAGCACCAGAAGTACGTCATGGGGTGCAGAGCTATCAAGCTTGCCAAGCACTCTCTTAACTTTTTTTAGCTCTTCCATTAAATGCTCTTTATTGTGCAGTCGGCCAGCCGTGTCGGCAATAAGTACATCAACTCCTCGCGCTTTTGCAGCCTCAAATGCGTCAAATACAACTGAAGCACTATCAGAACCGGTATGCTGGGCAATCACAGGCACCTTGTTCCTTTCCCCCCACACCTGAAGTTGCTCTACCGCTGCCGCACGGAAGGTATCTCCTGCCGCCAGCATGACACTTTTGTTTTGCGCCCGAAACATATTTGCCAACTTACCAATGGTGGTCGTTTTACCTGCCCCATTCACACCGACTACAAGGATAACATGGGGCTTTATCTGGTCACTAATAACCAAAGGTTTCTCTACCGGCTCCAAAATATCTTTAAGCTCAACCTTTAGTGCACCCACAAGCGCACTTGCATCATTAAGCTCACGATATTTAACCTTCTTCGTTAATTTTGTAATAACCTCACTTGTTGCTTCTACGCCAAGATCAGCCATTAATAACCTAGCCTCCAATTCCTCAAGCAGGTCCTCACCAATTTCTTTTTTACCAATGACGAGCTCAGCAACACCTCCAACCAAGAAACTTCGAGTTTTATTGAGCCCATCGCGCATCCTAAAAAGAAAGCTTCTTTTCTCAGGATTAAGGGCCTCGTCACTCGCTACTTTAACAGCTTGCTTAGGGTCAACGTCTTCATCCGTAAAAGAAGGCTCTACCTTCTCCTTTTCGGAAACCTCAGCTGCTACTCCTTCAGACCGGACTGCCTGACCACCTCTCCCCCAAGGCCAAATTCTCAATTTGCTCACTTCCTCATACTCCCCGCCTGCAAAAGCAAAACATAAAAACTTACTTCATTCATAAGAGTTAGAAGATTCCCACTCGTTACAAAAAGATACTTATGATATTTAGCTATCACAAGCTTTCCACATTACCAGCCTTAAGCTGTGTCATGTCTATCGCCTAAAGACACAAGAGTTTTGTGCTTCTCCTCTTAATCACTTAGCATCCCACCTCATCGAACATCACTTCCTTCCGGCCTTCCCTGCAACTCCACCACTTTTGACACATCCTAACCAGCCAATTAAACTTCACCTATCGCCCTATCCAGAAGATTACCACACTACCGAAACAGCGCTTACCAACACTTAGGCATTCTTATTATAACTCTCATTAAACAAATACGTTCTAGCATCTATCTAAATATTTTTTATGTTTTTTGAACTATATTTGCTTTACCTTATCTAATTAATACTAAAAAGTAAGATCAACGCTCACCAACCAAAATAAGGCACAATGATGGGCAATGGGTAACAGGCAACTCAAAGCCCTCCCTTACAACCATTTAGACACAAAGGAAATACAAATGAAAAAACAAACATCAATCGCATTACTACCACTCATAATGGCATTGGCATATTTAATCGGAGGCTGTAGCCAGCAACAAGATGAGAACTCTAGCGACACCACAGCGCCAGGAGACTCCACTTATAAGACAAGCGAAGAATCATACAACTGCTCTTCCCTTGATAACAGCAACCACCGCAAACAAAGCTGGTGTGACGCCAAAGCGTTATTTGATCAAAAAGGACTCAAGCATGAGACCTTTAAGTCATATGTCCACGGCTACCGAAACGGCCTTAACGACGCCATACAAGCAAAAAACAGTAAGCTTCCGCGCACTCCTCTCACTACTGACAAAAAAGAAAGCTCAGAAGACACAGGCTACCGTGACGGTTATCAATCGCTCATAACAAAACTTGGCCTGCTTGAATTTGTTTGTACTGACGATGGCGTGGCTAGCGAGTACCGTGAACGCTGGTGCGAAGCAGCTGACTCTTACCGTCTTGCAGGGAATAGCGATGACAATCCTTTTCTGCGAAGCCGCTATATTGATGGATTTATGACGGGCGGACGTATTGCTCTTACCGTTCCTTCTTCAATGGAGTCTTTCCTAGACGGTGAGGCACCTGAAGGAAAACAGCCCTCAATTGTTGTACCAGAAGGAGATTTACTTGGCACAGAACTTGCGTTTTACCGCGGCTTTGATGACGGATACAAAGCAATGATTGCCAGCATTCGAGAATCAATCAATCAGGTTATGGAGCAAATGCAGATGTCTAATGATATGCAGCTTCCAGACATGCCTGGAGAAGGAACGGTAGCACCCCCTCCAGCCCAAGAAAACTAATCACTGATAGCTATTTCGCAATTAAAACTCTAACAAAAGGAGGGGGGATCTGCCTCCCTCCTTCAATAACACTCCAAAAATCTAAGACCTCATATCGATTGATCACACCCACATGCATTATATGTGACTATTCCAGATACCATTAAATAAGGCATAAAAGGCGATAAGCCGGCGAAGCACCAACTAACCTAGCCTCAGCATAGCAATCGATTCAAGCACGTAGCTCTTACAATAGCCTCACACCTTCAAGTGAACATAGCATAAGTATTCATGACCAAAATCGCGGAAAGATGCTCTTTTTTTTATAGCTATTAGATCTGAATCCGTGACTGTCTGATTACAGCTACATTTTTTTGCACTTATCACTTAAGAACACCTAAGGATACTCATAAGTCAGCTTCCATTTAGAGCGACCCCTAATTTGGTGTGAAAAACATACTGAAATAACCCACAAGATGGCTTATGGCATCCTCATGATCATCCGACTAAAAACCCCCATCCATTGATGAAAAACCCTTATTATCTTGAGCACAAATACGAGCATGGAGAGTGTACTAACATCAACCTGAACCACCTAACTTTTAGCGCCTTTCTTGTTAATCCTATAAAGTAACAAGCTTGCATACTCTTAAATCAAAGAAGTCCAAAAAACGCCATAGCATGAGATACGAGACGTATTTTACTGGCTTATCACTTATCACCTATCATTGGGAAGATCTGACCAAAACTATCATTGAGGATAGGAGCGTTAACTTAGGGAATCTCTGAATAAGTCTAATAAATGTGAGATAATACAGCCACACAAACAAACAGTATTGTCGTATGAAGCAAATCACTTTCGCATCTGCAGAATACACCCATAAAAAAGTTATCACTAAACGTGATCTCTTTTTAAATGAAATGGAAAAACAGAAATAAGGCGGGGCTTTTCAACGAAGCAGTTTCTCCTCAACCATGTTCACTACTAAATATATTACTAACTCCTTATACAGCACCTGCAATAAGCGACACACCACCTATGGCGCAATTCCCAGTATTAGAAGCGCTGGTTAATTGGAGTATGCATAATGCTGACAGTAATATAAGCAAATTATTAGATGATAGCAAACGTTGGTGCGAGCAAGATCCTGCCATAGCAAAAGAAAGCCAAGAAAATGAAATAAGAAAAAATGATCAAATATTTTTTTGCTATTTACATACTAATTTAAAAACTGAATGGTATGAAGGCAGTAAGTATTACCTTGGCTTAAAGACTAGAGAGCTTACTGCTAATCTATTAGATAACGCAATTATTAAAAACGTGATTTGCGAATTTACAACAGTAGAACAACTGGTTGCCGCTTGTAAATATGGTAAGAATGACTTAAATGCAATGCATAACAAGAGAGAGCAACAAGAAAGACTTAGTCCTGAGAAAAGAGCACAAAATAAAAAAGAACAGCAAAAAGGTGAGTTTAGTCAAGCGGATATGGATGAATACCTGCAAGAAGGTATGGCAGAAAATATAAAAGACAGCTTGTTTGGTAAAATGGCAGTTGGTATATCTCATGTATTTAATGCTATAAAAAGTAATTTTATTACAACACCTACCAAGCAAGAAAAAAGCAGAAAAGTAGTGGTTGATTGGATTAAACTTGTACAAAAAAATCACTTGAAAATAAAGGATGGAGCCCAAAATGAAAGCATAGAATTAGTCATGACTACGCTAGAAGCTCTTGATGAGCAGTACGTTGGTGGCAGTCTAACTATTGCGGATGCTTTGGCCACACTAGTTAAACAGAGGCTTGATACCAAGACTAAAGGTGAGGCATTCACTCTGTTAACAGGACTGGAGTGTAAATCAAATGAACAACAAGAAACTTGTTACTCTGATCCGGTTACTCCCTGCAATAAGTCTACACATAAAGATATTAATAACAATGTATACGAAAATCAAAAATATGGGATGGGCGTGGCAAAAATAGACAATGTACTGCACGAACCTGATTTTGAACAACAAAGCCGCAATACTGATACTTCAGCTGATCAATGTGATGACCATTATTTACACCAAGATTGGCTTTCTATTGAAACAGAAGACGACATTGGCTTTCTATTGAAACAGAAGACGACAAAGAAGCAGGTGAAGATAAGAGCAGTCAAAACAGGATATTTTACTTTGGCTCTAGCAAAGGCTTGGGACCTATAGTTAGCAAACTGATTGCTTTAGCGTTGCCAATATTTATTATGGCAAATACCATTCCCGGTAGTTATTCAGCTCCTGCACCCTCTACAATGAGCACATATAATGCAACAGAGATAGTTAACGCCTCTAGCATCGAAGGATTTAATATGACTGGTCCTAATTTATCGCACCACAACTTTAGCCTAGATAAATACATTACTACGTCATATTTCAGCAATCTAACTATTCCACTAATGTTTTCTGTCGATCACATTAATGGACATAATAACGAGCAAATAAATAGAGCCACAGTTAGCAAAACTGCTCTTTATAGAGATAAAAGGTCTGCCGATCTCGAGTCAAGGTGCCCTGAGCCTATACATTGGAACATAATGGCAAACTATACCTGCAATAATCCTCAGCGCTACATGTGCTTATTCGATATATCTACAGAAGCCTATAGAGAGTTATGCGATTACTCGCCAGACTTTGATCGCCCTGGATCTAAGAGGTAATATCCGGCGGAATAACTAGAAAACCGTGCGCTGCTGGGCGTTATCAGCCATTTATATTCTGGTCTAATGGAAGTTACGCATGTGCTTATCAACATTCATTATGTGGTGAGGAAGGTCAGTATATCTACAAGAAAGGTTCTTCCAAAACTGATAGCACTTGCTCATGTGATTACACGCGCAAGTATTCTTTTGTAACAACGCCAACAAAGTCTTGCTATTGTAATCCTATTACAGAGGACTGCAGTTGTTATAAGAAGACTTGCCCTTATGAAACAGTATTAACTCAAGATCATAAATGCCAATCTACTAAGAAACGGAAGCCAGATTTTAAATGTAATGCCCTATCAGTACCAGATATTATTGCAAAGACACCTACTAGCATGCCCTTGCATATTAAACCATATCATTCAAAATATGATATAGAAATGCAGGGTGACTATGATTATGATTATGATAGGTGGACACCTTTAATTACGATTACTGGTCTTACATTTTTCACTATAGCAGGCGGTGCTGTTTCTATTATGTATTGCATGCCGAATGATAAAGATGAAAATATTAAACAAGAAGATATAATAGCAATAGAGCTATATAACAGAAACACGCCAGGATTGTGTGCATTAGATCTAGATAAGATAATAAAAGATGGAGGCTCTATACACGTTATTACACAACCTGACGCAACAAATAATAGAGCTATAGCCCTTGAAGAGCCTCCAGATGAAGCGTTACCATATGAAGAATAATCCGCACAGCCACCCATAGGAATAGTCAAGCAGATAATGTTAATGTGGAACAATCCTAACTGAAAAAACACTGTAAACACGGAGTATAAAATGACCTAGAAAAATCTCCACCTCCGCATCTTAGCGGATGAAACTCCGATACTAATGATGCTATCAACGAGCTAGGTGGCACGCATTAGTCAACTGATTGATCGGGCTTGATGACTGAGCTGCCCAGCGTCATCAACACTCAGCTGAGTGAGCAAGGATTTCATATGAAATCATGTGAAGACCTTATTGTTGATGCCAGTATAATTGAAGCAAAGCACTACCTCCCCAACAAGGAAAAGAGGATGTCCACTCAACCATGAATAGAGAAGCGAACTGGAATGTAAGAACAGGTTCCGATAGCAAACGTAAATACTCCTATAGCTACAAAGCACACACCAATATTGATAAGCTCATCATTAAACAGATTGCCCAGCCTTCAGCATCCATTATCCCAACTACTTTACCATTTATTAAGCGGTGACGAATCATCCACTGAGATCTATAGCACTTACCTACGTCCAGCCCTACGAATAGCTGGCTGAACGACATATGAACACCATAATCATCAAACTCGCGTATTGGAATAAACCGTTAGATAAAAAAACAAACAGCTTACTAGACTACATTCTGATGCACTCTGTACGGCTGAAAGAGTATTGATCTATTAAAACAACACTATTAATAGCAAATGCAAAAGCGTGCTATCTGGGTCTTGCTCGCAAACTTATGCGCTTTGAATTAACGTGCGTGGCACAATATTAAGCGAATATTTTACCCTTATATCAGCTTTTTGGTGTTGTTTTAGCGTCAAACTTCTATAAATTAACAATAGGGGATAAGCAAGCGACTTATTTTTATTTCCCTGCTCCTTTCGGGCATCTCCCATTTCCTCGACGTTGCTTTGATTACACGGTAAACAACTTTGGTTGCGGAGTTATCGTTAGAAAAGAGTTTACGAATTTTCACAGACTTGAGGATAACGCTATTGAGGTATTCGATAGAGTTAGTGCTGCAAATCTAGACAACAATCTATCCTCGTAAATTAACTGGAGCTTCGTCGCTTGTCGCTCTCCATCATTATCGATTATGACAAGTATACATCATGTAAGTTTTGCATATCTACTTGATCTTATCTCTATCATTTTTTACTATAATACTCATCGCAATATATCCCACGAGAAGAATTGACAATGACGACTCAAAAATACTCTTTTATTATGCGCTTTCAGCACTGGATAATGGCATTAGTAATTCTATCGCTCATTGCCTCCGGCTGGTATATGACACATCTAGAAGACAGCGTTAGCTTTAAATACGATATTTATGGATGGCATAAACCTTTTGGAGTGCTTGTTTTGTTTCTTGTTGTAGCCAGAATCATTACACGCCTATTTAGTACGGTGCCTCCTCTCCCTGACGGAATGGCCTGGCATGAAAAGGCATTTTCCCATCTGACACACTGGTCTCTTTATTTGCTGATGTTTTTAGTACCAGCTAGCGGCTATCTAATGTCCGGTGCGGCCCCCAATAAGACTGTTCCATTCTTTGGTTTAACCATGCCAGATATAGTCAGCAAAAGTGCGGAACTCGCAAAATTCTTCCACAGCATACATGTTGTAATCCCTTACGTCCTGCTTGGAGTTATAGTTTTGCACCTTCTCGGAGTGATAAAGCATAGGTTTTTCGACACTCCTGAAAACAACGTATTAAACAGAATGCTCTAACACATCCATTTTTTATTCCTACATAACCATTATACCCATCACTTTGAATGCGCGTAGGCTACAACAGAGAAAATAATCAAGACCTACGCTCAGCAAGTGATTAATAGAAGGGCGAGCAGACAACAAACCCACATACTCACTAGTAACAAATATAGTGCAACTCCTTAACTCCAGTTCATACAGCTCATCACACAAACTCTTTCCATAAAGTCAGATGAAAGCATCATACTAACTCTTAACATCGGTCACCATTACTCAATCACTGGGCACATTATGAGCTGGTTAGTTTATATGATATGGGCAAGTGACCAGTCAATTTATACAGGCATAACCAAGGATATCAGACGACGCTGGAAGCAGCATGATACATGCATCCGTGGAGCAAAGTTTTTCCGTGGAAGAAAGCCTGAATATCTTCTATATTTAGAAGCAGGTCATAACCAGTCTTCAGCGCTTCAAAAAGAAATAATGATAAAAAAGCTAACTCATAGCCAAAAATGGCATTTCATTAGTAATAGTCAGCACAATGAAGCGGAGACACTTCGCCTCCACCTACCAGTTTGGCCACAGCAAACATAGCCACCTACTGAGCTCAAGACTTAATAGCACATTAATACCGTGACACTCTCTGGCATCACTCGCTTTCTGCTCGCGTAATTTTAACTCTATTTTTTGCTTATTAGAGGGTGCTTTTGACACGGACTATGCATGAGCCAAGCAGCCTCAAAATTAATCATTTACAATGGGCACGGATATAAATCACTTGATAGTTACCGGAGAGCCTCCACGTGCCGTCTCACCCTTTTTTCGTACCTCCTCCGCTTCTTCAACCTCATAGGTTAGGCTCATGGCTCCCTTGTCATCCTTTAGCACAAGAGTACTATTTCCCATGGACATATGCTTAATTCTCTCCAACCCAACCAAATAATCCCTTTCTTGCTGCATTGCAGGCTCGGGACACGTTTTCATTGTTGATCCCATTGGTGTAAAGCTTAATGTTTTGCCTCTTGCTTTGTATTTATAACCCCCAAAATAGTAGTTACACGGTGCGTCACCACTTACTCTACCCTGCTCAGCGCTAATAGGTTTAAACTCTATTGTTACCCTAGGCATATCTGTGGGCAAAGTGCCATTAATTGACGTCAATCGCCAGGTTTTATTGCTCACACTTTCCGGCTTAGCCACTTGCCCAACGCCACACCCAACAAGAATACCTGCCACGGCAACAAGCGCAAAAATATTCACTACAGCATTATTCATTTTATTTCCCTGACAACATAAGTACATATTTATACGAGACCTTCGCACAACCTCAGCTTGACTCCGCTCAATCATATACCCTCGTCCATTGAAGCTTTGAAGCTTTGAAGCCGTTACTACCGTTCTCAGCTCCTCCACCGCTATTCGGAAGTTCCTAGAGCTTCGGGCCCTGGGCACATAGAATTTTTCTCTACCCCATACCCCTCCCCGTACCCCTAAGTGTTTTTAGTATAAACAACCACATCCATACTACTCCTCCACTATGTAAGAAAATATAAGTTCTTTTTCAATCTTAAATCTTAAATCTTAAATCTTAAATCTAAGATCTAAGATCTTAGATCTTAGGGAAAATTGAACAATGCTACTTTACGAGATGCAAGCCTGCAAAGTCAAAGAAAACAGAGTGCAAGTTATGAGCCTGATGGCTATGGCCAATTTATACCTGCAACGTAATGCGTTGACGGCATAATTGCGTCCTAAATCCGCCGCGAGAGCGGATAAATGGGCAAAAGCGACAAAATGAATCGAAAATTACGATGACATAAGCGCGGAAGTCAGAGAATTTTATCGCAAATCTGACAATCGACTTGCAAACCACTTCAATCAGAGACTCCCTAGTAATCTTCATAATGGCTTACAAAATTAGTAGAGGTCAATGGCGATGGCTAAAGTCGGTGGTTATGTCCCTTGTCAGCATTGCTAGCTGGTGAATTGCGTTTCCTATTTATGGGCTATTTTAGTACTCTAAAAAGATAACTGTAAGGATGACCTTATGAAAGCGTGTACACTTTTAGTAATCCTTGCTTTGCCTGTTTATGCTGAAGATGCTAAGACTATATCAGAAATGAGTATATGGCAGATGCTGGCTCCGCTTATTATGGTTATTGCTTTAATATTTTTTTTAGCTTGGGGGGTAAAAAAAATAAGACCTAGCTTGGCGCTATCCGGTAAAGGCATTACTATTCTTTCTAGTGCTAGTGTTTCAGGACAGGCTCGCTTATGCTTGGTTCGAGTTGGTAGTAAAGACATTTTGGTGGGTGTTACTAATCAGCAGGTAACACATATCGAGACATTTAATGAGCCTGTTATAGACAAACAGTCAGAGCCGGTAACACCTGAATTATCAAAAATGTTTCGTCAGTTTTTAAGGTCTGGAAACGAGTCGTAAATATAGTGGCGTTTTAACAGAGTCAATAATGTTATCCATAAACTTATCAACAAGCCGCAGTAGATAATTAAAATTCTTATAACTGCTTATTTGTCATTATATATACAAGTTGAAATAGCTTTATTTCGGTGATGCAAACTTGCCGCAATTCTTCTTGTGAATCATTGCTAATATTATGCAGTCTAGCTGCTTGCTCTTTTTGGTTATGCCATTTTTCCTCCTGCATGTAGCTCGGCCATGATTTGATTAATTTCTTCTGCAGCCCTGTAGCTGTGGTATGTAGAGATGCAAGCGCAGCAATTAAGACA
Source organism: Candidatus Endonucleibacter bathymodioli (assembly GCA_030674915.1). Lineage (GTDB taxonomy): Bacteria > Pseudomonadota > Gammaproteobacteria > Pseudomonadales > Endozoicomonadaceae > Endonucleibacter > Endonucleibacter bathymodioli. Next base: position 15,558 of record JASXSV010000017.1, read on the forward strand.
GGAGATATATCACCAATAACTGAACGAAGATGAATATACGTTACATACCATTTCACCATCCGTTCAGTGCTATTCTTCACGCACAATAAGCAAAGATAGGCTTCATCCTTAAAGCTTAACTTGGTACTCATGAGACGCCCTCTCTTTAGTATGTTTTTTTGGTCTAATAGTTATATTATCGCAATTAGTATAAAGATTTCCACAGGGAAATGACCAAACTTAAAAGCTGTGGATAAGTGTATCTTCGGCTGTTTTTTAGTGCTCCTTTATTTTGGTTCTGATTTAACATAATATTTAGCCTGAAAAACATCTGCTTCTCGCTTTGAGCGAGATGAATGCAATTTAGCTTATTTTCTAAACTTAAGCTGATGCTGGGTTAATAAAATGAATGAATGCAGGAAGCCCCTAAACTCATTCCCCGTGAAGGCGTGATATGTTGACTGCTCTCGCTTACTCCAATAACCGATTACAACAGGTAGTAGGTGATTGGAACTTCGCTCATTTGTTGCCTCACACATTCAATGACAACGGTATATATGGACAGGAATTATTTTTTATTCTGTGTTTTTGTGCCCACGTAAGGTGAAAGCTGTTCAGGCTCCTTTTAATGGGTTAAAACTTCAAAAATAAATAGTTGAGTTAGCTGCTCAGCACTTCCTGCGTCATTATCATTGACCATTATTAGTGTTTTGTTACCGTTTGCTAGCTCAGGACCCCAGGTAAGTCCTTCAATATTAGAGTCGTTCATGACGTCTACATCTATTGGGATTTCTTCTTTTATTACAGAAAGTATTGGGAGGCTGCTGGCCAGAGGTTGGTCAGAAGAGTCAGGTAAGCTGATTCGGAATAGTTTATTGATGGACCGAATACCGTGATTAGTGTACCGAATCGCTGTGCGCTCAATGGTTATAAAGCTTCTGTGTTCATTATCAATAGCCAAAATATCGCTAACACCTGTTTTGGGATAACCTGCTTTTACGACGCCCAAGTAATCGGGAAGAACTTTATCTACATTATAATAGTAGTGCTCTCGGATCATGACTTTATCTTCATGCCTATTAGGGCCATCTTCCAGAGAGAAAAGAACAAAGCGGTTTAGCTGTGCATCTTGCTTTAGCGGAAACTCTGTGACTGCGGCATAGAGTCCTTTTTCTCCGGGAAGCAAGGCAATGCCTTCAAAGCCACCATTTGGTCTGACACCGCTTTTTCGAATATTTTGGTTGCGGCTGTTTCTTTCAAAACCAAAAGTAGAAAAGGGGAAGCTGTATTTATTGGTTACTAAATTTTGTGTGTCAAGAAGTAGTACTGCAGGTGTACCGTAAGTGACGCCTACGACTTGCTCTTCCATTACTAATTTTTCCTCATCAGCAAGTAGTTCAATTCCCTCGATATCAGGTTTGCAAGTTGGTGAGGAGTCAATAAAAAAAGAACCTATATAAAACAATGAGCACCAAAGAGTATTGTTATCTATCTGGCTTTCATTAAGACCTGCCTCGATGAATGAAGGAGGGTAGTTAATATCATCTCTCGTATAAGGCTCCTGATACTGGCAAGCTTCTCCATCTACATCATTGTTACATTCAATGTTCACCTCAAAGGTATGTGGTGTATCAGAAAGCCCATAAATATTCTCTACGGCACCAGTATCATCGGATAATAGTATTAGACGACCTTTGCTTGGGTCTAATGATGGGAGAAAACGCATTGATGAAATACCTAACATCTGTTGTTTATCGTTTTCAGCCTCAAAATGTAGCTCTTGCAGAAACTTAAGCTTTATATCTGAGGTGCTATCGTCTCCATAGGCAGTTAAGCTAGAAAACATAAAAAAACAGAAGGCAGTAATGCAGCATAGCTTGCGGATTCCCTCAGCAGGGAGTGGCATATTATTCATTATATAAGTCCATTTTGTTTTTGTTGTCAGTCTAATCGTCCTTTGATAATCACTATATCAGCATTTTCTCTCAAGGTGTTGAATTACTTTTACTTAAATGCAAAACATTAACACTATGGACGTTACTATTGACTGTGTGAGGCTATTAATTACGAGGGTTTCACCCCAAACACCTTCTACGCGCAAGCTCATGATGCTTCGCTATTTTGTCGACTACCCATCCGATAGTAAAGGATATGCAAATGGATTTTAAATAACAAAAGGTAATATAAGTCTTGTGATACTTGGGAGGACTGGTATTATTATATTTATAAAAATACGAATAAACTATTGTATATGGAAGTTTGTGATTAGCCGAAGGTAATGGCTCGTCACTGTATTATTCAAGGAAGAAATAATCATGCGGCCAGCGAAGGCGGTTATTAATCTTGATGCGTTAAGGCATAATTATTTTCTTGCCAAGGAGCTATCAGGTGGAAAGGTGGTAGCTGTAATAAAAGCTAATGCATATAGTCATGGCGCTGTTCGTTGTGCCCAAGCGCTTGCTGATGCTGCTGATGCCTTTGCTGTTGCGTGCATAGAGGAAGCGCTTGAGCTTAGAGAAGCAGGTATTACTCAACCTATTATTCTGTTAGAAGGTTTTTTTGATGAGTCAGAAATTTCTTTGATTGCCAAGTATCAATTGGATACTGTTGTACATTGTAATGATCAGTTAAAAATTCTTGAAAATAGTAAGCTCCAGAGGGATATCAGAGTTTGGTTAAAAATGGATACAGGGATGCACCGTCTTGGATTTATGCCCAGCGAATACAGAGATGCTTGGCTGCGTCTTAATGCTATTCAGCAAATCAATGATATTGTTCTAATGAGTCATTTTGCTTGTGCTGACGAGCTAGATACTAGCTATACCATGCAACAGCTGAAAGTGTTTGAGGAATATAGCCTTGAGTTACCTGGAGGTCGGAGTATCGCTAATTCCGCCGGGCTAATGGCCTATTCTAGTACAAGAGCTGAATGGTGTCGTCCTGGGCTGATGCTTTATGGGGCATCTCCTTTTCCTTACCCCCACGAGCTAGAACAGCGTTTGCGGCCGGTAATGGAGCTACAGTCATCCATTATCAGTATTAAGGATATTCCCGCAGGACGAGCGGTAGGCTATGGGAATTCTTGGGTGGCGGAGAGGTCAACAAGGTTGGGAGTAGTGGCTATAGGATATGCTGATGGCTACCCAAGGCATGCAGAGCGTAATACGTCGGTACTGGTTAATGGGTTGCGAGTACCTTTGATTGGGCGCGTGTCTATGGATATGCTTACCGTTGATCTCACAACTCAGCCCAAGGCGCAGGTTGGAGATAATGTTTTGTTGTGGGGCGAGCAGTTGCTAGTGTCGGAAATTGCACGTCATTCAAATACGGTGCCCTACCAATTGTTGTGTAATGTTAATCGGGTTTCTGTTGAATATATGGAGAGGGAGCTATCCGTTACAAGAATGGATAATCTAGAGGGTTTTGCAGCCTAAATTTGTACATCACAGAAAACCTAGATCAGTGTCTGTCAGTAGTTCCTATATTCGGTGCCTTTGAATTCGTGAGTCGGTGGCAAAAAGACTAAGTATTTTTAATGCTAAGAAAAATAAATTTTTGGTGTGGGTAAACTTAATATATTCAAAGGGGAATGTATCTTCAGAAGGAAATGGGTGCGGCATGATAACTGTCCATTGGGTTTGCTCTTTATCTCAATGTAACATGGCCAAATGACTCTTTTTTGGAACGACGTATGGCCCACCAGCCTATTGTCGTTGCAATAGATACAAACAGAATAATTAATGTCGCCAATGCATTAATTTTAGGAGAGACACCAAGTTTAACAGATGAAAATATCACTATAGGCAAAGTGCTTGCGCCGGGTCCTGAGACAAAACTGGCAATAACAAGATCGTCTAGCGAGAGAGTGAATGCTAGCAGCCATCCAGCAACTAGGGCGGATGATATAGATGGTATGGTTATCACTGTGAAAGTTTTAAAAGGTGTTGCCCCGAGATCCAAGGCGGCCTCTTCGATAGATATATCAATTTCACGTAATCTGGAGCCTACCACTACAGCAACATAGGAGGTGGAGAAGGTTACATGAGCAATCCAAAGGGTCATTACTCCCCTCTCCATAGGCCAGCCTATAAAATCTGACAGTGTGACAAACATCAATAACAAGGATAGCCCGGTGATGACGTCTGGCATGACCAATGGAGCCGTTACCATGCCAGAAAAGACGGTTTTGCCTCTGAATTGGCGAAAGCGAGCCATGACAAACGCCGCCATTGTGCCGAGTATGGAGGCCATGCACGCGTTACAGAACGCGACACGTAGACTTACCCATGCGGCATCCATTAGCTGGTGGTCCTGAAAGAGCTCAAGATACCATTTTACGGAAAATCCAGTCCAGACTGTAACCAGTCTTGAAGCATTAAATGAATAAAAAACCAGTGTGCACATTGGTAAGTACAGAAAGGTCAATCCTGCAACCAATAGGAGGGTGGAAAAGCCTGGTTTTTTCATCGTATATCTGCTTTCAGCTCTTTGGCTTGTCGGTAATTAAACCAGGTAATAGGAATGCATAATAGTAGTAGCATTGCCATAGCAAGCGCGCTAGCAAGTGGCCAGTCACGGTTATTGAAGAACTCCTGCCAGAGTACTTTGCCAATCATTAGGCTGTTTGAGCCTCCTAGTAATTCAGGTATTACATACTCGCCCACGGCTGGAATAAATACCAGCATGGAGCCAGCAATAATGCCTGAGCGAGATAATGGTAGGGTTACGGAGAGAAATGTTCGCCAAGGCTTTGCTCCCAGATCTTCAGAAGCTTCCTTTAGTGATATGTCTAGCTTTGTTAGGTTGGCAAAAATCGGTAGTATCATAAAAGGCAAATAGGCGTAAACTATGCCGATGTATACGGCAATATTTGTGTTCAGCATCTGTAATGGCTGGTTAGTAATACCTATCCACATTAGTAAATTATTTAGTAAGCCATTATTCTTGAGAATACCCATCCAAGCATAAACTCTAATTAAAAAAGAGATACATGAGGGCAGTAGCACCAACAATAATAACAATGCTTGATGAGTCTTAGGTGCTTTTGCTATAGCGTATGCCATCGGATACCCTAGCAATAAGCAAATTATTGTAGAAATAAAAGCCAGCCTGATCGATGTAAAGTAGGCCGTAAGGTACAGAGGGTCTTCCGCTAGGTAGAAATAATTACCTAGGTTTAGGTTAATCAGTATTACCTCCTCTACATATGTAAAGACTTGGGTGTAGGGAGGTATGGCTACATCGGCTAAAGAAAAACTAATTTTTAAGATGGTGGCAAAAGGCATTAGGAAAAACAATAATAACCAGCCATAGGGGACGCCGATAACCAAGCGGCGGCCCCATAAAGACTTTAAGGCTCGCACCCGATCTTGCAGTAACATATGCATTATTAAACCTCCAAAATATTAGACGCGCTTTCAAGCAATCAACATAATTTTATTATGATACAAGTAGTATACGTGCAATTCTTGAAATAATTAGTTTGATGACGTGCAGCCTCGAGTTTTTCGAGGATTGTTATGTAACTTATTGATGGCATAATGTATTCTCTCGTTTTTCACTGGGTTAAAGTTAGAGTCTTTAGATAATGCTGTTTGAGGCAGCCGTTTTTATTTTCATTAGATTATCGCTCCCAATAATAGTAAGTATGAGTAATGTAAGTATCTACTTTTAATACTTGCGAGGTGGCCATATTCTCGACACATTCTAAACCATTGTCTAGGGATCTAGGTTTTACTTTTACTTTTATTTTCACTTTTCTTTTAAGTTGCGCATATGCGCATATCTCCGGTAGCTAATAAACACGCATGTTTGCCTGTTAGGTGGGCAATCATTGTATAAAGTGCGTCTTGGATTGCAGTACTAGCGGCACAAGATTACGCGATAAAAGCTCAGTCTATATGCCCTTGTTTATTGAAACTGTGAGCAGGAGGCGAACGAACTAAGCTCCATTATCCTTGAGTAGTAATTGATAGGAGTGAGGGGAGTCGGCAGCCGATCCATCAATGGTGGCAGGCATAGATGAAGCGTCCATTATGGTTGAGTAATTGTATGTGCTCAGTGATAGTAGGTTTACCTTTAGCCTCATATCTATTTGAGTTTTCTATGGAGAAAAGCAAAAAACATCGGTGAATTTATGGTATGCTTTCAGATCGTCACAAATATAATGTGGCTTTTCTCAGGTTGGGACAGAAGCTTTGCTCATAATATTGGGAGTAGGTTTGGCCCCATTCAAGTAAAAGCTTACAGCAAGAAAAGAGGAGATGACCATGGACGTTGCAGTTCAGGAAAAGCGCCGATTTCCCCGCAAGCAGGTGGATCAGACCTCGAAGGTCATCGATAATGATACAGACTCTCTCATTGGGACGCTGAAGAATGTCTCTATAGGAGGGTTCAGTGTTATTGCCAAGCAAGGGATTAGGCTGTCAGAAGAGAGGCATGTGACACTACATCTATCAAACTCTCCGATGCTGAAACCCTGCAAAGTATCGCTTGTTGCTAGGTGTGTTTGGTGCCAGAGTTCCAGTGAAAAAAACAAATATGCTGTTGGTTTTGTGTTGTGTGATATTGAAGAGTTGGACGCTGTAACATTAAATCACTTTATTAGGAGTCATAAAGTCTAATGCAACCTGCTAAGGAAGCTCTGAACAAGGTTATTCTCCCACAGGAAGGCATCTATAAGGTATTGATTTTGCTGGACTCACGCCTCCGCTGGGATTACGAACGTGGCTTTAATCAGAGACTCCCTAAGGAATCTCTGACTGAATCGCCAAAACCTAGCACAAAGAAAGCCAGCTACAAAGGCTTAGTAAAAAATGCAGTTCAAGTATTCACCCTGCTTGGACTGGCCAATCTTTACATGCTGCGAGGGCGTTTGGGGGTTAATCCGCCCAAAACTCGCCAATAACGAGGGAAAACGAAAAAATAGGGCTAATTTACCTAAAAACACGCCCATAAGATGAATATATACACCATAAATTTAAATTTGGCTTTTTAAGCGCTGGTAAAAAACAAACGTGCTTGCTCAGAGACTCCCTAAGTCACTGGCATTGTTGGAGGAGTTTTGGTTCGGCATTTTTTTTGCTTTTTTGAATGCCAAGAACCGGTTTTTTCCGTTGTAATGCTACCACCACCTTAAAGAGGTTGATGATACCAATCGTTTATATGCTTGATTTTCTTATGCGGTACTTAATTAAGGCATGCAAAAGTTAAGCTCTATGAAATTCAAGCCTAAGAGAGAGCCTGAGATAAGACCTTATTCCAAGAGGTGGGCGCGTTGTAATGCCTCAGTGGAGTGGCTGGATGGATAGTATTCGGAAGAGCACGACAACTAGTTTGTGTAAGGGGAACAAAATATCGTGACGAGAGCAGAATGGCTAGTGTAGCATTCCAGGCTTTTAACCTAGGTTGTTTCGTATCCTCTCATCTTTTTGTATCGAACATCTATATTTTACAAAATGTCTGAGCTCAGACTGATATTGTATAGTTATTTATTCTTTATTTTAGGTGTCACAAAAAAGTTCTCAATGCAAGTCAAAATAGAGAATGCATGCCTTTCCATAGACTATTCCTAGTGTCATGGAGGCGAGCTATGCCCATTACCATTACAAATGTGAGTGGGCTATAACAATCTCGAGTCATCAAGGGGAAACGGGTACAGAGTGAGCTCAATAAACTTCTGGCTAGCACAAACGTGTTTTGAAATTAGAGTGTTAGATTTGACTAAAATGGGGTGCTGCTAATGTCTATTGATTTAGACGGCTGTAACAAAGAGCCTTATGCTGATTTCTCAGAAACCGAGAGTTTAGTCAGGCTTGAGCACGTCACACGGATGTTCGGTGAGATTGTTGCCGTGGATGATGTTGCTCTATCAATCAGAAAGAGAGAAATTTTTGCGCTTATAGGTGGTTCAGGCTCAGGCAAGTCAACTCTACTGAGAATGCTAGCGGGGTTTGAAACGCCAACAAAAGGAAGTATATACCTTGACGGAGAGGATATAACCAGCCTCCCCCCTTACATGCGTCCGATTAATATGATGTTTCAGTCTTACGCCTTGTTTCCTCATATGACGGTAGAGCAAAATGTTGCTTTTGGTTTAAAGCAAGATCGCATGAAAAAAGATCAAATAGCTCAACGGGTGAAAAGCATGCTTAATATGGTGCATATGAATCAATACGCGAGTCGCAAACCTCATCAACTCTCCAGTGGTCAGAGGCAACGAGTTGCTCTGGCTAGGAGTCTTGCCAAGCGACCAAAGTTACTACTTCTTGATGAGCCAATGGGAGCGCTAGATAAAAAGCTACGCTCACGCATGCAGCTTGAGATTGTTGATATCATTAAGGAAGTTGGGGTTACCTGCCTAATGGTGACCCATGATCAAGAAGAAGCCATGGCAATGGCGGACCGAATCGGAATAATGGACTGTGGATGGATTGTACAGGTAGGAACTCCGGTGGATATCTATGAAACACCTAATTCACGAATGATAGCTGAGTTCGTTGGGTCTGTGAATATGTTTGAAGGTGAGATCGTTGAAGAGGCAGCGGATCACGTTGTCATTCATTCACCTTGCCTAGAAGCTTTGATTTATGTGGGGCATGGTATTACCACCTCACTTGAAAAGAGAAAAGTCTGGTATGCAATCCGTCCGGAGAAAACATTAATTAGTACGACTAAGCCGGTAGAATATTACAACTGGACCAGCGGAACTGTTATTGATATTGCTTATTTGGGAGCTCACTCCGTATATCACATTAAATTGCCTTCTGGAATGGTTATTCAAACTAATATGGTAAATATCGAGCGTAGCGCTGACAACCCCACATTGAGGGATAAGGTTTATATTAAGTGGGACTCAAACAGTGGCGTTGTATTAAATAGCTAGTCTATTTAGATCTCTTTCATGGCTTCGGAGAATGAGTCCGATTTTTTAGGAATGCAGGAAGCTGGCGTATGCTCGTTACCACTGAGGGTGTGAGTAGGAGGCAGGCAAGACTAGATTCCTAGGGGGTTGCTTCAGCCAACCATCTTGAAAAACACCTAATATCACGATTTCGAGAAAAGAGGTATAATGCTGTACTCACTGTTTCTTGAAATCTGGTCAATAGATGGTGCAGGTCGCCCTTTCGGCGCCAGCAGTATCGCTTTAATGTGGTTAGTCACTTGGGTATTACGCGCTTTCTTATGTCGTGACTCCAAGCCCGTGTTTTGCTAAGAGGCGAGGCTGATTTGTAGCATGCGCGGGGAGTGCCGCAAATCAGCCTAAAAATAAAATTTCTTTAATGCCCGTGAATGTAGTTCATTTGTATACAGGTAATCGCCGACAAATACTCAATGCCTTTGCGCGAGTATCAGCTTCTATCTGAGTGTTACCTATATTATCCAATATATCACAAATCCAGCCAGCCAGCTCCTCAGCATCGCGCTCATTAAAGCCTCGCCGTGTAACCGCTGGTGTGCCAATTCTCAGACCGCTGGTTATAAATGGAGATCGAGGGTCATTTGGTACAGTATTTTTGTTTACAGTGATATTGGCTCGTCCTAATGCAGCTTCTGCATCCTTGCCGGTAAACTCTTTACCGGTTAAGTCAATCAAAAACAGATGATTGTCAGTGCCGTCAGAAACGATTTTTATGCCTTTTGCTATCATAATACGACACATAGCTTGAGCATTTGTTACAACCTGCTGCTGGTAGGTTTTAAATTCATCGCTCATTGCCTCCTTAAAGCATACAGCTTTTGCGGCAATGATATGGCATAGAGGGCCGCCCTGAGACTCAGGAAATACAGAAAAGTTTAACTTTTTGTTAAGCTCCTCCTTATTGTTGGCAAGAATAAGGCCGCCGCGAGGACCAGCTAATGTTTTGTGGGTAGTGGAGGTTACTACATCGGCGATGCCTACTGGAGAGGAGTAAACGCCAGCAGCTACTAGGCCTGCGACATGAGCCATATCAACAAGCAAATAAGCCCCTACTTTATCAGCGATATTACGATATCGTTTCCAGTCTAAGATTCGTGAGAAGGCAGAGAAGCCGCCAATAATTAACCGTGGCTTATGCTTCAGTGCTAAACGCTCCATTTCATCGTAATCAATATTACCTGTTTCAGGGTTTAGACCGTACTGTACGGCATTATAAATACGTCCGGAGAAGTTTACGCTCGAGCCGTGAGTTAAATGTCCGCCGTGAGCCAAGGTCATGCCGAGCAAAGTATCACCTGGCTTGAGTAAAGCCATGAAAACAGCTGCGTTAGCTTGAGAGCCGGAATGTGGCTGCACATTGGCATATCCTGCACCAAACAACTGCTTCGCACGATCAATAGCCAGTTGTTCTACAGTGTCAACATGTTCACATCCTCCATAATAACGTTTGCCTGGATAACCTTCTGCGTACTTGTTAGTGAGTACGCTACCTTGCGCAGCCATTACCTTGGGGCTGGCATAATTTTCGGAAGCAATAAGTTCAATATGCTCTTCTTGGCGAGTTTCTTCAGCATTAATCGCGGCTTGCAATTCCGGATCAAATTCTGCAATCGATACATCTGTTCTGAGCATGAAAGTACCCTGATATTTATGCTAGATTAGCTATTCTAATACATTTGTTAATATAAGTCAGCTTAGGAAGTGCTTCGACCAAAGCTTTCTTTCCTTTTTTTAATGAAAGTCAGTATTTGTTTTGCATCAATTTCCATGTTGTCTATACTCGTGACAATTGAAGGGGAGAGTAGTCAATATCCTTGCCGCCGGATGACTATATTATCAGCGTGGTCGTGGTGGTTCAGATAGCCTAGGATTTTGATCAGGAATGATAATGGATCAACATAAAATGTTGTGCCTGATGGCGAAGATAACGGTAACTATAGGGCTTTTGCGGTATGAAAGCTGCCTAACTTTGGACAGGTGGAGTCGAACTTTTTATGGGTGATGACATAACGATAGAGTCCTCGGAAGATGTAATTGATATGTTGCGTAATCTAGCGGTAGATATACCTGTGCTTCTAAAATTGCCAGTAGATGACGATTTGCTTACTACAGAAGAAACAATTCTAATGTCTCTCCCTTATGATCTCAGAGAGTTCCTTTTAACGGTAAGTGATGTAGTATATGGCTCGCTAGAGCCAGTAACAGTAGCGGACCCTTGTGCACACACTTATTTGCCGGACATTGCTTCACAGGCCTGGAGTATAGGTGTGCCAAGGCATTTAATACCAATTTGCCAAGTTGATGATAGTTACTATTGTATTGATGGTGGTGGAGAGGTTTCTTTGTGGACAGTCGGTGGTGATTCGCCAGACATAATATGGGAATCTATTTGGCATTGGGCGCAAAACATATGGCTGAATAGCTAAGGACTCCTGTAATACTGTTACTACTGAAAGTGTGAGTAGGCGACAAGCGAGCCAAGCCTCACGGGATGGAAAGCATTAGGAGTCAATGGTTTCTCGCTTTCAAGAATAATTATTGTCTGGGGGATGATGCTGTCTTTTTGTTATTGGTCCACTGTTGTCTACTATAAATTTTATAGTAGTCGTTAAATCACGTTTATATTATAGGATAATCCTTATATGAAATACTGGTTAGAATGTCTAGGGTTGGCTGCAGTGATCACTCTTATTAACCTCTATCCGCTACCATTACCAATGCCGATTTTTAAGCAACTACTCATTCCTATGATCAGCTTTGGGCTTTCCCTCGTCTTGGGTCTTCGTTTTCCTGATATTGACCTGTATACCCCAGGGCTAAAGCATAGATCAGCTGTTACACACTCAGCCTTGCTTCCTTGGTTGGTAACCCTTCTTGGTAATCCTGCAATATTGGCAGGACTATCTATAGGTATGGCCATCCACATTTTTGCTGACATATTCCCGAAAGCGTGGATCGGCGGAGCTTTGGTGAACATGCCACTTTTTGGAAGCATAGGTAAGTTGTCTCCTTACTGGTTAACGCTAAATTTTCTTATCTGTCTCGCTATAGGAATACAGGCTGTTAACACTAATGGGGATTGGATAAAATACGGCAGTCTTTGTCTATCATTAATTATACTGCTCTGGTATTTAATCAAGAAAGAAAAAAGCATGCCACCGTTACTATCCGCTTTTATGATCATTGGCGTTCTATGCTGGTATCACTATTTGCCTGACTTATCTTCATTTAGTCTGGATACATTAACCGCTGGATCCGGCAAGCGCTTAAACTCATCCGGTTAACTATACCTTGTTTATGGACGCTCAAAAATATGCTCCCAGAGACAATCATTAAATTAGCATGATTTATGGGAGTCTTGCTAAGTTAACGTCCTCGCTTCTTGGCGAGCTGACTCCTGTGTGCTCATTATAATTAAGGATGAAGATTTTAATATCTCAAAATTGTCGTTGAGCCTACTTACTACCTAATCTCCAATTTCGGTAAAGTTTTGCAGAGGGAATTCTTTATTATTACAGGTATATTGATTCATGACTTTCCGTAGTCGCTCAATTGGGTTCATATTTGGGCTGTAAGTAGGCAGGTAGTGCAGTTTTATTTTTAACCTTTTGGCTGCTTGACCAGCTTCGTAGTGCAATGGCTGTCAGTGCAACCAAAAGCCATCTTAATGACGTTCGCTGATGCAACAGCTAGGCCATTAAAGGTCTTGAATTAATCATAAGTGAAGCATCTTCCATAGTCACAGGGCTTGAATAAGGACAAATAAGTGAAGTAAAGGCCAAGATTGACACACAGCGGAACATAACATCTTATTTTAACTATGAATCCGATGTGTTTTTTTACATAGCCTGTTGATGGCGAATATCGTTACAGAGATTGCCCGTCAACAGGTCTCACCTAATGGACGTTAGTTCTTTTGCGTCATGCTCGTCACGACTGTCTCTTTTCCTCTCTTCGCTATCAGCGTTATTGCTGCGGCTGCTGCTTTCCCTATACGAAGGAGTATTTCTGCGATCACTAACACGAGACCGGCTACCACCTTCTAACCATGGTCGAATAGCAAGATTTTTATTTCGAATTTTCACCGACTTAAGCATTGTTAAAGTACGATCATCGAGATTTTCAGGTAAATAGACGGATGAGCAGCTTTCAAACAACCGGATATGTCCAATATTGCTCCCAGGGATCCCTCCTTCATTGGCAATTGCTCCGACTAGATCTCTCGGGCTTACGCCTTGTTCACGACCGAGGCCTACACGATAGCGAACCATTCCTTCTGTAGACATCTCACGTCTTTCTCGGCCACCCTCTCTACGACCTCCAGAGGTCTTTACTCGAACACTATTAGGTTTGTTGTTATATTCTTTACGCTGACGAGGCTCTGGTTCGCTGGCATCAGGAAATGGACGGTTTTTCTGTGCCAAGTAGCACAGTGATGCAGCCAAGTCTTCAAGAGAAAGATTGTGCTCTTGCACCAAGGAAGTGACAATCTCCTTAAATGGGGTAAGCTTTTCGCTATCATCCATGCTGGAAATCACATCGTTCTTAAACTGTTTAATGCGAATATCTCGCACATCACTCATGGAAGGCAATGTCATGACTTCTATGCGTTGGCGAGTAGCCCTTTCGATAGCTAAGAGCATCCTTTTTTCGCGGTGTGCGGCGAACAAAATAGCAATACCCTTGCGTCCAGCCCGACCCGTACGACCAATACGGTGTACGTAGGCTTCGGTGTCATAAGGGATGTCATAGTTGACAACGTGACTAATGCGCTCAACATCTAGCCCTCGAGCAGCAACATCCGTAGCTATCAGTAAATCCAGAGATCCACGTTTAATGCGTTCTACGACCTTTTCTCGAAGCCCTTGGCTCATGTCGCCATTTAGCGCCGCAGCAGAAAATCCTCGAGCCTCAAGTTTTTCGGCCAGCTCAGCCGTTGCTGTTTTAGTACGCACAAAGATAAGCATTGCGTCAAAGGATTCAGTTTCCACGATGCGAGTAAGTGCATCCAATTTATGGATGCCTCTCACCATCCATACTTTTTGAGTAATAGTATCGACAGTGGTTGTTTTGGCTTTGATATCGACATAAGCGGGAGAGTTAAGGTATTTGTCAGCAATTTTACGAATTACTGGCGGCATGGTTGCAGAGAATAGTGCAATCTGGCGGGATGCAGGAGCTCTCTCCATTACCCACTCAATATCATCAATAAAGCCCATGCGCAGCATTTCATCAGCTTCATCCAGTACTACAGTTTTTATTCCGTCAAGCCTTAAACTGCCTCTACGGATATGATCCATTACTCGACCGGGCGTACCAATAATTATATGGGATCCGCGCTGTAGACACCTTAGTTGACCTCGCATATCCTGGCCACCATAAATAGGCAGTGCATGAAGACCCAGCATATAGCGAGAATAGTTTTGAAATGCTTCCGCGACTTGAATGGCTAGCTCGCGAGTTGGAACTAGCACTAGAATCTGAGGGTCTCGTTGTTTTACATCAACTCTAGATAGAAGGGGCAAAGCGAAAGCGGCTGTTTTTCCAGTTCCTGTTTGAGCTAGCCCCAGTAGATCCCGGCCCTCCAGAAGATAGGGAATGCTTTTAGCTTGAATTGGAGTGGGGGTGTCGTAACCTGCAGCCTGAACTGCCTGAAGAACAGCGGGCGTCAAAGAAAGGGCCTGGAAAGAGGTGATATTGTCTGAAAGTTCGGACATTAAGTGCTTCCAATAAAAGATACGTTTGTGTTCAGCGAGGCTGTCACAGGATTATTGGAGTACTGTATTATTGCAATGCAGCTATAACACGGCACAACACGTTGCTATAGCTGCTTTGGCATGCAGTCATAAACACCTGTTTGCTCTCGCACGATATCACACCGAAATCGGGTGATTACCCAAGCAAATAGTCCATGACCGCGTTAGAAAGCCTTGTAGAAAAACAATGACCCTTGACTGCATACTTAACTAAGGTCATGAGACAATAAACTCATGATTGCCGTTAAATATCCGACATTCAAACTCGGGGGGTATACCAAATACGGTTATTACCCAATGCAGTAAAAACGAAGTGCTGGAAACTCTTGCCTACTTCCAACTAAAAGGCGTCGAAGTATAACGCCTTTTATGAGTGTACACTACTTTCATCAGTGAGCATCAGTATTTTTTAGTATTTTTCAATCATCCCCGTATGAGTATAATTTAAATCAACGCATAACAAAGTACCTCTGATTCTGTTAGATCAATGGCATGACCATTCACAGCGCATAGGGACTGTAAATTTTTTGGAACGCAAGCCCATAAACACTGGATAGCAGGTGTGTACTTTTCGGTCCTGATATGCCATCAGGTCTTTAAAAACAAGGGTGGCAGCACGGGCATAATCTAACTGGTATGCATAAATATTGACCGTGAGGGCTCAGCCTCAACATGCTCTACAAGAATCGGTGGTACGTTAATATCTTCCATAAAGTGTTGAAATTCAGCGTCTTCATGAGAAGGTCCTCCGACTACACGGTCAAAACTCAGAGCAGCCATGTTTTTCTGTCGATTTCCTCAGCCTTCAGACAGAAAGTCTTGTCTTTGACGCTGCAGGGTAATCATTTGCAGTTAAGGTTCAAGATGTATATAACCTCATTGTGAGCATTATCTCGCATTTATTGGATTTGTTCAGATATTCCTTTAGGAGCTTTGGTTGATATAGAATAACGCCTTATCAGCCCATTCTTCTTGATGGTGTAAGATTGTTGATTACTCTCGATTGTCCAGACCATCTGTTGCTAGTAGGTGGCCTGGCTTTGCTTTTCTAGGGAGTCTCTGATTGAATATCCAAAACCTAGTACAATAGCATTGCTATGACAAACCGGTTATCCAAAATGAAACAACAAAGTTTTGCGTCTCTCAGCTACGCAGCCAAAAAACGCAAAACGCAAAACGCGAAAATAGTTACTTCTTGAGAAATTGGAATCTTGTGTTCCTTGGGCAGCCTTTGAAGCAATCATTAAACCACATTACCAGAAAACTGGAGGTCGTGGAGGGCAACCTATCGGCTTGACCACTATCCTGTGTATCTATATGCAGCAATGGTTTCAACTATCTCGATCCGATGCTGGAAGACGCTCTGTATGAAATTGACTCAATGAGAAGATTTGCCAAGTTGGAGCTGTGCGAAGATCGGTTACCTGATGAAACAACTATCCTGAAATTTCGTCACCTATTGGAGCGTAATCAATTGACTGACAAGTTATTTGCTGCGGTCAGTGAGCACTTGAAACTACACGGCCTAGCACTTTCAAAAGGCACCATGGTAGATACCACATTAATTCACCTCTGCCAATAAAGCGGATATTGGCGAACTGCCTGCTTTGTTGAGAAAGGAAGACGAAGTGATTTTTGGCTATGCGGGCGGGTTACACCAGCGACACATATAAGCGAGGAGCCAGATGCTTGGATTACACTGGAAAGTCAATGACAAGCGCAAACCAAGAAAAGGCAACCTAAGTAGCAGTCAGCGCAAACGTAATCACCAGCAATCAAAAATACGAGCCAGGGTAGAGCACCCGTTCCGAATCCTCAAGTGTCAGCTTGGTTACCGTAAAGTTCGTTACCGTGGTTTGGAAAAAAACAGGGTGTAAGTTATGAGCCTAATGGCGATGTCCAATTTATACCTGCAACGTAATGCCTTGACGGCATAATTTGCGCCCTAAATCCGCCTCGAGAGCGGATAAATGGGCAAAAGCGACAAAATGAATCGAAAATTACGATGACATAAGCGCGGAAGTCAGAGAATTTTATCGCAAATCTGACAAGCGCCTTGCAAACCACTTCAATCAGAGATTCCCTAGCTTCTCCTGGCAAATTACCTTATGTTTTATTGCTGCGAGAGAAAACGTGGATACTTTCGGTTAGTTCCTGCTACGCGTGGAATACTATGAACGTGACAAGAGTTGCAACACAAAATCTAGATAACTGGGAGATACCTGTAGAATACATCGTCTTACACTACACTGCTGCTGACCTTCAAGATACACTCACTATTTTCACAACACTAGATAAGATAGTGTCTGCCCATATTGTTATTGATGTTGATGGCTCTATCTATGAACTTGTTGACTGCTTGGACGGCAAAGCACTACGCAGCAGGCACGCAGGACCAAGCTACTGGAACGAAGAAGATTATATGCGTGAGCGGTTCAATAACTTTTCTATTGGCATTGAACTGGTGAACTACAATGGCAATATTTTTCCTTTTAGTGATGACCAGTACACTGCACTTATAGATGTTATAATACGACTACAAAAACATTTTCCTTCGTTAAAAGATCCTAATCGTATTTTAGGGCATGAGCACATTGCAGGGTATCGAGGAAAAGCTGACCCTGGCCTTTGCTTTGACTGGTCACGATTATTTACGCATTGCTTTTCTGCTAAAAAACCACCAGCTCGATACTCAATTTGTCCTGCTGAGTTACAAGCCTCACTCCAACTCTTTAAAGAACATGAGCCTGCGGACAGAGAAATCAGATCCCCATATTGGCAATCTATCAGCATCTTCACCGAAACAGCAATAAAACTCATAAACAAGGCAAGAAGCGAGCCAGAAGAAATTACCTAGTTGTTAAACCTCGCACCACTGGCAAAGACAGTAATATTTGATAACGGTGGCGATATTACCATCCACAACCTTGTAGCAAAGACTGTTAACATGCGCATTTATTTCGCAAAACCCTAAGCTAGTTATCAAAGAGAGGCTAATGAAAACACAAGGAGACTCTGCTTAAGGAAGCTCTGAACAAGGTTATTCTCGCACAGCAAGGAATCTATAAGGTATTGATTTTGCTGGATCCACGCCTCCTCGGGGATTACGGAAGCGGCTTTAATCAGAGGCTCCATAGGGAATCTCCGTAAGCGCTCCCTGACGATTATTATCGTCAAACTTTTGCTCTGCATACACGGACAACCAATAGCATTAGTATGCAAAAAACCACTACAGGCCATGAGCCGTTGGTCATAAAAGGGGTATTGCCACTCATGACTTTTGCGGTCCCTCGGAGAACCCCTTGTTCAAACCTAGGAATGCTTTCCACTACCTGTCCATAATTATTAATCACAGCTGTTATGCCATTATTAGTACTTCTGATCATATAGCGCCCGGTTTCTATAGCACGCATTCGCGCCATTTGAAAATGTTGTTCCGGACCAATGGATTTACCAAACCAGCTATCATTACTAATGGTTATTAATAGTCCTGTATCTTGTGCCATTTTTGCGACAAAGTCAGGATAAACTACTTCATAGCAGATGTAGGGGGCAATAATGGTCTTCCCCACCATAAGGGGAGGCTGATTATCTGCGCCAGTTGAAAAATTTGACATAGGCAGATCAAAGAAAGAAATTAGACCTCGTAGCAGCGCTTCAAAAGGAACATACTCACCAAAAGGAACCAGTTTTTGTTTATGATATTCTCCTGCCCCCTGCCCTATTGAAATAACGCCATTGTAGTATTGTGTGCCTCCCGATAAGAGATCATCAATCGGAATTCCTGTAACAAGCGTTGCACCTTTACTTTTTGCTTCTCGATCCAACAACTTCAGAAAATCTTTGGCGCTGGAATAAGAAACAGGAATGGCATTTTCAGGCCAGACAATTAAATCCTGCTGCCACTCAAGGCTTGTCAGGGTGCGATAGGTTGATATAGTATTCTGGAGGTAGGCAGCATCCCACTTGAGACTTTGCGGGATATTACCTTGTATAGCGCTGAACTCCAACTTGCTCACCGGTTTTGTCCACTGAATGTTAGCCAGATATAATGCCGTCAGCCAGCACCCTATAACAACCATGGCGGTCGCAGAACTCCATAACAGTTGCCTGCCTTTTGCGGCAAGAAATGAAGCTGCAATAGTGCTGGTTATGAGTAGTAAAAAGCTGAGCCCATAAACCCCTGTAACTGGAGCCCAGCTTATAGACGGAGTATCTAGCAGGGTATAGCCGACTAGTAACCATGGAAAGCCGGTAAACAGCCAACATCTAACCCACTCAAAGAGTGTCCAGAGCGCCGAAAACAGTAAAGCTTGCTGCCATGTATATTGGATACGCCAACGCTGGACCAGCTGACTGTATAGCCAGAACAAAGGTACAATGCATAGCAGAGAAATACCTCCAACAAAAAGAGCAGTAAGCAGGCTAGCAAGAGGTACGGATGCGGCGCCAAACTGATGAATACTGATGTATACCCAGGATGTGCCGGCACCGAACATGCCTACGCCAAATAGAAACCCGTTGATCGTAGCTCGTTTGCAGCATTCATTTCTTATCAAGAGAAAAATTGATGCTATGGACACCATTGCTATTAGCCATAGATCAAAAGGACTGAAGCCAAGGGTAAGAGTTGCTCCGCTCAAAAGGCAGAGGAGGCTTATAATATACTTTTTTTGTTTCTCTCTCATTGACCAGGACTGACCTGCAGCAACCTAATTCGTCGGCTATCCGCATTTAGTATATCAAAGCGAAAACTGCTGAGCGTTATCGAGTCATGCCGCTTAGGCATATGTCCAAATTTTTGCATGATAATACCGCCAATAGTGTCGAACTCATCAGCACTAAAGTGAGTTTTAAAGTGGTTATTAAACTCATCAATAGGTGTTAACGCTTTAACAATAAAGGTGTTATCAGTGGCATTGAGGGGTCTTATAAAGTGCTCTTCCTCAATATCGTGTTCATCCTCAATATCACCGACGATTTGCTCCAAGATGTCTTCGATAGTAATCAGACCAGCTACTCCACCAAACTCATCAACAACAATAGCCATATGATTCCTATTGACTCGAAACTCTCTTAACAGCACATTAAGTCGCTTACTTTCAGGGATAAATGTTGCTGGCCTTATGAGGTCTTTGATATTGACTTTGCTGTTTTCAATGATCAGTGGTAACAAGTCTTTTGCTATTAGCACACCGATGACTTCGTCTTTGGTGTCTACAATAACGGGAAAACGGGAATGTGCGTATTCAATGATCTTGGGCAAAAACTCTTTAGGCTCTTTATTTTCTTCCACGCAGACCATCTGTGAGCGAGGTATCATTATTTCACGAACTTGCATATCAGCAACCTGAATAGCTCCTTCAATGATGCTTAGCGCTTCCTCATTAATAATTCCCTTGGTCGAGGCGTCTCTCAGAAGGGCCAGCGCATCATTGAGGTTATGAGGCGTTTTTCTGAAAATGCGAGATACTCTTTCTATCCATGTTACTGAAGGCTTATCGTCTACTGAGTCGTTATCGTTTAATAAATTGTTGCCGTTCATTACCCTGTGCCTTTTCCCGTGACTGGCGTCAGTTGTGTACTAACTTCTCTTGAGGGTTAGAGGTTGTTGACTGCTATCACCTACCTCAATAACCGACTATTAGGATCATGGGCTTCGCTCGTTTGCGACCTACTCATACCATTAATGGTACCGCGTATAACTCCCATTCTTACAGGATAGGTCTTTGGTTGTCCTCATTTAAACCCTACCCAAACACTAAACACATAGAGCGTCGCTCTTTTAACACCTTCCTGTATACCTGCTACGTGCTAAGAATAATAACTGCATCATCAGTTATTATTCTGGTAGGGATCAGGATAGCCTAACATCATCATGATTTTTGTTTCCAGTGACTCCATAAATTCTGCCTGATCATCATTAATGTGATCATACCCTAGCAAATGTAATGTGCCATGAATGACTATATGAGCCCAATGCGCCTTAAGCGGTTTACCTTGCTGTTTTGATTCCTTCTCAACAGTTGGTGCACAGATAACCAAATCCCCCAGCAATGGCAGCCCAACTTCAGCGGGGAGATCTGCAGGAAACGATAGTACATTGGTGGGGCCGCTTTTATTGCGCCACTGCTCATTAAGTTTGGCTCCTTCAGTTACATCTACAATACGAATACTTATTTCTGATTCGCTTCTATGATTAATGAGAGCTGCTGAAACCCACTTTTGGATGTCAGATAAACTTGGAAGCTGTTTGCTTTCGCTGGCAATTTGCAGGTCAACACTAATATAAGGCATTACGCCTCTTCTCTAGACAGATCGTAACGATCATAGGCCTGAACAATTCGTTGCACCATAGGGTGTCGAACTATATCGATAGCAGTAAAATGACTAAAACCAATTCCTCGAACACCTTTCAACACATCAATGCAGTTGATTAGTCCGGATAGCGTGTCTCTGGGCAAGTCAATTTGAGTGATATCTCCAGTAATTACCGCAGTAGAGCCAAAGCCAATCCGAGTCAGAAACATTTTCATTTGCTCCTTAGTCGTATTTTGTGATTCATCAAGAATAATGAATGCGTTGTTAAGCGTTCGTCCACGCATATAAGCGAGTGGCGCAACTTCAATTATGTTTTTTGCAATAAGTTTTTCAACACGCTCAAAACCAAGCATCTCATAAAGAGCGTCGTAGAGAGGCCTAAGGTAAGGATCTATTTTCTGTGACAGGTCACCGGGGAGAAATCCTAGTTTTTCGCCGGCTTCCACAGCGGGGCGAACCAGTAGTATTCGCTGCGTCTTTTCTTCCATTAATGCCTGAACAGCACATGCTACTGCGAGGAAAGTTTTCCCAGTGCCTGCTGGCCCTATGCCAAAATTAATATCATATTCCAGAATTGACTTTACATAGCGTTGTTGATTATACCCCCTAGGGGTAATTGCACCTTTCTTGGTGCGGATGGATATGGAAGGGGCATTTTCATCGTGCGGACTAGACATTGAGGTAATGGCAGATTCCTGCAGAAAAAGATGAATAGTATCGGGCGTTAAATCTGTTTGTTTTCCTGTTTCCTCATAAAGTCGGCTTAAGATTTTTTTGGTGGTAGAGGCTTGATCTTGATTGCCAATGATGGTAAATGCATGGCCACGATTACTTATATGGACACCCAAGCGTTCTTCAATTTGTTTTAGGTGCTGGTTAAATTGTCCACATAATTCTGCGAAGCGCTTTGTGTCCTCCGGCTCAAGAGTGAATTGATAGACACTGTCAACATGCTGGGATACGTTCAAGTTTCTTAATCAGCCTTTACTGCAAATCATACATGCAAGCATATACTTCTATTCACTTCATGCAAAGTAATAGAGTTAAAGTACAACACGAATATACTAATTCCCCTAGAAAATGTGCGGTTATTGATCACTCTCACCAACCCCATTTACCTGTTACTCATTGCCACACAGGGCTTTAACTCCCTTTTAGTGCCGACTCACACCTGCAATGGTAACGGGTATAAATCTAGTTCTGAGCGCTGTAATCTTCCCCTCAAAGAGTTCGGTAACGCTTCTGTTATCTCTATATCAGCAAATCGTCCGATAAGGCGAGGGTTACCGTACTGGAAGTTGACAATTCTATTGCATTCGGTTCTTCCCGTCAGTTGACCGGGGTCCTTTTTGGAATAACCTGTTACCAGAATGCGCTGGATACTGCCTGCTAGTCTTCTACTAATTCGCGCTGCATTCTGATTGATGCAATCCTGAAGAATCTGTAATCGCTTCTTTTTTACGTCTATAGGCACTTCATCCAGCATATCTGAGGCCGGAGTTCCAGGTCGACGGCTATATATAAAACTAAACGATGTATCAAACCCCACACTGGTAATGAGATTCATGGTCTCCTCGAAATCCTTATCACTTTCGTCAGGGAAGCCAACGATAAAGTCTGATGAGAGGCTTAGTGAGGGCCTAATTTTGCGGAGTTTGTGAATTTTTGCTTTATACTCCAAAGCCGTGTGGTCACGCTTCATCATAGCGAGCACTCGGTCAGAGCCGCTTTGTACAGGCAGGTGAAGATGGCTGACTAGCTCAGGAACTTCGGCATAGACATTAATCAGGCTCTTAGAAAACTCCATAGGATGGGATGTGGTAAAACGAATCCGGTCAATACCTTCGATGGCAGCAACAAGAGTGATTAGCTCTGCAAGGTCGCAGGTAGAGCCATCATGCATTTCTCCTAGATAAGCATTAACATTCTGCCCCAATAAGTTGATCTCTCGGACACCTTTCCCTGCCAGCCCAGTACACTCGGCAAGAACATCATCCGCTGGCCGGCTAGCCTCAGGGCCGCGGGTATAAGGAACAATGCAAAATGTGCAGTATTTACTACACCCCTCCATGACTGATACAAAAGCGCTTGGCCCGTCAACACTGGGTTCCGGCAATCGATCAAATTTTTCCATTTCAGGAAAACTGACATCAACTACAGGCTTACGGCTTGTCTTGGATGCATCGATCATTTCTGGAAGGCGGTGTAAGGTTTGTGGACCAAAAATAACATCAATATTAGGTGCTCTCTTGCGGATAGCATCCCCCTCTTGGCTAGCTACACAACCTCCAACGGCAATTATGACATTAGGACTTTTCTTTTTAAGACGCGTCCAACGCCCTAGCTGGTGAAAAAGTTTTTCTTGTGCTTTCTCACGCACTGAGCAGGTATTAATTAACAGCACATCCGCTTCTTCTTGGTTGTCAGTCAACTCCATAGAGTGAGTTGCCGCAAGAAGATCCGCCATACGGGTAGAATCATACACGTTCATTTGGCAGCCGTGGGTTTTGATAAAAAGCTTTTTTGTTCTTTCAGACGACAAAGCGATGGCCTATTATTCAAGAATATTGTTCGGTAGGTGGGGATTATACTGCGCCTAATTGATAGTGGGTAGTCGAAACCATGTTTTTTTCCATGATCCTCTGTCATCCATCGTTAGGAAGTGTTATTTCTATACTCGTTATCATGAAGGTGCAAGACGGTGACACATGAGCTCAGCTCCATTAGCCTATGAGCATTAGCCGCGTGAGATTGGTCAACAACCTCTCTCTTTCAAAAGAAATTGCCGTATGCCGATTTTAAGACTAGACCTCATTCCCTGGCCGTTCCCGCGGACTTTCCCCATAGCTGATTGCCTTCATTTTTAATTACTTTGGCATAAGGCTACCATTAAGATACAATTCCACAACCCTAAACTAGATTGTGGCTGAGGTGTATGTGTTATCCTTTTGATTTCATGACAGACATTTGATGCATCGAGAACGAAGCTCGGTACCTTTTTATTAACTAAGTAGCCAGAGATGCAATGTCGAATAAGCAGATTTTTCGTGTCATTTTTCAAAACCAAGGTGAGATATTTGAAGTTTATGCGCGTCACGTATTTCAGAGTGAACTCTGGGGGTTCATAGAGGTAGAAGAATTCATCTTTGGTGAGAAAAGCAGATTATTGGTCGACCCCGCCGAAGAGAAGCTTAAAATAACTTTTGACGGCGTCAAGCGTAGCTATATTCCACTAGCATCGATAGTGCGTATAGATGAAGTCGATAAAGAGGACGTAGGCAAGGTTCTTGAATTAAAAAATGGTAATATCAAACCGTTTCCAGTCCCTCCTGCACCACCCCCTGTTTAGGCTATTTATTGTTTCTTATAAATGCGTCAAATCAGTCCGAAGTTTTGATTTAAAAAGGGTGCAGAGCTGACCAGAGCTACCATGAAATACTTCTGATCACTGTGTTGCGCAGCTGTTGCGTGCGCGCACTTCCTGTTACCCTTGAGACGAAACCCCAAAAACCTACGAGGCGTAGGTGATACTGGTGAATGTGAGCAGTCCACCATCTCACACATTTTAGATGGATAGGATTATTTATTGTTCAAAAACATAATTTAAAAAGTTACATAGACAAGTAGAAACAGAAACAGGCGCCAAAAGCTCACCTGCTGCCCAAGAAAAGACCCCTACTCAAAACCTAGGCCGCTTGTTGACTAATATATAGATGCGCTACCAGACGAAACTTCGATGCACTTCTCGCCTAGGTTTTCATTTTTAAGAGCACGAAATTAACAGCATAAGGCCATAATAATATGAAAAAATTAATACTATCCACACGGTACAACCTATTCTCTTTAATGGTGCTAGATTACTGACTGACCCCTCATTCAATGGTAACTGGCATAAAAACAAACTATTCCTATGCGCCTTCCATAGTTTTAATCTTGTAGCTTTTAGGCAACCACTCTATAGTAATAGGCAGAATCCCTACATTTTCACCCCCATCAATTTGAAAAGGAATTACAGAATCACCATGTGCCTCAATTGCTAACATTACTTCTGCATTTAATTCAATGGTTTTACTATAGGCATGAGAATCTTTAGTATGATCTCCGTTCTTGAAATGCTTGAAATGGCGTATTTTCCTGAACATATTCATGTCATCAATAAAGGACATATAGGCTTTATCTCCTTGCACTTTAGCGTTCGGATGAATTTTAAAGCCCCCACCAAAATATGGTGCCACAGTGGCGACACCAAAAGTGAGTTTCCTCATATGTAAAATTTCTTCTCGGCACTGCTCATCAACATGATTCGTTAGAAGGAACTTGTAATTCTGACACTCAATTTCTATACGCTCATCACTCTGATTTGTAACATCCCCACGTTTTTGAAACATACTGACAGTAACTTTGGTTTTAGGCGGATTAATAACTGCTAACACTGCTGCAATATTATATTGTGTTTTTCCACTTACACGCCTAAATACTGGTCTTAAAATAACCGGCGGCTCATTTTGCAACGTTCCAATTTTACATGAAACACCAAAGCTTAGCCCAACAAATGAACAGCAAGCTTCCTTTGCAGATGTCACCTCAAAGCATCCTACTAGCGTCGCTTGACCATTTATTGCAATGTCTACAGCTCTTTCTCTTGCTGCATCTGTTTTCTCAATTGGTATGTTTAACCCTTGCGCTAAACTATTTCCTAAGCCAAAAGGAAGAACAGCCAAGGTATAATCAATTTTATCTACCCGATTCTTTCCATGAAGCGTGCTTGCAATTTGACTGAAAGTACCATCGCCTCCAACAGAAACAATAGTAGTCATATGACCTTTGTTTAATTCTATCTCCCCTGTACTCATGAGACTAAAAACAAGATCACCCGCATCTATAAAAATAGTAGGGAGTCCTATCATCCTTCCACTTTTGAGTGACTTGATAAATTTTTCGCCCTGAATACCTGTTCTAAACACCTTGAATGTTTTCCCATCTTGCTCCACTTGCTTTTTTATGTCGCTCTCCATACTATCCCATATTCTTCCACATGTGCCACCTCCAGATGTAGGGTTAACAATGAAAATAATCTCTTCTCCAGCGTATAAACTAGCGGCATAAAGCATGATTAGAAGCGAGGTAAGAAACTTACATATAGAAAACGTAGGTCGTATATTGCACAGCATGCAGAACAACTCCTTTTTAACATTTAATTTAAGCGCAGATCATAACAAACCATCAAAACATATCCAAGATAACGAAAGGAATAAAATATAACTCCTAATCCTTATTACTCCATAAACTTCTTGGTTCCTAAATCTCTTATATTCTAAGCTCCCTCTTGTTTGTATACACTTACACCTTCAATGGTAACGGACGTAGTAACCATGTGTTTTCAACAGCATCGCATCTTCCTTTCAATCCCTCGTCAACATTTATGCTATCAATTAGAGTAATATTGTAGCGCCTTCCATATAGGGACTGGATTTCTTCCTGACTAATGGAGAAAGGAGGGCCAGGCATTAGCTCTTGATCATATTCATAGCAGATTAAAAGCTGTTTTTTTTGTGCGACAATGCCTATTAGGTGCTCTAC
Organism: Candidatus Endonucleibacter bathymodioli; assembly: GCA_030674915.1. Classification (GTDB taxonomy): domain Bacteria; phylum Pseudomonadota; class Gammaproteobacteria; order Pseudomonadales; family Endozoicomonadaceae; genus Endonucleibacter; species Endonucleibacter bathymodioli. The sequence goes on from JASXSV010000017.1 coordinate 42,114, forward strand.
ATATCGCTTCCTCATATCACCAGGCAGCGCGACTAACGCTGCTCTATCATACACTGCATCTATCTTGCCCAGGGTTTCACCATGTAAACTGAAGATATCTCCAACAAAAACATCTAAATTGTGTGCTGTATAGTGGATAAATGCACCATCAATGAATAGTTTTGGCTCTAAGCCACTTTCTGTAAATAGCTGATCAACAGCCAATTTGCTCAGTTCAACCCCTGCGGCCAAGTAGCCGTTGGCAAGGAACCATGAAATATCACGAGTTTTACCGCAAAGCGGTAAAAATATTCTACTGCCCGCATCAAGTGATAACTTGTTGAAGTGCTCCAGCAAAAGTGGGTGAGTGTCACTTTTATGAAAGCCGATATCACTGGCTTCCCAACGTCTGTGCCAAAATTGTGGATTCACTTTTTTCTTCCTGGAGGGGATGGATATCATTCACGGCCTAAACTGCTATTTTAGTTTTTTCGATCTCTCGACGGCTGACTATTCTAAAACGTACTGCCAGTTGTGGTGCCGCGACCAACATGGCTGTTAGCAGACCAATCCACAGTCCGTGAGGCCCCATAGATTCGGTAATAACATCTGTTAATCCAAGCAGATAACCAAAAGGCAGAGCAATAACCCAGCAGGCTACCAGAATCATTATCATTGGTATACGCGTGTCTTTGTAGCCGCGTAAAGCACCAATAGAAGCAATTTGTATGGCATCAAAAAACTGGAAAAGAGCTGCAAAGAACAACAGCTCAACCGCCAGAGCACGGACTGCAGGATTAACAGTATAAAAGGATGCTATTTGTTCAGAGAAGATCAGTATTGCAGTAGCGCTGATACAGGCGCCGAACAGTGCTGTTAAGATGCCAGAATAACCTATGAAGGCGGCTTTTTCCGGATTCCCAGCACCTATCGCCTGGCTTGTTCGAACAGTTAATCCCATTGAAAGACTTAAGGGCACCATGAAGGTAATACTTGAAAAGTTTAGAGCAATTTGGTGACCTGCAACTATGGTGGTGCCAAGCTTACCTATAACCAAGGCGATAGCACAAAAAATACCCGCTTCAAAAAAGAAAGCCAAACCTATTGGTATGCCTAATTTTATGAGAATGATGATAGCTTTTGCATCAGGCATTTCTAACTTGGTGAAAATATCTGATTTTTTATGGTAATTACTGAACGAAACAAAAGCTAACATCAGCATGAACATTAAGCAAAAACAGATGGAAGTTGCATAACCGCAACCGACTCCACCTAGTTCAGGAAAGCCAAAATTGCCGTATATTAATAGGTAGTTTAGAGGGATATTGACCAGCAATGCTAGCAGACTAATTATCATAGATGGTTTGGTTTTGGAACAGCCTTCACAGTAACAGACCAACACCTCGTACATACAAATAGCCGGAACACCCCAGGAAAGAGCTACCAGGTAATCGGTTGTTTTTTCAATTAGCAGTGGTGAGATTTCTAGAAGTATAAGAATCCATTCTGTGTGCTGCAAAAATATAAAACCAATCAAGCCCAGTGCCACGGCTATCCAGTTTGCTTGCCTCACAAGTGATCCAATCTGTTGCGATTTGCCAGCGCCATACAGGCGAGCAACCATCAGAGTCGTTGCTATGAGAGTACCGCGGATTAATAAATAGACAGGCATCCATATGCTGGTGCCTATAGCTATTGCTGCTAAATCCTCAGTTGAATAGTGCCCAGCCATACTGGTATCAGTAAAGCTCATGCCAATTATCGCCAGCTGCGCTACCAAAATAGGGCAGGAAAGGTAGAGGAGCTCTTTTAGCTCTATGAAATAACGTATAAGAAGAGAGGAGCTTGTTATCATTGTTATTCACTATGAAATGTTGGCACGAACCAATGTTTTGATTCTATGAGATAATAGCAGCAATTAACACAACACAAATGAAACAAGAGACGGCAAACAACAAAGCCTCATGGATGCCCAACAAGTCTCGAGACAGTTTAACAAAGAGTTTGACAATAACTTCGTTTTTTAACAGTCATTTGATTAACAATACTATTATATTGGCTACTCATGCTTAGCTCTCACTATTTTTGATGTTAAATTGAGATATGCGCATAACTTCCTGATTTTTGTTATAGCTTGATAAGTTGATACCTCAGCATAACCACAGCCTTTAGCCACCGTTATTGAATCTTCCCCCTTTTTCAGTCATTACAAAACTTACTAGCAAAGCTCTGCTTAAATTAGGTGGGAAATCTCTGCTCTTTAAGGTTTCTGCGAGCATGGCATCGCCGAAGGAAACCTCATCACCGGTTTCCTCTGAGCTGTAATGATAGGCTCCCCCCCTACTTTGTCGTTTCAGTCACTTTAAAGCATGATCTCCAAGATCACTCTAACGGCATCATTCTCTCTGGTCGCACATAACTTAATTATGTTATGCTTTCCTGTTGGCAAGACTTAGCAAGAACAGTATTACGCGGTTGCCCACACCACCTCTGCACGGGACAAAAGCCTGAACCCATTAATTTTCAAAGCATAGTTAGAGACCCGTTACCATTTAAGATGAGACAGACCACAAACGAGCGAAGCCGCATTAACGCGAGGACTCGGTGATCTAGGTGCGTGGCCGATGTCACCAACACCAAAACTTCAATGTAAGTGAGATATATTAAGAAAGTATATTGATTTGCCTCAAGGATTATACGAAGAAGGAGAGAGTTTCTCTTAAACGCGCTAGAGGTGAGGGCTGGTGTCGCGAGAACGATATTCCGTGGGCTAACAATTAGTCTAAACATTGTATTATTTTCATGTCTGCTTTTTTGCATACTCCCAGCTAAATTGTGAAGCCACTGCTGTTATGCCTGAACTACCTGAAGTTGAAACGACTCTCCGAGGCATAGCTCCTCATATTATCGGTCAAACCGTTAAAGAAGTTGTTGTCCGCGAACATCGTCTTCGCTGGCCAGTGCCTGATGATCTTGACAAAAAGTTAGCGGGGGTTACGATAGACCACGTTCGTCGGCGAGCTAAGTATCTTTTATTGGAAACGATGGGCGGAACACTGATTATCCATCTTGGCATGTCTGGTTGCTTGCGAATCATCCAAAATGCGAGTCTAGCAGGAAAGCATGATCATGTTGATATTGTACTGTCTAGTGATCTGCGCTTGCGATATACCGATCCTCGAAAATTCGGTTCCATACTGTGGACTAGCGATTCTATATGGGAGCACAAGCTATTACAAAAACTTGGGCCTGAGCCTTTAGGTGATGATTTTACCGGACAGCGTTTGTTTATGATGTCACGGAGGAAGAGTCAGGCAATCAAGACATTCATAATGGATAGCCATATTGTGGTTGGAATTGGCAACATCTATGCCAATGAGACGTTATTTAAAGCAGGCATTTTGCCACACCTCCCCTGTGGAAAAGTATCGCTAAAACGCTATCAAGTGTTGGCAGAGTCTATACGGACAACCCTAAGTAAAGCCATAGAAATGGGAGGAACAACATTAAAAGATTTTGTTGGTGGTGATGGCAAGCCGGGATATTTTCAGCAGGAGCTCTCTGTATATGGACGCAGTGGTTTAGCATGCAAACAATGCGGCAATACTATTTCAGAAATAAGGCAAGGGAATCGCAAGACTTGTTTTTGTAAGATGTGTCAGCATTAAAGAAGATTGAACTAAAATATATTGCACGTCTTGTGTAGTAGTAGTGCTTACAAAAACAAATTTAGTGAACAAACTTTTCGGGAGTAGGACGCGCTCAGAAAGTATTTTATGCCCGTCACCATTGAAGGTTAGAGTAGGTGGCAAATACGCGAAACCTTGCGAGTTTTCGAGTGATAAGTGCTGAGGTGTGAGAAAACAGTCAACAATCTCACACCTTTAATGGTAGCTTGCAGATGAATTGATTGTTGCCAGTGGCTAAGGTCCGTTTCATCTTTTCTGTATGGTATGGTAATGCATGCTTGATGTTCTTGTGAAAAATGCCAGTTTATCCTATGGCAAGCAGCAGATATTCAGAGATCTTGATTTTACCCTGAAAGGCGGCAGCTGGACTTGTTTGCTCGGCGGTAGTGGTATTGGCAAAACAAGTTTTTTACGATTCATAGCAGGGTTAAGCAATGAGACTGGAACTTTTACTACAGGCTCTGTTACTTGCCAAGATGGCTTAACTCTTAAAGGACGCATTGCCTGGATGGCACAACAAGATCTTTTGCTGCCTTGGTATAGTGTGCTGAATAACATTACCATTGGGGAGAGACTGCGGACTCCTTTTTTTAAAAAAGCACGATTGAGATCAAACGTTAAGGATAGAGCCTTAGATATACTGGAACGGGTAGGGTTGCAAGGTAAAGCTGATGCGCTTCCTCAGAACTTGTCAGGTGGTCAGCGACAACGAGCAGCATTAGCTCGAACCTTAATGGAAAATCGTCCATTGGTGTTAATGGACGAACCTTTTTCTAGACTGGATGCTATTACGCGGCTAAATCTTCAGGATTTGGCTTGGGAGTTGCTGATAAATAAAACCGTGCTGTTAATTACCCATGATCCGCTCGAAGCTTTACGATTGGGTCATAAGATTTATCATTTACGGGGAAGCCCGGTGGAATTGACCAGTGGGATAGAGCCTCCAGGACAGGCTCCTAGATCTCTGACAGATCCATGCCTTATGCAACTACAGGGTCAAGTGTTGAGCCTCCTTCGTAATGAAGAGCCTCACTTGGGGTGTAAATAACACATGATAAGTATTATTAAACCTGCCATTGTTTTTTTGTGTTTATTGATTTTCTGGAAAATATTAGTCGTGATTTTGGATATACCTTTTTATATCCTCCCTGCTCCAGATGTGGTACTTGTCAGTATTCAGGAAAACATAGATCTTCTTTGGGAAAATACACTGGTTACCATGAGTGAAATGCTACTAGGGCTCCTTATGGGCGTATTTTCAGGTATTTCACTTGCGCTAGCGTTGCTTTATTTTTCCAGCTTGCGTCCATGGCTCCTTCCGCTTTTGTTGATCACCCAGGCTATTCCAACATTTGCGCTGGCTCCTATTTTAATGCTTTGGTTCGGTTATGGTATGGCATCTAAAGTAGTGATGACAATGCTGATGATTTTTTTCCCTGTGGTTACTTGTTGTTATGACGGGTTAAGACATGCTCAGCGAGAGTGGCTGGACATGGCCCAGATTATGGGTGGGAGCAATTATACTATTATGCGGTATATCAACTGGCCCGGCTCATTGCCACGACTTGCATCAGGTTTGCGAATTGCGGTAGTCATCGCTCCCATTGGCGCTGTTGTTGGTGAGTGGGTTGGTTCTAGTGCGGGGTTAGGTTATATGATGATACAAGCAAATGCTCGGTTATGGGTTGATCAAATGTTTGCTGCCCTTGCTGTTTTGGCTTTTTGCTCCACTAGCTTTTATTTTATTACTGATCGCTTGTTGCACTGGCTTATTCCCTGGGAACAGGAATCATCAAATGGGTATTAGGCCTTTAATATACTCTTTATTTTCTAAGTCCTCGGGCGTGCATCTGGAAGCAAGAGGCTTTAGGGCATTACGATGGGAAAAGCACGTAATAATGACCAAACGATCGAGTCTGATTGTTGCTTCATTATTCTTATTTTTTGTCAGTGTGCAAGTAAAGAGCCATAGGGATATACAGGAAGAGAAGACGGAAATTAAAAAAATCACTTTAATGCTTGATTGGTTTGTCAATCCTAATCATGGTCCTATTATTATTGCTCAACAAAAAGGTTATTTTCAAAAGGAGAGGCTCGAGGTAAAAATTCAAGAACCTACAGACCCTACATTGCCACCAAAGTTAGTGGCAACCGGTGATGTTGATATTGCTGTTTATTACCAGCCTGGGTTGACTCAAGGGGTTGACAGAGGATTAGCGGTGGCTTGGGCGGGGACTTTAATTGATTGCGTCTTGGATGGAGTTATGGTGCTTGATGCTGGGCCAATTAAATCACTTGCCAGCCTTAAAGGTAAAACAATTGGCGTATCTTTTAATAGTGCTGAATCCGCGAAACTGGATACGATGTTCAACCCTTATGGCTTTAGCGCTAAAAACATCAAGATGATCAATGTTGGTTGGAATCTATCATCTTCACTGATGACCGGGCAGGTTGATGCTATTATGGGTGTGTGTCGTAACTTTGAGTTAAACGTTCTAAAATCGCATGGTTCCAAGGGCCGCATCTTTTGTTTTGAAGAAAACGGCATCCCTGCCTATGATCAGATGATTTTTATTGTCAATAGAAAAAAATATGATAAGAAGGTAATCCGTGGTTTTTTGCGAAGCGTGGAAGCCGGAGTTAAAGATATCACAAGCCATCCTGAAGAGTCTTGGAACGTGTTTGTGGGTAGCAATCCAAAGCAGCTTGACAATGATTTGAATAAACGTGCGTGGATAGATACCATTCCTTATTTTGCTCGGTCTCCACAATCAAGGAATGATGACCGTTATGAAGGCTACGCTCAGTTTCTTTATAAACATGCACTTATTAAAAAAATACTTAAAGCAGATGACCTGATGGTGAGTCTGGACTGAACGTTTTTAACTGCATACTATGGCTCTTGACGGAATGAGCCGTCGGCAAACGAGAGAATCTCCATGAGCCTACGAGCAGTAGGCGCTTCGGGTGTGCGTAAACAACATCACTATTTCAAGGACACCTAGCATATAATGATTTATAGATTAATGTTTATAACATGTTTGGGGGCAGTGCTTGAGTTTCTTGATTTTGCTATTGTCATCTTTTTTGCTAATGAGCTTGCGGCAACATTTCTACCAGGCACTGGTGATGCTGGCAGACTGTGGATATTTGCGATCTATTCAATAGGAAGCGTGAGCCGTATTTTTGGTGGAGTATTATTCAGTCATTTTGGTGACAGGATCGGGAGGAAAAAACTGTTTCAACTATCTATCATCGTGATGTCGGCATCAACACTAGGGATTGGCCTATTGCCTGGCTATGCATCTATAGGCATTACCTCAACGATACTCCTGTTTTTTTTGCGTATGCTCCAAGGTTTATCTGTGGGGGGAGAGCTGCCTGGAGCAATTGTTTTTGTCTCTGAACATGTGTCACCTCGGTATCGCGGGGTTCTTACTTCTGCAATTATATCCTCCGCATTAGTCGGTTTGGTTCTAGCTTCCTCTATGGGTATTGCTTTGCACCATTATCTTACTCAGGAACAATTGAATAACTGGGGATGGCGTATTCCATTTATTGCTGGCAGCACCTTGGGTATTTTTGTCTATTTTTTAAGAAAGGGTATTATAGAGACATCCTTATTTACCAAAATTTTGGCACAGCGCTCTGTTGTTAAGATTCCTGTCGCAGATTTATTTCGATATAACTCTTCTTCTATCTTTATTGGCACAGCCCTAACGTCAGCAGCTGCGGCTATGGTATCTCTCTATATATTATTGCCTCCCTATGCCAGTCGTTATCTTGATTTTCCTGCAGAAGATGTTTTTGTTTTTACCACCTCAACATTGCTGCTTCTCGCTCTCTTAACCGTTTTCTGTGGCTGGTTGTCGGATATTATTGGTAGAAAATATATTTTGATTGTTGGGGGCACTATTTTATTAATTGTTGCTAACACTGCCAGCGAGGCTATACAAACAGGGTCGCTGTGGGTGGTTATGGCATTGACTGTTATTCCGTCTGCTATTTTTAATGGTTGTTATGTGTCTTCGGTGGCTGAACTTTTTCCTACGGAAGTTCGTTATACGGGCTTGGCTGTATGCCTCAATCTAGGTGTTTGTATTTTTGGTGGCTCTGTCCCTTATGTTATTGAGCTACTTACTCAAGCAAGGTATAGCTCTGGCCCACTGGCTCTTATGTTGATGACCGGAGTTTTTACCATTGCGGGTAGCGTTTATATGAAATCGAGACATCGTTGTTATTTGGGTAATAGCAATTTTCCCAACATGAATATTAAGTCTACAGGGCGCGCATCTTTAATACCTGATTAATGGCTGATTTTACATCGTTTATGGTGTATATCGCTAAAAGTGGGAGTAACATAATGTCAGTACTCCTAGGAGTAGTATATGATCGAGATACATGATATCAGTCAACAACCTAGCTATTTCAAAGGAACGAGCATAGCTGATTCGCTCCTTTGTTAGTGTTTTAACTTCGGTTATAAGCTGTTTGTTGGCGACTAATAGGCGTGCTTGGTATAAATAAATACTAAGTTTCGACTAAAATGCTGTTGAAGATAGAAGCCCTCAGGAGTAATTTATTATACTTGCGGGATGGAGCAGGCTTTCTGATGAAAGCCTTTATTTTTCGATTTTTGCTCATAGTTTAGGATGGTAAATATGTTATTTACTGAGAATAAGTGTATTTCTTCTGTTGGATTGCTGGGAGTCATAGTAGTGATTTCCTTTCTTTATGGCTGCTCTTCAAGGCTAAACTCACACGACTTGGCTGAGGACGGAACGTCCCCCTATGGAGAATGGTTTTTATTAAATCCTCAGGATATGCAGAAAGACCTAGTAGCTGGTGAATTGTTTGTATGCCGTAAGGATGTTAGTAAAAAAGGCAATATTACCTGTGATAATAATGGTTTTATGATGACCTTTTTTGAAAAAGACTTCGGCTACGGATGTACTGACTTTGTCAGCTCAGGAAGTGTAGAATTTAATAAGGCCGAAGGGTACTGGTACTTGGTTTCAGACGCTGATCCCGATGAAAAACCAGAAATGCTAAAAGTAGTACGAGACGGCAGTAAGCTTAACCTTTTTCAGAGTAATGGCACAAAGTTGGCGTTTGAGCTTTCTACCAGCAAAGATATCGAAGAAAAAACAAGTCTTTCCTGTGGGTTAAGTAAAGACGAGAGTTAATTTTAATGTTGCCTCTTGTCGTATTTGAAGAATAGATCCTTTTACCCCTTGCTAGTCAGCCTGCACCTTTAAACAGGATGGATTACACCCTAGCCAATTAAAGATGCAGGTTGCAGTGTCTCACATTGTCGTTAATCCTGCCGAGCAACGAAAGGCCGTCTTCTTTTATTTGTTAGGAGTTATATTTCCTTAGGGTGGAAATACCTAATGGCAAAAAATGGCACAGATGTTAATTGCACCGATTATCTAAATAATTCGTCTCTGCATTACGAGGACAGTCACTGCTACATAAAATGAGTTTAGACGTTAATGAACTCATCTAACATTCAAGTCAATGCGCCGAACAGATACAAGGAAACTCCCCTCTGCTCTTCTTGGACAATAACAGTCAACAGCAGCGTGTTGTTATGTTAGTGGCCAAAGTCGGTATTTTGGTCAATGCGAAACCTAATATAAGCTATACTGCTTTGCATATAGCAGCCGCGGCACTTTGCGTCCAAGCACGGACACCCATTCCCATTAAAGGTATGAGTAGACGGCAAGCGCGCGCAGCCATGCGCCTACCACTACTACCAAATAGGTGGTTGGGCGTATGAGAGAAACCAACAACCTCACACCTTCACGGGGTATGGGGGTAATGAGGCCAGAGCATATATAGGCAACCGCAAGTAGCGAGCCATTTTTAATGATAATCCAATCCTTTTTTAAAAAAGTTCTTTGATGAACTGTGCCGTGACAGCGATTATTTATGAAAAACTCTAACAAAACCAAGCTGTTAAAGGGAGAAGTCAGTGTCTCAGCCACTCCATCACATCCCTGTTAGCACTCTCAAGGGTGTTGGTTCTGCCATGGCTGAAAAATTGGTCAGAATTAACATTCATACTTTGCAAGACATACTCTTCCACTTACCTATACGCTATCAAGACCGGACCTGCGTAACGCCAATTAGTCACCTGAACCCTGAACATGGTGCTGTTATTCAGGGAAAAGTTATATCTTCTGATATTGTTTTGGGCCGTCGTCGTAGCTTGCTATGCAAAATCAGTGATCATACTGGCACTATTGGATTACGTTTTTACCATTTTTCAGGAGCAAAAAAAAACCAACTATGCCTGGGTGCGGAAGTTCGGTGCTTTGGTGAACCTCGACAAGGGGCTAGCGGGCTAGAAATTTATCATCCAGAATATCAGGTCATCACAGCAGACACCCCCATTACGACAGAAAGCACCCTGACACCAATTTACCCGGTTACCGAGGGGCTAACTCAACAACGTATTAGAGCCCTCTGTGAGCAAACACTGGATATATTGACTGATACCGACTCTCTTCAGGAGCTACTACCAGAAACTCTGCGTAGCAAATTCCAGCTAAGCTCCCTAACAGAAGCCATTCATTTACTCCATCAACCACCTTCAACTCTTTTAAAATCAATTTCTGGAGAAGATCGTCACCCCTCTCAGCGACGCCTTGCCTTTGAAGAGCTGCTGGCTCACAACCTAAGTTTACAAAAAGTGCGCCTCAAAGCCAGAGAGGCCGCAGGCTTCAAACTACCAGCCAAACATACACTAAACAAGCCTTTCAAAGAGCAACTACCATTCTTTCTCACTGCCTCTCAAGAAAGAGTATTAAAAGAAATATGTACCGATATGGCCAGTTCACTGCCCATGCTCCGCCTTATACAAGGTGATGTTGGTTCTGGCAAAACGGTAGTAGCTGCAGTAGCTGCGCTTCAAGCGGTTGAAAATGATTTTCAGGCCGCAATTATGGCCCCCACTGAGATTCTAGCGGAACAACATGACTATAACTTCCGCGGATGGTTTAAACCCCTAGGCATATCTGTTGCTTACCTATCAGGAAAAACTAAAGGCAACAAACGTCATGCTGAACTTGAGCGCATTGCTTCCGGTGAGGCAATGGTAGTGATTGGCACTCATGCACTTTTTCAGGATGACGTCCATTTCCATAAACTAGGTCTGGCGGTTATTGACGAACAACATCGCTTTGGGGTTCATCAACGCTTAGCCCTGCGGCAAAAAGGCGAACATGCAGGCGGACAACCGGACCAGTTGATTATGACTGCAACCCCCATTCCCAGAACACTAGCAATGACCGCCTACGCAGACCTAGACTGTTCGATTATTGATGAATTGCCACCGGGACGAATCCCCGTGAATACGGTCATTATTAGTGATGATCGTAGGGGTGAAGTCATTAAACGCCTCAGAGCTGTTTGTCTAGAAGGCCGCCAGGTTTATTGGGTTTGCACTCTTATAAATGAGTCCGAGGCGCTACAGTGTCAAGCCGCCGAAGCAACATTCAAACAACTACAAACACTCTTGACAGAGCTCTCAATAGGGCTTGTTCACGGAAGAATGAAGGCCTCTGAAAAAGCTACCGTTATGGCAGCATTTAAGGATGGCCACTTACATGTCCTCGTCGCTACAACAGTTATAGAAGTGGGTGTTGATGTACCAAACGCAAGCCTGATGATTATTGAAAATCCTGAACGTCTAGGGCTCTCGCAGCTCCACCAGCTTCGCGGCAGGGTAGGTAGAGGTAAGGTTGCCAGCCACTGTCTGCTGATGTACCACTCTCCTCTATCCCACCAAAGCAAAGAGCGCCTACTAATTATGCGTAATTCTTCAGATGGCTTTGTTATTGCGGAAAAAGATCTTCAGCTTCGTGGGCCTGGGGAAGTAATGGGGACCAAACAGACAGGCCTGATGCAATTCAGAGTTGCTGTACTAGAAAGAGATGGAGATTTACTCAACGATGTTCGTGCAGCAGCCATACAGCTAATGGAAGAAGCACCAGACATCGCTGATCTTTTAATTGATCGCTGGCTGGGAAGCAGTGCTCAATACCGAGACGTTTAATTGAATACTCTCATCCATGGCTTAAAAACCCAAGATAACGGAAAGTACAGATAAGTGGAAACATGCAAAGTCTGCTCAGGATAAGGGGGCAAAGCCTACCCCTTTTATCTTCACAGACGGAGAACACGTCGGTTTCCATTGAATGCGTAAGGATTTTCCTGCTTTTAGCTTTGTTTAAAAATAGGGGAGTTACCGCAAGACCAACAAAATACCTGCATCGCTAAACATAACGTGTATCTTTACCCTTACATAACAATGTGGTTACTAAGACTAACCAATTTACAACAACTCATCGTCCGACCAGTCTAAATAATGTATTTAGTAAAAAGCACTTGTAATCCTTGGTAGTGCAATAAAAAGACAGGTTCATTAAGCCACAACTATTCGATATTTATTTTCAGTAAATATTGTTTATTCGGCAAAAAAAACAATGCACCAATATATGTATATTATATAAGGAGGTATCCCCATGCATTCTCAACAAAAGGTTCAACCTAATAGAGCGCATTTAGTTGCCGCAGCCACTGCTAAACAATCATCCGTAGGAACGTCGAATGGTAAGAACATAACTACTACACCTGACACTCACATTGCAGGCATGATCGTTGACTCTAGTCAGCCAAGCTCTTCTGGAAACCTTCCACCTAAACTCGGTAAGAGAAAGGCGTCTTTAGCACCAAACACTGTTGATCAAAATGCGAAGAAAAGAAGAACCCTCCATACAGACAAACCTCAAACTTTTCCGTCGGAAATGGAAACTTCACGGACGAGCAAAGACAGAATAGAGGGGGCTACGTTTCCAAATACTGAGCGAGAATCCAATGATACAGCAGCGGACCCAGATGCTTATGAAACCATGGATATTGATGAAAATAAAAACGACAAAATACCCATACCTACTCCTAATATTTATGAAACAATAAAAATCACAACGCCTGAAGACTTTCCTGATTATGCTAAATTCCCAGAGGTTAAGAGTTATCATGACCTAGTAAAAGACCCATCTTTTCCCATCATTAAATCTCAGTTTATAAATGACATTCTGGCACTCAAGGAGTTGGCTCCCAAATTTGTTGGAAACATATTCGATAAAGCAATAAGCGATTTTCATCTTAAGATAGTAACACCTGATCTCATTTCCGATAATGATTTGTTGCTGCTATATAGAGAGATGCGATTTTATCTGCACTCTCTGATAACTACGCTTAATTGCTATCAAAATGAATATCAAAAAGAGGACATAAATTCTCAGCAAAAAAACTATATCGCATCTGTACTCCATTCCTGCTTGGAGGGCATTGATTACTGTCCTGCTGGTGTTTGCGGACGTTTTAAAAGCCATTTTATTGACTTAGCAGCATCTAAGTCGGGGCTGAATGGGCGGATTTTTAATATTCGAAAAAAGTTATTGCATGACTTTGTTAATATATTTCTGACTGAAATGCACAGAAGTGAGGAAATGGAGGTTCCCCCATGCATGGAAATTCACTACAGCAACTCCTTTTACAATATTTATTGTGATACTCTGAAACTTCCGCCTATTGATGATGAATCCGCAACGCCAGAATCCAAATTAGACCCGAAATATGTTGAAAAGTTTAAGTCAGGAGCAGCAGTATATACCAGCAAATTTGCTATCCTTCAAAAACTAGCAGATGGATGGTCCGATGAGATGAGCTCTCATTTTCGTAATGGGGGTGTATCTAGTTGGGAAAATAAGAACATACCTCCTGCCGAATTCCAATATAATGGGGACACCTTAGAAACTTTAGATAGTAGAGTATTCAAACCGGTTAGCAGCTGGCTTGGCAAAGAAAACAACAAGGCGCTTAGTATCTGGTCATTAATAGACGTAATAAAAGATGGCTGCTATTCCTTTCTACGTTACAGGGAAAAGCTAACGGCTTGGGTAGCAAACAGTTTGGAAAGGTCAACAGACAATTCTTTAAGCGAATCTTTAAACGAATCTTTAAACGAATCTTTAAACGAATCTTTAAACGAATCAAAAGTAACAGTATTTGCCTCTATTTCCGACACAAGCAACCCCAACTTGCATATAGGAACAATGGACGGGGATTTCTTCTGGCTATTTGAGGATGAACGGCGTCTTGAAATAGGGGATCCATGTGTTTTCGAATCTGACAACCATATCACGCTTGAGTTATCTCACTTAACGCCAGAGCGTATCTCGCGCGATTCTGAGGTCAACCATGCTCTCGTGACTCAGGCACTGGAGCATACTAACAAGGCCGAGGATATTGCCTCGTTTTTTATGAACCCGGTCATCAGTAAACAGCTTGGTGAAACAACACCGTGGTTTACTCAGGTACTTTCCAATAAACTTACCGATAAATTGGTTCATAATAAGGATGATAAGTTTAAAGCGACATTATGCCACTGTGTATGCTCCCAAATTATTAACTCCAAAGAAAAAGTCGTTACACCAGAGCTTATCGCCTGGCTGATCAATACTCCATTGCTGGAGCCAGTATTATTAGAGCTCCAAAGACACAAAATAGATATTACTCCAATCACACAAGTTTTAAACAGCTGGCAGATTTCCGATTTTTCAACAAACAATATAAAACAACTTCTAAGACCCGAAGATTGCCCGCGGTTATTAAAGCAAGCATATCGCCTAGAGCAGGCGGAATTAGTGTCTAATCTATTCTTAACAGAGCATTGTGATGGGTTAATTCATAACTTGAACCCTGAATATAAAAGTCCTCTATGTTTATTAGCACGTCGTGGAGTTTTGCCAGGATTGAAATACCTATTGGCAAAAACTAGCTTATATATAAATTACAAAGATAATAACGGTAATACACCCCTGCACAACGCCATATTGGGAGGCAGCTTAGAGAGTGTTAAAGAATTATTGTCCGTCCGCGGCATTCAGATCGATACGATGAATAACGACAACCTGTCTCCCCTTGGCTGCGCAGTTAAAATGGGCCACACAGAATGCGTTAAAGCGCTGCTGGCCAGAGATGCTAAAATTCACGGAACGCCACTCCTTCATCACGCAGCCTTATACGGGCACGTAGAGTGCCTTAAGGCACTACTTGCCGCAAATGCTACGCCCAGCACTAAGGATAAGGATGGCAATACTCCTTTGCATTATGCCGCCCAACAAGGCCATACAGCGTGCGCTAAGGTGCTATTGTCCGCAAAACCTAATCTGATAGTAGAGTGTGCTCTGTTGTTCGTGGATGCTAAACATGATCCAGTAAATGTTAAAGATTCCACCGGTGAGACGCCCTTGGCTAAGGCCGCCGGAAATGGCCACGTTGAGTGTGTTAAATTGTTATTGTCCTCCAAAAACATTCTGATAGATTCAAAGGATCTATTCGGGGTTACTCCTTTGGCATCTGCCGCCTCAAGGGGGCATACAGAGTGCATTAAGGCGCTGTTGCTCGCAGGTGCTAAGGCCAATATAACATGTTCGTCCTACGGTTTTACTCCCCTTCATTTTGCCGCCAGTGCCGGCCATGTGGAGTCTGTCAAACTGTTATTTCGTTCTGAAAATGATAGCTTCCCTTGTAGAGTCTTAGGTTCTACTCCCTTGAACATTGCCATCCGACATGCCCGCGTCGAGTGTGCTAAGGTGCTCTTATCCTCAAACAATGCTCCGCTAAATACTAAAGACTCTGGACCACCAGGACGTACGCCCTTGGGCCATGCCGCCCACATTGGTTGCATAGAACTCATTGAAGCGCTGCTTCTCGCAGGTGCTAAGCCCGATATACCGGATGCAAACGGTACTTCTCCACTGAGCGCAGCAGCCATAAACGGCCATATAAAGTGTATGGAGCTGTTATTGGCAGCAAACAGTACTATGCTCAATGTCGCAGATATATCCGGCCTTACTCCCTTGAACAATGCTGCCGCACATGGCCACATCGAGTCCATAAAGGCTCTATTGAGCGCAGGAGCCAAGGTCAATGCACCGAGTGGCTGCTTTGATGCTCCTCTGAGCAGCGCAGCCAAAGCTGGCCAGATAGAGAGTCTCACCCTGTTGCTGGCCGCAGGAGCTGACCCCAATGCTATAGATCATTCCCTCTGTACAGCCCTGATCTATGCCTCCAAAAATGGCCATGTAGAGTGTGTTAATGCTCTGTTGGCTGCAGGCGCTAAGGCCGATATCCTGGATAACAACGGCAGTACAGCTCTGGCCAATGCCTCCAAGAATGGCCATCTAGAGTGTGTTAACGCGTTATTGGCCGCAGGAGCTGAGCCCAATATCCTGGACTCCACCGGCAATACAGCCCTAAACCTCGCAGCCAAAGCTGGCGCTAGTAAGTGTGTTAAGGCGTTATTGTCCGCAGGCGCTAATATCAATATTTGTGATCTCAATGGCAATACTGCTCTGAGCTACGCAGTCGAAGCAGAAAAGATGGAGTGTGTTAATATATTATTGAACACAAACAAGAATCTGGTCAATTTTGCAGATACCACCGGCTGTACGCCCTTGAGCAAGGCCGTCAAAAATGGCGATTTGCCATGCATGAGGGCTCTGTTGGACGCCGGCGCTAATACTATGATGGCGGATGTAGATGGTACGACCCCACTGCACTTAGCATCCAGTCTTAGCTACGTAGACGTAGACGCTATTAAAATGTTATTGGCAGTACCAGGTACTCTGGTCAATTGCACAGATAAACTCGGCTCTACTCCCCTGATCTGCGCCGCCCGCAATGGTTATACAGTGCATGTTGTTACGCTATTGAACACCCCTGGCATTAATGTCAGTGCGGATACATGCGGCAATACTCCCCTGCACTGCGCGGCCGCCTTCGGCAATGAAGCGTGCATTAAAGAGCTGCTGAACTCTTCCTTTAAATACGCTCATATAAATAGAGAAGGCAAGACTCCAATTATGTTAGCCAAGGAGTGTGGCGCTAAAAACTGTGTAGAAGTATTGGAAAAATATAATTTGAGTGCCTACGATTCTTCTTTTATTCTCGGCCGTGACCAAGTCACATATTGGCCATCTTCGTGTAATATATCTTGATCCGTCATCATTGTTTTGAGACCTTTGCACGATTGTTCCCGTTCCAACTAACAAAAGAACAACCGTGCAAAGGTCTCACATCATAAGTCTAAAATTTAAATTTCTAGGCTTCGGTGAAAAATCAACATTCTTATTCAGAAACTCCTTAACTAACAATGTAGTTATTAATATTAACCCTATAATTGCAACCAATCTAGCGTTTCCGTGTCAAATACATACATACATAAATGTACAACACACATTAGGAAAAGACCTAATACAAAAATCAGATTCTTTAGAAATACAACTACAGAATATTTGTGCTACGTGCGTTTGAATTCATCAAAAATAACAATGCAAGACTCCGAGATAGCTACATACAGAGGTACGTGTATATGAATCGTCCGCAACAATCCCAACCCAATAGATCGCCTTTGATGATGACAATCGCGCCTGAGCAACCTGTAGCAGGGATATCAAATGATACAAACATAACTGCTACGCCTGGCACTAGCACGGCAGGTATGAGCTTTGACCCCAATCAGCCAAGCACTTCGAGAGATATGCCATCCAATCTACGTAAGAGATCAGCATCTTCCACGCCAGAACTTGCTGGCCAAGATCCTAAAAAAAGAAGAGTACCACCGCAAACTCAAGACTTAGGAAACCAATCGTCATTGCCTAATAATGAGCAAGAATTTAATGATAAGGCAACTGACCAAGATGTTGCTGAAGAAATGGACGTTGATCAAAATGAAAATGATGCAACACCAATCCCGACATACAATATATATGAAACTATAAATCCTGCAACGGCCAAAGACTTGCCTAATTATATTCAATTACCAGAAGTCAAAAAATTCGAAGACCTAAAAAACCATTGCTCTTTCCCAAAGATTCAAACTAATTTTCTAAATGATATTGATGAGTTCAAGCAGCTGGTAAGATACTTTGTTGCCAACAAATTCGATAAGCCATTAAACACATTTTACAAAAACATACAACACTCTTATGACGGTTCTTTTAGTCACCTGTTGCCACTTTATCAAGAAACGGCCCTTGATCTGCGCTGTCTGATAGTGAAGCTTAAGCGCTACCATACACAACATAAAGAATATGACACAGACTCCAAGCAAAAAGACTATATTGCAACTGTACTCAATTCTTGTTTGGAGGGCGTTGATGAGTGTGCTGCTGGCGTTCACGGACGTTTTCGACTTAGCTTTTTGGATCTTGAAGCATCAGAGAGAGGCCTGGCTGGAAAGTTTCTCAGTGCAAGAAAAACATTACTTCATGAGGTGATAAACTCATTTATGGCTGAAGTCATGCGAAAAGATAACCGTGAGATTAGTCAGATAATGGAATGCCATTATGCCAACGGCCTCTACAATCTGGCTTGTAAAGACCTAAACCTTGATCCTATTATTGATGTATTCGCCACTCTTCCCTCTGACAAGGGAACCATTGAACGTTTTAAGTTGGCGGTAAAAGCGCATGTAAGCAGAAACTCTATCATTAGAAAGATATCGCGTGAATGGTCTAATGAACTAAATACGCTTTTGCAAAAGTGGGGGATATCGATAGGGGAAAATAAGAGCATACCTGCTTCCGAACTTAAGTCAGGCATAATTGACTCTTGTGACAATAGACTATTCAAACTTATTAACAGTTGGCTGGGGACAAAAAAAACTGAGGCGATTAACATCCAAACACTAATGGCCGAAGACGACAATGGCGACTATTCCTTTGCCGGTTACCAAGAAAAGTTATTAGCCTGGGTAGCACACCATATTAAAGAAACAAAAGACAACTCTTTAATCGAATCAAAAGTAACAGTTTTTTCCTCTATTCCCTGTACGGTCACACCTAACCTGCATATAGGAACAATTGACGGAGCTTTCTTCTGGCTCTTTGATGATGAACAACATCTTGAGGCAGGGCATCCATGTGCTTTTAAGTCTGACAATCACGTCTCTCTTGAATTATCTCATTTAGCCTCAAATCACTTATGCAGTGATCCTGAAGCCAACTACGACCTCCTTACTCAGGCACTTGAGCAGACTGACAAGGCCGAGGATATTGCTTCGTTTTTTATGAGCTGGGACATAAGTAAAAAACTAGGCAATAGAGAATCTTGGCTGACTCATACACTTGCCAATCAACTTACAGATAAATTGATTCGTAAGAGTGACGAGTTTAAAGCAACATTATGCAAGTGTGTATGCGATCAAGTGGTTAACTGCGAAGGGAAAGTCATTTTGCCAGAAGCGATAGGCTGGATAATCAACACGCCATTACTAAAGCCAGTACTATTAGAGCTAAACCGCCATAAAATACATATTTCTTCAATAACACAAAATCTCAACAGCTGGCAGATTTCAGATTTTTCAGCGAACGATATACAGCTATTGCTGGAACCGCAAGATATCAAACGATTAACAGCCCAGGCAATACGCCTAAAGCAAAGCAAACTAGCTAGTAGATTCTTTTCAGGATACTCAGCACGTTCCATAGAAGATCTAGTTCGCACCCCATCGAGGAAATTATTACTGGGCGAAACAGAAATGACTAAACTCTCAAAATCTCTGAACAGCTGGCAGATTTCAGATTTTCAAGAAAAGGATATAAAGTTATTGCTGACCCCGAAAGACTGCCAGCGTTTATTTAAGCAGGCATACGCCCTAAAGGACACGGATTTAAAGTCTCGTCTATTAAAAGCAGGATATTGCGACGAAGTAGTCCACTCTCTCACCCTAAAACACGCGGAGCTTGTGTCTCATCTCTTAGCAACAGGACACTGTGATGAAATAATTGATTCCTTAAACGGGGGAGAAAAAGGGCTTATGCGTTTCTTTGATAAGAATGGTATTGCAAAGGGGGTGAAATACCTATTGAAAAAAAATGACATAAATCAATCTTTTCTCTACGCGGCCCAAGATGGTAACGTAGAGTCAATGAAGGCGCTGCTGGCCATAGGCGCTAGCGCCAAACATTCAGACCCCGCAGGTATGACTGCTCTGTGCTTTGCCGCTCAAAACGGCCATTTAGAATGTGTTAATCTGTTATTGGCTGCAAACGGAACGCTGGTAGATATTCCAGATCTATTCTTCCGCACGCCCTTAACCTATGCCGCCGAAAATGGTCACGTAGAGTGCTTGAAAGCGCTGCTGGCCATAGGCGCTAATGTCAATTCCTCAGACTACTACGGTAAGACGGCTCTGCGCTTTGCAGCTAAAAACGGCCATTCCAAGTGCCTTAATGTGCTGTTAGACAGTGGCGCTAGGGTCGATCTAACGGATGGCAATAAAGTGAGCCCCCTGAGCTGCGCAGCCTCAGCCGGCCATATAAAGTGTATGAAGATATTATTGGACGCATCAGAAGATAAGCAGGTAGATACTGTAGATGACATGGACTATACGCCCTTAATCAGAGCTGCCTCCCATGGCCACCTAGAATGCGCAGAGGCTCTGTTAGCCAGAGGCGCTAAGGCCGATGCAAAGACTGCTTTAAATAATACCCCCCTGAGCTACGCAGCCGCAGGCGGCCATATAAAATGTCTGAAGATGTTATTAAACACAAAAGGAGATCAAGTCGATGTTACTGATCGTCAAGGACTGACGCCCTTGGGCCATGCAGCAAAAAAAGGTCACATAGAATGCGTTGAGGAACTGTTGACAGCAAACGCTAATACCTCTATTCGTGATAACCTAGGAATCATTCCCGCTCACTATCTAGCCCTCTCCGGCCATAAAAAGTGCATGGAGAAGCTATTAGCCAAACATCCTGTTGATATTGCGACGCGAGATAATAATGGTTTGACTCTCCTCCACTCAGCAGCTAGTAAAGGACACATAGATTGTTGTGCTGTGCTGCTGGCTTTAGATTCTACGTTAGCCGATACAAAGGATAAATTTGGCAATACTCCCCTACACTTAGCAGCTGAAAATGGTCATATAGGATGCATGTCACAACTGCTGACCGACGCTGATATCGCGGCTAAGACGAAGAATAATAAAGGCCATACAGCTTTAGACCTCGCGGCCAAGAAAGGTCACAAAGACTGTACTAATGTATTACTGTCCTCAATCAGTTCGGATGAAGAGAAGACATATATGGCATATAGGGCATTAAAGCTAACTGAAAAATATAAGCATCAACACTGTATAAGCCTACTGAAAAGACATTCTTTGGATGTAGGCACACTTGCCTCAGCCAAAATATCATGTGAGAAAGTTTGGACGTCATGTAGTATATCTTAATCAGTTATCATATATTTATGTTGCAACCTTTACACGAGTGCATATTTTTCCTTTTAAGCACGGAAAAAATACGTGTAAAGATGGCATTTACATCAAGTAAGATGGTCACTCCATAATTCCGATAATACCAATCAGATCATTCTATGGCTTGCAAACATCATAAATTAACCATTAATGCGTAAGTTGTTTTCTTTGGCAAAACAGAGGTCAATTAAGTCTAGGACAGAGATATGATTGAGAAGCTTCAAACCTAATAAATTATTGATTTATAGCTATTAATGTATTGTTCCTAGCTTGTAAGTAATTATGTGTAATCGTCCTATTTAATATACATAGCTAGCTATCTTGTGACTCGATAACAAAGATACTTATGCATTTCCTAACACTTTAAAATCCTAACACTTTAAAAAGTCAAGGTTTCTTTTGTGCTGTTGATACAAGGCGTGCATTTTTATAACTGCACGACAACTGTGTTATAGCAAATCATTTGCACAGGCACTATTACGGCCTAATACAGCGTAAAACGGTCATTTACTTGATATAAATTCCCGTCCCCATCGTATTTTTCCCTTATTCCCACTCATGCACAGGTCTCAAGTTAAATAGGGATGATGTAGATATAATAGGGAAGAGAAGTCTTAGGCGAAGAGAGGGGGTGCATTAAACCCTAAGGTTAAGATAGTCGAAAGCAATACTGGTGTCATGGGTGTTGCACTTTTAGCAGAAGAGATATTGAGGCATGCATGGTCTGGTAGTGCAAGTAAAGAAAATAAGACAAAAAGCAGTCCATTAACAAGTGGTGCTGTGGAAAGAAAGGATGATGAAAGTATAGAAGGTGTGCATATATTAGGAAGTGTAAGCAAAGGAACAGAGTTTGGTGAAAATACTTCCTTTAGCACTCCTAAAGATTTTTATGGAAGCTGGGTCAACATTAACAAATGGTTATCCGCCAACTTGCTTATAAAAAAAATACAGGATAATAAATTGGGCCATGCCATTCACCAAACAAGAGCTAGCAAAATTATGGAAGAGAGTGCTCGAGATATTCTCATTAAGATGAGTGGTAAAATAGATACTGTAATGATTAGGCTACAATCAAATAGCGGGATGTATACGGCAAAAATCAATAATGGTAATAAAAAACTTAATAATTGTAGTCGTGTTGACGTTGAGCCATATATAAGCGTATTGAGCACAATGCATGAATGTATGAGTAACTCACTCACAGGAGGTAGTTTCGACAACGCGGATTTTAGTCATAAGTGCCCCTTAAAATTTATGCAGCTAACGCCATTTCACTATAAATCTCATCAGGTGTTTTAAAGTCTAACAGTTTTCTTGGTCTTTGGTTTAGTCGGTTTTGTATATCTAAAATTTCTTTGTCAGTGACATTATCCAAAGATTGGCTTTTGGGCAAATATTGTCTTATCAAACCATTATGATTTTCATTCAAACCTCGTTCCCACGAGGAGTAAGGGTGAGCAAAATAGGTATCTACGTTAAGCTTTTTCTTGATTTTTTCATGAAAGGCGAACTCCTTTCCGTTATCAAATGTGATCGTGAGTAAGTCTGATTGGTAAGGCTTGAGCATCGTTATAATTGCTTTCGTCACCACGTCAGCGTGCTTTGAAGGAACACGTTTTACCAAATTTAATTTACTCACTCTTTCCGTTAATGTAACCAGTACACCCTTGTGTCTTTTGCCAATTACAGTGTCTGCTTCCCAATCGCCTAAACGTATTTTTTGATCCACAATTCCAGGTCGATCATCAATGCTAACACGGTTTCGGATCTGGCCTCGTGCATCGGGCTTTCTTGTTCTTTGCTTATACTTCTTGTGCCGAAGATGTTGATACAAGCAACCACCCCCAGCTTTGTCCTCTCGAATAAACTGGTAAATCGTAGCGGGACATACAGAAGGTTGATTATCTCGTTTAAGGCGTCCTTGTATTTGCTCAGGGCTCCACTGCTTACTTAGTCTGTCAGTAATTTTATCTTTCAGTTCAGCTACCATCTTGGTCGCTTTTGGTTTCTGTTGATGACGTTCCTGCGCAAAATTATGTGCTTGCTTCGGGCGATAACCTCTAGCCCCTGTATTTCTAGCCAACTCTCTTTTAACGGTACTCAAATCACGCCTTAAGTCTTGGGCGATAATTTCATTTGAAACTCCTGCTTTTTTCTCTGACCAAATCTGGTATCTTTCTTCTTGAGTCAGGTGGGTATAACGCTTATTCATAAGTGGTCTCACATTGGTTTTTGGTAGAACCGTGAGTGTACCCTCTGGCTCAACTTTTTCAATATGGCGCACTTATGACTGAAATCCGCGCAATGATAATGAGGGTGAATCGATATCTGGTATATTTAACCGATTGGTTACTAGGAGAGGTAGTGAAGATGTATCGTCTGTGTTGAATGATTTGGGGGACCCTGATGTCGCAGCATTAAGCTTGTTTTTGGACAAGTTATACTATGCACCACTTCATTATGCTGAATACAGTAAGTTGAATAATTTTGGCTTTGGTTGTATCGTATTTTGTTTAGACAAGAATGAATCGTGCAAGTATTTAATGCCAGTTTTGTTGGATGATAAAAATAGATTGGTGCAAATGCAAGAGCGTGATGGGTGGGAGATAAAAACAAATTATATGGATGTCAATTTACCGATCAGCACCATTATGACTATGTTATGCCGTGATTATAAAAATGATATTCAGTCCTTAAAGGAAAAGGGATTAGTGTATGGCTCAAATGAACGTACTGATGACGAGGGGCAGCAAGCAAGTAGTAAATTTGAGGAGCTCTTTGAGCTTTTGCTTAATGATATAAATGTGTCCGATCATAGCTGGACACATGGTAGGTCGGTATATGCGTTTGCTGAAAATGAGTGGAAACATTGTGATGGATATCAGGTTCAGTATCAATTAAATAAGAGCGAACGGTCTAAGACAGTCGGTTTGTTGGATATGATATTTCCGACTAATGAAGAAGGTTATATAAAAGATCATCAGCACAAAAAGAACTTCCACTTTGGAAATTGTGGAATTACAGTGCATTTCCTAGCGAAGTAATGGCTCAGACACTCTTAAGTGAAATGATACGTGAAAAAAATGGATTACACTCTCATTATCATTGATGTAAGCGACAAGCGTGCTAATATTTCCGTCTACTAGGGTTATAGATATCCTGCTTGCAGATGTATGGGTGTTGATTACTCTCGCTCACCACCCATTGCTCGTAAGCTAGTAAGCTCATAAGCTCATAAGCTCATAAGCTCATAAGCTCATAAGCTCATAAGCTCATAAGCTTAGCTCGTTTATGTCATTAATAGTAACATATAGATATATACTATTCATATTTGAATCCTTGGGATAGTAAATGCAATTGCTACAGGACATTAATTGACACTTTTTGCAAGATAAATATTCGGCAATGCACACTTTTATAGCAAAAAATAACCTAATCTTGTTGATTCACAACAAATGCTGGTTGGGGGTCGGTAACCGATGAGCATAGCCCTTTATGACTCTATCTAGCAGCTACTCCACACCCATTTATATGAGAAGACTATAGGGTATGGCTCCAGGAACTGTTGAAAAGACGGAAGTTCCGAGGATTCTATCTTTTTGATGGCGATAACATGTTAGATTGTCAGCTAGAATTACGTTGATTTTTGCAAGAGGTTCATTATGTTTGAGCGAAGCATGGCCCGCCATCGTTGATAGAGCTCCATGCAGGCAAGATAGCAATAATTTTTTATATTTCCTATATGCCTAAAAGCTTAAGGATACGGTAAAGAGTCTATACCTACCCCCTTATTATTGACGGCTCTTGCTCACCCTAATCACCTGCTACGAGATAGTTAAAAATTATTATCCTTACTCGGCATTCAGATAGATACGAAAAACCCAACCGGCGAGTCTCCCCTAAGTTCCTCGGTTAGAATGGGTTACACAGAGTGCTTTGAAAGATTGTTGACCGAAACAGGCCTTAATGTTATCTCGAATAACCTCGTCGACACCTTCCCTGCACTGCGCGGCCTCCTGCGTCCACTAACGTGCGTTAAGGCGCTGCTGAACTCCCCCTTTAAATATGCTCATATAAATATAGATTACAAAACACCTATTATGTTAGCCGAGGAATGTGGCGCTAAAGACTGTGCAGACGTATTTAGAAATATAATTTGAGTGCATACGACTCTTCTTTTTTATACTCGTCCATGATCAAAGTGCATCATGCCCACCATCGTGTAATATATCTTGATCCGTTATCATCATTTTGAGACCTTTCGCTGTTTTTTATCTTGGCCTCCGCATAACCAACTACTTTAGCCCCGATAATTGAGCTTTCTCATTTTGTAAGTCGTCACAAAAACAACTAAGGCGTTTAACACCAAATTATCTGCTTATGCACTGCTACTAGTGCTTCTAACTGGTGCTTGACGCACCTATCCCTCATAACATGGTTTCTGCACACTATAGAGCACCAAAAACTTAGTGCCTTTGCGAATATTTGCTACAATAGCGACCAACCCATAAATATTCCTTCTATCTTCACATCCGAAGAACATTCCGGCTTCCATTTGATCCGTGAGGTTTTTCCCTGCACTTCCTCGCCTCAACGACCCACTACTCATAGGATGATAGAAGTTTCACTCGTTTATCACCCACTCACGCCTATATACTCCATACAACAAAGCATTTGCCCAAAATTAGCTACCATCTAATGTTATGTTATAATGTTGTTTCAACTATCACTCACTTACTGCCATGTTGCACCTGTATTTATGTCCATGTTAAAAAAAATATCTATACTCACTTCCAATGACAGTGTGTTGTTATTGCCCACGCCAACTCATCTACTACTCGTAGGCTCCCTGGACTTCGCTCGCTTGTCGCTTACACGCATATTCAATAAAAATTGGTGTGAAATCTGTTTTATTACCTTTGTGCTTGCGCTCTCCATAACCATTTCGGCAAATGAGCCTGCTAGCCACACGTTAAACGAGAAAATTACTCCCCTCAGTATTCTGGCATCAATAAAACCACTTCAACTCATCTCCCAAGCAATCACCAACGGTGTGCTACATACCGATATATTGCTTCCTCCTGGAGCATCCCCTCATGATTATTGCCTCAAATTTTCAGACAGGAAAAAACTTGATTCGGCAGACCTTGTTTTGTGGATTGGGCCAACAATGGAAACCTTTCTGACCTCGCCCCTCAAAAGCTCAAATAACCAAAGAAACATAGCCATGATGGATATTGCTGATATTTCACACAGGAAAGAGCAAAAAAACAATGATAGCAAGCATAGTAAGTACAAATATCAGAATAGCTGTCATCATAATAGCCACCAACATCGTGGCGAACACGACCCTCATATTTGGTTAAGTCCCAAAAATGCCCTGGTTATCGCTAAAGCAATCAAAAAGGAGTTATTACTGATTGATAAGAACGAAGAAAATCAGAAAAAATACAATGCCAACCTCTTGTCCTTTCAAAAAATGATTCGGGAGGCTGACCAGCAAAATATACAGCTACTTCAAGATGTCAAGCATAAGCCTTTTTTTGTTTTTCATGATGCATATGGACACTTGCAAGATCACTACAACCTCACTATTGCGGGATACTTTGCTATTAACCCTCAGCAACAACCAGGAGCCCGCCATCTTGATACCCTAAGAAGGCAGCTGAAAGCCGCTGGTCCAACCAGCGTATTCCGTGAGCCACAATTTCAGCCCTCGTATATTAACCGACTAACCGAGGGGTTGCCCGTTAATATCACTGTACTTGATCCATTGGCAACCGGAATTCCAATTACACCTGATGGTTACATTATATTTATTCAAAACATAGTCCTCACTATTCGCGACACTCTAAACAACCAACCTGAGAAATGAAAAATCAATAAGAGCTTCCCCTCAAAAACAAAGAGGAACCAACAGATAAGTTCTCTGATTCAAGCTGAAATTCGATAGAATTATTTCCATATTCCCGCTCCTACCAAGTTGCCAAGAAGGAAAAATCCTACGGCCAAAAAAGGACTTAGCGCCCCAAGCCCTGTAACCCACATTTTTAAACTGTTGTTCTCCTCTCTTACATTCCACCGATCTCTACAAAATATGCGGTCATCATCATACGCTGTAGACAAACCACACAACTCGCAGGTTACTTGCCACATCCTCAAATCACCAACCCACATGTCTGCGAAATACGCTCTTCCCTTACAACAAGGGCAACATTGCAGTTTCATTTCCGCCCCCCTACTTGGCAAAAGAAATTTTACGCTGTTTCTCAGCCTGTTAAGCCAACTTAACTACCAGCTTCCCTTGAAAAAATAACGCACATCCACCTTAATTACTTCAAGTATACACCCATTACAATTGAAGGTCTGCGGTTGCTAATTACTCCCCAATTACCTACTACCAGTGGCCTCATGGGATTAACT
The DNA here is from genome assembly GCA_030674915.1 of Candidatus Endonucleibacter bathymodioli. Taxonomy (GTDB): domain Bacteria; phylum Pseudomonadota; class Gammaproteobacteria; order Pseudomonadales; family Endozoicomonadaceae; genus Endonucleibacter; species Endonucleibacter bathymodioli. Next base: position 69,543 of record JASXSV010000017.1, read on the forward strand.
CGATTGCCGCTTACCCTCACATTCTACGGTAACGAGTATAGGTATATTACAAATACATTGACAAGAGCTTTAAATATACATATTATTTTCCTACTTAATGCCGGCATAGCTCAGTTGGTAGAGCAACTGACTTGTAATCAGTGGGTCCCGAGTTCGACTCTTGGTGCCGGCACCATACAAACCTTACGAAGTTGGATGCTGAAAAAGTTTTGGCGTTATTGCGGTTTTGTATATCTGTTTTTTGTGTCCGTTATTACACATGACTGGAACTAATCAAAGTTAAGCGTTCCTGAAAGTGCCAGTCTGAAGATTTTTAATTTATACTCCTGCGGTGTTTGCTTAGACAACAGACCTTACTTACTACAGTATTCAGCCCGTTCTGCTCCATTCAACACATCCGTTTTAATGATCACCACTCACTGACCTAACACTCGCTTTTATTACCTGCTACCACTATCAAATAAGTTATAATAAGCTATAATAAGACAATAAATTATAAACCACGGATTCGGTTATATGAACATTACAAAATCTCCATCAAACTTTATACATCTGGGTCATATGCTCGCAAACTCGTCAGCTCCTGGGCTGATAAAGCCAAATTCTCAGAGTATTCAACCAGTCTGCGTACCCAATCACTTATGGAACGGCTACACACCATTATCTTCGCCATTGTCAGGTAGATTTATACACCCTTATCCTTCTCCTCCTGCTTATATGGGCGCCCAACCACCTGCCACTGCCCTCTCAAACCAGATACATGACTCTCTAAATCTCAGAGGACAAAGTGATATGTATGCAGGGTTCCTTAATGGGGCTAGCCATTTTGCTAACTATGCCTCCAATATAATAAACGGAAACCCTGACCAAGTACCGCCTATGGCAGAACAGCCATTCATAATATTACAGATGCCTCAAACACCTCACGCGCAACCGATTCAAGTACCAATTCAGTCACTGGCTCCGCATTTCAACACGCTACCCTCTAATTTTGGTCTTGGAGCATCTATGATGTACGACCAAATGATGGCAGTTTGTTATACTCAGTTATTACAACTTGAACACCATGTTGCTGCATTACAGAATCAATTTTCAGCACTATGCCAAAGCCAAATATCTATAACACCACATGTTATACCTCCGTTTATGATACCCATGCCACAGGTTATGGCAAACATTCAGGGGATTGGGGCTATGGAACAAGGGGTGCCTCCAGCTAACCTGCCGCCTCTTCAGGGTTATCCTGTCCAAACGTTACCTTCTATGAATACTGCAGATCCTTTAGGTCAGTTTTATTTTCAACCCACCATGAGACCACCTCTTAACATGAGTTCACTTACTACCAGATGCCCAGACTTCAGGCAAACACCCATGCAAAGCATGCCTGGGTTTGCATCATTTTCTTCTGGACTTAATAGCTTTATCCCCCCCCACTATAGCGTTCCTCAAGCGGCACCAGTATCTGACGAAAATCAAGTGGAGCGTTCACAAGTGGAGCACCCAATAGAGGTTAATATTCCCCCACAAGAGTCAACACTTGAGACCTCGTCACCTACTTCTACTTATAGCCTTAACCATTCTGTTGCCAACGACAATAACACTGATGAATCATTGCGACCAGATGAAGACAATCAATCACAAACTTCATTAAAAAAACCTGCATCCGAAAACATTCCAGATGAGGAAGGGTACCAACCGATGACCACGCAAGATGATAAATACTCTGAAGCTGGTAGTAGTATCAGTAGTCTCTATGAAGATGCATTGAACCATGTTAGCTCAAAAAGTAGTGATTCTAATGAAGATTTTGACGATACTAAAAGTAGTGTTTCTAATAACTCTTTTTACGATACTAAAAGTAGTGCTTCTAGTGAGGCTTTTATAATGGCTCCGGCACCTCTTGACAACAATGATGATGATACCCAGCCGGATCAATCCAGTCAAAAAGGAAAATCCTAGATTCTCATAATAACCGACACACTTGGAATTGATTTGAGAGTCAGCTGCTCGTAGACTGCAGCTATCACACAACGAACCGTGACCTCATGGCAACCGCTTATAAGTAGCTAACTCTGGCCGATACCAGACCCAGTCCCTATGTAAGCTCACGTTTTCATCGCGTAGAATTGATTATTACATCCCGCCTCTCCAAGAAAACGGTCTCCCTGGAGCTGCAATGCTTCAGCCATAGATGTGATATTTAGTCCAGTGGTTTACAGTTTATTGAGACCTTTGCACGATAACGCTGCATAAGCCCAACTATTAATTAAATCGTATTTTTTGAGGATAAAGCTTCTGTTATCAATATTTCTATCATCCAGCATTCACTGTGCTGCTTGCTAGAATAGGCACTATCCGCATAACCAGACGACTCTTCACCATCTAATAGCTCAGTGAAACAATTTGAATCGTGAACATTTCCTTCGGTGTAACCGATCGATTTTATCAGCCCATCCTCATCGACATCGACATTTATGTGCGCTTTATAGCCGTAGGTACTTTCACTCTTCCCGTCAGAACCGGCTTTCACGTTCCACTTCACGTCAGGGTTCTGTGTTGACTGCTCGTCTTTATCCTTTGGGCGACACTGTTTAGCCTCAATTACGCTAGCGTCAACAATACTGATACCTCCAGATTTAATATAAAGACCTTGATCTATAAGCTGGGAATTGATTTCTTGAAGCAACTTATCCATAAACATCAAATTATCTAGCTTCTGTCTAAATCGCCAAAAAGTACTGTGGTCCGGCACTGACTCTGAAATGTCGAGCGCAATAAATCGACGAAATAAAATATCGCAATCAAGTTGTTTCTCCAGCGCCGAATCGCTTAATTTATACCAACTTTGTAGCAGCAGTGCCTTAAAATCATCAGTGGCGGCCATGCCTTCTCGCCTAGAGAACTTGAATGTATATCTTTCAGATGATGCTCTAAGCGAGCTCAATCAATGAGTTCATGGAAAGAGCCGAGTTCTTCCACTGCATCGTGATCAATCAGCATTGCATCTGCTAGACTGCGTTGTTTCAGATTTTTCCAAACCATAATTTCACCGAAAGGCATTGATTGTGCAAGGCTTATTATACCTGATTTTCAGTTGTTTAGCGCGACTCGTGCAAAGATCTCAACTAATTATCACAGATACAATCATCATTGATATTTGTAAACCTAGATCTTGGATTCGCTTGGTTTAATTGGTTTATCTCATGGCAAAGCCTTCAAATCACTCATTCTCCGTCTCCTTCTCCTTTCCTGTCAGTTTCTTCTGGCTCTAAAATGTGAGTTGCCATATCCAATAAAACGTGCCGAATATGATGGTCATCTAGCTCATACAGCATCTGCTTGCCATGGCGAGTGGACTTAAGTATTCGAGCCTCTCTTAACTGCCGTAAGTGGTGGCTTGTTAGCGGTTGAGACATTGTCGCTATTGCTGACAGCTCAGTAACAGTCCGAGGAGTTTCAATACAAGCCATAACCAAGTGTAGCCTACCGTCGTCTCCTAGGAGGTGGAAAATAGATGCTAGCTTGTCATGTTGTGTTTTTGTCAGCTCAGGCAAATATTCGCAGCAAGGTGGGAGTGATGTAGCCATAAGTGTTCCTTTTTGTTTGTTTAAATTTATATCTTGTGATTGGCATAAGTTTTTTAGTCATAAAAAGTAGTAGAACATTTTTGGAGTTGATAGCATTTAACCTTCTAATAAAGGCAAAGTATGAGCTTTATTTGTCTCCTTTATAAGTAGACAAGTGTTAGGGGCTTTAGTTCATTGTGAGAAGGGTATAATATTTTCATACTTGTTACTATTGAGTGTTGGTAGACAAAAAAAAGAGAGAATCCTCAATAAGCCTATTAGTGGTAAATGACCGGGATGAGTGATAGCCGTAGATTCGCACTCCTTCAAGGGAATGGGATATAAACACTAAGCTAACTGCACATCTGATAATCGATACAATATTCAAAACAATAGGTGGCATAGGCAGAGGATAACTGGGGGGGCCCTGTATTAGAGGCCTAGATTGAGGACATCAACGGTTCAACTTTGTACCACTTCAACAGAGTCTTGTATCATCCAGGCTGCCAAGCAGTGGATGATTTACGTCAGTGGCCGATACGAAGAGTTTGGGCTGTGTTGTAAAGGGTTTTTACTAGGGAATCTCTGATTGAATCTCCAAAACCTAGTACAATAGCATTGCTATGGCAAACCGGTTATCCAAAATGAAACAACAAAGTTTTGCGCCGCTCAGCTACGCAGCCAAAAAACGCAAAACGCGAAAAGAGTTATTTCGCGGAATAATAAAACGTGCTTATAGAAATAAACCATTAACAGAAAATTATAAGTGCTTTAACCATTTACATTCTGGTGTGCGCTGCACTGTGGAGCGAGTATTTGGCGTTTTAAAATTACACTATGGCATGGCGAAAGCTCGTTATCTTGGCTTAAGCCAAAACCTCACACGTTTTGAAATAATGTTCGTGGCGCACAATATTAGACGAAGTTTATCGATTCAGCAGGCAGGTTGCGCCTGAAAATAGAAAATGAATGGTAGAATGGCTCGAATGACTCGAATGACGAATATTCGAACTGAAATCGTGTTTTCAAAGGATTTATCCTCAAAAAAATATGATTCAATTAATAGTGGGACTTATGCAGCGTTATCGTGCAAAGGTCTCGATATGATCTATTTTGTTAATTTATGTTGATACCTCTATTTAGTTTAGCATTTAGTATTTAGTATTTAGTAATGGTGCCGATGTATCTTCTATTGAATGGTTTTGTATAAGTTCAATACACACCATAATAATAAAACTTTGCATATCCTATATTGGTTTTCATTAATTAACCAAAAAAGCTGGTGAAGCTTTAATTATAAGTAAGAGTATCTTTTTAAATGACTCTTGAATGCATGATGTTTTCATGTTGGTTTTTTGTGAATAGGACTATAATACTTTTAGAGGATCTTAATGATTATGAGTAAATATAGATTTACTACCATAGGCATTTTAGCTTTAGGGCTTCATCTGAGTCCTTACGTATGGTCTGAGAATTTGGATCACGTGATAAAACAGGCATTACATAATCACCCTCAAGTTCTGATTGGGTTAAAAAGAATGCAAATAAGCAGAGAAAAAGTCAATAGAGCATTGTCTGAATATTGGCCGACATTGGATTTTAATATGGCAGCTGGAGGACAGAAACGATGGCTTCCTCCTAGTCAGCAAACTAGCCCTACCTCAACACACGATAATAGCTATACTAGAAAAGAAGGGTCAATATCTTTTAAACAGAATGTATTTTCCGGCTTTTATACAAAAAATAATGTAGAGAAGACAAGGCATTTAACTTCTGCGGAAACTCATAAAATGAGTTCTAGCTTTCAGGATTTGGCTTTAAAAATTATTACTGCTTATATGAAAGTATTGGAGTCTTTGGAGTTAATAGAACTGGCTGAAGGTAATGTGGAGTTTCACAACAAAGTATATGAGAAAATAAAGAAAAAAACAAATCAGGGCCTCGTTGGAATCTCAGAGTTGATTCAAATTGGGATGAAACAGTCTCAATCCAAAGCTAACCTTATTAACGCTCATATCAACCTTGAGTCTGCTCGCACTAATTACTATTCTATCGTTGGTGTAGTTGCGGATGAAAAACTGCTTCCTCCTAACATTGATAGGTTAAAAATGCCTCAGAGTTTTTCTGACGCTTTAAAGTTATCAAATAATGAGCATCCAGCTGTTATTAGGGCAAATTATCAGATTCAGGCAGCGGAAGCTGACTATGCAGCAAACAAAAGTCGTTATTTTCCAACACTGGATTTAGAAATAGATCAGACCTGGAAGACAAACGTGGATGGTCAGCACGATACAACGACAGACCTTGTTGCTATGGCAAAGATTAGTTATAACATTTTTAGAGGTGGAGCGGATCTGTCTTTGGTGAAAGAAAGCGCTTATATGGTAGAAGAGAGTCGTGCCCAAAAAACATTGTTGATGAGAGAAATAGAAGGAAAGTTACGTCGTGCTTGGGATAATCACGAGCTACTGGTTGTAGAGATACGTTACCTTCGCCAGCAAGAAGCAGATGCAATAAAATTGATTAAAGTCTTTAGGGATAAGTTCAATCTTGGTAGGAAGGGAATTGTGGATGTGTTGGACGCAGAAAATGAATTATTGGAGGTGTCTCGGAATCTGATTAACTCCACATACGCAGAGATGCTCTCAAGATATGAGATTCTTGCATCTTCAGGGCAGTTGCTAAAGGAGTTTAATCTGGTTTGGAATGATGATTGGACTGTAGAAGAAAAGTGATGTGGCTTTTTTGGCTAAGCAATATATTGATGTCGTATCATAATAAACCCTATCTTGCCAGTATAAGTGACACAGAGAGTGTAAATAACTCTGTGTATTTTCCTTAGTTAAACGTACTCTGATAATCGTGCTTCAAAAACAATCATAAAGTGATTCAGTGCCGAACGCCAATTGCGTATCGGCATCGTCCAATTTTTCGAGGCCTCGCGCGTGGCAAGGTAAACTACCTTTTTTGCCGAAGCATCATGTGGAAATAACTTACGTTTCTTGATCGCTTTTCTGATCATGCTATTCAATGATTCAATCGCATTGGTGGTGTAAATCGCCTTGCGAACCTCTTTTAGATACGCGAAAAATGTATTCAAATTGTCCCAGTTTTGACGCCATGATCGGCTTATCTGAGGGTACTTTGAAAGCCATTTCTCTTCAAAATTATCAAACTCTCGCAACGCTTCCTCTTCTGTAGATAACCTGTAAACTTGCTTTAAATCAGCGCTTACTTCTTTGTAATCACGCAAGGTACAAACTTCATGCTATTTCGCGCCATATGAACGATGCAGAGTTGAGTGTGCGTGTCAGGGAACACCGTTTGAATGGCTTCAGGAAATCCTTTAAGGCCATCCACACAAGCGATTAGAATGCTTTCTAAACCGCGATTCTTGAGCTCGGTGAGGATGCCTAGCCGGAATTTCGCACCTTCATTTTCTGATAGCAGCATACCAAAAAGCTCCTTGTTCCCCTCAATATTTACTCCAAGCGCTAAATAGACAGCCTTTTTGATCGCCTGCTTATATTGCCTGATTTTGACCACAATACAGTCTGAGACCTTTGCACGATAACGCCGCATAAGCCCCACTATTAATTAAATCGTATTTTTTTGAGGATAAAGCCTTAAAAACACGATTTCAGTTCGAATATGCGCCATTCGAGCCATTTCACCCTTCATTTTCGATTTTCAGGCGCAACTTGCCTGCTGGATCGATAAACCTCGTTTAATATTGTGCTCCACGCACATTATTTCAAAACGTGTGCGGTTTCGGCTTAAGCCAAGATAACGAGCTTTCGCCATGCCATATTGTATCTCAAAATGCCAAATACTCGCTCCACAGTGCTGCGCACGCCAGAATGTAAACGGTTAAAACACTTATCATGTTCTGTTAATGGTTTATTTCGATAAGCACGTTTTATTATTCTGTTATCAATATTTCGATCATCCAGCCATTCACTGTGCTTCTTGCTGGAATAGGCACTATCCGCATAAACAGACGACTCTTCACCATCTAATAGCTCAGTGAAACAATTTGAATCGTGAACATTTCCTGCTGTGTAACCGCTCGATTTTATCAGCCCATCCTCATCGACATTTATGTGCGCTTTAAAGCCGTAGGTACTTTTACTCTTCCCGTCAGAACCTACTTTCACGTTCCACTTCGCGTCAGGATCCTGTGTTGAGTGCTTGTTTTTATCCTTATTTGGACGACACTGTTTAGCCTCAATTACGCTAGCGTCAATAATACTGATACCTCCAGATTTAATATAAAGACCTTTATCTATAAGCTGGGAATTGATTTCTTAAAGCAACTTATCCATAAGCAACAACTTATCGAGCGTCTGTCTAAATCGCCAAAAAGTACTGTGGTCCGGCACTGACTCTGAAATGTCGAGCGCAATAAATAGACGAAATAAAAGATCGCGAGCAAGTTGTTTCTCTAGGGAATCTCTGATTGAATCTCCAAAACTTGGTAAAATAGCATCGCTATGGCAAGCCGGTATCCAAAATGAAACAACAAAGTTTTGCGTCACGGCAGTTACGCAGCCTTGCACTTTCAAAAGGCACCATGGTAAATACCACATTAATAAGCGCTTCGTCCTCGACCAAAAATGCCGAAGGCAAACGTGATCCTGAAATGCACCAGACACGTAAAGGAAATCAGTGGTGCTTTGGCATGAAGATCCATGTCGGTGCGGATGTGAATAGTGGTACTGCTCATACAGTAACGGTTACCTCAGCCAATAAAGCGGATATTGGCGAACTGCCTGCTTTGTTGAGAAAGGAAGACGAAGTAATCTTTGACGATGCGGGCTACACCAGCGACACATATAAGCGAGGTGCTCGATGCTTAGGATTACACTGGAAAGTCAATGACAAGCGCAAACCAAGAAAAGGCAACCTAAGTAGCAGTCAGCGCAAACGTAATCGCCAGCAATCAAAAATACGAGCCAGGGTAGAGCACCTGTTCCGAATCCTCAAGTGTCAGTTTGGTTACCGTAAAGTTCGTTACCGAGGTTTGGAAAAAAACAGGGTGCAAGTTATGAGCCTGATGGCGATGGCCAATTTATACCTGCGTAATGCGTTGACGGCATAATTGCGCCCTAAATCCGCCTAGAGAGCGGATAAATGGGCAAAAGCGACAAAATGAATTGAAAATTACGATGAAATAAGCGAGAAAGTCAGAGAATTTTATCGCAAATCTGACAATCGACTTGCAAACCACTTCAATCAGAGAGTCCCTAGGCCACGGGCTTGAAGCTCCGTCAGAATAGCTAGCCAGAACTTCGCACCCTCGCTCGCTCATAACCACATGGCCAACAGTTCTTTGTGGCCTTCAGTATTAACGCCCAATGCCAAATAAATGTCCTTATTTATGACTTGCGTGTCCTGCCAAATTTTGACCATGATGTCGTCTAAGTAGACATGTGGTAAACCTGGTCCAGAGGGCGAGCTTGCCACACCACTACTTTCTCCATGACCGAGTTCGTCACTTTGCGAATGAGGCTTGCCGATACATCGGCATCATAAAGCTCTTTGAAAACGGTACAGCTTTCGCGACTGGTCATGCCCTGGGCATAGATAAAGAGGATCTTATCGTCCATTCCTGTAAATCAAGCTTGTTGCTTTTTAACAAGCTGTGGTTCGAAGGAACTGTCTCGACCACGCGGAACATATATTTCAATCGATCCGTCGTCTGTATAAACGGTTTTACTTGGATGACCCTTACGGCTGTTTGAGCCAACGCTGAGCTGGTGCATTTCGTAACCTAGGCGGTCATTACTCTCCGCACCTAACGCCACCTAAACGGTTACTTTCTTGAACATCCTGCTGAAATCACTGAGGTGTTTCTCAGTCTTCATGCTTTTGGCAGCATCTTTGACGAAGGCTAATAGTTCTTTTGGCTCATGGTGCTTATATCCCGATAAGCAAATACACAACCTAATCTACAGTCTCCGTAATTATGCTTCACCTTAAAAGCCCCATCTCTACCTCCAACCACTAGTCTTGTCACTTGAAGTGCTGGTATCTTTATCTAAAGTACCTGTCTTGTCACTTGAAGTGCTGGTATCTTTATCTAAAGTATTTACAGGTATAACTAGATCAACACTTTCTCCATTCTGAGCAACTGCTCTTACTCTGATATTTTCTACACTGATGTCTGAATCATATTTAATCACAAATGAACATGATGAATTACCGCCTATAGTACTTGAGCAATTATCAGATATAATCTTAGCCCCTTCTGGCATCTTATAATCATATATAACATCCCTTACAGGCTCTGAACCTGAATTTCTAAACGAAATTAAGACCATGTTTTCTTTTGCATTATCTTCAGATTTTACATTTCCCCCATAATATCGTTTATGCTCTTTTTGGTTCATAAAACGATAGCTACCTTTCATATATTGATCACGATGGCTAGCCCTTGACGCACTGCCTACGTCGTCGTCTAACAAATCTGCATCTCCGTCTGATGTACTTGTATCTCCTCCGGACTTATCTTTGTCATCACCTGAAGGCGGGCCATCTGGAGGCGTGCCATCTGGAGGCGTG